>JBAZBK010000069.1:0-2979 GCA_041671505.1 Thermoanaerobaculia bacterium | reverse complement strand
CGAACGCATTGGTAGATCCTGTCCTTTCACGTGACGTTGGTCATCGACGAAAGGGCAGGACCCCCTTTCAAACCGTGCGTGCGGATTTCCCGCACACGGCTTACCGATGGTCTCTCGGGACGCGGCATTACGCAGCCTCCGGATAGCGGACGGTGCCTCGCAGACGATGGAGCCCGAGGTCGTGGAAGTAGTCGCGAGACCAGCGCATCACTTCGCCCGGTCGCAGGTGTCGCCCCTTCCTCTTCACGCGGAGCGATCGGAGGCGTTGCCACACGTACGAGTCGAGCTGGTTGAATCGCTTGGCAGCGTTCCCGGTGCGGAAGTACTCGCCCCAGCCGCGAAGCACGGGGTTGAGGTTGGCGATCACGTCGCACGTGTCGACGTGACAGCGTCCGCTCGGAGTCATCTCGCGCACTCGCTGCCGGATCCGCTTCATCGCCCTCGCAGATGGCCACCGGTGCAGGAAGTACGTTCGACGTCCCTCCTGTTCCCAGATCGCACCGCTCAGGCGCTTGCGCAGATGGCAGCCGAGGAAATCGAAGCCCTCCTTGCCGTCGAAGAGCTCCACCTTCCTCGTCTTGTCGGGATGTAGCTCGAGACCGAGGCGCCTCAGGATCTTCCCGATGCGTTCCTCAGCCCGCCCGCAGGCCGCTCTCGACGTGCAGAGCACGACGAAGTCGTCCGCGTATCGCACGAGCGTGCCGTCCTTCGCGCCGTGGCGAGCCCACAGCGTGTCCAGCACATGCAAGAAGATGTTCGACAGGAGCGGCGAGATGACTCCGCCTTGCGGCGTGCCACGCGTCGTTCCCGTCACGGCTCCATCTTCCATCACGCCCGCTTCGAGCCACTGCCTCACCAGCTTGAGCACTCGGCGATCCGAGACTCGACGCGCGACGAGCTTCATCAGCTTGTCGTGGTCGATGCTTCCGAAGTAGTCCCGAATGTCGGCGTCGAGCACGTGATGAGTCTTGTTGCCCTGCTTGCGCACGACCTCGAGAGCCATCGTCGCGCTCCGCTTGGGCCGGAAGCCGTACGAGCACGGAAGAAAATCCGCCTCGAAGATCGGTTCCAGCATCAGCTTCGCCGCCATCTGGACCACACGGTCCCGTACCGTCGGGATGCCCAAGGGCCGCTTCTTTCCGTCGGCCTTCGGGATGTACCGGCGCAAGACCACCGACGGCCGGTACGTTCCCTCGCGCAACGCTTCGCCGATTTCTTCCAGGAAGATCCCGACGCCGCGCTGTTCGATCTCGACGAGCGTCACACGATCGACGCCCGCCGCTCCCTTGTTGCTGCGCACCTGCTTCCACGCTTCCGCGAGGACGTCACTCCGCGCGATGTGATCGTAGAGCGCGTGGAAGCGCCTATCCGGAGCCCGCTTGGCCGCGGCCCACAGTCGTCTTCGCAGTTGTCGCACTTCGTCGCGCGGCCTACGGCCGCCGGGGTCGTTAGGTCCGCTCCTGGCGGCCATTCCCTCGCGCTTACCTGCTCCTCCGACCTGACCACCGCAGGGGTCCTTCCCTCCCGCGACGTTCTGCGGCGTCGCGATCGAAAGTACTACTACCCCCTCGGACTCCCGCTGCGCCGCGTGCGACTTCGCCTCGGGCTTATACGCACGCGCCTGCGGTGACGACCGCTGCGCAGACGGGTCTCTCGCGTTCCGCATCTCTCCGTGCACACGTGCTGCTCCCCCTACCCCGCCGAGATCGGACGCACGCTCCGGTACAGGCGCGCCCGATGTTGCCTTCGCCGTGAAATGAGCGGCTCGGCTCTCGGATTGTTTCTCTGTCGAGGCTGCAGGCTTCACTTCATGTTGCGGCCCGTGTGCTCGCTCCCCGCTGAGCGGCTCTTGCCGCTTCGCAGGCTTTCGACGCCCCGCTTGGGCATCGGGATCTCTCCCGAGTACCTGGGGCCTGCTACTCGGCGCGCCGGCGCTTACCGAGACGGGACTTGCACCCGATGAAGAGACGCGGCGCGCAGCATCCGGCCCAACGGCTCGGCCCTCGTCTGCTTCGCGACGCACCATCCGGCGAGGATAACGCGAGATCGAAACGTCGAGCGAGCTAGCGCTCGAAGCCCGCCCTGACGCGCAGCGCTCGCTGCTGGATCGCGCCTCGTACGCGCTCGGCCGGCCCCGAGAGCCGTCGCGCCTCCAGGCGAAAGACCATCGCGTCCATCGCGAGCATCGTGAACGCCTCGTCGTGCGGGACCTTGGCATACGCGTCCACGAAGCGATCGACGGCGCGGGTCGCCACGTCATCCGCGTCGAGCTCGGTCGAGAGCAGCCCCAGGAACCCCAGGAGCCCCGTCATGCGCCATTGGTCGCCGGTGGACTCGATGCTACGCGCCCGCTCCGCCATCGCCGCACGCGCGCCCTCGGGATCGCCGCGCAGATACGCGAGGCGCGCCTCGAGATCCACACAGCAAGCGAGCCCCTCCTCGTCTTGCGCCGCCGTCGCCTCTCGTCGAATCGCGTGCAGGATCGCGCCGGCATCGTCGAGCCGGCCGGCGATCATCACGGACTCCCCGAGGTTCAGGTGCGCGATGCGCGTGCGCCACGCCTGCCCCGACGCGAGCCGGAACCGATGGGTCCTCTCCCAGGCGGAGATGGCGCCATCACGATCTCCCTTGAGCACGGCGAGCTCGGCCAGGCGATGGGCCGCGTCGGCGCCGATCCGCGCCAGGTCCGGATCGTCGAGCGACGCGCGCTGCTCGCATGCGATGGCGATGCGCTCCGCCTCGGCAAAACGGTCCTGATAGAACGCGACCGCGGAAGAGAACGCCTCGCAGCTGAGCGCGAGCATGTCGTCCTTGCCGACGCGGGCGATGGAGAGCGCACGCGAGAGGCTGATGCGGGCCGCGTCGTACTCGAGCGCGTAGTAGTGCGCCCGAGCTTCCGCGTAGGCGACGGCCGCACGGCGTAGGGACATCGCGGGCTCGTCGTCGATGGTGAGCCAGTCTGCAGCGACGGCGAGGTGA
>JBAZBK010000068.1:0-4436 GCA_041671505.1 Thermoanaerobaculia bacterium | reverse complement strand
CCAAGCTCGGAAACGGGCTCGTTGAGCACCAAAGCGATCACGGTCACGTCAAGGCCACGCCGTCACCATCGTACTCAGTTTCTTACCTCAGGCGCTGCAGCGCGCGCAGTGGGCCGCTCGGAATGACAGCCGTTGAGCTGCAAACTTGCTTAACTTAAGGCCATTTGGCCTGACCCCCGATGTGACCCCCGATGCCAACTCGAGGCCACCGGGCCTGTACCCGGCGAAACCTCACACCCTTTACGAGAACTTCACTTGCCCCGCTCCGGAATCCGTGCTATTTAATTCCGCCAACAGACAAACATAAGACCGACTCCGGGCCGATTCGGCTCTGGGCATGCAGGTCGAAGTTTCACGCGGAGGGCGTACCAACGTCCTCCGCGTTTCGTTTTTGGAGACAGTCATGACGTGGTAGCAGACAGATTGCGGGATCAGCCGGCGCGACGAGCCGGCGATGCCAGAACGACGCGACGGGCCGCACCGGCAGCGCGTCCAGTTCAACAAGGAGGGCGTACCGACGCCCTCCTTTCTTTTTTTGGAGGAATCATGAAACGTAACGCACCCCTTCTCTCGCTTCTCCTTTCGGTGTTGCTCCTTGCGATGGCACTCCCCCTTGCCGCCGCCGACGCAAACGCGCGCAGCACCCGCCGTCACGGCGCGAGCCCGACGTACCTGATCAACGGCATCGTGATGTCTCAGACCTCGAAGCAGCTCGTCGTCCGCACCCGCGGGGGCGACGTCAGCGTCATCGTGACCCCGCAGACCCGTATCGGGACGGCGAACGCTCCCGCCACCGTCAGCGTGTCGAGCGAGGTCCAGGTGCGCGTCGCGAAGGACACGAAGGGCGCCAACGTCGCCCTGTCGATCGAGGTCGAGCCCGACGTCGTCGAAGTCGAAGGCGCGATCCAGACAATCGCCACAACGACGCTGACCGTCCGAAACGCCAAAGGCGACACGACGGTCGCGCTGGACGCCACCACGATCGTCGTGGTCAAGGGCGCGGTCGCGTCGTTTGCCGACCTCGTCGTCGGCGACACGGTCGAGGTTCACGGTCTCCGGCGTGCCGACGGCAGCGTGCTCGCGCTACTCGTCGTCGCCGAGGCGGAGAACATCGAGATTCATGGCGTGATCAAGGCGGTCGACGCGTCGGCGATCACGGTGACCACCGACGAGGGATCCGATGTCGTACTCACCCTCTCGGCCGGCACGGAGATCCGCCTCAACGGCAAGCCGGGCGCGGTGACCGACCTCCACGCCGGTCAGCGCGTCGAGGTCGACGCGCAGCGCGCATCCGACGGCACCCTCGAGGCGCTCGTCGTCAAGCTCGAAGCCTCGGACCAGCTGCTCGAGATCAACGGCACCGTGAAGAGCTCGACCGCGACGTCGCTCACCATCACCACGAAGCGCGGTGTCGACGTCGTCGTCGGCATCCTGGCCGACACGATCATCACGAAGGAAGGGCACGCGTTGCCGGCCGTGCAGATCAACGTCGGCGACCGCGTCGAGGTCAAGGCGACGACGGCGACCGACGGGACCCTCGCGGCGGTGCGCATCCGCGTCGAAGACTCGGAGCACGACCTGCTCCAGATCCACGGCATCGTGTCCGGCGTCGCCGGATCGGTCCTGACGATCACGCAGAAGGACGGAACGAGCGTCCCCGTCACGATCGACGCGCAGACGATCATCAAAGTCGACGAACACGCAGGAACGGTCGCCGACCTCGTCGCGGGCGCCAGGGTCGAAATTGCCGCGCGCGCGAACGCCGACGGCTCGCTCACGGCGATTGCGATCCGGCTTGAGACGGAGGATGAGGACGACGCCTTCGTCGAGATCGAAGGCGTCATCGCGTCGAAGACGGACACGTCGATCACCGTCACGACGGAGCACGACGGCGACGTGACGGTCGGCGTCACGCCTGACACCGTCATCCGGAAGGACGGCGCCGAGGCGGCGCTTGCCGACCTCGAGGTCGGAGACGACGTCGAGGTCAAGGCGGAGAAGGACAGCGGAGGCGCGCTCGTCGCGCTGGCGATCCACGCCGAGACTCCGGAGTCCGACGACGCAGAGATTGAAGCGAGCGGCGAGGTCACTGCCGTCTCGGCGACCTCGATCACCGTCCACGACGACGGCAAAGACGTCACCTTCGGCGTGACGCCGACGACCGTCGTGCGCGACGGGAAGAGTCTCGTCACGATCGCCGCCATCAAAGTCGGCGACGCTGTCGAGGTGGAAGGCATGAAGAGCGCGATGGAAAATGTCGCGCTCGTCATCAAGCTCGAGCACGACTGACGTGCCCGACGACTGCCGGGCAGCGCGAGCGGTCCCCCATCCGCCGCTCGCGTTGCCCGGGGTCGCACCGAGTGGCCTTCGGTTAGGGATGCCTGCCGCAAGCGGGTGTCATTCCGACCCCGCGCGGGTGGGGTCAGGCCCCGAATCTATACTTTAGGCGAGGCTAAAGAACAGTTTCGAGGCCTGACCCCCGACACTTCTGGCCCGATCTCGACATCGACCTCTCGATCGAATCGATCCGCCACCCGGAGAAGTTCCCCCTGAAGTCACGTCATCCTGCGTAGACCCGCCTCCGGTTCGAAGGTGCCCGCGACGCTGGCCCGGGCCCCCACTCCGAGAAACGTACGCTCGACCGGAGCGGATGCTTCCCTCTGCCTCCCGGAGCGCCGGCACCCCTGCCGGCTGTTCCGCCGGCTCCTAGCCGGCACCTGCTCGCCGCACCAGCGGCGAAACATCGGTAGCCCCCGCCTTCAGGCGGGGGAAGCGGATTGCCCTAACCACCTCGCGCCGCTTCAGCGGCGCAACAGACCAGCCGCAGCGCCCCCGGGGCCACGAAACGGCGATACGCTCCCTAGCTCGGGGCGTGAGGCAAAGGACCCCGCGCACGGTGTGTCGCATTCGACCAGCGACGCGACGACACCAGCGGACGGAGCGGAAATCAGAAGCCCTGACCCCGGTCCTCCCTCAGGGCACGCCTGCGAGCTTCGAATGGACGTTCGGTGATGGCACCGCGAAGGCCAACGGCGCGCAGGTTCAGCACACGTTCGCCGAGCCGGGAACATATCAGGTCAAGCTCAGTGTCGCTAAGCCCGGAAGCGGCGCCGGCTGTAATCTCGGAATCTGCGTCGATGAAGAAGTGAAGAGCGTCGACGTCGTGAATGCGAACACCGGCGTCTGCGACGACAATCCGATGGCGCTCTGCCTTAACAAGGGACGCTTTGAGGTGACGACCGAATGGACGAAACCGGATGCCGTGACGAAGGGAGTCGGCAAGCCGGTTGGCATCACGGACGACACCGGGTACTTCTGGTTCGAGTACGACAGTAACGTCGAGATCGTGACCAAAGTGCTCGACGGCTGCGGCGTCAACGGCAATTTCTGGCTCTTCGCCGCCGGCCTCACCAACATCGAAGTGAAGTTGACGGTGACCGACAAACAGACAGGAGAGGTAAAGGTCTACACGAACATTCAGGGCGACGCGTTCTCGCCGATTCAGGACACGAAGGCGTTTTCCTGCTCCGCGGCCGGGTTTGCGGCCGAATCGTTCGAGCTCCCGCCGTTCGAGACGCCGACCGAGTGGGTCGAGGTGGCTGAAGGTGAGCAGGTGCCGCAAGATGTGCCGTTCGTTCGGACCAGCCACCAGGAGATCGACACGAATGTCACGTGCATTCCCGACGCAACGACGCTCTGCCTCAACAAGGACCGATTCCGCGTCCAGGCCCAATGGCAGACGAGCGACGATCTCGGTGCCGGCCAGGCCGTTTCTCTCGGTGGGGACACCGGTTACTTCTGGTTCTTCAACGAGGAAAACGTCGAGTTGATCGTCAAAGTGCTCGATGGCTGCACCTTGAACTCCCGCTACTGGGTCTTCGCGGGCGGCCTCACCAACGTCGGCGTCACGATCATCGTGACCGACACGGCGACTGGCAACTCGAAGGAGTACTCGAATCCGCTTGGCAAGGCGTTCCCGCCGTATCAGGACACCAACGCGATCAGCGGGTGCTTCTAAGGTTCACATTCGAGCCGCCCGCGGACTCGTTCGCTGGCGGCTGTTTCGTTGTTCAGGGTTTCGTTCTTAACTCAAGCCCATTGGCCGGTGGGGGCAGATCGGAATACTGAAGAACTCGGCGTCCACCTCTGGTTCGATCGACTCGCCATCCGTGCGGCTCGCCCGCAAATGTTTCATTGTTTCGACCTGACCCCGCCCGCGTCTTGCGTCAGCGCGGCGCGCGGCCCGGCGCGCCGGCACCCCTGCCGGCAGTTCCTCCGGCTCCCAGCCGGCGCGTGCTCGCCGCGCCAGCGGCGACTTCTGACTAGCCCCACGCGTGAGGGCGTGTTGCCCAAATAAGAATCTATTAACAAACCGTATTAGTGAGTATAATAATGGGCGTCAATTGAGGTGGCGCTCATGATGCGCAAGCAACCCC
>JBAZBK010000067.1:0-4738 GCA_041671505.1 Thermoanaerobaculia bacterium | reverse complement strand
CGACAAGGACAACCTGCGGCTCGACATGACCAAGCTCGGCTTCGAGCCCGAGTCGCTGGCGAAGTTCGAAGAGGCGATCTTCAAGCCGTGGGGCATGGTGCTCGTCACCGGGCCCACCGGTTCGGGAAAGACGAATACGCTTTACTCAGCGCTCGCGAAGGTCAACACCCCCGAGGTCAACATCATGACCGCGGAGGACCCGGTCGAGTTCAACCTGCCCGGCATCAACCAGGTGCAGATGAAGGAGCAGATCGGCCTGAACTTCGCGGCGACGCTCCGGTCGTTCCTGCGGCAGGATCCGAACATCATCCTCGTCGGCGAGATCCGAGACTTCGAAACGGCCGAGATCGCGATCAAAGCGGCGCTCACTGGCCACCTCGTGCTGTCGACGCTGCACACGAACGACGCGCCGTCGACGATCAACCGCCTCATGAACATGGGTATCGAGCCGTTTCTCGTCGCGACCTCGGTTCAGCTGATCGCGGCGCAACGCCTGGTGAGAAGGATCTGCGTCGGGTGCAAGGAAGAGGTCGACCTCACGGCGCAGGCGCTGATGAACATCGGCTATGCGAAAGAGGAGATCGGCACCTTCAAGGTCTACAAGGGACGCGGCTGCGACAAGTGCGGCAACACGGGCTACAAGGGGCGCGTCGGACTCGTCGAGGTCATGGCCATGAACGACGATCTGAGGGAGATGATCCTTTCGGGCGCGTCGGCCATCGAGTTGAAGCGGAAAGCCGTCGAGAGCGGAATGTTTACGCTGAGAAGCTCCGGTTTGTATAAAATCAAGGAAGGAATCACGACCATCGAGGAAGTCGTCCGCGAAACCGTCCTCTGACGGTCTGTCGGCGTTCCTCGATTGAGGAGACCCGGGGATGGCTGCGACTCTGCATCAGCTTCTCAAGACGATGGTGGAGCGGGGTGGTTCCGACCTGCACATCACGACGAATTCCGCGCCGCAGATCAGGGTCGACGGCAAGCTCGCGCCGCTCGACATGCCGCCTCTTACGGCACCCGAGACGAAACAGCTCGCCTACTCGGTGCTGACCGACGCGCAGAAGCACAGGTTCGAGGAGAACCTCGAGCTCGACCTCTCGTTCGGCATCAAGGGGCTCGCGCGATTCCGCGGCAACATCTTCAATCAGCGCGGCGCCGTCGCCGCCGTCTACCGGCAGATTCCGTACGAGATCCTGGGGTTCAAGGAGCTTGGGCTGCCGGCCGTGGTCGAAGAGATCTGCAAGAAGCCGCGCGGGCTCGTGCTCGTCACGGGGCCGACCGGCTCCGGCAAGTCGACCACGCTCGCCGCGATGATCGACAAGATCAACAAGGAGCGGCACGAGCACATCATCACGATCGAGGATCCGGTCGAGTTCCTTCACTCGCACAAGGCTTGCGTCGTGAACCAGCGCGAGCTGCACGCCGACACCCACTCGTTCGCGAACGCTCTCAAGAGCGCGCTTCGACAGGATCCCGACGTCGTTCTGATCGGCGAGATGCGCGACCTGGAGACGATCGAATCGGCGCTCCGGATCGCCGAAACGGGCCACCTCACCTTCGGCACGCTCCACACGAACTCGGCGGCGCAGACGATCAACCGCATCGTCGACGTCTTCCCGGCGCACCAGCAGCCGCAGATCCGCGCGCAGCTTTCCTTCGTTCTCGAAGGGATCCTCTGCCAGTCGCTCCTGCCGCGAGCCAATGGCAAGGGGCGCGCGATGGCGATGGAGATCCTGGTGCCTAACTCGGCGATCAGGAACCTGATCCGTGAGGACAAGGTTCACCAGATCTACTCCATGATGCAAACGGGGCAGGCGAAGTACGGAATGCAGACGTTCAATCAGTCGCTCGCCACGCTCTACTTCAAGAAAGCGATCACGCTCGACACTGCGATCGGCCGGTCTTCGAATCCGGACGAGCTGCAGGAAATGATTTCGCGCGGCGCGGGAGCGCTGCAGCCGGCGGGGGGCTCCCCCGCAGCTGGAGCGAGGCCCAGGCCCTCGTAACGAGCGCCGGCAGGGGCTGGCAAGGCGCGGCACGACCCGCGCCATTGGGAGGTGGAGATGCCTACGTTTGAATGGAAGGGCAAAGGGAAGAACGGGCAGGATACGAGCGGCCAGCTCGTGGCGGACAACAAGGACGCCGCGATCGCCGCGCTCCGGCGCCAGCAGATCATCGTCACGGCCGTCAAGGAGAAGGGCAAGGAACTCGCGTTCCCCAAGTGGGGTGGCAGCGTGCCGCAGCAGGCGATCGCGATCTTCACCCGGCAGTTCTCGGTCATGATCGACGCCGGTCTTCCCCTCGTACAGTGCCTCGAGATCCTCGGCTCGCAGCAGGACAACAAGTCGTTCCAGCGCGCGCTGCTCTCGATCCGGCAGGACGTCGAGTCGGGCTCGACGCTCGCCGACGCGATGCGCAAGCACCCGAAGGTCTTCACCGACCTTTATACGAACATGGTCGCCGCGGGTGAGGCGGGCGGTATTCTCGACACGATTCTGCAGCGCCTTGCGACGTACATCGAAAAGGCGGTCAAACTCAACTCGCAGGTCAAGTCGGCGATGATCTACCCGGTTGCGGTCATCTCGATCGCGGTCATCGTCGTCTTCGTCATCCTCTGGAAAGTCATTCCCGTCTTCGCCTCCCTGTTCGAAGGCCTCGGCGCCGAGCTCCCCGGACCGACCGTCTTCGTCATGAAGCTCTCGTATTTCATCAACGACTACTGGTGGCTCATTGGCGGCGTGCTGGTCTTCGGCTGGATCGCCATCAAGCGCTATCACGCGACATACAAGGGAAAGCGCGTTCTCGACGGGATGCTCCTCAAGACTCCCGTTCTCGGCATGCTGCTCCGGAAGATCGCGGTGGCGCGCTTCTGCCGGACGCTCGCGACCCTGACCTCGTCGGGCGTTCCGATCCTCGAAGGGCTCGAGATCACCGCCAGAACCGCGGGCAACTCCATCGTCGAAGACGCGATCATGGCGACGAGGAAGTCGGTCGAGGAAGGCAAGACGATCAGCGAGCCACTGGGCGAGACCGAAGTTTTTCCTTCGATGGTCGTTCAGATGATCGCCGTCGGCGAGCAGACAGGCGCGCTCGACGCGATGCTCTCGAAGATCGCCGACTTCTACGAGGACGAAGTCGATCTCGCGGTCGCCGGCCTCATGAAGCTGCTCGAGCCGGTGCTGATCGCGTTCCTTGGCGTCGCGATCGGCGGCATCGTCATTGCGATGTACATGCCGATGTTCGCGCTGATCGGTCAGGTCGGCTGATCGGCGACGCAAGTCGTTTCGAACCGGGAAGGCCGGAGGCGCCGCGCGCCTCCGGCCGCTCGAGGCCGGTCGCCTGACGATGTTCCGAATCCTCCCCGAGATCCGCACGCTCATCGCGGTACGCATCGTCGCTGTGACGACGCTGCTCGTGGTCGTTCTCATCGTCCAGTTCACGACCGATCAGCTTCTTCCGATCAACTACCTCTACATGGTCGCCGCGCTGACCTACGGGCTGACGATCGTTTACCTCGTCGTCGCGTCGCTCGTCTTCGACAGGGCGCTCAATCTCGCCGTGCAGATCGCGGGCGATCTGCTGGTCGAGACGCTTCTCGTCTACTTCACCGGCGGGCTCGATTCCCCCTTCTCGTTTCTATACCTCGTTTCGATCATCACCGCGTCGATGCTTCTCTACCGGCGCGGCGGCCTGCTCACGGCCTCGGCGTGCGTGATCCTCTACGCAGGGCTCGGCGATCTTCTATACTACGGAATCATTCCTGTGCCCGAGCAGGGTTTCTTCTCGATGACCCCCTTCTCTTCGTTCCGCCTCTACCTGAACATGGCGACGAACTTCGCCGGCTTTTACGCGACGGCGCTGCTGACCTCGTACGTCGCGGAGAAGCTGCGCGTGACCTCGCTCGAGCTCGACGCCAACCGTAGGAGCCTCGCGCAGCTCAAGGTCCTCAACGAGAACGTCATCGCCTCGATCCCTTCGGGGCTCATCACCGTGTCGCCGTCGGGAGTGATCTCGTTCGCGAATCCGTCGGCGTGCGAGATCCTCGCCTGCCCCGCGGTCGAGCTCGTGGGGCGGCCGCTCGCCGACCTCGAGCTTTTTCCGGAGGAGGACTGGGAGCGTCTGCGTGACGCCATGCTCACCCGAAAAGTGGTGCGCGGCGAGACGGAGAATTACGTCCGAGGCAGCGAGCCGGTGACGATCGGGTACGCGGTCACGCCGCTCAACACGCTCGACGGACAGCCCGCGGGAATCAGCATCATCTTCCAGGACCTGACCGACGTGAAGCGGCTCGAGGAGCAGCTCCGCCTGAAGGATCGCATGGCGGCGGTGGGTGAGCTTTCGGCCGGGATCGCGCACGAGATCCGTAATCCGCTCGCCGCGATCGCCGGATCGGTCCAGGTGCTGAAGAAGTCGGAGAGGCTCTCGCCGCAGGAGCAGCGGCTGATGTCGATCATTCTCAAGGAGTCGGACCGGCTTAACAAGACGATCCAGGATTTTCTCCAGTTCGTCAGGCCGAGCGAGCGGCGAGCGATCGAGTTCGACGTCGTCGCGAGCCTCTCGGAGACGCTCGACCTGCTCTCGAACTCGCTCGAGCTCGGCGCGGAGCACGCGATCGAGCGGGCGCTCGATCCGCCGAAGTACATGATCGTCGGCGATCCCGACCAGATCCGCCAGGTCTTCTGGAACGTCGCGCGCAACGCGATCCAGGCGATGCCGCGCGGCGGCACGCTGAGCGTCTCGA
>JBAZBK010000066.1:0-5304 GCA_041671505.1 Thermoanaerobaculia bacterium | reverse complement strand
GGGAGCCCGAGCGAGTAGCGGTGGTACACGCCGAGGAACTCGATGCATCTCGACTACCTCAGCGCGTCGGGAACGAAGTTGCGGCCTTGCACGGTCGGGCAGAGCTGCCCGAACGCTCCCTCCGGGGACAAATACTACGAGTTCGCCTACGACGGACGCGGCGTGCGGATGATCGAACGGCTGCACACCGGTTCGAGCCTCACGACGAAGCACTACACCTACGCTCCCGACCTTTCGTTGCTCGGGTACAAGGCGCCGGGCAAGAACGGCGCAGGTATCGAGGCGATCTGGTTCGCGGGGGCACCGGTCGCGCAGGACGCCTGGGGGACTCACGGGCAGACGAAGTGGACCTTCACTGACCACCTCGGCACTCCGCTCCTCCAGACCAACTCCAGTAAGGCCGTCGTCTGGCGCGCCGAGTACGAGCCATACGGCAATGTCTACGCCATGCGGAACGGAACCAAGGACGACCAGCCGCTCAGGTTCCCGGGGCAGGAACGGCTCTTCGACGGAAGTACGGGGACTGAGGAACGGTACAACGTGTACCGCTGGTATCGGTCGGGCTGGGGCCGGTACACCCAACCAGACCCGTTAGGTCTTCGGGGTGACATCAATCTCTTCGGATACGTTACGGACGCCCCGACCGCTGCCATCGACCCGCTCGGTCTCCAGCTCTACAACCCAACTTATCCTCGGCGATCTGTGCCTCCAGGTTGTTCACAGAGCTGGAGATATGTCACTCACCGTATTGATTCAGGCTCCGCTCAATCGCTCTGGCGGCTAGTCCACTCACGCCCGCTCGAGATAGGCAGCGAGCATCCTGAGGGCCACGGCGGGGTCAACTGTCTGTGCGAGTACGAGATTCAGGGAGCGCTGAGAACCTACGATCGATGGGAACAGTTCGAACGGACTGTTACCTGCTGCGGAAACAGCGCCTCAGCGAAGATGTGGTTTCACATCGAGCGCTGGAAGAATCTGGAACCGATCATCGCAAGCCATGCGGAGAAGCACACAGTCGCACCGTTCGATCACAGCTCGAACGAATGCCTTTGCCCACCGAGCATCACCGAACCGATCGGGAGATGACACGATGTTCGCGAAAACAGCAAGGCATATCGTGATTTTGGCAATTGCGTTGTTCGCCCCGGCCTGTTTGAACGCCGATTCAACGACGCTGCGACGCGATCCTCGGATCTTCGAACCGCACGCCGACAAGGTAGCCGCGGCTTTGCACGAGGAGGTGCGACGCCACCCAAAGGATCAATTGGCGCGGCGGGCACTCTCCGACCATTACGCAAAGCTCGGCTACGCCACGTTGAGCACGTTCTACGCCTCAACCGCTGACGTTCTGATTAACCAAACTGCAGTGCCGAACGAGGTACCGACGGTCGCCATCTGGGCATGTCCCGCCGATGAATCCGAGCGAACGCGTGCCTTGGCGCGGCTCATCGAAAGCACGATGCTTGGAGGCGACTACGAAAGCGCGCTCGCCAAGGCGGTTGCCTCCAGACGGGACCTAGGAGATTCGTGTGATCTTCTCGTGAGTTGGGCCGACGCGCTGCGCGTTTCGACGGAGTCGAAGCAGAATCAGGTCGGTCCTGAGGACCGCGAATTGATGCTGAGAGTGCTGTTCACCCTGGCGATCGAGGGCCAGAACGTTCCTGGCTACCTTCCCGGTGTCCCTGATGTCTACTACTCCCTATCGCAGTACTTCTCGTCTGTCGAACACGACCAGGTCGCTGCGTACGTCGCTGTTCGTACGGGGTTGGCGCTGCTTGATCGTTCGCCTCTTGCCTCGACATCTCGCGCACCCTACGTGGAGCGCCTCAAGAAACTCGAAGCCACACTTCAGAAATAGACGCTGTGGGACAGCCTGAGCAACTCCCGCCCACGCGCTGATCACGGCACGTGCAGGCGGGCGGGCACGCGCCGTGCCAGCGCTCCCGCCCGCGTCTCAACCGTGATTGATCGCGAATCGATCGTTTCCACCACGCGACCCTTCCGGTCGTGTCCTTGCGTGGGTCGAGTCGAAGTCGGTTTGAGTGTCAGGGGTCAGGCCTCGAAACTGTACTTTAGCCATGTGGAATCGCGATCGGGTCGCTTCCACCGCCCGACCCTTTCGCCCGTTCGCTCCTCGCTCGTGGCCGCCGCCTAACGACTCGCTCACGCCGACGTGGCACGCGGGGTCAAATTCTCGCACCTGCACGGTCAGCGCGTCCGCGTACCACGCGGCGTAGCTCGGCGTTAGGCGGACGTGTGACGCGCAGCTCGCTCGGTCCGCCGCCCTGTCCGGCCCGTCGGCGAGTCTCCCGTGATGGCCCGCAGCGCCGTCGCGCTCGACGCGCGAGAGCTCCGCGCGGCGAGCGTTCGCTTCACACCCGCCCGCCCCTCCACGCTCTCTCCTCGCCGCGCTCCGCTCCCGGCGCCTCCACCACCCACGCCCCCGGCGCCGGCGTCGCAGCTCGTTGTGCCGCCCTCCCGTCCTTCACATCTGCACGATCATCGCCGCCGGCCCTCGCTCGGGATGCGTAGCGCCGGAGAACGAAGGCGTCAAGCCCTCCGCCGCCCGGCCGGCTTGACGCCTTCGCCCTCCGGCGCTGGTGTAATTGGTAGCGAGGGCCGACGGAGCAGCGGGCTCAGGCCTCTGGAGCTTTGTCGTGATGTTAGGCTAACTTCGGCGAAGCTCTGAGGCAAGAACCACGTCGCTCCTCGGCCGTCGCTACCCATTCCCAAAGCGCCGATCGGCGGCGCGGTCAAGGCGGAGGGGCGGGCGGAGCGCCTTGACGGCGACGTCGATCGGCGCTACGCCTCACCTGCGACGGCCGAGGAGAACATAACTGCTGAGAGAAGGTCAGCCGGAAGGGTCGGTGATCGTGAGTTGAAACGTGAAGCCCTCGTGCGTGGCGAGGACCTCGCCGAGCTGCTCGATGGAAACAGCGCGGCCGTCGACCACGAGAATCGCCTTGCCCGCGCGATCACACGAGATGTAGCCGCGGAGGATGTCGTGAAGCAGCTCGGGCGATTCAGCGTTGGGAGCGAGGTAGCGTGTGGCAAGCTCCCGCCGGATTTTCGAGCGGAGCTTGCCGAGGGCAAGTCCCCAATTCGATTCGGAAGACGATTGAAATTCGTATCCTTCGTCATCCGGATCGATTTCTCGAGCGATGAGGACCCAGCAGAGCGGCCCAGGATCGCCATCGATGCGGAAGCGCCGATGTTTGCCAGAGGCGTCGATGAATGATTCGTCGAAGGGAAATGGAGGAGCCGGTACGTCCATGCGAGTCGTTCTCCGAATAAAGGTTTATAGCCGAGAGTGAGCAGAGATACCACTGGCGGCAACCGAGCTGCGACGCCGGCGCGGGGGCGTGGGTGGTGGCAGCGCCGGGCGCGGAGTGCGGCGAGGAGAGAGCGAGGGGGATTGGGTGGGCGTGAAGCGAACGCTCGCCGCACGGAGCGCTCACGCGGCAGCGTGACGGCGCAGCGGGCCTAACGGTCGGCCGTTTCCACGGGCGGGACAGGGCGGCGGACCGAACGAGCACGCGTCCCGAGTCCGCCTAATGCCGAGCTACGCCGCGCGGAACGCGAACACGCCGAACACTCACCGCACGAGAATTTGACCCCGCGCTCCGTGTCGGCGTGAGCGACGCATTAGGCGGCGCCACATGCGACGAACGAGCGAACGCAAGGAAGTGCGGGCGGAGCGATCGAGCTGGAAGCAACCGAGCGCGGCGCGGCCGTTGCGGCGCGCAGTATCGCATTCCTTCTCCGCGCGCCCACGCAACAGCCGTGACGCGCGGTCGAGATCGGCCGGCGGGATGGTCACCGCCAGATTTGCGCAAGTCGTGATTGCCCGACACGCACGTCAGCGTACCCGTGAGATCGGAGAAAGCGGTTGACCGACGGTTCTGCCAGCTCGAAATTCAAACGCGGTCCGCAGATGACCGATGTAATCGGTAGTTTAGCGCGGGTGCCATGCTGCTGAGCGGGCAGGAGCACAAACGGTTTTATGTAAGGCGCTCGCACGTCGAAATCTTCACGGATGTAGTTGTCCGGATCGTCGCCAGAGTCCAACTCCGGATCTTCTTCGTTGTCGAGAGTGAGGAAATACCTCCACTCCTCTTCATCATGGAAGAACGGGTTTTTCAGCGCGAACGCAACCCAGTCGATGTGCCCGACGATCATGATGGCTTCGATCGTGGAAGGCCCAGAGCCTCCGCCCTTTGCTTTGGCTTCCCGATACTCGGCAACGGCGTTGCGAACCTGTTGTCGAAGGAACGCTCGCTGGTCGGCTTCGTTGTAGATCATGCGTGTACGGGTGACGCCGACATGGTCAAGCGCGTCGTCCAGGCGACGGGGATCGAAGCCGATGCAATAACCGTTGCCGTCACCTCCGTATCGCTGCCAAAGGCCGATCGACTCTTCGTTTTCCGAGAAGGAACAGAGGTGCAGCCGATCGGGAAGCCTCGAAACGTACAGTACGCCCCCGACTGAAGAGACGGCGCCGTCGCTGTCGTCCGCGAGCCTCTCTTCCTCGAGGATTTGGTCGATCAGCGCGGGTCCGTAGGTACGCTCAGTTCGGTCGTTGAGAAAGCGGGCCTCCCCGAATCGCAGCCTTGAGGATTTTACGATTCCAAAGAGGCCGTCAGCGTTGGTGTAATGCCACAGGGTCTGCGGTGGTGAAGTCGTGTCGTTCATCGCGTTAGGTAAGCTACCATTGAGGTCACAGGCGGACTATTAACTTTTCTACCCAGGAAGGCAGCCTGGAGAGAAAAGCGAGCTCAGCACGTCCAAAGTTAATAGTCCGGCTGTGACCCCTCCATTGCCTCCATTGGCCGAAAACCTCCTCGGGATGGAAACTCGCGGGGCGTTACTCTACGTTCGGTAGAGCGGCTGGAGGTAAACAGACAAGAGAAGCTGTGACCCCAACTTCCGAGGAGCTGTTTGAGCCGCGGGCGTCCTTTTGCAAGAAACTTCGCGTACCGCTCGTTTGGATTCCTGAAATTGAACACGGCTCAGAGATCACCAGCCAGGCGGTTGGGAACGCGTCCCCCCGCTTGCTCCTTCAGCTGGATATCCACTGTCGGGTCTCTCTACTTCGCGCAACCCTCGAAAATATGCGTGCTCCACCGCTCGTGGTCGACGCGCGGCGGAGTCACTCCCTCTTCGGCGGTCGTCGTCGTGGTGGCCGGCGGCGCAGCCGTTCCGATCCGCGGCGCGACGTTGATCTGGTCGGCGGTGCCGGGGTAGTTGAGGTACTCGACGAGCACGTCGCCCGTCAGCGCATCGAAGATCGTCGCCGAGTCGTCC
>JBAZBK010000065.1:0-5935 GCA_041671505.1 Thermoanaerobaculia bacterium | reverse complement strand
AACCGTGATCCCCGCCCCTTCATCTGGTCCGCCGAGGCAGACAAGATCATCGAGAAAGTCGGTCGCGCCCGCGTTGCGTTGAATAATTCAAGAAGTAGTTGAATCACTACACTAGATCCGGCAGCACCGGCTACGCCCCTCGAAATCTGGCTGAATCAGACTCTCGGTCCTGACGCCAATTTCGAATGGACTCCCAGTGATTGCGATCTCAAGCCCGATCCGCCTGAGTCGGCGGAGGGCTACCCGGTCTGCGTCAGCGATGGGGTCACAGGCGGACTATTAACTTTAGCTCCTCGGTTCGTTTCCGGAGACAGCTACAGAAGTCACTCTCGAAGCGGGCCTCCGGAAGCAGGGTGAATTTGACTACGTTTCGGACGGTCGAACGTACACCTTGATCTATCCGTCGCTCACCGGCCAGCTTCACGGATGGGGCCCGTACGTCTTCAAGGATGGAACGATCAAGTCCCGGCCGAGCTACCTGCCGCATGAAGTCGTGCGAGAGTCGGTGCAGTTGCCCCGGCGATCGGCGCCTAACTAACGCAGGGCCCCGGGTCGGGGGTCAGTTCTGATATCCTTCGCGCCGTGAAGGTCGCGTTCATCGGGACTCACGGCGTTGGGAAGACGACCCTCTGCTATGAACTCGCGGCGCTGCTCAAGAAACAGGGGCTCGACGTCGAGGTTGTCATGGAGGTGGCTCGCTCGTGTCCGCTCCCGATCAACCGGGAGACGAGCCTCAAAGCGCAGCTCTGGATCCTCCATACGCAGATCGCGAAGGAGCTCGAGGTCGAGGCGCGTCATGCGGTCACGGTTTGCGACCGGAGCGTCCTCGACAACTACGCATACCTCTACCACGCCGCCGGGCCGAATGCGGCGGCTGAGCGGATCGTCGACGACTGGATCTCGACTTACAGTCTCCTTCTCAGGGTCCCTCGCACGGGGCTTCCGTCGTCGGACGGCGTACGTGATACCGACCACGACTTCCAGGTCGCCATCGACGAGCGTCTTGCGGAACTCCTCACCAGGAAGAGGGTCCCGTATCGCGACCTGGCGGGCGTCCCGCGCAACCGGTGGATCAACTCCGCCGTGTCGGCGGTTCTCTCGGTGCGGCGCGGCGAGAGCGCGGCCGATTCAGCGACCTCGACGGGCCCCGGCTCCGACCCGAGTCAGCTCACGCTGTTCACGCCAAACGTCCCCCGGCGCTGATCCCCTCACCCGGCAGAGGGCCCGTTCTTTCGGCCGACAAAAGTTAATAGTCCGGCTGTGACCCCAATGCCCAAGGCGTGAACATGGCCGTGATAGCATCGCGGCCGCGTCAGGGGCGCTCGGTTCAAACCGTATCGCTACCCGAAATCCGGCGCCAGGGTCAGGATCGAAACATCATATGAACCGCCTGCTTCGGATCGTCGCTGCAATGTTCGTCGTGGCGTCAGGAGTGGTCCTGTTCAGGACCGACGACACGAAGTCGTTCGCCCCGCTCCTCATCGTCGGGAATCTGCTTTCGCTCGCCGCACACTTCCGCGACCAAAAGTCTTGAGGCCGGGCAACTGCTCATGAGCGCGTCAGGTCAGCGGCAGCCGTTGGGCGAGCTGACCCACCTGGAGACGAGACATGATCCAACAGTTTTCCTCGAAACGAGATCTTTGGCTCACCGTGGTCATTCTCCTGTCGGCGATCGCCATCGGCGGCGCCGCCATCTCCTCAGCGCTTCAGGCTCGCTGGCTGATCGCCGCGGTTCTGTCGCTTTCGACAGCGGCGATCCTCTGGGTGTTCTTCGGAACTCGCTACACGGTTACGGATTCCGAGCTCATCATTCGATCGGGTCCGCTTCGCTGGACGGTCGCACGGGCGAGCATCACGAGCGTCGAACCGACGACGGACCCGACGGCCTCCCCGGCGAGCTCGCTCGATCGTCTCGAGATTCGCTACGGCGGCGGAAGCAGGCGAGTCCTGGTCTCTCCCGAGGACAAGCAGGGATTCTGCGCGGCGTTGAAGCCTGCATCGTGACCATTCGGTGGCGTGCTACCGCCGGTAGGGTTCACCGCCGTTGGAAGCGTCGACCGGAATCCGCACCGCGCCGACCGGGCAGATGAGATCGTGTAGAGAGGCATGGACCGTTCCCGCCGAGATTTCCTGTGCGACTCCGCTCGCGTGAGCGCGCTCGCACTTGCCAGCAGCGCAGCGTCGTGGCGCGTCGCAGCTGCTCTCGCGCGGGGCGAACGGGGGAAGGAACTCGCAATGATGACGATCGTCGAGCTATCGCATCTTCTTGCCAGTCGGAAAGTCACCAGCCGGGAGCTCGTCGAGCAGTCGCTCGCGGCGATCAGCGACCCGGAAGGGGAAGGCGCGCGGACGTTCCTCCTCGTTCACCGGAGTGAGGCGCTCGCTGCCGCCGATCGCGTCGATGCGCTGCGGCGCGGAGGCGCAACGCTGCCTGCTCTCGCGGGCATCCCGATCTCGATCAAAGACCTGTTCGACGAGGCCGGCGTTGTGACGTTAGGCGGCTCGAAGGTTCTGGCCGGCACGCCGCCGGCGACACGCGACTCGACCGTCGTCGAGCGACTGCGACGATCGGGCGCCGTGATCGTCGGCCGCACCAACCTCACCGAGTTCGCCCTCTCGGGCCTCGGCATCAATCCTCACTATGGCACTCCGAGGAACACATTCGATCGCGCCGCGGGGCGGATTCCCGGCGGGTCGTCGGCCGGCGCTGCGATTTCGGTGACCGACGGCATGGCGGCGGGAGCGATCGGCACCGACACGGGGGGCTCGATCCGCATTCCGGCGGCGCTGAACGGCCTGGTGGGCTTCAAGCCGACCGCGCGCCGCGTGCCGCTCGATGGCGTGCTGCCGCTGTCGTTCACGCTCGACTCGGCCGGGCCGATCGCGAGAAGCGTAGCTGACTGCGCATTGATCGACGACGTGCTGGCGGACGAACCCGCTGGTGTGCTGGCGCCAGCCCGTGTCAGCGGGCTGCGTTTCGCGGTGCCGACGACGGTGTTCCGGGACGAGCTGTCGCCGGCCGTCGCCGGCGCGTTCGCCGCGGCGCTCGGTCGCCTGTCAGGTGCCGGCGCGACGATCGTCGAGCTGCCGATGGCCGAATTCGCGCAGGCCGCCGTCGTGAACCCGCGCGGCGCGATCACGATCGTCGAGGCCTACGCGTGGCATCGGCGATTGATCGAGGGCGGGGCGGACAAGTACGACCCGCGTGTCGTCAGCCGCATTCGCCCCGGCGAGGCGTTCAGCGCGGCGGACTACATCGAGCTGCTGCAATCGCGCCGGCGCTTCGTCAGCGCGATCAACGCAGCTGCCAGCGGCTACGACGCGATGCTGATGCCGACCACGCCCGAAACGGCGCCGACGATCGCCGAGACCGTGAAGGACGACGCGAGCTATCTGCGCATGAACGGGCGGATGCTGCGCAACCCTTCGATCGTCAACCTGTTCGACGGCTGCGCGCTTTCGGTTCCCTGCCACGAGCCGGGGAGTGCACCGGTCGGCCTGATGATCGCCGGCACGCAGATGAGCGACCGCAGGATCCTCGCCATCGGGCTGGCGGTCGAGGCGATCGTGCGGGGACGTTAGGCCAGCGCGGGCAGTCATTCCGCCGCGAGCGCGTCGTCCAGCATCTCGAGCACCGTCTGCGCGCCGTCGCCGAAGGCGTGGCGCTTCCAGTGCGGGCCGGCGATGCGGTCGAGCGCCATCACGATGGCGAACCCTTCCGTCTGCGACCAGTGACGCCCTTTCGAGAAGCGCGCCATGACTTCCGCCGCGGGGCGGGCGCCTCCACGCGGGTGAACGAGCCACTGGTAGCCCGCCCACTGGCCCGATCCTTCGAACGTCAGCCATAGGTCCTCGGCATCCGCGAAGTACGCATCGTCTCCGACCTCGAAGCGCGCCTGGCGCGCGAGCATGAGCCGCCGCCCTTCGCGCGCGAGGCTCCTCGCTTCGGCGTCGTCGGCCGCCGCCACCGCGTCGAGAAAGAGGCAGGTCTCCTGCCTTACCGATTCGGCGAACTCCAGGATCTCTTTGAAGCGCGTCTGCACGGCGTTGTCGTCGAACGAGTCGGGAAGTGCGTAGGTCTCAATCAGCCCGTCGAGGCGCTTGCCGTAGGGTCCGATCTGCGCCACGTGGGAGGCTTCGTGCAGCAGCACCGCGATCATCAGTCTCTCGAGCCCGGGTCCCTCGCCGACGCCGGCGGCCTGCCATACGCTCGGCGTCGACATCACGAAGTACTGCTTTCCCTTTCCGCCAGCGGCGAACGAGGTGACACCCGCAGGCATCTCGGAGCCGTCGGGCAGCGCGATCGTCCCGCGGTGGGGGCTGGCGCTCCAGGTGATGCCTTCCGCAGTCGGACTGCTGAGCGCGTTCCCGCTCCTCTGCACGCAGTCGGCGCTGAAGATGACGACCTGGACACCGGACACCTGGCCGATGCCGGTGATCTCGCGCGAGGCGAAGCGCCACGCTTCGGTGGCGCGATCGACCCAGGCACGGTCGGCCCCGGGCAAGGCGCATGCGGGCGGTTTGGCGGCCGACGCAGACGACGAAACTGTGACTGCGGCGGCGGCAGCGACGAGTAAGGTCCGGAGGTTCATCTCGACTGATGATACGGGACGGGAGCGCCCGGGTTGCCGATGGCTCGAGCGGCGTCGTTGCCGGTTTCGAGCGGTCGTGTACCATTCGGACATGCGCAGTGACGGCGTCGAAGCGACCCTTGCGGGTCGCGCGTCGGGAAACATGTCGATCGAGCTCCGTCGAGGTTGAGATGAGCAAGAACAGGCTCGAGGCGTTCAGCGACGGCGTCCTCGCGATCATGGTGCTCGAGCTGAAGGTGCCGCACGGCACGTCGCTCGAGGCGCTGCAGCCGCTGCTTCCCGTGTTCCTCAGCTACGTGCTGAGTTTTCTCTACATTGGCATTTACTGGAACAACCACCATCACTTGCTTCACGCGGCGCAGCGGGTCTCGGGGCGCGTTCTCTGGGCGAACCTTCATCTCCTCTTCTGGCTCTCGCTCTTCCCGTTCGCCACCGGCTGGATGGGAGAGAATCATTTCGCGACGGTGCCGTCCGCGGTGTACGGCGCGGTGCTCCTCTTCGCGGCGATCGCCTACTGGCTTCTCCAGAGAGCGATCATCGCGACCGACGGCGAGGCGTCGGTGCTGCGCAAGGCGATCGGCCGCGACGTGAAGGGAATCATGTCGCCGCTGCTCTACGCGACGGCGATCGTCGCGGCACACTGGGCTCCGTGGCTGAGCCAGGGGCTCTACGTTTTCGTGGCGTTGATGTGGATCGTTCCCGACAGCAGGATCGAGCGCGCGCTTCGCGGGGATGCACGATGACGAGCGAACGAAGCCCGGCCGCGGCTGACGTCGATGCGAAGTGCGCGATCGACCGACTCGTCGCGTCGTTCTTCGGCCTCTTCTCGAACCGAGGTGGCGTCGTGCCGGACCTGAACGCGATCTTCGAGCTCTTCATCGCGGAGGGCATCGTCTCGAAGTGCGTGGCGGTGCCGCCCGAAGTCTCGACGCTCGAGGCGTTCATCGCGCCGCGCCGGGAGCTGCTCTCGAACGGACGGCTGAAGGAGTTTGAAGAACACGAGACCGCGGAGCGCACGCTGATCCTCGGGAACGTCGCGCAACGGGTGAGCGGCTACACGAAATCGGGCGTGCTGAACGGCATGCCGTTCTCGACGCGCGGCGTGAAGCTGTTCCAGTTCGTCCGTACCGACGGCGGGTGGAGGATCGCATCCGTCGCATGGGACGACGAGCGTGCCGGGTTTTCCGGCGAGAGCCTAACGCAGGCCGTTCGGGAGGATTGAGCGGTGCTTCAGCGGCGCGACGGTCGGCTCGCGTCGCGCCGCTGAAGCGGCGCGGGGGACGACGACGCGTGGCCATCCCCCCGCCTGAAGGCGGGGGCTACCGATGTGCCGGCGCTGCGCG
>JBAZBK010000064.1:0-7226 GCA_041671505.1 Thermoanaerobaculia bacterium | reverse complement strand
CAACGCGCGCTCTCGCTGCCGACTTTCGATCCAGTTTGCCTCTGGCTCCCGACTCAATCCACGCCCTCGATCTGAAAACACCGGTTGGGCAACACGCCCTTACGCGTGGGGCTAGTCAGAACACGGCCGCTGCCGCGGCCGGGCGGTCTCGAGTCAACGCATGTTGTGGTTTCGCAACGGAAGTTGTTCAACGTCAATTAGATCTGAGGCGCAGGTCTAATTGTCGTCCATCAGGAAGTTGCTGCGCGCGGACGTCGAGGTGAATTGATGCGGGGGAGGACGTGCCGGCCGGAGGCCAGCGCTCCGTGTGGGCTTGCTGCCGGCCGCCGTCAGTCGCGGCTGTCGCGGATGACGAAGTCGCCGGCCGGCGACACGGCGCGAAGCAGCTCGTCGAGTTTGTCGACCGAAGGTACGGCGTCTCCGCGCTCGTAACGCGCATAGGCGTTCCGCGATCGCGCGTTGAGGCGCCTTGCGACGTCGGCGAGCGACAGGCCGCTCACTTCGCGCTTCCGCTGAAGAAGAAGCGCGGTCATCGCTGCCGCATCCGATGACTCGATCTCGAAGTGTCCGCGCGCTCCGGCATGGACGGTCACGCGGAACGCCGGGCGGTTGACCATCGTCGTGACCCAGTCACCAATCATTGCGAGCGCCTCGGTTTTCGTCTTCCCCTGCGTCATCGCCTGCAAAATCGGGATCTCGGCGAGCCAGTGCCGTCCGTCCTTGAATACCTGTCCATCGAATCTCAATGCGGTTTCCTTTCAACCCGGCGCAGGATGGCGTCGGCCAGTCGCTCGTTGATCTCGCGATGACGAGGGATGGCCTCGTGACGATCGCCGTCGGTCCAGACGTCGTGGTTCCCGCCTCGTCGGAGGAGCCACCAGCCCGCGCGGGTGAGCCGCTCCTCGAGATCGCGACGCTTCGCGGGAACAGTGTACACGAATCGGGGTTCATGGCAATGCGGGGGCTGGGCGGGCTGCTTTCGGCTGGCGCCACGCGGTCGCGCCGCTGAAGCGGCGCGGGGTGGATTCGCGATGACCTGCATCCCCGTCCCGCGAGGCGGGACGGGGGCTACCGATGCGTCGCCGCTACGCGGCGAGGGCGTGGTGATTCCGTCGCGAATCTTCATTCTTCCGATCTGATCCCAGGCGTGCCCCAGGCCTGCGGTCCTCCCGGGCTGCCCGCCCGAATCCCGCCTTACTTGTTACTCACACCGCTTCGGCACCCGGCCCTAGTTTGTCTCCACGCAGTCGAATTGGCCGACGAGGGGAGACGCGCGATGAAATAGGCCGCATGACGAACACGAACCGTGACTCGAACCAGCAGCTGAACCGTTAAGGAAAGGGAGATCGAATATGCCTGACATTCTTCACAGAGTCGGAGTCAAAGCCTCACCGGAGGCGACGTTCGACGCATTGACGACACGCGAGGGGCTGGCGGCCTGGTGGACCGGCGAAACGAAAGGGGAGTTCAACGTCGGCGGCGTGATCGAGTTCCGCTTCGGATCGCTCGGCTACTTCAGCATGAAGGTGCTCGAGCTCGATCCCGCAAGGCGCGTGCGGTGGACGGTGGTCGACGGACCTCCGGAGTGGATCGGCACGACGGTGAGCTTCGACCTCGCGCCCGAGGATCAGTTCACGAAGGTCCTCTTCAAGCACCAGGGCTGGAAGGAGCCGATCGAGTTCATGCACCACTGCAGCACCAAGTGGGCGGTCTACCTGCTGAGCATGAAGTCGCTCGTCGAGAACGGGAAGGGCGCCCCGTTCCCTAACGACACCAGGATCTCGAACAACGGGGATTGACGAAGCGCACGTCGATGTATGACCGCTGCCGCGGCTTTGCGAAGGGGTGCAGCAACATGGCCGGGGGTCGTCGTAAGGCGACTCCCGGCACGGCAGTCGGGATGCTCACCCGCGCAGCGAGTGCTTACGTTCCGGCCACCGCGGCGCGCCTCGGGCGCCTCACCGCACGGACCGTCCCGCTGGCCCCGCCGCCACAGTAGAAGCGGTCACCGCCGTCGGATTCGAGACCCGACACGCCGGTCCCGTGCGGCATCTCGAGCCGCTCGAGAACCTCGCCGGTCCGCGGATCGACTCGCCTCAGGTCGCTCTCGTCACCTTCCCAGGTGCCGTGCCAGAGCTCTCCGTCGACCCACGTGACTCCGGTGACGTGGCGGTTGCACTCGATGGTGCGGAGAATGGCTCCCGTCTGCGGGTCGATCTCGTAGATCTTCCGGTCCCGATACTGTCCCACCCAGAGTGTCCCTTCGGCCCAGGCGAGCCCCGAGTCGCTGCCGGCGCCCGGCGTCGGGATCGTCGCGAGGACGCGGCCGCTCGCCGGATCGATCTTCTGGATGCGATCCTCGGCGATCTGATAGATGTGCCGTCCGTCGAATGCCGTCCCCGACTGCGCCGCAATCTCGATCGAGCGCACCGCGTCGCCGGTCACCGGATCGAACGCGTTCAGCCTCTCTCCCGACGCAAGCCAGACGCGCTCGCCGTCGTAGGTGACGCCATGCACGTGGTCGACACCTTCGAACGGTCCATATTCTCTGACGATCTCGGCCGTTGATTCGTTCATGCGTCCATCTTAGTTACGGAGAGAGCGGGGCGGGGAGTAACAATACTGTGGGGAATCCGGGAACCGGTGGTGTCATCCACCGGCACGTGCGTCCCCGGCCGACGCGCTGCAGCTTCCCGTCCGCGAGGAGCGCGTCGAGCGCGCGCTGCACGGTGCGCTGGCTCGCCCCAAGGGCGAGGGCGAGTGCGGAGCTCGACCACGACTCTCCGTCAGCGAGGAGGGCGAGCAGCGCACCGTGCGGCCCATCGACGGGTGGCGCGAGCACGACGACGTCGCGCTCGTCCCGAGGCGAGAGCACGAAACCGCGCTCGGTCGCGCTCACGTCCGCAAGCTCCCGGAGCTCCCTGCGCAGCCTGCCGACTTCGACGCGCAGGCGCGCGCGATGCGATTCGTCCACATCCTTCCCTCCGAACACCCGCCTAACGAGCATGGCCCGCGACGCGTCTCCCGGCCACGCGTCGGCGAGCGCGCGGGCGATCGCGAACAGCACCGGCCGCGTCGTGAGGGAGATCACCGTCGTTCCGTCGCGCACGACGTTGCGGCACGCGTCGACGACGAAGGCTCGCGACGCCAGGAGCGCCTCGACCTCGTCGAGCAGCAGCAGTCGCCCCTCGCCTCGGGAAACGAGGCGCGCCGCGGGGGTGTCGAGCACGAGTGAGGCGCTCTCCACCTCGGCGAGGAGCGCAGGAATGCCCGCAAGGCGCGCGGCGTGCTCAGCGCGAGCGAGCGCCGCGCGCGCGTCTCTCGCGCGGAGGCGCCGCATCGCGATTCCCGCCACCACCATTTCGTGCGCGGCGCGCAACGCAGGCGGGAAGGGCGCGGCGTCGATCCGGACGAGCGCACGCTCCGCCTCGTCGACGCGGCCGATCAGGACGAGCCGCCTGACGTCGAGGTGACGAGCATGCGCGGCGTTGGCGCGGTCACCGTGCGCTTCGAGCGTTGCGCGTGCCGTGTCGAGCGCGTTCGAAGGCCGTCCCAGGTCGCGCGACACGAGCGCGATCTCGGCCGCGGCGACGACGCATCGTGCGCGCGAGACCGCGTCGTCAGGCCCGAAGGAGCGCGCGGCGTTTCGCAGCAGCAGCTTCGCGCGCTCGAAGTCGCCGAGCTGCGCCATCGCGATGCCTCGCAACGCGAGCGCAGGAGGATCGTCGCGCAGGGCGACCCTCTTTAGTGCGCCAAGAGGATCACCCGTCGCCAGCGCACGCGCGGCTGCCGTGATCAGCGAGTCCATCGGAATCGCGCCAGACTTGTCACTCCTACCGTGTCGACACCAGGCTCTAAATATAGCGCATCACCAACGGCCCACGGGGGAGGGCGCCAGAGCGATGCCGCCTCGCCGGACCGGAGTACGCGAACGGCGATTGAGCGAGACCGCTCGAGACGGCTCGACCGGAGAGCGACGGGCCGACGCCCGGCTGGCAAAGGAGATGCGATGAGACTGGTTAGGCTGAGGGCGCCGGGAGGCCTGGAGAAGCTCGAGCTCGTCGAGGAAGAGCATTCCGGGCCGGGGCCCGGTGAAGTGCTGGTCAGGATCCGGGCCTGCTCGTTGAATTTCCATGACGACATGGTGGTGCTGGGGACGATACCGTGCTCCGACGGCCGCATCCCGATGTCCGATGGTGCCGGAGAGGTGATTGCGGTCGGGCACGATGTCGATGAATTCGCGATCGGAGATTCCGTCGTCAGCACGTTCTGGCCTTACTGGCTCGGGGGCGAAATGACGCCGGCGACCAGGCGCGACGTTCCGGGGGATCGGATCGACGGCTATGCGCGCGAGTACGCTTGCATGCTGGCAAGTGCCTTCACGAAAGCGCCGGCAGGCTACACCCACCTGGAGGCGTCGACGCTCACCTGCGCCGGAGTCACCGCCTGGAGAGGCCTGGTAGTGAGCGGCCGCGTGAAGCCGGGCGACACGGTGCTGATCCTCGGCACGGGTGGCGTATCGCTGTTCGCGCTGCAATTCGCGAAAGCCGCGGGCGCCCGGGTCATCGCGACGTCGTCGAACGAGGAGAAGCTGGAGAAACTCCGGCGTCTCGGGGCCGACGAGGTGATCGATTACAGCGCGGTCCCGGAGTGGGGCCGGAAGGCAAGCGATCTCACGGACGGACGCGGTGTCGATCACGTGATCGAGGTCGGCGGGCCCGGCACGCTGACGCAGTCGATCGCGGCCTGCAGGACGGGCGGGCATATCGCCCTCATCGGCGTGCTGACCGGACTATCGGGAGAGGTGTCGATCCCGGCGCTTTTCTCGAACCAGATTCGTATCAGCGGGATCTCCATCGGCAGCAGGGCGGATCAGGAGGACATGATTCGCGCCATCACGGTCAATCGGCTCAAGCCCGTGATCGACCGCGGCTTTCCGCTGCAGGAAATCGCCGCCGCCTTCAGGCACTACGAATCCCGGCAGCATTTCGGGAAAGTTTGCCTCGAGCTCTGAGCGCTGTGTCGGCGCCGGGTCGGGAGTCGGGGGGTACCGATTCTGCGGCGCTCCGCTCAACCTTTCCAAGCTGCACCATTTCGCCGGCTGGGAGCCGGCGGAACAGCCGGCAAGGGTGCCGGCGCTCCGACGCATTCGCCCGCGCTGCAGTGCCCGGGGCCATGCCCGGGGTCAGGTCTCGAAATTGTACCTTGGCCGCGCCTAAACTACAGATTCGAGGCCTGACCCCCAGCACGAGTGAGCTGGGCTCCGGGGTCTGAAGAAGGGTGGGTCAGCGCGGTGGGGGTCACCGCTCGTGGGGAGGAGTCGAACTTTCTATTTTTCCGACCTGATGCCAGAGTACCCGGAGTTATACTCGCCGCACGAAATCCCTATATTGGTTGCTGCAGTGCCTCATCGCGTTCGTCGCGAACGGTCAGGATCTGACTGTCTACGACGACGCGCTCCAGAACGGTTTCGAGAACTATTCGTTCGGCGGCGTGCCTGCCGACTTCAACTTTGCGAGCATCGCCGAGGTCCACGGCGGCGCCAAATCGATCGCGTTCGTCGGGAACAACTTCAACGCGCTCTCGTTCGCGCGACCGGTGCCGGACGGTAGCACCGCAACGTACCCGACGCTTCACTTCTGGGTGCACGGCGGAGCGTCAGGCGGACAGCAGCTGCACATCTATCTCCAGCTCGACGATGGCATCGTCGCGGACGCCGAGCTCGACTCGTACATCTCCGGCAGCAGCATCGTCTCGGGTGCGTCGGGGGTCAGGCCTCGAAATTGCCCTTTTCAGCGGTGTCTAAACTGCGGATTCGAGGCCTAACACCAATCAGTGTCGGGGGTCAGGCCTCGAAACTGTACTTTTCAGTGGTGTCTAGACTACAGATTCGAAACATGACCCCAAACACCGTTTCGCCGGCTGGGAGCCGGCGGAACAGCCGGCAAGGGTGCCGGCGCTCCGACGCATTCACCCGCGGTGCCGTGCCGGGGGCAGGTCTCGAAACTGTACTTGAGCTCCTCGCAGCCAGCGGATTTGATGCATGTCCCCATCCGGGTTGCTCACGTCGGGGGGCAGGCCTCGAAACTGCCCTCTTCAGCGGTGTCTAAACTACAGATTCGAGGCCTGACCCCAATCACGAGGCCTGACCCCAATCACGCCTGTCCCTGGGTTGGTCTCAATTTTCCATTTTTCGGATCTGACCCCACCTGTGACCCCACCTGTTTCTCGATGCTCAGCCCCGGGGTGTAGAATTTTTGCCACAACCCCAACTTGATTGCTGGAACGAAACTCGAGGAGGATTCGAATGTCCCGAAGAAACCTGCGTTTCGGATTCGCTATCGTTACCGCCATGATCATCGGCCTAACATCATGTCGGCAACCGGCGGCGCCCCCTGCACCCGAGAAGGTCCCGAGTGCCGCGGACAAAGCCGCGGAGCTCGCGGCGGTGAACGAGGCTGCGGCGAGGCGCCTCATGGACGAGGTTCTCACGAAGGGCAACGTCGCTCTGCTCGACGAGATCCTCGCTCCCGATTTCGTCGAGCATCAGCAGTTCCCACCCGACGTCCCGCCGGGAGCGGGCGCCGTGAAGTGGTTCGTCGAGAATTTCAGGCCTGCGTTCCCTGACTTGACGATCACGATCGATCAGGTCGTTGCTTCCGGCGATCTGGTGGCGGTCCGTTCCACCTGGAGGGGCACGCATAAGGGTGAGTGGATGGGGATGAAGCCGACAGGCAAGGCGATCGAGTTCGAGTCGTTCGACATCATGCGGTTCAAGGATGGCAAGGCCGTCGAGCACTGGGGCATGGACGGCGGCGAGCAGGCTCTGAGGGCCGCCAAAGAGTCGAAGTAGCCGGGGCGGGGTCAGGTCTCGAAACTGTACTTCGACTGTCGTCGGAGGTTAGTTCGAGACATGTTCGTGGGGATGAGGGTCACACCCAAAGGACTTGGGTCAAGCAAGTTTGCAGCTCAACGGCTGTCATTTCGCGCGAAGCGAGGAATCTGCAAAACGACTTGCATGATCGACTCCTCAGCGAAGACTCGGGCCACGAGGACAGATAGCCGCTGAGGAATCGATCAGCAGACTGTTGGCAGATTCCTCGCTTCGCTTCCAAGAAACTGCCCGACTTGTGACGCCCGAGGGAGTTGTCGTCCCGACGACTGACCCCGCGAAGCGGGGGAAGGAGGAGGGACCTCGCAGGCTGGTACTCACATGCCATGAGCCA
>JBAZBK010000063.1:0-7598 GCA_041671505.1 Thermoanaerobaculia bacterium | reverse complement strand
GCTCAACGCGCGCTCTCGCTGCCGACTTTCGATCCAGTTTGCCTCTGGCTCCCGACTCAATCCACGCCCTCGATCTGAAAACACCGGTTGGGCAACACGCCCTTACGCGCGGGGCTAGCTAGAATTCGCCGCTTCCGCGGCGATGATCCCGCGGCCTTGCGGAGCAAACCCGAAATAGCTTCCCCTCCCCCGTTTCACGCTATCCTTTGCCCACCGAATTGCCTCGAGGTGCCGAAAGCGTGGTCGAGAAAGAGTCTTTCGTACGGGCATACGCCCCGCTCATCGTCGTCGGGCTGTTGATCGCACTCGTCGTCGTCTTCCTTCCGATGAGCCGGAAGGGATTCTCGATTCACGACACCGCCTTCAAGGGACCGGTCAAGCAGACGCTGGCTACGACGGCCGGGCCGCGGGACACCGAGGTCTCGTTCGAGATGACGCTCGAGGCTCCGAAGAGCTTCAAGTACCGCAACTCGCCCATCGAGCGCCTTCGCAGCGCCACGATTCCGGTGCGCTGGAAGCTAACGATCGAAGGGATGGGCAGCGCGACGCTTCCCTGCTTCGAGACGGGCGAGCGCGTCTGCACGTTCAAGATCGGCGCGTCGGTCGACCATCGCCTCGCCGTGCCGGCATCGGGCTGTGCTCGCGCGGCAGGAAACGCCCTCCTCTGCGGCGGCCGCGTCGACATGACGCCTCACCTCTTCTACGACATCGCCCTCGCCGACTCGCCGGTGACGATAGCGGAGTGAAGCAGGCGAAAGGCGAGAGGCGATCAGCAGGCTCATGTGGAGTGTCCCGCGGAGCGGGACGTAGCTTTCGCCCTTCCTCGGGGGAAGCGGCAGCTTCCGCTCCCTCTTGAGGGAGGCCTGCGGCGTTCCGCGTAAGGTGCACCGTTTCGCACGCATCGCAGCCTATCGTTGAATCCGGCGCTTCCGGCCGGCGCGAAAGCTGTGCTTTCGCACTCCATACGCCTGCTCATCGCCTCTCGCCCTTCGCCTCTCGCCTGTCTTGCTGCCGTGACTTAAGTCACACCCACCTGTGTTGCAAGTGGCATTTTCGGCATCTCGAATGTGATCCGCCGACACATTGACACACTTCAACCGGCACAGAGCGCAGGTGCGCCGCACCCCTACCCTTCAAAACCAGCGACGAACAACTACAAGAAATCAGGAGGCTCGCATGACCGTTCGGGTACCGAAATCCCCCGATTCCCTTGACTTGCGACTCGAGCTGGCCGGAGTGAGCCGGCGTGAGTTCGTCTCGTTCTGCAGCCGCCTGATGGCGGTGGCGCCGTTCGGGCTCTCGCTCACGAACGTGCTCCACGCCGAGGAGGTCGCGACCAAAGTCCTCGCGGCGAAGCGACCGTCGGTCATCTGGCTCCACAACCAGGAGTGCACCGGCTGCACCGAAACGCTGCTCCGGACCTCCGAGCCCGATCTCGCGACCCTGATCTTCGACCTGATCTCCCTCGACTACCACGAGACGGTCATGGCCGCCGCCGGGCATCAGGCCGAGAAGGCGCTGCACGACGCGATGGACGCCAACGACGGCAAGTTCATCTGCGTCTGCGAGGGCTCGGTGCCGCTCAAGGACAACGGCGTCTACATGCAGGTCGGCGGCAAGACCGGCATCAAGATGATCGAGGAAGTGACGAGTCGCGCGGCGGCAGTCGTCGCGATCGGCTCGTGCGCCTCGTGGGGCGGCGTGCAGTCGCAGGGCGAGAACCCGACCGGCGCGGTAGGCGTTCACGAGCTCGTCAAGAACAAACCGGTCGTCCGCCTCCCCGGCTGCCCGCCTAACCCCTACATCTTCCTCGCGACGGCGCTCGAGTACGCGACAACCGGGAAGATTCCGGAGCTTGACGCCGAAGGCCGCCCGCTCTTCGCCTACGGCCGGACGATTCACGAGCACTGCCCGCGCCGCGCACACTTCGACTCCGGCCGATTCGTCCGCTCGTTCGGCGACGAAGGGCACCGGCAGGGCTGGTGCCTCTACGCCATGGGATGCAAGGGCCCCGTCACGCACGCCTCCTGCTCGACCCGCCACTTCAACGAAGTCGTCGACGCCTGGCCGATCGGCGTCGGCTCTCCCTGCTTCGGCTGCACCGAGAAAACCGTCGGCTTCAACCTCGGGCTCTTCGAGACCGCGACGATCCAGAACGCCGTACCGCCTAACTTCTACCCCGGCGTCGACCAGGCGCGCGGAAAGATCAGCATCCTCGGCGCCGGCGCGGTCGGCGCGGTGATCGGCGGCGCGGCGATGGCCGGCGCCATCGGCTGGAAGGCGCTGAAGAACGTCGAAGACGTCGAATCGTCGTCCGAGAGCAAGGAGTAAGCGATGGGATGCGATCGACGCTCGTTCCTGAAAGGCGTCGCAGTCGCCTCGGCGACCGCGGTGACCGCCGTCTCGCCCGCGCGCGCGGACAACGACAAGCGCGTTCTGCCCCCTGAAGCGATCGGCCTCCTCTACGACGCGACGCGCTGCATCGGCTGCAAGGCGTGCGTCGTGGAATGCAAGAAGGCCAACAACCTTGCGCCCGACACGCACTACGTCGGCAACGGGCTCTACGACGCCCCCGAAGGGCTGAACGAGCACACGAAGACGGTGATCCAGCTCTACAAGACCGACGACGAGATGTCGTTCGTCAAGAAACAGTGCATGCACTGCATCGACCCGGCCTGCGTGAACGCCTGCATGATCAGCGCGCTGAAGAAGGACGCCGATACCGGGCTCGTCTGGTGGCGCAGCGATCGCTGCGTCGGATGCCGCTATTGCCAGGTCGCCTGTCCGTTCCAGGTCCCGAAGTTCGAGTGGACGAAGCAGGTGCCTAACATCGTCAAGTGCGAGCTCTGCAAGCACCGCCTCGCCAAGGGTGGGCAGCCGGCCTGCTCCGAGGTCTGCCCGCGCCAGGCGGTCATCTTCGGGAAGACCAGGGACCTGCTCGCCGACGCGCACGCGCGCATCGAGAAGAACCCGGAGAAGTACAACCCGAAGGTCTACGGCGAGACCGAGCTCGGCGGCACGCAGTGCCTCTACCTCGCGGCGAAGGAGATGCCATTCGAGAACCTCGGCTTCCACTACTCCCAGGAGGAGGCGGTGCCGCTGACGCAGCGGACCGTGCAGCACGGCGTCTACCAGGGATTCGTCGCACCGGCAGCGCTCTACGTCGCGCTCGCATTCGTGATGTTCCGGAACCGCGCGACCATCACCACCGAGCACAGCGAGAAGGGTGAGTGAGCCATGTATCCACAGACAGACAACTGGATCGAACGGAATCGAATCTGCGAGCCCGTCGGCGGCAAGCTGATGACTCCCGGATACAAGGTCGTCCTCAGTCTCGTCGTCATCGGGGTCCTCGCCATCATCTACCGCTTCGCGGTCGGCCTCGGGGCGTCGACGTCGCTCAGCGACGGCTACCCGTGGGGCATCTGGATCGCGTATGACGTCGTCACCGGAACCGCGATCGCGTGCGGCGGCTACGCCGTCGCCCTCCTCGTCTACATCTTCAACAAGGGGCACTACCACCCGCTGGTGCGGCCTGCGATCCTGACGAGCGCGTTAGGCTACTCGCTGGCCGGCCTCGCCGTTGCGGTCGACGTCGGCCGCCCCTGGAACCTCTGGAAGGTTCCGCTCGAAATCTGGAAGTGGAACACGAACTCGGTGCTGCTCGAGGTCGGCGTCTGCATCTTCGCCTACACGATCGTCCTCTGGCTGGAGATGTCGCCCGCGATCCTCGACGGCTGGCGCCGCGGCAAGAACGAGGCGCTGCGCGCGTTTGCAGAAAAGCAGCTGCCGTTCGTCCAGAAGATGCTGCTTTTCGTCATCGCGCTCGGTGTCCTGCTGCCGACGATGCACCAATCGTCGCTCGGCGGCCTCATGGTCATCGCCGGCCCGAGGCTGCATCCGCTCTGGTTCACTCCCTGGCTTCCGCTCTACTTCCTGATCACCTGCGTCGGCATGGGCTACGCGGTGGTGGCGTTCGAGACGACGGCCGCGGCGAAGTTCTTCAAGCGCCCGTTCGATCGCCCCTTCCTCGGATTGCTCGAGAAGCTCAGCACCGTCACGGCGACCGGCTTCGTCATCTTTAGGTTTTCAGACGTACTCGCCCGCGGCAACCTGAAGTACGCCTTCGAGGCGACTCACTTCGCATTCTTCTTCTGGCTCGAGACGCTTCTCTTCCTCGGGCCGTGGTTCCTCCGCCTCTTCAGCGGAAGGATCACCGAACTGCAGAGGCTGCTCGGAAGCGGAATACTCGTGGTCACGGCTGGCGCGATCTACCGGTTCGACACCTTCCTGATCGCATTCCAGCCTGGTCCGGGATGGGTCTACTTCCCGTCGCTGGTCGAGGTCCTGATCACCGTCGGTCTCATCGCCGCCGAAGCAGCCGCATACATCTACATCGTCAGGAAGTTCCCGATCCTGATGGGCAATCCGCAGAAAACCTATACCTCGGCGACCGAAGTCGCCCCGGCCTGACAGGAGGATTGAATGTCCAGAGTCGTCGTCGACCCCGTGACGAGAATTGAAGGGCATCTCAGGATCGATGTTCAGGTGGACGGCGGGCAGGTCTCCAAGGCCTGGGCTGCCTCCACGATGTGGCGCGGAATCGAGCGGATTCTCGTCGGCCGCGACCCGCGCGACGCGTGGGTCTTCACCCAGCGCTTCTGCGGCGTCTGCACGACGGTCCACGCGATGGCGTCGGTGCGCGCGGTCGAGGACGCGATCAAGCTCGAGATCCCGCTCAATGCGCAGCACATCCGCAACATGATCATCATCGCGCATGCGCTGCATGACCATATCGTCCACTTCTACCACCTCTCCGCGCTCGACTGGGTCGACGTGACGCAGGTGCCTAACGCGAATCCCGCCACGACGTCGGCGCTCGCCGAGAGCCTCTCTCCGTGGGAGGGAAACTCGAAGATGGAGATGAAGCGGGTCCAGGACCGGATCAACAACTTCATCGCCGGCGGGCAGCTGGGGCCGTTCGCGCAGGGTTACTGGGGACACCCGGCGATGAAGCTTCCGCCCGACGTGAACCTGCTGGCCGTGTCACACTACCTGCAGGCGCTCGAGTACCAGCGCTACCCGAACCAGATCGTCGCGATGCTCGGCGGAAAGACGCCGCACATCCAGAACGTCGCCGTCGGCGGCGTGTCGACGGCGGTGAACCCCGACAGCATGGGGGCGCTCAACATCGACCGCCTCTTCCAGATGAAGACGCTGCTCGACAAGGTCGCGCGCTTCATCCAGGAGGTCTACTTCAACGACGTATGCGCGGTTGCCGCGTTCTACCCCGAGTGGTTCGGCTACGGCGCAGGCGTGAAGAACTTCCTCTCGGTCCCCGACCTACCGACCGATACGACGAACACGAAGTTCGACTTCCCCGGCGGCACGATCCGCAATGCCGACTTCAAAACGTACAAGCCCATCACCGGCCCGCGCGACGAATACTTCCGCAAAGGAGTCACGGAAGATTCGACGCACTCCTACTACAAGGGGGGCGGCGGGCTGCATCCCTGGAAGGGTGAGACCGAGCCGGAGTACAGGGAGTGGGAGGACGACGGAAAGTATTCGTGGGTCAAGGCGCCGCGCTTCGAGGGAACGCCGATGGAAGTCGGGCCGCTCGCGAACGTCCTCTGCGCCTTCGCCGCGGGCGATCCGCTCGTGAAGAAGTGGGCGACGCGCGCCCTGGAGACGGTTGGCGCGATCGCGAAGAAAAAGGTAGGCCCCGAAGTGCTCTTCTCCACGCTCGGCAGGCACGCCGCGCGAGCCATTCGCGCGGCGGTCCTCTCCGAGCTGGCGGTGAAGCACTGGCAGATGCTCGTCGACAACATCACGAAGGGCGATCTGGAAATCTACAACCCGCCGACGTTCCCCTCCGGAACGGTCGAGGGAATGGGTTTCCACGAGGCTCCCCGCGGGACGCTGTCGCACTGGGTCGTCATCGACAACGGCAAGATCAAGAACTACCAGGCGGTCGTGCCGACGACCTGGAACGCGTCGCCGCGCGACGACAAGGGTGTCGCCGGGCCGTACGAGACGGCGCTGCTCCACAATCCGATCGCCGACGCCGAGCGTCCTCTCGAGGTCCTGCGGACCATCCATTCGTTCGATCCCTGCATGGCGTGCGCGTGCCACGTCTTCGATCCGAACGGCAATCAGACGGCGAAGGTCAAGGTCGTCTGATGCAGCAGCCGCCCGCGGTGTTCGGTCTCGGCAACGTGCTGCTGCACGACGACGCCTTCGGCCCGCAGGTGATCAGCGAGCTGCGCTCGCGCTGGATCATCGCGGACGAGGTCGTCGTCGAGGATATCGGCACGCCCGGGCTCGAGCTGTCGACGTTCCTCGCCGGACACGAGAGGATCATCCTCGTCGATGCCGTCGCGGGCGGCGGTCCTCCCGGAACGATTCACTCCTATGACCGCGACGCGATCGTGCGCCACCCGACCGGAATACGGCTCGGGCCGCACGACCCGTCGCTCGGCGAGACGCTGCTGACGCTGCAGCTCATGGACGACGGGCCGCGCGAGGTGCTTCTTCTCGGCGCCGTCCCCGCGTCGACCGAGCCGGGCATCGGCCTCTGCGAGCCGGTGCGCGTCGCCGCAAGCCGTGTGGCCGACATGATCATCGAGATGCTGCGCTCCGAAGGGTGCCGCGTCGAAGCGCGAGCGAATCCCGTGCAGCGCATCGCATGGTGGGAGACTTCCACCGAGTTCGAGGCGTTCCGGGTCGCGGGCAACGCCGTTCCCGACTAGCCGGATCCGACGGTCAGGCGGGTCGCGTGCCAGCGCGACCCGCCTATTTTTTCGCCTCGTTAACCCTGCGTTTACCTTTTGGGCGTACGATTCGTTCATCGCTCTACTCTGCAACCGTCCCGCGGAAGGGCTGACTCGAACAAGGAGAACGAATGAACTCACGAAGACTCGCATCCACCCTCGCCGTTCTGGCGGTAGCAGCCATGCCGCTCGTGGCGTCCGCGGGCGAGACTCCGCGCGGCCTCTGGCTCAAGATGAAGTGCGCCCTCTGCCACGGTGAAGACGGAGCGGGCAACACCCCTGCCGGTAAGCAGAAAGGTGCCCCCGACCTCCGCACCGAAGCGATCCAGAAGCTCAAAGACGAGGAACTGCTCAAACCGGTCATCCAGGGCCACGCCGGGATGGCGCCGATCCAGTCGAAGATGTCGGAGGAGAACAAGCGTTTCCTCGTCAGCTACATCCGCAGTCTCGCGCCGAAGAAGGAAAAGTAGGTCACGGCAGGCGATAGGCGATGGGCGAGAGGCGATAAGCAGGCACGAGGCAGGCCAGAGGCTATAGGCCAGAGCCAAAGCAGGCAAACATCAATGATCTTCGTAGGGGCGACGCGATGCGTCGCCCGTTTCTTTTGGGTCGAAAAAGCACAACGGGCGACCCCCCGGGTTGCCCCTGCGACACGAACGAGCAGCTTCAGCCTATCGCCTGCCTGCTCTGTCCTTTGGCCTCTAGCCTGCTTATCGCCTCTCGCCTCTCGCCTCTCGCCTCTCGCCTCTCGCCTCTCGCCTCTCGCCTCCCGCCTCCCGCCTCTCGCCTCTCGCCTCTCGCCTCTCGCCCCTCGCCTCTCGCCTC
>JBAZBK010000062.1:0-8501 GCA_041671505.1 Thermoanaerobaculia bacterium | reverse complement strand
TCTGATCTGCTTTGACCCACTCCCGCGGGCGATTCCGAAGAACTAAGCTCTGACCCTCTAAGCTCTAAGCTCTGAAAAGCGAAGCTTTGACCCTCGAAGCCCTCGAAGCCCTCGCGAAGCCCTCGCAGAGAAGTTCTGAAGAGCGAAGCGTTGACCCTCGAAGCCTGACCCTCGAAGCCGACGAACGAAGCTCTGACCCTCTAAGCTATTGCGCGCGACCCGAACCCTAACCCTGCATTCTGGCTGGATCTCACCCCCTGAGGAACGATACGCTGTGACGCACCTTAGCCTTGGCATCACCACTGGGGGATAAATGTACTGTTCTCGATGTGGACAGCCGGTCGCAGCGGAGGCGAACTTCTGCGCGCGTTGTGGAAACCAGACGTTACAGGCAGGCGGGCCGCCGGCCGTGCCGGGCACGTATCAAGCCACGAACGTCGACATAAAGCGGCCTGGCGTGATCACGCTGATCGCCGTGCTCGATCTCGTGTTCGGGTCGATCTATCTGCTCGCCGTCGCGGGGATCGCGTTCAGCCTCGAGAGCAAGGAATGGGACACCACGAGCGTTGTCATTCTAAGCATCCTTGGTGTCTGCGGCGCCGTGACGATTCTCGCCGGAACGGGCCTGATGCTGATGCGCTCGTTCGGCAGGTTGACCCAGCTCGTCCTCTCCTCGATCGGACTGCTCGCGTTCCCGCTCGGCACGATCATCTCGGTTCTGATCCTCTACTACCTGACGCGCCCCGGAGTTAAGGTGCTCTTCTCCGGAAAGCGTGCCGACCAACTCACGCCCGTCGAGGCCGCCTCGGTCGCGCAACTGCAGTCATCGGGAGGCGCAGGGGTGGTGCTCGCTGTGGCCGTGGGACTGCTCGTCGTCATCGGCTTCATGGGGATACTTGCCGCGATCGCAATTCCGAACCTGCTGACGGCGATGCAGCGCTCGAAGCAGAAAAGGACGATGGCCGACATGCGCTCGATGGCGACGGCGATCGAGGCGTATGCCACCGACAACAACAGCTACGCTCCGCGCAACTGGACGGCGCCGTCCGACGGCGACATCGTGTACGACGAGCGCGAGGTCCGGCTCGGACCTGGCGTCCGGCTCGATCTCGACACGCTCTCGAAGTCACTCACTCCCACCTACATGAAGACGCTTCCTCGCGTGGACGGATGGAACCACGAGATCGAGGTCTACGTCGGCAAGAGCGGACAGGAGTACGCGATTCGTTCTCTCGCGAAGAACGGCGTGGCGGAAAGCGACGCATACCAGGTCGGCGGGCAGTCGCAGTTCGACTGCGACATCGTTTATGCGATGGGTCAGTTCGTGGCGTATCCGGAAGGAGTCCAGACTTCGACGCGGCACTGAGCGGGGTGAGACTCCAGGCGCGGATGGGCCCCGGTACGCAGCTTCCCCGCGTTCCTCTTCCTCGAACGTTGCTCTTCCGTAATTTCGCTTCATCACCTCGATGCCCTCACCGCGCCGCCTCCACCGCATCACGCCGCGCCTCGCGTCCCCACTCGATCCTTGCCGTCATCTGCATCACGACGAAGAGCGAGACGATCGCGCCGATCGTGATCGCGAGCCCGGTGAAGCCTTCGAAGAAGAATGCATACGAGAAGCCGACGAGGTAGACGAGCTGCGCGAGGCCTGCTTCGACGAACGCGAAGCGCGTTCCCGTCACGACCCGGAGATAGCTGATGACGAGGAAGATCGAAACGGCGGAGGCGATGGCGAACGCCGCATGGACGGAAATATGGTCGACGAGGTAGGCGAGGAGCAGGTGGAAGGCGAAGAACGAGGTCGCGAGGAAGAAGTAGTGCATCGGGTGGAGCCGAATGCCCCGCATCGTCGTGATGATGAACATGAGAAAGAAGAAAAAGAGGAGCGAGACCGGGGCGAAGTAGCTGATGCGTCCGGCGAGCGGGCCGGGCTGGATCCGCTCGGGCATGACCATGCCGATCCGGTAGCCGGTCACGAGGTTGCTGAACTTCCAGCTGAGAAGCCAGCCGGCGCCGGCGCGCGTCTTCGTCGTCGGCGAGACGCTCCCCTGCGGGAAGTCGATCGCCGCGAAGTCGGTCTGCATGTCGAGCTGCAGGTCGTGCACTTGCGTCACCCCTTCGCCGAAGGAGTAGTGCCAGGTGTTCATCCCCTGCGACCGGTAGCCGGTCTCCAGCCGCACGGTCTCTCCACGCGGAACCACGACGCTGGCGCTGACCGCGCCGTTCGCCGTCGTCGTCGCGACCGGCTTGCCGTCGACGCGGAAGACGAGGTCGTCGTAGATCGCGTCGGCCGATGGGAACGCAAGCGTTAGGCGGACCTGATCCGAGGCCGTGTCGTTGCGGAAGCGGTAGTCGCCGGCGAAGGCGACGCGGTAGGTCGCAAACCAGAGCAGCCCCTTCTGGCGCTGCTCGAGATCGAGGCCGACGCGAAGGCGGCTCCGCTCGAGTGACAGCGGATCGTTCACGATCTCCTCGACCGCTCGCTTGACCGTCTGGTTGTTCACCGTCTCCTCGACCGTCTTCACGACGACCCGAGGAGTGGTCGCCGAAGGAGGCGACTGCTGCTGCGGACAACCCCAGTTCGAGGCGACGCGCGATTCGAGGCTCGAGTCGGTGGAATGCGTACGCGCGAGAATCGTCGTCCCGAGAATCCCCCAGGCGATGCTGGTGCAGAGAAAGATCGCGATGAGCGCGAGAATGGTCTTCGTCATGGCTGTCGTTCAGCCTCCCTGCCATCGAAGGTCGCTCATTCCTCGGGCGCGACGACGGCGGAATTGAGGCAATCTGAAGGCGAACGCGGCCGGAACGGTGTGAGTCTCGGTTGTTGGCGTCACGCCAACTCGATGCAGGCGGGAGGAAGTTCGTAGCCAGCTGCCGCGGTTCAACTCATCGTGAACCGCTTCGGTCGCCGCCGCCTCACTCTTGTGCTGCTCCCACTGGTCGCGCTCGTCGTGCTGACGTCGCACGCCTGCGTGACGATGCGGATGAGTCGCGGGGAGATCGACACGTTCTTCAAGACGAACCGGATCGACGGAGAGCTTCGCGAGCTCGACGTCGACTCAGCTGGGCCCGAGCGCTCCCGAAGTCGTTCACTCCGCTCGCTGAAGCAGTCGGCTTCGATCGAATCCGAGCCGCTGCCTCCCAAGGGTGCGCCGCTCGACGTCGTTCCTTCACCTTTCGGGGAAGGGTTTGACTACGGCGGAAACCCTCTCTATTACTAGCGTGTGACGAAGCTCCCAAACTCGATGCGCGACGCCTTTCTTCGGATTCATCCCTCGGATGCCTCCGTCGGCGTGTCTCCGATCTCATCGGATCGAGTTAGGGCATGGTTAGGGCGACACTTCTTCCCGGGGGTCATCGCGCTCCTGGCGCTCGTCATCTCCCTTCCGCTGCGCGCGGAGAACCTCGCCGTTCCCGATCGCCTCGGTGTGGAAATGGTCGCCGACTTCCTCGATCGCGGGGCTGTCGCGGTGTACGAACGGCTCGACCCGAAGTCGCCGTTGGCGTCGATGCAGGAAGCCGACGCACTGGCGGAGATCGACGCGCGCCTCGGGCCCAGCGCAGGGACGCAGTGGACGCTCGCCTCGCTCGTGAAGCCGACCGCGGTCGCCCATTCCGTGTTCGAGGTCTCGTATCCTTCCGGACTCGAAGAGATCGTGATGTTCGTCTGGACGAACGGTCCGGATGGTCAACCCCGGCTCGCCGACATCGAGCTCTCGACGGACGGCGCGGGCGCGCCGACGCCGGTCGAACACGGCGTTCCATTCGTGATCCTATGTTTTGGCGTGATCGCGGCACTCCTGGCCTTCACGGGAGCGGCGATCCGCCACTCGAAGGGTGCGTTCTCGACGCTCCTGCTGCTCGGTTCGAGCGCGTTCTTCCTCTGCGCAGTCGCCGCAGTCGTCCGACCCGAGTTCCGCCTCGCCGTCGAGTCGATGGGGCGCGGCTACTACGCCGATCCGGGCGGAGTCAGGGAGCTGTCGAACTACCGGTTCGCGCTGTCGCGAAACCTGGCGACTCCGCTGCCGGACCTGACCTCGTCGGGCCCGCTTCGCGCGCGCGCGCTCCAATGGGCCGCGACGGCGAAGTACATCGAAGGCGACCGTCAGGGGGCCTCCGCGCTCCTCGGACGGGTCGAGGGCGATTCGTTGCGAATCGCATTGCTCCGCGCGAGACTCGCGCTAGCGGGATTGGACGTCAAGGCCGCCAGGGAGCATTACGCCGCTGCCCGCGGCTTCACGATGTTCACCGACGGACTGGCGCGCGAATCGTTCCTCTGCAGCCTCCTCACGGGATCCGGCATCACCCTCGGGTCGATCCGACAGGTTGCGGGCCGCAACGCCGAGCTCTACTACCTTGCGGCCGGCTCCGCTTCGGGAGGAGAGGATGGCGGGCTTCTGGCTCGTGAGTTGTTCCAGCGAGGTTGGAATCTTCGTCCGATTTCGCGTGAGGCCGTGGTCCGGAACATTCTGCCGACGTTTTCCGGGCCCGATCAGATGATCGGGCGGATCGCCGGCCTAACGCAGCCGGGAGAGCTCGTGGTTCGTGCGCCTGATCTGTCAGTCGAGCCGGTGAAGGTGCCCGCCCGGGCGAAGAGCTTCGCGACCGGTGATTTCGTGCGGATCGTCATCGAAGACCGGACGCTCGACATTCCCGGTGCGGCCGCCGTGGCTCCCGAAGGCGCCGAGGTCGTGTCGGCCGAGTACTGGGAACTCGCCGAGACCGATTCCGTCGTCAGAAACCTCGACCGGTTCCGGGCGCTCGCCCGCTACCAGAACCCGCCGCCACAACTTCTGGCTCGCCTCGAGGGAGCCACCGATTCACTCGTGGCCCGCGGTCGTTGGGAAGATGTTCTCGAGTTGACCGCATCGATCGTTCCCACGCGCCCGGCGCCCTCCGCCACGCTGCTTCGGAATCGAGTGGCGGCGCTCGTCCGCACGGGCAGGGTCGCAGCCGTGAGCGCCTTCGCTCGGAGCACTGCGCTCGCGCGAATCGCGGCCGAGAAGGACGCGGCAACGATGGTATTCGTGGCTGAGTCCTTCGCTGCCGCGGGCCAGCTGCAGGCTGCAATCGACCTCTATCGCGACGTGCCGGGAGTCGAGCCTCGCTTCGACGTCACGTACCGGATCAACCAGCTCGAGCTCCGACTCGGCCTGATGGCGAGTGAGCCGACCGCGAAGACCGAGCATTTCGAGATCCGCTGCACGCGCGACGTTCCTCCTGCCGTCGCCATCCGTGTCGGAGAGTTGCTGGAGGCGGAGTTGGCACGGCTTCGCGTCGTGCTCGGCGCCTCCACCTTCGAGCTGACGAGGGTGAACATCGTGAGCTGGGAGAATTTTGCGGTGAACTTCACGGGGAGCGAGCACGTCGTGGGCCTCTACGATGGAGAGATCACCTTGCCGTTTGCGGCGGTACAGCAGTTCCGACGGGAGATCGTCGGAATCGTCACGCACGAGCTGGCGCACGCCGTCATCGCTCAGAACACGCGCGACCATGCGCCGCGGTGGTTCCAGGAAGGGCTCGCGAGTCGCGTGGAGTGGCTCCCCGAGCAGAGCAGCATCTTCTCGAAGAGCAGCGATGATCTGATCGCGCTTTCGCTCGCCGACGCGGTGCTCGAGAGCTCGATCGACCCGGTTCGCGTTTCGAACACCTACGAGCTCTGCCAGACGTTTTTCCACTTCGTCGAAGCGACGAGAGGAGAGGACGCAGTCCGGCGGATGATCCGTGCGTACGGTGCGGGCGGCGGCGACGACACGGTGTTCAGGGACGTACTCGGCGCCTCGGTGCCTGAGGTCGATCGGGAATTCAGGGAGTGGGGACGGACGCACGTCACGAGCTTCGTCGACGCGAGCCCCTGGCCGTACGGCCATATGTACAGCCTCGGCGTGGATCCGTCCGTCTCGCGCGGAATCCGCTTCAGCAAGGATCGACCGTGAGCGGCGGCGTGTTGCTGGCGTATCTGGCTCTCGTGCTCGTCACGGGCGGCTGGTTCCTGCTCCTGCTGCTCAGCATCCTGTCGGGTGCGCCCAGGGGGCGATCGTCCATCCGGTGGCGGGAGAGACTGCTCATGCTCGCGTCGGTCTTCCTGATCGTCCTGCTCGTTCTCGGCTCGAAGGGGTAGCCGGACGGCGTTAGGCGCGTGCTGCACGGCAGACGGTGATCGTCGCTGCGACGCAGAATGCGCATACCTGCGCGCTACTCCGGCTCGCAATGAGCTCACCTAACGGTCGAGGTCGCTCGAATAGGGGACGACCTTCCACGCATCGTCCGGTATCGGTTCGATCGCAAGCGGCTGGCCAGCGCCGAAGAGCGATTCGAGCGCGCCGCGAAGCGGACTCTCGCCGGCATCGCCGCGAATGCGAAGGAGCAGAGAACCATCGATCTTCTGCAGCAGCGAGAACTGGACGAGCGGCAGGGGGCGCAACGCGGTTGCGACGTCGATGTTGTTGATCCAGCGGCCATCGGTCGTGCGGAAGCGGACCGGGGCGCGGCCTTCGAGCTGTGTGAGCACCGGCTTTCCGTCGCGCGATTCGAGAGCGGCGTAGTCGCCCGTTCGATAGCGGAGCAGCGGGAGGAAGGGGTTTCTCCCTCCGGTCAGCGTGATCTCGCCGACGACTCCCGGCGCGCAGTTGTTGCCGTCTGCGTCGAGAGTCTCCACGTAGAGATCGGCGGGAAGCACCTCGTAGAAATCTCCCCGCGCGAGGGCGATCGGTCCCGACTCGCAGGTCGAATAGATGTCGACGACGGGGCAGCCGAAGCGTGCCTCGAGCTTCGCGCGGAGCGACGGCGTGACCGTCATCGCGCTCGAGACGAGAGCCTTCGGCCTGATCGCCACTGGAAGCGCCGCAAGGTCCGCGAATCCGATCGGGTCGCCGGTCAGCACCTCGGGGTCGAGGTCGTCGAGGAACTTCGCCCGGTCGGCCGGATCGCTCCACTGCGACGGGTGGAGGTTGACCTTCACCGCGCCGGCCTGCCCTAACAGCGACGAAATCGTCGCGTACGTCAGCGTCTTCGCCTGCGAGCAGACGAAGGCGAGCGCGACGCGGCCCGCGCCTCCCGTCATGTCGCCTCCGCACGCCCGTATCGCCTTTCGGTAGAGCGCGAGCTTTTTCGCCGGCACCTCGGGGTGGGTGACGACGTAGAGAGGCTTGCCGGTCGTACCCGAGGTGTAGAAGACCATGAGGTCGTCGAGAGCGGCGGCGTCGGGGACGAACGACCAGGGCTCGCGCGCGAGGTCTGCGCGGGTGACGGAGGAAAATGCCTCGAACGACGCGACGCCGGCGCGGCGGTAGATCGGGACGTCGGCGAGAGCCTGCGCGGCGAACGGCTCGACCCAGTCGGGAGGCTGGCCTGGCAGCCACCGAGGTGACGATTCCCTCTGTGCGGCTTCCCAGCGGCGCACGCGCTCGAGCATCGCCGCGTCGAGGCGATCGCCGGTCCTGAGATTGAAGCGCGGCGCGTGGGGATGCTGGCGCAGGCGGCTGAGCATCCGCGCGCCCTCTTCGTCCAAGAGAGGGAAGCGCTCGCGGTCGGTCAGCCCTTCGGTCGCCTCTCTCATTCGCGCCCCCACGCCGGCGCGGCTTCCGCTGCCTTCTGGCGCGCCATCTCTTCCTCGATCTTCCGGCGGCGCTGCTCTTCCTGCGCCTTTCGCGTCTCGGCGAGAACGCGCTGGCGTTCGACGCTGCTGAGCGTGGTCAGGCGGTCGCGCGCGACGTTCTCGCTCTCGCCGGCAGGGAGGAGATCGAGCGCGGCGAGGCACATGCGCGCAAGCTCCTCGCGGCGGTCGGGATCGGAGACGAACTTGGCGGGCTTCACGACCTTCGCCACTGCGCCGAGGCCGTTCGACAGGAACGCGAGGGCGCGCGGGGCGAAGCGTGCCTGATCGATGAACCAGCGTTCGTGGAGCAGCCAGGAGGCGATGAGGACGAGGCGGAGCTCGTCGTCGCGCTCCTTGGCTCGCGCCACGAACTGCTTCGCGCTTTCCGCAGGGAGCGGCTCTCCGCCGAGGTCGGCGATGAGATCGGAGACGATCGCCGCGAGGTTCACCGCGCCCGGGTCGCTGGCGAGAACCGGCGAGAGGAATTCGGTCGGCGTCTCCGCGAGCCTTCGCGTCAGGAGCTCGATCGGCGGACCGGGGTGAGGCATGACGAGAGGATAACGCGAAACGCTGAACGCGAAACGCGGAGCGGAACTTCGGGGTCACACCCAATGGACTTAAGTTAACGACTCTACGCGACGCGAGCGGCTGTCATTCCGAGCGAAGCGAGGAATATGCAAACAACTCGCGTGACCACTTCCTCAGCGACGACTCGGTCCACAAGGCCAGATTTGAGCCTTGGAAGCGATCAGAAGGCCCTTTGCAGATTCCTCGCTGCGCTTCCAAGAAACCAACTTAGTTCAGGCGGCCTTAACGAGTTGATAGCCCAGCTGTTTGGCGCGCTTTTCCATTTGCCGAAGAATCCTCTCTTTGTTGCGCTGATCGTAGTAGTCAGCCCCGGGAT
>JBAZBK010000061.1:0-9607 GCA_041671505.1 Thermoanaerobaculia bacterium | reverse complement strand
CTTGCGCATCATGAGCGCCACCTCAATTGACGCTCATTATTATACTCACTAATACGGTTTGTTAATAGATTCTTATTTGGGCAACACGCCCTTACGCGCGGGGCTATTTAGAAACGGCCGCTTCCGCGGCCGCGGTGCCATGCCTCGCGCGCAGCGGATCCAGCCTTGCGAAGCCAGAGCGGAAATCCGAACGCATCGCTCAGCCGTGTCGCCGCATGACGACGATCGTCTTGTCGTCGATCGGCTTCGCGCCGTTCTCGTACTCGGTGATCATCTCGTTGAGCTGTGCCGGCACCGCAGCAACGGGGATTTCGCCCACAGCGGCGACGGCGGCAGTCCATCGATCCATCCCGTACTGCTCCTCCGCGGGATCCTCCGCCTCGACGAATCCGTCGGTGTAGAGGACAAGCGTCGAACCGGGCTCGAGGACGGTCGCCGCCTCACCGAAGGTGCCGCGCGGGAGGAGTCCGATCGGCGTTCCCGTGGCTTCGAGGCGCGTGGTGGTGGCCCCATGCACGACGAGCGGCGGATTGTGCCCGGCGTTTGCGTAGCGAAGGTGTCCCGTCTGCGGATCGTAGAAGCCGCAGAAGAAGGTGACGTACTTGCGTCCCCCCGCCGTGCGGTAGAGGAGCGTGTTGAGTCGCTCGACGAGGTTAGGCAGGTCGCGCACGACCGGCGCGCCGAGGCGGAACGCGGCCTGCACGCCCGACATGATCATCGCCGCCGAGACTCCCTTGCCCGACACGTCGCCGAGGGCGAAGGCGAGCTCTCCTGAATCGAGCTTGATGAAGTCGAAGTAGTCGCCTCCGACTTCGTAGCACGGGATGCACGACGCGGAGATCTCGAGTCCCGGGATGTCGTCCGGAGGCGGTGGAAGGAGCTTCCCCTGGATCTCGCGGCCGAGTCGGAGCTCGCGCTCCATCCGGTCCTTTTCCATCGCGCTGAGGTGGAGCATCGCGTTTTCCATCGCGATGGCCATGTGATCGGAGAGCGCTTCGAGGAAGTCGAGGTCGCGCCGGCCGAAATCGCCGGAGCGCTTGTTCAGCAGCTGGAGCACGCCCACGACCGTTCCCTGTCGATTCTGAATCGGAACGCAGAGCATCGAGCGGGTCTTGAAACCGGAGCGAAGGTCGCTCGACGGGTCGAACCGCGGATCGGAGTATGCGTCGTGGAGGATGATCGCTTCGCCTGTTTCGGCGACGACGCCGGCGAGTCCTTTTCCGACGGGGAGGCGAATCTCGGTTGCGGCGAGCCCCGAGGCGATCTTCGACCAGATCTCGCCGCGCTCGCGGTCGAGGAAGTAGAGGGTGCCGCGCTCGACGTCGAGCTCGCGTCGCGCGACCTCGAGGATGGAGTCGAAGAGCTTGTCACTCTCGATCGAGGAGTTGATCAACTTCGACGCTTCGACGAGCGTCCGGAGCCGGTCGATCTCGACGATCGCCGCCTGAAGCGTGCCGGGCGACGTTGGAGCGGATCGAAAGTCGGACATCAATGGCGATTCTACGCGCAATAAGCAGGTCGAGGCAGGCGAGAGGCGAAGGGCGAGAGGCGATGAGTGGGCGATGTGGAGTGCGAAAGCGCAACTTTCGCGCCGAAGCGAAGCTTCGGACGGTAGGTGCCGCGAGGATGTGCCGAGGAATGCGACACCTCGCGCCGCCGCGAAAGCTACGCTTTCGCACTCCACATGCCTGCTTATCGCCTCTCGCCTCTCGCCTTTCGCCTCACTTTGCCGTCATCAGCAACTTCAGCGCTTCGACGGGGCGGCGGTCGGGAGCCATGAGCTTGCATGCTTTGCGCAGGAGCGGCTCGCTTTCGGACTTGTTGCCGTTGATTCGATGGATCTCACCGGCGTAGAAGGCCGAGAGGCCGTTCTGCGGGTCGATGCGCATCGCCTCCTTCAGGTCGGCGAGCGATTGCCTCGCGTTGGAGGACGAGTCGAGGAACCTGCACCAGGCGAGCTCGGCGCGGTATTCGACGTTCTGCGAGTCGCAGTCGACGGCGAATTCGAGCAGCTGCGTCGCCTCGCGGTGCATGCCCGCTTCCATGAGCGCCTTCCCCTTGCGGAACTGCACCGACGGGTCGAGCAGGTCGGTCTTGATCGCGAAGCGTCCCGCGGCGAGGCTGCGCTTGTGCTCCTCGCGCTTCTGGCTGCGGCGGTCGATCACCGCTTCGCGCTGGATCTGATCGGCGAGCTCGCCGTACGCGCGGCCGATGGCGAGGCAGAGCTCACGCGCCTTGTCGGCGATATTCTCGAGCGGCGTCCCCTCGAGCGCGAGCGGGTTGAATCGCCGTGAGAGGCGGAGGTAGGCGTTCTCGATCTCCGGCATCGGCGCCTTCTCGTCGAGTCGCAGCAGGTCGAACGAGTCCTGCCTGCGGAAAGCGAGGTACGCCTGCATGATCTCGTCGCGCAGCTTTTCGGTATCGATCGAGGGAGCCGGGGGAGAGGGGGCTGCAACGGGCTGCGGGATCGGCACGAGCCCCGCGGTCGTTCCCATCGACACCGCCGGCTTCTGCGGCTTCGGCGGTTGCGCGCGGCGCATCGCCGGCGGCACCAGCTCGGCGCGCACGACGATGCCGATCACCGCGAGAGCGTAGAGCACGCGCGTGACGTCCTCGTACGGAAGATCACCCGCCGCGAGCTCGTCGATCCGGAACTCCCCCTTGATGGAGTCGATCAGCTTCATCTGCGCCGACGGCAGCTTGATCTCGTCGAGCGGGAACTGCGGCGACGGGTGGAGGATGAGCTGCTTGCCGATGAGAGGCACGACCGCCTTGTCGACTTCCTCCTGTGAGGCGAACTTCATGACCCCGGTGACGACGAGCTGCGGCGCCTTCACCTTCAGCGACGAGTCGACGTCGGGGGGATCGGGCTTGATCTCGAACGTGCCGTCGCGCCAGGTGAAGCAGTCGAGCAGCTTCTTCGCGAGATTCTGCTGCAGCACGCGGTAGAGCTCGAAGCCGCCGATCAGCTCGCTCTCGACGAGGATCTCGCCGAGCGGGACACCTTTCGACGCCGCCTTTCCGAGAGATGCATTGAATTGCTCTTCGGTGATCTTCCCTTCGGCGAGGAGGAACCGTCCGAGCGTTTCGTGGGCGAGGTTCGACCGGCAATCGACCGGCGAGCCCTTGTCGAAGACGATCTTCTTCTCGAGCTGGTTGCGCCGCAGCTCGAGCACGACGGTCCGCTCTCCCGCCGCAAGGCTGCAGAGCAGGGTCGCGAACGGCACCTGCTTGAGGTTCCCGGCCGTCATCCTGCCGATCGCGGAGAGTTGTTCCGGCGTGGGGATCATGGGGAGAGAAAAGGTTAGCACGGGCTTGCCGAAGCGGCAGGAATTGAAAATTGAAAATTGAGAATTGAAAACGGAGAAAGAGAAAATCGGGCTCGCAGTCAAGCAGGGCGACGCTTGTCAAGCGTTCTTTTTCCGCGAGGTGAAAGACAGGCGCAATTTTCAATTCTCAATTTTCAATTTTCAATTGCGTAAATGCTCCGAGCCCTTCGCCACCGCAACTATCGCCTCTTCTTCTTCGGCCAGCTGACGTCGCTCATCGGCAGCTGGATGCAGACGGTCGCGCAGTCGTGGCTCGTCTACCGGCTCACGGGGTCGTCGCTGCTCCTCGGGCTCGTCGCCTTCGCCTCGCAGGCGCCTGTCTTCTTCGCGTCGCCGATCGGCGGGGTTATCGCCGATCGCGTCGACCGGAGGCGGGCTCTGATCTGGGTGCAGTGCGGCCTCATGATTCCCGCGGTCCTCCTCGCTGTTCTCACGCTGACCGACCGCGTCGCGATCTGGCACGTGATCGTGCTCGCGGCTCTTCTCGCCGTGATCTACGGGATCGACATCCCGGTGCGGCAGTCGTTCGTCGTCGAGATGGTGGGGAAGGAAGACCTCGTCAACGCGATCGGTCTGAACTCCTCGATCTTCAACGGTGCCAGGGTCATCGGCCCGGCGATCGCCGGCGTGCTCGTCGCGACGGTCGGCGAGGGCTGGTGCTTCGTCATCAACGCGGTCAGTTTCGTGCCGATCATCGCGAGCCTGCTGCTGATGCGCATCGAGCCGCGTGAGACGGTCGCTTCGCGGCGCTCCCCGACGAAGGAACTGACCGAAGGTTTTCGTTTCACCTGGAACCACCGCCCGATCCGCGCGATCATCGCGCTCGTCGGTGTCGGCAGCTTCACCGCAAGCCCCTACGTCGTGCTCATGCCGATCGTCGCCGACCGGCTCTTCCACTCCGGCCCGCGCGGCCTGGGGCTGCTCAGTGCCGCGGCGGGCATCGGCGCCGTCGTGGGGGCGCTCACGCTCGCGATGCGGCGGACGATCCGTGGGCTCGGGAACTGGGCCGCGGTCGGCGCGATCGCGTTCGGCGCGAGCCTCGTCGCGTACGCCACCGCGCAATCACTTTACGTCGCCGTCGCGCTGCTCCTTCCGGTCGGCTTCTTCACGATCCTCCAGATGTCGTCGGCGAACACGCTCGTGCAGTCGATGGTCCCCGATCCGCTTCGCGGCAGGGTGATGTCGCTCTACTCGATGGTCTTCATGGGGATGGCGCCGCTCGGCTCGATGCTCGCCGGCTGGCTCGGCGACAGCCTGGGGGCTCAGGCGACGATCGCGATCTGCGGCGGTATCGCGATCGTCGGAGGCCTCGTTTTCGCGCGCTATCTGCCGGGGCTTCGCGCCGAGGCGCAGCGGCTGATGATGGATCAGCGCGCGGCCACGGAAGCGGCGGCTGGTGCCGAGCAGCGATGAGAGGTACGGCACGTGGGCTCCCGGATGCGCCCGAGGGAGTTGTCGTCCCGACGACTGAGCGAAGCGAAGGAGGAGGGACCTCGCAGGCTGGTACTCACGCGCCAAGGGCAGGATCAGTGGGTGAATTTCATCCGTACCAGCCTGCGAGATCCCTCCTCCCTCTCCCGCTCCGCGGGATCGGTCGTCGGGATGACAACCCGCACGCTCGTCTCCTGTGGCGCGTACCGTTGGCCGCTACGGCTTCGTCTGCGACTCGAGCCAGTAGAGGTAGCGGAGCGCATCGTCCGTCGTTTCCCCGCACATCTCGACCATCGGCGTGAGGCGGTTGCAGACTTCGGGCCGCTCCGGCTTTCCCCAGAGCATGCATCGGTTGTCCTCGGTGAGTTGCACGCAGCGCACGCCCGACGGCTTGCCGCCGGGCATTCCCGGGATTGGGGAGGAGATCGAGAGCGCGATGCAGCACGCGCCGCATCCTACGCGGCAGTCCATCGTGCGGGAGTAACGGCGATCGAGGGTGGGCGATTTCCTGTGAGACAGGCGAGAGGCGAAAGGCGAGAGGCGATGAGCAGCCAGGTGGAGTGTCCCGCGGAGCGGGACAGAGCTTTCGCGGCGGCGCGCAGCGCAGCACCGAATCGGGTGGGACGGTGCGGTCGGCACGTCATTCCGATCCCGCGAAGCGGGAGAGGGATCTGCTGATGATTGACTGACCGCTTCCTCAGCCGAATCTCGCGCCCCCTTGAGCGAGTGGCCGCCGAGGAATCGATCAGTGAGCTTTCTTTTGCAGATCCCTCTCCCGCTTCGCGGGCTCGGGATGACACGAAGCGAGGCGCATGGTCACAATGTCGGATTGTCCGCGCCTCGTTCCGCGTTCTACTATCCGACTTCCAAAACGTAATCCGGGTTTTCGGCTCCGCCGGTGGCGGAGCCGTGGGACACGATGCAACTTCACGTACTTCACGAGAGGAAAAGGAGAAAGTGCATGTTCACCAATAGCGTTAGCGCTCCACGGACGGTTCGCAGCTGGCCGCTGCTGCTCGTCCTCGCGTCGTCGATGTTCTTCATGGCGGGCACGGCGGGCGCACAGCCGTTCGGCGCCTATCTGGTGCTCGGCGGGGATCCTTCCACTGGCCATGTCGTCATTCCAGCGAGCCCCGCGCTCAACCCGACCGACGCGTTCACGTTCGAGGCGTGGGTGGGGATCACGAACAATCCGGCTGGCGAAGACTGCCGCAGCATCGCCGGCAAGAGCTACACGCAAGCGTGGTGGATCGGTCTCTGCACCGTCGGCGGCAAGCCGACGCTCAGGTCGTACCTGAAGGCTGGCGGTTCCGCCAGGAACGGCGGCCAGATCGAGCCGGGCCGCTGGACGCACGTCGCCGTCGTCTTCAACGGCACGAAGCGCCTTCACTACATCAATGGCGAGCTCGCCGCGACCTTCGACGAGACAGGTCCGCTGGCGGTGGGCACGACGGAGATGCGCATTGGCAGCGACGTGAGCTGGGCTCACCAACCGACCGGCGCGATCGACGAGGTGCACCTGTGGAACGTGGCACGCACAGAGGCGCAGATTCGATCGGACCTCGGCCGCGAGATCACCGCGCCCGAAGCCGGCCTCGTGGCGGTCTGGCCGTTCAACGGCAACGCGTCCGACATCATTGGTGCGCACAACGGAACGACGACTGGTACGAACATCGGCTTCCTGACCAACCCTGTCGCGCTCAGCTGCGGATCGAGTACGGCGACCTCGCTTTGCCTTCTCACCCGCTTCTCAGTCTCGGCCCGCTGGAGGACCGATCCCGCCGGGACGCTGACCAACGATCAGGCGAAGGTGGCCGGTGCCGCGAACGCGGGCTCGGGACTCTTCCAGTTCTTCGGCCCCGACAACTGGGAGATCCTCGTCAAGGCGCTCAACGGTTGCGGTCTGAACAACCGGTACTGGGTCTTCTCGGCAGCGACGACGAATGTCTTCTATCGACTCGACGTCACCGACGTGAAGTCGGGCAAGTCGAAGATCTACTTCAACTATCCGGGGCCGCCGGCTCCGGCGGTCACCGACACCGACGCGTTCGCGACCTGCCCGTAGGCTGCAGCCAGAGCGCGCTCACGGGCATCGCCCGATGATCGTTTGGCGAGGAAGTGCCGATGGCCCGTTCTCCGGGAGGGGGACGGGCCATTTCTACACGGGCGGACCCAATGGCCTCGAGTCAGAAGAGAAGAATCTGAAGTTAGAACGTAGAACGATGAACTGAGAACCCAGAAACGCGGCACGAACCTCTTTCTGGGTTCTCAATTCAGCGTTCTACGTTCTAACTTCAGCTTTTCTGCGGATGACTTAAGGCCCTTGTGGCCGGGAAAACCGTTTGTACGCGTCTCTCGACGCGCGTTCTTCCGTCACCTCCCGTCGTGATTTCCGATGCCGCCCGCAGTAAGGCGCGGGCTTAGTCTGCGGAGACGGAGGACGCCATGGAACCGTTCCGATACCACGTCTACGCCTGCTCGCAACAGAAGCCCGAGGGGGCGCCGTCGTGCCCCGCGCGCGGCTCGATGAAGACGATCGATGCGCTGCGCGTCGAGCTCGGCCGGCAGGGGCTGATGAACGAGGTCCAGCTGACGACCTGCGGCTCGCTCGGCCTCTGCGAGCGTGGGCCTAACATGGTCGTCTATCCCGACGGCGTCTGGTACTCCAGTGTCACGCCCGCCGACGTGCCGGAGATCGTGCAGAGCCATTTCAAGAACGGTCTCGCGGTGGAACGGCTCGTCAACCGCGACGCCGACGCGCTCGCCGCGGAAGTCCGCCTCAACCGCGACCGCTATCTCGCGTCGATGAAGGCGAAGGAGGCTTCGGGAGCGCTTCCCGAGGAGCTGGAGCAGTCGATTCGCGCCTTCCAGGAGAGCCGGATCATCCTGACGGCGATCGAGCTCGATGTCTTCTCGGCTGCGGGCGAAGGGGCGGGCGCTGCGGCGATCTCGTCGCGCTGCGGTACCGATGCCCGCGCGACGGAGCTGCTGCTCGACGCCCTCGTGGCGCTCGGCCTCCTCGCGAAGAGCGACGGGAAGTGGCGCACGACGCCCGTGTCGAAGCGCTTCCTCGCGAAAGGGGGAGAGAACGACGCGCGCGCCGCGTTGATGCACCAGGCAGGCCTCTGGAATCGCTGGGCGACGCTGAGCGACTGCGTTCGCTTCGGAGTTCCCTTCAAGCCCGCCGGTGCGCGTGACGATGCGTGGACCCGCGCCTTCATCGCCGCGATGCACCGAAACGCGAGCGAGCGGGCGCCTCACGTCGTCCGTGCCGTCGGAACCGACGGTGTGGCGCGGATGCTCGACGTCGGCGGAGGCTCGGGCGCCTACTCGATCGCCTTTGCGCAGGCGAGCCCGAGATTACACGCCGAAGTGCTCGATCTCGAGCCGGTGCTGGTCATCGCGAACGAGCACGTCATGGCCGCGGGGCTGTCGGACCGGGTCGCGCTCCGCGCGGGCGACCTCCGCGACGACCCGCTCGGCAGCGGGTTCGACCTGATCTTCGTCTCCGCGATCTGCCACATGCTCGACGACGACGAGAACGTCTCGCTCGTCCGGCGCAGCCACGAAGCGCTCGCACCTGGCGGGAGGCTGGTGATCGCCGACTTCATTCTCGACGAGACGCGGACCGCTCCGCGGCAGGCCGCGCTCTTCTCGATCAACATGCTCGTCGGAACCGAGCGGGGAAGGAACTACACCGAGCAGGAGTATCGATCGTGGCTCACGCGAGCCGGATTCGAGGCCTCGGGGCCGGTGCGCATCCCCGGCCCGGCGGCGCTGATGATCGGAACGAAGCGCCGCCCGTGACGGTTAGGCCTAGAACGCCTGCGGCATCAGCTTCAGGGCGACCGGGATCACGATGAAGAGCTGGATCGCGTCGAAGACTCCATGCGCGATGATGCAGGGGAGCAGGCTCTTCGTCCGGTAGAAGACGTATCCGATCACGAGGGATACCACCGTGATGCCGATGAACATCATCGGCTCGCCGAAGCCGGCGTGCGCGATCACGAAGACGACCGTGGAGGCCAGGAGTCCGACCCGCTTTTGAAGAAAGCCGCGGAAGAAGAGCTCCTCGAACGTCATCGCCGAGAAGACGATCGCGAGCTTCTTGAACCAGGGGAGCGCCGCCATCCAGGAGATCGCCGCCGGAGGGTGTATCGGCTCGTCGACATTTCCGAATGCCTGGATCGCGAGACCGATCGCCAGTGCGACGGTAATCGTGAGAAGCCAGCCCCCGACGCCGATCGCCACGCCGGCGAGCGCCTCCACTCCCGCGTCGTCCTTCCTGAGGTTGAAGAAGCTTCCGAGCCCGGGACGACCCGAGACGAGCCACCAGCAGACGAGGAAGACGACGAGGATGAAGTGCATGGTGAAGAGCGACCAGAAGGGCATCTTCGCCAGGTCGCTCGCCGTCGCGGGCTGATTCGAGGCGCTCGCGACGAGCGCCGTGACGAGCACGAGCAGGCCGGTCAGCAGGGTGTACGCCGCGTACCGGTAGCCCTTGTTCGGGAACCGGTCATGGCTCAGCAGCCCTTTCGTCTCGTTGAGGACGATGATCGCCGCCGAGGCGGCGAGCGCGACCGTAACCGCGATGAGGGAGGAGGTTTGCATGCGGAGGAGATTTTGCAACAGATTTCAGATTTCGGATTGCGGATTTCGGATTTGCTTTGCAAGGCTGCGCTATCGTCGCCGCGTCAGCGGCGATTTTTGAATAGCCCCGCGCGTAAGGGCGTGTTGCCCAACCGGTGTTTTCAGATCGAGGGCGTGGATTGAGTCGGGAGCCAGAGGCAAACTGGATCGAAAGTCGGCAGCGAGAGCGCGCGTTGAGCCCATGCGACCAGGGCTCG
>JBAZBK010000060.1:0-9647 GCA_041671505.1 Thermoanaerobaculia bacterium | reverse complement strand
GCCACGCCGTCACCATCGTACTCAGTTTCTTACCTCAGGCGCTGCAGCGCGCGCAGTGGGCCGCTCGGAATGACAGCCGTTGAGCTGCAAACTTGCTTAACTTAAGGCCATTTGGGTGTGCCCCGAGGTTCTCCATAAGTTCCGAGGCTCTGCCTGCTATGACCTAGGACCTTTGACCTTCAACCTGCCCTACCACCCCGGAATGATGAGGAACCCGAACTCTCCGCTGCTGCGCTCGGGTCGCTGGAACGGGAAGGCGTAGTAGAACTGGATTGGAAGGATGCCGCCGAGGATCGTCCGCGTCGCGATGCCGGCGCTGAAGACGGGAACGCGCGCGGGAGTGTCGCGCTCCCAGCTCCAGTCGACCTCCTGGTTCTCGGTCCACGCCGCGCCTCCATCGATGAAACCGATGAGCTCCGTCGGGAAGTAAGGCGCGGTGATCAGGCCAAACTCGCGCGGGCCGAGGAGCGGCACGCGCAGCTCGATGTTCATGATGGCCATCTTGCTTCCGAGGAGCCTCGCGACCTCCGGGCAAGCGCCGTAGCCGGGCAGTTGCGTGCATTCCTCGTTGGCGTAGTCGGCGTAGCCGCGCACGAGGGTGCTGTTGCTGATGTCGAGAGCATTGAGGCGCGGATCCTCCGCGCTGTCTCCGTAACGGCCGAGGAAGAGGCCGCGGACGGCGAGGGTGACCGGGCGCTTGAAGAAGTACTTGCGATAGTCGGCGAGCCCCGTCTGGAAGTCGAGGTCGCCGCTGTTCTGCGCGAGCTCGAAGCGGTAGCGCGTTCCCGCGATCGGCGAGGCGAGCCCGAACACCGAGCTGTCGCCAACGAATGCGGCGGCTCCTCGGAAGTAGCCGACGCTCGGGATGGTGTCGACCGTGTAGTCGTCTTCGTCCACCAGGACCCCGTTCTCGAACAGGAACTCGTCGACGCCGATCTCGTAGCCGAGGTGGCTGTAACCCGCCGACGCCTCGACGCGCCGCGTCGGGCCGAAGGGATACTGCGTGATGAGGGCTGCCTCGTCGAGCGTCGTCCTCTCTTCGACGTCCTGGTAGATCTCGCGGACCACCGGCACGCCGTCGACGATCACCGTCTCCTGCCCGTAGAGCGTGTAGCGGGTCGAGTAGGGGAGGTGCGTGAGCGAACCGCCCCACTGGATGCGGTTCGCCTGGTTCAGGTAATAGACCTGACCCCCGAATAAGGCGTCGAGCGAGCTCGTCGTGCCTCCTCCCTGGAGGAAGACTCCGACCTTGTGCGTTCCGAGCACATCGGCGAAGCCGAGCGCGATGCTGCCGCCGACACCGACGCCGCGGCTGTCGACGCCCACGCCGACGGTCGGCGGGCCGATCCAGTCGAGGTGGAGCGATCGGTCGTACTTCTTCTCCGTGAAGGTTCCGCCGACGGGAGGAAGGCCGCCGCCGGAGTCTTTCAGATAGGCGGCGACTTCGATCGGCTCGACCGCGTCGGGAGGCGGCAGGATCGACGCGGGCGGGTTGATCATCGAGACGAACGAGGTGGCGATCGACGGCGCGGTTTTCGGGTCGAGCGTGCGGATCTCCCACCCGCCGTCGTTGAAGAGCGAATAGACGACGCGCCCCTGGCGCGCCGCGACGCTGAGCGCGGGGGAGAGGTCGGTGATGCCGGAGACGCCCGTCGCGACGTTCGTGCGCCGCGTGATCTGCCCCGACTGCAGGTCGTACTGGAAGATGTCGGAGACACCGTCGGGGTCGGCGATGAACCAGATCGTCTTTCCGTCGGGCGCCCACTGCGGATTGATGTGGCGGGCGATGTCGAACATCGGCAGCGTGCGGACCTGCTTCGTCTCGACGTCGATCACCGAGATGCGGAGCGGGCCGTACTTGAGCGCCTCGAGGTCGGTCCCCTCGCCCCGCTCGGAGACGAACGCGATCTGCCTTCCGTCGGGCGACCAGGCGGGCTGCAGGTCTCCATAACGGTCGTCAGTAAGCCGCTCGATCCGTTTCGTCTCGACGTCCATCACGTAGATGTCGGTGATGCCGCCCGCCTGCCCGGAGAATGCGATCTCGCGCCCGTCGGGCGACCAGGCGGGGTTCGAGATGGCGCCGATGCCGGGGAGCTCGATCCTCTCGGTCACCTTGCGCGATTCCACGTCGAGAATCGCGAGGCGGTTGTTGCCTCCCTCGAAGACGACGAAGGCGAACGACTCGTCGTCGGGCGCCCAGGAGCCCGCCGAATCGATGAACCGGAGCGACTCGAAGTGCGCGTCGCTTCGCGGCCCCGCGAGCTCCGCGATGATCTCGCCCGTCTCCGCATTGGCCAGGAAGATGTCGATCGAGAAGAGGCCGCGCGCCGAGAGGAAGGCGAGGTACCTGCCGTCGGGGCTGACCGAGGGCGCGAGGTCGACGCTCGAGCCGAAGGTCCGCTTGCGCGGCGCCACCAGCGGGGCGCCTAACGCCGCCGGAGTCATCCTCTCCTTCACGACCCCGGCGTACTGATCCTTCGAGACCTGCTGCCATTCGGCGAAGGCGTCCTTCGCGGGCATGTTGACGATCTTCCGGAACGCCTCGTCGATGCCTAACACACCGGCTTCGAGGAACAGCTCGCGCACGGCTTCGTCGCCCCAGCGGCCGCCGACCCAGGCCCAGAAGGCCTGGCCGTACTGGTAGGGGGAGAAACGCGGGTCGCTCGTCAGCTTCTCGCGGTCGGGGAGCTTGTCGGCGATGAAGGCGTCGCGCACCCACATCGCGGTCTGAGGGTCGACGCGTCCCTGCGACAGGTATTCGGCGAGACCTTCGATCATCCAGAGGGGAAGCGACATCATCCGGAAATTGGCGTTCCGGTCGCCGCTCCCGCTCCCGCTCTTCGAAAAGGCGATGTCGTACTGGAAGACGTGAACCATCTCGTGCCCCAGGACGTGGTCGGTCTCCGCGTAGGTGCCGGTGAGCGGCATGACGATGCGGTTCTGGAAGGCGTCGGTGAAGCCGCCGAGCCCCTCGCCGATCGTGCTGTCGATCGTCGTCGTCTGCTGGAAGTCGGGATGATCGGCGTAGAGGACGATCGACTTGTGCACGAAGTCGTGGTTGAAGAACTTCGAGTAGCGCGCGTACCAGCGCTCTGCCATTCGCGCGACATCCTCTGCGGCCTGCTTCTGCTCCGGGTAGTAGTGGATGTCGAAATGCTTCGTCTGCAGGACCTGGAACTTGAAGTTGTCCCACTTGACCTTGTTCTTGCCGAAGTACTGCGCGCCGGCGGGGCCGACAAGGGCGAGGCAGGCGACGAAAGCGAGAACGATCGCGCGCGTGCGAAGGCGCATGGGGGAACCTCCCGGACCGCGTGAACGCGGAACACCAACGATTGTCGTGCGCTGCTCCGCGATGCGCAAGACAGATGGAGATACGGGAGATCGGACCTGTCGGATTGGCGGCTCGGGCGGCGTGACTGGCCTGACGACGCCGAGAATTGCTAGAATCGCAGCAGCCTATGAGAGTCTGACCTGCTCCGCGCGGGACATCCGGCACCTTTGACGGCGGCGCCTGCCGCCTTGCCGCGCTGTCTCGCGACGCGCTCCGATCGAGTCGTATCCGGGCGTCGGGAGCACCACCCATCGGTTTCGCGTCCGGCGAAGCTCCGCCGGCATGAGCCCGCGAAACCTCGGATCAGGGTCAGACATGAACCGGGAAGAGAAGAAACTCAGGCATCATTTCGAGAAGAGCGCCGAGCACGCGACTGAAAAGGCGCGGAAGAAAGCGGCGCAGATCAGAAAAGCGATGGGAAAGAAGAAGGGCGGCAGAGACAAGTTCGACCACCGTCGATGGGAGGCGGCAGGCGAGTCTGCGCCTTCGCACGAGAAGAAACGGCGGCTCGTCTCGCTCGACACGATCGCCGGACAGGTGCCGACGCCGGAACCCGACCCGGTCGCCGACGCGGCGATGCGCGACGGGACGCTGATCTCGATCACGCGACGCACGGCGAGCGTGCTCTCGGGGGAGGAGATCGTCGAGTGCCTGCTGCCGTCGCGGTATGCGGCGACGCAGCAGACCGACATCGCGGTCGGCGACCGGCTGCGCTGGTGGGAGAAGGAGGACGGGAGCCGGTGGATTCACACGGTGCTTCCCCGGACGACCTTCCTCGCGCGCCCCGACCCGCACTACGCGCACATGCAGAGGGTGATCGCGGCAAACATCGACGTCGTCGTGAACGTCGTGTCGGTGAAGTATCCGCCGCTGAGGCCGCGGCTCATCGACCGCTACCTGATCGCGATCATGCAGGGAGGGGCGAAGCCGCTCATCTGCGTGAACAAGGTCGACCTGGCGAGCGACGAGGAGCTCGCCGACGAGCTCGCCTGTCTCGAGGCCTATTCGGAATTCGGCGTCGAGTACATTCTCTGCTCGACGAAGACGGGCCTCGGGATCGCGACGCTCGAGTCGCGGCTGCGGGGGCGCTGCTCGGTCTTCGTCGGCCACAGCGGCGTCGGGAAGTCGACGATCCTGCGCTCGATCGTGAAGCTCGACGAGTCGAGCGAGATCGACACGAGCGCGATCAAGACGGGAGAGGTCTCGGAGGCGCACGGCACGGGCACGCATACGACGCGCCTCGCGGCCCGCTACGATCTCGGAGCGGGGACCTCGATCATCGACACGCCCGGGATCCGCGAGTTCGGCCTGATGGAGCTCGACGTCGAGACGCTCAAGTCGTACTTTCCCGAATTCGACGAGCTCGCCGTCGACTGCCGTTTCAACGACTGCAGCCACACGCACGAGCCGGGCTGCGCGGTGAAGGGCGCCGTGGAGGACGACGCAATCTCCGAAGGGCGCTACGATACGTATCTCCGGTTGATGGACGAGCTACGGGAGCAGGGGAAGTGAGAACAATCGTGAATCACGCGTCGCGTCGCGCCTCATGGCGCGGCGCGGCGCTTCTCGCGCTGCTTCTCGCCGCGTGTGGCGGAGAGAAGAACGATCGGATCCCGGTCGGGCGGACCGACGAGGACCTCGTCGTCAAGACGAGGCAGCTCGAGTCGGCGTTAGCCTCGTCGACGGTCAAGTCGGCGACCCGCTCGAAGAAGGACGACCAGGCGACGAGCTGGGACCACCGGTTCGAGGAGCAGGTCGATCCTGCGAAGGACGGTGTGGTGAAGCGGCGCTTCCGCGCGACGGTGACGAACCGTTCCGACAAGGCGCGCGCGATCAGGCTCGACATCGACTATCTCGAGCCGGGGACCAGGATGCCGCTGAAGCACCGGATGCTGCGGACGGTGGTCGTCCCTCCCTTCACGGAGACGGCGATCTCGGGCTACACCCGGTTCCGCGACAGTCGCGAAGTGCTGACGGAGCTGCGCGCAGCCGAGGTCGAGCCGACGGAGTAGGCACGGTTTCGGATTTCGGATTCGATGCTCTCGACCATCTGGCGAAGTCAACGGCTGTTGGATGGGTTTGCTGCAAGGCGTGAGGCGGTGAGTCTGAATTCCGAGCACCGGAAGGAAACTTTCGCACTTCCGGAATCGTGCTGTCAGGCGAAGCCAAATCCGAAATCCGAAATGGCACCTATGCCTGCTTTGACCTATGGCCTATGTCCGTTGGCCTGCTTTACGTGTGCGCGACCGGCCTGATCGGCCGTGACGAGATCCGCGCGAAGCGGATGAATAGCATGATCGCGACGGCGATCAGCCCGGCGCAGAGTCCCCACCAGAGGCCGGTGATACCGCCCTGCAGGTGAAATCCGAGGTACCAGGCGACAGGGAGTCCGATTCCCCAGTGGCCGATGACGTTCGCGATGAAGGCGAAGCGGGTATCGGCGGCGCCGCGAAGCACGCCGGCGCCCACTGCCTGGATGCCGTCGAAGATCTGGAAGATGGCCGCGATCAGGATGACCGGCGCGGTCGCTGCGATCACGTCGCTCTCCGAGCTGATGAGCCCCGCGACCTGCGCGGGGAAGAAGGCGAAGACCAGCGAGAAGACCGACATGATCAAAGCGCCACCCGAGAACGCCGTGAGCCCTGCGACGCGCGTCCTGCGCTGATCGAGCGCGCCGACGGCGAGACCGACGCGGACCGAACCGGCAGACCCGACCCCCACCGCGAAGGTGAAGGTGAAGGAGGCGAGCGCGATCGTCACCTGGTGCGCCGCGAGCGCGTATTTTCCAAGCCCTCCGGCGACGAGGCCGACGAGAGCGAAGATGCCGACTTCCGCGGCGAGCTGGAAGCCGACGGGGAGGCCGACCCGGAACGCGCGCCGGAAGTCCGAGGAGATGAACGTGCGGAGCGAGCCGTCGTGAGGTGGCAGCGCGACTCTCGGAACGGCGATGGCGATGATCGCGACCTGCAGGACGCTGCAGAGGACCGTGGCGATCGCGGCTCCGGTCACGCCGAACGCCGGTATCGCGCGGAGCGGGCCGCACCAGGCGGGGAGAGCCTCACCACCGAACACGAGGAGGATGTCGAGGAGCAGGTTCGCGATGTTCGCGATGACGATCGACACGACCATCGGCCGGGTCACGTTCTTCCCCTGGAGGTAGGCGCGGATCACGACGAAGATCAGCAGCGGAAGGAGGCTGAAGGTCCTGACGCGGGTGTAGTCCCACGCGAGGACGGCCACTTCCGGAACAACGTGAAAGAAAGCGAGCAGCCGGGGAGAAAAGAAGAGAGGAACCGTCAGCACTGCGGCGATGGCGATCGCGAGGTAGATCCCCTGCCAGAGCATCCGCCGCGCCCGCAGCGGATCGTTCGCCCCGACCGCCTGCGAGACGAGCGGATCGATCCCCATCACCAGACCCGTCGCGAACATCCCGACGAACCAGAAGAGCGAGTTCCCCACGCCGACCGCGCCGATCTCCGCCGCACCGAGACGGCCGACGACCGCCGTGTCGACCACGCCCATGAGCGTCTGCCCCACCTGCGCGAGCGCAATCGGCACTGCCAGCGTCAGGAGCGAACGCAACTCGGTCTTGTACTCGGGGAAGGTCATGGAGGAGAAATGATAGGGCTGAATTGAGAATTAAGAATTGAGAATTGAGAGATGGCGCGAATGGGGAATGCGGGTTGAACGCGGAATGCGGAAGGCGAAAGGGGAAGGCGGTCGGCGGAAGGGGAAGGCGGTCGGCGGAAGGCGGTGTGCATCCGGCGCGACGCGATCTGGAGGTGCGTCGCGTAGCGACGACATTCCTTTGCCCCCGGTGGCTCCAAAGGTTCACATACGGAAATGAGCTTCGAAGGGGTGCGGAAATGCGAGCGAAATCCGGAATTTCGGACTCGACCCGCTGCCGAACGGTCTCTCTCGTCGTCGCATAGCGACGACAAATCTTTGCCCCCGGTGGCCCGCACAGCGGGCCACCGGGGGATCGAGCCAGAAATTTGATCCCGCCGCGTAGCGGCGGCAGATCAAGCCCAAAGCCAGTTCGGGTCGTACTCGATCCCGTAGGCTTCGAGCAGCTTCACATACTCCTCTGCGAATGAGTTCTTCCTGTGATGCTCATCCTGTCGTTCGATGTATCGAATGACGGCCTGCCATCCCGACCGGCTCACGCTGAACGCGCCATACCCTCGTTGCCATTCGAAATGCCGCCGGTTCGGACTACTCTCGCGAATCCAGTTCGTGGAGCTGACCTTGAGCCGCTTGACGACGTCCGCGGCCGCGAGGCGTGCGGGGATCACGATGAGCGCATGCACGTGATCTTCAACGCCACCGACCTTCACAGGCAGGCAACCGATACCCGTGGCCGTTCCGCCGAGGTACGCGTGGAGTTTTGGGCGCAATTCGTCGTCAATTAGGGTGCGACGATCTTTCGTCGCGAAGACGAAATGAAGTGCGTTCGATGTATAGCTATGCACGGTATGCGACCGTGCGCAAGTCCCACGCCGAGTGTACCTCGGCGTATCCAGCGCCGCTATGCGGCGCGATCATTTTTCTCTCGCATGCCCCCCGGTGGTCTCGTCCCGCGGAGCGGGACGAGACCACCGGGGGCAAAGATAGGTCGTCGCTACGCGACGAGGAGAACTGCGATTCCATCGCGGTTCAAATTCGAATCGCGAAAATCCGCTCCTCCCCGCGCCTATCTCAATTCCCAATTCTCAATTCGCTTCAGCTTCAGCGGACGCGCCGAGCTCGATCCCTTTCTTCTCGTCGACGAGCGCGAGCAGCGCGAGCCCGGCGATGAAGAAGGCGCCGATCGAGGCCATCGCCCATCGCTGGCTGTGCGTGATCTGCAGCACGGTGCCGTAGGCGAAGGGGCCGAGCACCGAGGCGAGGCGTCCGGAGAAGGCGAAGAAGCCGAAGAACTCGGCGTGCTTCTGCGCCGGCACGAATAGGCCGAGCAGGCTCCGGCTCGCCGCCTGGTTGGGGCCGATCATGAGCCCGAGGATGATCGCGGCGACCCAGAAGACGGCGACGGTCTTCGCCGCGGCGCCTAACACGGTCGCCACGATCAGCGCGAAGAGGGTGATCGTGATCGTCTTCTTGCCGCCGATCTTGTCGTTGATCGGGCCGAGCGCCCACGATCCGATGCCCGAGACGACGTTGAGGACGAGCCCCATCTTGATCAGGTCGGCCGTTCCCATGCCGAAGACCGCCGCAGCGAAGATCGACGCGAACGAGAAGACCGTCACGAGGCCGTCGTTGTAGATCATCCGCGCGATGAGCAGCTTCGCCGCCTCGCGGTAACGGCGGAACTGGTGCGCCGTGTCCGCGAGCCGGCCGAACGCCACCTTCGTCGCCGAGAGGATCGTGTGCTGTCCCTCGGGGCGCCGCTCCTCCATGAAGAGGAAGGTCGGCAGCGCGAAGAGGGCGAACCACGCGGCGACGAGCAAATTCGTCGCGCGCACGGCGAGATGGTCTTCCGACGGGATCCAGCCGTTGACCATGCCGAGGGCGACGAGGAGGCAGAGGAGCCCGCCGACGTAGCCGAGCCCCTGGCCGAAGCCCGAGACGCGGCCGATCGTCTCCTTCGTGGAGATCTCGGGAAGGAAAGCGTTGTAGAAGACGTAGCTCGCCTCGTAGCCGATGTTCGCGATGACGAAGAAGACGAGCGCGCTCAACTCGTTGCCCGGCTTGGCCCAGAAGAGGAAGACCGTCGCGGAGCAGCAGACGACGGTGCAGGCGGCGAGGAAGAGCTTCTTCCGTCCCGAGTAGTCGGCGATGGCGCCGAGCAGCGGCATCGCGAGCGCCACCACGATCGCCGAGACGTTGACCGCGCGCGACCAGAGGATCGTGCCGCGCGTCGGATCGCTCGCCACGACGTTCGTGAAGTAGTTCGAGAAGATGAACGTGACGACGAGCGTCGTGAACGCAGAGTTTGCGAAGTCGTACAGGCTCCAGGCGACAATCTCTTTCCGCGATGAAGGCATGCCGGGGAGAAGAGTAGCGCAACGTCGGGGATTTCGGATTTCGGATTGCGGATTTCGGATTTGGCTCCGCCCGGCTGCTGCCTTCGCGCCGATGTCATTCCGAGCGAAGCGAGGAATCTGCTGAGAAGTCTCCCGACCGATTCCGTTGCAGCGACTCGAGCCGCGCGGCGCGGATGTCCGTTGCGGAAGCGATCGGGGAGTCGCGTTTGCAGATTCCTCGCTTCGCTTCCAAGAAACCAACTTAGTTCAGGCGGCCTTAACGAGTTGATAGCCCAGCTGTTTGGCGCGCTTTTCCATTTGCCGAAGAATCCTCTCTTTGTTGCGCTGATCGT
>JBAZBK010000059.1:0-9783 GCA_041671505.1 Thermoanaerobaculia bacterium | reverse complement strand
CAGGCGCCCCATGGCGCGGCGCGGCACGTGCGCGCAGCTGGTGCGCGGAATCGCACGGATGATTGGCGGCGGGGAGCGAAGAGGGTTGGCACGGAATGCGGAGTGCGGATTGCGGAATGCGGAAGTGAGGCGCATTTCGGATTGCGGATTTGGGATTTCGGATTTGCTTCGCTGGTCGAACGAGTTGCGCGGAGCCTGTAGCCAAGGCGTCCCGCCTTGGCCCCAAGCCAATGGCGGGGCAGGTCGTGACTCTCTTCGTCGCGGAGCGACGACGGATCTTTACCCCCGGTCCCGCGGAGCGGGACCGGGGGTTGGCGGAGCACAGAATTACGCGCCGCGTAGCGGCGCTGGATCCTGCGCCGCTACGCGGCGCGAACTTTCTTTCTCACGCCAACCCCCGGTTCCCTCGCCCCGCTCCGCGGGTCTCGGTCACCGGGGGCAAAGATCGGCCGTCGCTACGCGACGCGCCTCGCACTGGCATCGGTCACGACTTGGGCTGCCATTGCAGGGGGGGCCAAGGCGGGACGCCTTGGCTACAGGCCCCATCCGCCTTCGCCCCCTATCTCCTGGTGCTACACTATTTACGCCCCCAGCCTTAGGGTGATGTGTGTGGAGTGGAGGGTGGCTGGTCGATGAACGTCCTCGCGCTGTTTCTTCCTGCCCTGGTCGCTGCGCTGATCGCTTTCGGTCTGACGCCGCTGTCGATGCGCCTTGCTGCACTCCTCGGCGCGGTCGATCATCCGGGCCCGCGGAAGGTTCACGCCACCGACATCCCGCGCCTCGGCGGTCTCGCCGTCATCGCCAGCGTCGCGCTCGTCGCCGGCGTCCTCTGGGCGACGCGCGTTCCGAAGATCATCAAGGTCACCGAGGATCTCGCGCTCGGCGTCACGTTAGGCCTGATCCCGGTGCTCGTCGTCTCGATCTACGACGACCTCAGGCCGCTCCACGCGCTTCCGAAGGCGCTCGCGCAGTTCGCCGGCGCGGGCATCGCCGTCTCGCTCGGCATGCGCCTCAATCCCGCCATCCACCTCTTCGACGTCGACATCACGATCGGATGGCTCGCGATCCCCCTCTCGATCCTCTGGATCGTCGGCGTGACGAACGCGTTCAACCTGGTCGACGGGCTCGACGGCCTCTCGGCCGGGCTCGCTCTCATCTCGGCGATGAGTCTCGCCGGCGTCTCGGTCTCGGTCGGCCGCTACGACATCGCCCTCATCGCGCTGATCCTCGGCGGGGCGCTCGTCGGCTTCCTGCCGTACAACCTGCACCCCGCGAAGACCTTCCTCGGCGATTCGGGGGCGACGGCGATCGGCTTCTGCCTCGCCTGCCTCGCGCTGCGCGGCGGCTCGACGCTTACGACGGGGCTCGCGATCCTCGCGCCGCTCGTGGTGTTAGGGCTGCCGGTCGCGGAGACGCTCGTCTCGATGGCGCGGCGGCTCCTGCGGAGATTCTCGAAGGTCGGCGGCAGCGGGGTCTTCGAAGCGGACGGGGAGCATTTCCACCACAGGCTGCTCAAGCTCGGCATCACGCACCAGCGCGCGGTGATGATGCTCCACGGCGTCGGGCTGCTCCTCGCGGCGATCGGCGTCGGGTCGATGTTTCTGTCGCACAAGCAGGCGGCGGTGCTGCTGCTGACGATCATCGCCGCCGGCTTCATCGGGCTCTCGCGCCTCGGCTACGACGAGTTCGCGGTGATCCGCCGAGGGGACATGTTGCGGCTGTACGACGTGCCGGTGCTCCGGACGGGGCTCTTCGTCGTCTTCGCCGACATCGTCCTCTGCGTCGCCGCGCTCTACGTGTCGTGGGTGCTGAAGTACGACGACTGGGGACTCGCGACGAACCGGCACAAGCTGCAGCGCCTGCTCGCGATTCTGCCGATCGCGACGCTCGGCGCGTTCTACCTTCTCGGGCTCTATCGCCGCGCCTGGAAGGTGGCGACGGTGGGCGACATCGTGCGCGTGGTGGGCGGGGTGTTCGTCGCCGCCGCGCTGCTCGTCGGCTTCTCGCGCTTCTACTGGTCCGATCCGCTGCCGATCACGTTCTATCTCACCTGGTTCCTCGTCGCCTCGGCGATGCTCGCCGGGATGCGTGCGTCGTATCGCGTCTTCAGCGAGTGGTCGCACCGGGCGCGGCGGCAGGCGGCAGGAGAACCGGTGCTGATCTACGGCGCGGGCTTCGCGGGGGCGCTCGCGGTGCGCGAGATCCTGGAGAACGACGATCTCGAGATGCGGCCGATCGGCTTCCTCGACGACGACGCGTCGAAGCTCGGCCGGATGACGGCGGGCTACCCCGTGTTAGGCTCGCTCGAGCGGCTCGAGGAGCTCGTCGCGGTCCAGGCGGTCCGCGGCCTCGTCATCGCGTCGGGCAAGATCGGCCAGGAGCAGCTCGACGAAGCCGCGCGCCTCTGCGAACGCTCGGGGATCTGGATGAAGGTCTTCCGGGTCGCGTTCGACAAGAGAGAGGCGGGGTAGGCGGGAACGCGAAACGCGGAAGTGAAAGGCCTGTAGCCAAGGCGTCCCGCCTTGGCCCCCTGCGAGGGCAGCGCAGGTCGCGACGGATCATTTCTGGAGGCGGAGCGGTGTGGACGAGGGCTTCGTCGCGTAGCGACGACCGATCTTTGCCCCCGGTCGAAGACCGGGGGTTGGCGGAACAGATTATTACGCGCCGCGTAGCGGCGCAGGATCTGGCGCCGCTACGCGGCGCGTAAACCTTTTGCGCCCGCCACCCCCGGTTCCCTCGCCCCGCTTCGCGTGGCTCGGTCACCGGGGGCAAAGATCCATCGTCGCTACGCGACGACGAGATTCCGAATTCCGAGTTCCGAGTTCCGAGTTTCGAGTTTCGGCATGACCCATCGTGCGCGCCCGCTGCAAGGAGCGAGGCAAATCCGAAATCCAAAATCCGAAATCTGAAATCCGCATTCCGAAATCGGAATTCGCCTCTATCGTCCCAGCCGCTCAATCTCCGCTCTCCACCCGGTGATCGCATCGCCGCGGCCTTTGTCGGCTCGCGCGGCGGCGCGGTATTTGCCTAACAGGTCGAAGGGGCGGCGGGCGTAGCGGACTGCGATCGTGAGCGTCGAGTCGTCGGGCGCCTTGCGCATTTCGCTCACGGGCGGCGCGACCCGTCGCGCGAGGAGTCTGAGCCTCGCCACTGCCCCGCGCTGCTGCTCGATCCAGTGCCGGCTCTCCTCGGCGAACGATCGCGAGCTCTGCTCGCCGAGGATCGTGGCGAGGCTGGAGAGGAAGGCGTCGGCGTCGGGATCGCTGTCGCGGCCCTCGCGGATCGCGCGCGCGATCTCGCGCATCCGCGCGGTGGCGCGGGCGACGGCGGGGTTTCCCCATTCGAGACCGTCGCCTTCGCCACCGTCGTCGAGCAGGGTCAGGTCCTGGAGTGTGCGGAGCGCGTGCCCGGCCTCGCCGCCGTGGTGGAAGAGGAAGTGCTGCACGGCGATCTCGCGCGCGACCGGCGCGTCGGGGACGAGCCAGGACCCCCCTTCGACGCGGTGCGCGCGTCGATGCAGCGCGTCCCAGTTAGGTCCCGCGTCGTTGCCGGCAAAGCCGGGAAGGGCGAGGTGGAGCTCGATCATGCCGCGGTCGCGCGTGAGGTAGGCGACTTCGTAGCCGGTCGTGCGCCGTGCGTTGATGCCGACGCGCTCCGCGGCGGCGATCCACGCGGGGACGTCGGCGTCCGGGACGACGACGTCGACGTCGCACATGGCGCGGTGCGCCTCGGCCGGCATCGCGAGCGCGACCGCGCCTCCCTTGATTACGACCGCGCGCGACGAGGGGACGCCGGCGTCGTGCAGTGCCCCGAGGAGGTGGAGCGCGTTGTCGCGCGCGAGGGCGACGACCATCGAGCCCGCGACGAGGCGGCGACGCGTGTCGACTGCGAGCCCGAGGCTTTCCGCCACCGCGTCGAGCGCGAGCGTCATCCCGAGAGCCCCCGCAACCTGGAGCAGCCGCGCTTCGTCGGTTGCCTCCTCACGTCGCTCGCCGACGGTCGCCGCGTCGGCGCCACACGCGACCGCGGCGAGAAGCCGCACGGCAGGAAGGGAGGGGTGCATGGGGAGATGATAGGCGATGGGGGGAGAGGGATTTCGGATTTCGGATTTGCTTCGCTCCTTGGAGTGGGCGCGCAAGAAGAGTCATTTCGGCAGGCGGCGCGGCGCTGACGAGGGGCTCGTCGCGGAGCGACGATGGACCTTTGCCCCCGGTCCCGCGGAGCGGGACCGGGGGTTGGAGGAACACATTATTTCGCGCTGCGTAGCAGCGCAGGATCTGGCGCCGCTACGCGGCGCGAACTTTCTTTCTCACGCCAACCCCCGGTTCCCTCGCCCCGCTTCGCGTGGCTCGGTCACCGGGGGCAAAGATCGGCCGTCGCTACGCGACGCGTCTCACCCTGGCATCCGTCACGACATGCGCCGCCATCGCAGACGGCCAGGGCGGGACGCTTTGGCTACAGGCGAAACGCCTCGGCTGCGCTCCCGGCGTGGCTGCTACAAGGAGCGAAGCAAATCCGAACTCCGAACTCCGAACTCCGAAATCCGAAATCCGAAATACCTCCTTCGGGAACTTTCCCCCCTCTTCGTCGTTAATCCCTTCGGAGCCAGATGGACGACATCGGCGAAGTGGAGTTGATGCGGCGGGTGCGGGGTGGGGACCATGGGGCCTTCGAGACGATCGTCGAGAGATATCGAAGGCCGCTGGTGAACTACCTGACGCACCTGACTGCGAACCGTGAACGCGCGGAGGATTTCGCGCAGGAGGCATTCGTGCGCCTTTACGAGGTGTCGGGACGGTACGAGGAACGGGGGAAGCTCGCCCCGTATCTCTTCCGCATCGCGACGAATCTCGTGCGGAGCGAGGCGCGGCGGAGTCTCCGGTGGCGGCAGCTCGTGCCGATGCTTCCGTCGAACGGGAATGGTGCCGGGCCGGGACGCGCGCTCCTCGAGGAGGAGCTGCGCGCGAAGGTGGGAGCCGCGATCGCGGCGCTGCCTCTCCCGTTCCGCGCGCCGCTCGTGCTTCGCGAGATGGAGGAGTGGTCGTACCAGGAGATCGCCGCGGCGCTCTCCTGCGACGAGGGGACGATCAAGTCGAGGATCCACAGGGCGCGGCAGAAGCTGAAGGTGGAGCTCGCGCCCTACTGGAATGGAGGATTGCAGCATGACTGACGACCGGATCGGCGGATTGATCCGCTCGTTGCCGCGGAGCGAGCCGTCGCCCGGCTTCACGCGGCGCGTGATGTCGAGGATCGACGGGAGCGCCGAACGGCGCGCGACGACGGGGTTCCGCTGGGCGCACGCGGCGGCGATCGTCGTGATCGCCGTGACGTCGCTCGGCGGCGGCATGGCGTGGCAGCGGCACGAGGAGGCGCGACGCGTCGAGGCGCTGCGCGCGGAGACCGCGCGCATTCGCGCGGAGCTCGACTCGATGCGCGCCGAGGCGAGGAAATCGAACGAAATCTACCTCGGGGAATCCGGGGATCGCGAGTACGTGCTCGACCTTCGGCAGTTCACGGCGCCGAACACCGGGGTGAGGCAGGTCTCGCAAAGCTACTGAACGAAAGAGGAGAAGAACGACATGAGCTCGATTCGCAAGGCAGGCGCTGCGGCGCTTTCACTCACGCTGGCGTTAGGCGCGCTCGCGGTCCCGGCATTCGCCGAGGGCGATCCGGTGGTCAAGGAGAAGCGCGTCATCGTCATCAACGACAACGGCAAGGTCTACGTCAACGAGGATGGCGGCGGCGATGACGTCGCGGGCGTCAAGCGCGGCTACATCGGCGTCTCGCTCGTCGAGCTGAGCGACGGCCTGCGCGGCTACTTCGGCGTCGACGGCGACGGCGGCGTCCTCGTCTCCGAGGCGTCGAAGGGAAGCCCGGCGGATAAGGCGGGGATTCGCGCGGGCGATGTCATCGTCGCCGTGAACGGGAAGCTCGTCGATTCGTCGCGCGCGATCGGAGAGATCGTCCGCGAGATGAAGAAGGGCGACACGGTGAAGGTCGACGTCAGGCGCAAGGGAACCGCGCAGCAGTTTCTCGTCACCGTCGACGAACGCGAGATGAAGCCGTTCGAGGTGAAAATCGGCGGTCCCGGCTGGGTCGGCATGCATGACGGGCAGATGAAGGAGCTCGACATCGACTCGGGCACGCTCGGCGCGCTCGGCTCCCTCGGTAACCTCCACGAGTACTTCGAGAGCCCCGAGTGGAAGGCGCGCATGGCGACGATGGGGAACTGCGACCAGTTCGAGAAGAAGATCGACGATCTCGAGAAGCGGCTGAAGGAGCTGGAGAAGCAGCTGCCTCGGAAGTAGGAACCGGGAGGAAATGCGGAATTCGGAATGCGGAATGCGGAATGCGGAACCGAATCCGAATTTTGTAATGCGTTCGCGATTCGAAGTCTCTTCGTCGCGTAGCGACGACCGATCTTTGCCCCCGGTGGCCGAGTCCCGCGAAGCGGGGCCGGCCACCGGGGGTTCGCGTTTGAATCGAGTTCGCGCCGCGTAGCGGCGCAGGATCCAGCGCCGCTACGCGGCGCGAATATGTTTTCCGACATGCCCCCCGGTTCCCTCGTTCCGCTCCGCGGAACTCGGTCACCGGGGGCTACGATCGGTCGTCGCTACGCGACGAGGCCCCGCCGGTTCACCTCGGCGAGAAGAACTCACCGGGGGCTACGATCGGTCGTCGCTACGCGACGAGGCCCCGCCGGTTCACCTCGGCGAGAAGAATTCACCGGGGGCTAAGATCGGTCGTCGCTACGCGACGATTTGCCGCTTGTTCACCTCGGCGGAAAAACGGCCGGCCTAGAATCGCCAGCATCGAATTCACGAGGAGGATTCTTCAATGGGTGAAGCTCGCTTCGCCGGACGCGGCAAGTTCGTCTGGTACGACATGATGAGCACCGATCCAGGGCGGTCGCTCGAGTTCTACGGCAAGCTCTTCGGCTGGGGGCACACGGTGGTGCCGATGGGGGCGACGGGCGACTACACGATGCTGCGCAATGCGGATCGTGACATCGGCGGCATCGTTCCGTTCGATGCGAGCGTCGGGATGCCGTCGCACTGGATGCCGTACCTCTCGGTCGACGACGTCGACGCGTCGGCCGCGCGGATCCCGCAGATCGGCGGTTCGGTCTGCGTGCCGCCGACCGACATCCCCGAGGTGGGGCGGTTCGCGGTGATCGGAGACCCGACGGGTGCGTTCTGCTCGATTTTCAAGAGCGGCAACGACGGTGAGGTCGAGACGCCCGAGGTGGCGATGGCGAGCGGCAACTTCTGTTGGAACGAGTTGCTGACGACCGACCAGAACAAGGCGTTCGACTTCTACGCCGACCTGGTCGGGTGGGCGCGGCAGGACATGGACATGGGGCCGATGGGGAACTACGTGATGCTGATGCGGGGCGAGATGGGGATCGGCGGGATGATGAACATTCCGCCCGGCGCGCCGCAGCCGTCGGCGTGGCTGCCGTACGTCGCGGTGGGTGATGTCGACGCATCGGCCGCACTCCTCGTCGAGCTCGGCGGAGCGCTCTGTGTCGGGCCGCAGGACATCCCGGGAATGGGGCGTTTCGCGGTCGCGAGCGACCCGATCGGCGCGATGTTCGCGATCTACATGTCGGTCAAGGCGTGACGCGAGTCGGGGCCGCCGCGTGACAGGCGGCGGCTCATCGGCTACCATCGCGCCGCCTTGAAGACCATTACGATTTACACCGACGGTGCGTGCAGCGGAAATCCCGGCCCCGGGGGCTGGGGTGCGGTTCTCATCCATGGCGAGACGATCCGCGAGCTTTCCGGCGGGGAGCGCGCGACGACGAACAACCGGATGGAGATGCTCGGCGTGATCCGCGCTCTCGAAGCGCTCAAGGAGCGCTGCAAAGTGCGGGTCCACAGCGACAGCGCCTACGTCATCAACTGCTTTCGCGAGCAGTGGTACGTCCGCTGGGAGCGCAACGGCTGGAAGAACTCGAAGAAGGAGCCGGTGGAGAACCGCGATCTCTGGGAGCAGATGATCGCGCTCGTCCGCGGCCACGACGTCGAGTGGGTGAAGGTCAAAGGCCACTCCGGCGACCATTGGAACGAGCGCTGCGACGAGCTCGCCCGCGCCGCCGCGGCGACCTTCGCAACGTCGGGGACACAGCTGAAGCGATGAAGCGCCTGATGTGGCGGAGGAAACCCTGAAGTTAGAAGTTAGAACGTTGAATGTTGAATCCAGAAATGCTTGAACGGATTCTTTTCTGGATTCAACGTTCAACGTTCTAACTTCTAACTTCAGGGTTTCTTCAGTGAACGCAGCGACACTGGGTGTGACCCCGACGTTCCCGTCACGCCGGAACGTCGCGGAGCACGGCGCCGAGCCAGGCCACGGCGGCGTCGATCGAGGTGAACTCGCGTGCCCGGATGCCGCGATTCTGGGCGGCGAGCTGTCCGGGACGCTCGTCGAGATGCTGCGCCTGATGAACGACGACGGCGAGGACGATGCCGTGCGCCAGGTCGTTAGGCAGCATGCGCGCGATGTCCATCCGCTCGAGCGCGGTGAGGGTGCTCGTCGTTCCAGAGAAGTCGAGGAGCGCCCCGCGGATCCGCGCCGTCCTGCACTCCTTCAGCACGCCGGCGAAGGCGTCGATCACCGACGCGAAGTCGACGTCGCCCGCGTAGCGGAACTCGATGTACCGCTCGTGCTGCGTGGTGCCGGTGAGTTGCATCGTCGAGCCGGATCTTAGCATTGGGGCGAGGGTAGGGCTTGATCGGCTCTCCCGGCCGAGGTAGCCTCGACGTCCACACCTCGGTCGTGCAGGGAGAATCTCTCCTCCGCACACTCATGCACAAATCGTTCATTTTCCCGCAGGTCTACCGCGGGGTGACCAAACGCACGCGAGGGTACCTGCCGCACTGGGAGCTGGATGGCGGCGTCTATTTCATTACATTCCGGCTAGCCGATTCGCTGCCTTCTGAAGTCGCGGCCCGGCTTGATGAGGAACGTAAGGCGCTTGCCGCGTCGATGGTCGATGCGCGCGGCAATCTCACGGCCGTCGATCGGTGCGAGCTCGCACGGCTTCACGCAGCTCGCCTGGACCGTGCGCTGGATCGGGGCCATGGTTCGTGCTGCCTGCGGAATTCCGAAGCGGCCGATGTCGTGAAGCAGACACTCGAGCTCCAGAACGGCATTCAGTACGACCTGTGCGCGTGGTGTGTCATGCCGAATCACGTCCACGTCGTCGTCGAGCTTTTCAGCGGCACGACGCTCGCGCGCACGCTTCATGCGTGGAAGTCATACACGGCCAACGCGATCAACCGTCGGCTTGGACGAACGGGGAGGCTGTGGCAACGCGAGTACTTCGACAGACTGATTCGCGATCGCGAGGAGCTGCTCGGCACGGTGCAGTACGTCGTCGACAATCCGGAGAAGGCGGGGCTCGTGGATTGGCCCTGGGTTTGGGTGAAGCAAGCGTTCGATCGGTAATGAGATCCGCCGGCAGGGTGCCGGCGGACCAGCCGGCAAGGGTGCCGGCGCTCCGGGTTTCGAGACGAAGCGGCTGCTCCGCCCGCTTCCCGCCGGCTGGGAGCCGGCGCTCCTTTCGAGACGCTGCGGTATCGTCCGGAGCGCCGCCTCCCAGGCGGCTGGATCGCCGGCTCCCAGCCGGCGAGGCTGACTGCGCTGCGGATCGAGTGTCGTATCGTCCGGAGCGCCGCCTCCCAGGCGGCTGTACCGCCGGCTCCCAGCCGGCGAGTGTGTCGGCTTCCCGCCGGCTGGGAGCCGGCGGACCAGCCGGCAAGGGTGCCGGCGCTCCGG
>JBAZBK010000058.1:0-9918 GCA_041671505.1 Thermoanaerobaculia bacterium | reverse complement strand
CAGATACCAGTACATCGAGGCGCCGTCGCCAGAGCTCTACGACTTCGAGACCGATCCGAACGAGAAGAAGAACGTCCTCGCCGACGAACGGCGCATCTACGCAGCGATGCGCAAGGAGCTCGAGGGCTACGGCAAGGAGATCGAGGCGCCGGTCAACATCAGTCCCGAAGAGGCACAGAAGCTCGCTGCGTTAGGCTACATCGGAAGCACCCAGGGCACGGGAGATGATCTCCCCGACCCGAAGGCGCACATCGGCGAGTTCGAGCGGATCAAGCGTGCGACGAGGCTGACGAACGAGGGTCGGGTCGGCGAGGCGCTCGAGATCTACCGAGGCGTCGTAGCCAAGAACCCGAAGTTCGCCGACGTCTGGAGCCTCCTCGCGACGAGCTACGAGAAGATGGGGAGAAACGACGAGGCGGTCGCCGCATACGAACAGGCGCTCAAGAGCTCGAACGTGGTCATGTACGAGGTCGCGCTATCGCTCGGAGGGCTCCTGCTCCGGATGAACCACCTCGACGAAGCGGCCGAGCACGCGAAGCTCGCGCTCGAGAGCAACCCGGCGGGAGCGCACTCGCTCCTTGCCCGTGTTGCGATGGCGAGAGGCGACTTCGCGACGGCGGAGCGCGAGGCGACGGCGGCAATGGCCGATCCGACGATGAAATCGCGATCCGCGGTGATCCTGGCGCAGGCGTACGCGAAGAAGGGGCGCACGGACGAAGCGCTGCGGCTTCTCGATGCGACGAGCAGAGAAGCGAGGACGCAGGGAGTGAGGGTCGAGCTTCTCGATTACGCGAGGGGCGACATCCTCGCGACGATCGGAAGAAACGACGAAGCGGAGGTCGCGTTTCTCGAGGAGATCGCGGGATATCCGCATAACCTCTCCGCCTACTCGAGCCTCGCGGTCGTCTACGCGGTGGGCGGGAAGGCGGGCGGCGTCGACCCGCTGCTCGAGCGGATGGTCTCGGCGAACCCGACCCGGCAGGCGTGCTCCGTCGCGGCGGAGACTCTCGCGACGTTAGGCGACGAGCGCGGCGCCGCAGCGTGGCGCAGGCGAGCCGATGCGATGAAGTAGATGCGCGGAACGGGGCAGCGGGCGAGAGGCGAGAGGCGATGAGCAGGCCGGGGGGCGCTCGTGTCGCGTTCTAGCACGCGCCTCGACACGATCGCCTCGACGAAGTGTCGCCTTCGGCGACACATGGGCAGGAGTGCCTGCGCCCACACAATCAATCCCGGTTCAGTGTCCGGCTTGGCGCGGGGGAACAATGTAGCCCCCGGTTTCAACGTAATAGCCTTGAGTTAAGGCGAAAAGGCCGAAGTTAGAACGCAGAACGATGAATTGAGAACCCAGAAAGCCAGCATTGAGTCGATTTCTGGATTCAACATTCAACGTTCTCACTTCTAACTTCGGCTTTTCCTCAGTTAACTCAACGCCATTTCGGATTCAGGCGGGCGGGGGCTGCGCTGACGCCCCGACCTCCCGCCTAATTTCTCGAATTGAGCAGCTCCCAGTCATTCCTTGGACTCTCGTACGGCATCGGCTGCGTCATCGAGTGAACCTCGGTGGCCGTCTCGACCATCAGCTGGAACTTTTCGAGCAGACCGTTCCGCACCGGTTCGGGCAGGTCGCGCATCTGCCGCCAGATCGCGAAGGGGCCATCCTGCGAAGCGGGCGCGTCGTCGAAGCCGAGGAGCGACTCGAAATCGTCGCTGAAGAATTCGGCTTCCGTCACTCCGTAGACCTGAAGCAGTCGCCGGAGCTGTCCGATCTTCATCGTGTCGAGGCGCGCTCCCGTTTCGAACGAGCTGATGCTCTTTTCGCCGATGCCGGTGAGCAGGGCAACGTCCTTCTGCTGAAGGCCGAGTGACCGGCGAAGCTCGCGAAGCCTCAGGACGATATCGACACCAATGGATTCAAACATGACCGATCTCCTCTCTTCCGGCGCGTTCAGAAGCGACGCATCAGGCCGATCACGACACCCTGGATCGTGACGTCGCGCGTATGCGCGAAGATCGGCGCCATCGTCTCGTTGGCGGGCTGCAGGCGAACCCGCTCACCCTCTTTGTAGAATCTCTTGAGCGTCACTTCGCCGGCGACCATCGCCACGACGACCTGGCCATTCGCCGCCCGGTCGATCTGCTCGACGATCACGTAGTCACCGTCGAGAATCCCGTCGTCGATCATCGAGTCGCCGCGAACCTTCAGCACGAAGTTGCGTCCGCGCGAGGTCAACGTGTCGGGCACGGCGATCATCTCGTCGGCCTGGTCGACCTCGAGCGGAAGACCTGCGGCGATGTTGCCGAAGAGCGGCAGCTCCCGGACCTTCAAGTCCTCGCGCTGCTCTTCGACGAGCTCGACTCCGCGCTTCTGGTTCCAGTCGCGGCGGATCAGCCCTTTCTTTTCGAGCAGTGAAAGGTGCTTGTAGACGGTCCCGTATGACGAGAAGCCGAACGCTTCGCAGATTTCCTTGTGCGTCGGCGCGACCCCGTGTTCCTGCTGGTATTTCCGGATGAAGCCGAGGATGTCGCGTTGCCGTTCGGTGAGGTAGGTCATCGTCCGCCTCCGAACGACAATATGGGCGGTAACGGGACGTAAGTCAAGAGAAAAAGCGTAAACGAGGCGTAAGTTCGTTAGTCGGTCCCGGCAGGGCGGGGGGCGACGGACAGCGACCATGCTTCGACACGGTTCCGGCCCCGATCTTTTGCGACACCGAGGGCGCGGTCGGCGCGCTCGACGAGCGCGGTGGCGCCGAATACCGCCTCGTCCGGGACGCTCTCGAGACCTGCGAGGCCGATCGACGCCGTGATTCTGAGCAGCCCTTCTCCAGCGGCGACGTGCGCCTCCGCGACTCGCTGGCGGAGCCGCTCCGCCACCTGGAGCGTCTTCTCTACCGTCGTCTCGGGGAGCATCACGCAGAATTCCTCACCGCCGTAACGGCCGGGGATGTCGTAGATGCGGCAGCTTTCCCTCAGAAGTCGGCCCACGGTCTGGAGAACCTGGTCGCCGGTCCCGTGGCCCTGCGTCTCGTTGATCCTGCGGAAGTGATCGATGTCGAGGATCAGCAGCGACATCGGCGAGCCGTGGCGGAGGCAGCGGTTCATCTCCGCTTCGATCTTCTCGAGAACGTACCAGCGGTTGAAGAGTCCGGTCAACGCGTCGCGCGAGGAGAGCTCGGCGAGAGCTCGATTCCTCATCGAGAGCTCGATGTTCTCCTTCTCGAGAAGGCGCAGCCGCTGTTCGAGCGCGAGCGACTCTTCGCCCGCGACGAGATCGTTGAGCATCAGGTCGGCGACCTCTTTGAGGAAGTCGCGTTCCAGCTCGGTGAACGGGCGCCTCTCGAGGTCACAGATGCCGATGCGGGGAATCCCCGGTCTGAGCCGCGAGACGACGGACCATGCCGCCTCCTCGTCGTCTCCTCCGAGCGCGAGTCTTCGGCCGAGCATCTTGGCCGTCGCGTCGAGTGCGCGTGTGACCTGAGGGTCGTGGGCCTTCATCGTTCCACCGAGGGGAACGATGATTGTAGGTCAGCGAGGTGCGAGGGGCAAACGGCGGGGAACGGAATTGAGAATGGAGAATGGAGAATTGAGAGGAGAGATGGTGGGTCGAGCGAGTGGTGGCGAAACGGCGGCTTGCCACCTCACGAGCACGGAGCGACTCCGAATCCTGGCGAGCGCCCGCGGCTCCGCCATCTCTCAATTCTCAATTCTCAATTCGTCCTCACTCCCGCTCTTCCACCCGGAACTCGTTCACGCCGGCCTTGATCTGATCGCCCTGGTGGACGCGGGTGTTTCGCGCGGGGAGTGTATTGAGGAAGGTTCCGTTGCGGCTGCCGAGATCGTGCACGCGCAATGCTCCTTCTTCGTCGAATGAGACGGAGAAATGGCGGCGTGACAGGAACTCGTCGGGAACGCGAACATCCCCTTCGCGTCCGACGACGAGGCCGAGCGGCCCGACTTCATGCTCCTGCCCTTTGAGCGGTCCGGCGGTGCAGACGAGTACGAGGCGCTTCGGAGCGGCCTGCGCCTTCGCGGCCCGTTCGAGCAGCTTCTTCATGAGCTGCGGCGATGCTTCGAGCAGATCGTCTTCGCGCAGAGCGATCTGTTCGACGGGAGTGCCCGGCGCATCAGTCAGTTCGATGCAGACGAGCGCTGAGCCGGCTCGGAGCAGGTGTGTTCCCTCGCCGACGACCGCCTCGTCGACCGGCTCGCCGTTGAAGTAGGTGCCGGTGTGCGAATCGTTGTCGCGGACGAAGAGCCTGTCGCCGCGCCGGACGATCGAGCAGTGGCGGATCGACAGCTCGGCATCGTCGAGCTCGACGTGGCAGCCGCGACGGCCGATCCAGAGCGGCTCGCGGTCGATCGTGAAGACGGTGTTGATCGACTCGTTCGAGCCGCGCGCGATGACGCGAACGCTCGTCGGTCTCGAAGTGTCGAGCGGCTCCTCGCCGCGTGGCGCGATCTCCTGTACGGGAGCGGAATTCTCGATCCTGAAGGCCGCGAGGTCGATCTCGGGAACCGTTCCATCGATCGCGAAGCGGGCAAGAATCCTCTCCCGGTTGCCGCAGAGCCACTCGCCGCATCCGCACGTTGCGACGGACGTCGGGAGCTGTACGGCCACCTGAGGGGGGATGTCGTATGCCTGGCTGCACTTCGGACAGCGGATGCGAGGCATGCGCGGATGATAGCAGAGCGCAGCGGCCTGGATAAGAAGCATGCCGAGCGCCGACTGGCCCGTTGCGTTCGTTGAATTCTCTCGTGCCGCGCGATTACACTTGTCGCTCGTATGGCTTCCGGCAATGCTCTACAGGAGCGTGGTTTCGGGCTTCGAACGAAGTTCGTTCTCTCTGCATTCATCCTGACGCTTCTCATCAGCTCGCTCATCGTCGCGTTCCAGCTCTACGTGGTTCGCGGAACGATGAACGAGCAGACGTCGCATCAGGGCGCAAGCATCGCCGACACGATCGCCTCGACGTCGGGCTACTACGTCACCTTCGGGCTCGTCGACGACCTCAAGTCGATTCTCGCCGACCTCGAAAAGAACCCGACCGTCGAGTACGCGGACTTCCTCTCGACCGACGGTTCCGTCCTTGCCTCCACGAAGAAGGGGAAGCTCCCCGCGGGTGTCGACGCGAAGCTGCCGAAGACGGCGGAGGTTCGCGAGGTCAAACTTCAGGACGGCAAGCGCGGCCAGATCTTTTTTCGTCCGTTCTACGAGAGTCGCGAGATCACCGCCGACATGGAGCCGCGCGGCTGCTTCCGTCTCGTGGTGAACGACTCGGAGGCGAACGCCGCGTTCAGCAAGCTGTTTCTCATCAACATCGCCGTCGCGCTCGGCGCGCTCGCCATCGCGATGTTCCTCGCGTCGATCGTCGCGAAGCTGACGGTCGCGCCGATCCTCCAGGTCATCGAGCAGGCCGGTCAGGTTGCCGGCGGCGACCTGACGCGCCGCGCGGAGATCACGTCGCGCGACGAGGTCGGCGTGCTCGGGCACTCGTTCAACACGATGGCCGGGAACCTCGAGAAGACGCTCGCAAAGATCCGTCAGTCGCAGGGCAAGCTCAAGTCGGTTGCCGACACGGTGGGCTCGCGTTCGCAGACGGTGATCGACCGGGTCGAGCAGCAGGGAACGGTCCTTGACGAGGCCTATTCGTCGATCGACAAGCTCAACGGCGGCATCCGCAAGATCTCGGAGAACGTCGAAGCGCTCTCGGCCTCGTCGGAGGAGACGTCGTCGTCGATCCTCGAGATGGTGGCATCGATGGAAGAGGTCACGCGCCATACCGACACCCTCTTCGAGTCGGTCGAAGAGACGGCGTCGGCGACGCACGAGATGGTCTCGTCGATCACGGAGGTCGATCAGAACGTCGACTTCCTCAAGAACTTCGTGACGGAGACGTCGGCGTCGATGGTCGAGATGAGCGCGTCGATCGGCCAGGTCGAGCGGAGCGCCTCGCGCTCGCACGAGCTGGCGATGAACGTGACCGAGGCGGCCGAGTCGGGGATGAAGGCGGTCCGCGAGACGATGGAAGGGATGGAGCAGATTCGCAAGTCGGTGCACGACGCGAACGGCGTGGTCTCGCGCCTCGGCGATCGCTCCGCGGAGATCGGCAAGATCCTCAACGTCATCGACGACATCGCCGAGCAGACCAACCTCCTCGCGCTCAACGCGTCGATCCTCGCCGCGCAGGCGGGAGAGCACGGCAAGGGCTTCTCGGTCGTTGCCGCGGAGATCCGCGATCTCTCGGAGCGGACGGCGACCTCGACCAAAGAGATCGGCTCGCTGATCCACGCGGTGCAGGAAGAAGTGCAGAACGCGCTCGACTCGATGTCGGCTGGGGCGCGAAGCGTCGAGGGGGGCGTGATGCTCGCCAACGACGCAGGCAAGGCGCTCAACCGCATCCTCGACTCCGCGCAGAAGTCGTTGCAGATGGGGCGCGAGATCGCGGGTGCGATGAAGGAGCAGGCGAAGGGGAGCGAGACCGTCGCGAAGTCGATCGAGCGCGTGCAGGACATGGTCAAGCAGATCAACGCCGCGACGAATCAGCAGGCGATGGGATCCGACCACATCCTCAAGGCCGTCGAGCAGATGCGCGAGGTGACGAAATACGTGCGTCAGGCGACGATCGAGCAGAAGTCGGGCTCGGTGATGATCTCGAAGGCGGCCGAGCGGATGATCGACATGGTGCACGAGATCTTCGGCGTCACGGCCGACCAGGCCTCCGAGAGCGAAAAGATCGTCCGGACGATGGAGCAGGTACGCGACATCGCCGAGAGCAACAGGCGGTCGGCCGGCGAGATGAACGAGACCGTTTCGCTCCTCGGTGACGCGATTCGCGAGCTCGACGAGGAAGTGCGCAAGTTCAGGATCAGGACGTAGCCGGAGCTCGAACCACGGCCGCGCACGAGCCGATCACGACATGGCTGACGACAACACACAGATCCGGCTCATCACGTTCCGCGTCGGGCCGGAGACGTTCGTCCTCGACATCATGATCCTGAGGCAGATCATCGCCTACGCCGGCTCCACTCCCGTTCCCAAGGCTCCCGATTTCGTCGAAGGGATCATCGTTCTCCGGAATGAGGTCGTCCCTCTGATCGATCTTCGCGGGAGGTTCTTTCCGGGAACGACCGCGGCGGAAGAGGAGTATCCGCTCGTCCTGATCACCGAGAGTCCGGCGGGACTGATCGGTCTCAAGGTCGACGAAGTGCGCCGCATCATCACGATCAGCCTCAACGAGATCCTTCCGGCGCCGAAGATCGTCAAGGGCATGCACGGCGATTTCTTCCTCGGAGTCGTTCGCTCCGAGGAGGAGGTCTTCATGCTCGTCGACATCGACTCGCTCCTGACGACCGAGGAACAGAACTACCTGCAGGATGCGGCACTGGTGGGGACGCGGAAGAAGTCCTGAGTGCTGAGTGCTGAGTGCTGAGTGCTGAGTGCGATTCTCGAGAATCACGAATACGGCCTCGTTCCGGCCGTCAGTGACGCGACTCGCTGCCCCTCGTGTGGTGGCGGGTCGCTTGCCCGCCTTGCTCGGCTCTACTCAGCACTCTGAACTCAGCACTCGGTTCGACCCCCACGGACAATGCCGGCATCCTGATTCGCAGCAGTAGCCGCGGCGGCGCAGAAACGCTTCGGTGAAGACGACGTACGGACCCTCGCGGTAGAAGTCGACTCCTTCCACGAGCGGGGTTTCGTCGGGCCGATTCTGGGCTGTTTCCATGCGCAGGTTCTCGCGCTATCCTCTCTCGCGGATGTTCAACAGAAAACGATTGCTCGAGCTCGCGGAAGCGATGAAAGGGCGCCTCGTCGTCGTGTACGGCGATCTCGTCGCCGATCGCTTCATCTACGGCAACCCGAAGCGGATCTCGCGCGAGGCCCCGGTGCTGATTCTCCGCCAGGCGCGCGAGGACCTTCTTCTCGGCGGAGGCGGAAACGCGATCCACAACATCCTGACGCTCGGCGGCCTTCCGCTGCCCGTTTCGGTGGTCGGCAACGACCGCGAGGGGAACGCGCTTCTCGAGACGCTGTCGGGCAAGGGAGTGGAGTGCGGCGCGATCATGCGGCTCGACCGCTACAGGACGCCGACGAAGACGCGCGTGCTCGGGGGGATGCCGCACTCGTCGATGCAGCAGATCGTCCGATACGACGTGGAGGACGTGGTCGAGCTGAACGAGGCCGAGTTGGAGCGCTTCTCGTGGATTCTCCGTGACCAGATGGCGATGGCTCAGGCTGCGCTGATCTCCGACTACGGCTACGGCGCGGTGACGCAGTCGCTCGTCGCGAGCCTGACCGGCTTTTCGCGCGGCAAGCCGGTGACGCTCGACTCGCGCTACGACCTGCTCCGTTATCCCGACGTGACGGCCGCTACGCCTAACGAAGACGAGGCGGCGACGACGGCGGGCGTCGCGCTGCAGTCGAGCGAAGACGAGGACGCGATCATGTTCGCCGCGCAGTCGATCCAGCAGGCGCTCGACTCGGAGGCGGTGCTCATCACGCGCGGCAGCCGCGGCATGGCGCTCTACGAGCGCGGCTCCGACAGTGTGCTGTCGATTCCCGTCTGGGGCACCGACCAGGTCGCCGACGTCACGGGCGCGGGCGACACAGTGATCGCCGCCTTCACCCTGGCCCTCGCGGCCGGCGCGTCGTTCCCGGAAGCGGCTAAGGTCGCGAACTACTGCGGCGGCATCGTCGTGATGAAGATGGGAACGGCGACGGTCAGCAACGACGAACTGGTGCACGCGATCGAGCGTGATGAAGAGCTGAATTGAGAATTTAGAATTTAGAATTGAGAGATGACCGCGTCCGACGTACATCCAGACCGTTCAGCCGTGCTCTGGCCTTCTCCCATCTCTCAATTCTCAATTCTCAATTCTCAATTCCGATGAAAGAGCCCGCCTCCATCCTCTCCGAAACGGACCTCGCCGCCGCGATCGAGCGCGAGCGCGAGGCGGGACGCACCGTCGCGTTCGCGAATGGCTGTTTCGACATCCTCCACGTCGGTCATATCCGCTATCTCGCCGGCTCGGCGGAGGCTGGCGACGTGCTCGTCGTCGCGATCAACAGCGACGACTCGGTGCGCGAGCTCAAGGGTGAGGGTCGTCCCGTCATGCCCGCGAACGAGAGAGCGGAGCTGATCGCGTCGCTCCGGATGGTCGACTACGTCACCGTGTTCGGCGACCGGAGCCCGGCGCGGCTCATCGCACGGCTCAAGCCCGACGTGCAGTGCAAGGGGACCGACTACACGCCGGAAAGCGTCCCCGAGGCTGCCGTCGTGACCTCGTACGGGGGGCGCGTCGTGATCGTGGGCGATCCGAAGGATCACTCGACGACCGAGTACATCCGCAAGCTGGGACCCGGCACGTGACCGGTTTTCCGCGCTCGATCCTCGTTCTCCGGCTCTCCGCACTCGGGGACATCATTCACGCCGTGCCTGCGGTCAATGCGCTTCGCGACGCGAATCCCGACGTCGCGATCGGGTGGCTCGTGGAGGCGCCTTACGCCGAGCTGGTGAGGCTGGTCGCGCCTGTCGACGAGGTGTTCACCGTGGCGACGAAGCGATGGCGGCGCGAGAAGCTCGCGGCGGGCACGCGCGGTGAGATCGCGGCGCTCGGCGTCCGCCTGCAGCACTTCGCCTGGGGTCAGGTCTCGATCGATTTCCAGGGGTTGATGAAGTCGTCGCTCTTCGCCGTGATGGCCGGGGCGTCGCGCCGTTACTGTTTCTCGTGGCGCGCGATCCGGGAAAAGCCGGCGAGGCTGCTCGGCAACCGCCCGGTCGATGTCGATCAGTCGAAGCACGTGGTCGAGTGGAACATGGCTCTCGCGGTGGCCGCCGGCGCGCGTCCGGGCGTGCCTCGCTTCGAGCTCTCGCGCCTGCCGCACGATCCGACGGGAGCTCTCGCGCCGCTCATGGAAGCGCG
>JBAZBK010000057.1:0-9947 GCA_041671505.1 Thermoanaerobaculia bacterium | reverse complement strand
CAACGCGCGCTCTCGCTGCCGACTTTCGATCCAGTTTGCCTCTGGCTCCCGACTCAATCCACGCCCTCGATCTGAAAACACCGGTTGGGCAACACGCCCTTACGGGCGGGGCTAATTAGAAGCGGCCGCTTCCGCGGCCGAGATCACCGACAAGCACTCAGTACTCAGTACTCGGTATCCCCTACCCCAGCCACTTCGCGAGCGCTTTCGCCAGGTCTTCCTGTCGCGTCGGCTTCGAGAGGTAGTCGTCCATGCCGGCAGCGAGACACTTCTCGCGGTCGCCTTCCAGCGCGTGAGCAGTCATCGCGATGATCCTGACCAGCCGCGTGGGCCCCTCGAGCCGGCGCAACTGCATCGTCGCCTCGTAGCCGTCCATCTCCGGCATCTGACAGTCCATCAGGATCACCGGATAGAACGTCTCCTGAAGCTTCTTCAGCACTTCGGCGCCGTTCTGGACGATGTCGACCTCATAACCGAGCTTGATCAGCTGGCTCTTCGTCAGCTTCTGGTTCAGCGTGTTGTCCTCTGCGAGAAGCACCCGTTTCGCGCCTCCCGGCACACGCGCCGGCAGGGCGGACGAAGCGGTCGCGACCGGCGCCGGAGCGACAGGCTGCGGCTGCGCGCGCGCCGGACGAAGTTCCTTCGCCATGACGATCGTCAGGGCGTCGAGCAGCTCCGCCTGCTCCACCGGTTTCTGGATGTACGCCGAGATGCCGACCTCGCGAAGCAGATCGTCGTCGACCTGCTCCCCGAGGGATACCATCGACAGGAGCGAGGCGGCGGAGATCGCCGGCTCTCCCTTGATCGCTTCCGCAAGCGCGAGCCCGTGCATCGCCGGCATGTGGAGGTCGAACACCACGACCCGGAACGGATCGCCGATCGAGGCCTCATTGCGCATCATTTCGAGCGCGTCGACCGGAGAGGTCGCCGTGTCGCATCGCATGCGCAGCGTCGACTCGAGGTAATGGACGACGATTTTGCGGCTCGTCTCGCTCTGGTCCAGCACGAGCACGCGCGTTCCGGTGAAATCGAAACGCTCCGAGCGCGCCACCCGCTTCTCGAACGGGATCGAGAACCAGAAGTTCGAGCCTTCGAGCACCTTGCTGTCGAGGCCGATCACTCCCCCCATCAACTCGACGAGTTGTTTGGAGGTCGAGAGCCCGAGTCCGACGCCGCCATACTTTCGCGTGACCGAGCCGTCGACCTGTGTGAACGAGTCGAAGATGCGGCTGAGCGAGTCCTCGGGGACGCCCATACCGGTGTCGGTGACGTCGAACCGGACGATCAGATGGGTGTCGGTCTCGCGCTCGAGGCGCACCGTCACGCGCACCGAGCCGTGCTCGGTGAACTTGACGGCGTTGTTGAGCAGGTTCGTGAGCACCTGCCGGACCGCGCTGACCTCGCCGTAGACGACGGCGGGGAGGTTCTCGTCGAGCGACATCGACATCTCGAGACTCTTCTCGGCCGCTGCGACCTTCATCACCTCGACGATCCAGGTGACGGTGTTGATCAGGTCGAAGTCGCTGAGGGTCCGCGAGAGGCGGCCCGCCTCGAGGCGCGATACCTGCAGGATGTTGTTGATGATCGTGAGGAGCTCGTCGGCGCTCGACAGCGCGGTCCGGGCAAACTCCGTCTGCTCGCCGTCGAGCTTCGAGTCGAGCAGCAGTTGCAGCATGCCGACGATCGCGTTCATCGGCGTCCGGATCTCGTGGCTGACGTTCGTGAGGAACTGCGTCTTCAGCCGCGACGACTCGAGCGCGGCGTCGCGCGCCTTGCCGAGCTCCACCTCGAACTGTTTGCGCTGGCTGACGTCACGGAAGATGACGCGCACGAGGGAAGTGCGCCCCTCGAGCACGCGCGGGCTGAGCTTTCCCTCCACGGTGATGCGGCGGCCGCGATTCGTCAGGAAGACCGTCTCGATCGTCTCCGCCCGACCGGTCGCCACGACCCGGCGGAAGATCTTCACGAACTCCGACTTCATGTCGGGATTGACGATGTCGACCAGCGCAACGTGCGAGACCTCCTCGCGCGAGTACTCGAACGACTCCAGCCAGGCCCGGTTCACGTGGAGAAGCCGGCCATCGGTCGAGATCGTCAGGATGAAATCGTCGACGCTCTCGAACAGATCCTGCAGACGCTCCTGCGTCTCGGCGAGCGCGTGCTTGACGTCCGTCGTCTCGCGCGCACGCTTTTCCAGCTCGCTCACGTCGCGCCGCATCACGAGCGCGCCCATCACTTCTCTCGCGAGCGACTCGAGAATCCGCTTCTGCGTCGGGTTGAGCGACGTCCGGGGGACGCTGTCGAACACCGCGAGCGTGCCGAGCACGTGCCCTTCGGCCGTGATCAACGGCGCTCCCGCGTAGAACCGGATGTGCGGCGGGCCGGTGACGAGTGGATGCCGCGCGAGCTCGGGGTCGCGATGCGTGTCGGCGATCATCACCGTCGTGAACTGCTGGATCGCGCGCTCGCAGAAGCTGAGGTGGCGCGGCATCGATTCGATCGCCCAGCCATGTCTCGCCTTGAACCACTGCCGTTCCGAATCGACGAAGCCAATCATCGCCACCGGAACGCTGCACGACAGCGCCGCGATCTTCACGATCTCGTCGAGCGTATCGTCGCCCTCGAGCTCGAGCACACCCCAGCTGCTCACCGCGTCGAGACGGTCCTTTTCCACCGATTCGTCGGGGACGTTCATGCTCATTTGCCGGTCATTGTAAGCCCGCGGGCGATGCCCACGCGACGTGCCTTTCGTTGGTGCCTACCGGGACCGTCCCGTTCCGATCCAGCCGAGCTTCCTGAAGATCGCCAGAAGAGTCACCGCGAGTCCCGCCATGAAACCGAGGACGATGAAGTAGGAGTAGCGTCCGCCGAGCTCCGGCATGTGCTGAAAGTTCATGCCGTAGATCCCTGCAACGAGCGAGAGGGGAAGCATGATCGCGGAGACGACCGTCAGGACTCGGGCGATTTCGGCCATCCTCGCCGCCGCGTTGGCCTGGAAACTGCCGACGATGCCGTCGAGCAGGTGGTGTGACGAGTCGATCGCCCCGCGCACCGCCTGCATCCCTTGCATGAGCTCCGCGAACGAATGCCTCGCCTCTTCGCTGATGAACGGGCTCCGCTTGGTGACCATGAGCATCAGGACGATGTGAAGGCTCGCCGTCAGCTTCTTGAGCGTCAGGATGTTCGTCCCGGCGACCGAGATCATCTGCTCGAGCTCCTTCGCCTTTCCCGCCAGCAGCCTCGCCTGGATCGAGTCGAGGTAGTTATCGTTCGCGAGGTTGATGTGCGCGTAGTCGTAAAGGCAGCGGCTCAGGAAGAGGAACGCGATGAAGCCGGGAGACTTGCCGAACAATCGGAAGTTTGTCTCGCACTCCTCCTTCACATAGTCGACCGCCTCGAGCGGCCGCTGGTGGTAGGTGATCACGTAGTCTGCGCCGATGACGACGATCATCCGCAGCACGTCGAGCTCCCGGAGCCCGGCCGACGTGTCGAGATGCGCTTCGGGATGGAGAATCTCGTAGAGGTAGAAGGCGTAGCAGTCGGACTTGTCGACGATCCTCGGGAGGATCTCGTCCTCTCCGAAGTGACTCAGGAGCACGACGTCGATTCCAACCTGGCGAAGAACGTCGTTCAGGACGCCGATATCCTGACCGGCCAGGTCGATCCAGGAGAACACGTCGTTGTCTTCGAGCTCGGCGGCGAGGCCGGCGCGATCGAACGCGCGAACCTCTCGCGTCGCCGGGTTGAAGCTCCGGCCGTGAAACGTTCCAACGGCCGCCGATTCCGTTCCGATCGTCATCCCCCCGTCCTCATGCTGCGTCTGGTGCGGTGGATTATCGCCGATCGGGATATCATTCGCGACGATTTCGAATGAAGAATCGGGGCTGGATCGCGGGTGCGTTCTGTGCGGCGTCGGCAATCGTCGTGACGAGCCTTCTGTTGCCCGACGCGCTCGCGGCCGGGTCGCCGGAGACCCGCGTGGGCGATCCCGCGCTCACCGCCTCGCTTCACACGCGCGTCTTCACCGACGACGACGGGCTCCCGCAGAACTCCATCGAGTCTCTCCGCATCTCCCCCGACGGCATGCTCTGGGCGACGACTCGCGAGGGAGGTGCCCGCTTCGACGGCTCGGGATGGACGCCCCTCACCATGCCGCCCAGAGCCGGGAGCAACTGGCCCCGCGTGACTCTCGCTTCCACCGACGGAGCGGCGTGGTTCGCCACCGAGGGTGGCGGGCTCCACAGGTACGCGAGCGGAACGTGGTCGAGCGTATCGAACGAGAAAATCGAGCGCGTGACGATCGTCGCGCTCGCCGAGTCGCCCGGCTCGCGCCCCGGAAGCGCGATCTGGGCCGGTTCCGAATCGGGCCTGTATCGCATCGATTCCCGTTCGCTGCAGGCCGCGGCGGTGCCCCTGCCCGCGAAGGCGGCAGTGACGGCCCTCCTCGCCGGAAGCACTTCACTGCTCGTCGGCACCGCGGACGGCGTAGTGTTCCGTTGCGACGCCGGGCACTGCGTCCGGGATGACGCGGCGAGCGCGCTCGCCGCGGGCGCGCGCATCGCAGGCTTTGCCGAGAGCGTCGACGCCGCCGGCTCGCGAACCACCTGGATCGCAACCGATCGCGGAGTCGCGATCTCGTCACCCGGCGAGAGCGCGTTCGAGCTTCGCGGTGAGCGGGTCAATGCCGTCACGGTCACGCGCGACACGTCAGGAGTGGCCACGGCGTGGGCCGCGCTCGACGGCGGCGGAATCCGCCGTCGCATCGGCGGGATATGGGACTCGCCCTTCCTCTCTCCGCCGCTGCCTAACGGGTTCATCTTCACACTGGTCCCCTACCCGGCCGATGGGCCGACGCGTCACCTGTTCGCGGGAACTCTCAACGGCGTGGTGCGCATCGACGTGTCCGCGTGGCGCTCGATCGACACCACGTCTGGCCTTCCCGACGCTTCCGTCGTGAGCATCCTCGAAACGGGCTCCGACGCCGGCGGGGAGATGCTGCTCGGCACAACCGGAGGACTCGCGACGACGACGGGCAAAAGCTGGCAGAGAGTCCCGAGCGACCTCGTCGCGAACGCGCCCGTCTTCGCGCTGATGCGCAGCGCCGACGGCACGACGATTTACGCCGGAACGAACGAAGGCCTCGTGACGAGGCGCGACGGGCGGTGGTCGGCGAACGACACCGAAGGGCTCCCCCGTGCGTCGGTCGTGTCTCTGCTCGAGACTGGCGACCCTAACAGCCGACGCCTCTGGGCAGGAACGTACGGCTCGGGGCTCTGGCGGCGTGATTCGGCCGGTCCCTGGAGGCAGGTCGAAGGGCTGCCCGACGGGCGCGTGGAAGCGCTGGCCGCCGACGAACACGACGGCGCACTACGCGTCTGGGTCGCGACCGATCGCGGACTCGCGAAGATCGAAGGAGAGAGTGTCGAGGTCGTCGACCGCGACGAAGGACTCCCGGCAGGCGTCATCCGAAGCCTGCTGATTGCCGCCGGGCCTGACGGAAAGCGTTATGTCTGGGTCGGAACCGCCGCGGGGCTTGCGTGGCGCGAGGCCGCGAACGATGGCGGCCGGTGGGAACTCGTCTCGAAAGCGACCGGCACCGCGATACCTGGCGAAAACGTTTACCAGGTGAGATGCGAGAGCCCCACCCGATTCTGGCTCTTCACGGGGCGCGGTGTCGCGCGCGTGTCGTTTCCGCAGGGGAAGGCGCCGGCAGCATCGGATGCGGTGTTCGAGATCTTCACCACGGCAGACGGGCTGCCGGGCAACGAATGCAACTTCGGAGCGTCGCTGATCGACTCGGAAGGTCGCGTCTGGGCCGGCACGACACGGGGTGCCGCGGTCTTCGATCCTCGCTGGGCGACCGAAGACCGCACGCCCAAGACGCTCGTCATCACCGAGGCGCGCGCGCTGCGTCGCAACGTCCCGCTCTCGCAGCAGCCCGCGTTGTCGCACGACGACAACGACGTCGCGTTCGGGTTTCGCATCATCGACCCGGGGCGCGGCGAGCGCGCGCTTTACCGGACGCAGATGGTGGGCCTGGAGAAGGTGCCGGGCGACTGGAATCGCACTTCGGAGCGGTCGTTCACCGGCCTCGCCCCAGGCCGCTATACGTTCCGGGTCTGGGGACGCGACGCCGCCGGCAACGTCTCCGGCCCACTCGAGACCAGCTTCAGGATCGTCGCTCCCCCCTGGCGCTCGTGGTGGGCGACGCTCGCCTACATCGCGCTCGGGATCGGAACGCTCGCGGGACTGCACAGGATTCGCGTCCGCACGCTCAGCGCGCGTGCCGAACGGCTCGAGCGCATCGTACGGAGCCGCACCCGCGACCTCGAACGGATGAACCGCGAGCTCGAAGCGGCGAACGCTGCGCTCGCCGACATGAGCGTCACCGATCCGCTGACCGGCGCGAAGAACCGTCGCTTCCTCGTCCAGGAGATGGACCGTGAGTCGGAGCGCATCGGTCGCTCGATGCGCAGCGGCGACGACCTGATGTTTTTCGTCGTCGACATCGACCTGTTCAAGAACGTGAACGATTCGTTCGGCCACACCGTCGGTGACGCGATCCTCCGCCAGTTCTGCGGAACGCTCGCCGCCGCGGTTCGCGAGACCGACACGATCGTCCGCTGGGGCGGAGAGGAGTTCCTCGTCGTGGCCCGCAGAAGCTCCCGCGCGGAGGCTCCGCGGATCGCCGACCGCATCATCGAGACGGTCCGCGCCGAGGTTTTCGACGCCTTCGACGGCCGGATGATCCAGATGACATGCTCGTTAGGCTGGGCGGTGTTCCCCTTCGTCACGCGAGAGCCGGCTCTCTTCACGTGGGAGGAAGTCGTCGACATCGCCGACCACTGCCTCCTCTCCGCGAAGGCGTCGGGACGCAACTGCTGGGTCGGCCTCGGCGCCGGAGCGACGCTCCAGAGCGATGCATTCTTCCAGCGGCTCCGCCGGAGCGTTCGTGCGATGACCGACGCCGCCGAGCTCGAGGTATCCACCTCGCTCGGCGAGCCCTCCCAGCTGAACTGGCCGTGAGCGGTGAACCCCAGTCTGCTTACGTGGGGAAGAAAACCCAGAAGTTAGAAAGAAGAACGCTGAATGTTGAACCCAGAAATGGGGCGACCGAGACGAAAGGCGCTTCTTTTCTGGTTTCAACATTCAGCGTTCTACGTTCTAACTTCGGGGTTTTCGAGACGATTTCGAAGTCCCTGCGCTCACACCTTCACCAAGATCCCGCGCCTCCAGAGCGGCCAGAGCAGCGCGAGCCAGAGCGCGACGAACGCGGCGGCCCATGCGAGCGATGCAGCCTCGGGAGGGAGCCACGCAGCGAAGGTCGATTCGTAGAGCGCTTTCTGCAGCGGGACGCGTCGGCCGTTCCACTCCACCTTCACGAGCGAGGTGATCACCCTCGCCATCACCCCCGATCCGACGAATGCGACGAGCGGGTTCACGCCGAAGATCGCCCACGGCATCGCTGCCGCGCGAACGTTCTTCACGTCGACCAGCCACGCGAACGCGGCGATGCCGACTGCCGCCATCCCTCCGGTGAAGGCGACGTACGAGCTCGTCCAGAGATTCTTGTTGATCGGAAAGAGCTCACCCCAGGCGATCCCGACGATCGCGGCCATCGATCCGGCAGCCGCGAGGAACGTCACCTTCCGGCGAAGCTCCGCCCCGCTCGCGATCCAGCGTCCGGCGAAGAGACCGAGCAGCGCCGTCGCCGTCGCCGGTATCGTCGAGAGCGCGCCTTCGGGGTCCCACTCCCTCGCCTCTCGATAGAGATGCGCGGTGCCGAAGAGCGCGCGATCCGACCAGGCGGCGAGCGTCGCGGACGGCTGGTCGAGGACGTCCGCGCCGCGCGCGCCCGTGCCGGGAACGGGCAGCAGCGTCATCGCGCACCAGTAGCCGATGAGAATCGCGGCGACCACGGCGGCCTCCCGACGTGACCCGATCGCACCGCGCCCGCGGCGCGATGCCACAAGCTCCCAGAACCCCGCGAGGAGATAGACGATCCCGATCCGCTGGAGGACTCCCGGGATGCGCACGTTCTCGAGCTTCCAGGTGAGGCGCTCCAGCAGCGTCGGCTCGGCGAGGCCCGGGATCTTCCCTGTCTCCACGAACGGGAAGAGATGCAGCGCGATACCGAGCAGCACGATGATGGCTGCCCGCTTCACGATCTTCGCCGCAATCTCGCGATCGCCGGCACCACGCTTGCGCTCGCCCCTGATCGAGAGGTGCGTGGTCACTCCGACCACGAAGAGGAAGAAGGGAAAGATCAGGTCGGTCGGGGTCCACCCATGCCACTCGGCATGCTCCAGCGGCGCGTAAACCGCGCCCCAGCTCCCCGGATTGTTCACGAGCAGCATCGCGGCAACCGTCAGTCCGCGGAATGCGTCGAGCGAGAGGAGGCGCGACGACCGCGTTTCTTCCCGCGGAAGCGTCTCCACTGCGTCGCGAGCTCCCTCCACGGCCGATCGTTCCCCGATGTTCACACCACGTTCCTCTCCGGTGACAGCTCGTTCCGAAACGTTTTCAGCAGCGCCAAACCGACGCGCCTATTCTACGGTCAGGAACCATGAGCCGACTTCTCTCACGCATGATCGTCTCCGGCGCGCTGCTCGCGGCGACCGTGGCCTCGGCTGCTCCTCCCGTCGAGGAGGCACGCAACCGGGCCGAAATCGCGAAGCATTTCGACCGGAAAGCCCCCGTGCGCGTGCTCAACCTCTGGGCCACGTGGTGTGCGCCATGCGTTGCCGAGATGCCGGAGCTGCAGAAGATTCACGACTCCTACCGCCGGCGCGGCGTCTCCTTCGTTGCCCTTTCGATGGACGACGCGCTCCCCGGAAGCCGCGAAGAGGCGCGCAGGCGCGTCGAAGCGTTCGTCCACTCCCGCTCGCTCACCCTCCCCACCCTGCTCTACGTCGGGGCGCTCACCGACATCGAGACCGAGCTCTCTCTCGAGGGAGAGATTCCGGTCACGCTCGTCTTCGACCGCAACGGCAAGGAGCTTCAACGCACCGTTGGGATCATCGATGCGACCGCGTTCCGCGCGGAGCTCGACCGGATTCTCGCCCGAGAGAACAGGGCTTCACGATGACGCGCATCGACAGCAACGACCATCGGAGGAAATCATGAAGATCCACGCACTCGCGCTTCTCGCGTTCATCGCACTCGCCGTCCCCGCCCTGGCCGGCGAGGAGCTCGCCGTCGGGGCCGATGCGCCGAAGTTCTCGCTGCTCAACGCCGCCGACGGAAAATACGTCGCCTTCGATCCCTCGAAGCACAAGCTCTCGGTCGTCGTCTTCACCTGCAATCACTGCCCGTACGCCAAGGCCTTCGAGCCGCGGCTCATCGAGCTCGCGAAGCAGTACGCGTCGAAGGGAGTCGCCTTCTTCGCCGTGAACCCTAACGACGACGTCGCCTACCCCGAGGAGACGATGGAGAAGATGAAGGCGCGCGCGGCGTCGAAGGGTTACCCGTTCCCCTACCTGAAAGACACCGACAGCGCCATCGCGCGGAAGTACGGCGCGCGCGTGACGCCTCACGTCTTCATCGTCGACCCGAGCGGCAAGATCCGCTATCGCGGCTACGTCGACGACAGCGCGAAGGTCGAGGAGCGCAGGCACCTCGGCGTCACCGAGGCGCTCGACTCCCTCCTCGCCGGCGCTTCCGTCAAGACCACGTCGACGAAAGCCTTCGGCTGCTCGATCAAGTGGAAGAACGCATCGTAAGAATGCGGAATGCGGATTTCAGAATGCGGATTTGACCGGGGAACGGATTTCGCATCACGGCCGCGGAAGCGGCCGCGTCTAATTAGCCCCGCGCGTAAGGGCGTGTTGCCCAAATAAGAATCTATTAACAAACCGTATTAGTGAGTATAATAATGGGCGTCAATTGAGGTGGCGCTCATGATGCGCAAGCAACCCCCACCGCAGCCGCAGTTGTTCTACACGCGA
>JBAZBK010000056.1:0-10872 GCA_041671505.1 Thermoanaerobaculia bacterium | reverse complement strand
GCGAGAGGCGAGAGGCGAGAGGCGAGAGGCGAGAGGCGAGAGGCGAAGGGCGAGAGGCGAGAGGCGAGAGGCAGGCCATAGGCCAAAGGCCAAAGGTGGTGGAAGTCGTGCGACACGGTGGCGCCGGCGCGGCTCAGGCCGGCGAGGCGGTGAAGTTTTTCGATCGGGCGCATACCGCTGGTATGTTTCGTGCTGCCCCCGCCCGCCATGCGTGAGGGAGAGGATTCTTGCCTCAAACCCTAGACCAGGCCCTTTAGCGATCTCGACAGGTAGGGAAATCCGGCCAGCGGGCACTCCATATTTGGGAGGGACGTTGCCCGTGACGATGCAGCCGCCGCTTCATCTGAAATGCAGAGTCTGCGAAACTGAAGTCAATCTCATGGCTTCCGACGGAATCGACCTGCTCGGAATGGCGCGTCTCGAAGGATGGCGTTCCGAGCGCGTCCGCTCTGACGGCAACACTCGCAATCAAAGTCCGGCCTGCGCTTTACCAGCCGAGAACTCGGTCCTCTGGACCTGTCCCGCGTGCAACCGCGTCCCGCAGGCAAAGCGATGAAGGCCACGGGCCTCGACCTCCTGCGGCGCCTCGGAGCGAGGCTTCGTGTTCTGCGCGCGCTCCGACACGAGCGAGCAACCGCACCACGAACGACCGCGACCTACCTCCGACCGGACCCCAGCAAGTCCGACGCCATCCTCGCAGCCCAACTCTGCGACGTGATGCAACGGGCAGGGATCGCTGGGCCGGAAGAATTGACGTTTCTCGCTGATGGTCGGTACCTCACGAACTCGGACCTCGAGCGGCTTGTGCGTGCGCTTGAGGAGATCGACGATTCGGTCTCCGCGGCCGAGTTGGAGGACGAGGCTGATGAGTGAGGAGCAGCAACGTGAACGACTTCACTCGCGCGCAATCGATCGCTTCGCGCTGCAGCACCCGTTCAGCCGGCCGCTGAAGCATTTATGCGCGTACTCCTACCCAACGGGAGGTGAGCTACCCCGCACCGCGGTGTTCCGATGAGTATCGAACTGCTGAGCCCCCCGGCGGTGGGAGGACGAATTGCCACTTCAGCCGCCGCTCATCGTGACGTGCAACCGCTGCGGGATCAGCGAATCCTTCATCGCCGGCCACGGTATCAACATCGACGTTCTCATTCGCCTCGATGGGTGGACCTTCGAATCCGTGGGTCCCGATGGTGCCGTGAATCACGGACAGCCGTCGACGTCCCTCGCTCGCCGCGGGACCACACGGCGCTGGCTCTGCCAGGAGTGCAGCACGTCGCCGCCGACGTGAGCCGGGCACGGGGTCGAGTCGAATCACGCGAAACTCGCAGTCATTTGGTCTGAAAGGAAAGGAGATAGAAGCGTGTCAACAACAACACCTTCCTCGAACCGTATCCTGTCGTTGGTGCTTTCCCTGGGCATCCTCGGCGCTGTTCTTCTCGTGCTCTGCGCGGCGTTCCTCACGCCAGGCAAGTACATTTTGGTACCGTACATCGTCCTGATGCTCTCGGCAGCGGCGGTGATTCGGGGCGCCAAGATCCCCTCATTCCGAGATCGGTTCTTCGTCGGGTTCGGATCGTTCATGCTTGCGAGCCTCGCCCTCTATTTTGCGATCGCGATCATGATCGGGAGCTTCCAGACAATCGACCTTCTCGGACATCTGTGGCGAATCGGACTTTTGGCGCTCGTCGCACTCTCACTGAACGCTGGGATAGCGCGGGTGACGGAGCCTGCGTAGGCTCGGCTGAACGTCAACCTCTTCACACGGGCCGCCCTGCTCAAGGTGGGGCGGCCCGCTACGAAACAGACGTCAAACCGATCGACCCAGGTTGTGCAAACCACCAAGCCATTCGGCTGGTTTCAAAACGTGAGTCGGGCAGCGGCACTGGCTGGAGGGTAGCCTCATGATGCTCACAACGCCAGCGGCGCTTTCGGTAGAATCGGTAGCGGCGAAAACTCTATGAGAATCGAATATCACGACTTAGCCGTGTGGAGGGGGGAGTGCGAAAGCGTCAGCGTTCGCGGCGGTGCGCAGCACCGCCGCGGCCTGTCTCGCGGCGTGGAGAGGGCATCTAGAGCTTCCCGCGGAGGCGGGACGCCGCCGCCCCGATCACTCTTCTACTCGATCGGGCGCGCGAGCTGGACGCTCGGGTCGTTCGTGGTGTTGTCGGTCGTCGCGCCGTAGACGAAGGCGCTGCCGCTCGTCACCTGGAACGTGATCGACTCGCCCCCGGCCAGCGCGTAGCCGTCGAGCATTACCGACGACGCGACCTGCGTGAACGATGTCGGGCCGAAGCTGGTGGTCACGCTCTTCACTGTGGCGCCCGCCGTGTCGCGGACCGTGATCGTCATCGTCGCGCCCGCCTCGAGCGTGCGCACTCCGAGATTCAACCGGAACTTGCGCACGTCAGACGGAGCGATCAGCACACCGGCGGTCCCGGCTCCGAGCGCGTCGCCGAGCGCGAGAGCTTCCTCGGTGAAGCCGGTGGTCCCTAACTCCCCCGCGTCGTTGAAGACGCGTGCCAGCGCGACGAGAGAGGGAGTCGATGGATCGGCGACGAGATCGATGCTGCCGAGTCCGGTCGCCACGCCCATCGCGGGGAGCAGGTCCGCGTGGAAGACGGTCTGAAGCGGAGCGAGCGTGTAGGAGAGAGAAGGATCGTTTGACGAGCCCTGGGCGCCCGCAGGGTGAAAGACGAGCTTGCCGGTGGCGGCGACGTCCCTCGGGTTGTAAAGCGCGAGCGAGGTCTTGAAGTACGAGCCGAAGCCGCCGGGCAGCGAGCCGGCGACGGGGAGGACGCGCGTGACGGGAAGGGGAACCGCGGAGACGAGGACGGAGACCGCCGTCGAGTAGGCGGTGACGATGTTGCACGTCCCTTCCTGGTTGCGCGCGCGCACACGGTAGTAGTAACGGATGCCGGGAGTGTCGTGCGTGAACGAGGCGCTCGTCGTAATTACGATCGTCGTCGTGGCGCCCTGAAACGTCGCGCTCGTCGACTCGTCGATCTGATAATCGGTCGCGTGCGCGACGGGCGCCCAGGACACCGTGTACGGCGTCCCGACATTCGCCGCCTCGGGAGCGGTCGCGACCGGAGCGACCAGCTCGGGGCAGTTGGTGACGTCGACCTCCGCGGTCGCGGTCGAGTCTCCGAGCGTCGCGGTGATCGTGGCGCTGCCGACCGCGAGGCCGGCGACATTGAATCCGGCGCTCTTCTGCCCGGCCGGAATCACGACCGTCGCCGGTACTTCCGCGACGGTCGGCTTTGACGAGCTCAGTGTGACGCTCGTGTTGACCGAGACGTTGGAGCTGGCGCGCGCGGTGAGAAGCCTCGCCGTTCCGAGCGGCACTTCGAGCAGCAGCGGTTGCAACGAGACGGAGAGCGCCGGAATGCTGATCGCGCCGTCGACGAGCGCGAGGGCGCCGTTCGCCACGGTTTCTTGCTGCGTTCCCCCCTGGTTGGAGAGCTGCGTGAGCGACGAGGCGTCGAGTGAGAGCGTAACCGACGAGCCGGGAGCGGCGGAGGGAGCAAGGGTGAAGACGAGATGGGCAACGAGGTTGCCGGGTGCGGCCGCGTTGAGCGCGAACGGAATCGGATTCGTCGCTTCCTGGAACGTCGCGATGAGCGACACGGTGCCGGGGCCTGACGCGGGAAACTCGATCGCCGTCAGGCCGGCGGTGATCCCTGCGCGGCTGAACGTCACACTCTGCACAGCGCTCGCAGGTGCGTAGTTCACCTTGATGCTGAACGATTGGATCTTCGAGCCGACCGGCTGGTCGATGCCGAGCGTCGTGCCGGCGAGGTCACGGATGTAGACCGGAACGTCGGCGCTGGTGCCGGACGCGGTCACGGAGCCGACGGTGATTGAGTCCTGTGCGGCGCTCGCCGTGAGCGAAACGATGAAGCTGACCGCCACGAGGACGGTCAGCTTCATCAGGGAGGATCGACTGAAGGGCATCTCGATCGACTACTTCAGCAGCCGCACGGCGATGAACCCGAGGGAGATCGCGAGCAGCGCGAGCCCGAGGTAGCTGAGCGTCGGGATGGGTGGGCCTGCTGCGGTGACGGTGATCGACCCATTTACGAGCGCGAGCGAGCCGTTGCCCGTCGTCTCCTGCGTCGTGCCACCCTGGTTGGTCAGCTGCGTGAGCGTGGGGTCGAGCGTCAGCGTGATCACCGTGCCGGGGGGCACGGCGGGAGGGATCGTCACCAGGAGATGCGCCACCTGGTTGCCCGGTGCTGCCGCGTTCGAAACGAACGGGATCAGGTTCGTCGCCTCGACGAAGTTGTCGAGCAGCGAAATCGTTCCCGCCGCGCTCGGACTGCTCTCGAACGCGGGAGTAAGCGCCGTCGTGATCCCGGCGCGCGTGAAGGTGATGCCCGACACGTTTGCCGCCGACGCGTAGTCGACCTTGATGCTGTACGACTGGATGCGCGAGCCGACCGGCTGATCGATGCCGAGCGGCGTTCCCGCGACGTCGCGGATGTAGACGGGGACGTCGACGGTCCCGCTGCCGGAGACGGTTCCTACCGTGATCGAATCCGGCAGCGCCTGAGCCAGTGCTGAACCAGCGGGCAGCAATGCGAACAGGAGAGCCGCCGTGAGAGCGAGCCGCGAATATCCGTTGATCGAGTTCATGGTTCTTTCCTTCGTTCTCATTACTGGCCCTGCACTTTCGTTTTCGGTGCCTTGCCGTCGCCGACGTCGACTCCTTCGAGCGTCAGCGTGCTGTCCTTGACCGTCGCCTTACGCGTTCCGCGACCATCCACGAGCATGGTGAGCTCGGGATCGATCTCCAGGCGCGACGGCTGTGCCGAGCCGAGCTCCAGCTCGGCGATCGTGATCGAGCCGTACTGATTGAGCCGCAGCTGTGACGCCTCGCTGAAGCTCACCAGGTACGCGATGCCCTGACCACGCGTGCGGCTGATCTCGAACGCGGTTTCGATTCCGGCGACGCGATGCGCGCCGACGATCGTCGTTCCGCCTTCGACGCGAACGTCGAGCGACATGGCGCGAGGCAGGATCGATCCCGGCTTCATCGTCACGATGACCGGCACGACGAAGCGGCCGTTCTTCGCGCGCGCCTGGCCGAGCGAGATGCTTCCCTCGAACCGGCCGGATGCCGCTTCCGGCTTCGCTCCCTTCGGCGTCGTCACGTACGGCACGGGGCCGCTGAGGAAGAGGTAGTTCACCGTGTAGAAGATGTCGGCGGGATCGACGACGCCGTCGCCGTTGGCGTCACCCGACGACATGCCCGAGGCGCCGGCCGGAGCCGGGCCGCCGCTGTAGAGGTAGTTGACGAGGTAGAAAATGTCGGACGGATCGACGAAGGTGTCGCCGTTCGGGTCGAACTGCCGGGTGACATAGGTGTAGCCGTTGGTGAGCGAGCCGCTCGACGTGTCGGGGTTGGTCACCAACACGTTCACCGCGCCGATGGCGTGAGCCGGAGTCTTCGCGGTGATCTGCGTCGAATTGACGAAGACGACGCTCGTCGCCGCGAGGCCGTCGAAGGTGACCGTGGCTCCCGAGACGAAGTTGGAGCCGGCGATCGTGACGGGGGTGCCGCCGAGCATCGAGCCGTTGTTAGGCGTGACGCTGGTGACCGAGACGGTCGGCAGGGTGGTCACCGTGACGAAGGCCGACTTCGTGTCGCTGCAGCCGGCTGCGGTGGTCACGGTGACGTCGAGCGTGGTCACGGCTGGGGTGCCCGCGGTGAAGCTGATCGAATTCGTGCCGTTGCCCGAGTCGATGATGCCATTGGTGGCGCCCCAGGTGTAGGTGGCGCCGGCGCCGGCGTCCGCAACCGAGGCCGTGTGGCCGGAGCTGCCCTGCAGGACCGAGCCGGGCGCGGTGATCGTCGCGTCAGGGTTCGGGTTGACCGTGACGGTCGTCGTTGCCGACGGCGCGCTCGAGCAGCCCGAGGTCGTCACGACGACGGTGTAGTCACCGGCGCCGCTTGCGACGTACGTCTGGTTCGTCTCGCCGCCGATCGGGTTGCCGTTGAGGTACCACTGGTTGCCCGTCGCGCTCGACGAAGTAAGCGTGACGCTGCCGCCGGCGCAGAAGGTCGTCGGACCGTCGGGGGTGATCGTCGGCGTTGCGGGGATCGGATTGACGGTGACGGTCGTCGCGGACGAGGCCGCGCTGCTGCAGCCGCTCGTGGTCACGACTACGGTGTAGTTACCCGAGGCGATGGCGCTGTACGTCTGGTTCGTCTCGCCGCCGATCGGGTTGCCGTCGAGGTACCACTGATTTCCCGTAGCGCTCGACGAGGTCAGCAGCACGCTGCCGCCGGCGCAGAAGGTTGTCGGACCGCCGGGAGTGATCGTCGGCGTGGCGGGAGCGGGGTTGATCGTGACGTTTGCCGAGCCGGTGCGGCAACCCGGCGCATCCGTGATGTACAGCACCAGGTCGACAGTGCCGGAGGCTCCGGCGGTGTAGGTGATGGTCTGGATGTTCGTAGCGCTGGTGATCGTGCCGTTCGTGATCGACCATGCGTAGCTCGCGGCGCCCGCGGGGCCGCTCGCCGTGTTGCCCGTGGAATTGGCGCAGACCTGTGCCGGAGTCGGAGTGATCGTCGCGGCACCGCAGGCGGCCACCGCGAAGTTCGTCGGATCGGTTGCGCCGCCGACGCCGGGATCGTCGGTGAGCGCGCTGGCATCGTTGACGTTGTCGTTGTTGCTGTCGTACGCCACCGTGCCCTGATTGCTGACCGTGGTGCCTTCGGTGCCGTTGTTGACCGTCGCCGTGATCGTGATCGTGACGCTGCCGCCGAGCGGTGCGATCGATCCATTCCAGGTGACCTGGTTCGGTACGACGTTTGCGGTCGCGGTTCCGGAGGTGGCGATCGCGCTGACCAGCGTGAGACCCGCGGGCAGCGTATCGACGAATTCGTTGCCCGTGTTATCGGCTTGATTGTCCGTGCCGCTGTTCGTCACGGTCACGGTGTAGGTCACCGTGCCACCGACCTGGAAGGTGCCGGAGACCGTCTTCGTGGCCGCGAGGAGAGCGGACGGTGCGAAGGCGATGCAGTCGAAATGGACCGGCGTGACCAGGATCGACCAGGCGTTGAGGGTGCCTGAGTCGACCGAGAACTGGTCGGAGACAGCGACCTTCCACGTGCCCAGCGTACTCGTTCCGTCGAAGCGCGAGAGGTTGCCGACCGGGTCAGCTGGTGGGAGCCCTCCCAGAGCCAGCCCCGGACCGTTGAAGACCGGGATCCACGACTTCGTGTAGGGCGCCGCCGTGGGCAAGACCTGGACCATATCGTTCGCGGCGACGTTGGCGATGTCGTCGTCACACACCATGTTCAGGATGTTGTCTCCCGAACCACCGTCGACGATTCCACCGATGACGGAGATGAAGTCGACCCCGATGGATCCCGGCGACCGAAGCATGAACGTGAGGTCCCCGGTGTAGGTGTGGGTCACGCTGTCGAGGCGGAAATCGAGGTCGGCAATCTGGAAGTCGTCGGTGATGTTGAGCGTGTCGATGGCGGACGCCAAAGGCTGGCCGTCGGTGATGGCCAGGTCAGGCGAAGTGTCCTTCGTGTACGTGACCACGGGATCGGTGCCGTTGGCATTGCCGACCCGGAGCGTGAAGTTCGTCGCAGTCGTTCCGAGGCTCGAGGTCGTCGTCAGCGTGAAGTTGATGCTGCTGCCGCAAGTGACGGTGGTGTCGAGGGCGATGAGGAAGGAGTCGCTGGCGGCGGCGGTAGCCTGTGCGGCGATGGCACCCCAGGTGGCGGTGTTGTCGTAAACCGTCACACCCGGCGTAGCGGTTGCGAGCGTTGCCGTCGCGGATGCGACGTTCTTGCTCGCCGCGCGCCACGGGTTCGTCAGGCTAACGGTGAGGCGAATGGCCTCACCGGGATCGATCCTGCCGTTGTTGTTGCTGGCGCTGTCATCGATCGCCACGTCGGTGGCGGCGTTTACCACGTCGAGGTACGGCTGGCTGAAGGACTCCCGCAGTCCGAGATGTCCGGCGGTATAGCCGAAGAGCGCGTAGTACGGTTCGCCCGCGCCGTAGCCGAGGCCTCGGTCTGCGAAACCTCCCCAGACGGAATCCTCGTTGGCGCAGGCGTTCGTGGCGCAATCGGCGTCGAGGATGGCGTCGCGCGCGTCGGTGAATTTCGGATCGATCGGCGTCATCTTGAGGCCGTCCGTCACGAGCTGAAGCATCGTCTGGTTGCCGGTTGGCACGTCGCCGTTTGCTCCCGCCGGATCGGCGATCACGCGGCTGCGGACTTCCCAAAGGGTGAGAGCCCAGATCTCCCCGGCGTTATGGACCTCCATGCCGCCGTTCCCGTTGAAATTCAACGGGCTGGGCGCCATTCCACCTGCGAGACTGTTGGTCGTGTCATCGACGTCGGCCCACGTCATGGGATTCACACTGTTGTCGGTGCTGTAGGGGAAGCGACGGATACCGTATGCGTAGTTGTCGAGCAGTCCGCCGAGCTTGTACGTGGCGTACGCCCCGCTGGAGTAGCGGGCATCGGGATCGTCGGCATTCGTATTGTTGAGCAACGAGAGCGCGTAGAAATCACTCCAGCCCTCGCCCATCCCACCCGCAATGTCCCAGTTCAGGCCGGCGCCGTTGCCGACCAGGCGGTTGCTCGTGCCGTGGGTGAGCTCGTGGATGACGATCTCCGCGTCGAGGCCGCCGTCGCGATCGATCGTCGGACTGGTGAAGCGGAACATCTGCATCCGGCCCGACACCCCGTCGGGCGGAGTGGCGAAGTTCGCGTTGTTGACGCTCGTTCCGCCGGGGCCGCTATCCTGCGCGTCGCCGTTGACGCGGTCGCCGCCCAGCCCCATCCCGCTGAAGTTCGTCTGCTGAAAGTTCCCCGCCGCCTCGTCGAAGCCGAGGGCGTAGAGTCTGTCGTGGTACCAGTTCGTGATGTAGAAGAGATGCGTTACGGCCCCGCGGCGGAAGAAGTCGATGGCGAGCGTTCCGTTATTGCCGTTGCCGGTCGCGGTCTGGCCAACCTCTGCATCGGCCGCTGTGATTTGCGGCGGAGGCAGGAAGTTCGTCTGAAAGTCGCGCGGCGTGGTGCCGAGGAAGTCGCGGTTGCGCGTGTTCGCATCGGGGTTGCCCGTAGGGCGGCCGTTGCCATCGAGCACACTCGAGGCGGCGGTATCGCAAAGATTGACGTCAGCACCCGATATACGGTCGAGACAAGTGATGGTGTTGTTCCCCAGCGTCTGCGTTTCGTTGGCTGTGCAGACGCCACCCGGGCAGTCATCGATCCAGCCGTTCGGGCTCGCGATGGGATCCATCGCCGTGTGCATGCTGACGATCGTCGGAGACAGGAACGGAAACTGCGTTCCCGAGCCGGGTGCGACCGCGTTAGGCGAGCTCGGTGCCGGGCTGTCGGCCGGCGTCGTGCCGTCGGCCTGGACGAACACGCGGAAGCGCGCATCGTGTGCCGAAGCGCTGTCGCGGATGTTTTTCCTCCACAGCAGGTCGCCGGTCTCGGCGTCGATCAAGGCGTACCAGTCCTGATCTCCCGTGGTGAATACGACCAGAGCCCATGCCGGAACCAGGTGTCCCGGACTGAGAGGGAAGAGTACCTGGCGCGCCGAGATCGTGCCGCCGATGTAGTCGTCGTTCTCCTCGATCTGGATCCACTCTCCGTTCGAAGGCGGAACGCTGAAGGAGGCCGCGCTCGCGCTCTGGCCTTCGGCCGCCAGCAACCTGATGATCGCCTCAATCGGCGTGAGGGTCGATTCGCCCTTCGGAGCGATCGCGCGCGCGTGGGGAACCATGCGACCCATGCTGCTGATCAGGCGGCCGTTGCGATCGACGATGAAGCGGGTCTCGCTCTGGAACACGGGCCGGCCGTCGATCCGCTGTTCCATGCGCAGCATCCGCAGTCCGCTGTCTCCACCGGCGCTGTCGCCGAGGACGACGAGATCCTCGAGGTCGTCAGTGGACAGTCCGTAGAGTGCTCCGTTCTGGTTCAGGAAGGCGCGCACGATGCTCTCGTTGCTCTGACTCGAAGCCGACGTCAATGCGCCTCGATGGTTCCTGACGATTTCCGGACCGGCGGAGTAGCCGGACAGCCGAACCTCCAGCCCTGGCATCGTTCGCGCTTTCGCGGTGGTCGCGGCGGTGATCGACGCGAGCTGCTGACGCGCGATCTCCAGGCCGGTAGCGGCCTTTCCCGGGCGGGCGTCGCTTGCTCGCTGGAGGGCATCCTTGAGATTGACGCGCGCATCGAGCATATCGAGCTGCGCCCCTTTTTCCCTGGCAGGCGGCGCCACGGCGGCTGCGAGAGGAAGAGACCAGGCGACCAGGAGAAAGGCGAAGGTTGAGAGTGCTTTCCGACCGCTGCGCGACAACATCATGTTGGTCTCCTTAACGGCGGGCACGACGCGAGAATGATCTCCGCGGCCATCCGCTCGTTTTGTCGGTTCAAGGAATTCCGGAAATCGATATCTTGGGGGCGAGGATGTTACGAAAAGCGGTACTGAATCGGCGGACGATATCATGCGCGACTCAGGAACAGAATCGTCGCCTTTCGATAGGTATCAGTGCACGGGTGCCGTGCGTCTCGTGCGAATGAGCTCGCCGACCAGGAACGGCGCCGCTACTTCGCGCAGCCTTCGAACAAGTGCGTGCTCCAGCGCTCGTAGTCGAGGCGCTGCGGCGTCGTTCCCTCTTCGGCGGTCGTCGTCGCGGTGGCCGGCGGCGCAGCCGTTCCGATCCTGGGCGCGACGTTGATCTGGTCGGCGGTGCCCGGGTAGTTGAGGTACTCGACGAGCACGTCGCCCGTTAGGGCATCGAAGATCGTCGCCGAGTCGTCCTGCGCCTGGTATTCGACGACGCAGGTGTTGAGCGCTTCGGAGTAGCAGTTGCGGCGAAGCAGGTAAG
>JBAZBK010000055.1:0-11349 GCA_041671505.1 Thermoanaerobaculia bacterium | reverse complement strand
TGCTGCTGAAAAGCGGCGAAGACAGGATCGAATCGTTCCTCTGGTGATTGGTGCATTTCGGTTCCGGATCCTCGCCGCGATTCTGGCGCCTAACGCTTGGCGCTCAGCCGTGACAACGCGCACGCGCTGAAGAAACCAGGCTTCGAAACTTCGAGTTGCGCGTTGTCATCGGCTGCAGCGCCATTGTTAGACAGCCGGCCTACTGAAAGCGACGCCTCTTGAACGCCCGCACGTCGTCAGCAGTGAGCGCAAACCACTCGCCACCCTGACGCTTCTCCGCGAAACGCCGATGCCAGTACTGCTCGATGCCTTCAGGGTCGTCGGTTTCGATCACGTGCACGGTGTCTGGTTTTTGCGGCAATTGGATCGCTAGTTCACGGAGACGTCGGCCAGCCGCGTTGGTACGGCCGATCTTGTAGTTCTTTCCTGAGCGGAGAAGGTAGACGAAACCGTTGACGCGAAGGGCGTCTAGCCGAAGGTCAAGGCGGTTTGAACTCCCCTGTTGAAGAAGCTCCAGAACCGGCGCAAATTCTTCCTTGCCTTCGCAGAACTCAGCGACCGCATCGAGCAAGGCGTCTCGACTTCCCCACCGCCTGAACACCATCTTCCCCGGGAATGACGGGTCCTGCTTGCGCTTGATGTTTAGGTCGGCTTCTGTGGGAGCTTCACCACGTTCCAACGCCAGCTCAGCGAAATGACGCAAAACGACCTCATCGGGAATCTTCTGCGTCTGGTCGTTGGGTGAGTATCCGGCGGCCTCTTGGAAAGCGGACCATGAACGCCAATAGCCTCCCATCCAGTGATACCGCGAAATGCCCGTCTCGCGAATGAACACACGCTCGCCGATCGGCGCGCCGCCACGTTCACTAACCAAGGTCTTGTAAGTCTTGATGACGGACTCTGCCGTTACTTTTCTCATACTCGCGATCTTCAGGCTGTCTAACGTTCGGCGCTCACCGGCCGGGGCGCGCACGGGACACTTTAACACGTAGCGATGCATGGTGTTGCGCGTCCCGGTCCGGTGCAGCGCCCATGTTAGGCCGCCGCCATGACCCTGTTACCTGACGACCTGCCACGACCCCTCATCCTCCTCGATACTTTCGAGTTTGCCGTGCTCAACGAAAAAATAGGTTGCATCATCAACCTGAGGCATCTTTGCGCGAAGCGCCGGGATCTCCCGGCCAGGTACCGTGGAGAGAATCGGCTTGTCGTACCCGCCCGCAACCAGAGACGTGTCGATCACAACGTATTCATCTCCCTTACTCTCGTAGAATGCCAGTTCGTACTCTCGAGAGTCACCGGGGAGCTCCCTCAGCAGGACCCGCAACGAATCCTGATACTCCGGATGCGTACACGTCACCACATCGATGACCCCGTACCTTTCTCGGAGTTCGCCGGGTGAGACGTTTCCATGGAAGGTATCGGGAAGCTTGTGAAGTGCTGTCTTTTCGACTGGCCGCGACGGCACTGAAACCGCGGAGAGTGCGGGTTCGCTTGGCTTGCAAGCGATCAGCGATAGCAAGGCGACCGTGAGCAAGAGTTCGATGCAGTTTCGCATGATCTGGCGGCCTAACGCCTGGCGCTCAGCCGTGAAAACGCGCACGCGCTGAACAAACCAGGCTTCGAGACTTTGAGTCGCGCGTTTTCATCGGCTGCAGCGCCATTGTTAGACCGCCGTTTTCGACTCTTTGCAGTCGGACGACCTGACGATTCTGACGTTGAAGATTGGGCGACATCCACGCGGGTCTGAGTGTACCCCGGCTTGGCCGCCGGCGCCGAGGATACGGCAGGGGTGGTGGAACAAGACAACGACATCGTGCAGCCAAAGCGTATTAAGGCTTCCGGCATCTCACCAGGACACGCGTGGCAGTGACGCAGCCGTTCAAAGAACTTGCCACACAAGCAATCCCAGCATTGCTCCCACGACCACGACAGCGATTCCAATTGCCACGCCACCGTTAACGACCTGGTGGCACTTTCGACAAATCGGATCGTGCCGAAAGTTGAATTGGCCGCAGCGGCCGCACGGGCGGCCCTTCGCCCGCAATTTTTGTTCGTATCTCTCGCGAGCTTGCTCGTATGGGTTTGGTGACATTGATTGCCCTTGGGCCCCGGCGGTCTAACGTACAGAGCTCAGCGGTTTCAACGCGCCAGCGCTGCACGAACGAGATACCAAAATTTGAGTTGCGCGTTGAAATCCGCTGCAGCGAAAAGTTAGACGGCGCCTCCGGGTGAAGGCCGAATGAATCTCCACCAGATTGCGAGGAGGGCAATCGGCCCGAACGACCGGATAGCCCGATTCCACGCGAATCGTTGATCGGGCGGGATTCGGTCCGATGCCACGTACGGGATGACGATGAGTGCAGCGATGTGGAGGCCGGCCCCAACGAATAGAACAAGGAACACCACGGCAGGCTCGGGAAACGGGATCAACCTAATCAACGCACCGAGAAACAGAACGAGGAACGTCACCTGGCCGAGAGCCAAGGCCGCTGACAACAGGCCAAGGAGGTAGCGTTCTACGTTTGTCATCTCTACGCTGTTGCCACGGCGCTACACGACGCGGTTTCTACCCCTCAGCTGAGTGAGCAAAATGTCGAGTCCCGTCATGGCGACGAACCACACTCCGGCTGATACGACGGTATCTCGGAGAACGTCCGGCGCTGGGGCCGAACCGGCACCGGGATTCAGGTACCACACCAGGCGATCGGCAGGCCAAGTGAAGACTGCGTAAGGTGATCCGATCCCGGGGCCGAAAGCGAGCCAAACGACGACCGGGATCGTCGCCGCAGCTGCAAGGCAGTAGAAGATGACTCGTTTCCACATCGTGCCTGCGCCGTCTAACGCTGGCGCTAAGCCGCTTCAACGCGCCCGCGCCGCTTGAACAGCTTACAACACATGGTGCGGCGCGTTGAAGTCGGCTTGAGCGGCTTGTTAGACCGCGGTTCGGGCCAACGAACACCTTGCGCGGCTTGATGGCTTACTCGTCCCGACGGGCGAAGAAAGCGCAGCCACGGCGAAACCGGTCTTCGACGCCCATGCGAAGAAGCGGGAGGCGGTTGGGTGGAACGCGCCGAAGACGGCTCACGCACCGTCGCGGCGTAAGCAGGCTCGAGAAGCTTCACTTAGGACGCGGTTGGCTGGGTGGAACACTCCGACGAAGACCCAACTTACATCTACTCCGAAACCAGCCTTCAATGACGAACCGACGAGCGAGGTTGGGTGGGTGGAGCGGACGGACGCAGCGCGTACCGCTGTGCCACGGCGAAAGCAAGCCTCGGTGAGTCTGCCAACGAGCGATGGTTTTCAAACCACTACTCGTCTCCGCGGTCTAACGGCTGTTGCTCAGCCGCCAAAACGCGCCACGCAAACCGTACAAGCTGCGACGACCGTGGCGCGCGTTTTGGTCGGCTGCAGCAACTTAGTTAGCCGGGCGCGTGGCTTCAGAGTTCCACCGCTGCCTCGCAAGCTCGAAACGCCTTGACCATGTAGTGAATGGCCTCTGCAAACTCTTTCAAGCTTGGTCGAGCGCAGGCCTGAAGCTCTAAACCAAACTCGCCGAAACTTGGCGACGTGATGGTGTAGATGAGATTGCTCGCGTTGGCACCTCTAACATGCAGGTTTACGAAATCAGCCTCGAAAGCTTTCATCGTTTTATAGCGACTCGCTTGATACGCCGGCCAGTCGCTCTTCTTACTCTCCGAGTAGTCGAAATCTAGCCTGAACTCGCATGCACGAAGCGCTGCTTGTACAGCCTCCTCCAAAGCGTCTAGATCGGAGAAGGCGAGAGTAGTTGCCCCGCCGGGCTTTTCTGCCACTAGTCCACCGTGGTTGAACACCGCCGCCACGATCGCTTTGTCCGCGTCCGCATGGCAGTAGACGTTGCAGGCCCGGAAGGACTCCGCCGGTCCGATCACGCTGGTGGGCTTCTTCTTGAATATCCCGAACATGTCGGTTCCTCGCCCGGCTAACGTTTGGCGCTCACCGGCCAAAACGCGCACGCGCTATCTTACCAGCCTTCGAGACTTTGAGTTGCGCGTTTTGGTCCGGTGCAGCGCCTTAGTTAGGCCGCTGCGCGGGCCCGGGAGTAGCCTGGTTGCATCTTCGTATGGACCCTGGAACGTGATACATCCACGTCGGAAATTCTTCCCGACCGCAGCGATTCAGCGACTCTACCACTCCAAATAGCCACTGGTTCTGACCGAGGTCCACGACAAAGTGTTCGAAGTCAGGTTGTTCCACTAAACCGTGAACCAGACATGACACCGAAAGATAATGCTTCGCGTCACCGGGCTCACCCCAATTGAGTTGGCTCGGACAACAGCCCCCCTGCCACAGGCCCGTGCTATCAGCAAACTCATCGAGAACCCCGATCGGGTAAGTCTCCTTGAGGCGTTGCACGTGACTAATCCACAGGTGTCCCTCATCGGCGACGCCTAGGCCGGTGCCGCGACGGACGTCGTAGTAACCGTGGCCGGAAGGCACGACGACCCACTCGGCGGGAAGCTGGATGCACAGATTTTCCTGAGAAAGTGGCCAGGTCACGAGTACCTCTTCACCCTCATTCTCTTCGGCTTTCGCCGCCGAGCAGAGCAGTACACCGAGGGCGAGGACAAGGTTCTGCGTGATGGCCAAGCTGCGCCTCAAACGGGACTTGGACATGTGGACCATTCTACCGAACTTTCCTCACGTGTGGGCTGTCATGCCGAGCGGCCTAACGGCTGCCGCTAACCCGCGACAGCGCGCACGGGACAGTTCATCAGGTTACGATGCATGGCGTTGCGCGTTGTCGTCGGGTTCAGCGGCCTAGTTAGGCGGTGCGCACCCGTGCGGGAGCGACTAACCGACGACGCATCCACACGAAAGTAGCTGGCGACCGCAGCGGGGACATTCTTCGTGATCGCAGGACGGAACATGAAGCTCACCTTCTTTGGCAGCGCAGTCTCCACAGCGAGGGTGCTTCCGCGCACCGTGCTCATCTCCGAACCGAATCCGCTCGTAACTCTGCCCACCAATCGTGAGTTTGCGAACTTTCTGTGCGGAGGCGAGCTTTTTAAGCCATTTCGGGTCAATTGAAATCTCCACACTTTTCTCGCAATCCGTGCACCGAACGTTCGCCGTAACCACCGTGCGCTTCACGATGAACTTTTTCCCACAAGCAACACATATCGCGTTACCTTTCTCGCATGGTCGACACAGACCACCGGTCCGCAGGGCGGTAGCTTGAAGGATTTCACGCCCGCACTCCCTGCAGGCGACTCGCTCGACATCGTTCATCATCACCGCCTAACTTGTCACTACTGTACTTCGGCCGAGTCTACATTTAGACATTTCTGTCTACCAACAGGTATCCATGTCTACCCGCGCCTATCCAGCCTCGGAGTCGGTCCAGGCGACGACTCGGTCGGCGATTTCGATTCTAATCGTACTCGCCCACCTCATCCACCAGAGCGTTCGCCGGGAAGCCCACTGGACGCTGGCTTCACCCACGCGGTATTGCGGAGGTCGCTCTCTTCGTGCCCCAGGCGCACGCGGAGGCCAGGGCCGGGCTCGACTCCAGGAACGCGGGCGCTTCGCTCGATGACGATCTCCACCATGGTCATCCTCTCGGCGCGCTCTTCGTCGTACCGGTAGCGCACAGTATGGATTTTCGTCCCTGCGCCGGAGTTTCCGCCTCGTTCCGGGCTCGCCCCGCTTCATGGGCGTCACGATCATCCGGTTCTCTTGTCTCGTGCTCCCGAGGGCCCTTCGAGATGTCTCACTTGGGGAGCGCGTTCGCTCTACTTCCGCAATTCGGGTCGAGAGCCGGGTCGACATGAAGCAGGCGAAGAACGTGTCACTCGTTTGCAGATCCCTCGCCCGCTTCGCGGGCTTCGGGATGACGGGCCGACGGCACCGCGGCGGATTGGAATCCGCCGCCACGAGGCCGCTCGGCACTAGGTGAAGAGCTCGTCGATCGGCTGATACTCGCCGTCCTTCGCGGCGGGGACGTACTCGAAGCCGCGGCCTAACGGATCGTCGTGCCGCACCGTGGTGTAGTCAATGCCGAGCGCGGAGTAGATCGTCGCCGTGACGTCCTCGGGACGCACGTCGCGTTGCGGCGCCCAGCCCCAGTCGATGACCGCGTCGCCGATCGCGTTCGTCTTTCCGAGCACGCGCCCCCCTTTCACCCCTCCCCCGGCGAAGACGTACGAGAGCCGCTGGTAGTGGTCGCGACCCGACTGGCCGTTCAGGCCCCCCGTCGTCCGGCCGAATTCCGCCATCACCACGACCATCGTCTCGTCGAGCAGCGTCTTTCCCGCCTCGACTCCCGGGGTCGACGCGAGATCGCCGAGGAGCGACGCGTAGGCAGGGTCGAACTCGGCGCATCGCGTTAAGATCGAGTCGCCCGTCGCGTCGTAGATGCCGTCGTGGTGGTCCCAGCCGCCGAGCGTGACCTGCACGAAGCGCGCGCCGCGATTCGCCGCGAGTAGCTTTTTCGCGATCACCATCGACCCGCCGAACGCGCTCGAGCCGTAGCGCGCATACTCCTCGTCCGAGTAGCCGAAGAGCGCCCCGACCTCGGGGGCGTTGACGAGCGTCGTCGCCTGATCGTAGAACCCGTCCATGTCGAGCGTCGCCTTGCCGAGCCTTCCCGTCGAGCGGTCGGTGTCGACCGCGCCGAGCCTCGCCCACCGCGCGTCGAACCGCGCTTTTCCATCGGGGTGCGCGAGCGCCGTGAGCCCTTCCGCGCTCGGTTGCACGGAAAAGGGGCCGTACGACGCAGGCATGTAGCCCGCTCCCGGGATATTGCCGCTGTTGAGCGCGACGAACGACGGAAGCACGTCGGCCACCTTCCGCGAGGCCTGCATCTCGAGCGAGACGACCGCCCCGACGTGCGGCGAGACGCTGCCTAACGCGCCCGTCGGATTGCGCGAGATCTGCATCCAGAGCTGCGCGAGCTGGTGCACCAGCGCCCACGCCATTCCCGGGCGCACGATCGCGATCTTCCCGAGGTGCTCCGCGCTCTTCGGCAGGATTCCCTGCGGCCAGCGGAGCTCGCCGTAGGAGGTCGGCGCAAGCGACGACGGGGTCCACGCCCCTTCCTTCAGATCCCAGGTGTCGACCTGGCTCGGCGCGCCGGAGAGGAAGACGAGGATGCAGTTCCGCGCGGTGCGGCGGAGCGTCGGCGAGACGACGGTGGCCGCCTGCAACAGCCGGGGGTCGACGATGTCGGCGAACCAGGAGGCGACGATTCCAGTCCCGGCAATCCGGACGAAGCGCCGCCGCGTGAAGCCGTCGCAACGAAGGGGAAACGATCCACCGTGCCCGCACTCCTTGCAGTCGTGGGACATTCAGTCCTCCCTCAATTGAACAGAAACTCGAGACTGTTGAGCAGCACGAACTGCAGATCCTCGGTTGCCGCGACGCGGCTCGACCCCTTCATCGCGGCGACCGCGGCCGCACGCTCCGCCGCCGTCGGGTAGCGCGAGAGCGTCGCAACGTAGATCGCGTCGACGACCTTGCCGTCGTCGCCGTTGTTCGCCAGCGCGCTCTGCACGGTCGAGCCCTTCGTCGCGTTCTTCACTTTGTCCGTCACGAACCGGTCGTTCATCATGCCGAGCGCCTGGAGGATCGAGCCGTCGTACGTTCTCCTGTTCTGGTCGCGGTCGCCGCGCCCGAAGGAGCTCATGAAGCGCGCCACCTGGTTCCGCTGATTGGGCGTGAGCGGGTCGGGGAGCGCCATCGCGTCCGGGAACGTGCCGATGCCGTCGACGGTGAACGACGGGGCGATCTGCGTCGCGGTCGCGATCGCGTCGACGAGCGACTCGGCCATGATCCGCCTCGGGTAGTGCCGCGCGAACGTCGCTGTCCATGCCTCGCTCCAGCTGCCCGGCGTGTAGTCGGTCGCGAGCTGATAGGCGCTCGAGGTGACCATCAGCCGGAGAATCGCGCGAAGGTCGTAGCCGCCGTCCTCGAACTCCGACGCGAGCGCCTCGAGCAGCTTCGGGTGCGTCGGCTGCAGCTCCGCGCCCGCGGGGAGCGTCGCCGGGTCGAGCCGCGCGAGGTCGAAGCCGTCGACCGGCTCGACGATGCCGAGGTGGAAGAGCTCCTTCCAGAGCTGGTTCACGGTCGCGCGGGCGAACTGGCGGTCTTCCGTGAGGTGACGGGCAAACGCCACGCGGTACGTCTCGCCGCTGCCGACCGCGCCGTCGCCGAGAATGAAGGACGGCGTCACGGTCGCGGACTCGCCGGTCGCGGGCTGGCGCGGCGTCTTGTTACCGTCGCTCGTGTTGAGCTGGTAGCTGCCGTTCAGGTTCTCGGAGACGAGAAACTTGAACGTGGTCGGATTTTCGGTGAGGCGCACGGGGCGGATGGTCACGCGTGAGAAGAAGGCGGCGGTCTCCCAGAAGTCCCTCCTCTGTTTCTTCGCGAGCCAGCTGTTGACGAGCTCGAGGTGCCCGAGACCGTTGTGGCACGAGAGGCACTCGAACGGGACCGCGAGGAACTTCTCGACGGAGCGCGCGGCGAGGTTGTCGAAGGTGTCCTGGGGCGGGCCGTTCCGCTGAATCTGCCGGACGGCGTAGTTAGGCGGTCCGGACAGGTAGCTGTCGCCGTTTCCGGAGACGAGCTCCCGCACCATCGCGTCGTACGGTTTCCCGGCGCGAATCGAGTCGCGAATCCAGAGGTAGTAGGCGTTGCGGCCGCCGGCGTAGAGCCGCGTATTGTTCGCGGCGGCGACGTTCTGCACGAGGTCGCCGAACCAGAGGGTCCAGCGGTCGACGAAGCCGTCGGAGGCGAGGAGCTCATCGACGAGGTGATCGCGCTTGTCGGCACGCGTGTCGGCGAGGAAGGCGGCGACGCGGGTGGAGGTCGGGATGTCGCCGGTGAGGTCGAGCGTGACGCGCCGGATGAACTCTTCGTCGGTCGTAAGGCGCGTCGGCGCGACGCCGGCCGTCGCCATCGCGCCGAAGATCTCGTCGTCGACGACGCTGCGACGCGGGATCGGCGGCAGCACGGCGGGCGGCCGGACGGGATGCCGGCGCGAGGCCGCCGCCTCGCCTGCGACGAGCTCGGCGTCGCGGGAAAGCTGACGCCAGCGCTGCTCGGGGCGCTCGAGGCGCCCGCTGTCGAAGGTGCAATCGGTGCGCGCGGGCACGTCGCCTGTTGCCGGCTCGCCGGCGGGCGCGGAGAGCGACACGAGCGCGAACGCGGCGGCGAGCGCGACTCCGGCGCGATGAGGCAAGACGAGATGGAGCGACGTCATCGGACCAGTCTCCCTTGAGTCAGAGGTCAGCGATACCCGGGGCTTGCGATTCCAAACGACGATTCGGGGGAGTGACTGGCATTTTAGACTCATGGAAGGGCCAGGGCGTTTACCCGGGATTGGAAGGTGCGCAGCTCTTCCCCGCACGCGGGACGCCTGCGGGGCTGCCGGCGGGACGCCGGCGCTACGAGGAATCAGCGCGCGCGCGGTTCCGCGTTCCGCGTTTCTGCCTGCTTTGACCTCTGACCTGTGACCTTTGACCTGCCCCACCGACACCGTGGCGTTACATTGTTTTTGGCGTTTGTTTCCATCGGTGGCTCGGCTCTCCGCTCTATGCTGCAGGAAATGACAGCGAGGCAAACGATGCGCGTCGAGAAGGCAACGAAAGCGATTCCGCTGGCGGTGACGGTCGTTGCTCTGCTCCTCGCCTCGACGGGCTGCGCGCTGCGGAGCGAAGTGACGCTGTCTCCGCTCGTGCTCAAGCCGACCGACACGATCCGCGCCGCGAACCGCGTGGAAGACCTCGTCGAGGTGGGCGACTACCCGCGCGCGGTCGCGCTCGCTCCCGCGATCGACGCGAAAGCGAACGCGACGGTCTCGGAGCTCAACGCTCTCGGCAAGGCGGAGCTCGTCTCGGGCCGCCTCGACGACGCGAAGCGTCACTTCCGCCGGGCCCTCGTCAGCAAGCCATATCGCGACGTCTACTCCGACATCGCGTGGAGCATGTCGCAGGCCGAGCTGCTCGCAGGCGACTACGCGGCGTCGCTCGACTGGGCGAACACCGCGACCGATTACGGTCTCGAGATCCGCGCGTGGCATCTCAAGCTGCTCGACGCGATGCAGGCGGAGCGGCCGTTCAAGGTCAACGGCGTGAAGGACACGGTGTTGCGGATGGAGCATCGCACACCGGAGATCCCGCGCGTCGAGGTGCGCATCAACGAGGCGCGGGTGATGGGGATCGTCGACTCGGGCGCGGTGATGACGATCGTGTCGGACCGCCTGGCAGCCGAGGCGAAGCTCAGGTCGCTCGGCGACTTCACCGGGACCTTTTACGGGCTGCTCGGAGAGCCGATCGAGGTTCGTTTCGCGATCGTCGAGCATCTTGCGATCGGCGATCTCGTCATCGACTCCGTCCCGGTCGCGATCATGGCCGGCGAGAAGATGAAATTCTTCACGCTCAACCGCACGCCGTTCCACATCGACCTGCTCCTCGGGGCGAACCTGTTGCGCGAGTTCCGCATCGGCCTCGATTTCGAGAGCTCCGAGGCGTCGTTCCACCATCTCGCCGCGGACGAGCGGATTCCCGCACCCGACCAGAATCTCTTCATCCTCAACGCCAAGCCGTACGTCCACGGCTCCCTCAACGGGCAGGGGTGGTTTCTCTACCAGCTCGACACCGGGTCGGAGATCACCTACCTGAACAGCGTGGAGATCAGCCGCTGGAAGCTGCAGAACCGCTTCGCGATGATGTACCAGGGAGCGGAGCTGCAGGGACTCGGCGGCGCGACGAAGCGGGGAGTGATGGTCGACGACGTCGCCGTCGGTCTCGGCGCGTGGCAGGGAACGTTCAAGACTCTTCCGCTCTATTCGTCGGAGAAGTCGGGCGCGATCGGCCTCATCGGCGAGAATTTCCTCAAGCACTTCCGCCTCACGATCGACTTCGGCTCCATGAAGCTCTCACTTGATCCGCCGAGCCGCAAGGAGTAGCGAGGAACGCGCAGTGCGGGGGTATTTCGGATTTCGGATTTGGCTTCGCCCAGCTGAACAATTCGCGTTGACGTGTCTCGTGAGGCTGCAGCCGCGCGAGTTGTCGTCCTGAGGAGCGGCCCCGCGAAGCGGGGGAGCGACGAAGGCTTCTACTGTCGCGCCACGGGCGAGGACGCCGTGCGAGAGGGCGCCGCGCTTGCGCGCAGCGCCTCAGAATCGCGCCGCTGCCGCGGCGCGGACGATCATGCGCTCCGAACACCCCGCGCTGACGGGCGTGTTGCCCAACCGGTGTTTTCAGATCGAGGGCGTGGATTGAGTCGGGAGCCAGAGGCAAACTGGATCGAAAGTCGGCAGCGAGAGCGCGCGTTGAGCCCATGCGACCAGGGCTCGTCCCG
>JBAZBK010000054.1:0-11848 GCA_041671505.1 Thermoanaerobaculia bacterium | reverse complement strand
TGTGGCTTTCGTAGCAGGGAGAGATTCCGTGAAGCAATCCTCTTCCATCTCGGAGGGCTCGACCTCTATCCTGCAGGCGTCGCTTCAATCCACTCGAAAGCCTGAAGCGCCAGTTTTGATAGGCTGTTACGGTAGCGCGTGCGCGTTGAAACCGCTTAGCGCTAACGTTAGGCGCCCAACCACAATTGTAGCAGCGACCGGTGTTTCAGGTCAGATGAGCAAGAGGAAAGAACGTGAGAGTCACTTCCACCAAGAATCCGAATTTGGACGCCTTGATCCCACGTGAGGACTTCGAGGTCCTCGACGAGGGTGGGCCGGATCACTCGCTTCGAGATACCATCGATATTGCAGCGCTCGAAAAGGGCCAATTCTTCTACGAGTCACTCCGGAAGCCAGACTTTCAAAGAGAAACGGCGAACTGGCCTCCAGAGAAGGTGCAGGAGTTCGTACGCACGTTCCTCGACGGTGACCTCGTGCCCGCAGTGATCCTCTGGAAGTCGAGAGGCAATACCTTCGTCATCGACGGGGCGCACCGCCTCAGCGCCCTCATTGCTTGGGTGAACGACGATTATGGTGATGGTTTACTCTCCGTCCCGTTCTTCGGGAACCGAATCGCAACAGAGCAAAAGAAGATCGCGGAGCAGACCCGCGCCCTCATCAAATCGACCCTCGGCTCGTACGTGGATTATCGGGCCGCGGCGAAGAATCCCGATCCGACCAAGCCTGACATCATTGCGCGCGCGAAGCGCCTCGGTTCGAATAGCCTGAAACTGCAGTGGGTCACCGGGAACGCGCAAAAGGCGGAGTACTCGTTCTTCAAGATCAATCAAAGCGCAACTCTCATCGATCCCACCGAACTCGCTATCATCAAGGCCAGACGGAAGCCGAACGCTCTGGCCGCACGGGCAATGATGCGGGCTGGCACCGGACACAAGTACTGGTCTGAGTTTCCGGAAACCACGCAACGGGAGCTGGAAAACGTCGCTCGAGAAGTACACTCCACGCTCTTTGAACCCGAACTCACCACGCCGATCAAGACGCTAGATCTTCCTGTCGCTGGGACAGGGTATTCCGCCGAAACCGTCAAACTGATCTTTGATTTCGTGAACTTTGCCAACGGCATTCGGCCAGATATGTGGGTTGCGCCGGAACCCTCGTCGAAGCGAAAAGGAAAGCCCGACCCCGACCGCATGATGGACGATACTGACGGTTCAGTAACGCTCTCGTATCTCAAGACCGTAAAGCGAATCTCGTCTCGAATTTCGGGCCACAATCCCGGGTCCTTGGGGCTTCACCCGGCGGTCTACTTTTATGGGGCAACAGGACGCTATCAATCAGCTGCCTTCTTGGCGACGGTCGCCTTGATCCTCGAACTTGAAGGCAAGAAAGGATTCAGCGCATTCACCGAGTCGCGTTTTCGGTTCGAGGAGTTCCTCGTAAAGTACCGCCACTTCATCAACCAGACGGTCAACATTCACGGAAGTGGCACCAAATCGCAAGGTCCGATATTTCGTATGTATCAGGAAATTCTTGCAGGAGTCAAAGCTGGAAGCCCCGATGAGGAGATTGTCGCAAACCTCCAGAATGACCAGCCGCGACTCACCGTTGTTCCCGAGGTTGCAACGCAGCGGCGGCGCAATTTTTCCTCCGAGACCAAGTCTGCTACCTTTCTTCGAGATGCGATCGACGCTGCGCCACGCTGTCAAATCTGCAAGGCTCGTATTCACTCTAAATCAATATCTATCGACCACAAAACCCGCCGTCAAGACGGAGGAGTGGGCTCGATTGAAAATGCACAGCTTACGCACCCTTACTGCAATTCCGGCTTCAAGGAAGCGCAGCACGCAAAATCGCTTCAACGGGATGATTGTGATGATCCTGAAATGACTGGCGCCTAACAAATCATTGCAGGCGATGGCCTGGCGCGGTGCGGTTGTCGTAGCTTGATAGGATCTCCCCGCGCCAGCCCAAGCCTGAACGGCATGGCGTTAGGCGCCGCGGAGAATGGAATGACAATCCCGCCGTCCGTGCTCGATGCCCTGGCGAGCCGGTTCAGGCTTGGGAAATACGCTGTCTGCAAAGGAGAAGTGCTCATGCCTGGTCAGATCCTGGAACTGGTCCTTGCACCGCGCCCCAAAGTTCTTGAAGATTTCTACGGAAACCTACGCGCAATCGCCCTTGCACTCGTCGTGCTTCTTGTTTATGTTCTCTCCTCGTCCTGGCTTGCCGTTCAGTTCGAGGATTGGACATTCCTTCACTCTGCGTACTTCACGGTAATCAACGTCACGACCGTGGGGTTCGGGGACGTTACCCCAGTGACTCATGCGGGCAAGATTCTGGCCGCGGCTAACGCCTTGACCGGGCTGATCCTGTTTGGCGTTGTCGTGGCGCTCGTGACGCTTGCATTCCAGCCCGCGGGAATGTCCGGAACAGCGACCATCGAATCGATAGATAGTGGGCACGAAGGAGAAGGCCCGACGCCAGCCGGTGAATCAACGCCAAGGCGTGGTTTAGCCGCGAAGCACTTCTTGCGGGCCCTCGGTCAACTGGTCGGCAGGGACGTTCAAACCGCCGATGCAGATATCGATGTCATCGGGCACGATCACGGCGGTGGTGATATGCATATTCACATTGAGATACGCGTTCACTCCGCAGGAGGCGCCTAACTCAGCGCATGCAGCGGATTCGGACGCGCAACACCATGCATCGAAGCGTGTTAGAGTGTCCCGTGCGCGTCCGAACCGCTGATGCGCAACCGTTAGGCGGCACCGGGCAAAGTTGCGCGCCCCAGTCGGTGCCGATGGACGTGGGGTAGAATGAACGCGTGAACTTCGGTTGGGAACTCCGGAAAGCAGCGTCGAATCTCGAGAAGCACGGAGTCTCATTCGAGGAGGCCGTGACTGCCTTCGACGATGCGCGAGCGAGGATATTTCCCGATCTAACCCACTCGGAAGGCGAAGATCGCGAAATTCTCGTGGGGTTTTCTGCCCGGCATCGACTTCTCTTGGTATCCTTTACGGAGCGAGACGAGATGGTGAGAATCATTTCGGCCAGAACGGCAACTCCTCGCGAGCGACGAAAGCATGAAGAAAACAGCTAAACCTCAGGGATCAGATCTTCGGGCTGAGTATGATTTCGACTATTCCAAGTCAAAACCGAACCGCTTTGCCGCGAAAATGAAAGACACCATCGCGGTTGTCCTTGAGCCCGACGTTGCTGCCGTCTTTCACGATTCCAAATCTGTGAACACTCTGCTTCGGTCGGTCATCGCTGCACTGCCGCGAGAGAAGAAATCCCGCAAGTCCGCTGCTAAGGGTGCCGCCTAACTAGGCGCTCAAGCGGATTTCAACGCGCCACTTAAAGTGTAGCAGGCTGTTGCAGCGGCGCAGGCGCGTTGAAACCGCTTAGCGCTAGCGTTAGCCGGGTAGGAGAAACGTGCGCGGGTCATCGAGCAAGAGTGAACGCATCACGCTCTCAATGTCGCAGTGGTGGTTCCTCGCGTTTGCGATGTTTGTCACCATCCCTGTTGCGCTCGGGTTCGCCTTCTCAAATCAAATCTACGCATGGTACCTCTACGAATTTGTCGAGGCAGATCTTGAGAGGGATCTCGGCTTCCATGGCGGAACCGTCACGGTTGAGAATTCCGAGCGTCCGTACGAGTGGTACGGAATTCTCAGCGTTACTCGCGGTGGCGAGTTTGACCGAGCCGGAGTTCGTCCAGGGGATTTCCCCACCGGCTACGTCCACGGAGTTCGCAGTGGATTCATCGCAAACCTCCACGCCGCCAGAGGGTCGTCGGTGACAATCACCTTCGCTAGCGCACGAATTACTCCGGCACACCAAGAAAAGCTGAAGCGCGTGAAGATCACGGTTCCGTCCAAACGACCCGGCTAACTATCGCGCTGGCGTTGGGCGGCGCAGGAACGAGGCGTTATCCCTTCTTCGAGAAGAGAATGACGCCATCGATTCCGTCGAATCCCGAGTCGGTCGTGGCAAGTTGCGCGTTGTTGGCGCGAGCGACCGCGAGCATCATGGAGTCGGCCATTCCCAGGTTGTGAGAAAGGCTCAGGTCCGCGGCGGTGAGGGCGAGTTCTTCACTCAAATCAACGATGCGGGTCTTCTTCATCGCCGCGACCGCCTGAAGCGCCTCTTCCTCCGAACGCTCGCGCTTGATCCACTTGTACACCTCGTAGACGGCGATCGTTGGCGTCAGGATCGAAGCCGGGTTTCGCAGGCGTGCAGCGAACTCTTCAGCATGCGGTCCGTCCGCGAAGAACTCGATCCAGCCTGATGAGTCGATGACGATCAAAATCGATCCTTCTTTTCGCGAAAACCGCTGGTCTTGATTCCACGCACGAAACCGCGCATCGCAGAAATTGGCTTATCCGGGACAAGCGAGATTACGTCCCCCTTCGCGATCACCTGAAACACCTGTCCGGGTCGCACGTCGGTCCGCGTCCGAACGTCCTTCGGAATGACAATCTGATATTTCGAGGAAACCGTCGTTTTTGCCATATGTACCCCACCGGATCGTATCGATCACTCATATCGTAAGACAATCAGCCGGAAGCTGCAATTCCCTGGGCGGCGCCGCCCAACTAAGCTGCGAGCGGACTTCTACGCGCCGCTCAAACTTTTGGTAGGCTGGTGCGGCTGGGCGGGCGCGTAGTAACCGCTTGGCAGCGGCCGTTAGGCACCATGGTGGCTCGCGTGAGGAAAACAAGATGAAGCGATTGGTTGCGGTACTGCTTGCAATGTCTGTATTCGGTTGCACCACTGTTCCCGTCGGCGGAACGAGCGGAAAGGCCGGCGGTGGATCGACTCTGGTGTGTCAAAAGGGCAAGAAGACGCTGAGCCTGCCGCAAGACGCGGTTCAGGCGCACCTCAATCACGGAGACCGCCTTGGCAGTTGCCAGTGAAGCGGCGCTGATCGGCGGGTTGCGTGGAAATTGGCACTGAAAGTGTCAACAGGTTTCCAGCGCGGGCTAAAGACGGCGCCGAACTAAGTTGCTACCTTTAGCCCTTCAGTCAAGCGCGACTGTCGGGTGCAAGCAATAACAAACTACCGAGCGCCTCTCGAAGCCCTGAGACTGGCGAGGTTACCGTTCGGTCCTCAGCGGGAGAGTCGTACGTTCGGGCCATGACGTAGAAGCTCGCCTGGAGTGACGGAGGATGACGCAGCCGATCATCCTGCGCGCCGGCCCTCGCCGGGCTTCGGCGAGTCGCGCAGGTCGCGCTGTCGCTCGCGGGCCCGTCAGAACAGCGAAAGCTGCACCGGAGGGGGCGCGCCTTTCGCGCGCAGGCGCCTGCGGTCGACGTGCTTCGGTTTGCTGCGCAGGCCGAGGAGCATCGGGAGGTTGTGGGCGAGCCACTCCTTCGACTCCCGGTGATAGCGGAAGCGCCGTTCGTGCCTGTGGAAGCGCCGGTCGTGCGCGGGGCCGAGGACGTGGTGCAGAAACTCGTGGTAGATGATCGATTGAATGAAGTAGACCGGAACCGCGGCAGAGTTGAGGAGCGGGTGGACCCGGATCAGCTGTGTTCCGCGATGGTATGAGCCTAACCTGATGCTCCTCCGCCGCTTGCGTCCGGTGTTGCGCCCCCAGACGACGGGCACGCCGTCGGCGTCGGGGAAGTACTGGTCCCTCACCTCGGAGGCGAGCCATTCGAGGTTGTGGACGCTCACTTCGGGGGACTTGATGATGAGGTTGTCGGTCCGCATCGTCAGGCGCGCCCCCGCATGGTGGCGACGACGACGTTGTCGCCCGTGAGGTAACGTCTCGCGACGTCGCGAAGCTCCTCGAGCCCTACGGAGTGCACCCGCTCGAGGAAGCGCTCGGTGAAGTCGGTGCCGAGGCCGAAGAGGTAGTTCTCGGCGATCTCGCCGCGGATCGCGGCGCTCGTCTGCAGGCGGATGCGCATCGCGCCGGCGAGATGGGCGCGTCCGCGCGCGACGTCGTCGGCATCGAAGCCGTCGACGGCGAAGCGGCGCATCTCGGCGATGAGCGCTTCGCGCGCCTCGTCATCCTTGCTCGCATCCGAGGCGATGTAGCCGACGAAGGCGCCTGCAAGCTCGTGCGACGCGTCGCCGGCGTAGACGGAGTAGGCGAGGGAGCGCCTGCCGCGCAGCTCGGCGAAGAGCGTGCCCGAGAGGCCGGAGACGACGTCCTGGAGAACGCGGAACGCGACCCAGTCGGGATGCGTCGGCGTGACGGTCGGGAAGCCTGCGACGATCGCGCTCTGCCGCCGGTCGCGCGACTCGATGATCTCCGTGCGCGAGGCGACCGGCTCGAAGCCCGGTACCGCGGTCCGGATCGCGCTGCTCCCCGGGAGCGCGCCGAAGCGCGCGGCCATCGACTCGTGAACGTCGTCGGGGTCGACGTCGCCCGCCACGACGATCAGCGCGGCGTCGGCGGTCACGGCCGAGGCGTGCCAGGCGACGAGCTCGTCGCGGCCTAACGCCTCGACCGTCGGCGCGAAGCCGGCGTCGGGAAACGCATACGGATGGTGGCGGTAGAACGCCTGGCGGAAGAGCTGAAAGGGGCGTTCGCTCGAGGAGTCGAGCGAGCGGCGGATCGACGCGATCTGCAGCTTCTTCGCCTTCTCGACTTCGGCGGCGGGGAAGGCGGGCTCGAGCAGCGTTTCGGCGAGAAGGTCGAGCCCCGCCGGGAAGTGGCGGCGGAGGATGTCGAGCGAGACGCCGAAGTAGTCGTCGTCGAAGGCGATGCCGATCTGCGTGCCGAGGTACTCGATCTCGCGGTCGATCTCCTCGCGCGACCGTCGGCGCGTGCCGCGCTTGAGCGCGCGCGTCATCAGCTGCGTGATGCCGGCGTTCGCGCTCGTTTCCCTCGTCTTCCCGCCGTGGAAGTAGACCCCCGTCGAGACGGTCGGCGTTCCCGGCAGAGTGCGCACGAAGAGCGGGATGCCGTTAGGCAGCAGCGAGCGGCGAAGCGTCGAGCTCGCGTGCGCCGGCCGCGGCTCGGGTCGCGGTGCCTGTGCCGTGCCGTCCGTGTGCCCCAACCCGTCGGCGCCGGCCGCGGCCTCGCGGAGGCGCGCGAGAACGAATTCCGGGCGCGGTTCCGCGGCGCCGCTCGTCCGGTAGCGGTAGAGCGTGAGGTTCGTCTCGGTGAGGTATTCGGAGGCGACCCGTCGGACGTCGTCGGCCGTCACCCGCTCGAGCGCCTCGAGGTGCCGCGCGAGCGTCATGTAGCCGCCGCGCGCCTCGAAGAAGGCGAGCGTCTGCGCCTGGCCGAGTACGTCCTCGAGCTCGAACACGAACGCCGACTCGATCCCGTTGCGCCCGAGCTCGAGCTCGAACGCCGTCGGGCCGAAGCGGCGAATGCGCTCGATCTCCCGGATCGTCGCGCTCTCCGCCTCCTCGACCGAGGCGTCGTCGCACGAGAGCCGGACCGTGAAGATGCCGGCATCCTCGAAGACGGTGTTGTCGGCGGAGACGGTGTTCGCCGCTCCCGCGGAGACGACCCCGCGGTAGAGGCGCGAGCAGCGTCCCGATGCGAGCACGCCCGCGAGCATCTCGAGCGCCTCGATGTCTTCGTGACCTTCTCCCGGCGTGTGCCACCCGAATACCGAAAGCGACTGCGCGATCTCGGCGGTTCCCTGCGCGAAGCGGAACCCGTCCTGTTGCGGTTCCGCGGGGCCCCGCCCTATCTCGAGCGTCCCCTCGGGGATCTGGCCGAACGTGCGTTCGACGGTCTCGAGCGCCTCCTCGTGGCTGACGTCGCCCGCGATCGAGACGATGATGTTCGACGGGCGGTAGAGCGTCTGGAAGAAGGCGACGAGGTCGTCGCGTCGGATGTCGCGCAGCACCTCGTTCGAGCCGATTCGCCAGCGGCGCATCCGGTGCGTCGTGAAGGCGGTCGCGTACATCCGTTCGGTGGCGATCGCGGTCGGGTTGTCGAGCTTGCGGTTCGACTCCTCGATCACGACTTCCGCTTCCTTCGCGAGCTCGACGGGATCGAAGAGCGGGTTCAGAATCGCGTCGGCCTGGATCTCGACCCCTCGCGCGAAGCCTTCGCGCGGGAGGACGAAGTAGTAGCTCGTCGAGTCGTAGATGGTTCCGGCGTTGCTGACGCCGCCGAGCATTGAGACGTGTCGCGCGATGTCTTCGGCTCCAGGGAAGTTCTTCGAGCCCTTGAAGAACATGTGCTCGAAGAGGTGGGCCATGCCGGCCACCTCGTCGGGCTCGTGGAAATAGCCGGCCTTGACCCAGCACTCGATTGCGACCACACCGCGGCCGCGGCCGGGACGGGTCAGCAGCACGAGGCCGTTCGGGAGAACGGTCCGGCGGACGTCCCGGAGGAACGCGTCGAGTATCACTAGTCGCCGGCGTCTCCGCCGAGCTTCGCGTTGAAGTTCGCGGCGACGGCGGCGGTGAGCATGCTCGTTCCGGCGGAAAGGAGCTCGTCCCCTTTCTTCGCGCCGAGGAAGATGCCGACGCCGAGGCCGAGGAGCAGGAAGGTGAACGGGTAGCGCGTGACCTGCGTACGGACGATCGGCGGCACCATCTCCTCGACCTGCTCGAGGATCAATGCGAGGCCCCCTTCGAGAGGCTCTTCCTCGACTGCCTGCGGTTCCTGTTCGTGAAGCGTCTCTTCGGTCATGCGGCGCTCCGTCTCCGTGGGGTGTTCGTTCTAGTCGTCGTCGCCGGTGCCACGGACGAGGAGCCCGATGACGAAGCCGACGCCGATCGAGATCAGCAGAGCCTTGCCGGGGTTCGAGCGCACGTAGTCGCGCATCTGCTCGACGACGTCGTCGACTTCGATGCCGTCGACGCGCTGCTTGAGGTCGGCGACCTTCTCGCGCGTCGCGGTCGACGCGGTTTCGTACTTCGATTTGACCTTGTCGGAAACCGCCTGGTAGCGCTCGCCGACGTATTCGCGGGCCTTTTCGATCCGTTCCTTGACTGACGCGTTGCCACCTTCGGCGGCGGGCTGCGCCGGTGCAGCCGGGGTCGTCTCGTTTTCTGCCATTTCGTCCTCCGTCGGCCCTCGGACGGGCGGAGTGCGCCATCGGGCGCACCACTCCGCAACTGCCGCTGAAGCCGGACCCTCATGATATGTGCGTCGGGCAGAGAAGTGAAATGCGAATTGGGAGGCAGGAGGGGGGGGCTGCCGGGGCCGCGAGGCCGGGGCGCAGGCGCGAGGTGCCCCGATCGCTCACTACGGGAGGCCGGTCGAGTCTTCGTTAAGACGTTATGTTTTTTGTTGTTAATTTGTAGCATTTAATTGGCCACTGTAAATTGTCGGACCGGAGTACAATGCGGCCGCTGTTCACCACGCCCCGACGGAGGCTCCATGAAGAAGATCGCTCTCCTGCTGCTGCTGACTGCCCTCGCGCTTCCCGGCCTCGCCCAGGGGCGCTCGTTCGACGTGACGGGCTACATCGCGTGGGTCGATCTCTCCGGTGACGGCGTGATCGCCCGTGACGGGAACGACTACAACCTCGGCTCGTTCGACGCCGACACCGGCTACGGCGGCGCGGTGAACCTGTTCATGACGCGCCGCCTCTCCGCCGAGATCTCGCTGACCGAGGTGAAGCCGGAGGGGCGGATCCAGTACGGCGGAAACACGGTGGTGGGCAATCTCGACATGCTGCCGATCACGGGGATGATCCAGTACCACTTCAATCCCGAGGGGCGGGTCGATTTGTACGTGAGCGGCGGCATCGCTTACGTGATGTTCGACGATTTCCAGAGCGACGACCTCGGCAGCATCGACCTCGGGAAGGTCGACCTGGAGGACGACTACGGCTCGGTCTGGGGGGCGGGGATGTCGTTCCGCCTGGCGGGAGGGTTCGCGGTCGTGGCCGACGCGAAGTACGTGCTGTCGAGCAACACGATCACGACGACGGTCGGCGATGCGGAGATCGAGCTGAACCCGCTGATCGTGTCGGCGGGAGTGCAGATTCAGTTTTAGCGTGGAGGCGCGGGCTTCGCATTCTGCGAATGCACGCACTACCTGCGCTGTTGAGACGACGAGATGGCTGACCGGAACGACGAACTTTTCGATCATGTGTTGAGGCAGGCGATGATCGCGGTGATCCGCGAAGAGTCGGAAGACACCGCGTGGGAGCTCGGTCGTTGTTACGCCGAGAATGGCTTCGGCGCGATCGAGGTCACGATGACGACGCCTGGGGCTGCAGGGCTCATCGCGCGGTTGAAGGAACGGTACGGCGCGCGAGGCGTCGTGCTCGCCGCGGGCACCGTCCGGAGCTCGGACGAAGCGGCGGCGGCGAGGAGAGCAGGCGCGACGATTCTCGTGTCGCCCCACACCGATCTCCGCGTGATCGACTATGCGCTCGAGCATGGACTCCTCTGCGTTGCGGGCGCCGCGACGCCGACCGAGATCATCCGCGCGTGGGAAGCGGGGGCCGGGATCGTGAAGATCTACCCGGCGAAGCACCTCGGCGGTCCCGACTACATCAGGACGATCAGGGGACCGATCCGCGGCGTTCCGATGCTGGCGGGCGGCCCGATCGCCCTCGAAGAGATCGACCAGTATCTCGACGCGGGCGCGGTGGCAGTGAATCTCGGCACGTCGCTCGCGCCCCCGGCACTGGTGAAGGCGCGGGACTGGGAAGCGATCGCAAAGCTGGCGCAGCGCGCGGTCGGCATCGTGAAAGCCCGCTTCGAAGCGTCGAGCGACTCGCCTTCGGTGGTCCACTGATGTTCGCGCTCCTCGTGCTGTTGCAGTTCCTGATGCAGGGAGGTGCGCCCGCCGTGTCGTCTCACGACTGGATGTCGCCCGACAAGCTCGGCCTCTGCATCGGCATGGCGCGGCCCGACGTCGAGGCGGCAGTCGAACGCGCAGGGCTGAAGGCGGAGCCGGGCAAGTACTCGAGACAGCTCGTGGTGCACTATGCGGAGACGAGAACGGTGACGATGCAGTTCGTCGACGACCGGCTCCAATCGATCCGTTTCGAGCTGGTCGACTTCATCCCTTCGGTTCGCGGCGCCTACAAGGAGCGCCTCGGCGCGATCGAGAAGACGGTCGGCTACCAGGCGGCGAAGCAGAAGGGCGACCGCGCCGTCGTGACGTTCAACCGCGAGACCCCGAACGTCATGGTCGTCCTCTCGACGGTGCCTGACGACGCATTCGGCCGCCAGGGGCTCGGCTTTCTCGCGATCCGCTGGTTCGATCCCGCTGCGGATCGGATCCCGCAGTGAGCGGGACGAGAGTGCTGAGTGCTGAGTGCTGAGTGCTCTGTCAGTGATGTCGGCCGCGGAAGCGGCCGTTTCTAATTAGCCCCGCCCGTGAGGGCGGGGAACCGCGATCGGAAGAGTCATTCGGCGCCGCGTCAGCGGCGCCATTCTGGAACGTGGATTGTTTTGCGGCGACCCCCCGCGCTCACGCGCGGGGAATTCAGACATCGCCGCTCCCGCGGCTCGTCAAGGTCTCCGATCCGCGCGTCCCCGCCCTTACGGGCGGGGCTAATTAGACGCGGCCGCTGCCGCGGCCGGGAGAGAGGGGTTCCCGTTAGCGCCCCCACGCTTACGCGTGGAGGGATCAGACATCGCCGCTCCCGCGGCTCGTTCATGTTTGCGATCCGCGTGACCCCGCCCTTACGGGCGGGTCTAATTAGACGCGGCCGCTGCCGCGGCCGGGAGAGAAGGGTTCCCGTTAGCGCCCCCGCGCTTACGCGTGGAGGGATCAGACATCGCCGCTCCCGCGGCTCGTCAAGGTCTCCGATCCGCGCGTCCCCGCCCTTACGGGCGTGTTGCCCAAATAAGAATCTATTAACAAACCGTATTAGTGAGTATAATAATGAGCGTCAATTGAGGTGGCGCTCATGATGCGCAAGCAACCCCCACCGCAGCCGCAGTTGTTCTACA
>JBAZBK010000053.1:0-11956 GCA_041671505.1 Thermoanaerobaculia bacterium | reverse complement strand
AGCCTGAACGGAGCCAAGGCACCAAAGGCATCAGCAAAGGGAATGGCAACAGCAACGGCGGCCGAGCGTGCTGCCTAATGTCAACCGACTCTCATTCGCGCTGGTACGAAAACCGGGGGCAGGTCAGTGCGAGGTAAAGCAGCAGGGACGGGAGGATGTGCCTGAGTGTGAAGCGGAGCGCCATCATTCATCTCCGTGTAACGGTCATGCATGCTTTCGAAGCGATCATCGCAGCAGAAAGTATATGCGTTGTGGACCATCACGATTTTGTGTCACTGCTACTGGACACTAGTGGTTTTCCACGGATCTCAGCGACGGTTCCGCTCTGTAGACTCGGTCATCATGAACTGGCTCGTATTGCTTGGCATCGCAGTCGTCATCGCCGCCGTGGCCGCAGTGACCGGAATCAAGCCGAAAGGGACGCGGTCCGTTGCGCACTCACGCCTGATGACCATGGGACGTCTGGTGCTCCTGGTGATCGTCGTGCTCTTCGCGTACATGGCATTCCGCGCGCGTTCTGGCGTCTGACGAAAGCGAGTGGGTCACCAGCGGAGTCGATGTGATGTGCTTGGCAGCCGCGAGCGAGTGAACCGCGACGGATCGGGATTCGGCCGCCTATCGAAGCGATTCGAGCCAGAGGAGATTGCGGCGCGCAAGGTCGAACTCGGGGCGCAATGCGATGGCCTGAGTGAAGGCATCGCGGGCCTCCAGCTTGAATCCGAGCTTCGCGAGTGACCACCCGAGGTTGTTGAGCGCGTCGGCGGAACGCGGGTCGAACCTGAGCGCCTGGCGATACGCGATAGCCGCGTCGAGGTCGTTCCCACTGCCCGTTTTCTGCGCGCCGAGCTCGAACCAGGCGCTGTAGTCGTCACGAGCGACGGGGAAGGGCGCTCTCCCCGCGGCATACGCCGCGGCGGCGGCATCGTCCGGATCGAAGGCGAGCGACTGCCGGGCCAAGGTTGCCAGCTCGCTCGCGGCGCCGCGAGCCGCGGCGAGACGCATCGCGAGCGATCGGGCGTCGGGCGTTCCCGGTCCGCGAGCGAACGCGGCGCGCAGGTATGCGACCGCTTCGGGAGCGCGCCCGCTCTGCGCGAGCCATCGCGCCAAGAAGTAGTTCCCGTCGAAATCGTCTTTCAGCCGGATTGCCGCGCGGAAGTGCTGCTCGGCCGTCTCCTTCTGGCCTAACGCACCATCGACGATCGCCAGGTTGATCTGCAACGTCGAGTAGTTTGGTGTCAGAACCAGCGCCCGCTCGAAGTACGACTTCGCGATCGCATGCCTGCCCGCGGCCATCTGTGTGAGGCCGTAGTTCATCAGCGCCCGGCCGTTTCCCGGGCTCTTCTCCGCGGTATCCCGCCAAAGTGACTCTTCGGTGCGCCACGTCTCGTTCCGCGTGCGGGTTCCGACGACGTGCACGACGATGATCAGGGCCATCGCGAGCCCCGCGGCGAGCTCGACTGCTCGCGCACTCCGTGCGGGTCGCCCGGCGAGGCGCCTGGCGACGAGCCAGCCGCCGTGAACGACAGCGAACGTCAGGCCGATGTAGGGGAAGAAGATCCGGTGCTCGTTCGCGACTTCGGCGAGCGGGAAGACGCTCGAGGTCGGGGCGAGCGCGATCGCGAACCAGGCGAGGCCGAACGCGATCGCCCGCCGCTCGCGCACGAGGCCAAGCCTGCGGATCGCTGCCAGCAGCGCGACTACGAAGACGAATCCGACGATCGCCCGCGTGTCGTACCAGTGCTCGAACGGCCGCCAGTCGGTGTCGGCGGTAAGGCCGATCGGAAGGAAGAAGAGCCGGGCGTAGTGGAGCCAGACGAACGGTTGCGTGATCGCGTAGTGGAGCTTCGACCCGCCGCCCGAAACCCACTCTCTCGCGTTCATCGAGTTGAGAAACCAGAGCAGCGCGACGCCCGTCACGAGCGATGGCAGCGCGCTGCGAAGCGCCCGCGCCCACGACCGCGGCTCCTCGGTGAACAGGAAGACGTAGACCATCAGAAGCGGCGCGAAGACGACGACGGGTGCCTTCGCCAGGGCGCCGAAGACGAGCGGCAGGAGATAGAGGTGGTAGCGCCGCGCCACCGCCGATCGCTGCACGAGGAGGAATGCACCGAGGAGCCCGATGGCCGAGATCAGCTCCGAGCGGCAGGAGATGAAGTTCATCGTCTCCGTGTTGGCGGTGTGCGCGGCGAAGAGCGTGGCGGACGCGAGTGCGATGAAGCGATTCGCGGCGGCGGGCGCCGCGAGATCGAGTAGCCGGATGTAGAAGGGAAGCAGCAGCCCCCACAGCGCGAGAAGGAGGGCGATCTGCGTGACGTGAAACATGGTGGGATCGAGGCCGCGCCCCGCGGCGTAGTCGATCGCATAGCTGAGGGTGACGAGGGGCCGGTACGTCGCGTTCTGAGGCAGGCTCGAGAAGGTGTGCGCGTCGGTGAAGAAGAGCGGCGTGTTTCCGAGGCTGCGGATGAAGACGTTGTTGACGATGACGTGGCTGTCGTCGAAGTGAAACTCGTTCTTCAGCGAGTTCGCGTACGCGAAGGCGATGAGAAGCGCGGCGACGGACGCGAGAAGCGGGAAGCCGGCGCGGGATTCGCGAACGGACCGAGGTGATGTAGGTAGGTCGATCACCATGTGCGGTACACCACCACATTCAACGAATCGAGTACTCCGGCCAGCAGATCCACTCCCGGAATGTAGCTTGTGTTTCGCGCCAGGTCACGACTCCCGAGGCGGCGTGCCGGAAGGCGCCTCGTTGAACGACACCTTCCGGCCATGCTGCGGCGTCGCGAGATCAGTCGAGCCTTCGGATCATGACACTTGCGTTGACGTTCGTTTGCGTTCCACCGGCCAGGGTCTGGAGCGTCACCGCAGCTGCGGAGCTGTGGTTGCGCAGCGTGACGACGTCCCCCGGGGTGAGCATGACAAGCAGGTGTCCAATATTCTGCTGTGTGCCCGCTCCCGAACCGTAAACCGAACCAGCCGCAGCGGTGCCGTTCACGAACAGTGCAAATTGACTCGGCTCGACTGCCGAGACTACAAACGAAATCTCGTAGGTTCCTGCGGTCGCGACGGTAATGGAGGGGGTGCCAGGCGCATGCAGTAAACCGGCGGTGGTGATCCCGTTCGTGTCAAAGATGACATCGGCTTCAATTGCGACGACTTGCGCGGTGAGGCTATAGACGAACGCGAACTCGGCGAGTCCACCCCCCGTCGCTCCCGTGGCACCCGTCGCACCGGTGGCGCCTGTCGCACCCGTCGCACCCGGCAGGCCAGGATCGCCAGTGGCACCGGTGGCTCCAGTCGCTCCAGTGGCGCCTGTCGCGCCCGTTGCGCCCGTCGCGCCAGTTGCGCCTGTCGTGCCAGTTGCTCCAGTCGCTCCGGTTGCGCCCGTTGCACCCGGTGCTCCGGTTGCGCCCGTCGTTCCCGTGACACCGATCGGTCCGATGGAACCGGTGGGTCCGGTCGGGCCCTGAGGTCCCGGAGTTCCGGGCGATCCCTTCGGTCCTGCCGGTCCCGTGGGACCCGTTGGCCCGATCGCGCCGGTCGCGTCGATGTTGATATTGCTTCCCGACGGCGTGATCGTGACGCCGGGGCCGCCGGTCAGTGTCACCACACCGCTCAGGCCGTTGAGTGAGACGACGCGCTGTGCGTTCTCGGCGAGCAGATCGCTCTTGAAGCTCATCTCGAAGCCGGTCGAGTCCTGGCTGCCGTTGGCGACGAGCGATCCGGCGAAGATGGCGCGGCCAGCCTCGCTCACCACCGTCGCGTCGATCCTTCCACCGTTGACGGTGATCCCGGGAGCGAGATCGCTCATGCTCACGAGCATCTGTTCCCAGGGGCGAAGCGAGTAAGTCTTGGTCGCGAGCTCGCCACCCGCACCGTCGCGCAGGCGAACCTGCACGAGCGTCTGCACACCGCTCACTTCGACCACGAAGAAGTTGTAGCGGAAGTCGCCGTTCTGGTTGACGCCCTGGAGCGACCCCTGCTCGTCTTTGCCGATTGCGAAGCTCGACGGCACCGCGGCGAAGTAGACGCCGTTGGTGTTGGCGAGGGTGGCTCCGGGCGCGAGGCTGTAGATGCGCGCGGAGGCGAGCACCTTCGCGGACGAGCGGACGCGGACGGCGCCGAGGACGCCGGCTCTGCCGAAGAGCGTCTCCGCGAGATTCTCGTAGGTCTTCGTCTGGCCCGCGGCGAGGGTGTCGGTCACGGTGATCGGGTTGGGGTTCGCCTGGCCTGCCTCGAGGAACTGGAACTGCACGTCGACCGCCTCGCTGTTAGGGTTCGTCACCCATCCCGTGGTGAGGAACTCGGAGCCGCCCGCGCCGAGGACGCGACCGGCAGCGGGGAGAATCAGGTCGGTTCCCGAGAAGCCTGCGAGCGCGGGATGGCTGAACAATACGAGCGACGTGACGAGGGCGACGAACAGCAAACTCTTGCGAAGGTTCATGGATCTCCCGAATCGAAGGTAAACGACGTCAACCGATTCCACCGTGAGTCGCGGTGCGGATGCTCGCGATGACACGAGAGATGACGGTGCAGAAGGCTGTTCGGAGAACGCACTCAGAATACTACAGGCGACGAGTCCGCGGACGTGGGCCGTCAGCATGATTCAGCAGGGTGGGGTCACAGCCGCAATATGAAGTATTGGACCGCGGCCTGGGGAGCGCCCGGGGCCGAATACTTCATATTGCGGCTGTGACCCCCATGATGACGCCCATGGGCTCACGGGTCAGCGCAGCAGGAACCTGAACGCGCCGGGTAGGCGCCGGCGCCACGACGCCTCGCTGTGGGTTCCGCGCGCGTCGCGGCGGATGCGCAGCGAATCGTCGCCGTAGCCGCGCCTACGCAGCAGCCGCTCCATCGAGTTCGTCAGCTGCAGCAGCGACCCTCGGTCTTCGCCGACTCCGCAATCGATGTAGATGCGGGAGCTCCTCGGTCTCTGTCGCGACTCGACCCACGCGAAGATGCGCCGTTTCGCGATCCAGAGCGCCGGTGACATGGCGAGTGCGGCACCGAAGAGCCCGGGGATCGCGAAGTGCGTGTAGAGCGCGGCGAGCCCTCCCATCGACGAGCCGCCGATGACCCAGCGGGCGGGGTCGTGCGGAATGGAGAATCGACTGCCGATGTCGCGCGCGAGGCGGTCGTGGAGGAATCCGACGAGAGCATCGAGTCGCCCGTCGGCGCCGCGCTCCCTGAAGGGCGAGAGCTCGTGAATGCGATCGACGCCGCCGTGATCGATGGCGACGACGATCGGCGCGGGGCGTTTCTTCGTGACGATCCGCTCCGCAGCACGATCCGCCTGCCAGCCACCGGCGAACGAGTCCTCGTCGCCGAAGGCGTTCTGTCCATCGAAGAGCACGACGACCGAGCGCTCGGCGTCACCGCGCGGAACGTAGAGCCGCACGCGGCGCGAGCCGATGCCGGCGATGTCGTACGGGCCCCACGTCTCGATGGAGCCGGGTGGCGCGACGATGCGCTTCCGGTCGGCGGCTCGACGACGAGTGTCGTGTTGCAGGTTCATAGCGTGAAGTAGCCCGGCGCGCCGAGGATGCTCGTGAGAACGCAGGGTCGCGGCTCAACCATCCTCACCGACGCACCTTAACCGTTGGTTTACAGGTCATCGGACGGCGCTTCAATAGACTCTCGAACATGCGCACAGGAAGAGCAAGTCTCCTCTGCATTGGCGTCGCCTCACTGCTCCTGCTGGTGTCTCGTGCGGCCGGCGCGGAGACACGACTCGTCGCCGAACCGGATCGTGCGGTCTTCGATCAGCTCGGCGGCGGCAGCCGTTCGTTTCGAATCTCCTCGACGATTCTCGGCGAGAGCCGGCGCGTCGTCGTACATCTTCCTCCTTCGTTCGCGCGGTCGCCCGCCTCACGCCGCTTTCCGACGACCGTCGTCCTCGACGGCGCGATGCTGCTCCGTCCGGTGGTCATCGCGTCGGAGGTGATGGTCGCGGAGGGACAGATTCCGGAGTCGGTGATCGTGGCGATCGAGAATACCGACGACTTCGAGGGGCGTGTGCGCGATTTCACGCCGCCAGGCCTTTCGGTGAGTGGCAGCGATCTGCGGCAGGGAGGCGACCGCTTCCTCGACTTCGTCGAGGACGAGCTGCTTCCCGCGCTCGAGACTCAGTTCCGCGCCGGCTCGCCGCGCACGATCGTGGGGGCCTCGTCGAGCGGAATACTCGTCACCTGGAGCGCGGCGACGCGCGACACGTTCCGCTTTCATCTCGCGCTCGATGCTCCGACGCAGCAGGGGGACCAGTTTCTGGGGAAGCGGCTCCTCCAGCGCGCTCGAGCGAAGTCATCGCCGATTCGGTATGCGTCGATTGAGGCACGCTTCGGATGGAGCGACGAAGCGTGGAACAGGCTCGAGGCCGCAGCGCCGCCATCGTGGTTGCTCTACCGGCAGCGGCTCGAGCACGAGTCGCACAACTCGATGCAGTTCGTCGGCACGTACATCGGATTGCGCGAGCTCTTCCGCGATTACGCCATGTTCACGGTCCAGGACGCGCCGACCACGAGCATTCTGCCGGCATACGAGAGGCTCACTGCGCCCTACGGCGCAACGATGACTCCGCCCGAGCCGTTGTTGATGCAGGTGATCGAAGACCTGCTCATGGAAGGCCGGGGCGCGGAGGCGCGTGCCGCATTCGAAGCACTGCGTTCGGGGTACGGCGAGCCTGACGACGCAGAAGGCCTCCGCGCGCGCATCGCCGAAGTCGAGCGAAAACCGCCGCCGACCGAGACTGTCGAGGGGCTGCTCGGTACACCTTTCCCGACGCCGGAGGAAGCGAAGGACTACCTCGGGGTGTGGGAGGGCGAGAAGTGGGTGAATCCCGAGATCAGGAACCGCTTCGTGCTGAAGCTGGTCGCGGAGGGTGGCAAAGTCACCGGCACAATGACGACATGGACCGACTCGCACGCCGAGCACGTGAGCGTGCTGCAGTATCTGAAAATTACGGCTGCGGGGTTGTCGTTCGGAGAGATGAACGGAATGCGGCCCAGGGGAATGATCCTCCACGAGGGAACGCGAGACGGCCAGGAGTTGAGCGGGAGCGTTCGCTTCGGCGGCATCAACTTCGACCCACCCGACGGGCGCGGAGCGCCGAACATCCGATTCGTGCTGCGAAAGGTCACGCAGTAGGCGACGTCTCGCTCGTCCCGTGGCGGCGTCGATGGCGACTGCGCGATCTGTGGCAGTCAGGCTGAGATCGCGTCACGCGACATCTGGGCGACTGAGGCGCGGCTAACCGGTGACGTCTCGTGGCGGCGGATTCCAATCCGCCGCGACAACACGCAGCGCCGCCCTCACGCGCGGGAGCACCGCGGCGGATTGGAATCCGCCGCCACGAGCTCGTTACTCGAGGTTGCGAATCAGCACGGCGTCGCGGATGTTCACGAAGCGGCTGAAGACGAGCTCGCCGTCCGGCGAGAAGGCGAAGCTGCCGGCATTCTGGTCCTGGAACGAGGTCAGGCGCTTCGGCTCTCCTTCGAAGGGGATGAGCCAGATGTTCGCGCGGTCGCGCGGCATCGTGTTGTAGAGGAGCGCGCTTCCGTCGCGCGTCCATCCGACGGCAGTGTCGTAGCGCGCGGGCTCGGCGGCGCGGGTCCAGACCAGCTCACCGCCTTCGAGCGTGACCACGCCGAGGAAAAACCCGTCATCGCTCCGCAGGACGAATGCAACGCGCTTGCCGTCGGGTGAGATCGCGGGATAGGCGGCCTTTCCCGGGAGCTTGTATTCGATCGGCTGGCCGCCCGTGCTCGGGATTCGTGCGAGCACACCGTTCGAAGTGAAGACGATCCATCTGCCGTCGGGCGAGACCGCGTGGCCGATCGGATCGATGCCGCGCTTCAGCGCGGGGCCGGGACGCCTGTCATCGAGCCGCATCGTACGGAGCTCGACGCCGGAAGGGGTCAACTCGGCCCAGGCGACGAACGATCCGTCGGCGGCCGCGACGGGGAATCGCAATTCGTTGTCGCCTCGGAGAAGCTCGGCTGGAGGACCGCCGGCGGCGGGACGCAGGAGCAGGCCGAGCTTGCCCGCCTCGATCGACGGGTAGACGAGGCTGCCGTCCGGCAAGGTGGCGAAGCCGGTGAGGCCGTCGAGCCGGTTCGCGGTCAGCCTAACCGCGCTGTCGGGCCGGTCGAGCTTCAGGCGCCAGATGGCCGAATCGGCGTCGCTCGCGACCGATACGAGAGTCTTGCCGTCGGCCGAGAGGCTCACGATCCGCTGGTCGAAGAGGGCGTTGGTGATCGGGCGCGGCTCGCCCTTCAGCGGGATCTGCCAGATCCGCTCGTTCGTGTTGAAGCCGCGTCGTGCGACGGCGTAGAGAGTGCGGCCGTCGGCGCTCCACGCGACCTGGCCAACGAAGCTCCAGCCGGTCGAGAGCTCGGTCTCGCGTCCCGACGCGACGTCGATCCCGACGATCCGTCCTCCGACCGCTCCCTCGCCGCGGTTCTCGGCGGTGGCGATCGTCGTGCCGTCGGGCGACCACGACGGGCCGACGAAGAATCCGGGAGCGAAGCGGAGCGGCCGCACGCGCTTCGCGAGAATCGTTTCGCCCGTTCCGTCCGACGCCGCGACCATGACCGCGCTCTGGTTCTTCTCCGGGAAATCTGCGCGGAGCCAGGTCATCCGTTCGCCGTCGGGGGAGAACGAAGGCGGGCTGTCGATGCCGGAGACGAGCTTTCGCGCCGTGCCTCCGAGGATCGAGATCTCGAAGAGGGCGCCGGTCGGGTCGCGATCGGACTTGACGCCGAAGACGATCGAGCCGCCGTCGGGAGTGAACGTCATTCCCCAGTAGGCGCAGCGATCCTGGGGGATCAGCTGAAGGTCGTGCGCGCTCGCGAGCTGTCGGAGCCAGAGCGTCTGCTGTCCCTGGTCGGCGACGACGTAGGCCATGAGCTTCGCGTCGGGCGAGATCGCCGCCGCGATGACTTTGCCTAACTGGGTCACCCTGGTGATCTCGATTGCGGCGCTCGCATCCGCAGCGGGCGTTGCCGCGGCGCGGCTCCGCTGGAACAGCACCGTCGCAGCGACGGCGACGAGCGCGATTGCGGCCGCGCCCGCGATCATGGTCCAGCGCGGCATTCCGCTCTTTGCCGCAGCCGCCGCATGACTCCCCGACGACGACACCGTGACGAGGTCGGGATTCGAGTCGACCTCGCGGAGGAGGCGACGGAGGTCGACGGCGAGGTCCTTGACCGACTGGTAGCGCTCGTCGGGATCCTTCTCGAGCGCCTTGCCGACGATTCTCTGCAGCTCGAGCGGCGAGTCGGGCTTGTAGACGACGAGTCGCTCGGGCTGCGAGTGGATGATCCTGTGCATCGTGTCGACGCTCGACTCGGCGGCGAAGGCGCGGTGCCCGGTGGAGAGCTCGTAGAGGATGCAGCCGAGGGCGAAGACGTCGCTTCGCGCGTCGGCCTCGCGCCCCTGCGCCTGTTCGGGAGACATGTAGCCGACGGTACCGAGGACGACGCCGGGGTCGGTGTCGCGCACCGCGGTGCGCGCGTCGTCGTCGCTCTCGCGACGCAGCTTCGCGAGACCGAAGTCGAGCACCTTCGCGTGGCCGGAGCCCGCGAGGATGATGTTCTCGGGCTTGAGGTCGCGGTGGGTGATGCCGACGGCGTGCGCCGCGGCGACGGCGTCGGCGACCTGCGACATCACCTGGAGCGTGCGGCGCAGGTCGAGCGGCTTCGTCGCGCTGCGCTCGCGCAGCGTTTCGCCGTCGACGAGCTCCATCGCGATGAAGTGGATCGTCTCGCCGGCGATCTCTCCCTGGCCGACTTCGTAGACCGGGACGAGGTTCGGGTGGTTCAGCGCCGCCGCGGTTTTCGCCTCCTGGATGAAGCGCTTGAGGCGGTCGGAATGCGCGGTCAGCTCGGGCGGGAGGATCTTGAGCGCGACGCGGCGCTCGAGCGACGCATCGAGCGCGCAGTAGACGGCACCCATGCCCCCCTTTCCGAGGAGAGAGACGATGCGGTAGCGTCCGAGATCGTGGCCTGAAAGGTCGCCGGACTCCATTTTCGAATGCGGGGATGATAACCCAGCTGGACGCCGGCGGGATGAGCCGCGCGGCGTCACATCCCGTGAACGCGCACGCCGCTTCGAAGGAACGGGACGGCCTGTTCCCAGATACGGCCCTTCGCGTCGGTGATCGGAAGTGACGAGTACGAGGCGAGGAACGCGCGCCTCGGGGCATCCGTGGTGTTAGGCCCGCTCCGGTGAAAGAGAGTGCTGGAGAGCGCCACGATGCTGCCGCGCGGAACGGGGACGACGATGCCGGGATCGTCACCGCGGAAACCGACGAAGTCTCCGCTGTCGCGCTCCTTCTGATGCGGAACGACCTCGCGAGTCCCGGCCCGATCGTAAGGCAGGACGTGCAGCGCGCCGTTCTCGGCGGTCACGTCGTCGAGCGCGCACCAGAGGGAGAGGTAGGGAGCGTGCTGGTTTCCCAGGAGGTAGCCGGAGTCCTGGTGCCATCCGAACGACATGCCGGTGCGCCTCGCCTTGACGATGAACAGCTCCAGGAAGAGGAACGCGTCGCCCCCGAGCAGAGTGCCGACGATTTCCGCCATGCGCTCGCCGAAGAGGAGCTGCTCCATCGCGCGGTTCCCTTCGTGCCGGCACGAGAGGAAGTAGCGCTTGTCCTTGTGTGAAAGCCCCAGGACGTCGGCTCCCGCCCTTGCCATGTCGTCCAGCTGTCGCGCCAGGTGCGAATCGCACGATTCGACGATCGTTGCGAGCTCTTCCCCGGGGATGGCGCGCTCGAGCACGCAGTAACCTTCGGAGATGAACTGCTCAACGAGAGCTTCGGCGATTTGCGGCATCGAAGAGCAGCGTACGCCAAACGAGGGCGGGTCGGTCTCAATCATCGGATGCGACGGCCATCGCGGCAGCCGCAGCGACGATGCCGGAATCACGATTGCGGGCGACTAAGCGCGGCCAGGTTGCCCGAAGCCCGATCGCCGGTGATCACTGCCGTCGACGACGCTCAGGGGCGAATCGAAGATGAAGGTGAGCGGCGAAACGTCGGGGTTGCGGACGATGCGGATCTTCGCGTGGCGCCAGCCGTCGACGAACCGGAAGGTGAAGATGAATTTGCGGTCGATGATCGATTCGGGCGGGGCACGCTCGATCACGCCGGCGAACTCCCGGACCTGAGCGCAGGGGGCGATCTCGACGAAGTAGTCGCGTCCGATCACGTCCGACGCGCGCAGGCCGGAGAAGGAGGCCTCGGCTGCGTTGTAGGTGACGACCCGGCCTTCGGGTGAGAGCGCGATCGCTCCGAAGGGAAGTTGATCGTAATCGCTCTCTCTCGTGGCGCCGATCTCGGAGAAGAGTCCCGCCGCGGAGATGTCGAACCAGCTGTTCGACGTGACGTATGGTGCGCTCATATGTTCCTTCCGGATCGGACGACCGCCCGCCAGGCGCGGAACGTCGTTCTCGCGCCTGACGGGCGGGTTTCCGATCATCGACTCGTCCCGGCTGCTCCACCGGAAGAAACACGGCTGCGGGCCGAATCGCGCTCGATTCCTGTCATCAAGCTACGCCCGCGGCGCCGTTCTCGTAAGCGCGCTTACTACCCGATGTGGCAGTGCCACCCGCGTGGAAAGTACGCGGTCGCGGTCGACTCGGCGGCGCCTCTAGTCAAGGCGTCCCGCCTTGGCATGGTGCACGAGGAACGAGGTTGTTGCAGCGGGGGCAAAGGCCGGAGGCCTTTGCTACAGGGCTCTTCCAACGAGCGGCGGGCAGCTCCTGTAGCCAAGGCGTCCCGCCTTGGCAGGTTGCGCAGGGAACGGAGTGATTGCAACGAGGGCAAAGACAGGAGGCCTTTGCTACAGGGCTCTTCCAACGAGCGGCGGGCAGCTCCTGTAGCCAAGGCGTCCCGCCTTGGCAGGTTGCGCAGGGAACGGAGTGATTGCAACGAGGGCAAAGACAGGAGGCCTTTGCT
>JBAZBK010000052.1:0-14066 GCA_041671505.1 Thermoanaerobaculia bacterium | reverse complement strand
GCTCGTCATCCCGAGCGCAGCGAGGGATCTGCTGACGACCATCTGAGCGCTTCCTTAGCGAATTCCCGCCGATATCGGGATGATTGTCGCTGAGGAAGCGGTCAGACGATGTGTTCGCAGATCCCTCGCTGCGCTCGGGATGACAGGTCCGGGGGTGTCGATTTCTTAACTTAAGGCCATTGGGCCTGACCCCAAACGCCCCAACCGCGTCGTCGTGCACAAGTCTGGCCTGGTGGATCACCGTTAGGTCAGTTCTCCGCGGTGTTCGCGCCACATCACTTCGCGCTCGTCCTACTTCTCCATCTTCGGCATCTCGGTACCCCAGTAGTAGCGCTCGAAGAACGGCTTGTAGTCCTTTCCTCCGTCGATCCGCTGCATGACGATCGCCACGTCCTTCGTCGTCACGAAGCGCCACGCGTACTGGCCCTGGAGGTTGCGCAGAAACAGCAGAAACTTCTCCTCGCCCACTTCCTTGCGAAGCGCCGCGAGAATGTACGCTCCCTTGCTATAGAGCAGATCGAATCGATGTTCCCCTGCCTTGCCAGGGTCGCTCGGAATCGCGATCCGGTTCGCCATTGCAATCGAGGCTACGTCGTTCGATCTGTCCGCGTCACCCCGCCACTCCGCGACGAGCTTGTTGTAGCCTCCTTCTCCATCGATCTCTTTCACGACGAGAGCCGAGCAGTACTCCGCGAATGCTTCGGAGAGCCACTGCTCCTCCGCGCTGCCTTTCTTCACGACATGACCCCAATACTGGTGTGCGATCTCGTGTGCGAAGCGCTGGTTGATCCCCTTCGAGTAGACCCTGCTCCTGATATCGATGAGCGGATTGAATGCCTCTCTCGTGATGAACATCGTACCGGGCGGCGCCTGTCCAAACCCGAGGTCGTTGATCTCGATGATGTTCAGCTCCTTGAACGGAAAGGGACCGAGGAACGTCTCGTAGAAACGGATGATCCGATTCGAGAGCGACGCGAGCTGCTTCATCGCGCGCTCGTTGTGGATGGCATACGGGGCGACACGAATGGTCAGGTCGCCGAATTTCTCCTCGTAAACCAGGTACCTCCCTGCGTGCACGACGGTGTACTGCACCGGCTTCTCGACCAGGCTCTCGAGGACGTTGAACTCCCCTTCCTCGCGGCGTCCCACGGTGGTTCCCGGCGCGAAGGCGACCCACGGCTTCTTTACCTTCACCACTGAGTGAACGGTTGCGTACTGGCCGTTCCAGTCGTTCTGCGGATACCACGCCTCGGTTCCGAGCTGCCAGAAGCTGTCGTTGTCGGGGCGGAAAAGAAAATCACCCGAGATTTCGAATCGGATCACCACAGGCTCGTCGACTGGCTGCTTCGCAGCCGTACGCACGATCACGCTGTCGTGGTCGAACTCGAAGGGAAGCTTCGCTCCCGACTCGTCCGTAACGGAGTCGATGTTGAATCTGCGGTACTTGCCGTCGGAGTCCCACACTCCCGACAGCAGGTCAAACCGGAAGACACTTTGTGGAACGCGCCTCGGAAGCAGCGTTTCGGTGATTGACAGCTTCCCCTCGGCCTTTTCCCCAGCGACGAGCGTGTAGTCGAGATCGACCAGCAGGAAGCGAGGCTGCAGGAAGTCCTCGCGCTTGCGGCCGACTGGTTGCTCGGAGATTCGAACCGGGAAGAGCGCGTCGCGAAGTTCCGGATAGTCGAAGAGCCCGCTCTGCGTGATGAGGGCGTAGAGCCGCTCCTCGCGCGCGTCGATCGTATCGAGTACATATCCGAATCGGCCCGAACCGCTGAAGAGGGCGACGGCGACGGGTGAGGCTGGCTCATCGATCCGCTGTCGCGCGATCAAATGCGCTGGCGGCGTCCAGCGCACGTTCTTGAACTCCTCTCGGTGTTCGCGGAACGCATCCGCCAGCGGTCCACCGTCGATCTGTCCCGGTTTCACTTCGGGCAGCGCGATCCCGCCGGTCATCAGGTAGAGACGTTCGAATTGGCCGGAGAGCGTGACCGAGCCATCGCCGTTCTTCTTCGCCTTGCGGTCGAGCTTCTTCGCCTCGAAAAGGACGATCCCGCTCTCGCGCGGATCGACCGACTGATAGGAGAACGATCCCTTTCCGCGAAAGAAAAGTCCAATCGGTTCGGTGCCGACGATCACGGGCGCGATCGAGCCGGAGTCGAACTTCAGCGTGAGGTTCGAAATCTTGACGGTCTCGCCGCTCGCGGGTCCTGCCGGGCCGAGCTTGGGATGCCCATACGCGTCGAAAAGACCAACGGGCGATTCTGACCCGATCGCCACGACAGGAACCGCAAGCAGCAGCGCCACGACGAGTGCCACGCGAAGCGTGCCCCTGGATGGCTCGTGAGCTCGACGGGTGTCGTACGGCTTCGTCTGGCGCGCGCAGGTTGACGTCAAATTCACAGGGCCTCCTATGCTCGACGAGGCTCGCCCGCCGACGCTCGACTGCATCGACAGCCTGCCTGCGCAGAGCCGCGACTCACGGTGACACGGGTCACTTCGGGGTGCGATGGCACAGCCCTCACCCACCTCGCGTGATCGCCAACGTTCGAGACATCTCGCCGCGCTGGCGGCGACTTCTACCTAGCCCCACGCTCACGCGTGGGAACCGCGATCAAGCAAAGGAACGAAGCGCCGCGGCAGCGGCGCCTTCCAAACGCGCCGCGCGTCAGCGCGGCGCGCGAACAGCGCAGCCGCCACAATCGCGCCACGACGAAGATCCGTTAGGCCAACCGCGCGTCGCCCGCCCCGCCGTACGCCGCGCAGCGGCGAGACATCGGTAGCCCCCGACTTCAGTCGGGCAGGTGGGGTCAGCTCTCGAATCCGTACTTTGGCCAAAGCTAAACTACAGTTTCGAGGCCTGACCCCCGGCTTGACCCCTCGGCTGCGCCTGATGGCGCATAGAGGGCCGAGAGAGCGTCGTCGACTCGCCGGGACCTCACCCCCGCTCGTGACCCCTGCCTCGCGCCTACCGGTCGGGGCCTGCCACTCGCCTCACCCGTCCCCGCCGCCTGAGCGGAAGACGATCTGTCCGCGTCGATTGTCGATTTCCACGACATCGAACGTCATGAGAGCGTCCTGACCAATGATCCCGCCGATGTCGGCACCGTAGACTTCTCGGAAGGCCGAAAAATCCACGGCGAGCACCGACCAGTCACGCAGGGTTCGATCGCCGATCCCGAGGTTCGTCACGCGCGGAAGGCCGGCGATTCGTACCCCTGGCGCCGGTCGCGCCACACGTGGAGGAAGTGCGCGGATGCCGAGCACGTCCGCAGCGATGAGCGTACGCGTCGCGCCCGTGTCCACGATCAGCACGACCGGATCACCGTCGACCCTCGCCTCGATCCTGATGACGCCGAGCTCCGCATCGCGAGCGAACCGTACGGTCGTCTCGGCCGCCGGGAGCGGCAGGGCTATCGTCGCGGCCAGCAACATCGACCCGACACGCAAGCACCGCTGGATTCCTCGCCTCATCTCTGGTCCTCTCCGTGAAGGTCTTGAATTGTACGCATCGACAGGTTCCGGGTTGCATCAGCGCAATCGGATGACCGACGCTTCCCGGCCCTGGCGATTACGCCGGAAGGTCCCGCAACTCGACTGCAACGCATGACCTCAGGATCATCCACGGTTCCCGCGCAGCGCCGGGAAGCCTCCGGGCTCCGGGTCGGCGCCACGCCGAAGGATGGCGAGCCGCTGTCGCATCGCGGCGATCTCCGCAGTCTGCGACGCGATGATCTCGTCGGCAAGCTGCCGGGTCAGCGGATCTCGTCCGTACACGAGGGCGAGCCGCGCCATTTCGACGGCGCCTTCGTGGTGAGGAATCATCATCGCAAGAAAATCGGTGTCGGCGTTCCCCGTGATCCCCGACGCGTGCATGTCCTCCATCATCGCGTTCATGCCCGCGCTCATCTCGAGTTGGAACTTCCGGTACGTTTCGTCCGAATGCGGTTCGACTGCGGCGTGCGTGTGATCGTGTGTGGTCATTGCGCACCCTCCTCACGCGGTCTGGCTGCGCGCGCCGGGTCGCACGTAGACCAGGTTGATGCTCTTCTTGTTCCGTAGCTTCCCCGAGGGAAGCGAAAGGTCACCAAGCGGAATCTGGGCGACGAAGCGGGGATCGAGAGGATCGCTCACATCGAAGGTGGTGCAGACCGTCTGGCCCCCGCCGGGCGTACCCGGCAATTCGTCCTGCTCGTGCGCGACGTACAGCAGGGTGTTCTCCGGGTTCGTCCACAATCCATGAGCCTCGCGTCCGTGCGTAAAGAACGTCTTCGCGGCTTGCCGCCGACCTCTCTTCTCGGAACGGTCGATAACCGCGATCTGACTCGAAGCCACGCCGCGCGGGCCGCCATCGTCGACTCGGGCGAGCGAAGCGTAGACGACGCTTGCCTTCGAATTCGAAACGAACTCCACGTGGTTCGGTCGCGCGGACTTCCCGAGCGGCACCGCGTCAATGAGCCGAGGGTTGGGCCCCATGGACCACGACGTGAGCGAATCGGCGAGTTTGTGCGAGAGCCACACCTCCTCGCCATCAGGCGTCGATTTCTGAAAGGGCGTGAATCCGAAAGGATCGTGCGGCGAGAGATCGATCGAGGCCTTGCGTTTCGGACGACTCGAACCGTCGTGACAGACGTTCGTCTCGAACACCTCGAGCTGCGATGCCTTCTGCGAGATGACGAACGCGAGACTTCCGTCAGGCGAGAACCACACCTGGGCGGGACCGACGACGCAGTCGAGATAGGTTCGCACGGCGCCGGCAGCGACACCGGCCGACTCCCGGACGGCAGCGGCCGTGTCGACGATCGCGATCCGGTTCTCCCCCCGAATCGTCACCCAGATCTCCTTCCCATTCCGGCTGAAGGTCGGCTCGTGCGGTTCGCGTCCGACGAGAACCCCGCTGCTCAGGCGTACGGGGCTCGTGGCCGGTCCTGCCTGCGGATTCGGCGTGTTGCCGACGACCTGCATGGTCTCGAGATCGATCAGGTAGAGATTGCTCGTGCCGCGGCCCGTGCATGCGAGAAGGCGGCTGTCAGGTGACGGCGCAGCGCCGTGGATGCTGATCGCACCGTGATAGAGCGGCTTGTTGACCATCGCCGCGTGAGTCGGCGCCACGCCGCCGGTGACGAGCCGGAACGGTGGTCTCGGGTCCTCGTCGAACGACGTCAGGTTGATCGTCCTCTCGACGAGGTTCGTTCTCGGGTCGATCACCGAGAGCGTGTTCGAATCCTCGTTGCAGAGGATGACGCGATCACGCGTACCGGGCGCGACACCGGTCCCGGCATGAGCGGTCCCGATGGGCAATGCCGCCGCGAACGCCGCGGCACCTGTGGTCTTGACGAATTCACGACGGGTCCATGTCATTTCGCTTGGCTCCTGATTGCAGTTCCTCGAGTCGAGGCGTTTCGGTTCCCACCACCTGAAAGGACAGGTGGGCGGAGGTTCATCCACTCCCCATCTATTTTTTTCCCGCGGATGAATTCCGGCGGCGGCGCCCTTGAAAGAGGGGGAATGAGCGTCGCCTCGACCGCGTATTCATGGACCGCGCCCGGCAGCATGCCGGGCCGAGAGCCCATGGCGACGATCCGGGACGAACGAACCACGCGGCTGGAGAGTTTCGAGGCCGCCGCGATGCCTCATCTGGAGACCCTTCTCCGGTCGGCCCGACACATCACGGGCGAGCGGCACATTGCCGACGATCTGGTCCAGGAGACGATGCTCCAGGCGTGGCGCGCGTTTCACCAGTTCCAGCCCGGCACGAACTGCAAGGCGTGGCTCTACCGCATCATGCTCAACCTCTGGAGCAAGCTGCGGAAGAAGCAGCAGCCGGCTCGCTACATCGTGGCCCTGGACGAGGTCGAGCTCGGGCGGGAATCGGCCGTGCTGACGAACCTGCAGCTGAGCACGGCGCTCGACACCATGCCGGCGGAACAACGCGCCGTCCTCGTTCTCGGCATCGTCGAAGGATTCTCGTGCAGGGAGATTGCCGAAATGTTGGCGCTCCCGATCGGCACCGTCATGTCGCGTCTCGCGCGGGGCCGCGAAAAGCTGCGCGCCGCGCTCGAGTATTCTTCGCGTTCGCAGGAGACAACGAAATGTTGAATTGTGCGGACGTGCGAGATCGGCTCCAGACCCTGACCCGCGTCGACCTTCGCCAGGACGACCAGCTTCGACTGCACGTCGCGCAATGCGCCGCGTGTGCGAGCGCCGACAGGGCGGCGCAAGTCCTGGACGACTCTCTTCGCGAGGCCGTGCTCCGCGATTCCGTTCCGACCCACGACGTGAGACAGGCGGTGTTGAGACGAATCGATCGAGCCGAACCGCGCGAAGGAAGCCGCGCGTTCATACTGCGTGTCGCCGCCGCACTGCTGCTCGTGCTCGCCGGCGTGGGAACATGGCTCGTCTACCGCTCCGTCGCCCCCTTCGAGGCGCTCGCGAGACGGCACCACCAGGACGAAGTGGTCTCAGCCGCTGCACAGGAGTGGATCACAGAACCGGAAGGCATCGCCGGTCTTATCGGGGAACGGATCGACGCCTCCCCGGCAGGCGCCCGAGCAGTCGTTGCTAACCACGTGTATGCGGGCCGGATCTGCCGTGTCGGAGACGCACGCCTGGTTCATCTGCTCGCGACGGACGGCCGAGGGCCCGTTTCGATCTTCATCTGTCGCGACACGCGCCGCCGGGACCTTCATGCGTCCGACGACGGGTCGGGCGACGGTCTCCACTCCGCCGTCATGGCGTCCGTTGACCTGACCGTGGTCGTGGTGGGACCGATCTCCGAGAACGACGCGAACCGACTAGCGAAGACGGCCTGGTCTGCCCTGACCCTCTGAGACATCCAGTTAGGGCTGATCCTGGGATCGTGAGCTCGTCCAAGGTGGGAGGTGTGGCCCCCGATGCGACGGATGCGACGTGTGACCAGCGTCGAAAGGAAACTTTCGAGGTGCGACCCCGGATGTTGCGCAACCACAACGCGCGTTGAATCGAGAATGTCCGGCCGCGGCCGCGGCCGTGTTCTGACTAGCGCCACGCGCAAGCGTGGGGACCACAGTCAGAAAAGGAACAACGCGCCGCGGAAACGGCGCCGTCTGATCCGCGCCATGCGTCAGCGCGGCGCGCACGAGTCCAGCGCGCAAGCCTCTCTCCAGTCGCCGCGCCTCACAATCGTCTCAACTCACGCCGCGCCCTTCCGCGCATAGCGGCTCGGGGGCTGGCCCACGTACCTGCTGAACGCGGTGCTGAAGGTACTCGCCGAGCCGTAGCCGACGCGTTCGGCGACCTCGGCGATTCCCAGATCCTGGCGGCGGAGCAGATCCCGTGCGATGGCCATGCGCCAGGCGAGGAGATACTCCATCGGCGGCATCCCTACTGAACGCGTGAAGCGCTCGAAGAACGCCGAACGCGAAAGCGCTGCCTTCGTTGCGAGCTGTGCCATGGTCCACGAGCGTGCGGGATCGCCGTGCATCAGCCGCAGCGCCGGAGCGACGCGGCCGTCCGCCAGACCCCGCAGCAGACCGGGAGGCGCGTCCTCGCCCAACGACGACCGCAGCGCTTCGACGAGCAGCACCTCGACGAGACGCGTCAGCACGAGCTCACGGCCCGACCTACGCTCGCTCGCCTCCTCGTTGACGAGCTTCACGAGCACCGAGAGGCGCTTCACGCCTCGCACGTGCAGCACCGCCGGCAGCAACGACACCAGCAACGCCGCATCGGGCGATTCGAAGACGAAGTATCCGCCGAGCAATCGGACATCCGCGGGTCCGCCGCGCCTGCCGTGGCGCACCTCGTCCGTCGGCGACGGCGCCGCCTTCGGGTCGAGGAGCGCCGGAGTCACCGGATCGAATCCCGACATCGTGAAGCCGGGCGTCGCCGGCAGGAGCACGAAGTCCCCCGCCTGGAGTGTCAGCGCCTCATGCCCGTCGACGGCGAGACGGCAGCGCCCCTCGAGCACGACACAGAAACTCGGCTGCCCGAACGCCGAGTATCGGACACCCCAGCGACCGGCGCCGCTGATGCACTTCGAGGAAACGGCACGCGGTTGAAGCAGCGCGATAACTTCGGAAAGTGGGTCGTTCATGTCTGGACGCTCGCCAATGAAGTTCGGACTCCACATTGTAGACGATCCAAAGCGCCCGTCCTATCGTGTCCAACATGAATACGACAGAGGAGACAAGAATGAAGACAGTACTGATTACCGGATGCTCATCAGGCTATGGTCTCGAAACCGCGCGCCACTTCCACGCCGAAGGCTGGAACGTCATTGCCGCGATGCGAACGCCGCGCGAAGACGTCCTCCCGCGATCGGAGCGGATCCGCATCGTGCAGCTCGACGTGACGAAGCCCGAGAGCATCGCAGCCGCGATCGAGGCGAGCGGACCGCTCGACGTTCTCGTCAACAACGCTGGAATCGGACTCTTCGGCGCCTTCGAGGCCACGCCGATGGCGACGACGCGCGAAGTATTCGAGACCAATACCTTCGGCGTGATGGCAATGACGCAGGCGGTGCTGCCGCAGTTCCGCGCGCGCAGGTCGGGCGTAGTGATCAACGTGACCTCGAGCGCGACGCTCGCGCCGATGCCGCTGGTCGCCGTCTACACCGCGAGCAAGATGGCGATCGAGGGCTTTACCGCGTCGCTCGCCCATGAGCTCGAGGCATTCAACGTGCGCGTGAAGCTCGTCGAGCCTGGATACGGCCCGACGACTCGCTTCGGGAACAACAGTGGACAGCGGATGCAGGGCTTGATCCCCGAGGCGTACGCGCCTTTCGCGCAACAGGTCTTCGCAGCGTTCACGCAGGTGGCCGTTTCGACCACCGAGGCCGACGTCGCCGGGGCCGTGTGGCGGGCGGCGAACGACGCGTCGGAGCGACTTCGATTCCCCGCGGGCGCGGACGCGGTAGCGCTCGCGAAAGTCAGCTAGGCCAGCTCGATTCCTATGGCGACCGAGCGAATGTTTCATTGTTCCGACCTCAGCTCACCGTTCTCTGCACCTTCCAGCGACAAGAACCAGCGGAACACAATTCACCTGACCGCGGCAGCGCCCGCAATCTGATTGCCCCCCGCGTGAGCGCAATGGTCTTGAGTTAACGGAGGAGAAGCCGAAGTTCGAAGTTAGAACGCTGAATGCTGAATCCAGAAATGGGCTCAAACGTGCCCTTTCTGGGTTCTGAATTCATCGTTCTGCGTTCTAACTTCCGGGTTTTCCCCTTAACTCAAGTCCATTGCCGCGTGAGCGCGGGGTCACGCGAACGCACGGATGGCCGTGCCGCTGCCGCGGCGCGGCCGTCGCGCATCCCCGATTCCTCTCACTCTTGACCGCGAATTGACCGCGCCCCAGCTTCCCCTTTCGGTCGGCATCCTAGATTTCATTCTCGTCACCACCGATCACAAGGAAGCAGAAGGAGGATTTCGATGCGGTTCAAGAGTCTCGTCATGCCAGCACTCGTCGCAACGTTTATCGCCACGGCGTCTACGGCCGTCGCGCAATCGGGCGGAATCTCGATTCGTGTGACTCCGCCTCAGAAGGCGCAGTTCCTGCAGTTCCAGCGTTTCGACCTGCGGGTCGAAGCCACGGCCACGGCACCGGGCGCCACCGTCGAAACGCTGACGGTCACGCTCGACGGCCGCGACATCACCGCCGCAGGCACGATCGACTCCCCTTCGGCCGGCGTTCGCAACTGGGTGCTCCGCGACTGTTACCTCGGGGTTTCCGGCACGCGCGCCTTCGCCGCCGCCGCCACCGGCAAGAACGGCGCGATCGCGGTCGACGGCAGCGGGCAGAGCCGCGTCGGTGTGAGGCAGTGGAAGAATTCGTTCAATGCATTGCCTAACGCGAAGACGATCGATCGCTCATTCGACCTCGACGCGCTCGCCGGAATCGCCGCGCCGCAGGGCACGGAGCGCTCCTCCTCCGACGCTTCGGGTGATCCTCACCTCGGAACCTCCCTCCCGTCGTCCGAGAAGGATGCGATCGCGCTCGATCCGGCCCAGCCGCGCGCGAAGAACGTCATCCTCTTCATCGGCGACGGCATGGGCGCCGCCCACCGTACCGCCGCGCGCGTGCTCTCGAAGGGCTACAGCGGCGGCAAGGCGAACGGCTCGCTCGCCATGGATCGCTTCCCCTTCAACGGCATGCTGATGACCTCGTCGCTCAATTCGCTGATCACTGACTCTGCCCCGGGAGCGCACAACTACTCGACCGGCAACAAGACCAACAACGGGATGGAAGGCGTCTTCCCCGACAACACCGCACCAGAAGACGACAACCCGCGGATCGAAAACCTGCCGGAGTGGATCACGCGGAACTTCGGCAAGGTCACGGGAATCGTGAGCGACGCGTTTCTCACCGACGCCACGCCCGCCGCAATGGTCGCGCACACGCAGAACCGCGGCAACGGTACGCTCATCGGCTCGCAGTACTTCGACCTCGCCTCGAAGAACAACATGAAGGTGCTTCTCGGCGGCGGCTCGTACCACTTCATCCCGAAGAGCCGCACTGGCTCGAGGCGAACCGACGAGCGCGACGTCATCCAGGACTTCAAGAACGCCGGCTACCAGTTCGTCGAGACGCGCAGCCAGTTGAACGGGCTCTCGATCGGCTCCAACGCGAAACTCCTCGGCCTGTTCAACCTCGACAACATGAACGTCGCCTTCGACAAGCTTCACCTCGGAGATCCGTCGGTCACGTCCGCCTTCCCCGACCAACCGTTCCTCGACGACATGACGAGAGCGGCGATCGGCGTGCTCAAGCAGTACCCCGAGGGCTTCTTCCTCATGGTCGAGGCGGCGCACATCGACAAACAGGCGCACGCGATGGACGCCGAGCGCTCGGTCTACGACGTGATCCAGCTCGACAAGGCCGTCGAAGTCGCGCTCGCCTTCGCAGCGGAAACGAACTCCGACACCGATCCGACCAACGACACGCTCGTCGTCGTCGGCGCCGACCACGAATGCGCCGGGATGGCGCTACCCGGCGTTTCGCGCCCCGACAGGAAGGGGAAGCGCGACTACGTGAAGGCCTACGACTACTCCGGCGCGCGCAACGACGCGCCGACGCTCAACTTCACGAACTACGTCGACGCCAACGGCGACGGATACCCCGAAAACCCCGATCCAGACTACAAGCTGATCGTCTCGTTTGGCGCGAATAGCGACCGCTACGAAGACTGGCAGTCGAACGCCAAGCCGAAATCACCGACCAAAACGCTCGATAGCGTCGTCGTCGCGAATCCCGACGATCCCGACAAGAGCGCAACAGGCGGCTACCTGATCACCGGCGTAATCGAGAACGGCGACGGTGGCAGCGGCGGACAGACATCCGCCGTGCACACGATGACGGACATTCCGGTCTCCGCGTTCGGTCCGGGAGCCTCGCAGTTCGCGAAGATCTCCGACAACACCGAAGCGTTCTTCTACACGGTCAACTCGCTGCTCGGGCAGTATCCCGTTCCCCTGCAGTACTAGAACGCCATACCTGCACGAGGCTCCGGGTCTCATTCCCGGAGCCTCGCGCATGTGGAGAACACGATGCGACGACTGTTTCTGGCAGCACTCACCTGTTCAATCTGTCTTGCGACCGCGGCCGACGGCGCGCCGCCGAGGATCGACTGGCCCGGCTTCTTTGCAACGGTCGGAGCGACGGGCGCGACCTGGGCTCCCGAGTTGAAAAAGCTCGACGGCAAGCCGGTGATCGTTCGCGGTTATGCGGTGACGAACCCTCCGCTCGAAGGAGGCGCATTTCTGACGCGCTTCCAGCACGACGATCCCCACGACGTCGAAGAGAGCGACCTTCCGTTCGACGCGGTGGCCGTCGTCTGGGACCGTACGATCGACGTCGGCTCCGTCCCCGTTAGGCCGACCGTCGTCGGCACGCTGCGTCTCGGGAACCGGACGTACGGCGGCTCGGCCGTGATGATCACGATCGAGAATGCACGCCCGTGGATCGATCCGGCGCAGCCAGCGAGTCGGTAGGCGTTGAAGCACGCAGCGCGGCCGCCGCGCCCCACGACTGCGAGAACGTCCCGATCTCCTCCCGATCACCGATCCGATGGGCTCCGCGGATAGGGTGAGAACTTCAGCCTGATGATTCCTGCGATTGGTAGATTCTCTGACGCCAGCCAGACTCCTCGTCCCGGTGGGCGCGGCGAGCGGTCCTACCGTGAATCGTAGCTGCGCCTTTCACAAACGCGTGACTGCGCGAGACTTCTCCCAAGATCTCGCCGAGCGACGGGAGAACGAAGCTATGACCCCATCCCCCGTCGTTTCGAGGGCTGCCCCTTGAAGCCAGTGGCGCGCCACAGTTTCGTTACTCACGACTTCCTACGACTCGGTTGAGGTAGTCGACCTCGATCGTCGCAGCCTCCTCAGCTCCGCACCATCGTATGCATGCGGCAACGTCACGAGGGGTCACCAGCGCCGCCGTGCCGAATGCTGGGCAGCGAAACCGACGCCATTGCCCGCCGAGCCCCGCGATCCCTCGGAACTTCGGACCAAGAACGACCACGTGCCGGCTCTCGTCCGGCTGACCAAGTCCGTAGCGCACGAGCAGCTGCCGATCCGGCGACGCCACCGTCAACGCGGGTTGCCCGAGGAAATCGTCTTCGAGATCGGATCGGACCCACCAGAGATACCGGACACCGTCGACCTGAATACGACGTCGACCCTTCGCACTTATGGCCATTCTGAAACGATAGCAGAGTAGTGCGCCGCTGCCGGAAGATCACCGATTCGTTTCGAGGTGTGAACCCATCCCCGACTCAGGCCGCCGGTGCGCGACTCGCGCGGGACTGCGCGAGAAAGACGAGGAAGAGCGCCAGCCCCTGAATGACGTGATAGAGCGCGTTGTGGTCGAAGTAGACCGGATGCAATGCGACCTTGAGCTGTTGAGCCGCCGCGGCGAGGTACGTCAGCGCGAGCCCGACGATGCCCACTCCCCACCCCTGCCTCGGAGCGCGCGCGTGGGTCATCGACATGGTCACCGTCAGGAAGATCACGGCCGGCAGATACATGCCGATGGCGACGAGAAACCGGTTCGAGACGAACACGACGATCCCCGCGTACAGCGCCAGAAGAGCGAACGCGATTCGCGTCACCCACCGGGCCAGCGGCGCCGAACCGGTCAGCAGGGCGCCCAGGCTCCAGATCGCGACGGCCGTGCAGCCGATCGCGATCAGGTTCGCGTCCCAGAGAATCGTATAGAGCGTCGTCGACTCATCCGGGAAGAACCCGTGCACCGTACCGCCGATCAGCGACGCCAGGCCGATGAACCCGAAGAATGCGATCCACCACGGCCTGAGCGCCGTGCGGTTGGACCTCATGACGAGCCACGCGAGCGTCCAGCACTCGATCGTGAGCCCGTAGTCGGTGAGCGTTACGGCTGGCTCGTGCATGAACATGTCGCTGCGTGATTTTCAGAGAAAAGCGTTTCGTGGGTCATCACGTCGTCTCGCACCCGAACCCCAGTTCCGTCCAGGAGCGTTCTACCTGGAGAGAGACCCTTGGACCCGAAAGCGAAACGCGATCAGTTCTCTTTGGTGATACTCCGCCTCACGCCGAATGCTCACCGGCTCGACCGAGTCGGAGCGCCGGCACCCCTGCCGGCTGTTCCGCCGGCTCCCAGCCGGCGGACCGGTGCAGATAGGCGAGGTTTATCAGCTCCGCCCACTCCGCGCACACGAAAGCCAATTAGAACAGAAGAGGATATGGGGTCAGGCCTCGAATCTGTACTTTGGGCACCGCTAAAGTACAGTTTCGAGGCCTGACCCCCGATGGACCTGCGTAGTAGCCGCTGGTGGAAACCTCCAGCACGCGGCACATCGTCGTAATGTGAAAGTCGGCCTGGTGCGCCTTCACGAATTCGAAGATCCGTTCGGTGCTGCCTTGGTCTCCTGTGCGAACCAGGCCGCGGCTTTTTTTAGGATTTCCCGCTCTTCACGCAGTCGTTCGTTCTCGCGACGCAGCCGCTGCAACTCCTCGCGTTCGCCTGTCGTCAGACCGTTATGACGCGCCCCCGCGTCGCGTTCCGATTGAACGACCCAGTTTCGAATCGCCTGCGCCGAAGGCTCGAACTCCCGC
>JBAZBK010000051.1:0-14152 GCA_041671505.1 Thermoanaerobaculia bacterium | reverse complement strand
ACGATGACCTCAATCGTCTGACCTCCGCTTCCGGGCCGTGGGGTCCCGGAAGCTACACCTACGACACGATGGGGAACATGACGAGCTACTCGATCACCTCTCCGGCGAGAAGCGGAACGCTCTCGTACGCGGGCACGACACCGAAGCTGATGAGCGTTCTCGAGGGCACGTCGACGATTCCGGTGCAGTACGATGCCGCCGGCAACGAGCTGACCGGCACGAGAGTGAACGGGCCTGGAAGCCCAAGCGAGCAGCGGTGGTACACGCCGAGGAACTCGATGCATCTCGATTACCTCAGCGCGTCGGGAACGAAGTCGCGGCCGTGCACGGTCGGGCAGAGCTGCCCGAACGCTCCCTCCGGGGACAAATACTACGAGTTCGCCTACGACGGACGCGGCGTGCGGATGCTCGAACGGCTGCACACCGGTTCGAGCCTCTCGACGAAGCACTACACCTACTCTCCCGAGCTTTCGTTGCTCGGGTACAAGGCGCCGGGCAAGAACGGCGCGGGTATCGAGGCGATCTGGTTCGCAGGGGCACCGATCGCGCAGGACGCCTGGGGGACTCACGGGCAGACGAAGTGGACCTTCACTGACCACCTCGGCACGCCGCTCCTTCAGACCAACTCCAGCAAAGCCGTCGTGTGGCGTGCCGAGTACGAGCCATACGGCAATGTGTGGGTGATGCGGAACGGCACGAAGGATGACCAGCCGCTGCGGTTTCCGGGGCAGGAGAGGCTTTTCGACGGGAGCACGGGGACCGAGGAGAGGTACAACATCTTCAGGTTCTTCCGATCGGGCTGGGGAAAGTACACGCAAGCAGATCCCCTCGGGCTTGCTTCAGGAACGAATTTGTTCGCCTACGCCTCGGCCACACCGGTTATTCGGCGGGACAGACTCGGACTAAAGGACTGCGGACCGCTTCCCCCCGAGACGCCGGGCATGTGCGGGAAGACTTGTGCCGATCGGTACAATTGGGGACTTTGCGGGTGGGACAAGGTTGATTTTTGGACCGACGCCATAGAGATCGGCACTACGGCGGGCGGTGCGCTCGTGGGTCTCTACGTGGGCGGCCCCAAGGGAGCTATAGCTGTCGGTGCAACAGCGGGTATAGCTGGCTGGTTGCTAGGCGAATGGCTTATTGATCCCAATGTGAAAGCAACGATCGACCGTGAATACGAACGTTGCCTCCAGAAATGCAAGTTCATGGCCTGCTCCTTCACACAACGGAATGATCTATGAAGAAAACCCGATTACTGTCGAAGATTACGGAGTCTTGGCAAACTCAGCGATTCAAGTCTGCCGCGATACTGTGCGGGTTCAGTTGTGTATTGATCGGAATTGTGGGGGCGTGGTCGCTGAGTAAGCTGGGCCTTCCCGAACTCTCACTCTGGCCTAGTATTCGGCTTGTTGGAACCGCCGTGGCAATTCTCTACTGTGCGATTATGTTCGGGCTCGGAATATTGTTGCCTCTGGTGAATGAAGTCGGAAAATCGCGACAGAACCGCTCAAGTAAGCCCTCGAGTTCTTGATGCCCAAGCCGAACGTCGCGAAGCACCCGAAGGCCGAAGGGGTCACAGCTTCGAATTTCACATCAAAGGCCTGCATCGCGTGATCCGGGTCCATGAATTTGGCAAGCGAGGAATACGAAGGGGAGTTTCGAGCTCGTCGATGGCGGTTATTCGTGCTACCCCGCGCACGTTGGCAGAGTCAGGCGTCGCGGCCGAGCGCTCGACGACAACGCTTCGCAGCGCGATCGGTGTCGATCGCGCTGCGAAGCTGCCTGGGATCTGTTCAGGTTAGGCGCTGCTCGGGTGTCACGCGAGCCGCGCGCGCATCGCGGCACTTGCCGTCGCGAACGCCGTGTCGCCGTTCATGGCCCCCTCGGCTTCGCGTACGAGATCGCTCACCCGCCCGAGGCTTCGAAGTCCGAGCGCGTCAGCGATTGTCCGCAGCTGGTGCAGTCCCTCGCGCCAGCCGAGCCAGGCGATCACCATCCGGCCGAGGCCACCGCGTCCTTCGCGTAGCCGGCTCCGCGCGACGCCAAGCGCACCCGCGACCGCGTCGACAATCTGCGCCATCGACGGACGCCCCACTTCGCGCTGCACGCGTGGGTGCGCGTCGCTACGCGGCTTCGACTCGATCAGCGTGCGCATCGATGCGATCCACTGCTCCGTGCCGAGGTAGATCTGCCGTTGCACGCGGCTGAACAGCCGCTCGTCGCTCGTCAGATTCTCCTCGACGTATCCCCGGAAGTTGCTGCGCCAGTCTCCGGCCGGATCGAAGAACTCGGCGAGCTCGTCCACCGTCAGCCACTCCGGCATGGGCTCGTACCCTGCCATCGCGCGGTAGCTCGACCACCGGTACTCCTCCGGCCGCGCGACCATCTTCGCCCGCACGGGGTTGAGAACGACATAGCGGAGGAGCTCGAGATAGTAGACCTCCTTCTCGACGATGAAGGCGTGGAAGCGTCCGCCGAGGAGATGCCCGGAACGTTTGTATTTCCGGTTGAACCAGGCGGCGTAGGTGCCGTTGAGCCACTGCATGCCGCGCGAGAGCGTCGGTGTGGGCGTTTCCACGACGAGATGGAAGTGGTTAGTCATGAGGGTGTAGCCGGTGAGGATCCAGCCGAAGCGGATGATGGCGTCGGCGAGGAGCCGGAGGAACTGCTCGCGATCCTCGTCGTCGAGGAAGATGACGCGCCGCTCGTTGCCGCGCGAGGTGATGTGGTAGACCGCGCCGGGATTCTCGATGCGAAGTGCTCGTGCCATGCACCGAGGATCCCTCGGTGCGTACCGATTGCCGAGGATTTCGCGAAAACGGGGCCCGAGAGGGCTCGAACGGGCCGAAAACCTCCTCAGGATGGAAACTCGCGGGGCGTTACTCCACATTCGGTAGAGCGGCTGGAGGTAAACAGAAAAGAGAAGCTGTGACCCCAACTTCGGGGCGTCACTCTCCATTCGGTAGAGCGGCTGGAGGTAAACAGAAAAGAGAAGCTGTGACCCCAACTTCCGGAGGAAAACAGAAGAAAGAAGCTGTGACCCCTTCGTCGATAGGTATCAGTGCACGGGTGCCGTGCGTCGCGTGCGAATGAGCTTGCCGACCAGGAACTGCGCCGCTACTTCGCGCAGCCTTCGAACAAGTGCGTGCTCCAGCGCTCGTAGTCGAGGCGCTGCGGCGTCGTTCCCTCTTCGGCCGTCGTCGTCGCAGTCGCGGGAGGCGCGGCCGTTCCGATCCTCGGCGCGACGTTGATCTGGTCGGCGGTGCCGGGGTAGTTGAGGTACTCGACGAGCACGTCGCCCGTTAGGGCATCGAAGATCGTCGCCGAGTCGTCCTGCGCCTGGTATTCGACGACGCAGGTGTTGAGCGCTTCGGAATAGCAGTTGCGTCGAAGCAGGTAAGGATGCTCGCGCGGGCTCGTGGCGGTGAAGCCGAAGGCGCGCGCCGCGTTCGAGCAGGCGACCTTCTGCTGGAAGAGGATCTCGCGCGGAATCTCACCCGGTGCCGTCGCGGAGTGCGGCGGAGTGTTGGCTGCTGCGGGAGGCGCCTCGGCGCCCTTCTGCTTCGAACAGGCGCCGAGCGTCAGGACGACGAGCGATGCGACGACCACCGAAGGGAGCTTCGCGTTCTTCATCGCGATAGTGTCGCTCAGATTCCAGCGTCCGCGCGCTTCTCTTCGAGCTCGCTCCACCTGGCGTAGAGGCGGTCGACCTCGGCCTGCGCCGCGGCCACCCCGCTCCAGCGGTTCTGCAGCTCGACCGCGTCGCTCGCGATGCGGTGGTCCTCCGCGGCCGCCTTCGCCGACGAGAGGCGCTCCTCGGCGACCATCACCGACGCTTCCATCCCGTCGAGTTCGATCTGCTCCGCGTAGGTCAGCTTCCTCGCGCGCGTGCGCTCCGGCTGCGGCTTCGCCGACTGCGCCGTGCCGGCGGACTGGAACTCGCGGCGCGACGCCTCCCACTGCGCGTAGTCGGCAAAGAGGCCGCAGCCTCCGCGGCCGTCGAGCGCGAGGATCGACGTCGAGACGCGGTCGAGCATGTAGCGATCGTGCGTGACGAGGACGAGCGCGCCGGGGAACTCGACGAGCGATTCCTCGAGCACGTCGAGCGTCGAGATGTCGAGGTCGTTCGTCGGTTCGTCGAGGACGAGAAGGTCGGCGGGATCGAGCATCAGCCGCGCGAGGACGACGCGCGCCTTCTCTCCGCCCGACAGGCTCCCGACTTTCGTGTCGAGCTGCTCGCCGCGGAAGAGAAAGCGCTTCGCCCACGACACGACGTGGAGCGAGCGGTCCTGAAAGACGACCGAGTCACCTTCCGGGGCGAGCGCGCGGCGGAGCGACAGCTCGGGGTCGAGGCTCTCGCGGTTCTGCTCGAAGTAGACGACGCGCAGCCTCTCGGCTTTCTCGATCGTGCCGGCGTCGGGCTCGAGCTCGCCGACGATCGTGCGGAGCAACGTCGTCTTCCCGGAGCCATTAGGCCCGAGAATGCCTAACCGGGCCCCGGGCGTCAGGAGCAGATCGAGGCCGCGGAAGATCTCCCTCCCGCCGAACGACTTGCCGAGCCCCTTGCACGACCAGAGCCGCTTCGTCTGCCGCTCCGACGCGGTGAAGTCGATCTTTGCGGTCTGCGTCCGCGTCCGCGAACGGCTGTCCTCGAGCTCGTCGATCAGCCCTTCCGCGTTCTGGATGCGCGCCTTCGACTTCGTCGTGCGCGCCTTCGGGCCGCGGCGCAGCCACTCCATCTCGCGGCGCACGAGATTCGCGAGCGTCTCCTGGTAGGAGGCCTGACCGCTGAGGAGCGCGTCGCGCTTCTCGAGGAACACGCTGTAGCTGCCGCTCGCCTCGAAGATCCCTTCGGGGTAGGCAGGATTCAGCTCCATCATCCGCTTCGTGACGTTCTCGAGGAAGTAACGATCGTGGCTGACGACGACGAAGGCCTCGGGCTCGCTCTTCAGAAACGCCTCGAGCCAGAGGATTCCCTCGACGTCGAGGTGATTCGTCGGCTCGTCGAGGAGGAGGATGTCGGGCGCCTGCGCGAGCTCGCGCGCGATGGCGAGCCGCTTGCGCCAGCCCCCCGAGAGCGCTTCGGTCTTCTGCTCGCGATCGGTGAAGCCGACCTTGCCTAACGCGACCGCGACGCGCGAGGTGCGATCGTAGTCGTCGAGCGAGTGGTCGCCCGCGAGAGTGTCGAGCAGGACCTCCTCGACCGACCGGCCCGGCGCGAAGACGGGGTCCTGCGGCACGTAGCCGACGCGGATGCCGCGACGCACCACGCGCGTCCCCCTGTCGGGCGGCTCGGTGCCCGCAAGGATCCGCAGCAGCGTCGACTTCCCCGACCCGTTCGGCCCGATCAGCCCGACGTGGTCCCCGTCGAACAGCGCGAAGGAGACCTTCTCGAAGATCGTCCGCGCGCCGATGACACGCGCGACGTCTTCACAGCTCAGGAGGACCGAACGGCTCATGCGGGGGCGTTATAGCAGAAGGCAGGCGAAAGGCGAGAGGCGAGAGGCGATGAGCGGGAAGGCGAGGAGGCGAGAGGCGATGAGCGGGAAGGCGGGGAGGCGAGAGGCGAGAGGCGATGAGCAGGCAGGGAGCCATGTGGAGTGTCCCGCGAGGAGGGACGAAGCTTTCGCTCTTCCTGGCCGAAGCGGAGCTTCGGCCTTGTAGCCAAGGCGTCCCGCCTTGGCAGGTCGCGCGAGGTCGGTGTACTTGCAAGGGGGGCCAAGGCCGGAGGCCTTGGCTACGAGGGAGCGCAAGCTGCGCTTGCGCACTCCACACAGGCCTGCTTTCGCCTCTCGCCTCTCGCCTATCGCCTCAATTAAAAGCGCTCGTGTCGTTCGCCGACTTCTGTGTGTAGGGCTCCTGGTAGTACGTCTTCACAACTCCAGTCTGGGTGTCGGTGACGGTCAGGGTGAACTCGACGTCGGTGAGCGAGGCGTAGAAGACCCACCACTTGTTGTTGATCGGGCGGCCGTCGAGCACCTTGATGAAGATCTGTGGGTCGGTCTCGTTCCCGGCGAGGACCGGGAAGGCGAAGTAGCCGAAGACGTCGGTCGAGGCCATGACGAAGCCGCTGTCGGTCTTGCCGGTACGCGGGTCCTTCGCGGCGAGCGTGATCTTGAAGCGGTTCGATTGCGCGCAGATGACCGACGACGACGGCGTGCAGGGATCGGTGGGGCTCGACGGCTCGAGCCACTGCTGGATCGAGCCGTAGGTGACCGAGAACCTTCCGTCGACGGCCGACTGCGTCGTGTAGTCGCACGGGTTCGACGTATCGATCCCGCATTTGCCGAAGAGCTGGCCGAGGATCTGCCCCGAGCTGTTGGTCATCGGACCCCCGGAGCTGCCGCCGGTCGTTCCGCCCGCGAGCCCCTTCGAATAGAGGAACCCGGTGAGAGGGAGGCTCGTGCAGACGCCGGAGTCGGGATTCCCCTGGTAGGTCGAGGTGGAGATCCGCTGCGGACCGCCCGACGGATGCGCCACGCGGTAGAAGGTCATGCCGTTCGACACGCCGGCGCTGGTCGGGCTCCATCCGAGAAAGACGCGAGAGCCCGGAGGCGGCTGCAGCAGCTGGACGAAGGTGAAGTCGGAGGTTGCCGACGATGCGAGGAGCGTCGCGCCGAGGTTTCTGGGGAGCGAGGAGCGCGCGGGAGCTTCGTCGCCGCACGTTGCCGCGCGATAGTCCCATATCGCCTCGAGACTCGACGCGGAGGCCTGGCTGCTGAAGCAGTGGTTGGCCGTGAGCATGTACGGCTCGAATTCCGCCGTAGAGGGGACGTTCACGAGCGAGCCGGTGCAGAGATAGAAGAGCCCGTCCTTCGAGTAAGAAAGCCGCGCGGCCGCTTTGCTCAGTTTGCCCACGAGCGTCGGGTCCTCGCTCGTGCACGCCACGTCGATGAAGCACTCGGTCGCCTCGGGGGTGCCGGAGAGCTCGGGCTTCGCGTCGGTTGCGGGGAACTCCATGTGCGCGATCGCGTCGATCGAAAGGTCGACCGGCGAGGTTGCGCCATTGAAGCGGACTTCGAGGTAGACGGTCGGGGAGAAGACGGAGTTCGTCCAGAAGTCGCGGCCGTCGGCGACGATCGAGCGTACGAACTCGTTCGTGTACGGCCCGTGGACTTCGCCTTCGGCCGAATAGACGTACGCCTTCGCGCCGGCCGGGAGAACGAAGCGATCGAAATGGATGCGCAGCGCGTGCGCCGCGGCGGAGTCGATGGCGAGGGTCCAGCTGATCGAGCCGTCGGCTTCGCGCCGGAGGAGGCCCCCGCCCGCCGACGCCTTCGCGCCGGGAGTCGAGGCGAGCGTCGCGTCGCTGAGCCCGAGCGTCTGCGTGAGGTTCCGCGTGAGGCCGATGCGCAGGGGCGCGCCCGGGGTCTGCTCGACGAGAGCCGCGAGCTCGCCGTTGCTGAGCGGGCCGACGTGATGACGCTCGCGCGGCGTCAGGTCGGGAGCGGCCATCGCGAGGTCGGTCTGCTGCGCTCGTGCCGCTTCGGGTGCCGGCCAGGAGCGAACCCCGACGCCGGATGACGCCGGAGCGCCCGCGAAGGCAGGCAGCGAGAGCGAAAGCGCGAGTGCAGCGTTGACGAGTCGGTTCTTCAGCATGCAGGTCGTTCCTCGGGGCCGGCGGCCGGCTTCGGTCTGGTCGTGTCGCGCACGGCGGGGCCGTGGGGGGAGTCTCGCGACCTCGAGACGTGCAACGCAAGGGGCGGGCGACGCATTGCGTTCGGGGGTGTGCTGTCCAAGTTGAACTTTCGAGGGGGAATCGGGATCGACATCCCGGAGGGATGTCAGAAGGTAGCCGGGGGTCGCGCCGCGAAGCGGAGCGACCCCCGGATTCGGCAAGAAGGAACATGCGCACCCCGGAGGGGTGCCAGCGTGTACGCAGATGTTCGCCTTCTGGCACCCCTGCCGAGGTGCGGGATGATCCTCGTCCTTACACCCCGGGTCGCCCCGCTTCGCGGAGCGACCCGGGGCTACCTTCTTACACGCCTCCGGCGTGCGGAGCGTCGCGGACATGGGTGGCTTGGAACTGCTAGGCGTGACCCCGGTCACCCGCCTCGCGCCAGCCCGGGCGGCGGGGGAGTGAGCGCTGCCGTCCCAACCGGTGCGTGCCGTCGTCGCGCCGCGCCGGGGTCAAACGTACGATCCCGGGTGACTAGACCCCATCGAAGGGAGGCCACACACGATGAAGGTCCGCCCGAGAGATTTCCCAAGGGAGGACAACGCGCGTGCGTCGAGCTCGGCGTCGATCTTCGGCAGGGACGCCCTGCCGGCGCTTCTCGGCGCTCTCCGCGCGCGCGGCTACCAGCTGGTCGGCCCGACGCTGCGCGACGGCGGCATAGCGCTCGACCGGATCGAGGGCGAGGCCGATCTCCCGATTGGCTGGACCGAGGACCAGGAAGGCGGGAAGTATCGCGTGCGGCGCCGCGAAGACATGGCGGTGTTCGGCTACACGGTCGGGCCGCTGTCGTGGAAGCGCTTTCTCTTCCCGCCGGTCGCGAAGATTCTCGACGCGAGGCGCGAGGCGGGCGGAGCGTTCAAGGTCGAGCCCGACGTCGTCGACGGGCAGAAGTACGCCTTCATCGGCGTCCGTTCGTGCGACCTGCGTGCGATCCAGGTGCAGGACCGCGTCTTTCTCGAAGGGCCGTACGTCGACCCGGGCTACAAGCTTCGCCGCGAGTCGGCGTTCATAGTCGCGGTCAACTGCACGCAGGCGGCTCCGACCTGCTTCTGCGTGTCGATGCGCACCGGCCCGCGCAACGAGACGGGCTACGACCTGGTGCTCACGGAGATCATGGAAGGGCAGCGTCACGAGTTCCTCGTCGACGCGGGGACCGAGCGGGGGCGCGAGCTGATCGACGAGCTGTCGCTCCGTCCCGCGATGATCGCAGACGTCGAAGGCGCCGAGGCTGCGATAGACCGTGCAGTGGCGCAGAACGGGCGGAGGATCGAGATCGAGGGGATGCGGGAGCTTCTTTACCGCAACTACGACGACCCACGCTGGGACGACGTCGCGAAGCGCTGCCTCTCCTGCGGCAATTGCACGATGGTCTGCCCGACCTGCTTCTGCACCTCGGTCGAGGACGCGTGCGACCTCGCGGGGGAGCACGCGACGCGGACGCGGAAGTGGGACTCGTGCCACACGCTCGAGTTCTCGTACATCCACGGCGGCAGCCTTCGGCCTAACACGAGGTCGCGCTACCGGCAGTGGATGACTCACAAGCTGGCCACATGGATCGACCAGTTCGGCGTCGCCGGCTGCGTCGGGTGCGGGCGCTGCATCACGTGGTGTCCGGTCGGCATCGACATCACAGAAGAGCTCGCGGCAATCCGCCGGAGCGAGGAGGCGAGGCATGGAGGGCATTGAGAAGCTCCTGAGGGAGCACCCGTTCTTCCAGGGCATGGACGCGTCGCACATCACGACGATCGCCGGCTGCGGATCGATCGTCCGCTTCGAGGCGGGCGAGTTCATCTGCCGCGAGGGGGAGGACGCGAACTACTTCTACGCGATCCGCGCGGGGCGCGTCGCGCTCGAGCTCAACTCCGAACGGGGCGACATCGTGGTCCAGACGCTCGACCAGGACGACATGCTCGGCTGGTCGTGGCTGATCCCGCCTTACAGGTGGGCCTTCGACGCTCGTGCGATCGAGGTGGTCCGCGCCGTCCGGTTCGACTGCAACTCCCTCCGCGCGAAGTGCGAGGACGATCCGCGGATGGGCTACGACTTCCTGAAGCGTTTCGCGAAGGTGATCGTCGACCGTCTCGAGGCGATGCGCCTTCAGATCCTGGACATGTATGGAAAGCCTGTCACTACGGTCTGACGCGGCCGCGATCGCCGATCCGATGGCGTCGCAGCCCTTCCGCGTGGTGAAGAACCAGCGGGAGATCGACGGCACGCACACGATCGAGATGCGCCCCGCGTTTGGCGACGGCTTCCGCTTCGCGCCGGGTCAGTTCACGATGATGTACGCGTTTGGCATCGGCGAGGTGCCGATCTCGATCAGCGGCGACCCGGCGCGCGCGGGCGTCCTCGAGCAGACGATCCGGAGCGTCGGCGCCGTCTCCGCCGCGCTCTGCAAGGTGCACCGCGACGACATGATCGGCATCCGCGGGCCGTTCGGCACGCCGTGGCCCGTCGCGCAGGCAGTCGGCAACGATGTGATGATCATCGCCGGAGGAATTGGCCTCGCGCCGCTCCGCCCCGCGATCTATCACCTGCTCCGCAACCGCGCGCACTACGGGAAGATCTCGATCCTCTACGGCACGCGGCAGCCGGCCGACATGCTCTTCCGCAGGGAGCTCGAGGCGTGGCGCGGCCGCTTCGACCTCGAGGTGCTCGTGACCGTCGACTCGGCGGGGCGCGATTGGCGCGCTCCGGTCGGCCCGGTCACGACGCTCATCCCGCGCGCGGCGGTGCGCGACGGAATCGCGATGGTCTGCGGGCCCGAGATCATGATGCGCTTCACAGTCCAGGCGCTCCTCGACCGCGGCTTCGAGCCGGGCGAGGTTTACCTCTCGATGGAGAGGAACATGAAGTGCGGCATCGGCTTCTGCGGTCACTGCCAGATGGGCCCGGCGTTCGTCTGCAAGGACGGGCCGGTCTTCGCCTATCCCGACATCGAGAAGCTGATGCGAGTCAGGGGGATCTGATGCGCGCGAAGAAACCGAGCGTCGCGGTCTGGAAGTTCGCGTCGTGCGACGGCTGTCAGCTGTCGCTGCTCGACTGCGAGGACGAGCTCCTCGCGGTCGCCGGCGCGATCAGGATCGCCTACTTCCCCGAGGCCACGAGGGCGATGGTCGAAGGCCCGTACGACCTTTCGATCGTCGAGGGCTCGGTGACGACCTACCACGATGCGCAGCGGATCCAGCACATTCGCAACGAATCGAAGCTGCTCGTGACGATCGGCGCCTGCGCGACCGCGGGAGGAATCCAGTCGCTGCGCAACTTCGCCGACGTGCGCGAGTACACCACCGCGGTCTACGCGCGCCCCGAGTACATCGAGACGCTCGCCCGCTCGAGCGCGATCGCCGACCACGTGAAGGTCGACTTCGAGCTGCGCGGCTGCCCGATCAACAAGCATCAGCTCCTCGAGGTCGTCGGCGCGTTCCTTCACGGACGCAAGCCGCAGATCCCGAGCTACAGCGTCTGCATCGAGTGCAAGCGGCGCGGCACGGTCTGCGTCCTTGTCGCGCGCGGCGAGCCGTGTATCGGCCCCGTCACCCAGGCGGGCTGCGGCGCGCTCTGCCCGGCATACGACCGCGGCTGCTTCGGCTGCTACGGCCCGTCGGAGTCGGTCAACGCCCCGTCGCTGAGCAGGCGGCTCGGCGAGGTCGGGTTAGGCGTCGACGCGCGGATGCGGCTCTTCCGCTCGTTCAACGCGGCGGCCGAGCCGTTCCGCCGCGAGAGTGAAGCGCTCGAGCAGGGGAGGTGAGGGATGGCGTCCAAATCGATGAGCATCGACGTCGAGACGCTCGCGCGCGTCGAGGGTGAAGGTGCGCTCCTGCTTCGCCTCAAGGGGAGCAAGGTCGTCGAGGTGAAGCTGCGGATCTACGAGCCGCCACGATTCTTCGAGGCGTTCCTCCGCGGACGCTCCTGGAACGAGGCGCCCGACATCACGGCGCGCATCTGCGGCATCTGCCCCGTCGCCTACCAGATGAGCTCCGTCCACGCGATGGAGGACGTTGCGGGGGTGAAGGTGACGGGCCAGCTGCGCGAGCTTCGCCGCCTTCTCTACTGCGGTGAGTGGATCGAGTCGCACGCGCTTCACATCTTCATGCTGCACGCTCCCGACTTTCTCGGCTACGACGACGTGATCGGGATGGCGGCGGATCATCCGGAACTGGTCCAGCGCGCGCTCGCGGTGAAGAAGACGGGGAACGACATCGTCAACCTCGTCGGCGGGCGCGAGATCCATCCGATCAACGTCAGGATCGGCGGCTTCTACAGGACGCCGACGCGGGGAGAGCTCGAGCCGCTGCGCGAGCGCCTCTTGAGGGCGCGCGACGAGGCGGTCGACTTCGTGAAGTTCGTCGCGACGCTCCCGATGCAGGAGCTCGAGTTCGACTACGAGTTCGTCGCGCTGCGACACCCTGGCGAGTATCCGTTCAACGAAGGGAACATCGTGTCGAGCAAGGGGATCGACATCGCGGTGCGCGACTTCGAAACGGTCTTCCAGGAGCAGCACGTCGCGCACTCGAACGCGCTGCACTCGACGATTCGCGACCGGGGCAACTACCACACGGGCCCGCTCGCGCGCTACAGCCTCAACTTCGACCGGCTCTCGCCGATCGCGCAGCAGGCGGCGCTCGAGGCGGGGCTCGGGCCGATCTGCCGCAATCCGTTCCAGAGCATCGTCGTCCGGGCGGTCGAGCTCCTCTACGCATGCGACGAGGCGCTGCGCATCATCGGGCAGTACGAGCGCCCCGAGCGGCCGTTCGTCGAGATGCAGCCGAAAGTCGGCATCGGCGCGGGATGCACCGAGGCGCCGCGCGGGATCCTGTATCACCGCTACCGGATCGACGAGCTCGGCAAGATCATGGAGGCGAAGATCGTGCCGCCGACGGCGCAGAACCTTCCGACGATCGAGGACGACGTGCGCCGCTTCGCCGAGTCGCACCTCGACCTCGGGCAGGCCGAGATGACGCTGCGCTGCGAGCAGACGATCCGCAACTACGACCCGTGCATCTCCTGCGCGACGCACTTCCTGAAGCTCGAGATCGAGAGGGAGTGATCGCGTGCTCGTCGTCGGCGTCGGCAACGATCTCCGGGGCGACGACGCGATCGGTCTCCTGGTGGCGCGGAGGGTGAAGGAAGAAGGGACCGGCGCGCGGGTCGCGGTGCTGTTAGGCGACGCCGCGGATCTCGTCGAGTTGATGCGTGGCGAGAGTCGCGTGGTGATCGTCGACGCCGTGGCGCACGCGGGGTGTGCGGGGCGGATTCACAGGGTTGACGCGAGTGGCGGCTGGGAAGGGCCGCGTCAACCCGAGGGCTCGACGCATGCGTTAGGCGTCGCCGAGGCGATCGAGCTCGCGCGGACGCTCGGCTGCCTGCCGCCGCGGGTGACGGTGTACGGTGTCGAAGGGGCGCGCTTCGCGATCGGCGATGAGATGTCGCCGGAGGTGCGGGGGGCGGAGAGGCGGGTGGTCCGGCTCGTTGCGAGGGAGTTGGGCCTTACTTAGGTGATGTGGCGCAGAGCGAAGTGGTGTGGCGCAGAGCGGAGTGGTGTGGCGCAGAGCGGAGTGGTGTGGCGCAGACACTCTTGTCTGCGCGCGGCGCGAAGCGCCGCCGTGGATCCGGCTGGTTGGAAGCTCAGGGCCGCCTTCGGCGGCGCGCAGGCAGGAGTGCCTGCGCCACATTGGGAAGTGCGCCGTGAAGTGGCGTGGCGCAGACACTCCTGTCGGCGCGCGGCGCGAAGCGCCCCAGAGATCTAGCGACGAGATTGCTGGAGACCCTCGACCCAGTCGCGCCATAGCCATGCGTATTCGTCCGGAGTGCTGGCGAGACCTCTCCTGACGGGGTTCATCATCACGTAGTCCGCTTTCTCCTGGAGCTTTTCGTCATTTCGCAGAACATGGTCGAACGACTCATCGTGCCAGAGCGTGCCTGAGCGCTTCATGAGCTTGTTGATTCGGCGAGAGGACACACCCTTTATCGGTTTCATGATCTCAGAGAGAAGGTACGGGCCGTCAGGTCCCGAGAGCGGCGTGGTGATCATATGGACGTGTTCGGGCATCACGACTGCGACATGCACGTGGTGTTTGAAATCGTGTTCGAACAGCAGGTGCTCTAGGACGATGTCGCGGGCGGCGGGCGGAAGGATGATGAGGCGCTTCTGTGTGCTGAAAGTCACAAAGATCGTCGCGTTCTCACGCTGAAGGTGAGGTAGGTCACGACGGTAGCCATTGAAGATGTCACGCACGGGTCCGAGTATCCCTCGGCTTTGCGGCTAGAGCTAGCGCGTGACGGGCCGCGTTCGGCGGCGCGCAGGCAGGAGTGCCTGCGCCACATTGAGAGGCGCGGCGTGAAGTGGTGTGGCGCAGACACTCATGTCTGCGCGCGGCGCGAAGCGCCGCCGTGGATCAGGCTGGTTGGAAGTTCAGGGCCGCCTTCGGCGGCGCGCAGGCAGGAGTGCCTGCGCCACACAAATCGAGGTGA
>JBAZBK010000050.1:0-14669 GCA_041671505.1 Thermoanaerobaculia bacterium | reverse complement strand
CCTCCCAGGCGGCTGGATCGCCGGCTCCCAGCCGGCGAGGCTGACTGCGCTGCGGATCGAGTGTCGTATCGTCCGGAGCGCCGCCTCCCAGGCGGCTGTACCGCCGGCTCCCAGCCGGCGAGTGTGGCGGCTTCCCGCCGGCAGGGTGCCGGCGGACCAGCCGGCAAGGGTGCCGGCGCTCCTTTCGAGACGCTGCGGTATCGTCCGGAGCGCCGCCTCCCAGGCGGCTGGATCGCCGGCTCCCAGCCGGCGAATGAACTAATGAAAATCGTGACTCTGCACTTCGGCGGCCATGCCGAGAGGCCAGATCTTTTCGGTGCGGACCGAAGGGGGGCAGTCGCGGTTCTGGAGGACGCCTTCGACGACGAGGCCGGGGGAGGTGACGATCATGGTGCGGTACTCGCGATAGAGGTCGGGGCTGACGATCGCCTGCGACATGCCGGTCTCGTCCTCGAGCGTGAGGAAGACGAAGCCCTTTGCCGTCCCGGGCCGCTGCCGCACGATGACCGCTCCCGCCGTGATGACGCGCGAGCCGTGCGGCAGCCGCGCGAGCTCGTCCGCCGTCCGCACGTTCCGGCTCCGCAGCTCCTCCCGGATGTGCTCGACGATGTGCGGCCCGGTCGTCAGCTCCATCGTCTGGTAGTCGGCGAGCGTTTCTTCGAAGGGGGACATTTCGGGCAGAATTGAAAATTGAAAATTGAAAATTGAAAGGTCGTCAGGTTGAGCCGGCTGATGCGATGAGTGAAGCTCATTTTCAATGTTCAATTTCTCAATTCTCAATTCGCGCGCGCCGCCGTCGAGCGAGCTCGCCCGCGCCAAAAGAGGTCCGGCGGCGCGCGCGACGCGTGCCGCCTGCCACAGCGCCTCCCTCCTCATCATTCCGAACGGCGCGAGGGCACCGGCTTCGGCGAGCTTCGTCACCTGGTCGCCGCGGAGGCGGCAGCGGAGGGTCAGGTCATCGATGTCGGTGAACGCGCCTCTCGCACGTTCTGCCTCGATCCGCCGTCCCGTCGCTTCGCGCACTCCTTTCACGTAGCGAAATCCGAGGCGCACGCCTCCCGTCTCCCAGCGGCACTCCCAGCCGGAGCGCTGCACGTCGACGGGGAAAACCTGCACTCCGCGCCGCTGCGCGTCCTTGATCAGCGTCGCCGGATGGTAGAAGCCCATGGGCCACGCGTTGAGGAGGCAGGTGTAGAAGGCCGCGGGGTGGTGCGCCTTGAGGTACGCGCTCGCGTAGGCGATGAGCGCGAAGCTCGCGGCGTGCGACTCGGGGAAGCCGTAGAGCGCGAACGAGGTGATCGACTTGACGATCTGGTCCTGCGCCGCGCCGTCGATCCCGTTGCGCGCCATCCCTGCGCGCAGCCGCGTCTCGATCTGCTCCATCCGCTCGACGCTCCGCTTGAAGCCCATCGCCCTCCGCAGCTCTTCCGCCTCGCCACCGGTGAAGCCGGCGGCGACCATCGCGATCCGGAGCAGCTGCTCCTGGAAGAGCGGCACGCCTAACGTCCGCGCGAGGATCGGCTCGAGGCAGGGGTGCGGGTACTCGACCGGCTTCTTCCCCTGTCTCCGGTCGAAGAAGGGGTTCACCATCCCGCCGACGATCGGCCCCGGGCGGATGATCGCGACCTGCACGACGATGTCGTAGAAGCACTTCGGCTTGTGCCGCGGCAGGCTCGACATCTGCGCGCGGCTCTCCACCTGGAAGAGCCCCACGGTGTCGGCCTCGTTCAGCATCTTGTAGACCTTCGGGTCGTCGGGCGGCAGGTGCGCGAGGTCGACGTCGGTCTTCTCGTGCTCGGCGATCATCGGGATCATCTGCTCGATCGCGGCAAGCATTCCGAGGCCTAACAGGTCGACCTTGATGATCCCGAGGTCCGCGCAGTCGTCCTTGTCCCACTGGATGACGACGCGGCCGGGCATCGAGGCGGGCTCGAGCGGCACGACCTCGTCGAGCCGTCCCCGCGCCATGACCATGCCGCCGGAGTGCTGCCCGAGGTGGCGGGGGAGGTTGAGCATCTTCATCCAGATGCGGAGGAAGTGCTCGACGCGCGGCTCGTCGGGGTCGAGCCCCGCGCCGCGGAGGTCGTCGTGCAGCTTTTCGCGCTCGCGGATCTCGCCGAAGGTCCACTGGCCGACCTGTTTCGCGATCCGGTCGATCTGCTCGGGGGAGAAGCCTAACGCTTTGCCCGCCTCGCGCGCGGAGGAGCGCTCGCGGTAGGTGATGACGTTCGCGGTCATCGCGGCGCCGCGAGAGCCGTAGGTCTCGTAGACGTGCTGGATGACCTTCTCGCGCTGGTCGCCCGACGGGAGGTCGAGGTCGATGTCGGGCCACTCGCCCCGCTCCTCGGAGAGGAAGCGCTCGAAGAGGAGCTCCATCTTCACCGGGTCGACCGCGGTGATCGAGAGGGCGTAGCAGACGGCGCTGTTCGCCGCGGAGCCGCGCCCCTGCACCAGGATCTTCTCCCGCTTGCAGAACTGGATGATGTCGCGGACGATCAGGAAGTAGCCGGCGAGATCGAGCTTCTCGATCATGTTCAGCTCCTTCTCGAGCTGCGACTGCGCCTTCGCGGTGAGCGGCCGGAAGCGGGCGCGGGCCTCGTTCCAGGTGAGTTGCCGGAGGTAGCTGATGGGAGTCTCGCCTTCGGGCAGGGGGCAGTCGGGGAACTGGTAGCCGAGATCCTTCAGCGTGAACTGGAGGCCCGACCCGAGGTCGACGGCATGATCGACGGCCTCGGGGAGGTCGGCGAAGAGGTCGCGCATCTCCGCGGCGGACTTCACGTGGCGCTCGGCGTTAGGCGCGAGGAGGCGGCCGGCGCGGTCGAGCGTGGTGTGGTGATGGATGCAGGTGAGGACGTCGAGGAGGTCCTTGTCGGCAGGCTTCGCCTGGCGGACGCCGTTCGTGGCGACGAGAGGGATGCGCATCGAGCGCGCGATCGCGACGAGCGCCTGGTTGCGGTGCTCCTGATCGCGGCGGCGGTGGCGCTGCAGCTCGACGTGGAGGCGGTCGCCGAAGATCCAGCGGAGCCGGTCGAGGACGCGGCGCGCGTCGTCTTCGCCTCCGGTGAGAAGCGCGTGCGCGAGCGGCCCCTCGTCGCCGCCGGTGATGCAGTGCAGCCCGCCCGCATGGCTCGCGATCAGCTCCCAGTCGTAGCGCGGCTCTCCTTTCGGCCGCCCGAGCGCGCCCGCCGTGAGGAGCTTGCAGAGGTTGCGATAGCCGTCGCGGCTCTCGACGAGGAGCGTGAGGCGCGGCGCGAACTTCGGGGTGCGCGACGACGGAGGGTCGGGGACGGGTCTTAGTACTGAGTACTGAGTACTGACCTGAGACGAGTGCTGAGTGCTGAGTGCTGAGTGCTGAGTGAAGGGAGCGTCGGCGACGCGGAGAGTGGATTGAGGGTCTTGTGATCTCTCAATTCTCAATTCTTCATTCTCAATTCGTCGCGCCGCGCTGTCTGCGAAGGGAAGCAGCGGCTGGTCGGGCGCGACGATCACCTCGGCGCCGACGATGGCGCGCAGCCCGGCCTTCTTCGCGGCGCCGTAGAAGCGCGGCGCGCCGTAGACGCCGTTGGTGTCGACGAGCGCCATGGTGGAGAGGCCGCTGGCAGCAGCAGCGTCGACGAGATCCTCGGGCGCCGAGGCTCCCTCGAGGAAGGAGAAGGCGGAGGATGCGCGGAGCTCGACGTAGGGCTTGTCGACGGGCGCATGTTTCCACTCGCGCGCGCGCAGCTTCTCCTTCTTCGCGCCGGGACCGGCGCGAGGGAGCGCATACCCGAGATCGCGACTTGGCGGGGTGGCCCCGGGGGGCTGGGTGGACTTCTTCATTCTCCATTCCTCGTTTCGGTTTCGTGATGGGCACAGAAACCGAAATGTCGAATGTCGAATGAGGAATGAGGAATGTAGAAAAACACCGGTTCAGGCTCCGTTGGACGTTCGGTGGGCACCGCGTGCTTTCTTGAGAATCGCAGTGAGGATCGAAATCAACTCGTGAGCCTCCGCAATCAGCGGATCGAGGCGACCGGCGAGTGAGGGATCGCACGAGGCCAGCAGGCGTAACCAGTACTTGCTCTCGCGTGCCTCTTTGAGAGATACGCTGCACTTCGAGACGAAATCGGCACGACTTTCCGCGGCATGTGCTTCTTCGAGCAATGCGCCGACGGAGGTGCCGGACCGAAGCAGCTGCCGTGCGAGCGTTCGCTCCGTCGAGCTCGATCGAGCCAACGCTTTGTGTACGCTGACGATCCTGCAGGCAAACTGAAACGCGCGCTCCTGGATGTCGTGCTTCTTCATTCTTCATTCCTCATTCGACATTCGACATTTCGGTTCTTGAAGTTCTTTACTCTGCGTTCTACATTCGATGTGTTCAGTCGTAACTCCCATCGAGAAACCACACGCAGCTCTCCCTCTCCCGAAACAGCCGCGCCGAAGTCACCCCGCCGATCTCGATGTCCCAGTAGTCGCGTTCGATCGCGTTCTCGCTCCACCATCCGTCGGAGATGGTCCACGGCCCCGACGCGACGCGCACGTCGCCGGTTAGGCGGAGCGACTTCGCCCGCGGGTCGTCGGGGTTCGCGGGGCGGATGGAGAGGATGCGCAGGTGGCGCGACGGCGCGACGCCCGGAGCGAGCGGCGGGCCGTCGGTCGTGACTTCGAGCGGGATCGGCGGGCGAAGGACGCGGACGGCGAGCAGGCCGCGGCCGCGGCGCGGGGCGCGGCGCACGCGCGGTGGTGGCGGAGGGTCGTACGGCGCGACGGCGTAGCGCTCCGGCGCCCAGCCGTCGACCGTCTGCGGCGCGCCGACGCGTTCCGCGCCGACGATCGAGCCGATCCGCGCGATCGCCGCCATGAGCTTGTCGGGCGACATCTCCGGCGGGCCGAAGAGCGACAGCTGTCCCTTGCGCGGCTGGTCGGGATGCGCGGTGAAGAGAAAGCCGGCGACCGGCGCGCCGGGAGGCTTCGTCTCGATGTCGAGCTTCACGATCGCGAGCAGCGTCTTCACGTCGCGCGTCGGCGCCGGGAGCGCGATCGAACGCGCGTCCCAGCCGTCGGGATCGAGCCGGAGGGTCAGGTCGAGGATTTTGCAGGCGTAGCCGCGCGCGGCGAGGCGCTCGGAGAGGCGCTCGAGCGCGGCCCGCGCGACGAAGAGGAGCGGCTCGATCTCGACCACCGGCCACTCGAGCTCGAGCCCTTCCTCGAAGACGGGCGGCGGCTGGAACGGGATGATCGGGCTCGCGTCGATCCCGCGCGCCGTCCAGTGCAGCTGCCGCCCCGCCTCGCCGAGCCGCGTCGCGATCTCTCCCTCGGGGAGCCGCGCGAGCGCGCCGATCGAGTCGATCCCCCAGCGCGCGAGCGTCGAGGCGACGTCGAGCTCGGGGGAGAGGCGCGAAAGGGGGAGCGGTGCGAGGAATTCGCGCTCCCGCCCCTCGGGGACGATCACCGGCGTGTCGGGTAGCTCCGCCGCGATGCGGGCGGCGAGCTTGCTCGAGGCGATGCCGATGCGAGCGGGGAGCGATGCAGCTTCGAGGCGAAGTAAGGCGGCGTTCGCGAACCTGGGCTCGTCGAGCGAGCAGTCCTGAGTCCTGAGTCCTGAGTCCTGAGTTCCGAATTCCGGGTGCTGTGTGCTGACCGAAGAGTGCTGAGTGCTGACCGAAGAGTGCTGAGTGCTGAGTGCTGAGTCCTGAGTGGGCGGAAGCGAGTCTGCGATGCTGAATGCGGGCGGGCGGGACTCAGGACTCAGGACTAAGGACTCAGGACTCAGGACTAAGGACTCAGGACTCCAGAGCAGTTCGAGGCCGGAGAGGTCGAGGAAGACGATGCCGTCGCCGGCGTCCTCGACGCGGGGGGAGAAGCTCTCGGCGAGCTCGAGGAGCGCCTGCTGCGCGCTGCGCTCGCACGCCTCGTCGCGCGAGCGGGCAATGAGGCGCGGCAGGATCGCGCGCGCCTGCGGGAGCGACATGCCGGCACGGATCCCCGACTTGCGCGCGCGCCGCGTCGCCGCAACGACCCGCGCCGCGTTGCCGTTCCCCTCGGTGACCGCCGCCGCCTCCCCGCGCAGCTCCGGCTCGCTCCGCAAGCGGGCGGCGAGAGGAAAGAGCGGAATCAGGAAGCAGGCGATGCGCATGGCGGTCAGGTTCGCGGTGATGCAATTGGTGTCGCGGCAGCTCGTGCCGGTGTGTTTCGGATTGATTCGATTCGTGGTGATGCAGTTCGTGGTGATGAAACTCGTGGTGATGCAGATGGTGGTGATGCCAAGACAATGAAGGCATCCCGGAGGGATGCCAGAAGGTAGCCGGGGGTCGCCGCCAGGCGACCCCCGGAACCGGAGCGCGAACATATCCGGCACCCCGGAGGGGTGCCAGATGGCTCACCACAAATATCGTTCGTCGTATTCGATGCCGTGATGTTTGAGGAACGCCACGTACTCCTCGCGAAAGGTGCGCCGCCGATGGTGTTCCTCCTGCGTCCGGATGTAGTCGGCGACGTTCAGAAGGTTCGACCGGCTCACGGTGAAGGCGCCGTACCCGTCCTGCCAATGGAACGAGCGTGTGCCGATCTCATCTCGAATCCAGGCGGACGATGCTTTCTTGATCTCGCGGATGACATTGGCGATGCATTGAGTGGCCTTGAGACCGAGAAGCATGTGAGCGTGATCTTCGACGCCACCGATTTGAAGAGGTGTTCCTTCGAGGCCGCGAATTACACCGCCGATGTATTCGTGCAGGCGCGTGCGCCATTCGGCGTGGATCAACGGGGCACGCTCTTTCGTGGAAAACACGGCGTGGTAATGAAGGCTCAGATGGGTCGAGGGCATGATGATCCTCTGGCACCCCTCCGGGGTGCGGATATTGGGGGCATCGGTTTCCGGGGGTCGCCCCGCGAAGCGGGGCGACCCCCGGCTACCTTCTGGCACGCCTTCAGCGTGCGGGGCGTTGCGATCGGATGGAGTTGCGCCTCCGGCGTGCGCGACATTGCGATCCGGCGTGAACGAGACTCCGGCGTGCGCGACATTCATGTTGGTTGCAGGTGCGCGCTCGCTCTGTACGGACTGTCTGTCTTTCCGGTTCATGTCACTTCGCCACGAGGCGCCTCCAGTTCGTGATGTTCGCGCTTCCGGTGATTCGCGGAGCGGTGTGGCGCGCGGCGCCGTTGGTTCCGCGTTCCGGTTGAGCTCTCTGCCGCGCTGCAGCGCTCTCGCGAATCTCGATGCTCTCGACGTTGCGCAGCGTCATCGCGGCGATGCGGCCTGCTCTGATGTCGGCATGTCCTCCCTTGGCGTGAATCAGGCTGAGGCGTGCGGCGATGCCGGTGATGAGGCGCGGCGCCGCTCCTTCGCCGCGCCATGCGACGCGGCGGTCGGGGATCGAGAGCGACATCGCGGCCGCGGTGCCGCAGAGAGGCCAGGGAGAGGAGACGAGGAGCGCGGCGCCGTGCGACTCGGCGGCGCGTGCGAGGCGAATCCATGACGCGTCGGCGACTCGCGCGCCCCGAGGGCGGAGCCCCAGGTCGACGACGACGAGAGGGAAGCCGGTGGCGACGAGGATCTCGGCGGACATCACCGCCTCCTTCACTGTGTTAGGCCGCACCCATAGGACGCGCGACAGCTCGGCGCCCGCGTCGTCGAGCTCCTGCGGGTCGAGGTGATCCCCTAGGTCGATGAGCGCGGCTGCTTCGCCGGCGGAGGTCGCCGCGGCGACGGTCTGGAGAACGATGGAGAAACGCCCTGCGGAGCGGCGCGCCGAGAGCTCGACGAGCGAGCCTTTCGGCAATCCTCCGCCGAGAAGCTCGTCGACCGCGCCGACCGTCGTCGGCATCGTGGAGCGGCGTTGCCGCCGCGCGTGCTGGACGAGCTCCAGTCCGCTCGACATCGTTGCCGCGAGCTGGGCCGGGAGCGATGCGCGCAACCACGCGGGCGTCGGGGTGGGTTGCTGGGGGGGAGCGGTCTCCCCGACGCCCGCGGGTGCGTCCCCATGAAGGGGATTGCGAAGAAGTGTTTCTGCCGCCATTTCGGTTCCTGCGAAGATCCTGTTGGCAGGGAAGAATATAAGGCGGTAATGGGGCGTAAGTCAAGGGGTGCGTTGTTACAAGTTGTGTATTTACAGCGATCTACGAGTGGTAGAGCGAGAAGGCAGGCCAGGGGCCAAAGGCCATAGGTCAAAGCAGGCGAAAGGCGAAGGGCGAAGGGCGAGAAGCAGGCGGACGGGAGAGAAGCGTGGGAGCGGGGAGGAGTGCGGGGTCAGAGCTTCCGATTTCTCCGCTTGCGCCCGGCTCACACGGCCTCGTGAGTTCAGTCACTGACGCTCTGTCTGCCCGGGCGCACCATCGTTTCAAAGTAAACCAATGAGCGCCTAACGCAGCCCTCCGGGGCGCCGCGTATGCGTTGCCTCTCGAAATGGGAGCTCCGTGAATCGCCCGTTCATCGAGAACGAGTGAATTCGAGCTCCGTCGATCAACCGGTCGGTGAGCGATCCATCAGCCCGGGCGAGTCGACGCCGTCGTCCGGCGGCGCGAGGCCAATCGATGGGCCCGCCGACACCCGGTTCGCCAGGCGGAGACGTCAGAGGGAGCTCGATATGGTCAAGTCCGCGGTTTCAACCATGGCGGCAATGGTGCTGCTGATCTGTTCTCCGTCCCTCCGGGCGGAATCCCCCTACGTCGCGTATCACGCCGAGACCGTATCGCCGATGAAGGCCGACGGGGAGGTGGTCGCGGCGAAGGTCTCGTGGAGCTGCTACGGCACGTCGTGCACGACGAAGGCGCCGGAGGCGTTGAACCAGGCGGAGATGTGCCGCGATCTCGCGAGGCAGGTCGGCCCGTTGAAGGCGTACCAGTTCGGAGACGCGAGCCTCGACGCGGCGCAGCTCGAGCAGTGCAACGGCGCGAGCAAGGGGCAGACAGCGTCGCAGACGATGGCCATGCCGCCTCAAGGCAAACCGATGGCGCCGATGACGCCAACTCTTGCGCCGGTGGTGCAGCCCGTTGCAGTGAAGCCGGCGGTCACGGTCAAGCCGGCGGCCGCGGTGAAGCCGACGAAGGAGGCGTTGTTCGGCACTTCGGAGCAGTGGAAGCAGCAATATGCGGTCAGGCTTCAGGCGGCGCCGACGGCGATCGCTGACGAGATCAATCAGAAGAATTCGCAATTGAAAACTGCCGGGAAGTCGTTCAGCGTCGGCCTAACCTCGGTGTACGGAATGCCTCTCGCCAGGATCACGGGACTGGTACTTCCGGCGAATCCCGCGGACCTGCCCGTACCTCCGGCTCGTATGCAGGCGATGGATCACCAGGTGAATTGCTCGACCGCGACGGTTCGGGCCACCGACAGCCACGTCGACATGCGTGACCTGTTCGTCGTCACGAGAGTGCGCTACCAGGGCTATTGCGGCGGCTGCTGGGCGTTTGCCACGCTGGCGGCGCTCGAGACCTCGAGCTTGCTGAAGAACGGTGGAGACGCCTCCGAGCTCGAACTGTCCGTGCCGCAGATGCTGTCGTGCGCCTGGACCTTCCCCGGACGATGCAACGGTGGCATGCAGGCAAGTGCCGCGGGATACGCGAGCGATCACCCGATCGTCACGAACGCCGAATGGGGGCCATTCGATGCCTGGTACGCGGCTGGCGAGCCGAACCGGTGCGACAGTTTCAACGCGAGCAGCTCCCCGTACAAGGTGAGGCGCTGGTCGTACGTGAGCGGCTCCGCGGGCAATCCGAGCCCGAGCCGGCAATCGATCAAGGAAGCGATCGTCCAATACGGCTCGGTGGCCGCGTCGATGCAGACGAGCCCGGTGTTCAAAGCCTACGCCAGCGGGGTGTACGACATGGCCGACAACACGACGATCGTCCCGGATCACGTCGTGCAGATCATCGGATGGGATGACGAAAGCCGGGCGTGGCTCATCAAGAACTCGTGGGGGGGCGGCTGGGGCGAAGGAGGGTTCGGCTGGATTCGCTATGAGACGAACCTGATCGGTGGTTACGCGGTGTGGGTGGAAGCGGAGACGATCGCGGGGAGCCCGTGCGCGGTCAACAGCCCACATCCCGCGGCCGGCGGCGGGAGAGAGAGCTTTTCCTTCTACGAACTTCACCGCATTCAAAGCAAACAGCAGGGCGAGATGGTGGTCGAGGTGTACGACGCCTTGATCGGGTCCGACCGGGGACGCAAAGTCCAGCAGTACCACGTTCACGGCCCCTCGATCATCGCCGATGCGCGCAATCAGTCGTGGCGATTCGTTCCGAGTGGAAGCGTCGACGCGCGCCCGACCTATCGAATCCTGAACCACGGCTACGTGAATTTCCTCACCGAGAGCGACGGCAAGGTCGTGACGCTGCCTGGCAACGGCAACAACAGCCAGCGCTGGTACGTCGAGCGCACCGGCGTGACCGACAGCTATGCCATCAGGAACGTCCAGTCTGGAAGGGCGATGCAGTTGCCTCCGGGCAACAACAATGACGAGGCCGCAGTGACGACTGCGCCGTATACCGGAGCGCTCAATCAGACGTTCGGCATCGAAACGTGGCGCGACGATTCCGGCCTCGGCAACAAGGTCGCGATGGGGGTCTACATCGTTCCGGTCCACGCCGGCAGCACGGCTCTCGATCTGCGGGAGGGGAATGCCGCGAACGGCACGCCGTTCCAGATCTGGCAGCAGATCGAGCACAATCCGAACCAGCTCTTCAAGATCAGCCCGATCGACAACTCGGACGCGTTCCTGATCCAGATCAAGCCGGGCACGCTCAAGTGTCTCGGCGTGAGCGAGGCGAGCATGGCGGACGGAGCGCCGACGGAATTGCAGGACTGCTCGAGTGGCGACAGCCAGGCATGGCATCTCCTGCCGGTGGCGCGCGAAGGTGGCCGATTCATGATCCTCAACAAGCAGAGCGGCAAGAGCCTCGACGTTCTCGGAATCGGCACCGCGAACGGCACGCGCGTGGGGCAGTGGGAATTCGTGAACGGCAATAACCAGAAATGGGAGTTGAGGGATTGGAGGTAGTTGAGCTCGCACGCTGCCGGAACATCTACGGCGCGTTTGCGGCACGAATATCGGGTGAAGCTCCGGCTCGGGAAGGGAGGCGCGTCGACGCCGGTGCCAGGTTCGATCGAGCTGTGACTGCCGTCACGCGCCTCCTCTCGCTTGCCCACGACAATCGCCCACACGCAGTCAGACAAGCGAGGCTTCAGCGTGCCGACGCGCAATCTCCGCATCCTTCTCGTCAAGCCTAACCCCAGCCTGGGGGCGATCCTCGGTCTCCAGGGTTTCCAGCTGCTCGAGCCGCTCGAGCTCGGCTACCTCGCCGCGGTCGTTCCACCGCGCCACGAGGTGCGCGTGCTCGACCTGCGGCTCGGCTTCGCGCCGCGCAGGCAGTTTCTGCGCGCGATCCGGTCGTGGAAGCCCGACCTCGTCGGCTTCACCGGCTACACGCACGAGGCTTCGACGACGCGGGAGCTCGCGAAGATCGCGCGACAGGAGCTCGCCGGCGCGACGATCGTCGTCGGCGGGCATCACGCGACCGTCGCGCCCGACGACTACGACCTGGAGACGTTCGACGCCGTGGTTCGCGGCGAAGGGACCGGCCCGTTCCGCGCGATCGTGGAGGCGGTCGAGCAGGGAGAGCCGATCGCGCCTGCGCCGATGGTGCGCGTGCGGGGGACGACTCCGTCCGATGCGGGCTCGGAGGAATGGCCTCAGTATCCCGATCCGTCGACGCTTCCGATGCCGCGGCGCGATCTGTGGGACTCGCGCAATTACCGTTCGGTCTGGCTCTGCGAGGAGATGCCGAGGTGGGGCGCGCTCTACCCGCGCGTCTCGCTCGTGCGCTCGTCGTACGGCTGCAAGATGCAGTGCACCTTCTGCATCGTTCCTCACCTGAGCCGCGGCAACCACATGCCGCGGAACGTCGAGCTCGTCGCGGAGGAGATCGCGAACGCGCCCGCGGATCACATCTACTTCGTCGACGACGAGAATTTCATCGATCCCGAGCATGGCTGGCAGCTCGCCGAGGCGCTCGAGCGGCGCGGCGTCCGGAAGCGTTACTTCGCTTGGACCCGCGCGACGACGGTCAACAATCATCCCGACCTCTTCCGGCGCTGGCGGACGATCGGCCTCGACGCTTGCTTCATCGGCTTCGAGTTCACGAGCGACAAGGAGCTCAAGGTCGTCCACAAGGGTGGAACGACCGCGAGCAACGAGCGTGCGGTCGACACGCTCCGTTCGATCGGCATCGCGGTACACGCCGCGTTCCTCATCCTGCCGGAATGGAGCGAAGACGATTTCACGCGGCTCCGCGACTACGTGCGCGGGCTGCCGCCGATTCAGTGCAGCTTCACGATCTGCACGCCGTCGCCCGGCACGCCCGACTGGGACGCCATGCGCGATCGGGTATGGGTCGACGATCCGTACGACCTGTATGACTGCATGCACCCGCTGACGCCGACGACCGTTCCGCTGCGGCGCTTCGCCGAGCTTTACTCGCAGCAGGCGAACGAGGGGCTCTCGAAGGTTCCGCTCCGGGTCAAGCGCCATCCGACGCGACCGTGGGACATCGTGAAGGTCAATTACGCCGGCATGCGTTACGCGAAGGCCTATCGGGAGCTGTATCGCGATTATCCGCGGGAGTTGTGGGGGTAGCAGGAGATCGCGGTGGGTGCGAGCTGTTAGGCGTAGCGCGTGCGGATGTTTGTCGTCGCGGATCTGCCGCCGCTACGCGGCGGTGATTTGTGGGGGGGCGCGCTACCCCCGGTTCCCTCGCCCTGCTTCGCAGGACTCGGTCACCGGGGGCTAAGGTCGGTCGTCGCTACGCGACGAAGCAGCACGCCTCGATCTTCGCCTGCTCATCGCCTCTCGCCTTTCGCCTCTCGCCTGCTTTGACCTATGACCTTTGACCTCGAACCTGCCTTTACGCCGTCATCACGCTGATGCGCGGGACGTTCTTCTCCTTGTCGGCGCTGAAGCCGGAGACGCGGAGGAGGTAGTCGCCTTCGGCGGCGAGATCGAGATCGATGGCGAGCTTGCGAGCGAGGGCGTTGGCTGCGTCGAGGTTCGTGACCTCGAGGTGGAGAGGCTCGACTCCCCAGTAGAGATTCATCCGGCGCGTCGCGCGCACGCTGTCGGAAAGGGCGATGAGCGGTGCGGCGGGACGCGCCGAGGCGACGATGCGGGCGGTGGTTCCGCTCTGCGAGACGACGAAGATGGCGCGGACCATGAGGTCGCGCGAGAGCTGCGCCGTGGCGCGCGCCACGGCGTCGGGCAGCGCGATGGGTGGCGTGGCCAGGTCGTGGTCGGAGATCGTCGAGAACGCTCCGTGGTTCCAGAGGTACGACTCCGCGCGACGCGCGATGCGTGCCATCGTCTCGACCGCCTTCACCGGATGCGCTCCCGACGCAGTTTCCGCGGAGAGCATCACGGCATCCGTTCCCTGCATCACTGCGTTGGCGACGTCGGAGACTTCCGCGCGCGTCGGCCGCGCGTTGGTGATCATCGACTCGAGCATCTGCGTCGCGACGATCACCGGCTTGCCCTGGGCGCGCCCGAGGTCGATCAGCTGCGTCTGCGTGATCGGAACGCTCTCGGCGGGGAGCTCGACGCCGAGGTCGCCGCGCGCGACCATGAGCCCGTCCGCGGCGTCGAGAATCGCGTCGATGTTCTGCAGTGCCTCCGGCTTCTCGATCTTCGCGATGATCGAGACGTCGGCGCCGTTCGCGACGAGCAGCGCGCGCAGCTCTCGCACGTCGTCGGCGGTGCGGACGAACGAGAGCGCCATGTAATCGACACCGAGGCCGATCGAGAAGATTGCGTCGGCGCGATCCTTCGGCGTGAGTGACGGCGCCGAGACTTTGACGCCGGGCAGGTTGATTCCCTTGCGATCCTTGAGCGTTCCGCCCTCGATCACCGTGCACTCGATCTCGGTGTCCTCAACACGCTCCACACGGAGCTCGAGGATGCCGTCGTCGAGAAGGATCCGGTCGCCGCTCTTCACGTCGCCCGCGAGCTCTTTGTATTGCGAGGGGATGAGGCCGGGGCCGCCGAGGACGTCGCGGGTGGTCACCGTGACGATCTGGTCGCGGTGAAGCTCGATGCTGCCTCCCTCGAACTTCCCGCAGCGGATCTTCGGGCCGCAGAGATCGGCGAGCACGGCGACAGGCTTGTCGCGCTGCGCGGCTACCGTGCGGATCGCCTCGTACGCCGCGCGGTGCCCGTCGTGGGTGCCGTGCGACATGTTGAGGCGGAAGACGTTGACGCCGGCGTCGATCAGCCCGGCGAGGACTTCGGGGCTCGAGGAGGCGGGCCCCACTGTCGCGACGATCTTCGTTCGCCTGCGCTTGAGAAGGTCCGGCTGTGCGGCGATCGGCATGTGTGGTCTCCCGTTCTTCGGTTGTGCCGTGATTCTACGGAGGAAGTTGGGGTCACACCTAATCGACCCGATTGAACGAACTCGCCGCCGCGACCTGCTGTCATTCCGAGCGAAGCGAGGAATCTGCAAACGACTTACCTGACCAATTCCTCAGCGACAACTCACGCCACGAGGTCAGATTTCAGCGATGGAGGCGTTTAGAAGGTTCTTTGCAGATTCCTCGCTTCGCTTCCAAGAAACCAACTTAGTTCAGGCGGCCTTAACGAGTTGATAGCCCAGCTGTTTGGCGCGCTTTTCCATTTGCCGAAGAATCCTCTCTTTGTTGCGCTGATCGT
>JBAZBK010000049.1:0-14892 GCA_041671505.1 Thermoanaerobaculia bacterium | reverse complement strand
GATCAAGAAGCGGGCCTGTGGCTTTCGTAGCAGGGAGAGATTCCGTGAAGCAATCCTCTTCCATCTCGGAGGGCTCGACCTCTATCCTGCAGGCGTCGCTTCAATCCACTCGAAAGCCTGAAGCGCCACAAATGTTACCCATTCGAAAGTTTGCGCATTGCTAAGAAAGCTACCGACGATCGCGCACAATCTGCAAAGAGACGCCTAACTAAGCGCATGCAGCGGAGGCCAACGCGCGACTCAAGGTTTCGAAGTCTGGTAACATGAGCGCTGGCGCATTGGGCCGGCTGATGCGCAGGCGTTAGGCGAGTGAGATCCGTCGCGAACGACAAACGGGAGAGAGTTGGAGTAAGCATGCATATTCTCGAACATCTGTTTCTCGTTGGCGAGTTCGCGGAGAGAGCCCACCTGCTGTCAGGGCTGACGCTCGAGCAAGTGACTCGGCGCCCGGAGGGCGCGTCGCACTCCATCTACGACGAGTTATGGCATCTCGTGGGATACCAGCAGAGCATCATCGAGCCTGGGGACACACCTCCCGGCGACCTGTACCCGACCGCGGCGCCGGAACATGAGGACCAATGGCACCAGCTGGTGCAAGTGTTCCTGACCGGGGCTCGCGCTGCGGCAGCCTTCGGACAGGCGCCGGCGCGACTGGCTGCAGAGGTCGAGCCCGGCGTGACCTTGGCCGACGAGTTGAACTGCGTGGCTGTGCATAACGCATATCACTTCGGCAAGATCGTTGCCTTGCGCCAGCGGATCGGCGCGTGGCCGCCCAGAGCGCCAGATGTGCCGTGAATCGGAGCGCGGTGCCCGGCGCCGCCGAACTGCACGCTGCGGCCGACGAGAACCAGGCACACAAAGTAACGTAAACTGTTGGTGCAGCGTGGTCGTGTTCTCGCGGCTGGGCTTGGTACGTTAGGCGACACAGGGTGAGCACCTCGCGATTTGGGCTCGTGCCCTTGGAGCAAGACGGCGAGCGGCTCGTCGCGTATCTCGAACGGAGGACACCATGGGGCTCTTGACCTTCAGTATCAACGTCACCCTGGACGGCTGCGTCGACCACCAGGAAGGAATCGCCGACGACGAGACGCACGCCTTCTTCACCCACCTCATGGACGAGGGCGGGGCGATGCTGTGGGGCCGCGTCACCTACGAGATGATGGAGAGCTACTGGCCTGCGGTCGCCCGCGGCGACGCGGAGGCGCCGCCGGCGATGCGCGAGTGGGCGGTCAAGCTGGAGGCCAAGCCGAAGTACGTGGTGTCCTCGACGCGAAAGGGCTTCCCGTGGACCAACAGCCACCACATCGCCGGCGACCTGCGCACGGGCGTACAGAAGCTCAAGGACGCGACCCCGGACGGGGTGCTTCTCGGCAGCGGCAAGCTCGCGACCGAGCTGGACCGGCTGGATCTGATCGACGAGTACAGGTTACTCGTCCACCCCAGGATCGCCGGCCACGGCCCGACCCTGTACGAGAGCGGGCTGCCCAGCACGCGACGGCTCGAGTTGATCTCGGCGAAGCCGCTCCGCAGCGGCGCGGTCGCCATGCACTACCGGCGCGCGCACTGACTCGGAGGCGGGTCATTTCGCCTCAGAAGATGGCAAAGATGGGGTCACAGCCTGACTATTAACTTTAGCTCCTCCGAAACTGCCGTTCCCGATCGGATTCCTGCCGAGGTAGACTGACTCGACCGCTCTGGTCGTGCGGAGGCGGCCGTTCTCTCTCCGGACGCGTGGGAGTCGCGTAGCGCTATCCGTTTGGCGGCACAGGAGCGTGAAGGTCTATGAACGACACTCTCGGACAACGAATTGGTGAACTGCCGGACGATGAGCTTTTGCTCCTCTTGACGACAGATGCGGACAAGTATCGCGCCGAGGCACTCGAGCTTGCGCGTGCCGAGGCGGAGCGAAGGCACTTGAATATCGAAGCGCTCGGCCTGTCCCAGCACCGGGAAGGCTCAACGCTTGGTGAGGCGTTTCAAGCATTCGCGACGGGCGTCTCCACGGAGTTTCGCTCCGGCCGCTTCACGGCAGGTGGCAAGCCGATCGCCTGCCCTCACTGCGCCGGCGAGATCTTCGAGCTCCGTTCGGCGGTGGTGAACACGAGGGCGCTGACATTCCTGCGGCTGGATTGGCTGAACCGCGGTGCGGCGGTCCTCGTGTGCGAGGCTTGCGGGCTGTTGAGTTGGTTCCGGACTGCACCCGACCGCGTCCGTGAGTAGGCAATTGACGCGCCGGAGTCACGTAACTCACGTCGCCGCCCGACTAAGCCGCTACCGGAAATCACGCGCGGCTCCATGCATCGCAGTTTGCTAGGGGAAGCCGTGCGTGTGGTCGCCGGGTAGCGGCGGCCGTCAGGTTGCGGAGGACTACGTGTCGGACCCGGTTCTCAATGACTCAGGCATGACCGAGCTGCACCTTGCCGCATACCATGGCGATCCGGACTGGGTGGCTGCATGCATCGCCGGCGGGCTTGACTTAGGAGCTCGGTCGAACAACGGGTACACGCCTCTCCTCTGGGCGGTGGATATGGGAAGTGTCGGACTACCGGAGGACCGCATCGCGGTCGTTCGCACACTGGTTGAGGCGGGTACCGACATCATGGCGCTGAATGCAAACGGAGAGACCCCGGCGATGACGGCTCGTCAATCGACGAGCGAGTACCTCGTCCCTCACCTTGAAGGGCGCCGCTGAGTCCGCCCGGGGACAATTCGGAAACACTCGACCTCCGCCTATATGAGGGTCGCTTCCAGCGCCTGGCCGCGTTGGTTGTCTATTTGCCCATCGGCGGCGTCGGCTACGTCGTTCTCAGGCGTGCTTCCCGCGCGGGGTCTGTGCCGGAGGGGCCACCAACCGCAACCTGACACGCGAGCCGTTCCGCGAATCCTCGAGCGAGCTCACGAGACGTCGGCGATCAAACCGGCGTCGGACCGCGTCCGAGGAGATAGGCGATGAGGTAGTCGAGATCGGAGAGCGTCAGCTGGCCGCTGCCGTCGACGTCGCCGCCCTGCACCGGCGCGGGTCCGCTGGCGTGGAAGTAGTTGATGAGATAGAAGACGTCCGCCTCCGTCGTCGCGCCGTCGCCGTTGACATCACCTTCGAGCGCGGGATCCCACGACACGCGAACGACTGCGCCGGCCCCGCGAGCGATGTAGTGAAGGTTTCCATCGTCGCCGATCTGCAGATCGACCGGATTCGGGACGCCCGACCCGAAGGCGTTCGATGCGTTGCCGGTGTCGAGCCGCCGGATCCAGCCGCCACAGAGATCGGCGAAGAAGTACGAGTCGGTGTAGCTCGCCCCGAACTGCCTAACTTCCGGCGCGTAGAACGTGCCGCCCGCGATCGCGCATTCGACGGCGTTGTTGTTCGCGTACCAGTGGATCGGAGTGACGAACCGCGGATCGCTCGTCGGCCCTTCCGTGTCGGGCCAGCCGTAGTTACCTCCTGCCACTCCATCGTTGATCTCTTCCCACGTGCTCTGGCCGACGTCGTCGATGAAGATACGGCCGCTCAGCGGATGAACCCCGAAGGTGAAGGGGTTTCGGAGCCCTAACGCCCAGATCGCGCGATTGTTGCCGGTGGCGGTTCCGTAGAACGGGTTGTCGGTCGGAATCGTCCCGTCGGAATTCAGGCGGAGAATCTTGCCGAGGAGGTTCGTGAGCGTCTGCGAATTCGACGGGACCGCGTTCTCGCCCGCCGCCGCGTAGAGCTTCCCGTCGCGCCCGAAGTGGATCGCGCCGCCGTTGTGATTCGTCGCCGAAAGATCGTTCAGGTCGAGCAGGATCAGTTCGCTCGCGGGCACTGCGGCGTCGCCCGACGCGGTGAAGCGGCTGATGCGGTTGTGCACCGCGGGTGTCGTCGCGGTGTAATAGACGTAGACGAAATGGTTCGTGAGGAAATCGGGATCGAACGCAACGCCGAGCAGACCGCGTTCGCCGGTGGAGTCGACGGTGACGGTCGTGAATGGTGTCGCGAGGAGCGCGCCGTTCCTGATCACGCGCAAAGCGCCCGTTTGCTGGCAGACGAAAATCCGGCCGTCGGGCGCGATCGCCATCGCCGTCGGCGCGGTTAGGCCGGAGACGGTCGTTTCGCTGAAGCCGCCCGGGAATGTCGCCGAGAGCGCCGGCAGTGCCGAAAACGCGACCACGAGAGCGATCGCTCTTCGGATCGGCCCAGAGGCACGCAAGCTGATTGGCATCTCCCCGAGGAATATACTCTCCTTCAACGAGCCCCCCATGTCGATTCGGATAGTGGCGTACATGCTCCTCGTCGTCGCGGTATCAGCTTCCGCCGCGGCTCAGGACGTGGTGGCATTCGGTTCCGCCTCGGTGCAGGCCGGCACGAGCATTTCCGTGCCGGCCTCGATTCGCGATCGCAGCGGCTCGGCGCTTGGAAGCGATGCTGGTGCGGGCAAGCGGATCCAGGGAATCGCGTTCAAGATTCTCTATCCGCCCGACATCGTCTCCTCGGTGACCTTCGCGCGCGCAGGAGTCCTCGCACCGCGGACGCCTCTTCTGGAAACGACGCTACAGGGAGCCGGCTACCTCTCGTACGTCGCGTCGTTTCATGAGACCGGACAGCCGATCGCATTCACACTCGACGCCTCTCCGCCTGGTGATCAGATCGGAACGCTGACCGTCACACTGCTACCGCAGGCGGCACCCGGAAGCGTGGCGACGCTTCGCCTTCATGCCGCGAGTGCGATGCTGTCGAATCAGGCCGGCACGACGATCGAGACGGTCGCCAGCGGAGCGCTCGAGCTGGTGAACGGGATCATCACCACAGCGTCCTCGGCCGCGCCGTCAAACCTCGTTGCGACCGCGACGAGCGCGTCGCAGGCGAGCCTGACGTGGATCGGCGTCGTCGGCACCGATCACTACGAAGTCGAGCGAAGATCGGGCGGTGGCGCATTCGCTCTCGTCGGGAGCCCCACGACGGCCCTGTTCACGAATACCGGCCTCGCGGCCGATACCACGTATCTCTATCGCGTGAGGGCCGTTGCGAGCGGCGGCGGCATGACCGCCTACAGCAACGTCGATCCTGCGACGACCGTCATCTTCGCGAACGATCCGATCGTCGCCGGTGTCACGCCGATTCAGGCCGCCCACCTGACGGAGCTCCGTACGGCCGTGAACGCGATGCGCACCGCGGCGAGCCTCCCACTGATCGCCGCCGATCCGACCGTCGCCGTCGGCGCGCCGATGCTGGCGCAGCACACCGCCGCGCTGCGCAGCGGTCTCGACCAGGCGCGCAGCGCGCTCGGACTCTCGGCGATTTCGTACACCGATCCGACGCTCGTCGCAGGCTCGACAATCGTCAAAGCCGCGCACGTGCAGGAGCCACGCTCGGGAGTGAAGTAGCAGGGAAACCGGGGAAGGGGTACCGAGCTTCGAGATGCGCAGGCGATGGCGTTCGGTGGCGTCCCCAGCGCTTACAAGGTCGCCAGGCCTTTGAGGGCCCGATATGCCCTCATCTCAGGCCCGTAGCGACACCCACCGAATCCCCCATCTGAATGGTCATCCTCGACACCCGGATCAGGCCGCTTGGCGCGCCTAACCGATCCATGCAGCGGGCGTTCCTGCAATGCCGCCCCGCCGCTGATGTGGAGCGCCAGGAGGATTTGAGGCTGCGCGGGCTGTTCGTTCCAGTCTGGGTAGCCGCCTCTGGAATCCGAGTGACACCGAGATTGGATTCGATGGCCTGTACACGGATACAATTCCAACTTCCCAACTTCAGAAAGGCCGTCAGAATGACCACGGTAATCGCTGTGCACGATGTGGATGACGTCGCTCACTGGCTGAGCTCGCCCAGGCGAGATGAGTTCTTCGGTGCGCACGGAATGAAGGTAAGGACGTTCGTCAGTCCCGATGGGGGAAGTCGAGTGGGCCTCGTCATCGAAAACGTGCCGAGCCTCGAGGCCCTCGCTCAAGCCCTTCAGGGCGCTGATGCTGCCGAGGCCATGAAGTTCGACGGGGTGCATCCCGATACGGTCGAGCTCTTCGTCGCGTCGTAGCCGGGCGGGGAGATCGCTCGTTCGGAGATCCCGTAGCTCCCGAGCCTCCGCCGATGCCGACGCTCTCGCCTAACTCGTCACTTCGCGCGATCAAGCTCCTTCACAGCCTGGTATGGGCGCTGTTCGCGAGCTGCATCGTCGCGATCCCGATCTGCGTCGTGATGCGGCGGATCGACGCGGCGGCGCTCCTCGTCGCGGTCGTCTTCCTGGAAGTCGTGGTGCTCGTGGTCAACGGCGGACGCTGTCCGCTGACCAACATCGCCGCGCGCTTCACCGATGATCGCAAGGACAATTTCGACATCTACCTCCCGCTCTGGATCGCACGGCACAACAAGCTGATCTTCGGTACGCTCTATCTCGCCGGCATCGCGCTCACCCTCGCGGAGTGGGCTAGACTTCGAAGCCTCGAGTGACGAAGGTGCGGCCCTCACGCCGCGTATTTTCCCGAGGTCTCTCCTTGCTGATGAAATGCTAAGGTTGCCTGCGACGCTTCGTAGCGCGGGGCAGCGGCTGCAATCCGCGAACGACGACCGTGGCGCGCTTCTCATGGCCATTGCGGCCTCACACATTCGACAGGACACGAGGTGACCATGAATTCGGAATCGCGATTTGCTTCCGTGACGGCATTCACGCTGCTCGCTCTGCTCTGCGGCTTCGCAGGAGGTTGTGCCCACTGGCCGGCAACGCCGAAGCTGGAGCGCGCCGGTGCGCCGGGATACCGGCTCGCCGAGGTGACGCGCCCGAAGCAGTCGGACGACATGCTGGTGATCGTCGCCATTTCCGGCGGCGGCACGCGTGCCGCGGCGCTCGGCTATGGAGTGCTCGAAGAGCTGCGTCGCACCGAAATCACGGTGCATGGGGAGAAGCGCCGTCTTCTCGACGAGGTTGACGTGATCTCCGCGGTATCGGGAGGAACGCTGCCGGCGACCTATTTCGCCCTTCGCGGCGAGAAGACCTTCGACGAGTTCGAGTCGAAGGTGCTCTACCGCAACCTCGAGCTCGATCTGGCGAAGCGGATTCTCTCGCCGGGCAACTGGTTCCGGCTTCCGTCGGGGACGTTCGGGAAGTCGGATCTCTTCGCCGAGCTCTACGACGAGACCGTGTTCGACCACGCGACGTTTGGCGACCTGAAGACGAGCGACGGGCCGTTCGTGATCATCAACGGCACGGACGTGACGACCGGCGCGCGTTTCAGCTACACGCAGGACTACTTCGACGCGATCTGTGGCGACCTCTCGAAGGTGACGCTCGGCCGCGCGGTTGCCACCTCCACCGCGTTGCCGCCGCTGCTCACTCCGATCACGCTCGAGAATCGCGGCGGGACGTGCGGCAGGAAGCCGCCTGCCTGGCAGGCTGCCGCGGAGGCTTCACTCGGCGAGTCCGGGACGCCGGGCCGCGCGCTCCTTCGCGCCCGCGCGCTGCAGTCGTACGAGAACCCTGGGCGGCCCTACATCCATCTCTTCGACGGCGGTCTCTCCGAGAATCTCGGCCTAACGGAAGTGATCGGCGGCTTCGAGCGCCTGAAGGTCGATCCCGACCAGTCCTTCCTGCCTTCGCTTCGTCAGGCGCGGAAGGTCGTCGTCATCGTCGTGAACGCGCTGCGCTTCCCCGAGGTGGATTGGGATCGCTCGCCCGCGCCTCCGGGCAAGGGGACGCTGGCGGACCAGATGTGGTCGATCCCGGTCGATCGCATCTCGTTCGATGCGGTCGAGCAGGTGCACGACAGGATGGCCGAGTGGGAGGCGGGAGCGCCGGATCGTCAGGGATACCTGGCGCAGGTGACGTTCGACGGTTTGCAGAGTCCGGAGGAGCGCCTCTACTTCAAGCAGGTGAAGACGCGGCTCGCGTTGCCGAAGGAACAAGTCGACAAGCTGCGCGAGGTCGGCGGGCGGTTGCTGCGCGAGACTCCCGCGTACCAGCGGCTGCTCGCCGACCTGAAGTCGGCGCGCTAACGCGCCGAAGGCTCCCGCGCCGCCTAACGACGTCCGGCCGCGGCCGGACGTCGCCGTCGCAGCGCCGTCAGCGAATCCCCAGAGCCTCGTACGAGACTTCGGGGGCGGCGAACGAAAGCGAGAGGCCTTCCACCTCTGGTCTCACGAAGCGGTAGACCTGCTCGTGGAAGAGCGGCATGAGGAGCGCTTCGCGCGCGATCATCTCGTCGACCTCGCGGTATAGCGCGTGCCTTGCCGCAGGGTCGATCTCGACGCGGCCCGCTCGATGAGCCGGTCGAGCTCCGGCGTTCCGCACATCGCGCCGACCGTTCCCCCCTTCGTGTGCATCACACCGTAGGCGAAGGTGTCGGCGTCGGGGTAGTCGGCGATCCAGCGCCCGATCGCCACGTCGACGTCGGCGTCGATCTCGTGCTGGAGGTACTCCGCGAGCGTCTTGTTGACGACCTTCAGCTTCACCCCCTTCTCGTTCAGCGCCGCCGAGAGCTCCTTCGCGGCCGAGCTGTACTGCCCGAAAAAGGTTGCGTGGACCGCGGCGGTGAGCTCGAGCGGCGCTCCCTTCGACGTTCGCGTCTCGCCAGACGGCGAGCGCGTCGCACTCGGTCCCGCCACGTAGCCGGGGAGCCCCGGCGGAATGACGCCGTGCGCGGGAATCGCCTGCCTCCCGAGGACGCGCCTGACGATTCCGGGAACGTCGATCGAGGCCGCGACCCGCCGCCTAACGGACGGGTCGTCGAACGGCGGTCGATGAATGTTGAACGCGGCGAAGTAGATCGAAAGCCGGGGCAGGTCGCGGTAGCCCGCCGCGTAGAGCGGCTGCTGCCGCAATGATTCGACGTCCGCGGGGAAGAGGTCGGCCGCGATGGAGAAGCGTCCCGCGAGGAACTCGTCGCGGATCTCCTCGGGGGAGACGCCGAACCTGAAGACGATCCGTTCCGCCTTCGGGAAGCCGGGGCGCCAGTAGGCGGGATTGCGCTCGACCTCGAGCCGCTCGCCCGGCTCGAAGCTGACGAACTTGAACGCGCCGCTCGCGATTCGGCGCTCCACTGAGCGCGGATCTCCGAGCTCGGTTCCCTCGGGGACGATCGACGCCGAGGGATGGAGCAGCGTTGCCGGGAAGAACGAGAGGGGAGCGTCGAGCTCGACCGTGAATTCGCGGTTCGACTTAATCAGAAAGCCCTCGAGCTCGGTCGTCTCGCCGCTCACGACCCCTTTCGCTCCGCGGATCGGCTCGAGAAGCCAGCGCATCGTGTTCAAGGGGTTGTGCAGCGCGCGCTCGAAGGAGTAGCGAACGTCGCGCGAGGTGATCCTGCGCCCGTCATGGAAGCGGAGGTCGTCGCGAAGCTTGAAGTGGAAGCGGCGTCCGCCTCCCTCCGCGCGGATCTCGGAGGCAAGCCAGGGAACGATGCGCGCTCCCTCCACGCATCGTGTGAGCGTGTCGAACACCGTCGTGAGAACTTCGGCCGCGCCGATCGTGGACGACACCGTCGGCTCCATCGAGTTGACGACCTCGGCGAGCGGCACGTGCAGCACGCCGCCGCCCGTGCGCACCGCGGGTGCGCGCCGCGCCGCACCTTCGACTTTCGCGACCTCGGCGTAGCTGACGAATGGAGGTGTGCTACGCAGGTGCAGCCCGTGCACCTTCGGCCCGGCGATGCGGTAGTCGAACTCGTGGAAGAGCGGAACGACCGCCGCCTGCTCCGCCATCAGCGTGTCGAACTTCCTGTAGAGCGTCTCGCGCGTCGCGGGTCGGCTCTCACCGCGCGCCTGCTCGCAGAGCTCGTCCGACTCGGGCGAGCTGTAGTACTCCTGAAAGACACCCGTCCCGGAGTGGAAGAGGCCGTTCGTGAAGTTGTCGGGATCGTCGAAGTCGGCGTTCCAGCGCGTCATGATGAATTCGAGGCCGTCGCTGCGGCCGAAACGCGCGAGGAACTCCTCCATCGTCTTCGTCTCGATGGAGACCTCGATGCCGATCTCTTTCCACGCGGCGAAGAGCGCGTCGGTGAGGGCGCGGTATCGATCCTGGAAGAGCGGGTGCACCGCGGCCTTCAGCCTGATCGGCAGCTCGAGGCCCGACCCGCGGAGCAGCTCCGCGGCCTGGTCGCGGCTCATCGGCGTGCGGCGGCGTCCCGGGTCGTGCCCGAGGATTCCGGGCGGGATGATTCCGGTCGCGGGCTGCGCGATGCGGCCGAGGGTCCGCCAGACGAGATCGTGAAGGCGGAGCACGCCCGACATCGCGCGCCGGAGCGGGAGGTTGCTGCCGAGGACGCTCGTCTGGTTGAAGACGAGGAAGTAGGTCATCTTCTTCGGGATCTCGACGAGTCCCGCTTTGAACCTCGCGTCGCGGACGATCTCGTCCATGTCGCTGAGAAGGAGGTCGCGCGCGACGTCGATCTCGCCGCTGCGAAGCTGCGCCGCGATCGCCGCGGCTCCCGGCAGAGTTCGGAACTCGACAGCGTCGAGCAGAGGCGCCGTGCCGCGCCAGTAGTGCTGGTTGCTCTCGAGAAGAGTGAGCGTCGGCTCCTGCGAGGTCATCCGGAACGGTCCCGTTCCCATCTTCCGGCCGTCGGCGGAGAGCTTGACGATGGCGGTCGCGGCGTCGGTGAGCAGCGCCGGGTACATCGGGAGCGGCTCGACGATCTGAATCTCGAGGTGGAGCTCGTCGCGCGCGACGAGGCCGGAGACGCTTTCGGCCTCACCGGCCTTGAACTCGCTCGCGCCGAGGATGACTGCGAACGCCGCGGACATCTCGCGCGTGCGCACCTTGATCGCGCGCTCGAACGATGCCTTGACGTCGGCCGCCGTGAGGCTGGAGCCGTCGTCGAACTTCACATCGTGGCGCAGCGTGATCAGCAGCGAGCGGCCGTCGTTCATCACCTCCCACTTCTCGCAGAGGAGCGGTACGAGATGGCCGTGCTCGTCGCACGTTGCGAGCGGCTCGAAGACGGACGCGGTGATCTCCGTCTCTTCGACGATCGCGCGCTCCGCCGGCTCGCTGGCGCGCGCCGGGTTCGCGAGGGCGACGATGAGCCTGCCGCCGCGCGGAAGCGCGTCCTCGGCGGGCTTCTCGCTCGCGCCGGCGAGGCGATCGACCTCGTCGAGGTTCTCCTTTGCCGTCTCGTAGTCGCCGCGAAGGTTGGCAACGGTGGCGGAGAGCGAGAGAAGCTGCCCGAGGAGCGCGGAATCGCCCGACTGGCGGGCGGCCGCGATGCCCTGCTCGAGCCACTTGCGCGCCTCTTCGACGCGGCGTCCTTCCCACGCGGTCTCCGCGGCGGCGAGGTGCGCGCGCGCGACGCCGGAGTCGGACTTCGCCTTCTTGTAGGCACGCCCGGCGCTTTCGGCCTCGCGCAGCGCGACGTCGGTGTTGCCGAGCATCCGCTGCGCGCTGACGAGGATCATCCGCGCGTCGCCTTCGACGGCGGGGTCGGCGAAGTCGCCATCCTCGAGGAAGTCGAGGACGGTCTTGATCACCTCGATCGTCGGCTCGGCGCTGAAGGCCTCGAGCGACCTCTTCGCGGCGATCATGCCGTAGCTGATCGTCTTCTCCGGGACGTCGCCCTCGGAGAAGTGATGGACGAGCTGGGGATAAATCCGGTCGAGCCTTCCCTCGAAGCGTTTCTCGAGCTGCTCGGCGTAGCGGCGGTGGAGCGACTTGCGCTTGCGGCGCGACAGCGCGTTGTAGAGGACGTCGCGGACGATGCCGCTCGAGAAGGTGAGGCGGTCGCCGCGCGACTCGCGCTCTTCCTCGAGGATTCCGTCGACGATGAGGCGCTCGACGACGTCTTCGAGCTCGTCCTTCGACTCGCTGAGCGTCTCGAGGTCGCGGAACTCGAAGGTCTTGCCTAACACCGCGGCGACGGCGAGGAGGTCGCGCGCCGCCTCGGGGAGGCGTTCGACCCGCTTCTCGACCGCCTGCTGGATCGTCGCGGGGAGAGCGTCGGAGGAGATCGCCATTTCGCCCGACAGGGCCCACGAGCCGCGGTCGTCGCGCGAGATGCCGCCCGACTCGACGAGCGAGCGGATCAGCTCCTTCGTGAAGAACGGATTCGCCTCGGTTGCCTCGAAGAGGCGCCGGGTGAGGTCGTTCGAGACGGTGCCCCCGCCGATCATCGCCTCGACGAACTGTCGGTGCTCGGAGGGGGAGAAGGGTCCGAGCATCATCGAGGTGAAGCGGCGGTCGTCGCTGAAGAAGTCGAGCATCTTCACGAGCGGGTGGCGCTTGTCGATCTCGGTCGTCCGGTAGGTGCCGGTGATGAGCGTCGGCGTGGGGCCGAGCCTGCGGACGACGTACTGCAGCGCGTCGAGCGACATCTCGGCGCCGTGGAGGTTCTCGAAGACGAGGACGAGCGGACGTCCGCCGGCGATGCGGCCTAACGTGCGGGCGAGTAGCTCGTAGATGTAGGTCCTGTCGTCGGCCTTGCGCGCCTCCCGCGGGGCGCCGGAATCGGAGCCTGCGGCGGACCGGAGCTCGCCGATCTCGCTGAGCACGGGGAAGAGGGCGATGAGCTCGGTCGCGAGATCGGAAAAGTCGGTGTGCTCGCCCGACGACGAGGTGTCCTTCGAGCGGAAATGCTCCTGGATTACCTCGCAGAAGCCCTGGTAGGAGAAGGTGCGGTCCTGCTCGAGGAAGCGGCCGTGGAGGACGCGGATGCGTCGCGCCTTCGCAAGATTCTCGAGCTCCTCGAGGAGGCGGCTCTTGCCGATGCCGGCGTCGCCGCCGATGACGACGAACTGGCACTCGCCGTCGACCGCCGCGTTGAGGCGGCGCTGCAGCTCGGCGAACTCCTTCTCGCGCCCGACGAACTGCGCCTGCTGCGGCCGCGCGTGCTGCGCGGTCATTACGGTCGAGAGGATCACTGAGCGGTTGCGCTCGCTCTCCTGCAGCTTGGAGCTGAGCCGCCGGAGCGCGTCGCCGAGCTCGGCGCCGGTCTGGTGCCGTCTCGCCTTGTCCTTCGCGAGCGCCTTCGCGACGATGTCCTCGAGCTCCTCGGGGATGTCTGCGCCTAACGAGCGAATCGGTCGCGGGTTCTCGTGGACGACGCGGTAGAGGATCGCCTGCGGCTCCCCGGTGAACGGCGGCTCGCCCGCGAGCGCCTCGTAGAGCACCGTGCCGAGCGAGTAAAGGTCGGAGCGGCCGTCGAGGTCGCGCGCGGTGACCTGTTCGGGGCTGAGATAGAGGACCGTTCCGACGAGCGTCCCGGTCTTCGTGAGGCGGTTCTCGCTCGCCGCTTTCGCAAGGCCGAAGTCCATCACTCGGGCGCGCAGCATCCCTTCCTCCTGCGTGACCATGATGTTCTCGGGCTTGATGTCGCGATGGACGATGCCGCGGCCGTGGCTGTAGTCGAGCGCGTCGGCGACCTGGGTGACGATGTCGAGGATGTCGCCGAGGCTCCGGGCGCGCTCGCGTAGGAACTGGCGGAGGTTCGTGCCGCGCACGACCGGCATGAGGAAGTAGAAGGAGCCCTCGTGCTGGCCGATGTCGAAGATCGGGACGATCGCCGGATGGTCCATCTGCGCGACGAGCTCGGCCTCGCGCTGGAAGCGCTCTTCGCTCGACGGCGTGAGGAGAGTCGAGGGAAGGATCTTGACCGCGACCTCGCGGTTGAGCCGCGGATCGCGCGCGAGGTAGACCACGCCCATCCCGCCGCGACCTAACTCAGCGACGATTTCGTAGCGATCCGAGAGCTTCGTCCCGATCATGCGTGGAGCCTCCAGGGCGGGGCTGCGAGTTGTGGTTGAGGGGGGATGCTATCACGGGCAAGATTGGAATGTCAGGCGGAGGGGCGAGGCAGTTCGAGCGAGGTGCGACGAGCGCCGCCCGCGCAGCCTGTCGTCCCGACGACCGACTCCGCGAAGCGGGGGAGGAAGGAGGGACCTCGCAGGCTGGTACTCACGTGCAACGGGCGCGAGATGCTCGTGGTTCGGACTCCATCTGTACGAGCCTGCGAGATCCCTCCTCGCCCGCTGCGCGGGATCGTCGGGATGACAATGCGATACGGCGTCGTGCAAGGATTGATGTGCGCAGATCGTGCGACGAGCGCCGCCCGTGCAGGTTGTCGTCCCGACGACCGACCGCGCGAAGCGGGGGAGGAAGGAGGGACCTCGCAGGCTGGTACTCACGTGCAACGGGCGCGAGTTTCTCGTGGTTTGGATTCCATATGTACCAGCCTGCGAGATCCCTCCTCACTACGCTCGTCGGGATGACATCGATTCACGGCGTCGTGCAAGGAACGCCTCGCGCAGATCGTGCGACGTGCGCAGCCCGCGCAGCGTGTCGTCCCGACGACCGACTCCGCGAAGCGGAGGAGGAAGGAGGGACCTCGCAGGCTGGTACATACGTGCAACAAGGCGCGGACGTCTCAGGCTGAAGAGCAGATCTGAACCAGCCTGCGAGATCCCTCCTCACCCGCTGCGCGGGATCGTCGGGATGACAACGCCTTGTGTTCGTTCCCGAGGTATCCTCGGCCCATGCCTCGGCGGTACCGCTACTTCGTTTACATCGTCATGAATCAGAGTGGAACGACGATCTACACAGGCATCACGAACAACATACTCCGCCGCGGTACAGAGCACGCAGCTGGCGATGGGAGCGGTTTCAGCAGCAGGTACCACACGACTCGACTCGTGTACTTCGAGGTTCACACCGACGTACGAGACGCACTTGCTCGGGAAAAGCAAATCAAGGGCTGGCGACGAGAGAAAAAGGAAACGCTGATTCGATCGATCAACCCTCGGCTTGAGGATCTGTTCGACGAAGCGCTTCGGGTAATGCAAGAGCTCTGAGAGCGATCCAGGATGGTGCGGCTGGCGCCGCCCGCGCAGCGTGTCGTCCCGACGACCGACCGCGCGAAGCGCGGGAGGAAGGAGGGACCTCGCAGGCTGGTACTCACGTGCAACGAGGCGCGAGATGCTCGTCGTTTGGATTCCATCTG
>JBAZBK010000048.1:0-16820 GCA_041671505.1 Thermoanaerobaculia bacterium | reverse complement strand
TACTACGATCAGCGCAACAAAGAGAGGATTCTTCGGCAAATGGAAAAGCGCGCCAAACAGCTGGGCTATCAACTCGTTAAGGCCGCCTGAACTAAGTTGGTTTCTTGGAAGCGAAGCGAGGAATCTGTCTTCAGCAGATTCCTCTCCCGCTTCGCGGGATCGGAATGACGGCACGTCGGTGGCGGCCGGAATGACGGTTCATTACCTCGTGATGGAGCTGATCGAGGGCGAGTCGCTCGCCGAACGGGTGCAGAAGGGGCCGCTCCCGCTCGACCAGGTGCTGCGCTACGGCGCGCAGGTCGCCGACGCGCTCGAGCGGGCGCACAAGCAGGGGATCGTTCATCGCGACCTCAAGCCGGGGAACGTGATGATCACGAAGACCGGCGCGAAGCTGCTCGACTTCGGCCTCGCGCGCCCGGCGTCGGAGTCGGCGGTCGTGCACGGCATGACGGAGATGCCGACGCAGGCGAAGCCGCTGACGCAGGAAGGGACGATCCTCGGAACGTTCCAGTACATGGCGCCCGAGCAGCTCGAGGGCGCGGAGGCCGACGCGCGGACCGACATCTTCTCGTTAGGGGCGCTGCTCTACGAGATGGCGACCGGGAAGCGGGCGTTCGAAGGAAGCACGAGGACGAGCCTGATCGCAGCGATCGTCTCGGCGCACCCGGCGCCGATCTCGGCGGTCGCGCCGATGGCGCCTCCCGCGCTCGACCACATCGTCAAGAAGTGCCTCGAGAAGGATCCCGACGACCGCTGGCAGTCTGCGCGCGACGTCGCGAGCGAGTTGCGATGGCTGAGCGAAGCAGGATCGCAGGCGGGCGTCGCGACGACGATCACGATCCGTCGCAAGACGCGCGAGAAGCTGGCGTGGGGAGTCGCGGCGCTCTTCGCGGTGGTCGCAGCCGTCGCCCTCGGCTGGATGATCGCGCGGACGAAGGGCGAGGGACCGGCGCGCCCCTTCCATGCGTCGGTTGCCTACGCGCCGGACGTGAGTTCGATCAGCATCTACCAGGGGGCGATTGCGCTCTCTCCCGACGGAACGAAGCTCGCGACGCTGGTCGATCGAAAAGGGGCGAGGCTCATCTCCGTCTATGAGTTCGCGACGGGGAAGGCGACCGTTCTGGAGAGCACCCAGGACGGATCGTTCCCCTTCTGGTCGCCCGACAGCAGGCTGATCGGCTTCTTCGCCGGCGGAAAGCTCCGTCGCGTCGACGCAGGCGGGGGCGCGGCGCAGACGCTCACCGAGGCCCACGAAGGTCGCGGCGGAACGTGGAACAGTCAGGGCGTGATCGTCTTCGCTCCCGACATTCGCGGACCGCTCATGAAAGTCGCGGAGAACGGCGGCGCAGCCACTGCGGTCACCAAACCTTCCGGAGACGGCATTACACACAGGAATCCTTTCTTCCTCCCCGACGGGAAGCGCTTTCTCTTCATCGAGAGGCACAGCCGGAACGAGCCGTTCGGCCGCCTCCTGGTCGGCTCGGTCGACGGGGATGCGCCGAAGCAGGTTCTCGAGAACGCTACGAACGTGCAGTTCGCCAACGGAAGGCTGCTCTTCGCTCGCGACAGGACGCTGCTCGCGCAGCGGTTCGACCCCGACAGTCTCGCGCTCGAGGGAGCGATCACGCCGATCGCGGAGAATCTGGGTTACTGGAACCCGCGCGACCTGGCAGACTTTTCCGCATCGCGCACGGGGCTGCTCGCGTTTCGCCACGCATTCGAGCCGGAGTCGATCCTCGCCTGGTTCGACCGCGACGGCCGCCTCGTCGAGACACTCGGGGCCCCGGGCAAGTTCTCGGTCGCAGCGGTCAGTCGCGACCTCAGGCAGGTCGCGATCTCCCGCGCCGAATCCAACGCACAGGCGCTCGACCTCTGGATCGTCGACACGACGACGAAGCAGTCGCGGCGGGCGACGTTCATCAACTCGCCGTCGGCGATCAGTTGCGTGTTCTCGCCGGACGGCGAGCGACTGGCCGTCTCGAGCCTGACCGGTGTCGCCGGCGGGGGAGCGAAGGGAGCGGGCTGGGCCTCGAGCGCCCTCTGGCTGCAGCCGGTGTCGGGCGTGCGCACCGACAAGACGCTGCTCGAGTCGAGCGCGTACATCGTGCAGGACTGGTCGCCTGACGGCAAGGTGCTCGCCGGGACCTCGCAGCGCACTGGTACCAGCTTCGACATCACCGTCGTCTCGCTCGAGGATCCGAAGCCGGAGATCGTCGACTTCGTCACGACGAAGTACAACGAGTCGGGCGCCCGCTTCTCTCCCGACGGACGCTGGGTACTCTACTCGTCGAATGAGTCGGGACGAGGCGAGGTCTATCTCGTCGACTTCCCCGGCGCGACGCGCAAGTTTCAGCTCTCGCGCGACGGTGGCGGCGGCGCGACCTGGAGCAGCGACGGGAGCGAGGTCTACTTCCGACAGTCGGCCGACGCGATCGTGGCAGTCCCGGTGAAACTCGGAGCGACGGTTGAGATCGGCACGCCCGTGCGCCTCGGGATCTCCGACGCGCGCGTCTCGGCTCCCTTCGGCTCCGACGGCAAGCGGTTTCTCGTCGTGCAGGACGCGTCGCATGAGTCCGACCCTCCCGTCCAATTGATCCACAACTGGGCCGCGGGACTGCCGGAGTAGCAACAGTCCCATGTGGAAGTGCGCAAGCGCAGTCTCGCGCTCTTCCCGCCGATGCGAAGCTTCGGCGGTTCGCAGGCACGACACACTCGATTGTGTGGCGAAGCCCGCGCGTTCCGCGTAACCTTGCATGGTGACTCGCCCGCGACTCGTCCTGAGCCTGTTGCTCGTCCTGCTCGCCGGCGCAGCCCTGACCTCAGCCTGTATGTGGCCACTGATCAACGATGTGAAGACGGGGCAGACCCCGGAGTATCCGAAACTGCAGCCTCAGCGCTTCAGCGCCGGCGCCGACACCGTGTACGCGGCCGCGCTCGAAGCGGCGAAGGCGATCGGGCTCGAGATCATTGCGTCCGATGCGGAGATCGGCGAGATCCGCGGCGTCGCCACGACGCGCATCCTGCGCTTCAAGGACGACGTCACGATCACCATCAGCCGTGAGGGCGACGCGACCGTCGTCAACATCCGCTCGGCCTCACGCGTCGGCAAGGGTGACTTCGGCCCCAACGCGCGGCGGATCGAGAAGCTGCAGGCCGAGATCGCTTCGCGGCTCTGACGGACTGCGCCGGTTACGTCAGGTTCAATGTTTTCGAATTGACGGAGAAAACCCTGAAGTTAGAAGTTAGAACGTTGAACGTTGAATCCAGAAAGCCCTAGGCGCTTGTTTTCTGGATTCAACGTTCTAACTTCTAACTTCTAACTTCAGGGTTTTCTCTCCTCAAACTCCACAGCTATTGGTGTTAGGCCACGCCCCGCGCATCCGGATCGTACTTCACCGCCAGAATCGTGATGTCGTCGGTCTGCGCCGCTCCCGCCGAGAACGCGCGAACCTCTTCGAGCAGCGCGACGACGGTCTGCTCCGCCGACCGGCCGGCGCTGGCCGTCACCAGCGCAAGCAGTCGGTCGTCGCCGTATTGCTCTTCCTGCGGGTTCTCGGCATCGGGGACTCCGTCGGTGTTGAGGACGAGCATGTCGCCCCGCGTGAGCTCGAGGCTCTCGTTCGTGTAGGTCCGTCCCGACATCATTCCCGCAACCATTCCCGACGAACGGAAGACCGCGCGCGTTTCTCCGCTCGCGCGGACGAGCAGCAGCGGGTTGTGTCCCGCGCTGGCTCCGATGACGCGGCCCGTCGAAAGCTCGATGACGAGGTAGGCGAGCGTCACGAACATCCGCCGCGGATTCTGCGCCGCGAGCTCGTCGTTGAGCCGCCGGAGGAGCTCGTTGGGCTCACGATGCTGCCGCGCGAGCGCCCTTACGAGGGTCATCGTGACCGCCATGAAGATCGATGCGGGGATCCCTTTTCCCATCACGTCGCCGATCACGATGACGACGCGATCGTCATCGAGGCGCATCACTTCGAAAAGATCACCGCCGACATGTTTCGCCGGCTCGATCGCGGCGTGGATGTCGAGCCCCGTCTTCGTCGTGCATTGGGAGAGGTCGGACGGGAGGATTCCCATCTGGATCTCCCGCGCGATGGCCATCTCACGCTCCATCGCTTCCCGGATCGCGTCGGCATACGCCTTCGCCTTCAGGAGCGAGCGGACTCTCGCCTTTACCTCGAGAATCTCGAACGGCTTCGTGACGTAGTCGTTTCCGCCGACCTCGAAGCCTTTCGCCTTGTTCGCGACGTCCTCCAGGGCACTGAGGAACATGATCGGGATGTCGCGCGTCGCCTCATTCGCGCGAAGTCGCCGGCAGACCTCGTAGCCGTCCATGCCGGGCATCATGATGTCGAGCAGGATCAGGTCGGGGAGGGTCTTCTCGACGAACCGCAGCGCGGAATCGCCGTCGAGCGCGACGCTGAGCTTGTGCTCGCCCTTCAAGGCTCCCACGAGAACGTCCACGTTTGCCGTCACGTCGTCGACGATCAGGATCCTGCATTCAGACAATGGTTTCATGAGCGATTTCCTGCGGAGCCCGCATTGAGGAGCCGGGCCGGGCGAGGAGAAGTCTATCGGATGTCGAGCAAAGTGGAGACACCGGCACGCCGGAGGCGTGCAAGAAGGTAGCCCCGGGTCGTCCCGCGAAGCGGGCCGACCCGGGGTACGGATGCCTAACACGATTCGCACCCCGGAGGGGTGCCGGAGCGAGAGCAACGTGCATTCCCCGCTGGCACCCCTCCGGGGTGCGAACCTTCTCCTGCTTCAACCCCGGGGGTCGCCGTCGGCGACCCCCGGCTACCTTCTGGCATCCCTTCGGGATGCAGCTGTCTGAAATCGGGATTCTCTCAAGTCAGTCGCCGCTCCTTCCCATTTTTGCCCTATACTCCCGCCATCCCTTGACACTCTCAGCCGGAACCCGCCTCGGGCCATACGAGGTCGTCTCGCCGTTAGGCGCGGGCGGCATGGGAGAGGTATGGCGCGCGAAGGACACCCGCCTCGAGCGCGAGGTCGCGATCAAGGTGCTCCCCGCCGACTTCGCGGAGAATGCGCAGCTCAAGGCGCGCTTCGAGCGCGAGGCGAAGACGATCTCCCAGATGAACCACCCGAACGTCTGCACGCTCTTCGACGTCGGCCACGACGAGGGAATCGACTACCTCGTGATGGAGCTGATCGAAGGGGAGTCGCTTGCCGACAGGCTCGTCAATGGCGCACTGCCGATGGATCTCGTGCTGCGGCACGGCACCGAGATCGCCAGCGCGCTCGACGCGGCACACAAGCAGGGGATCGTCCATCGCGACCTGAAGCCGGGCAACGTGATGCTGACGAAGACGGGCGCCAAGCTGCTGGACTTCGGGCTCGCGAAGTCGGGGCCGCTCATGAGCGCGACCTCGAGCGTGAGCCAGCTCGCCGACGGGCCGACCGTCGCGAAGCCGCTCACCGAGCAGGGAACGATCCTCGGGACGTTCCAGTACATGGCCCCCGAACAGCTCGTCGGCCAGGAAGCCGACCCTCGCACCGACATCTTCGCCTTCGGCGCCGTCCTCTACGAGATGGCGACAGGCGCGCGCGCCTTCGTCGGCAAGAACAAGACCTCGCTCGTCGCCGCGATCGTCTCGGGTACGCCGCCGCCGGTGAGCCAGGTCGCCCCCTTCACGCCTCCCGCGCTCGACCACGTCATCAAGAAGTGCCTCGAGAAGGATCCCGACGACCGGTGGCAGAGCATCCACGACGTCGCCGACCAGCTCAAGTGGATCAGTGAGGCGGGCTCGCGCGCCGGCGAGCCTGCACCGCTTCTCGCGAAGCGGAAGACGAAGCTTCGTGTCGCCTGGGCGCTCCACGCGGCGACTGCGCTCGTTGCCGTCGCCGCTACGCTCGGCGTGATCTACGCGACGAAGGCGCCGCCGCGAGTTCTGAGCGCAACGCTCCTGCCTCCCGACAAGATGGTGTTCGAGCCGATCAACGGCGCGATGGTCCCGTCGCCCGACGGGAAGCGCATCGTTTTCTCTGCGCGAGATGTCGCGGGAAAGTCGACCCTCTGGGTACGTTCGCTCGACGCACTTACGGCACAGCCTCTCGCCGGAACCGATTTCGGACATTCCCCGTTCTGGTCGCCCGACAGCCGATTCATCGGCTTTTTCTCGAATGGCAAGCTGCGGAAGATCGACGCAAGCGGCGGGCCGCCGCAGGTGATCTGCGATGCGCGCAACGGACGCGGCGGCACGTGGAGCAGGGAAGGCGTGATTCTGTTCGCTCCCGCCACGACGGATCCGATCCATCGGGTGGCCGCTGCCGGCGGCAACTCGACGCCCGTCACCGTTCTCGACGAGAAGAGCGGGCAGGCCTCGCATCGATTCCCCGTCTTTCTGCCGGACGGGAAGCACTTCCTCTTCCTGAGCGACGGAAAGGCGGAGACGCCGGGCACCGACGGAGGGTTCGCGATCTACACGGGATCTCTCGACTCGAAGGAAACGAGACTCGTGGTCGCGACGAACTCCTCGGCGCAGTACGCGTTGACAGGGCAGCTCCTGTTCCTGAGGGACCGGACGCTCGTCGCGCAACCGTTCGATACCGGCAAGCTCGCGCTCACCGGCGAAGCGGTTCCTGTCGCGGAGAATGTCGTGCGCACGACCCGATACGAGGCGATCTTCGGCATCTCCGACGAGGGACTGCTCGCGTTCCAGGAAGGCGAGGGGGCGGAGTTGTCGCAGCTCGTCTGGACCGATCGCGACGGGCGTGAGCTGGGGACCGCCGGCAAACCTGCGGACATTCGCGGATTCAATCTCTCGAACGACGGAAAGCGCGTCGCGACGTTCATCACCGACCCGCAATCGCAGAAGTCGGACGTATGGGTGTTCGACCTCGTGCGCGGCACGTCGACCCGCCTCACCTTCGACCCGGCGGACGACAGCTGGCCTGCCTGGTCGGTCGACGACAAGTTCATCTACTTCACCTCGGCGCGACAGGGACGGGGCGACATCTTCAGGAAGGCGAGCGCCGGTACCGGTGCCGACGAGCTCGTCTTGAAGGACGCCGACTTCAAGCTGATCTCGTCGATGGGCGGGGACGGGAAAATGGCCGCCGTGCAGTCGGTTGTGGCAGGCAAGAGCGGATGGGACATCGCGATTCTCTCGCTCGCCGACGGCAAGGCGACGGGCCTGCTCCAGACTCCGTTCAACGAGGCGTTCCCGGCGATCTCGCCCGACGGCCGCTGGCTGGCATACACGTCGAACGAGTCGGGACGCGCCGAGATCTTCGTGCTGTCCCTCGGCGGCGACGGCGGCAAGTGGCAGATCTCGACCGACGGCGGGTACGGGCCGCGCTGGCTCCGCGACGGCAAGGAGCTGGTGTTCATGACGGACGACGACAAGGCGATGTCGGTCGACATCCAGTTCGCGCCGGAGTTCTCCGCGTCGGTGCCACGCATGCTGTTCGAGACCAAGGCGCGCGCGATTCTCGGCGTCATGTGGGACACCACGCCCGACGGTAGCCGCTTCCTGATCAACCGCCCGATCGACGCGAAGGTCGTCGTCCCGATCACGATCGTGCAGAACTGGCCGGTCGCGTTAGGGAAGTGAGGACCATCTCTTGACACTCTCAGCCGGTACGCGCCTCGGGCCCTACGAGATCGTCTCGCCGTTAGGCGCCGGCGGCATGGGCGAGGTGTGGCGGGCGAAGGACACGCGGCTCGAGCGCGAGGTCGCGATCAAGATCCTTCCCGCCGACTTCGCCGCGAATGTGCAGTTCAAGGCCCGCTTCGAGCGCGAGGCGAAGACGATCTCGCAGTTGAATCACCCGAACGTCTGCACCCTGTTCGACGTCGGCGAGGCCGTCATCCCGACGAGCGGAGCGAGGAGGGATCTGCTGTCAGCAGATTCCTCTCCCGCTTCGCGGGATCGGAATGACGGCAGCGCGACGACGGACGGAGTGACCATCAATTTCCTCATCATGGAGCTGATCGAAGGGGAGTCGCTCGCCGACCGGCTGCTCAAGGGCGCGCTTCCACTCGAGCTCGTGCTGCGACACGGCGCGGAGATCGCGAGCGCGCTCGACGCGGCGCACCGGCAGGGAATCGTCCACCGCGACCTCAAGCCAGGCAACGTGATGCTGACGAAGTCGGGGGCGAAGCTGCTCGACTTCGGGCTCGCGAAGTCGGGGCCGCTCCTCAGCTCGACCTCGAGCGTGAGCCAGCTCGCCGACAACCCGACCGAGCACAAGCCGCTCACCGAGCAGGGGACGATCCTCGGGACCTTTCAGTACATGGCGCCCGAACAGCTCGAAGGGCAGGATGCCGACGCCCGAACGGACATCTTCGCCTTCGGCGCGGTGCTCTACGAGATGGCGACGGGACGCCGCGCGTTCCAGGGTAAGAACAAGACCTCGCTCATCGCGGCGATCGTGTCGTCGACGCCGACGCCCCTCAGCGAGATTGCGCCTCTGACGCCTCCCGCGCTCGACCATGTCATCAAGAAGTGCCTCGCGAAGGACGCGGACGACCGCTGGCAGAGCATCCGCGACGTCGCCGACCAGCTCGCCTGGATCGGTGAGGCGGGCTCGAAGGCGGGCGAGGCGGCGCCGGTGCTTGCGAAGCGCAAGACGAAGCTGCGCGTCGCGTGGGGACTGCACGCTGCAACGGCGCTCGTTACGCTCGCGGCAACCCTCGGCGTCGTGCAGGCGATGAAGCAGCCTCCGCGCGTGGTGCGCTCGACCCTTCTCCCGCCCGACAAGACGAATTTCGACTCGATGTCGGGAGTGCTCGCGCTTTCGCCTGACGGCCGTCGGGCTGCCTTTGTCGCGGGAGGCGACGACGGAAAGAAGATGCTCTGGGTTCGCTCGCTCGACGCGCTCACCGCCCAGCCGCTCGCGGGAACGGATGGCGCGTCCTTTCCCTTCTGGTCGCCCGACAGCCGCTTCATCGCCTTCTACTCCGGAGGCAAATTGCGTAAGGTCGACGCGAACGGCGGGCCGCCCCAGGCGATCTGCGACGCGCAATCGGGGCGCGGCGGGGCATGGAACGCCGAAGGCAGGATCCTCTTTACGCCGACGCCGACCGACGTGCTCTATCGGGTTCCGGCCGCCGGAGGCAAGCCGGTCGCGGTGACGGTGCTCGACCCGAAGCACGACGAGACTTCGCATCGGCATCCGTCGTTCCTTCCGGATGGCATCCACTTCCTTTTCCTTATCGAGGCGGGCGACAAGACCGACGATCCGGAGAGCGGCTTCGGGCTCTGGATCGGCTCGCTCGAGTCGAAAGAGAAGACGCGCCTTCTGTCGACGAACTCCTCGGCCCGCTATTCGAGGACCGGGCACGTCCTATTCCTCCGCGACCGGACGCTCGTCGCCCAGCGGTTCGACGCGAAGTCGCTGAAGCTCGAGGGCGACGCGGTTCCCGTGGCCGAGAACATTGCTCGCACGCTTCGCTGGGAGACTCCGTTCAGCGTATCGGATACAGGTCTGCTCGCCTTTCAGGCGGGGGCCAGCTCGGATCTTTCGACGCTCCTCCTGGTCGCTCGGGACGGCAAGGAGCTGAAGGCGTTCGGAAAACAGGCCGACTACCGGAGTCCCGCGCTCTCGAACGACGGGAGGTACATTGCAGCCTCGCTCGTCGACCAGGCCACGGGAAAGGCAGATATCTGGGTACTCGACGTGGAGCGCGGCACTTCGACACGTCTCACCTTCGACCCGGCGGATGAGATGGCGCCCATCTGGTCACCGGACGACCGCTACATCTACTTCACCTCGAGGCGGCAGGGGAAGGGCGACATCTTCCGCAAGCAGAGCTCCGGCATCGGCGCCGAAGAAGTCGTGCTTGCCGATCCCGAATGGAGCATGCTCATGAGCCTGACGGCGGACGGCAAGTTCGGTGGGGTGATGACCCAGAATGTTCCCGGCAAGACGGAGTGGGACATCTCGCTTCTGAACGTGGACGAACGCAAATCGATGGTGCTGCTGCAGACACCGTTCAGCGAGTTGAACCCGAAGCTGAGCCGTGACGGCAAGTGGCTTGCCTACAACGCGTCGGAATCGGGACGCGCCGAGGTGTACGTGCAGCGGCTCGACGGCGAGGGAGGGAAGTGGCAGATCTCGACCGACGGCGGAACGAGGCCACGCTGGAGCCGCGACGAACGCGAGCTCGTCTTCCTGTCGCCCGATTCCAAGCTGATGGTGGTCGACATGGCGCTCGGAAGCATTTTCAAGGCTTCGGTTCCACGCCTCTTCATGGATCCGGGGATCCGGCCGGCCCTCGGCTATCAGTATGACCTCCCGGACGACGGCTCGTTCGTGCTGGTGAACCGCGCGGTCGACCAGGCGGTCGTCGAGCCGGTGACGCTCGTGCAAAACTGGACCGAGGGGCTCGGTAAGTGAGGCGAGGGGTGATGCGGGATTCATCGCTCCGACTGCGCGCCGCACTCTCCTTTCCGCTTGCCGTGTTGCTTCTCGCACACTGCGCTACGAGCACTGTCGATCGCTGCCCCGACGGCGGCAGACGCGAGATCGGCGAATCGCTCTACTTCGGCACTTCGATACCGGCCGGTGGAGTCGTTTCGTCGGAGCAGTGGGAGGCGTTCGTTGCGCACGAAATCACACCGCGCTTCCCCGACGGCCTAACGTCGTGGCGCGCGAAGGGGCAGTGGCTCGGAAAGAACGGCGAGATCACGCACGAAGAGTCGTACGTTCTCTACGTCGTCCATCCCGACACGCCGGAGCGGGACGGAGCGATCCGCGCGATCGTCGACCGCTACCGCACCGAGTTTCACCAGGAAGCCGTCCTCCGCGTCCGCTCCTCGGTTTGCGTGTCGTTCTGAAGTCCGGGTGTGACTCCAACGACCCACTGAGCCGGCGCAGCGCCTGAGGAAAGAAACTGCAATCAGCCGCTAGGCTCGCTCCATCGTCCATGAACGTACGGATTGTCATCCCGACGACCGAGCGGCACGAGAGAGGAGGGATCTCGCAGGCTGGTACAGCTGAGGTTCGTCACGAACTCTCTCTTGTGGCACGTGAGTAACAGCCTGCGAGGTCTCTCCTCCTTCCCCCTCTTCGCGGGGTCAGTCGTCGGGACGACAACTCCCTCGGGCGTCAGCTCCCCGGTGCCACGGCTTCCGCGGCGACCGGCGGCCGCTGCGATCTCCACAGAATCGCGCAGATCGCCACCGTCACCCAGTCGAGCAGCACGTAGAGGATTCCGACGCCGCTCGGCGGGTTTCCCGAATGCAGGCCTAACACCTCGGGCGCCCACACCCAGTTTCCCGTCGACGTGCCCAGCCACTCGAGCAGCATCGTGTATGTGCAGCAGACCGCGAGCAGCGGCGCCTTCGACGATCGCGCGATGAGCAGCGCCGCGGCGATCCACCAGAGTGCGCCCCATGTGTCGCCGCCGAAGACGAGGCCGGCGATCGCCACCGCGCTCCCGCCGGCGAGCACGCCACGCACGATCGCGCTGCCGCGAGCCTGCACCCACGGCTGCGCCGCAGTCGCCGCCGCGAGCCCGTAGAAGAGGCCGTGCCCCGGCGGGACGTAGAACGGGATCGTCGCGAAACGGTAGTGGTAGAGCCCGAGGATGACTGAGAGGATGACCTCACCGGTCGTCGCTACGGCGACCGCGACGAGGATCTGTCGCCTGGGGATCGCAAGCCTTCCGGCCACGAGCCAGAGCATGGCGGCGGTCAGCAGCCCGAGAGTCAGTTGTCGGGCGAGCCCCTCACCATCCGCGAAGAGGATCGCGGGAACGAAGATCGCCGAGGCGGCGAGGATGATGGCGAGACTGCGACTCATGCAGGCACGTGTGAACGCGGAGCTCGGTGTCCGGCATTTCGCCGGCCGATGCGTCAGTCCTTCGGACGCCGTGCGATGGCGGCGGAGGTCTCGAGCGAGCCGCGCAGGCTCTCGGGAATGATGCGCGTGACGTCACGAAGGATGTTCGCGAGCCGGAGATCGCCTGGCGACGCGAGGCAGCGCCCTTCCCAGACAGGCTCGAACGAATCCATGAACTCGCGAAGGCGCACGAGATCGTGGAAATGGACGCCGTGGCGGTAGAGCACGCCGGCGGCGCGGTTCCATGCGGGGGAGCGCCTGGCAGGATCGATCGCGCGCTCGGGTGCCATGCCGAGCGAGAGCCATTCGTATTTTCCGTCGCGGGCCCAGGCGGCGACGAGCACGACGAGCGCCTGGAGCGTTGCCGGCGGCGCCGACGGGACGAGCCTGATCGCATCGATCGACACCTCGTGGTTCTCGCCCGATCGCCAAAGGCTCGCAAAGGCGACGATCCGCTCGTCGGCATCGCGGAGCAGCGCCACCGGCCCCCGCTCGAGCCTTCGCGCGTCGAAGCTGTCGACTGCTGCGTTCGCGTCTGCCGTGCCGCGCGCCTTCTCCCACTCGACGCAGACGCTTCGCAGTTCGTCCGCCACCGACATGACGCGGTCGCTCGGGAGCACTTCGAAACTGAGGCCGGCGGCAGCGATCTCTTCGAGCGCCGCGCCTCTCTGCTCGCGTCCCAGAGCGTCGAATCCTTCGAGGCGAACCCGCGCTTCTTCTCCGATCTTCATGAATGCGAGCCCCAGGCCGATGTAGCGCGCCGCGTTCTCCTCGCGCACTTCGTAGAAGACCGCCCAGCCGCCCTGGCGCGCAGCAAGATCGCGGAAGGTCCAGACGAGCTCGTCGGCGACCTCCGGCGCTCCGACCGGGTCGCCGAACGCGATCCACGACCGCCGCTCGACCCGGAACATCACGAACCCGCGTCGCTCGTCGTCGAAGAGCAGCCGCTTGTCGCCCGATAGCGCGTGGTGCGCGTAGCTCCGAGGGCTTCGGGCGACGATGCGGCGCGCATCGGTCACGTCCGCCTCGCGAGGAGTCAGCGGCACCGGAGATCCAGGAGAGCGAAGGAGCGACCAGGCCGCCCCGAGAGACAGGAAGCTCACGCCCAGGAGCGCGCGGAGCGAGCGCGCGGCATGCCCGGCGGCAGAGAGATCGAAGAGCAGATCGAGACCGAATCCCGAGCTCCTGTGCGCGAGGAGGGTCAGAAAGCTGACGACCGCGAACGTCATGAGCACCATCGACGCCGAGCCAGGCGTGAATCGCGCCTCGGAGAAGGGCGCGTTGCGGTAGAACTCACGTCGCACGGTGGCGAATGCGATCGCGACGATCAGCAGCAACAGCGCACTTCCCCAGTCGAGCCCGCGCAGCATCGTCGTCACGATTCCGACGACGAGAAGCGCCATCACCGCGCGCCACGCTGCGCTCAGCCGATGCTGCAGGCTTCGCGTGAGGATGAGGAGCGCGGCGCCGACGAGGCTCGTCACGAAGTGGGCGAGCTGAACCACTGGAACGCCGACGGTCGACGCGAGCCAGTGCAGCTCGCGCTGCGGCGTCGGCGTCGCGCCGCCGATCAGCAGGATCGTTCCGGCGGCGAAGGTCACGATCGAGAATGCGCCGGGAACGAGCGCGGGAGCGATCCTGTCGAGCGTGTCGAGCCCCTGCGCGATCTTCTCTTCCTGCCGATGGAACTCGTGCCATGCGAGCAGCAGCACTGCCGCGACCAGTGGCGCGACGTAGTAGACCGTGCGGAAGATCACCAGCGCGCCGAGGACGGAGGGCGCCGCGATGTGCCCCTCCATCGACACGACCATGACAGTCTCGAGAATGCCGATGCCCCCCGGAACGCCCGAGAGAAGTCCCGTGGCGTTCGCGACGAGGAAGCAGACGCCGAAGTAGGCGAGCGAGATGTCCGAGCTCGAGGGGAAGACGAAGTAGAGCACCGAGGCGGCGAGGCACCAGTCGAGCACGCCGATTGCGACCTGCGTCAGCGCGAGGCGAAACCCCGGGAGCTGCAGCTTCCACTCTCTGAACGTGATGGCCTTTCGGATGCGCGCCGTCGCGACGAGGTAGCCGACCGTTCCCGCGATCAGGGCGACGCCGACGATGCGCGCGATCTGCGTGGGGAACGGGAACACCTCGAGCATCGACGCCGGCGCGATGCAGAGCGTGACTCCTCCCAGCGCCGCGAAGCCGAGCCAGAAGCCGCCGACCGCGTAGCTGACGATCTTCGCGATGCCGATCCCGTCGATCCCCTCGGCCGAGTAGAAGCGGACGCGGATCGGAGTGCCGGTGACGAGAGGATGCCCGATCGAGTTGCTGAACGCGTAGGCGATGAACGACGCGGGTGCGACTTTCCGCCAGGAGATCGTCGAGCAGGCGTAGCGGGTGCCGGCGAAATCGTAGAGCGTGAGGACCAGGTAGGCGGCGATGGTGATGCCGACGGCGATCCCGACGTCACCGACCGGAAGAGTGCGGAAATAGGTGAGGATTTCGCGCCAGGAAACCGTCTTGAGGTTCTTGTGGAGAACCCAGAGCGCGACGACGAGCAGCCCGAGCGGCACGATCGCCTGAAGGACGGTGAGATACCTCTTCATGGTCTTCGGGCCGGCGTACCCGGCGCATCGTCTTTATACCGCAACGGGGGGCCTGGTAGCGGAGAAGACCGTCGACGTGGCGACGGCCTCCGGCCGTCGCGCGGAGGCCGGAGGCCTCCGCCACTATCGCGCCGGTGTCACGGGCGACGCGCGGCGCGCGTAGTCGGAGAAGGTGATCGTCGCGTCCTGGTCGAGCTTCTTGACGAGCATCGCCCGGCCCCTCACGACCGAATGAACCGACGCCGGGAGTGCCTGCCCATAGGCGTCGGGAGGGAGGAAGGTGAGCGCGAGATGGAACTCGGCGATCTTCACGCCGGTCATCGGCTTGATCTCGCCGGTGCTCGCGAGATCGAGTGACTCGACGTGAGGCGCGGCTTTCGCGATGACGAGCGTCCCGCGGACGGCATCGGCGAACTTCTTCGCATCCTCGTCGTCGGCGCGCATCTTGAAGCGGTAGGTCGCGCGCTCGGCAGTCTCCGAAATGAGCTGCACGCTTTCGGGTGCGATCATCTCGCGGAGCTCTTTGTCGCCCTTTCCCTTCGATTTGCTCTCCTTCTTCTGCTCCACGCGCTTCTTTTCCCGTTCGGCGCGCTCCTTCCGGAACTCCTCCATCTCCTTCGCGGTGGGAGTCTTTCCATCCTTCTGAAGCAGTCTCCACGTCTGCCCCTCGGGCTTCGCCGGATCGAAGATGGCGACCTCGGTCGAAGCCGCCTCGGTCTTCGACATCCTGTAGGCGTAGCCCTCCTGATCGCTTCGCTCCATCGTTTCGAGCGCGCGTTCGACGACGGGAGGTAGCGTCGTTGCGGGGGCGGCGAACGCGGACGAGTTGAGGAGGAAGAGGGCGAGTGAGGAAAGCGCGAAACGCGAAGCGCGGAACGCGAAACCGGCCGGCGAGGAGTGATCTTTGTTTGAGAGCATTCAGTACCCTTTTCCCGTTGCGGCGTTTGTCGCCAGCCGCGACCCTGCCTTCTCTACGCGCGAGGCAGCCATTCGTTTCAATGGACAGTCTCTACCGTCGTCAAGCGTTCCGCGTTCCTCGCTACTGGAGCTCGTCAGCTGAAGGGCCGTAGATCGAGGGAACCGGGATGTCGCAGAGCCTGAGGTAGACCGAGAACTGGCCGCGGTGATGAATGAGGTGGTTCAGCACGAAGCTGCGCAGCACCGCCGTGCGCGGCATGGTGAAGCGGACCTCTCCTCCCGCGAGAAGCGACCAGGGGCCGTGGAGATGCTCGTCGGTCGCAGCGCCGATCGCTGCTCGCGCCGCAGTCACGTTCCTGTCGAACGTCTCGAGGATCGCCTCGCGTGAACCGAGCAGGATGGCGCGTGGCGGGGGAGCATCCTTCGGCATCGCGTCGAACGAATCGCCCCCAATGGCGATGCCGACCCAGGTCGGGATGTTCGCCAGGTGCGTCGCGAGACCCCCGAACGTCTGTGACTTCGCGTGCGGCCTCCAGGCGAGGCGCTCGTCGCTAGCGCGCTCGAGCACGCGCCTGGTGATTGCCATTTCCCGATCGAACTCCGGAAGAACCTGTTCTGCGATCGACATGAGAGCTCCTTTGTGGCAGGAAGTCTCGCATATCGCGCCTTCGTACGGGCCACGCTGACGGCGATGTTGCGGGACCGCAACCGCCCGGAGCGGGTCGGTTCTCGCTCGCCGAGTGTGACCGTTGACGCGGTGGGGGTGGCGGATCGAGATTAGATAGGGATGAACGTGAATTCGCGCAGCGCCAGCTGCGCGTGAAAGGAGCGGGTCATGATCGCGAAGAAGGTCAAGGCATTCCTCGACGAGAACGGCGTGACGTACGAGACGATCTTTCACACCCTCGCGTACACGGCACAGACGACCGCACAATCGGCGCACATTCCCGGGCAGGAGATGGCGAAGACTGTGATCGTGAAGGTCGACGGGCGAATGGCGATGACAGTCGTGCCCGCTTCGCGCCACGTGTCGCTCTACGAGCTTCGGGAGATCACGGGCTCCAACGACGTGCACCTGGCCGAAGAGGCCGAGCTGAAGACGCTCTTTCCCGGTTGCGAGCTCGGGGCGATGCCCCCGTTCGGCAACCTCTACGGGCTCGACGTCTGGGTCGATCCGATTCTCGCGCGGGACGAGCAGATCGCCTTCAACGCCGGCTCGCACACGGAGCTGATCAGAATGAAGTACGCAGACTTCGCCCGCCTCGCCTGCCCGAAGGTTGCGGCGTTTGCGGTGGCGTAGGGGCGGAGAAGTTGTTAGTTGTTAGTCTTTAGTTGTTAGACAGTTCTCGTGAGTTGTCCACGACAGTGCGGCACTGTTGGAGCTGCTGCGGCGGGTCGCTCGCGCGGCGCGAGCTCTCGGGACGAATCGATTTCCGAGATCGAGATTTGCTCGGATCGATTGGTTTATCCGGGCTCGTCTAACAAACAACAAAC
>JBAZBK010000047.1:0-17826 GCA_041671505.1 Thermoanaerobaculia bacterium | reverse complement strand
GCTCGACCCGCCGAAGTACATGATCGTGGGCGATCCCGACCAGATCCGCCAGGTCTTCTGGAACGTCGCGCGCAACGCGATCCAGGCGATGCCGCGCGGCGGCACGCTGAGCGTCTCGACCTCGGTCGACCACGAAGGCATACGCATCGAGTTCGCCGACAGCGGGCGCGGCATGAACGACCACGAGCAACGCGCGCTCTTCCAGCCTTTCCGGACGAACTTCCCGACCGGAACCGGTCTCGGAATGGCGATCTCGTTCCGCATCGTGCAGGAGCACGGAGGGAAGATCGAGGTCGATTCGGCGCCCGACAGAGGTACCGCGATCGCCCTGACGCTCCCGCGCGTGCCGACGATGAGGAGTTAGGCGAGAGGCGAAAGGCGAGAGGCGATAGTAGTCGGAGATCTCGCCAGATTCCAAGGGGCAGGGAGACGATCTGATTACTCTCGCCTCTCGCCTTTCGCCTCTCGCCTATCCTCTCAGAACAGCTTGTTCTGCGGCGGCGCGGAGCCGGAGCGTCCGGTGTAGCCGAGATGCTCGTAGGCCTGCGGTGTCGCGACGCGGCCGCGCGGCGTTCGCTGAAGGAACCCGATCTGGATGAGGTAAGGCTCGTAGAGATCTTCGATCGTTCCCTTGTCTTCGGCGATCGAGGATGCGATCGATCCGACGCCGACTGGTCCGCCGCCGAAGCGCTCGATGATCGCGGCGATGATCTTCCGGTCGATCTCGTCGAGCCCGTACTCGTCGACTTCGAGCATCTCGAGCGCCTTGTTCGCGATCTCGAGGCTCACGGCGCCATCGTGCTTCACCTCGGCGAAGTCGCGCACGCGGCGGAGCAGGCGGTTCGCGATGCGCGGCGTTCCTCGCGAGCGGCGTGCGATCTCGACGGCACCCTCTTTCGTGGCGACGATGCCGAGGATCTCGGCAGAGCGCTCGACGATGATCGTGAGCGAGTCGCGGTCGTAAAAGTCGAGTCGATGGACGATGCCGAATCGCGCCCGAAGCGGCGCGGTGAGCAGCCCGGCGCGCGTCGTCGCGCCGATCAGGGTGAAGCGCGGGATCTCGATCTTCACCGTCCGCGCTCCGGCCCCCTGGCCGATGATCACGTCGAGGCGGAAGTCTTCCATCGCGGAGTAGAGGATCTCTTCGATCTGCGGCGCGAGGCGATGAATCTCGTCGATGAAGAAGACGTCGCCTTCCTCGAGGTTCGTCAGGATCGCCGCGAGATCGCCCGCCTTCTCGATGACGGGCCCCGAGCTCGTCTTGATCCCGGCGTTCATCTCGTTCGCGATGATGTTCGCGAGCGTCGTCTTGCCGAGCCCCGGCGGACCGAAGAGGAGAACGTGGTCGAGCGTCTCGTGGCGGTTCCGCGCCGCTGATACCGAGATGTCGAGGTTGTCCTTGACCTTCTGCTGGCCGATGTATTCGCGCAGCAGGCGCGGCCGGAGCGAGAGCTCGACCGTCTGGTCGTCGTCCACCGCCTCTGCCGAAAGGATTCGCTCGTCGTGCATCGTCGGCCGGTATTAAAACACGGGAGGAGAACCGACGGAGTGCCCGGGAGCGCCAGCCGCGGTTCGTGGCGCAAATGCGCAGGGGCACAGCATGCCGTGCCCCTGCGTCATATGCGAACTCCGGGGTAAGCGTTACTTCGCGACGCTGGCGTCTTCGATCATGACGTCGTACGCGTAGCCCGCGCCGATGTCGACGTTCGTGGCGATCTTGCCGGTGACGAGCACGGTGTCGCCCTTCGAGGCGACCGAGGTGGTCGTCACGGTGATGTCGTCGTTCTTCTTGTCGGCCGAGCCGGAGCCGTCGCGGAGGTGGAGCCAGTTCTTTCCCATGATGTTGGAGGAGAACTTCACGACGACGCCGCGGACGACGACGCGCTTGCCCTTGAGCGCATCTTTCTGCGCCCAGAGTTGCTCGATCGTTCGCGCGTCAGGCCCTTCGGCCTTCGCGACTTTGGCGACCGGTACCTCGGCGGCGGGCTCGTTGCCGCCCATTCCGCCGGCGTGCGGGTTGCTTCCCATCGCGCCGCCATGCGGGCTGTCGCCCGTCGCGGGCATCGCGGCCGGCATCGCGGCGCCTGGCTGACCGAGCGTGCCGAAGACGATCGATGCGAACTTGCGCTTGAGCGTCGGCGACTCGAAGTCGGTCATCGTCATCTGCGGCGTGATGCTGATCTCGGATCCGACCTTGACGTCGGCCTGTCCGACGGCGGCCCATGCTTCTCCCGAAGCGGTCTCGAGGCGGATGTATGTGTAGCCGCCCGAGTTCATCGTCTCGAGCACTTTGCCGCTCAGAGCGCCCGCGGGTGCGGCCGAAGGGGCTGCCGTCGTCGTCTCGGCCGCTGCTGCCGCAGTAGCCGTTGCGGCCGGTTTGTCGGCGTCGGCACTCTTGGCGCAGCCGGTGATCGTGGCGGCGATTGCGATCGCCAGAATGAGCTGTTTCATCGGTTCCTCCGTGTGTCGCCTCGGGCTCCGGTTCGGCAAGGGGGGCCGGACTGTGGCGGGCCGGGCGATTCTCTGGCGAGCATCATCGCGAACCCGGGAGGGATTCGCTAGTGCGGGCCGTCACAGGGAATGACAAATGACGAATGAAAAATGACAAAAACGCCATTCCTGGCCCTGTTTTTGTCATTTTTCATTCGTCATTTCTTCATTCCTTCCTGAAGTGCGCCCCCCTCGACTCGGGGTTCTTCAGGGCGGCGTTCGCGATGAGGGCGGCCATGTACTGGCCGTGGAAGAGCTCGATGATGTCCTTCGAGATCGTCGACTCGTGGTAGAACTTTGCGAGGCGGTTGCCGAGCTCGCGGATGTCGGCGACGGCGCGATCGAGCCGTTCCTCGGTTCTCACGATGCCGACATAGTTCCACATCGTGTGCTGGATCGTGGTCCAGTCCTGGAGGATGAGCGCGGGGTCCTCGCGGTTCATCGAGCCGGGCTGCTTCCAGTCGGGGATGCTCTGGATCTTCGCCGTCTGCACGACGCCGGTTCCCGGCTGATGCGACCGGCGGACGGACGGCGCTCTGGTTCCGGTCGAGCCCGCCTCGGGGCCGGCGTGCTCGAGTCTGCCGCGGATCGAAAGCGCCGCGTGGTAGCCCCAGGTGAGCCCCTCGAGCAGCGAGGTCGACGCGAGGCGGTTCGCTCCGTGGACGCCGGTGCAGGAGGTCTCGCCGATCGCGTAGAGGCGCGCGAGCGTCGTCTCTCCGGAAATGTTGCAGAGGATGCCGCCGCAGAAGTAATGGGCGGCGGGAACGACCGGAATCGGCTCCGACTCGATGTCGACCCCGATGTCGGCGCACGCCTTCGCGATGTTCGGGAAGCGCTCGGGGATCGGTTCGTCTCCGTTGTACGACGATGCGAGGTCGAGGTAGACGAAGTCGTCTTTGGAGATCGTCATCTCCTCGACGATCGCGCGTGCGACGATGTCGCGCGGGGCGAGGTCGCGGAGCGACGGCGAGTACTTCTCCATGAAGTACTCCCCCTTGAGGTTCCGAAGCCGCGCTCCTTCGCCCCGGAGCGCCTCGGAGATCAGGAAATGATTCGCTTTCTTGTCGTAGAGCGCGGTCGGGTGGAACTGGACGTACTCCGTGTTCATGATCCGCGCCCCGGCGCGATGCGCCATCACCACGCCGTCGCCGATCGCGGCCCGGGTGTTCGTGGTGTGGAGGAAGATCTGGCCCACGCCCCCCGTGGCGAGCACCGTGTAGTCGGCGAAGACGGTGAAGACCTCGTTCGTCCTGTTGTCGAGCAGGTAGGCGCCCGCGCACTCGTTCGTGAGGCCGTAGCGGACCTGCACGTCGTGCGGATGATGGTGCGTCGTCAGCAGGTCGATCGCCGTCACGTCGGTGACGAGCCGGATGTTAGGCTCCTTCTTCACCCTGTTGAGAAGCGCGATCTCGATCGCCCGCCCCGTGGCGTCGCCCGCGTGGATGATGCGCGACACCGAGTGCGCGCCCTCCTGCGTCAGGTCGAGCTCCCCCTCGTCGGTCTTGTCGAAGGGAACGCGCATCTCGTTGATCAGGAGCTTGCGGACGACCTTCGGCCCGTCGACGGCGAGCGTCTTGACCGCTTCCTCGCCGGAGAGCCCGGCGCCGGCGTGGATGATGTCCTCGATCAGCTTGGCCGCCGAGTCGTTCGTTCCCTTGTAGATGATTCCGCCCTGCGCCCAGAAGGTGTTGCAGTCCGCCGGGTCGGAGGTCTTCGTCACGAGAAGCACCTTCACCCCCGCCTGCGCGAGCACCCAGGCGCTCGTCAGGCCGGCGATGCCGGTGCCGATGATGAGAACGGGATAGTGGGAGCGGTTGCGGAGTTTGGGCATGATTTCAACGGCAATGCGGAATGCGGAATGCGGAATGCGGACCTGACGGCGTGAAGAGGAGCTTCCTTGCGATACCGAGAACCGAAATGTCGAATGTCGAATGCAGAATGAAGAATGAAGAAATGGGGAGCGGCCCCAACTCGCGGGGCATTTCTTCATTCTTCATTCTGCATTCGACATTCGACATTTCGGTTCTCGTCTCCGACAGCCCACCGGACTACTTCGATGCCGTCTGTGCGAACCCGGTGATCACGTACGATCCCGACTTCACGTCCTTCTTGATCTTGATCAGGTTCGCAGTCTGCGCGTCTTCGAGCAGGTCGCTGAAGGTGTCGTAGCCGTAGTACTCCTCGTTGAAGGCGGGCCGCTTGCGCACCATCGTCTGCTTGACCATGGAGCTCCAGAGGATTTCCTTGTTCTCGCGCATGAGCGCCTTGATCGACTCGATGAGCAGCCGGAACGCCTCGGCTTGTTTCTTGTCCTTCGCCGCGACGGTCGGAGTCCGGTCGAGCCCGCGCACGAGATCCTCGTAGAAGATGAACTCGTCGCAGTTGTCGATCAGCAGCGCGCTCGAGGAGTTCTTCACCCCGCAGCCGATGACCGACTTGTCGTTTTCCTTCAGCTTCGAGACGAGGGGCGAGAAGTCGGAGTCGCCCGACGCGATCACGAAGAGCGAGATGTGCTCCTTCGACCACGACATGTCCATCGCGTCGACCGCGAGCCGGATGTCGGCCGAGTTCTTTCCCGAGTACTGGCGCGCGGGAATCTCGATGAGCTCGATCGCCGCTTCGTGGAACTCCCGCTTGTACTCGGGAAACTTGTCCCAGTCGCAATAGGCGCGCTTGACGACGATCTTCCCCTTGTCGACGAGCCTCTCGAGCAGGAGGTTGATGTCGAACTTCTGGTAGTTCGCCTGTCGGACCCCGAGGGCGATGTTCTCGAAGTCGATGAAGAGGGCGATCTTCGCGTCGGCGAGCGTCGCGCGCGGCGCCGCGACGGCGCCGTCGTCGTTGTGATCCGGGGAGCGGTGTGGCATGGGGGTAGTTTAGCGCTTAAAGGCAGGCGAGAGGCGAGGGGCGAGAGGCGAGGGGCGAGAGGCGAGGGGCGAGAGGCGAGGGGCGAGAGGCGAGAGGCGAGAGGCGAGAGGCGACGAGCAGGCAGCCATGAGTCCATATCGCGCGGGCGGATCGCGTGATGGCTCGGAAACCGAAATGAAGAATGTCGAACGCAGAATGAGGAATGAAGAAGTGCCGGCCCCTCCGGATTCCATCTGAATTCTTCATTCCTCATTCGACATTCTTCATTTCGGTTTCCTCCCGCGTCGACACCCGCCTGCTCATCGCCTCTCGCCTTTCGCCTCTCGCCTGCCTCACACCAGGTACGCCACCGCGAACCCCACCTGCGCCGTCATCATCATCAGGTACATGTGGCGCCACGACGGGTGGTTCTCGGTCGAGGTGAGCTCGTCGGGATTTCGCAGGAGGAGCCAGGAGGTGTAGGCGCCCCAGAGGGCGAGGCCGACACCGAGGATCGAGAGGACCGTGGCGTTGCCGGTCAGGATTGTTAGGCCGGGCGCGAACGGGTCGCGCAGCGTCGCGCCGAGCGGCATGAGCAGCCAGGGAAGGATGAAGAAGGGGGCCATGATCTGCGTCGAGCGGCGCGCGCCGTACTTGATCGGGAGGGTGATGCAGCCCCCCGCGCGGTCCCCCGCCATGTCGGAGAAATCCTTCGTCGAGGCGGCTCCGACGAGGAAGAGCATGAAGATCGAGCCGATGAACCAGGGCTCGCTCGAGGAGACGCGCGCGACCATCGACCAGCCAGCAACCTTGAGCAGGCAGCCGCGCGGGATCGCGATCGTCACGTTCGCCCAGATGCCGAAGCGCTTCGTTCTTCCGAGCTCCGGCAGGGAGTACATGAGTGTGAAGACGAGACCGGCGAGGTAGATGAAGAAGCACTCGTGCGCGGAGAGCGGCGCGAAGAGCTTCGCGCCCCAGCCCTGGTATGGGTAGACGACGACGAGCCAGGTCGGCACGATCGCGAGGATGTACCAGAGGATCGTCGTGTTCCAGCCGCTGCGCATCGACATTGCGCCGGTGACGAGCGGACGCCCCGGCTTGTTGATGCGGTCGATCTCGAGATCGGCGATCTGGTTGACCGCGTTCGAGGCCGCGTTGAGGAACGACGCGCAGAGCGACCCGAGGACGACGGTGAGCACGACGCTCGCCGTGAGCGCGCGCGACGGATCGGGATTGTGCGCCGATCCCCAGGCGCAGATCGCGCCGGAGATGATGCCGAGCAGCGGGGGAAGCAGCGTGAACGGGCGGGCGAAATCGACGTAGCGCTTCACGGCGACGAAGTGTGTCGCCGCGCATCCCAAAGATCAAGCGCCGCGCGCCGCGTTCGGCGCCGCGCGCGCAGCGGGCGCCATTCGCCCCTGTTCCGGGAGGACTGCCGAGTCGGGAAGGTCGCGGAAAAGTCGCGCGTCTGGGCGGCGGCGCGATTTCCGCGGCGGTGACGGCGGAGCCTGCTGGAACAACGGTTTCCGACCTGTCGGGACGGCGGGTTTCCGGCGGAATTCATGTGGATCTCCCGTGGCTCGGAGCTGTGAATTGGCCTGGGAAAGCCTGTGGGAAAGGTGTCGGAAAGAGATGGCGTGCTGTGGAAAACTCGGCGGAAATCCTGTCGAATTGCAGTGGAATGTCCGCGGTAATGTTGTGAGTCGCTAAGTCTCGTCGCTGCAGAGATTTACACACCATATAGTGTTAGGGCTTTACACGGACCACAACATCTTGTGGTTTCCCGTTGACACCCGGGGCGTTCGGGTCTATAACTTGGGCATCGCAGCACAATCGAGTCGGCATCGGAGGCTGGAGGGACGATGAAGGGTTCGAAGAGTCATCTGCGGTTGAGTCCGCCTTCTTCGCTTCGCAGCGTGTCGCTACACATTCGCGACACGCAGGTCACGGCGAAAGTCCGGACGCCGATTCCGGTGACGACGCGGCCCGGCCTGAAGATTCAGGCTCGGTGACTGTTGCAAGAGATCAATCGAGACTAGCTGGTACAAGTAGGGAAGTTTGAGCTGGAGGTGAGGGCGTGGGCGTGATGCGGAAGGGGGGAGCACACCTCGTTCGGGTATCACGCTCGTGTCCGGGCCTCCAGCCTTTCTTGTCTTCGCCGCCGGCCGCAACTTACAAGAGGGGTAAGGAGACGTAGTTATGTCCATTGAAGTCACGTCGCACGAGACGGTCCGCCAGCCTGCACGCCCGAAGACCAGGACGAAGGCCAAGGGCGACGGGATCACCGTCGAGCGCTATTTCACGAAGGAAGGGGTCGATCCGTTCGACACCTGCGAGTGGGAGATGCGCAGCGCTTCGATCACGAACGAGCGCGGCGAGGTCGTATTCGAGCAGCGCGACGTGGAGATGCCGAAGTTCTGGTCGCAGATGGCCACGAACGTAGTCGTCTCGAAGTACTTCCGTGGAACGCTCGGCGCCGCCGACCGTGAGACGTCGGTTCGGCAGTTGATCGGGCGCGTGGTTCGCTCGATGGTCGGCTGGGGACGCGAAGGCGGCTACTTCGCGACCGCGACCGACGAAGCGACGTTCCGCGACGAGCTGGCGCACATCCTTCTCTACCAGATGGCGTCGTTCAATTCGCCCGTCTGGTTCAACGTCGGCATCGAGCCGAAGCCGCAGTGCTCGGCCTGCTTCATCAACTCGGTGCAGGACACGATGGACTCGATCCTCGGCCTGGCGAAGACCGAGGGGATGCTCTTCAAGTATGGCTCGGGCACCGGCTCGAACCTCTCGTCGATCCGCTCGTCGAAGGAGAATCTCGCGGGCGGCGGCACGGCCTCGGGTCCGGTGTCGTTCATGCGCGGCTACGACTCGTTCGCCGGCGTGATCAAGTCGGGCGGCAAGACGCGCCGCGCGGCGAAGATGGTGATCCTGAACGCCGAGCATCCCGACATCGTCGACTTCGTCTCGAGCAAGTCGACCGAAGAGAGGAAGGCGTGGGCGCTGATCGACGCCGGCTACGACGGAGCGTTCAACGCGACCGGCGGCGCGTACGACTCGGTGCAGTTCCAGAACGCGAACCACTCGGTGCGCGTGACCGACGACTTCATGCGCTCCTTCGAGCACGACGGCGACTGGACGACCTGGTCGGTGACGCAGCCGAAGCGCCCGATGGACACGATGAAGGCACGCGGGCTGATGCGGAAGATCTCCGAGTCGGCCTGGCTCTGCGGCGACCCAGGCATGCAGTTCGACACGACGATCAACGACTGGCATCCCTGCCCTAACACAGCGCGGATCAACGCGTCGAACCCCTGCTCCGAGTACATGTTCCTCGACGACTCGGCCTGCAACCTCGCGTCGCTGAACCTGATGAAGTTCCACGGCGAGACGGGCTTCGACGTCGAGGCGTATCGCGCCGCACTGCGGATCGTGATCACCGCGCAGGAGATCGTCGTCGACTACGCGTCGTATCCGACGGCGGCGATCGAGAAGAACTCGCACGACTACCGTCCGCTCGGCATCGGCTATGCGAACCTCGGCGCCGTCCTGATGGCGCGCGGCCTCCCGTACGACTCCGAAGAGGGACGCGACTTTGCCGCGGCTCTCACCGCGGTCCTGTCGGGCGAGTCGTTCCTGCAGTCGGCGAAGATCGCCGGCAAGATCGGCCCCTTCGCCGGCTACGCCGTCAACGAGGAGCCGTTCCTCCGCGTGATCGACAAGCACCGCAAGGCCGCCTACATGATCAACCCGCGCCACGTGCCCGATGATCTCGTGATCGCGGCCCGCCAGACGTGGGACCAGGCGTACGACGAGGGACGCCGCAACGGCTTCCGCAACGCGCAGATCTCGGTGCTCGCGCCGACCGGCACGATCGCGTTCATGATGGATTGCGACACGACCGGAATCGAGCCCGACATCGCGCTCGTCAAGTACAAGAAGCTCGTCGGCGGCGGCATGCTCAAGATCGTGAACAACACGGTCCCGGTGGCCTTGAAGCGCCTCGGTTACGACCAGAAGCAGGTCAACGACATCGTCAACTACATCGACGAGAACGACACGATCGAAGGCGCCCCGCACCTTCTCGATTCGCACCTGGCGGTCTTCGACTGCGCCTTCAAGGCGGCGAACGGAACCCGCACGATCCACTACAAGGGTCACATCAAGATGATGTCGGCGGTGCAGCCGTTCATCTCGGGCGCGATCTCGAAGACGATCAACATGCCTAACGAGGCGACGATCGAGGAGATCGAGCAGGCCTACTACGAGGCGTGGAAGCTCGGCCTCAAGGCGGTCGCGATCTACCGCGACGGCTGCAAGCGCTCGCAGCCGCTCTCGACGAAGATGGACAGGACGGGGCTCGACACGCTCGTCGCCGAGCAGCGCGCCGTGCGCCGCAAGCTGCCCGACGAGCGCGAGGCGATCACTCACAAGTTCTCCGTCGGCGGCCACGAAGGCTACATCACCGTCGGCAAGTACGAAGACGGCACCGCTGGCGAGATCTTCATCACGATGGCGAAGGAAGGCTCGACGATCTCGGGTCTGATGGACTCGTTCGCCACGATGACCTCCCTCGCGCTGCAGCACGGCGTTCCTCTGCAGCTCCTGGTCGACAAGTTCTCGCACACGCGCTTCGAGCCCTCGGGATTCACCAAGAACCCCGAGATCCCGATGGCGAAGTCGATCATGGACTACATCTTCAAATGGCTCTCGATCAAGTTCCTCTCGCGCGAGAGCCAGGTCGAAGCGGGCGTGATCAAGCGTGACGAGGAGCCGGCGGTGGAAGCTGCTCCGGCCGAGCCGGTGACGAAGGCGATCGGCAACGTCGTCGAGCTCGCCACCGAGGACAAGCGCTTCATCAATACGATCAAGGCGGAGACGCGCGGCGAGTCGCGCGCGACTCGCGTCGGGTTCGAGGAGCCGAAGCAGAAGGCGACGTTCCTCCACCAGCAGGACGCTCCGTCGTGCAGTGACTGCGGCTCGATCATGGTGCGCAACGGGGCCTGCTACAAGTGCCTCAACTGCGGCTCCACGAGTGGTTGCAGCTAGAAGTTCGAATCAGGGGATGGTGGGGTGCCGGACGCGAAATCGTCCGGCACCCGCGAGCCCGGAAGCCGCGAGGCGTCGGGCCCGGAGCGGGATGACCGAACAGGAAGACATCAGCTTTCCCGAGTCGCCGATGGAGATGGCGTCCTGGGTTCGCGACCGGTCGATGAAGGTCGTCAGTGACCTCTCTGGAGTCATCGGTGTCGTGAAGCACGAGATCGAGGTTCCCGACGACCTCCAGGCAAGCCTTCACTTTCCACTTTCCGCGGCGCTCGCCAACGCGATCAAGCTCGCCGCCTTTTCCTCCGGACACCACATCACCGCCGACGAGCTTTCTTCGTTCGTCGGCGCGATCTACGAGCGGGGCTCCGCCGGGTTCGACGAGCTCGTCGTGCGACTGAGCAGCCTCGAGGAGCCGCTGAGCGGCGTTCTCCAATCCGATTCAGACGAGTGATTCTTGCAAGGGAGGGTGTGTGAGCGTGAGCAAGAGCAAATTCGAACTGCTGGACGAAGCGCTGCTGTTCGAGATGGGAGGAACGCGCCGGCTGCTGCGCGGCCTTCGCGAGCCGGCGGCGGGCGAGAGGGCACGCGGAGATTTCGATCAGGCGCTCGAGCGCTGGCTCGTTCTGAAAGCTGACCTCGACGCGGACCTCTCTGCCGGTGGCGGAAAGTTCGTCACCGACTTCATGGCGGGCATCGAGCCGACTCTGTTTTCGGCGCGCGCGGTCTGGAGCCTTCGCGCGGCGCTGGCCTGGGCGCTTGGCACGCGCTCGTCGCAGCCGACGGCACCTCGCGACGACTTTCCTCTTCGCGCCGAGGGCGACGTGATCATCCGCGCGCTCCTTCACATGATCGACCCGTGGGAGAGCGAGGCGATGCTCGCGTCGATGGAGCGCCGCGTCGGCGAGGCGCTCAACGAGTTCCTGCTCCGTCGGGCGCAGACCGCGGGGCTCGACGAGATCGCGGAGATCGTCCTCATCGCGCGCGACTACATGTTCCGCGTCGAGTACCTGCAGCAACTCGAAGACACGCTCGAGCACCACAGGGTGCGCGCGCGGGTCGAGCTCTTCAGGCCGGCAGTGCAGCAGCTCATCGACAGGATCTTTCTCGTCTCTCGCGAGCTGATCCTTTATGGCCCGGCGGTTCAGAGCCCCTACTTCACGCGGAGTGAGACGGCGATCGTCGCGGACGGGCTCATGGATTCGATGTAGAAGATCGCGTGCCGCGAAGGGCGCGACGCGCGAAGCTCGGGGTTTCAGGGGCCGCTCTCCGGCGGACGTCCGGAGAGGGCAGACGGAGGGGTGGATGCGACCAGTCCTGTGGGGTCGAGTTGGATCCAGGTCGAATCAGTTCCGGCGTCGTTGCCTCATTACGCGTGCGCGGCAGGTGGACTCGCGCTTTGCCGGACGACCGACTCCCGTGAGGCGCTGTCCGCGGGCATGCCGCCCGCGTTCGCTCTGCCGCGAGTAGCTGGCGCGGCTCGTGCGCGACTCTGCTTCCCGCCGCGGGATTTCGGCGGTTGGGCGCTCGTCGTCCCCTCCGCGGTTGCCGCGCCGCGAATTGAAAATTGAAAATTGAAAAACGGAGCGCGACGTACAGGGCCTCGGGGCGAGTGGACAGCTGAGTTGAGCCTCGTGCGGCAACCAAGCCGCCAATTTTCAATTTCTCAATTTTCAATTTTCAATTCGCGGAAGCGCCAGCTTCCGCTGCCCGAGCTCTGCTTCCGAGCCAGAGCAGAAGCGCGCTCACCGCGCAGGCTGCCGGGCAGACGAGCAGGGAGAGTCGCATCTGCCCCGCATCCGTGGCCACGCCGAGCACGTCGCTCAGCTTGCCGATCAGAGGTGAGCCGATGCCGTACGCAACCACGTTCACCACCGAAAAGAACATGCCGATCGCTAGGCCGCGCAGCGCGGGCCCCGAGAGCTCGTGCACGTCTGCCGTCGCGGGCCCCACCCAGAGGATCGACACTCCGTAGAGCACGATGTTCAGCGTGAAGAGCAGTGTGAGGTTGTCGACGAAGAGCAGCCCGATCCAGAGCGGAATCGAGACCAGCGCCGCGCACGCGGTGAGTGCCATCCGCCCGCCGCGGAACGCGCGCCGGAGGCGGTCCGACAGCCACCCGCCGTAGACCATCGCCGGAATCCCGACGAAGACCGAGATGACGCCGGCCGCCAGTCCGATCGTCATGATGTTCAACTGGTGAACGCGAACGAAGAACGTCGGGACCCAGATGCCGAGGTTGTTCGACGCGAGCCCGAGCAGCGCGTAACCGAAGAAGAGATAGCGAAGAGGTCTGGAGCGGAGCAACTCCTTCCAATCGCCGGCGGGCATTGTCGCAACGCCCCCTTCTGTGCTCCCTCGGGGCCTCTCCCGCAGGAAGAAGACGAGCAGTGAGAGGACGAGACCGGGGAAGCCGAGAAGGTAGAACGCCCAGCGCCATCCGAATTGCTGGCCGATCCAACCGCCGAGAAAGAACGCGAGGCCGCCGCCGACGGCGATGCCCGAGGAGTAGACCGACTGCACCGTCGCCCGGACGCGGGGAGGAAAGTAGTCGCTGAGGAGCGAGAGCGCCGCGGGACCGAGCGTCGCCTCGCCGACACCGACCATGACACGGCAGAAGAAGAGAGTCCAGAAGCTGTCGCAGAAGCCAGTTAGGCCGGAGAAGAGGCTCCAGATGCCGAGGCCGGCGGCAATGATGTTTTTTCGCGACTTCCGGTCCGCGAGCCGCCCGAACGGAATGCCAAGCAGCGTGTAGAAGATGACGAACGATGTCGTGCCGAGCAGCGCGAGCTGCAGGTCGGAGAAGTGCATCTCCTTCTTGATCGGCGTGAAGAGGATGTAGATCAGCGTCCGGTCGAGGAAATTGAGCGCGTAGACGGTCGTCAGAACGGCAAGCGCATACCAGGAGTAGGCGGGAACGCGGTCGGTAGTCGTCGCGGTATCGGTCATGGGAGCACGCCTTCCGGAAGCGAAGTGACGAGGCAGTGTAGAGGAAAGCAGGCGGAAGGCGATAGGCGAAAGGAGATGAGGAGGCGAGAGGCGAGAGGCAGTGAAGAGTGAAGAGTGAAGAGTGAAGAGTTGCACTCCGCGGATCCCAACTCTTAACTCTTCTCTCTTAACTCTTCTCTCTTCTCGATCCTCGATTCTCGCTTAATTCTTCTCTCTTCTCTCTTTCCGTTCCATGAATCGATCCGAGCTCCACCACTCTCTCCGTCTGCTCATCGCCTCTCGCCTGTCGCCTCTCGCCTCCGCACCAAAAGAAACGGCCCCCGCGTTCGCGGGGGCCGTTCGAACCTCGATACGACTGGTGCTTTACGGAACGATGAGCTTCACGGTCGCGTTGCGCGAGCCGGCGCCTTTCGATTCCGTCGTGATGCGTGACGCGTCGATGCCGTGACGGCTGACGAGATAGTCGCGAGCCGCTTCCGCCCTGCGACGGTCGAGATCCATGCCCTTGCCGGTGTTCTCGGTGCCGTCGAAGTAACCGTCGATCGAGGCGCTCGCGGCCGGCTCCGACTTCATGCGGAGTGCGACGTCGTCGAGCTGTGCCTTGGCGACGTTCGTGAGACGCGCCGATGCGGCGTCGAACAGCACGTCGCTCGACATGATCTCCTGCGGCACGCGCGGCGCGGCCACCGGCTCGGGCGGAACCTCGACCGGAGCAGGCTCCGGCGCCGGTGGCGGCGGCGGCAGCGGAGCCGGAGCCGGAGGCGGTGCCACGCTCTTAGTCTTGTGGCACGACGGCCGCAGCGTGAATTCCAGGCCGTAGATCGCCGGGTCGTTCATCATGCCGGTGAGGTTGTTGAAGTCGATGCCGTTCTGCACGATCTCCGCGTCGGTGATGTTGCGTCCGTACGCGGCGACTTCGTACTGACCGTCGGCCCAGACATATCCGAAGCGGAGGCCGAACTCGAGGCCGTCGGCGTGGAACTCCTCCGACTCGTAAAGGAAGAACTGCTTGTCGGAGTAGTACGCCCAGTCGAAGGAGCTGATCAGCAGGCCGGCGCCGACCGGGGTCTTGTAGTCGACGATGCCGTTGAAGATGATTTCCGGGGCGTGCGGAAGACTGTTGCCGTCGACGACGGCTCCGTTGGGCTCAATCGGGTCGAGCACCGTGCAGCCGCCGCCGCAAGTGGCAACCGTGAGATTCGGATCCTTGATCTCGGTGTGGTTGTAGCTGAAGCCGAGCGTCAGGAGCCACTTGTGCGTGGGCGCCCAGTTGACGTCGCTTTCGAATCCGTACCCTTCCGTCTTGTCCGCGTTGAGCAGCGTCGCCACGTTGTACTTGCCGCCGACCGCGGTCAGCTGCTGGTCCTTCACCTCGTACATGTAGACATCGGCGTTCAGGCGAAGGCTCTTGTTGAGCAGCTCGGTCTTGATGCCGAGCTCGCCGGAGGTGTTGGTCTCGGTGTCGGCGACGGAGACGCCGTTCGTCGCGGGGTTGGTGCCTCCCTGGAAGTCGGCGGCGAAGAGGATGCGTCCCTGGATGCTCGGCGCGCGCGATCCCGTGGCGAGCCGGCCGTACCAGTTCACGTTCTCGCTCGCCGCATAGATCGCGCTCAGGTCCCAGTTCACGAAGCTGTCGCTGGTGCTCGCGGTGACGGGACCGTCGGTCGGAAGCTGGAAGGTCGGGTCGGGCCGTTCTGCCGCGAAGTCCTTCTGGTCATCCGTGTAGCGGAGGCCGCCCTTGAACTTCCAGCGCGGGGACGCGGTGTAGTCGAACGACGCAAAGAGCGCCCACGAGTCGGCGTCCTGCCGCTGGTTGGCGTAACCCTCCACCGGGTTTCCGGGAGTGAGTGACGCGTAGCTGAAGGTTTCGGCGGTGAGGTCCTCGCTGAAGAGGAACGCGCCGACCAGCCACTGGAGAGGACTCTCGGTGTTGCTCGCGAAGCGGAGCTCCTGGGTGAACTGCTTGAGCTCCGGGATGCCGTCGGCTGATTCCGAGGGGAAGGGGATGAGCCCCGGGCCGGAAGGCGGAGCGAAGACGGCGCCGTAGCCGCCGTCGATGTCACCGCGGCTGTACATGTGAAGCTTCTCGTAGCCGGTGACCGACGTGAGCGTTCCGTTGTCGAAGTCGTAGTCGAGCTTGACGACGCTTCCCTGCGACGCGATGTCCTGCTGGTTCAGGCCGTCCTGGTAGACCTTGTCCTGGTGGAAGTCGTCGACCAGATCGTTGGTCCCCGGCTTGATGATGTTGGCGCGGAAGACTCGCGCGGTGCCGTCGTTGACTTCCCATCCGTGCAGGTTCACGAGAGCGCTGAAGCGAACGGTCGGTTCCCAGAGGAACTGGCCGCGGTAGGCGATGTTGCTGTAGCCGCCGAGCGCGTCGTCCTCTCCGGTGAAGCCGTTGTCGATCCAGTCGTCCTGCGACTGGTAGAGGAACGAGAAGCGCGCCGACAGCGTGTCGGTGATTCCGCCGCCGACCGCGCCCTGGAGGTCGGTCGTCATGTAGGTTCCGAGCGAGGCCCGCGCGAAGACTTCGCATTCCTGCGACGGCTTCTTCGACTCGAACTTGATGAGGCCCGCGGGAGTGTTGCGCCCGAAGAGAGTTCCCTGCGGTCCGCGCAGCACTTCGATCTGGTCGATGTCCCAGAGCGGCATGCCCTTGAGCACCGGGTTCTCGAGGACGACCTCGTCGTAGTACATCGAGACGGGCTGCGATGCGTTGAGGTCGAAGTCGGTGTTGCCGAGCCCGCGGATGTAGAAGCGCGGGAACGCGCGGCCGAACGACGACTCGATCATGAGGCTGGGCACGCGGCCCGACAGCGCCTTGACGTCCGCGCCGCCGCCGGTGATCACGTTGAGCACGTCCTCGTTCACGGTGGTGACCGCGACGGGAACGTCCTTCACGTTTTCTTCGCGCTTCTGCGCCGTGACGACGATCTCCTCGAGAAGAGGCTCGCCTTCGTCACTCGTGGCAACCTGATCCTGCGAAGCGGGATCGGGGGGTGGTGTCTCTTGGGTGAAGGCTGGTAAGGCGGGAGAGAGAGAGAAGAGAACGAGGATGAGGAGAACAAAACTGCGGTGAAGCAACGTGCGAGCCATAGGGTCCCTCCGAGCTCGATGTTGAACTTCGGCGCAGAATATCACACGGCTCGTGAGGCGGCGCATGCGTTCGCCGCGTCGCGCACAAACGTCGCCTCGGCCTTCAGTTCGCGGCCCGTTCCGGCGTCGGATCACTCGTCGCTGTGACGGGCAGCGGGGGCGGCCCGTCGGGAATGTACGGCGCGTACGTGATGCCCTTCGTCTTCTCCGCGAACTCGCGCTTTACGGAGTCGACCTTCTTCGGATCGAGGTAGAAGTCGAGCATCGTCGTCGCGAGGGCCTTCGACGCCCATAGCATTCCCTTGTGGCCGATCGACATGCCGCCGCACGCGGCGACGGGCCAGCCGTGCCAGGGAGCGCCGAGAGGCGCCGTCGTGACCGAGAGGTGAATCGTCGGGACGTTCCAGCTCACGTCGGCGACGTCGGTGGAGCCTCTCTCGGGAGGTCCCGGCTTCGTCTCGAACGGCTTGAGCGTCGTCGCGAGCCCCGTCTCCGGAACATGCGTCTCGCGCTGAATCTGCTTCGCGAAGCGCTGCTCCTCCTCGGTGAAGCCGATGGGCCCGAGCCACGCCATGTTCTCCCAGGCGACGCTCTGGCCCGCCATGTTGACGAGCATGTTCCAGTCGCCGGCCTGAACGCGCACGCTCGATTCGACGCCGGCGGCGAGCGCGGCTCCCTCCGCCATTTTCCGCACGCGCCCGAGCATTCTGTCGACCTCGATGCGGTCGTTGTCGCGCAGCCAGAGCCAGAGTCTCGCGTAGTCGGGGACAACGTTCGGCACGTCTCCCGCGCGCTGGACGGTGTAGTGCATCCGCGAGGTCGGGCGGATGTGCTCGCGCATCATGTTGATCGAGAAGGTCAGGATCTCGAGTCCGTCCGCGGCGCTGCGCCCGTTCCATGGATCGAACGCCGCGTGCGCCGTCTGGCCGTGGAACTCTACGATCAGATCGACAAGCGCCTGCGTGCTTCTCGTGTCGGAGACCATCTCGTCGGAGGGATGCCATGCGAGCATCACGTCGACGCCCTTGAAGACTCCGTCGCGCAGCATGTAGACCTTGCCGCCGACCGCCTCTTCCGCGGGAGTGCCGAAGAAGCGGATCGTTCCCTTCAGCCTTCCCGCAGCGATCAGTTCCTTGACCGCGACTGCCGCACCGAGGCTGCCGACTCCGAAGAGGTTGTGGCCGCAGCCGTGGCCGGGAGCGCCTGGCTCGAGTGCATCCTTCGTCGGTTGGGCCTTCTGGGAGATGCCGGGAAGCGCGTCGTACTCGCCCATGATGCCGATCACCGGCGAGCCGCTGCCGTAATCCGCGACGAATGCGGTCGGCATTCCTGCCACGCCTCGCGTCACCTTGAATCCCTGCGCTTCGGCCCACGCGGCAAGCTCTGCCACGATCTGGT
>JBAZBK010000046.1:0-18438 GCA_041671505.1 Thermoanaerobaculia bacterium | reverse complement strand
GAAATGTTCTGGAAGACGATCACGAAGCACGCGCGCGCGGCGGGGATCCGCGCGCGGATCTCGCCCCACGTCCTGCGCCACTCCTTCGCCACTCACCTGCTCGAGAACGGCGCCGACCTCCGCTCGGTGCAGATGATGCTCGGCCACTCCGACATCTCGACCACGCAGATCTACACCCACATCTCCCGCGCCCGGCTGCAGAAGATCTATGAGACGTACCATCCGAGAGCGTGAAGCAGGCCGGTTCAGGCGAAAGGCGAGAGGCGACAGGCGATGAGCAGGCAGGCGATCGAGAGGGAGGTCGGGGGCTCGCACGCGCAGTGCTGCCGCCAGTCAGCCGCACACGGTCACTCATCGCCTCTCGCCTCTCGCCTATCGCCTCATGCATCTCCCTACAGGCATAGGAACCTCCTCTGCGCGGTTCTCGTCCAAACGACGACGATGCGCCGTTTCGCCCTTGCTGCCCTGCTCTTCCTGACGCTCCCCGCGGGGGCGGAGATTGCCGTGTTCACCGACGGGCGGACGCAGAAGATCGACTCGTACAGGGTCGAGGGCGAGCGGATGCACCTGGTCCTCGAAGGGGGCGCGCGCATCGAGGTGCCGATCCTTCGCGTCGAGCGGATCGTCGACGACGAGATCGTCGAGGAGCCCGAACAGATCATCGCGGAGCTGCCGTCGCTCTTCCCGAAGCGCTCCTGGCGCTACGACGAAGCGTCGGCCGTCACGGCGCCTCCCGGATGGGAGGAGCTCATCCGCGACGCGGCGAAGACGCACGACGTCGACCCGGCGCTCGTCGCCGCGATCATCCGCGCGGAGTCGAACTTCGACCGCCGCGCGGTGTCGCGCAAGGGAGCCCGCGGGGCGATGCAGCTGATGCCCGCCACCGCCGCGCGCTTCGGCGTCGCGAACTCCTTCGACCTCAGCCAGAACATCCACGGCGGCACCCGCTACCTCCGCTGGCTTCTCGACCGCTTCGACCGCGATCCCGAACGCTCGGTCGCCGCCTACAACGCGGGCGAAGGCAACGTCGAAAAATACGAAGGCGTCCCGCCGTTCCGCGAGACGATCGAGTACGTGAAGCGCGTCGCCAGACACGTCGGCACGACGCCGGTCGCCGAAGCGCCGATCGCACCGGCAGCACGGTAGCGATTCTGTGTGGCGCAGACACTCCTGTCTGCGCACGGCGCAACGCGCTGTAATGAATCCGTCGAACAGCGCAAGTCGAGGAACCGCTCAGTAACACCGACCCACAAACAAACGGGCGACGCACCGCGTCGCCCCTACGAACCGGATCAGGCGCTGCGCGGGACCGCCCCGCCGTGCGGGGCGGCGCGCAGGCAGGAGTGCCTGCGCCACACTGAAGCCTGCTCATCGCCTCTCGCCTCTCGCCTCGTCGCCTACGCTTCTTCCGTCTCCCCCAACAGCTCGGCGCGCGTGTGCAGCGCCTCGAGGTGGTCGAAGCGGAGGATCATCACCGTGCGGTCGTCGTCGGCGCACTTGTCGCCGGAATGCCGCGCCACGGCGCGGAGAAGCTCGTCCTGCACTTCGGCCGGCGAGCTTCCGACGAGCGTCGCGAGCAGCGTCTCGATCGCCTCGAACCCGAGCGGCTCGCGCTCGTCGTTCTGCGCCTCGACGATGCCGTCGGAGAGGTAGACGAAGGTGTCACCCTCCTTCAGCTCCAGCTCGACGGTCTCCGACTCGATGTCGGCGCGCACGCCGAGCGGGAGCGAGGGACCCTCGATCGAGATCGGCGCCTCGCCCTCCCTCAGGATGTACGGGTAGAGGTGCCCGGCGTTCGTGTGGCGCACGACCCGGCGATCGAGATCGAAGATCGTGAAGCCGAGCGTCATGAAGGCGCGCTTGTCCGTCGACTTGAAGACGAGGTCGTTGAGCCGCCGGAAGAGCGAGGCCTCGGTCGTCCCTTCCTCGACGAGCGTCGTCATCGCCGCCTTGACCATCGCCATCACGAGCCCCGTCGAGAGGCCGTGGCCCGACACGTCGCCGATGGCGACGGCGAGGCGGCCGCGATCGAGGGAGAAGACGTCGTAGTAGTCGCCGCCGATCGCTGCGCTCGGCTCGAAGTGCGCGGCGAAGCTGACGCCGGCGAGCGTCGGCCCCGCCTTCGGCAGCAGGTTTCGCTGGATCGACGCGGCGATGTCGATCTCGCTCTGCAGCCTCTCCTGCTCGGCCACGCGCAGAAGCAGCTTCGCGATCGATTCGGTCATGTGGTCGAACGACTGCGCCATCTCGCCGAGCTGGCTCTGCCGGTTCATCCGGATGCGGTAGGTGAAGTCGCCGCGCTCGACCGCTTTCGTCCCCTTCTCGATCCTGTTCACCGCGCGCGTGATCGAGAAGACCAGCATGCCGGCGAAGAGCGCCGCGAAGGCGTACATCACGAAGAGCGTCGCGCCGATGCCGACGATGATGCGGACGAGGATGCTCGAGTACTCCTGGCCGCCGAAGTAGGTGTCGCGCAGGTTCGCCACCGGGTTCGCGATGAGCGTGAGGACCGTCTTCTCCTCGTCGGTCGCACCGCTCTCCCACTCGACGAGCGCGCCGCTCTTGTCGCCCCAGAGGATCACCCCGAAGCGGAGGTGCTCGCTGAAGAATTTGTCGACGTCGTTCTCGGAGGAGCTCGCGCGGAAGACCTTCTTCTCGCCGTTGATGCTGATCGTCGCGCCGTGCCGCTCCCCGCCGGCCTTGTCGGCGCTCGCTCCCTCGCCCGACCGCTCCGCGTCGGGGTCGTCCCACGAAACGAAGTTGGCCACCGTGAAACCGGCCCGCTCCTGCACGTCGGCGCTCCACGCGTCGTCGATCGGCAGCACGAGCGTGATCGTCCGCGGCTTCTCGTCAAGCACGTAGACGCGCGACGAGACGAACACCGCCTGGCCCGCGCGCGCCGCGATGCCGCTGAAGGAACGGTTCCGGAGCCAGTCCGGCGTCGCCATCTTTCCTTTCGCGCTGTCGAAGACCTCGACCCCTGCTCCCTCACCCTTCGGCAACTTTCCGCTGAGCGAATATTCGAGATTCCACCGGTCCATCCTGACCAGCGTCGCCTGTCGCTCCGAACGCACGGCGGCGCGACTGAGGGCGCCTCCCATGACGTACCCCATCGCGAGCAGCAGCACAAAAAATATGACGAACGGAAGCGCGCCGACGAAGAGATAGCTGAGCAGGAGCCTGCGCCCGACCCGCCAGAAGAGCTTCCGCAGCAGGTAGCGGCCGAATAGCGTGATCCACCAGACGCCGAGCGCGATCACGACGATCCAGCTCAGCGTCTGCAGGATCTCGAGGCCGGGAAGGTAGCGATTCACCTTGCCGAGCGATTGCGACAGCCTCGACTCGAGAATCACCGCGGCAATCGCGGAGATCCAGATCACGAAGAGTGTCTTTCTGACTTTCGACATCGCTCGATCGGTTGCCTGGGCGCCTGCCACTACGGAGATGCGTGCGCTTCAGCATACCCGTGGCGGGGAGCTCCGTAGAAGCATCCCGTCCCGTTATACGGCGAACACCGCTCAGGGTTCCCGCGAGTTACAGCCCCCGACATACCGCGAGCGAGTCGCTCCGTCCGATCGGACCGCAGATTGCGACGGGCGGCGCAGCCGTCAGGCCGCGCCGACCCGTTCGCCATTCGCGTCTCTGATCCCGCTCAAGGCTTCGTGACGGCCGCAGGCTGCTGCACGGCGGGGAGGCGCATCTTCATGGGATCGATTTCGTAGTTCCAGGGGAGTCCCCCGTTCTTCCAGCCGTTCTTTGTCCGCTTTCCGAACGAAGGGCTCGCGCGATCCTCGACCATGTCGCCCTCCACGCCGTCGATGACGCTCCACGCCTGCTTGAAGCCCGCCGCCCCGAGGAGGTCGACTGCCTTCGCGCTCCTCGTCCCCGAGCGGCAGATGACGAGCAGCGTGTCGGACGGCTTGAAGAGCTCCTTCACCTGAGCCACGAAGTCGGGATTGGGCTTCATCGGCAGCTTGCGACCGGTGGAGTCCCACTGGTAGGTCTGAAGCACGAGCGGCACGTTCCACGCCATCGAGGGATGGCCGACGAATACGTACTCGTCAGGCGTGCGAACGTCGAGGATCTTCACCCTCTCCGGATCGGCCTTCCACTTGTCATACGCCTCCGGCGCCGTCAGGTAGAGCCCCAGCGACGTCACCTTCTCCTTCGGAACCGCCGGCTGCGGCTGCGCTGCCGCAGGCGCCTCCGCCAACGCGCCGAGCGCAACGAGGGCAAGCAGTGACGCCATCACAAATCGCTTCATCGATCGATCTCCTTTCGACTCCGGCAATCATCCTTCGTTTCGCGCCGAACGGCACGTGTTCGGAGTCACGCCTCCGCGAACCTTCCCGGCGTGACCTGCCGCACGAGACGGAGTGGCAAAGCGACCGCCGACACTCGAGCAGAAACCATCGACGCGACGGTTGCCCTGCGTTTCGCACGGACTATCATGTTGTCCATGGGGTTCTACGGAGTACACGACGATCGCTTCCGCGAGCGCCCCTCGGCGCTCGCGCTCTTCTCCGTCAGCTTCTTCTCGACGCTCGCATGCGCGCTTCTCGCGAGCGCCTTCGTGTCGCTGCTCAGAGTCTTCATGACGCGCGGGGTGCGTGCCGAGTTTCCGCTCGTGATCTATCTGCCATTCGCGTCCGACCCGTTCGCGGGGCTCTACCCTCTTCGCGTCGATCAGTCGATCCCGTCCGCAGGCGTGGCGATCGCAGTTCCACTCGTCCTTGCGCTCGTGCTTCTCTTCTTCTTCCCGACGACGCAGAAGATTTCCGGGCGGCTCAACCTGCACACCTTCGTCTCGTGTCTCGTCGCGTTTGGAACGCTCGCGCCCGTGCTCGATCCGCGCCTGTTCCGCGACTTCCGCCTCTTCACGAATCTCGAGCGCGAACCGGCTCTCGGGATCGTCGTCGGCGCCGCCGTGGCGCTCGCCCTGGTCCTCGGGCTCGTGGAGCGCCGCGCCGTCCGAATCCTCGGAAACGTCTACGACACCAGCTCGCCGGGGAAACGGCTCCAAACGTGGCTTCTCCGCATACCGCTTCCCTTCGCGTCGATCGCGACGCTCGCCGAGATGAGCGGATGGACGGCGGGAGCGCTCGCGTCGCTCGTCGTGATCGCCGTGACCTTCTTCGAAACGATCTCGCACCTGCCGCGCGTCGGACACGAGTCGTTCAGCGACGTGAGAATGCGCGAAGCCGCCGCGACCTGGCCCGTCGTCGCCGCGATTCTCGTCAGCGCCTCCGTCTGGGCCTTCGGCTCGGAACTGCTTCACGTCCCGAAGCGCGCCATCAGAATCGAGGACGACAAACCGTCGTTCGTCGCGCTCGACCGTCTTCAGGGATCGCAGAAGGAAACGTTCGAGCCGAAGATCGACCTGAAGTGGAACAAGGAGAAGAAGTAGGCGTCGCCGTCGAGGGGGCGAAGCGAGGCAAGATTCCAGCCCCCGATTCAGCGCCGCTGGTGATTGCTCTCCCGAGGATTCGAAAATAATATCGGTACCGTGACCGTTAGAACCGCTGACGCGAGGCTCTGATCGATGCCCACCTACGTTACGCGACTGATCGTCTCCGCAATCGCGGCCGCGCTGATTCCTGCAGCGGCGCACGCCGCGTGCATGAACAAATTCGTGTCGCGCACCGACGGCAACAAGAAGATCGTCACGCTGCTCACCGGCTCCATCACCTTCCAGGAAGCGCAGGAACTGTCGAAGGGCGTTCAGACCAAGAAGGCCGGCGTCGAGTGGCAGGATGACAAGGGCAAGTTGATCGCTGCGGCGGCCGAATTCCAGCCGGTGCGCCCGATGCCGGTCGCATGCGGCGACAAACCTTCCGGAGCGGTGATCAACGTCGTGTTCCTCACGTTCGCGAACCCGTCGAAGGCGATGACGGTCAAGCTCGGCGACGTCACCACGGTCACGTTCGTCGAGCAGGAGAAGTAGCCTCAGCCCGGTCTCCCGTCTATCATTCGCCTCCATGGCGAAGATCCGCGTTTCCACCGAAGGCTCCCTCTGCCGCGTCACGCTCGACGCGCCTCCGCTCAACATTCTCGACATCGAAATGCTCGGCGAGCTGCGCGACGCGCTTCGCGACGTTCCGCGCGAAGTCGCGATCGTGCTGATCGACGCGGCGGGCGAGAAGACCTTCTCGGCCGGCGCGAGCGTGGCCGACCACATCGGCGAAAAGGTCCGCGCGATGCTCGGCCTCTTCCACGACTGCTTCCGGATCCTCGATCGCGCGCCGTTCGTCTCGATCGCGCTCGTTCGCGGCGCGGCGCTCGGCGGCGGCTGCGAGCTCGCGATGGGCTGCGACCTCGTCCTCGCGTCGGAGCGTGCGAAGTTCGGCCAGCCCGAGATCAACCTCGGCGTCTTCCCTCCGGTCGCGTCGTGGCAGCTCTCGCGACAGCTTCCGCCGCGCGTCGGCCTCGAGCTGCTGCTGACCGGCGAGACGATCGACGCCGCGCGTGCACACGCGCTGGGGCTCGTCAACGCCGTCTTTCCGCAAGTCGAGTACGACGCGCGTGCCGCGGAGTGGATCGCGAAACTGCAGAAGCAGAGCTCCTCGTCGCTCCGCTTCGCCAAGCGCGCGTTCCGACTGGGCCAGCCCGATGACTTCGCCTCGCGCCTCGAAACGATCGAGCGGATGTACCTCGACGAGCTGATGGCGAGCGACGACGCGAACGAAGGGCTGGCGGCGTTCATGGAAAAGCGACAGGCGGAGTGGAAGGGGAAGTAGGCCGCGGCACCACCGCGTCGCGTTCTTTCTTCATTCCTCATTCTTCATTCGACATTCGACATTTCGGTTTTCGTGATCGTGCAGAAACCGAAATGAAGAATGTCGAATGTCGAATGAAGAATGGAGAAGGAGGCAGACTTCCGGCCTTCATCGGATGCCCCGGCCTCAGCGAAGCCATCCGCTCTTCCTTTCTTCATTCTTCATTCCTCATTCGACATTCGACATTTCGGTTTTCGTAATCGTGCAGAAACCGAAATGAAGAATGTCGAATGCGGAATGAAGAATGAAGAAGAGATGCGGGCTTCCGGGTATCACCCGACACCGGGGCCTCAGCGAGTCCATACGAGATTTACCTGCTCTCAGCGTTCTCAAACTCGCAACTACGCCGCCCGCCCATTCGCGTACAATCTCCCGACTCATCCCACAGGAGGCCCGATGCAGCGCACCTTCATCGCCGCAGTACTGCTCGTCGCGACAGCGTCCGTCGCCGCGCAGGAGAAACCGCAGGCATTCACCGGCGCGACGATCATCACGATCGCCGGCGAGCCGATCGAGAACGGGACGCTCGTCGTCGACAAGGGGAAGATCGTCGCCGTCGGCGCGAACGTCGCGATCCCCGCGAACGCCGAGCGGCACGACGTGACGGGCAAGGTCGTCATGCCGGGCCTCGTCGACACGCACTCGCACATCGGCAAGGTTTCGGGCGCCGACTCGAGCGGGCCGATCCAGCCCGACGTCCGCGCGCTCGACTCGATCGACGCGCGCGACGCGTCGATCCAGCGCGCGCAGTCGGGCGGCATCACGACCGCGAACATCATGCCGGGCTCCGGCTACCTGCTGAGCGGGCAGACGCTCTACGTGAAGCTGCGCGATGGGCACACGATCGACGACATCGCGGTCCGCAACGCCGACGGCTCGTACGCCGGCGGGATGAAGATGGCGAACGGCACGAACCCGATGCGCGACGCGCCGTTCCCCGAGACGCGGTCGAAGTCGGCCGCGCTCGTCCGCGAGCAGTTCGTCAAGGCGCAGGAGTACCGGAAGAAGCTGCGCGAGGCGAAGACGCCTGCCGACCGTCCGGCGCGCGACCTTGCGATGGAAGGTCTCGTCGACGTCCTCGACGGCAAGCGCGTCGTCCACTGGCACACGCACCGCCACGACGACATCGCCACCGCGCTTCGCATCTCGAAGGAGTTCGGTTTCAAGGTCGTGCTGCAGCACGCCACCGAAGCTGGAAAGCTCGCCGACGAGATCGCGAAGGCGGGAGCACCCTGCTCGATCATCTTCGTCGACAGCCCGGGCGGGAAGCTCGAGACGATGGAGCTGACCTGGAAGTACGGCGCGATCCTCGAGAAGGCGGGCGTGCTCGTCGCCTTTCACACCGACGACCCGATCACCGACTCGCGCTGGCTCATGCGCGCCGCGGGCCTCGGCGTGCGCTCCGGAATGTCGCGCAAGGTCGCGCTCGAGGCGCTGACGATCAACGGCGCGAAGATGTTAGGGCTCGACAAGAGCGTCGGCTCGCTCGAGCCGGGCAAGGACGCCGACTTCATCGTCCTCTCGGGCGATCCGCTGAGCGCCTACACCCACGTCCTCGAGACCTGGGTCGACGGCACGCGCGTCTTCGATCGAAGCAACCCGGTTGACCTGCTTCGCGCCGTCGGAGGCCTCGGCGCGGGCGACAGCCGACAGTCGCACACCGAGCTCGAGCTGGAAGGAGCGAACTGACGATGAGAACGACACTGCTCGCACTGCTCGTCGCAGCCGCAACGCTTCCCGTTGCGGCGCAGGATCTCGCGATCGATGCCGAAGTGATCCACACGATGGCGGGGAAGACGATCCGCAACGGCGTCATCATCATCAAGGACGGAAAGATCGTGCGCGTCGGCCCCGAGAGCGCGACGCCCGCCGTCGCCGGCACGCGCAGGCTCACCGCGAAGGTCGTGACGCCCGGCCTCATCGACGCGCACAGCGTCGTCGGCCTCGCCGGCTACCTCAACCAGCCGCACGACCAGGACCAGCTCGAGAAGTCGGCTGCGATCCAGCCGGAGCTCCGCGCGATCGACTCATACAACGCGCGCGAGTTTCTCGTCGGCTGGCTCCGCAGCTTCGGCGTGACGACGATCCACACGGGCCACGGGCCCGGCGCGCTCGTCTCGGGACAAACGATGATCGCGAAGACGCGCGGCGACACGGTCGACGCCGCGGTCCTCGTTCCCTCCGCGATGATCGCCGCAACGCTCGGCGAGGACGCCTTCGCCGACAAGGGGAAAGCGCCCGGCACGCGCGCCAAGGAGCTCGCGCTGCTCCGCCAGGCGCTCCTCGACGCGCAGGAGTACCGGACGAAGGCGAGCCCCGCCGCGGCCGACAAGAAACCGGCGCGCGACCTGCGCAAGGAATCGTTCGTCAGCGTGCTCGACGGAAAGCTGCCGCTGCTGATCACGGTGAACCGCGCCCAGGACATCGTCTCCGCGCTGCGCCTCGCGAAGGAGTTCAACATTCGCGTCGTCCTCGACGGCGCGGCTGACGCGCATCTCGTCGTCGCCGAGATCAAGGCGGCCGGCGTGCCGGTCATCGTCCACCCGACGATGGCGCGTCCCTTCGGCGAAGAAGAGAACCTCACGCTCGAGAACGCGTCGATCCTGAAGAAGGCGGGAATCCCCGTCGCGCTCCAGAGCGGCTACGAGGGCTACGTTCCGAAGACGCGCGTCGTCCTGCTCGAGGCAGCGATGGCCGCGGCGAACGGCCTCTCGTTCGACGACGCCCTCGCGACGATCACCATCGACGCCGCGAAGATCCTCGGCATCTCCGACCGCGTCGGCTCGATCGAGCCGGGCAAAGACGCCGACCTCGCCCTCTTCGACGGCGACCCCTTCGAGTACACGACCCACGTCACGGGCGTCGTGATCGATGGAAAGGTCGTGAGCGAGGAAGTGAGGTAAGTCGGAGGCGAAAGGCGAAAGGCGAGAGGCGAGAGGCGATAAGCAGGCTGGGACTCGGGGCGCCGGCGCGAGTCGGCGCCTTTTTTTTCGTAGCGCTGGCGTCATGTGGAGTGCGGAAGCGCAGCTTCCGCGAGTAGAGGCGAAAGCTGCGTCCCGCTTCGCGGGACACTCCACATTGCCTGCTCTGGCCGTTGGCCTCTGGCCTCCTGCCTGCTCATCGCCTCTCGCCTTTCGCCTCTCGCCTGCCTTAGCTGGTTTCGTTTTCCCCCTCCGCGTTGTCCAACTCTTCGAACTGAACGACGGAGGACAACGCAATGAAACGGATCGCCGCACTCACTCTCGCCATCACGCTCTTCGGCTCCTGTTCCCACGACGAGGGGACGAGCCCGAAGGACATATCGCAGCTTCCTCCGCCCGAGCAGCAGCCGACGAAACTCGCCGACGCGCCGCCTCCTCCTCCACCCCCACCTCTCCAAGCCAGTTCCCGGCCCGATATCGCGACGGGCGTAGCGGGCGGCGTCGAAGGTGGCGTGTATGGCGGCGTCGTCGGCGGGGTAGTTGGCGGGAACATGGCACCGACCTCGGCGCCCTACGACATGCGAGCGAAAGCCTACGAGATTCCGGAGAGGATTCCGGAATCGCCAACCCTCGTCGACAAGGACTTCAACACCGAGGAGTACGGACGGATCGTCGAGAACCGCTTCGTCGATCCGACGCGTGAGCCGCTCTCGACCTTCGGCGTCGACGTCGACCGCGCGTCGTACGCGATGGTCCGCCGCTTCCTCGAGTCGGGCCAGCTTCCGCCGCACGACGCGGTCCGCATCGAAGAGCTCGTGAACTACTTCGACTACGACTACCCCGCGCCGCGCGGCGGCGAGCCCTTCTCGATCACGACGGAGATGGCGTCATGCCCCTGGAACGAGCGGCATCGCCTTCTCCGCATCGGGCTCCAGGCCGAGAAGATCGACACGAAGAATCTTCCGCCGAGCAATCTCGTCTTCCTTCTCGACGTCTCGGGCTCGATGAACTCGCCCGACAAGCTTCCGCTCCTCAAGTCGTCGCTCGCGATGCTCGTCGACAACCTGCGCAGTGACGACAGCGTCGCGATCGTCGTCTACGCAGGCAACGCAGGGCTGGTCCTTCCGCCTACACCGGGAAATCAGAAGGGGCGGATTCTCGACGCGCTCGAGCAGCTCGAAGCGGGCGGCTCCACGGCCGGGGGCCAGGGGATCGTCCTCGCCTACGAGACGGCGCGCGACAACTTCCTCCGCGGCGGCAACAACCGCGTCATCCTCGCGACCGACGGCGACTTCAACGTCGGCGTCTCGAGCGACGGCGAGCTCCAGCGCCTCATCGAGAAGGAGCGCGCCTCGGGGATCTTCCTCTCCGTCCTCGGCTTCGGCACCGGCAACGTCAAGGACTCCAAGATGGAGCTCCTCGCCGACAAGGGAAACGGTAACTACGCCTACATCGACGGCCTCGGGGAGGCGCGCAAGGTCCTCGTCAGCGAGATGGGCGGCACGCTCGTCACCGTCGCGAAAGACGTGAAGCTCCAGGTCGAGTTCAACCCGGCGCAGGTCGCCGCCTACCGCCTCATCGGCTACGAGAACCGGATTCTCGCCGCCGAGGACTTCAACGACGACAAGAAGGACGCGGGCGAGATCGGCGCAGGCCACTCGGTGACGGCGCTCTACGAGATCGTCCCTCCCGGCGTGCCGGTTCCCTCCGGCTCCGTCGACCCGCTCAAGTACCAGACGCCTAACACGTCGGCGAAGCGCGGCGGAAGCGCGGAGATCGCGACCGTGAAGATCCGCTACAAGAAGCCCGACGGCGACCGGAGCATGCTGCTCAGCGAGAGCGTCAGCGACGACGGCACGAAGATCGACTCCGCGACCGGCGACATGCGCTTCGCCGCCGCGGTCGCCGAGCTGGGGCTCCTCCTCCGCGACTCCGAGTTCAAGGGCGACGCCTCGTTCGACGAGATCGAGCGCCTCGCCACCCGCGCCACCGGCCGCGACGCCGAAGGCCACCGAAGCGACTTCCTCCGCCTCACGAGCAAAGCGTCAAGGATCGCGGGGACGAAAGAGATAGCAATGAGGTAGGCGAAAGGCGAGAGGCGAGAGGCGATAAGCAAGCAATGAGTTGAGGCGCCGGCGCGAGTCGGCGCCTTACTCGTTTATTGGCGGAGGCCTCCGGCCTCCGCGCAACGGCCGGAGGCCGTTGCCACTAGTCGTAACGCTCGACTTCTGGTTTCGCCGCCGCGCCCGCCCGCGGCACGCGGGCGCTACGAATCGCCAACTCATCGCCTCTCGCCTTTCGCCTCTCGCCCTGCCTTTCCTGTCACATTCCCGCCAACTACGAAACTCTTCGTTGACACTACGAAAAACCTCGTATACATTTCTTCGTACACACACGAGACGAGGAGGCACCGCCATGACGCCGACAGCCGTACCGAGACCGACCGACGCCGAGCTCGCGATCCTGCGAGTGATCTGGAAGTTCGGCCGGGCAACCGTCCGCGAGATTCACGAGGAGGTTCTTCACGAGCAGCCGAGGACCGGCTACACGACGGTGCTGAAGCTCTTGCAGATCATGACCGACAAAGGGCTAGTCGTGCGCGACGAGTCGCAGCGCGCGCACGTCTATGCGCCGAAGGAAAGCGAGCAGTCGACGCAGGGCCGCCTGGTGTGCCACCTCGTCGACCGCGCCTTCGACGGCTCCGCCACGGCCCTCGTGATGCAGGCGCTGTCGACGAAGAAGGCCTCGCCCGAAGAGCTCGCGACGATCCGCGAGCTGCTCGAGAAGATCGAAGGCGAACGCCGATGAACGCGATCGCAACTCTTCTCGACGGACCGTTTGCCGACGCCCTCGGCCGCGCGCTCGTCCACCTCGTCTGGCAGGCGTCGATCGTCGCCCTCCTGCTCGCAGGCACGCTCGCCGCGATGCGGCGCTCGAGCGCGAATGCGCGCTACGCGGTCTCGTGCGCCGCGCTCGTCCTCACGATCGCGCTCCCGGTCGCAACCGCGTTCGTCACATTCGAGCCTGACGCAGCCGTCGCCTCCACCGCGCCGCGTGCGCCTCTTCCCCTCCTCGAAGACGCTCCAGCGGCGCAGGCGCCCGCAGGAACCGCCGCACTTCGCGGCGTCGCCTCGCTGCCGCTCGATCCCGCGCTTCCCTGGATCGTCGGCGTCTGGCTCGCCGGCGTGACGCTTCTCTCCGCGCGCATCGGCGTGGCGCTCGTCTCGGCGCGCCGCCTCGCCGACAGCGGCATCGACTCGATGCCGCGCGAATGGAGCGCGGCGCTGCGCCGCCTCATCGCCGCGATGGGCGTCGACCGCGCGGTGCGCCTTCTCGAGTCGAACCGCGTCGACGTGCCGACGGTCGTCGGCTGGCTCCGTCCCGTGATCCTCGTACCCGCCTCGGCGCTGACCGGCCTAACACCGCAGCAACTCGAGACGGTGCTCGCGCACGAGCTCGCGCACATCCGTCGCCACGACTTTCTCGTGAACCTCGCGCAGACCGTCGTCGAGACTCTCTTCTTCTATCACCCCGCCGTCTGGTGGATCTCGAACCGGGTCCGCATCGAGCGCGAGCACTGCTGCGACGACGCGGCGGTCGCGACCTGCGGCGACGCGGTCGGTTACGCCCGCGCCCTCACATTGCTCGAGGAGATGCGCGCCGCGCGGACTCCCGCAACGGCACTCGCGTCGACCGGCGGCTCGCTCCTCGAGCGTGTCCGCCGCCTCGTCGGCCTCGCGGGCGACGACCTCGGGTCGACGCGCCCGATCGCCGCGCTCATTGCCCTCTCGATCGTCACCGCGGCCATCGCGATTCCTCTCTCCGCACGCGGTGGGAAGGAGAGCAGCGCGGCCGGCACGACGATCACCGTCGACGCAGCGAAGTCGGACGACGACGTCACCGGCATCTGGACCGCGGGAAGCGCTCCCGCAGGAATCGCCACGACGGCCGATGACGAGGCCTTTGCCGATTCGTTCGACTTCGCCTTCGCCGCGCCGGAGCTTGCCGCGGCGGAAATCGAAGTGCGACGCGCGGCGCTCGAGCAGCAGCTCGCCGTGATCGACGGCCAGCGGGAAGAGATCGACCGCGCGATCGCCGAGGCACTCTCGGCGCGCGACGAGGTCGAGATGCAGATCGCCGCGATGCTCGCGGTCGCGCCGCCCGCGCCGCCGACTCCTCCCGCTCGGCCCGCGCCGCCCGCTGAGGGGGCGAGCTGGACGTGGAACAGCGAAGACACGCCTCCACCGGTTGCAGCGGTCGCTCCGGTTGCACCCGTCGCTCCGGTCGCGCCGACCCCGCGGCCTGCGCCGGTCGCGCGCCCTAACACGATCCCGGTACCCGCGATCGCCCCCGTCGCCCCCTCCATCCCCTGGGCGCCGATGGCGATTCCCGCGATCGCGCCGCGCTTCTCCGCGGGCACGGGAAAGCCGGTCGACCCCGACAACCCGTCGGTCGACGACCTCGTCTTCCTCCACTCCGCGGGAGTCGACTCCAACTACGTCCGCTCGATGCAGAAGGCGGGGCTCCGCGATCTCAACGCGAGGCAGCTCGCGATGCTCAGCTCGAGCGGCGTCGACGCCGACTACGTGACGTCGATGGAGAAGGCGGTCGGTGCGAAGCTCGATTGGTCCCAGCTGCTCCGCCTTCGCGCCCTCGGCGTCGACGAGGACGACGTCGCGGAGCTTCGGGCGAAGGGAAGCAAGGTCGACGTCAACTCGCTGCTCCGGCTCCACACTCCTGCGATCGACCGCGCGGAGCTCGCCAGGATGCGCGCCGAGCTCGACCGGGCGCGAGCGACCGCGAACCAGGCGCGCCGTCACTCGCTCGAGATCGACAAGGAGTACGTCGCGGAGCTCGAGCGCGCAGGCCTCACCGGACTCTCGCGCCACGAGTACGAGATCCTCAAGAGCACCGGAGTCGACGGCGACTGGCTGAAAGAGATCCGCGGGGCCGGCTACAGGAGTTTCAGCGCCTCCGAGCTCGCAGGCCTTCACGCGACGGGAGTCGACGGCGAATACCTGCGCGGTCTCTCCGCCGCCGGCTTCAAGGATCTCTCCGCCTCACAGCTGATGCGCCTCCACGCCGCGGGAATCGACGCGGAGGATCTCAAGCAGTGGAAGAAGTAGAAATTCGGAATGCGGAACTCGGAATGCGGAACTCGGAATGCGGAACTCGGAATGCGGAATGCGAAACGCGGAGCGCGGGACGCGGAACGCGGAACGTGGAGCGCCTAACGCGGAACGCGGGATACGAAACTCGGAACACGAAACGCGGAACTGCGCATGCGGGAGGCCTGACTCCGAGCGCAGAATTCGGAATCCGGAACCGCAATCGAATGGTGTCCCTAACGGCAACGTTCACCGAAGCGTCGCCGCATCGCGGCGACAGACCTTAGCCCCCGGTCCCGCGAAGCGGGACCGGGGGTGAAAAGAGCCAGGATTCCGCGCCGCGTAGCGGCGCCAGAATCATCCGCTCCACCCCTCGTAGAGTCCTCGGCGTCTTCGCCAACCCGAAGCGTCTATCGTAGCGACGGCGTCTCGCGTTTCGTAGCGCCGGCGTCCCGCCGACAGGTCCGCGCGCGTCCCGCGCGCGGACCCCTCCCCCACTCCACCCCACGTAGAATCCTCGGCGTTTTCGCCAATCCGAGGGATCCTCGGGGTATGAACGATGCAGTTCAAGGTCAGCCGCCGAAGCTGCTCGATCGTGTCCGGCACGCGATTCGCGTCCGCCACTACAGCATTCGCACCGAAGAGGCGTATGTCGGCTGGATCCGGCGCTACATCGTCTTTCACGGCAAGCGGCATCCCTCGTCGATGGGCGCGGACGAGGTGAATGAATTCCTGACGTACCTTGCCGTCGACGGCGAGGTCTCGTCGTCGACGCAGGGGCAGGCGCTCAGCGCGATCCTCTTTCTTTATCGCGACGTGCTGGGTGAGCGACTTCCGTGGCTCGGCGACGTCGTGCGTGCGCGCAAGCCGAAGAGACTTCCCGTCGTGCTCTCGCGCGACGAGGTGCGTGAGGTGTTGGGGCGGATGCAGGGAACGACGCGGCTCGTCGCGGCCCTGCTGTACGGCGGCGGCCTCAGGCTGCTCGAAGGGCTGCGGCTTCGGGTGAAGGACATCGACTTCGTCGCGGGCGAAATCGTGGTGCGCGGCGGCAAGGGAGACAAGGACCGGCGGACGATGCTTCCGGGCGCGGTGCGCGACCCTCTCGAGGCGCATCTGCGGAAAGTGCGTGCGCTGCACGCGGCCGACCTCGAGGCGGGATACGGGCGGGTCTGGCTTCCTGGGGCGCTCGCGAGGAAATACCCGTCGGCGGAGACGGAGTGGGGATGGCAGTACCTCTTCCCGGCGAAGAGCCTCGGGGTCGACCCGCGGAGCGGCGAGACGCGACGGCATCACCTCGACGAGTCGACCGTGCAGAAAGCGGTGCACGCGGCATACGTCGGGACGGGGGTGGTGCGCGGGGCGAACTGCCATTCGCTGCGGCACAGCTTTGCGACGCACCTGCTCGCGGACGGTTACGACATCCGGACGATCCAGGAACTGATGGGGCATGCGGACGTGAAGACCACGATGATCTACACCCACGTACTCAACAAAGGCGGGGGCGGAGTTCGAAGCCCGCTCGACCGCTTGTAGGCGAGGGAGGGAGGAGCCTGGGCGGGCTGACCCTGCGGAGTCGGAGATAGGTCGAATCCCACCCAGCCTATTACCCGCGCGCTAGGCCGAATCGCCATTCAGCCTATCCCACACCCGGTAGCGACAAAGACGGACTGGATGGGTGAAACCTTTCCGCCCTTCGCGATATGATTTCGTACGTCTAATCGTCGTTTAGACAAGTTAGGCGCTTCGCATGAAATCTAGAAGTCCGGCATTTCCGTTCGACGAGCCTCTCAACGTCGCCGTGTTCACCACAACCCGCGTGTTGAATGAAGGTTATCCCATTCTTCTCGTGGACCACGACGATGAAGATGGCTCCTGGTCATTCCTTTGCGGAACGACGAACGCAACCGAACACCTCAAAATCGTCGCTCTGTCCGAAATCTTCGACATGGATACGTCCATCGGAGATCTCGCAGATTTGCCACCAGGGTGGCGGGCGTGGAGAGCAGAGTGGAGAGGCGTGTGGCATCGGGAGCAACACCCGCCGGTAAACGCGTGAGGTCCAGCCCGCCACGATCTTGCCCCGGTGCACCGGCGGTCGCTTTAGAACGGATTCTTTCTATCGCTATTCTCTCGCCGCCCACGGAAATGGCCCATTTGTAGAGTGGTCAAATGTAAGCATTGCTCGCTCACGTCAGGTAAGCGAACTTCCGCGGAGTATCCCGCTTCGGGTCAAAGCGCGCCTAACTAACGCATGCAGCGGATGCCAACGCGCCACTCAAAGTTTCGAAGTCTGGTAGCATTAGCGCGGGCGCGTTGGCACCGCTGATGCGCGAACGTTAGGGCGCCCAGATTCGCGAGGCTCGAATGGTTGAAACAAAATCACCCTCATTCACCACGCTCGTGGCAGCCGGCTTGGTCGCGATCGGGGTCTGGCAACTTACCGTCTTCCTCTGGACGCGTTTCTCATGGTTGGCAGTATTGGTTCCCCTAGGCACGCTAATACTTCTCAACTGCTTCAACCTCATGAGGCACCACCTCAACGGTTGGAGAGGGCTTGATCAGTGGCCTGTTCCGCACGGACGCTTCTACCATCGCTGGTTGAACTTGCGCGGCGTCGGTGACTACTATGTGTGGTTGGCGGAGCAACACGGAAACCGTGAACCTTGGCTGACGTGGGCAAGAGAGCAACCGTCGGCCGATCGAAGTGAGAGGTAGAACTCATGCAGCAGTTAGAAGTTCTGATCATGTCCATGGAGACCGGCTACCGAGCGGCGGGCAACGGATTTCGAGCGATAGATGTTCCGTCGCTAGTTGGCTTCCGCAAGGTCCTTGGGGAGTACATTCACGGGTTGGCGGTCGGATCAGAAGTTCGAATCGAATTCGTGTTGTCTCCCGGACTCAGGAGTCAGTTCATCGATTGCTCGGCCTGTTCAGGTCGTGGGCGCGTGAGCGTCGAAGATGTGCGCGCTCAGTATCTCGCCGACGTCGGAGATGCGGTGGACCTTACGCAGCGTGACACGGACCTCTGCCAGGCGTGTGAAGGCCTCGGGGTCGTGATTCCGGGATTCCGCGATTAGCGTCCAACAGGCCGTAAGCGAGATGTGAAGGGGCAGAGCAATGAAGTGGCTAGTGGTCGTCGGTATTGCGGTTCTCCTCTACTACTTGCTTCTACGCAGGCCCGGACGCCTAAGTTTTTGGAAGCTGGCCTCGCGCTATCCTGACGCAGCCTTTGACCACTTCGTGTCGGCTCCTTGCTGGAAAGTATTTGAGCAAGAGCTTCCGGCCAGCTATCGCGAAATCGTCCCATCCTCGGAGTGGGATGGACCCTTTCGCCTTTGGGTCCCCAAGCTTGGTGGCGGCATGATCTATGTGTTTGGCAAGCGCTCGGAGTACGAGAGCTCGCAAGATCAATTTATTCAAGAGATTCAAGTGTCAGAACGGCGCCCTAACTAGGCGCTCAAGCGGATTTCAACGCGCCTCACCATGTGTTGTAAGCTGTTCGTGCTGCGCGGGCGCGTTGAAACCGCTTAGCGCTGGCGTTAGGCGCTGGAGATCATGAAGGTCGCAAACCCTCCATCTCGGTTGATCGCGGTCACGCCATCGCGCGGGCTGAAAATGTCCTTGGTGATGTCT
>JBAZBK010000045.1:0-23928 GCA_041671505.1 Thermoanaerobaculia bacterium | reverse complement strand
CCAAGCTCGGAAACGGGCTCGTTGAGCACCAAAGCGATCACGGTCACGTCAAGGCCACGCCGTCACCATCGTACTCAGTTTCTTACCTCAGGCGCTGCAGCGCGCGCAGTGGGCCGCTCGGAATGACGGCAACTTGGAGATCTGGAATCGATCAACGATTCAAATCCGAAATACCCCTTGACACGTTCCGCGTTCCGGCTTAGTGTATTAGCACACCAACACACCGACCATGCTGAAAATCGATACGAAAGACGCGACACCGATCTTCCGCCAGATCGACGACGAGATCAGGCGGCTCATCGCAGTCGGTTCCCTCACGCCAGGCGGCGCGATCCCCTCGGTGCGCGATCTCGCGCGCGAGCTTCGCGTCAACCCGGCGACGGTGGCGAAGGCCTACCAGAGGCTGACCGACGCGGGAGTGCTGACTGTGAAGCGCGGGGAGGGAACGTTCGTTTCCGACGCTCCTCCCGCCGCGCGCAAAGGCGAACGGCGCGAAGCGCTCCGTTCCGCCGCCGAGAAATATGCCGGAACGGCGATGACCACCGGAGCGAGCCTCGACGAGGCGACGAGCGAAGTCGAAACGGCCTGGGGCCGCGTCGGCGTTCGCGACGAGAGGAGCAGACGATGACGGACAGCCCACAGACCACCGTGGCCCGCCTTGGCGAGGTCTCGGTCCGCTACGGGCGCAAGCTCGCGCTCGACCGCCTCTCGCTTTCGATCGAACGAGGCTCGGTCTACGCGCTTCTCGGCCGAAACGGCGCGGGCAAGTCGACGCTCGTTCGCGTGCTGCTCGGCCTTCAGCAGGCCGATCGCGGGAGCGCGACGATCTTCAACGAGGATTCGTGGAGGCGACGCGCGGCTCTGATGAAGCGCGTGGCGGTGGTCCCCGAGGAGCCTGACGCCCCGCAGGACATGACGGGGGAAGAGATCCTGCGATTCTGTTCGCGAATCTCCGAGCGCTGGGACGACGCGCAGGCGAAGGCGAGGCTCGACCGCTTCGGCGTGCCGTTGAAGACGGGATTCGGGAAGCTCTCGAAGGGGCAGCGGAAGCAGGTGTCGCTGGCGATCGCGCTCGCGACTTCGCCCGAGCTGCTCGTTCTCGACGATCCGACGTTAGGTCTGGACGTCGTTGCGAAGGCGAGCCTCTTCGAGGAACTGGTGAGCGAGCTTGCAGATCGCGGCACGACGGTGCTGGTGACGACGCACGACCTCGCGCAGGTGGAAGGGGTCGCGACGCGGGTGGGCATCCTGGTCGACGGGCGGATGGCGCTCGACGAGGAGCTCGAAACACTGAAGTCGCGTTTCCGCCGGATCCGCGTCGCGCAGGCAGAGCCTGGGGTCGAGGAGTCGCTCGCTCCGCTGCATGCGATCGGAACGCGACGCTGGGGAGCAGGGCTGGAGGCGGTCGTCGGCGAGTTCGACGCGGCGCGCGTCGCGACGCTCGCTCCGTCGGGCATCGACGTCTCCTCGATGTCGCTCGAAGAAATCTTTCTTGCGGTCGCTGGTGACCGGGAGGTGTCGCGATGACACGTGTATTCGCCCTCGCGCTTCGCGAGATCACAGAGCGGAAGTTGCTCTTTCTCGGAGCCGCGCTGATCGGGTTGATGACGCTTCTTTTCCCGCTGATGCCGGTCCCCGGCGGATATCGATACGTGGAAGTGGTCCAGGTATCGGCTGCCGTCTTCGCTCTGGCGCTGATGGCCGGCGGCGGCATCGTGCTGGGAGCGACGACGATCGGCCGCGACTTGTCGAGCGGGCGCCTCGCCTTCTTCTTCACGAGACAGTTGCGGGCGTGGGAAATCTGGGTGGGCCGCATCCTCGGCATGCTCGTCGCCGTCGTGATCTCGGTGGTCATCGTGGCGCTGCCGGCGATCGTCATCAGCGGAGGCACGCCAAGCCCGTCAGCCCTTCGCGGAGACTCGGAGCTTCCGGTCGCGATGATCTTCGCGCTCATGCTTCCACTGGTTGCGCACTACGTGAGCGTGGCGCTCCGGTCGCGCTCTGCGTGGCTCGCGTTCGATGTCGTCGCGATGTGTGCGGCGGGGGGAGTGCTCTGGACGTTGAGCTTGCCGTTCCTCCCGTACTGGTTAGGCACGCCGAAGGCCCTCGGTGCCATCTTTGCCCTGCTCACTCTCTTCCTCGCCCTCGCCGGATGGGTGGGGCTTGCGAAGGGACGAATCACTCCGGTGGCGGTGCATCGCTGGTCGCTGGTGACGCTCTGGTCGCTCGTCGTCATCGCGCTGCTGTCGTTCGCTGCGTGGCGTGCGTGGGTCTTCGCCGCAAGTCCGCAGGAGATCGAGTGGTCGAAAGGGTGGGCGTCCGAGATCGACGGGAACGGCGAGTGGATCGGCGTCGGGTCGGGAGAAGAAAAAGGGCGGGGCGGGATTCCGCACGAGTTCCTGATGTCGACGAAGACGGGCGCGTGGCTGCGGGTCGATGACTCACAGTCGGTCTCGGTGTCCGCCGACCGGCGCATCGCGGTGATCGCGAAGCGCTCGTGGGCGTGGCGTCCGCCGAGTTGGTCGGAGACTACGATTCAAACCGTCGATCTGACTGCAGCCAGGCCGAGGGTACGCGCCACAGGGATCGTGCAAGGACTCTGGGACACACCGGCGCTCTCGCCCGACGGCTCGCGGGTTGTGGTGCGCGAGTCAAGCAACGTGGCGGTTTATTCGCTGTCGGACGAAAAGCTGCTCGCGGCGTTTCCTGGCGAGGAACGCAGCTGGCCCATCATGTCCTTCCTCGACAACGGCACGTTGTTGGTGATCTCGTCGAAGAATGACGAGTCGATCATCTCGACGTTCGACATCGCGCGACGCGAGCGCGTGGCGCGGAACGTCTTCAAGGGCGGACGCTTCAAGCGCGATCGGACGGGCGCGCACGTGGCGATCACCGCGAGCACGACCGACAAGAATGGGACGGTCGCGATCTACGAAACGAAGTCGGGTGTGAAGCTGGGAGAAATTCCGTTCATCGGCTCGGCGTTCGGGCGCCGGCTTCACTGGCTTGCCGATGGCGGCATCGCGCTGGCATCGATCGAGCCGACGCCCCTCCGGGCGGGCGTCCTGCCCGCCACGGTGCAGGCGGCGGTGACGATCCACGCGCTCGACGGAACCGAGCGGTTGCGCGTTCCGCTCCCCGGTGCGAAGCGAATCGTGATCGCCGGCGAACAGCGCCGGGGAGAGCTCATCGTGGTCTGGGCGACCAACGAGAACGTGAGCTCGCCGTGTGCGGGCACGCCGCATGTCGTCGCAATCGACCTGACGTCCGGATCGCTTCGGGAGCTCCCGTTCAAGGGATGGCCACGGGCCGGAACCTGGAGAGTGGCGCCCGAGCCGGGCGGAGCGAGCTCGCGCCTCTTCTCGACGTGCGACGGAGCGATGGTGATGTTCGACGCGGCGACGGGGGAGGCGAGGGCGCTGCTGGGCGGGAAGTAGTCACTGTAGCCAAGGCGTCCCGCCTTGGCCGGGTCGGGCGAGCAGCGCAGACGGCGTTCAGGGGGCAAGGGCCGGAGGCCTTTGCTACAGGGGCAGTCAGCGTGTAGCCAAGGCGTCCCGCCTTGGCCGATCCGGACAAGCAGCGCAGTTGGCGTTCAGGGGGCAAAGGCCGGAGGCCTTTGCTACGGGGCCTCTGCTAAAGCAGAGCGTCGAGTTCCGTCGCCAGCGCCTTCCGTCTCGCGAGGAGGTAATCGCGCAGCGAGCCGCGTCGGAGCGCAAAAAATCGCCTCACGTCGAGCATCGCGTAGCCCCAACGCTCGCGCAACCACTGCGTCGCCAGCCCTAACAGTGGGAGCCCGAGCGCAGCCGCGAGCCCGGCAGCGGCGCCGAATCTCCATCCGAGGAGAAGCGAAAGCAACGTGATCCAGCCGATGTAGAAAACCCCGCCGCCGAGAAGCTTGTCGGTCGACCGGACGTCGCGCGGCTGCGTGCTCCGGCCGTCGAAAAACCCGACGATCGCGTAGGGAAGCACGAACACGAGCGTGCCCGACACGATCACGGGCAGGCCGGCGATGAGGATCAGAGCCCTTCGCACGATCCAGCGGATCACGCCGACGAGCGAAGGTTTCGCGTCGAGATTCCGCGGCCTGAGGCGCAATTGCTCCAGCGTCTTCGCGAACGAGAGGAGCGCCTGCGCGAGCGACGAAACCGACTCCGGATTCTCCTGTCTCAACCGCTGCAGGATGTTCCCCGCCGCGATCCGTCCCTCGTGACGATCCTCGATGTCCTTCCGTCCGTACTCGGCCGACCAGACTGCCTCGGCGAATTCGATGAGCGCGACGTCTTCCCAGCGCTCGAGGTTCACCGTCACGTCACGGATCGCCGTCGCGATTCTCGAGGTCAGCTCTCGCACAGCGTCGGCGTCGCTTTCGGGACGCCCCTCGAGGTCGCTCCATTCGACCAGGTCACCGGTGCAGGCGAGCGCGCGCGATCGGAACATCTCCTTCTCGCGGTAATTGAGCCCGACCGGAAGAATCCTGATTCCCCGGACGCCTTCCGTAGCGGCGCCTAACGCGATCCGCGCGGCTCCCGTCTTCAGTTGTGTCAGCGCCGGCTCGTCGTGGCTGATTCCCTCCGGGAAGATGCCGAGCGCCCCGCCCGACGCGAGCGCCGCGCGGGCTGCGGCGAACATGCCGCTGTTGTCTGCCTCGGCGCCGGCGATGTCCTGCCGGCGGCGCACCGGGATGGCGCCTGAGCCGCGTGCGAGCCAGCCGAGGATCGGTACGTCGAAGATCGGCTCCTTCGCGACGTAGCGAATCGGCCGCCCGGCCGCGACGACGACGCAGATCGGGTCGACGACGCCATTGGGATGGTTCGCGACGACGAGGAGCGGGCCCGACTCCGGCACCGCCTCACCGCGCACTTCGAAGCGATAGTAGGTCGTGACCGCGAAGCGGCAGATTCGGGTGAGCAGCGGGACGAGCCACATCGTCAGTTCACCCCGCCGTGAGCGGGCGCACGTTGCGGAGGCAGGCGCTCGCGCCGGCTTCGTGAATCGTCCGGACCGCGGCGATCGCAAGATCGCTCGGAACTGCTTCGAGGATGAGCGGAAGCGTGCGCAGGTCGGCGGAGAGGCCGCCCCCGGTCTGGCTCTTCAGAGAGCGGACCGCGCGGACGATCTGCATCGAGTTCGCGATGTCGGGAATCTCGGTCAGGTGCAGGTCAGCGACGTTCATGTCGTTCTCGACGTAGCGCGAATACTCCTCGTGCAGAAGCTCGAGCACGCTGGCGTGGGTTCCTTCGATGGGGGTGTCGCTCTCGCGATCCCACGACGCGATCGGCTGATCGTTCCCGGGCGAGTCGAAGCGGCAGAGGTAGTCGGTGAAACCGAAGTCCTCGCCGAACCAGATCCAGTGCTCGCCGAAGATGTGATGGTGGGTGAGCTCGTGAATCTCGTCGGTCCGCGCGAAGCGGAGGAACGGCAGCTCGATTCCGTCGGAAAAGGTGTAGAGCGGGAGCAGCGTGGCGGGCAGGTTCGTCGCGCTCTCGACCGGCGGGAAGAGCAGCGGCGCGTCGCCGAGCTCCCTCGCGATCTGTCGGACGAAGTGAACGATCTGTTCTGGCACCCGGCGTTTCCCTCGGTCGATCTCTCGCCGACGCGGGGTACGACTGACGTCGCGCGGCAGACCGTGGAGCATACCGCATCCCGACTGTTTGCTTGACAGCCGTTGGCGCTGCCGGTCCAATCGGGTTCATGCAATTCGACGGGTGCCGAGAGGTGCAGCAATGATCAGCGTGCGAGAAGTTGACCTCTCCGACGGCCGCGTCGCGCGCGAGCTGCTCGCCGTGCAAGTCGCGGCCTACGCGATCGAGGCGGAGCTCCTCGAATACCCGCAATTGCCGCCGCTCTTCGAGACCGTCGCCGATCTCCGCGCCTCGGGCGAGCGGTTCCTCGCGGCGTTCGAGGGCCACGAGCTCGTCGGTGCGACTTCGGTTGCGGTGAGCGACGACGTCCTCGACATCTGTCGGATGGTCGTCAGCCCAGCGCACATGAGGCGCGGCATCGCGAGTCGGCTGCTCTCGTCGGTCGAGGAGCTGCGCGACGGTCACGCGCGGATCACCGTTTCGACGGGGGAGGCGAACATCCCCGCGATCCGTCTTTACGAGAAACACGGATTCGCGGTCGTGCAGCGCCGCGCACTGCCCGACGGACTGAAGCTCGTGGGTCTCGAGAAGCGGTTCGAGCGATGAGGAGTGATGCGCTGGCGGGGTGACTTGGCGAGAGGCCCAGTGTTCGAAGGCACGTGTTGTTCTGGCGGACGAGGACGAGAGGCGCGCGTGGGGTTGGGGGGCGAAGGCCGGAGGCCATTGCTACACGTTGAAGGCGGCGCGACTTGCTTTGGCTGAGTCGGACGTGAGGCGCATGTGGCTCGGGGGGCAAAGGCCGGAGGCCTTTGCTACATGCTGCTCCTCGCCTCTCGCCCGTCGCCTCTCGCCCTGCCTTCAGTGAAATACTCGCTTGACGCGATCCTTGAAACGCTGCCAGCCACCCTTCGTCGCTTCCTTCGCGGCACCGCGCTTTTCCTCGTTCTTTAGCCTCGACGCTTCGTCGCGCGCCTCCTTGGCAGCGACGGACCAGGGATATCTCGCGAGGTAGGCGTCGTAGGCGGCGATGCAGTCGTCGAGCCGCCCTTCCGCGCAGAGAGCCTCGGCGCCTTCGAGCCGCTGTCGCTTCTCGGCGAATTCCTGAAGTTGCGCGTCGGGAATCGTGACCGACGGCGAGGAGTCGATCCGCAGCGCGATCGCCACGGCCGTCGCGACGAAGGCGATCGAGGCCGTCGCGATGATCGTTGCAGCGATCGCCCGCGGGACGTTGCGCCAGATTCCCCTGTCGGTTACCGCGGTTCCCGCCGGTGTCGGGTCGGTCCGCTCGGTGACCTCGGTCTCCCGCGGTACCGGCGCGCTCGCGATGGCCGCGAGCCGGTCGCGAAGGCGTGCGATCGTCTCGAGCGCCTCGTTCGCGCTCTCGGGCCGCTCGTCGGGCGATTTCGCGAGAAGCCGGTCGACGAGCTGCACGAGCTCGGGAAACAGACCGGGCAGATCGAGCTGCGGGTGCTCGCGGTGAACGATGTTGTAGAGAACGCCGGAGACGTCGCTTGCCCCGAACGCCTTCCTGCCGGTCAGCATCTCGTAGAGTACGACGCCAAACGAGAAGAGGTCGCTGCGAGGGCTCGCGGTAAGCCCCTTCACCTGCTCGGGCGACATATAGTTAGGCGTCCCCATCAGCGTGCCTGTGACGGTCATGAGCGATTCGGTGGGGCGCGCGATGCCGAAATCGGCGATCTTCGCCACCCCGTCGCGGCTGACGAGCACGTTCGCCGGCTTGACGTCGCGGTGGACGATGCCGCCCGCGTGGGCGCAGGCGAGCCCCTGCAGCAGGTCGGACGCGATCGCCAGGGCGCGATCGAGCGGCAGCGCCGCGGGCCGCGTCGACCGGATGATCTCGAGCAGCGTCTGCCCGTCGACGAACTCGAGCGCCAGCCAGGAGACGCGGCCCTCCTCGTAGCCGGCGTCGTAGAGCGTCACGATGTTGCGATGGTTCAGCGCACCGCAGAGCTCGACCTCGCGCTGCAGGCGCTGGAAGAACTCGTCGGCGTCGCGCGCATCCTCGAAGCGCTGCGACGCCACGTCGATGCTCTTGAGCGCGACGAGACGGTTGATCCGGGTGTCGCGCGCGAGGTAGACGATCCCCGCGGAACCGCGGCCGAGAACTCGCTCGACGACGTAGTGCGCGATGACGCGGCCGGCTTCGCTGGGGGGGCGCTCTGCCATCTGACGAAACCCTGACGGCGGACCGGCGCTTCGCCGTCCGCGTTACTTCTGCGCCCTCGTGAGATCGCCGAGGTTCGCGATCCTCGCGTCGATCGTGTCGAGCCGCGCCTGGATGATGGCGAGAGCGCGGGAAACGCTGAAGAGCTGACGCTCGACGTGCGCGAGCCTCTCGGTGTCGGTAAGGCGGCCCGCGGTGCTCGGGGCCGTCCGATCGGCGTCGCGCCTGGGGTCGGCTTCCGCCTCCGCGGGCGGCGAGTCGGGCGGGTCGACGGCCTGCCAGTCGTCGGGTCCGCCGGGCGGCCAGAAACTGGAGGAGGCCGGGGACACGGTCTCGGGCCGTGGAGCTCGCGACGACTGGATCGTGTGGTCGCCCGCTTCGTCGACGCCGTAGAGCTCGAGCACTGCCATCTCGATCTCGGACCGGACGCCGACCGCACGCCCGACCTGCGTGCCGGTGGCCGCGGCGACCATCTCGACGATGCCCGGTTCGAGCGGGTCGATCATCGCGATGACGATGGCGTCGGGCTCGGCGCGCAGCGGGACGATCTGGTGGCGACGCGCGAGGTGCAGCGGAAGGAGTCCGGAGATTGCCGCGGCCTCGGCCGTTTCGATCGGCGATACGAGGTCGAGGCCCGACTCGCGTGCGAGGAGCGTCGCGAGGGAACGCTCGTCGATCAACCCGAGGTCGATCACGATCTCCGCGAGCGCGCGCTGTCGCGCGAGCGCTTCGGTACGCGCCAGAGAGAGCGACTGCTCGTCGACGAGCCCTTCGGCAAGGAGCAATTCGTCGAGTCTTCTCGTAAACATGGCGCCATTTTGCCACATGGAACGTGGGCCGACGATCAGAAGCGCCCGGCGCGGTAGTCGGCGATGGCCTGGTCGAGCTCGTCCATCGTGTTCATCACGAAGGGACCGTACTGCGCGATCGGCTCGCCGAGGGGCCGTCCCGCGATGACGAGCGCACGGCCGCCCGCCTCGCTGCGGAGCGATATCCCGTCGCTGCCGCCGTCGTTCGCGAGGAGCGCGAGGGTCCGCGTCTCGACGCGTCGCCCCGGCTCGCCGACCTCCAGCGCTCCGTCGTGGACGTAGACGAACGCGTTCGATGCGGCGTCGATGACGGCGTCGTAGCGTCCCGCGGCAGGGAGCTCGACGTCGAGGTAGAGCGGTTCGGTCGTCTCTCGCGCCATCGCTCCCGAGACACCTTCGGCGGTTCCCGCGATCACGCGGAGCGTCGCACCGGACGGTGTGGTGACGACTGGAATCTCGCCGGCGGAGATATCGCGGTACCAGGGGGCAATCATCTTCGAGCCGGAGGGAAGGTTGAGCCAGAGCTGGAATCCGTGCATCAGCCCGTCCTGCTGCTCCGGCATCTCGGAGTGGACGAGGCCGCGACCCGCGGTCATCCACTGGACGCCTCCCGCTTCGAGGAGACCGACATTGCCATGGTTGTCGCGGTGGCGCATTCGGCCGGCGAGCATGTAGGTCACCGTCTCGAAGCCGCGGTGAGGGTGATCGGGGAAGCCCGCGCCGTAGTCGTCGGGATCGTCGGAGCGGAACTCGTCGAGCATGAGGAACGGATCGAGCCGGCGCTGGAGATTCTGGTCGAGCACGCGGAGCAGCTGGACTCCGCCGCCGTCGGTTGCGGGGGTGCCGTGAACGAGGGTCTCCACGGAGCGCGAGCGAAACGGGGTCATGCTGAATCTCCTCCCGTATCGATGGTACTTCACGTCGCGGTTTCGTGAACGTTTGTACCTGCTTCGGAAGGTGGCGTTTGAGGTTCGAAGCGCAGGCGGTAGAGTACGTCGCGCGGCGCGAAGGCGAACTCCTGCGCCACCGTTCGAATCACGAGAGGACCACTATGAATCGAGCCACTCCTGCCGCGTTCACGCGACTCAAGTTCTTCCTCGTCCTGGCAGCCGTCCTGCTGCTCTTCGTCGTGGCTGCAGGCGCGCAGGCGCCGAGTGGTCCTCCCGACGGCTTCTACCGTTACCCCGCGATCGGCGGCGGCACGATCGTCTTCGCGTCGGAAGGGGATCTCTGGCGCGTGCCGGCCGGCGGAGGTGTCGCGGAGCGCCTAACCGCGCACGAGGGAGAGGAACGGTTTCCGCGCATCTCGGCCGACGGGAAGTGGATCGCCTTCACCGCGCAGTACGAAGGGAACGACGACGTTTACGTAATGCCGAGCGAGGGAGGCGAGCCGCTCCGGCTGACGTGGCATCCGGCGTCCGATCAGGCGCTCGGCTGGACCGCGGACGGCAGGGTGCTCTTCCGCAGCAAGCGCGATCATCCGCACGCAGACTTCCGCGTCTTCAGCATCGACCCGAAGGGAGGGATCGCGCAGATGGTTCCGCTGGAGCCGTGCGCGTGGATCTCGTACGAGCCCGGGGGAAGCCGCATCGCGATGCAGAAGATCGGCCTCGAGTTCCATAACTGGAAGCGCTACAAGGGGGGCGAGGCGGAACAGATCTGGGTTGGTGGGTTGTCGCCGCTCGCGTTTACCGAAGTGACGAAGTACGACGGCAAGGACGCTTTCCCGATGTGGGCCTCCGACGGGCGGATCTACTTCGTCACCGACCGCTGGGGGCGGCCTAACCTCGGTTCGATGCTTCCCGACGGCAGCGACGTGAAGCGGCTGACGACGTTCGACGATTACGACGTGCGGTGGCCTGCGATGGGCGACGGAAAGATCGTCTTCCAGCACAAGATGGACATATGGGCGTACGACCTGACGAGCGGAAAGGTTGCGCAGGTCGCGGTGAAGCTGCCGAGCGACCGACTGCAGCTCCGCGAGCGCTGGGTCGACCCGATGAAGACGCTCCACTCGTGGGGGCTGTCGAAGGACGGCGAGCGGATCGTGCTCGAAGCACGAGGCGACGTCTTCGTCGCCCGCACGAGCAAGAAGGGGCTGATCCGCCGGATCACCGACTCGTCGCTCTCGCGCACGCGCGTTCCGTCGATGTCTCCCGACGGCAAGTGGATCGCCGCATGGACCGAGGTCGACGGCGAGGAGCAGCTGCTCCTCCACTCGGCCAACAACAGCGTCGCGCCGAAGCAGGTCGGCAAGGTCGAGCCGGGCTGGCACTTCCGCGCCGAGTGGTCGCCCGACGGCAAGTCGCTCGCGTGGGGAGATCACCGTTACAAGCTCTATGTCACCGACGTCGCCACCGGCGCATCCGAAGCGATCGACTCGGCCGAGAACGAGATCCGCACCTATGCGTGGTCGCCCGACAGCCGCTACATCGCCTACGAGGTCGCGATCCGCAACGGTTACTCGCAGGTGCGCATCCGTGACACGAAGGCGAAGAGGTCGTACGACGTGAGTGACCCGTCGGTCGACTCGGGATCGCCGGCGTGGGATCCGAAGGGGAAGTACCTCTACTACCTCGCCGATCTGGTGATCAATCCGTACCTCGACCGCGCAGAGGCGCGCTTCATCGTGAACAACGCCACGGTGCCGGTCGTCGTATCGCTCCAGGCCGATGGCGCGCTGCCGTTCGCGCCGCGCAGCGACGTGGATCCGAAGAAGGACGAGAAGCCGGCTGCGGCGAAGGATGAGAAGAGCGCGAAAGGGGCGAGCGCTCCCGCCGACGCGAAGGACGAGAAGGTCGAGCCGATCAGAATCGACTTCGACGAAATCGCCTCGCGCGTGGTGCAGGTGCCGGTAGCGTCCGGGAACTACGCGGCGCTCCGCTCGATCGCGGGAAAGCTCCACTTCATCGGCGTCGAGAACGAAGGAATGATGCCCGAGGGAGCGGAGGCGGAAGGGGAGCAATCGGGCACTCTCTTCACCTACGACATCGAGAAGGAAAAGCTCTCGACTCTCGCGACCGGCGTCACCGACTACGAGCTCTCGATGAACGGGAAGGTGCTCGTCTACCAGACGGAAGACGGCTTCACGCGCGTGGAGGCGGGTGCGACGGCGGCGCCGAAGGGCGACGACGCCGGCGACGCCAAGGTCGATCTCGCCGGCTGGACGATGAAGATCAACCCGCGCGACGAGTGGAAGCAGATCGTCCACGAGGCGTGGCGCCTCCAGCGCGATTTCTTTTACGACGCGAAAATGCACGGCGTCGACTGGAAGGGAGTCTGGACGCAGTACGGGTCGCTCCTCGACCGCGTCGGCAGCCGTGACGACGTCTCCGATATCCTCGGGGAGATGTTCGGCGAGCTGAGCGTCGGTCACACGTACTACTGGGGCGGCGACCTCAGGCGCGGAAAGACGGTCGGCACCGGACTTCTCGCGGCCGACCTCGAGCACGACCCGACGAGCGGTTTCTGGAAGATTTCGAAGATCTACGCGGGCGACTATCCCGATCTGAAGTGGTCGTCTCCGCTCGCGCGGCCCGACCTGCGCGTGAAACCGGGAATGTGGCTCGTCGCGATCGACGGGCGGCCGTTGCTGAAGGGAGAGGACTACCTCCGCCGACTCGCCGGGCGCGCGGGTGTGGAGACCGAACTGACGATCAACGACAAGCCGTCGCTCGACGGCGCGCGGAGGATCGTCGTGAAGCCGGTCGGCGGCGACACGAACATCCGCTACGCGACCTGGATCCGCGAGATGCGCGCCTACGTCGACAAGGCGAGCGGCGGAAAGATCGGCTACATCCACCTCTACGACATGGGCGGCCTCGGCCTCAAGCAGTTCTCGCGCGACTTCCCACCGCAATGGGAGAAGCCGGCGCTCATCATCGACGACCGGTGGAACCATGGCGGCTTCGTCGCGTCGATGATCGTCGCGCACCTCGACCGCAAGCCCTTCTCCGTGTACGGCACGCGTTACGCCGACGGGAAGGTCACCGAGCCGAGCCGCTCGCGCGAGCGCTACCTCGCCGCGCTCATCAACCGCCAGGGGGGCAGCGACTGCGAGACGCTCGCGCAGGAGTTCAAGGACTTCAAGCTCGGGCCGGTGATCGGAACGCGCACGTGGGGAGGCTGGGTCGGAATCCGCGGCGACAAGCCGTTCCGTGACGGCGGCGGATCGTCGCAGCCCGAGTGGGGCGGCTGGGATCCGAAGGGGAAGGAGTGGCAGATCGAAGGCCACGGCGTCGATCCCGACGTGCTCCTCGACCTGACCCCCGACGGATTCCTCGGCGGCAAAGACAACCAGCTCGACTACGCGATCGGCGACCTGATGAAGAAACTCGCCGCCGACCCGCTGACGTTGCCGCAGCCGCCGCCGATTCCCCCGCGATAGGCGAGCATATGGAGTGCGAAAGCAGAGCTTTCGCGGCGGCGCGCAGCGCCGCACCGGACAGGAGTGACGGTAAGGGTCGAAGCGGGCGACGCATGCCGCGCCTCGTTGCGTCGCGTAGCGACGGCCGACCTTAGCCCCCGGTCCCGCGAAGCGGGACCGGGGGGCATCGCATGAATATGTGTAGCGCCGCGTAGCGGCGCAGGATCCGGCGCCGCTACGCAGCGCGTTCAATTTTGATCGCTCGTACCCCCGGTTCCCTCGCCCGCTTCGCGGGGCTCGGTCACCGGGGGCTAAGGTCGGTCGTCGCTACGCGACGAAGGCGCGCGACGCGCATTGGTCAGGTGTGAGATCAGGGGTCGAAGCGGGCGACGCATGCCGCGCCTCGTTGCGTCGCGTAGCGACGGCCGACCTTAGCCCCCGGTCCCGCGAAGCGGGACCGGGGGGCATCGCATGAATATGTGTAGCGCCGCGTAGCGGCGCAGGATATTGCGCCGCTACGCGGCGCATTGAATTCCATTCGCCCGATCCCCCGGTTCCCTCGCCCGGCTTCGCCGCGCTCGGTCACCGGGGGCTAAGGTCGGTCGTCGCTACGCGACGAAGATCGTCGTTCCGCGCTCCGCGTTCCGCGTTCCGCGCCTAGCGAAGCTCGTCGAACCCCAGTTCCATCAGCTCGTACTTCTCCCACCCCTTGAAGTCGTAGTGCCACCATTCGCTCTCGAACGCGACGAAGCCGTGGCGCTCCATGGTTTCGCGGAGGAGCTTCCTGTTGGCGAGCGCGTCGGCCGGAAGATCGTTGAAGTCGTGCCGTGCGCGAGGCGTGAAGTCGTCGTAGGGCGTCGGCATCGGAAGCTCCGTGCCGTCACTGAGGCGAATGAGCGTAAGGTCGACGGCGCAGCCGCGGTTGTGGCGCGAGCCCTTCGCGGGATCGGCGACGAAGTCGGGGTTCCTGATCGGCTCCCACATCGCCTTCGTGATGCTGTACGGCCGGTAGGCGTCGTGGATCTTCAGTCCGAGGCCTTTCGTGCGGAGCTCGCTCTGAGCGTCCGCGATGGCGCGTGCAGCCGGCAGGCGGAGAAGCGCGGCGGCCTCCGGGTAGAGCACCCGCTTCATGAAGTTGTCCGCCGTCGCGTAGCGGATGTCGAGCGCGATGCCAGGCACTTCCTTCGCGACGTCGACCAGTCGCTTGTCGGCATCGCGTGCGACGAGCCGCTCGTACGTCGCCTTGTCGCCGACGACGCGCAGGCCGTATTCGTTAGGCGCGATCGCGAGGCTGCAGGCGGAGAGGATCAGAACGACGAGAAGAGAGGTGAGGCGGAGCGGTTTCATGAGGCGATGATAGCGGGGGCTGCGTCATTCCGAGCGAAGCGAGGAATCTGCTAAAGCGTCGAACTGGCCGATTCCTTTGCGGAGAATCGCGCTGACGGCGGAGACGTTCGGCTGAGGAAACGATCAGAGATCGTTTTGCAGATTCCTCGCTTCGCTCGGAATGACGGTTCGCCCCTCAGATCCCGAGAAGCCCGACGACGATTCCTACGAGCACGATGAAGCCCCCAGCGGCGGCGTGGCCCCAGTGGTCGATCCAATCGAATCGGAGGCGTGTGACTCCGGCGCGGGCCAGCAGGACCAGGGAGACCATCGCGGTGATCGTCGAAAGCTCGTAGGCGACGACGACCGAGAGGACGGCGACCCAGCCGAGCGGCGCGGCGGCGACGAGGATCGGGAGGAGCGCGACGCATGGATCGATCGAGAAGAGGGCGAAGAGCGACCACGCAGTCGTCTTCTCCTCGTGGATGTGGTCGTAGCTCGGGTGGCTGTGGCCATGCAGATGATGCCCCGCCTTCTTTCGGAAGCCCCAGATTCCGTAGATGACGCCGAAGGTGATCAGCAGGATACCGGCAAACGACTCCATCTTCGCGCCGAGCGCTTCGATCACTTCGATGCCGATCGCGATGGCGACGAGGCCGAGCACGGCGGAGACAGTGACGTGCCCGAGGCCGCAGAACAGCGTCACGCGTGCCGTCCTGCCGGCCGACCAGCTGCGCGCGCGCGCCAGCGCCGCGAACGGCGCCCAGTGATCGGGCGCGAGCGAATGCAGCGCGGCGACCGTGGCCGCGGCGGCAACGAGCGTCAGCAGGACGGGCTGGTTCATCGTGCGGATCTCATCAGTGATTGTGGTGATGGTCGTGATCGTGTTCGTGCTCGTGATGGTGATCGTGCGAATGGCCCGCCGCGACCATGGCGGGGCGGCGCCGTTCCTCGAGCCACTTCAGCCAGTCTGCCACACCTTCGCCGCTTACGGCAGACACAGCGATGTAACGCGGATCGGGCATCACGCGGGCGAGCGAGTCGGCGATCTTCTCGATGCTCATTCCCGGCAGGTGAGGCAGCAGATCGACCTTCGTGATCAGCACCAGGTCCGCCTTCCGGAACATCACCGGGTACTTGACCGGCTTGTCCTCCCCCTCGGTGACCGACAGCGCGACGACGTTGAACTGCTGCCCGAGGTCGTAGACCGCGGGGCAGACGAGGTTCCCGACGTTCTCGATGAAGAGGATGTCATGCCCTTCCATGCCGCTGTCGTGAAGCGCGTTGTGGACGAGGCGCGCGTCGAGGTGGCAGGCGGAGATCGTGTTGATGGTGACGCTCTTGATGCCGGCCGCTTCGAGCCGTTGCGCGTCGCGATCGGTCTCGAGGTCGCCGGCGAGCGCGCCGAGACGAAGCGAGCGATCGGCGCGCGCGGTCGCCTCGAGGATCGCCGTCTTTCCCGCGCCGGGCGAGCCCATCAGATTCACGGCGAGGACGCCGTGCGACGCGAAGTGCTCGCGGTTGTGCGCCGCCTGGCGGTCGTTCCCCGCGAGGATCTTGTCCTGGATCTCGATCGGAACGACGTCGGGATCGCCACAGCCGCAGGTATCACACATCGGGAACCTCCATCTCGATTCGTTCGAGGATGATTTCGTCTCCGCTCCGCAACGTCGCGGGAACGGAGCATTCGGGACATTGCAGAAACGCGCCTTGCACGATCGGCCGCTCGCACTTCGGGCAGGCCCAGCTGACGGGGATTCGCACGATCGACAGCGTCGCGCCCTCGCAGATCGTCTTTTCGACGAAGGTCTCGAACGCCATCGTGAGCAGCACCGGCTCGACCCCCGAGAGCTCGCCGATCCGCAGCGTGAGCGCGCGCACCACCGTCGCCCCACGCGCCGCCGCTTCCGCTTCGACGCGGTTCATGAGGGACTGGACGATCGAGTATTCATGCATGGCGGAGGCGAGAGGCGAGAGGCGAGAGGCGATGGGCGAGAGGCGAGAGGCGAAAGGCGAGAGGCGAGCAGAGATCGTTGTTCCCGGAAGCGCCCGCGCGTTTGTCATCCCGAGCGAAGCGAGGGATCTCGCAGGCCGGTACAGAGTCGGTTCGCGGCGAGAGCGTTTGCCCGTCGCGCGAGAGTACAAGTCTGCGAGGTCCCTCCTCGCTCCTTCCGCTTCGCGGGATTGGTCGTCGGGACGACAACCCGCGCGGCCCTCGCACTGAACTTCGTTTGCTCATCGCCTCTCGCCTCTCGCCTTTCGCCTCTTCCCTAACAAATCCTCGGCAACGGCTCCCCGTCCGACTCGACGAGAAGCCTTCGTCCATATCCCGTATCCAGGATCACGCTTCCGGGGCGTTCGGCGACGGCTTCGCCGACGATCGCTGCGTTCCTTCCGAGAGGATGCGCGCGGAGGGAGGCGAGGACGGCGTCAGCGACGTCGGCGCGGACGCCGATGACTGCCTTGCCTTCGTTCGCGACCTGGAGCGGATCGATCCCGATCATCTCGCCCGCGGCGCGTGCGGCCGCGGACACCGGAATCGCGCGCTCGTGCACGACGATGCCGACCTTCGCTTTCGTGGCCATCTCGCCTAACGAGCTCGCGAGACCGCCACGTGTGGGATCTTTCATCGCGACGATGCCGCCGTTGCCTGCCGCGAGCGCGGCGCGGATCATCGTCGTCAGCGGTGCCACGTCGGAGAGGAGCTCGCCGCCGTCGATCTCGAGATTGTGCCTCGCGGCCATGACGGCGAGACCGTGGTCGCCCATCGTTCCTGTGACGATGATTCTGTCGCCGACACGGAGACCCGAGTCGCGCACCGGTTCGGAGGCGAACGCGATCCCCGAGGTGTTGATGATGATCCCGTCGAGCTCGCCCTTGCCCATGACCTTCGTGTCGCCGGTGACGATCGTCGCGCCCGCCTCGCGGCACGCCGCGACCATCGATTGCTGGATCCGCTCGAGCTTGTCGAGATGGAAGCCCTCCTCGATCACCATCGCGCAGGTGAGGGCGATCCCTTCGGTTGCTCCCATCATCGCGAGATCGTTGCAGGTGCCCGACACGGAGAGGCGTCCGATGTCGCCTCCCGGGAAGAAGACTGGATGGATGACGTGCGAATCGGTGGTGAGAACGAGCCAGCGATCGCCGATGCGGATCGCCGCGCCGTCGTCCATTGCGGAGAGGCCGATGCCGTCGAACGGAACGTCGGCGAAGCCGCGCGCGAAGACCTCCTCGATGAGCTTCCTCATCGAGCGGCCTCCGCCGCCGTGGCGCATTTCGACGCGGTCGTCAGACATGCGTGGTCCCTTCCGCACTCAGGTCCGGCCGTCCGCCGTACTCGTACCAGATCTTGCACGTTCCTTCGCTCGAGACCATGCAGGCGCCGACGGGGTGCTGGGGGTCGCATCGATTGCGGAAGAGCTTGCAGTCGGGGGGAGAGGCGAGGCCCGACATGATCGTGCCGCAGATGCAATCCTTCACGAGCTCGAGATCGGCCTCCGACGCGTAGATCGACGCGTCGATCGCGAACTTCTTCCGCGCGTCGAAGCGCTCGAATTCGGGACGGAGACGCAGGTTCCCGTCGGGGATGTCGGCGATGCCGCGCCACATGCCGCTCGAGGTCTGGAAGACCTGCCACATCATCCGGAGCGCGGGCTCGTTTCCGTCGCGGCTGACGCAGCGCGGGTAGGCGTTGAAGACGCGCGGCGACTTGTCACGGACGAGCCGCACGAGCTCGACGAGACCGGCGAGGATGTCGAGCGGCTCGAAGCCGGCGACGACGATCGGGATTCCGTACTTCTCCGCCATCGGCTCGAAGAGGCCGTAGCCGGTGATCGTCGCCGCGTGGCCCGCCGCGAGGAATCCCTCGACGCGCGACTTCGGGTTCTGCGCGACGATCTCCATCGCGGGAGGCACGTACTTGTGCGCCGAGAGGACCGAGAAGTTAGGCGGCGGATCGTCGAGGAGCACGGCGGCGGTCGCCACCGCCGTCGTCTCGAAGCCGGTCGCGTAGAAGACCCATTCTTCGTCCGGGTTCTTCCTCGCCGTCGACACGACCTGTGAGGCGGAGTAGACGACGTGAACCTTCCCACCCTCCGACTGCGCGTCGGCGAGGGAGTGGCGCGTCCCCGGCACGCGCAGCATGTCGCCGAACGTCGCGACGTTGATCCCCTGCCGCGCGAGCCAGACCCCTTCGTCGACCTCGGGCGCGTCGGTGACGCAGACGGGGCATCCCGGCCCCATGATCACGTCGAGCGCCTTCGGGAAGTTCGAGCGGAGGCCGTACTTCGCGATCGCCTGCTCGTGGCTCCCGCAGACGTGCATGATGGTGATCGGCGCGCGGCCGATCTCCTCGACGAGCGAGACGAGGGTCTTCCCGAGCTCGGCGGCGAGCCCGGGATCGCGGAACTTCACCTCGCGCGCTTCGCCGAGGCGGTCAGACATCGCTGTTTCTCCGAGCGGCTTCGAGCTCGCCACGGACGTCGGCGCCCATCAGGTCGTCTTCCGGGGAACCGAGGAGCTCCTCGTAGAGTGAGAGCGTGTCGCCGATCGTCTCGTCGGGGATGCGGCGGATGGCGAAGCCGGCGTGGTTGAGGATGTAGTCGCCGACCGCGACCGGCACGTCGACGATGTCGAGGCGGATCTGGCGCTTCACGCCCCAGAAGTCGACCGTCGCGGTCATGTCGTCGATTTCGAGGATGCGACCGGGTACTCCAAGACACATGGCTGTCCACCTTTCCGGATGAGAGCGTTGGCGACGACCGCCTGCCCGAACGCGATCCCGCCGTCTCCTGGGGGAACCGTGCGCGGCAGCGCGACTTCGAATTCTGGGGTCAGGTCTCGCAGGAACGACTCCGCGAGCAAAGCGTTCTGGAAACATCCGCCGGCGAGGACGACCGGGAGGCGTCCTGACTCGCGCGTCCGCTCCCTCAGGGTGGCGGCCGCGGCGGCAGAGAGCGTCGCGTGGAACCTTCCCGCGACGGACGAGATGGGCGCGCCGGCACTGAATGCGCGGACCGCGTCGATCAGCGCGGGACGGAGGTCGATCCTCCAGACCGGGCCGGAGCGGTCGATGTCGAACGGGAACGGGAGGCGCTCCGAGGCGTCGGCGGCGAGGTTCCACTCGAGTGCGATCTGCCCCTCGTAGCGCGACAGCTCGCGGCCAAGGAAGATCGCGCCAAAGGCGTCGAACCAGCGGCCGGCGCCGTGGGCGGGCATGGTGTTGAGACCTGATGCGAGGATCGAGCGGACGCTGCGCAGCGCGGTCGCGTCGAGCTTCGACGCGATCGGGAGCGAGTCAGGCCACCTGCCGGCGCCGAACGTGTCGTCGAGCAGCGCGACGGCAAGGCGCCAGACCTGGCGGACGGCGGTGTCTCCTCCCGCGAGCCTGATCGGATGCAGCGTTGCGAGGCGCTCGAAGCCGTCGTAGCGGGCGAGGAGAAGCTCTCCGCCCCACGCGGAGCCGTCGCTGCCGAGTCCGGCACCGTCCCAGGCGAAGCCGAGCGCCGGGCCCTCGATGCGATGCTCGGCCATGACCGCGGCGACGTGGGCGTGATGATGCTGGACCGCGACGCGCGTCGCATTGGCGCGCTCGAGCGCGTAGAGCGTCGAGTGGTAACCGGGATGGAGATCGTGCGCGACGATGGACGGACGGATGCGGAGGAAGCGCTGCATCCGCGCGATCGCGTGCTCGTACGATTCGAGCGTCTCGACATTCTCGAGGTCGCCGATGTGAGGCCCGAGATGCACGCGGTCGCCGGAGGCGAGGGCGAAGGTGTTCTTCAGGTGCGCGCCGCAGGCGAGGATCGGGCGCTCGAAGCGGGTCGAAGTCTGGAGTGCCCTGGGGACATAGCCGCGCGAGCGGCGCAGCACGGTCGGCGCCCCGGCGACGACGCGGACGATTGAGTCGTCGCAGCGCGTCTCGATGTCGCGGTTGTTGAGAAGGAGGAAGTCGCAGATCGGAGCGAGCTTCGACAGCGCCTCCTCGTTCCGGTACGCGATCGGCTCCTCGGCGAGATTCCCCGACGTCATGACGAGGGGTCGGGCGACCTTCGCCAGGAGCAGGTGATGAAGCGGCGTCGACGGGAGCATGACGCCGATGAGGCGATTGCGCGGCGCGACGCCAGCGGCGATCGGCGTTCCTTCCCGGCTGCTGCAAAGGACGATCGGACGCTCGACCGACGCGAGCTCGGCGCGCTCGACCGGGGTCAGGTCTGCGATCTGCGAGGCCGCGTCGAGGTCCCGGACCATCACGGCGAACGGTTTCTCCTCGCGCCGCTTGCGCTGGCGGAGCCGGTCGACGGCGGCGCGCGAGGTCGCGTCGCAGGCGAGGTGGAAGCCTCCGAGGCCCTTGATCGCGATGATGGCGCCTCCGAGTAGCGCGCCGGCGACGTCGGCAATCGGGTCGGGCGAGTCGATCCACTCGCCGGTCGCGTCGACGAGCGAGAGCTGCGGGCCGCAGACGGCGCAGGCGTTAGGCTGAGCGTGGAAGCGTCGGTCGTCGGGCGATTCGTACTCGCGCCGGCAGTCGGGGCACATCTCGAACTTCACCATCGTCGTCGCGACGCGGTCGTACGGGACGTCGCGGGCGATGGTGAAGCGGGGGCCGCAGTTCGTGCAGTTCGTGAACGGGTAGCCGAAGCGGCGGTCGGCAGGATCGGCGATCTCGCGCGCGCAGTCGTCGCACGTCGCGAGGTCGGGAGGGATCGAGACCTGGATCTCGTCGGCGCCGCTGCTCTGCGCGATCGTGAAGCCGGAGAGCGGCTCGTCAGGGATGGGAGAGGTCTGCACGTCGACGACACGTGCGGCGGGGGGGCCGTCGGACCGGATTCGATCGACGAAGGCCGCGAGGCGAGCGTCGTCGCCGAAGGCCTCGATCGTCACGCCCGCGGTGTGGTTCCAGACCCGGCCGACGATGTCTCCTGCGCGCGCGGTCCGGTAGACCCAGGGGCGGTAACCAACCCCCTGGACGGTGCCGCGGACCTCGATTCGGATGCCCTGCGCCATGGCCGATTTCGCCCGATCGATCATGGCTTGGGGCAACCATGGCGGCTGTGACGGATGGTACTTCGGGGTGTGAACGGGGAACGATGGGGGAGGCTGTAGCAAAGGCCTCCGGCCTTTGCCCCCCGCGCCACTAACGCCGAATGTGCAGCTCGCCAAGGCGGGACGCCTTGGCTACAAGGGCAAATCGACCAATCGCGCCACGGTAGATCCGGAATCCGAAATCCGAAATGCTCGTCCCCTTCGCTTATCATCCCGTTCGTGCTGAAACGCCTCGCCCGCGCCGTTCTCGTCACTCTGCTGATTCTTTTCGTCCTCCTCGCCGCTGCCTGGTTCGGTGGGCGTTCGTGGCTCTCTCGAAGTGTCGCGCGGCACTCGGGCGAGTTCGTGGTCCGGGGGCTCGATGGGCCGGTCGAGATCGGCTTCGATGCGCGGGGCGTCCCGAGAATCGACGCGAAGACGGAGCGCGATGCGGCGTTCGCGCTCGGCTGGTGCCACGCGTCGGAGCGGATGTTCCAGATGGATCTCGTCCGGAGGCTCTCTCGTGGCGAGCTGAGCGAGATCTTCGGCGACGCGGCATACGAGACCGACGTGCGGCAGAGGCAGATCGGCTTCGGCCGACGCGCGGCGGCCGCGGTGCCGGAGCTCTCGCCGGCGGGCCGTTCGATCCTCGAGAGCTATGCAGCGGGAGTGAATGCGTGGATCACCCAAGCGTCGATGCTGCCCCCGGAGTTCGTGCTGCTGCGCTACGACCCGCGCCTCTGGACGATCGATGATTCACTCGCGGTTGCGCTGTACCAGACCTGGTACTCGCACGAGCTGATGGACGTCGACGAGACGCTCCAGCGCATCGTCGAGAAAGTCGGGCCTGAGATCGTGCCCGCGATCGGCGGCGACTATCCATGGTCGCCACCCACCGTGAGCGCCCCTCTCGCGAAGCTCCTCGGCGAGCAGTCGTTCCCCCTGCGCGCGACGGCAGCGTCGAACTCCTGGGTGATCTCCCCGATGCGAAGCGCGAGCGGGAAGGCGATCCACGCCTCCGACCCGCACCTCTCCATCGACCGCGCGCCGGGGCTCTGGTACCTCGCGAGCATTCACTCCGCCGACGGCCTCGACGTCGTCGGCGTGACGCAGCCGGGCCTCCCGTTCGTGGTGATGGGGCACAACGGCGCGATCGCGTTCGCCTTCACCGTCGCGTCGGTCGACGTCATCGACTACTACGACGAGGATCTCGCGGGCGCGCCGAAATTGCTGCTCGCGCGAGGAGCGTCGGGTTGGGAGCCTGTCGTCACGCGGCAGGAGCTGATCGTGGTGAAGGGGGAGAAGGAGCCGCGGCGCCTTACCGTCCACGAGACGAAGCGCGGTCCGTTGATGCGGCGTGACGGTGCGAAGGGAGTTGCACTGCACTGGGCCGGCTTCGATCGTCCTCTCTCGAAGCTCGTCGACGGCGCGCTTGCGCTTTGGCGTGCGAAAAGCTTCGACGAGTTTCGCGGCGCGGTGACGTCGTTCGGAGCGCTCGACGCGAACTGGGTCTATTCGGATCGCGACGGCAACATCGGCTACCAGTTAGGCGTCCCGATTCCCGTCCGGAGCGGCGGCGACGGAATTCAGAGGCGCAAGGGAAGCGACCCGAACGCCGCGTGGCCCGGCTACATCGAGCTCGAGCGGACGCCGCACGTCCTGAATCCGCCGCAGGGATGGCTGGCGAGCTGCAACAACCAGCCGGTCGGCAGCGACTGGCCCTACGCGATTCCCGGCTTCTACGACCCGTACCGGATCACGCGCGCGTCGGCGCTGCTCGAGGCGAAAGGACGATGGTCCCCTGCCGCGGTTTCGAAGATGCAGATGGAGCTGGTGTCGGGACGCGCGCGGCGCTGGAAGGCGCTGGCCGCCGAGGGGGCGGGAACGATCGGACACGACGACGTGGCGCGGCGGCTATCGGCCTGGGACGGCGCGATGACGACCTCGTCGAACGAAGCTGCGCTCTTTGCCGTCTGGTGGTACGAGATGGGGCGCGCGATCTTCGAGGACGAGCTTGGGAGTGAGTGGAAGGACGGGCGCGCGATCGAGGAGAAGGTGCTCGGCAGCAATCTGGCGGCCGTGATCGACGACCGGCGCACGGCATCGAGGGAGACCGCGGCCGACATTTCGGGTCGCGCGATGGCGAAGGCACTCGAGGCGGTGGGGACGAAGAGTTACGGCGAGATGAGCACGTTGAGAGTCGCGCATCCGCTCGCACGCGTCGCGATCCTCGATCGATGGCTCTCGCTCTCGCGCGGGCCGATTCCGCTCGGCGGCGATCCGGGGAGCCTCAACGCGAACTTCAACAGCTACGACGACGAGACCGGGATGTTCCACGCGCACGTCGGTGCGAGCATGCGGTACGTGCTCGACTGGTCCGACGTCGACGCCTTCTCGATCGCGCTCGCCCTCGGGCAATCGGGCAACCCGTTCAGCTCGCACTACGACGACTTCTTCGAGCCGTCGCTCCGAGGCGAGGGATGGAACGTGCCGTTCTCGAAGGCGAAGGCGGACGAACGGGCGGTGGAGAGGATGAAGCTCGTGCCGAGAGGCAGGCGAGAGGCGAGAGGCGAGAGGCGAGAGGCGAGAGGCGAGAGGCGAGAGGCGAGAGGCGGGAGGCGGGAGGCGGGAGGCGAG
>JBAZBK010000044.1:0-25973 GCA_041671505.1 Thermoanaerobaculia bacterium | reverse complement strand
TACCCCTGAGCCTTACGGCTCAGGACATCAAAGACCCCGGAGACTCGACCCTCAGATCTAGTTGTCGTCGTTGCCTCAGATCTAGTTGACGTTGGACAGGTCCGGTCTGGTATCCGAAGCACTCAATTTCGATCTTGCTTTGTGAGAGCCTCTCGAAAATCGCGCTTTGGAACTCCTCGGCGGCGCCCGGCTTCAGCTTCGACTCAGCCGCGAGCGTGGAGCTAAGCAACTTCACTTCCTCCGCCGGGATCAGCGCTGTGATCGGACTCCTCTCCGCATAACGAAAAGCGGGGCTTCCGAGTTTCGCGAGCACAATCTTTCGATCGAGCGGGTACTGCAAATAGCCAACCATTTGCTTGATCGACTGGGACTTCGAGTACTGCGTCTCATCCCATGCGACGTCGCTCGTCGTGCAGCCGAGCCCAAATGATGAAACCAACAAGAGCACGGGAGCAACCCGATTGAATAGCCTCATCTTTCGCTCACCTCCGGGGCCGGAAAACTCGCGTCACGTTCGCGACGGCGTCGAAGCCAACAGGCTAGGTCAAATCGATCGGCTAGACAACATGCGTCGAGCACCAAGGGCGTCTCGCTTCAGCGAAGAACTGTACGATGACCTTTGCCGCGAAGGTGGTGGCGTTAGGCAGACGGTCGTCAGCTCACCTCTGTGCGAATACGAGCCACGTCGTCGTCGACTCCGCGCCGCCGGTTCCTGGTGTCGACTCGCCGTGCGACGAGCTATCCTCTTCGGATGGCAAAGAAGAAGGAACTACGCCCCATATCGTCGCTCGCGGCAGTCGACGTGGGAGCCAGAATCCTCGCGGGAGATCGAGAGTCTGTGGTGCTCCGCGGCCACGCGTGGATTGAGTCGGCTCTCTGGACGCTTCTGGCGTGTCGCCTCAACTGTGGAACTGGCGACATCCCGGATCTGAGCTTCTCGCCGCTCTCAACGCTCGCGCTCGCGGGCAAGCGGTACGGCGCGGTCCGGAAGCGAATTGAGGAGCTCAACCGTCTTCGCAACGCGATTGCCCACAGTGTCGACGCCGATGCCGCTGGTGCCGATTTTCAGAAATACGCAGTCGCTTCGGGTTTGCCGAGAGTGGCAAGGTGGTCGAGCAACCCGAAAGAGCAAGCCGACTGTTTGCGCATCGCGATCGTGAGGGACCACACGGCGATCGGCGTTCTGGGTGTGAGCGATCCCGACGCAGGTGCGCGTTTCAGAGAGGCGTGGGAGGAATTCGAACGGCTGCGTGATTCCGCTCTCAGCAAGAAACGCGGGAGGGCATCAGCACGTGCTTCGAAACATCGCTGAGGCGATCGGCTCCCTAGCCGAGGGATCACAGCCACGCAACCGCCGCGGGGGTACCGTTGGGGGTATCTGAAAGTCAACGATTCACTAAATTACTCAATCAAGATTACTTAATGTTTGTATTCGATGGACACCCCCTCCGCCAAATCAAACAACGAATCAAGAATGCAGCGTGAAGAATTGAGAATGTAGAAACGGCCACGCCGCAGCTTCTTCATTCTCCATTCCTCATTCGACATTCTTCATTTCGCCTTCGGTCCGCGCCCTCGCGATTGCGGAGGCGGCTATGCAGAATCCGATTATTGTCCTGAATAACGACTTGTAGTTGCAATACTTCAAAATCGTAGTGTTTTGTTCTACTGTTTTGTTGCTTTGCATGCGGGATTCGGGTCTGGTTGTGCTACAAGGAATCAAGCAGCCGGTATCGCAGTTACGGCTGGAACCTGTTCCCTCCGGGAAACGGGATTGACAATGCGGCAGTCCCCGCCGGTCGAGCCACCTCGCGGGGAGTTCATGTGCGGAGAGATGGGAGAGTGGCTTAATCCAACGGTTTGCTAAACCGTCGTACGGCCAAAACTGTACCGGGGGTTCGAATCCCCCTCTCTCCGCCAATTCTCACTGCCGCATCACCCGAAACGCCGCCTGATCGCGGCGTTTTTCGCGTTTTGGGGATCGACGACGCCCTCCGCGGAATCCGCACTCACGGCTGGCCAGCATACGCAGGGGGTGACGCACCGGGCGCCCACTCCGCATCTCGATACACAAAGAACGGGCGACGCATCGCGTCGCCCCTACGAAGACTGCGGTCCGGCCGCCTCGGCTCGCCTGCTCATCGCCTCTCGCCTGTCGCCTGTCGCCTTACTTCGCTATCGTCAGTTCCGCCGCCTTCGTCGACAGGCTTTCGTTGCCGGAGCGGTCGACCGAGGTGACGGAGTAGACGATCGGGACGCCCACGGGGGGCGCCTCGTCGCGGTAGCTCGCATCGGTCAGGGGCGACGGAGTGACCCGCGCCCAATCCGCGCCGACTTTGCGATAGACGATGTAGCCCGCGATATCGGGGGCGATCACGGGATCCCAGATGAGTCGCACCGAGCGTTCCTCGGCGAGCGCTGCGACGTTCTTCGGCACCGGAGGCGGAAGCAGGTCGCGGAAATCGACTTCGGCCACAGCCGAAGGGGCACTCTCAACGAGCGCCGGCTCTTTCACGACGACGGCGGTCACCTGGTAGGTGTATCGCCCGTACGGGGGGCGGTCTTCGTACCGGGTCGCGCCGGCCTCGACCGTGGCCGCGGCGTCGCCCGCGATCTCCGCGGTCGACGTGCGGTAGACCGAATAGCCGCGGATCTGCGGCTTGTCTCCGCCGGAGATGCTCCTGGTCGGCTTCTCCCAGGTGAGCACGACCGCTTCGGGCGTGAGCTGCGCAATGAGCGCGGCGGGAGCGGCGGGCACGTCGTAAAGGACGATCGGGGCGAGGTTCGAGAAGCCGCTCGTCTTCTCGAGCCCTTCCGTCACGACGGCATAAACGTAGCGAAGCGGCGCTCCGCCTTCGCCTGCGAGCGCCGGCTTGTCCTCGAACTCTATCTTCGCGCCCGCAACGAACGCGGGAAGCTCGTCCTTCGTCACTTCCGCGACCGGCTCGGCAGCGCGCGCGTACTGCGGCGGAAGCGGGAGCGCGACCATCCCGAACAGCTCGGTTGCCAGCTTCGGAGTCTCCCCTCCGAGCTGCGGCATGAGCGACTGCGGCAGCGGGTCGACGTAGCGATAGACAACGATCTTCCGGAGCCCCGGGAGGGTCTTCCCCGCCGTCGACAGCGACGGGTAGCTCCAGCGGAGAATCACCTTGTCGTCGCGCTGTGATACAACCAGATCGGTCGTCGCAGCAGGGATCTCGGGTACGGGCGGATGCGGCACACCCGCTTTTCCGCAGGCGGCCACGAGGACCAGAAGGAAACAGGCGAGCTTCTTGCTCATTCGGTTCTCCGCATGGCGAGCTGCGCGCATTGTAACGGATCGCGCGGGCGGCGGGTCGGGGCGAAAACGCTTCGTACTGCAGCACTTGCGCTCAGTCCAGGCGCGCGGGAACCAACGCGGCCGGGTGGGGCGCGGGAGCAACAGGGGCGTCTCGCCCGAGCCACATTCGGCCCGGATGGCCTAACCGAGGAGAGAGTCGACGATGTGCGGAATCATCGGATACGCGGGTGAGCGGGACGTCGTTCCGCTGCTGATCGAGGGTCTGAGAAAGCTCGAGTACCGCGGCTACGACAGCGCGGGGATCGCGGTCGTGACGAAGAAGGGGCTCGAGATCCGGCGCGCCGAGGGAAAGCTCGGCAACCTGGAGACGCGCCTCGCCGCCGATCCCATCTCCGGCACCTTCGGCATCGGCCACACCAGGTGGGCGACGCACGGCAAACCAAGCGAGAACAACGCGCACCCGCACCGCGACTGCACGGGACGCATCGTCGTCATCCACAACGGCATCATCGAGAACTTCATCGGCCTCAAGAAGCGGCTCGCCGAGGCGGGACACACGTTCCGAACCGACACCGACACGGAGGTCGTCGCGCACCTCGTCGAATCACACCTCGCGACGATGGGATTCGTCGACGCCGTGCGCGCAACGCTCCGCGAGATCGAAGGGCACTACGCGCTCGTGATGATCGACGCGGGCGAGCCCGGCACCATCGTCGCCGCCCGCAACGGCCCGCCTCTCGTCATCGGCAAGGGTGTCGGCGAGAACATCATCGCCTCCGACGTGACGCCGTTGCTCCAGTACACCCGAGACATCATCTATTTCGAAGACGGCGAGTACGCCGTCGTCACGAAAGACTCGATCGCCCTCTTCGACCGCGACGACAAGGCGGTCGTGCGCGAGCCGAAGCGGATCACCTGGGACGCGGTGATGGCCGAGAAGGAAGGCTATCGCCACTACATGCTCAAGGAGATCCACGAGCAGCCGCGCGCGGTGCGCGACACCTTCACCGGCAGGATGTTCGAGGAGTCGGGCGAAGTCTTCTTCAACGACCTCGCGATGACGCCCGAGGAGTGGTCGAAGATCCGGCGGATCCACATCGTCGCCTGCGGCACCTCGTGGCACGCGGGGCTCGTCGGCAAGTTCCTGCTCGAGCAGGCGGCGCGCATCCCGGTCGAAGTCGACTACGGCTCGGAATACCGCTACCGCGATCCGATCGTCGACGACACGACGCTCGTCATCGGCGTGACGCAGTCGGGCGAAACGGCCGACACGATCGCCGGCATGCAGGAGGCGAAGTCGAAGGGAGCGAAGCTTCTCACGATCTGCAACGCAATCGGATCGGCGGCGACGCGCCTCGCACACGGCGTCATCTACACGAACGCGGGGCCGGAGATCGGTGTCGCGTCGACGAAGGCGTTCACCACGCAGCTCACGGCGTTCTACCTGCTGTCGCTCTACGTACGGCAGCTGCAGGGAGAGAGCCGTGAGTCGATCCGCGAGGCGATGCACGAGCTCGCGACGATCCCGCACAAGCTCGAAGACATCCTCGAGAAGGAGAAGCAGATCGAGGAGCTCGCCTACAAGTACTCCAAGGCGCAGGACTTCCTCTTCCTCGGCCGCGGCCTCCACTACCCGATCGCGCTCGAGGGCGCGCTCAAGCTCAAGGAGATCTCGTACATCCACGCCGAGGGCTATCCCGCCGGCGAAATGAAGCACGGCCCGATCGCGCTCATCGACGAGAACCTGCCGATCGTCGGCATCGCGACGAAGACTCCCGTCTACGACAAGGTCGTGTCGAACTTCCAGGAAGCGCGCGCGCGCGACGGCAAGCTGATCGTGATCTGCGACGAAGGCGACGAGGCGATGCGGGCGATGGCCGACGACGTCATCGAGATCCCGCACACGATCGAGGCGCTCCAGCCGATCCTGACGGTCGTCCCGATGCAGCTGCTCGCCTACTACATCGCCCTCCGGCGCGGCTGCGACGTCGACCAGCCGAGGAACCTGGCGAAGAGCGTGACGGTGGAGTAGGCGCGAAAAGAGAAGCATGAATTGAGAACGCAGAACGATGAATGTTGAACCCAGAAATGGGTTCACGGCGGTGCTTCGGGCTCCTCAATTCATCGTTCAACGTTCTACCTTCAGCTTTGTCGACGCCAACTGAAGGCCATTTGAGTCAGGCCGGGCGCGCATCTTGACCGGTGCGCCTGATGGCATCACGATGCTTGCATGCGCACCACGATCAGGCTCGAGGAGGACGTCGCGACGCTCGTCCGTGAGGAGATGCGCCGCACGGGCGCGACCTTCAAAGCGGTGGTCAACGATGCGATTCGAAAAGGACTGACGCCCGGCAGCGCGCCCGCCGACCGCGCGACGAGGTTCCTCGTGAAACCGAAAGCGTGCGGGTTCCGTCCCGGCGTCGACATCATGAAGCTGAACCAGCTACTCGACTAGCGCTAGGTCGAGAACGCGGGCGTCAATCGGCGAATCAACGGGCGTACAGCGCGGTGCCGGCCGCAGGCCAGCGCTCCCTTCCACGCCGGCGCTCCTTTTGAAGCCCTCGCTCCCTGAGCCCGGCGCAGCCGAAGGCAACTCCAGCCTCACGCTGCTACCATTCCGCGCATGAAACTCCGCGTCGCGTCTCTCGTCGCGCTTGCCTCGCTCGCTCTTCCACTCGCTGCACAGAAACTTCCCGACGGGTACTGGCCGCCGGAGAAAGTCGCGGCGATTCTCGCGAAGACGCAGACGGTGAAGCTCGCGCCTAATCTCTCAAAGCTGACCGACGGCGAACGCGAGTGCGTGAAGCAGCTCGTCGCGGCCGGCAACATCATCCAGTCGATGTATGAGGACTCGCGCCACCCCGAGGCGGTCGCGTCGGTGGCGACGCTTCGCGAGCTCGACGAGGCGGCGACAGACAAGCGGCGCACCAGCGACCTCCTCAAGCTCTACCGCCTCAATCAGGGACCGATCGCCACGACGCTGGACAACAAGCGCGAACCGTTCCTGCCGGTCGCGCCCGCAGTCCCTGCGCGCAACGTCTACCCGCGCGACGCCTCGCGCGAAGAGCTCGACGCGTTCCTCTCCGCGCACCCCGAATCGCGCGCCACGATCCTCGGTGAGCGCACGGTCGTCCGCCGCGCGACGCGCGAGAACCTCAAAAGCGACCTCACGTCGCTCGCGCGGTTCCCGATCGTCGACGCGATGCACCCCGGGCTCTCCGCGCGCCTGCTGAAGCAGCTCGACGAGGCCGACCCGAAGTCCTTCTACGCCGTTCCTCAATCGCTCGCCTGGGCTCCGGAGACGACGGCTCTCTACCGCCTCCTCAACCTCGCGGCCGACGCCGTCGAGCCGGACGACGCAGAGTTCGCACGCTATCTGCGCAATCGCGCCCGCGATCTCGTTTCGGACGACTACGAGAGCGGCGACGCATCGTGGGTCACCGGCCGGTTCAAGCAGCTCAACGCGCAGATCGGATCGTACGAGACCTACGACGACGCAATCTACGGCGTGAAGGCGTTCCAGTCGCTCAGCATCCTCGTTCGCGACGACGACGCGAGCGCGCGCGTCGCGAAGGCGGTCGGCGACCTCCAGACGATCGAGAACTCGCTTCCCTACGAGCAGCACAGGCGCGTCCGCGAGAACATTCCCGTCGGCGTCTACAACGTCATCGCCGACTTTGGCCAGGCACGCGGCGGCAACACCGCGACGATCCTGCCTAACGACCCGCTATTCACCAGCCGTTACGGACGGACGATCCTCCTGCGCGGCAACATCATGAAGAACCCGGAGCTCTCCGCGAACGCGAAGGCGGGCTGGGACGCCGCAGTCGTTCCGGAGCTGGCGTCGCATCTCGTCCCCGACGGAAACTTCCATCGAACCCTCTGGCACGAGATCGGCCATTACCTCGGCGTGGACCGCGACGAGACGGGCCGCTCGCTCGACGTCGCGCTGGAGGGCGCCGCCGACCCGATCGAAGAGATGAAGTCCGACCTCGTCTCGCTCTTCGCCGTTCCCGCGCTCCGCGAGTCGGGGTACTACGACGACGCGATGGCGCGCAACGTCTACGCAAGCGGCATCCAGCGGACGATCCAGAACGTCAGGCCGATCCGCGAGCAGCCCTACCAGACGATGCAGCTCGTCCAGTTCAACTGGTTCCTCGATAAGGGGCTGATCTCCGTCGATCCGAAGTCGACGCGAATCTCCATCCACTACGATCGCTACCACGACGCCGTCGCTTCGCTGCTGAAGGAGGTGCTCGCGGTCCAGCGAGCTGGCGATCCGAGGCGCGCCGAGGCCTTCCTCGCGAAGTGGACGTCGTGGGACGATGGAGTGCACGAAGCGATTGCGAAACGAATCCGCGCGTCGCAGAAGTACCGCTTCGCGCTCATGACCTACGAAGCGCTGGGCGACTGAGAACCCGAATCTCACTCGCTCCGGCAAGTTTCAGGGAGGAACGACCACGATGCCGACTGGAAGGACGGGTAGGATCCTGACGCCGATCCAGCAGTTCATGCGTACGGAGGCGGCATCGGGGGTGATCCTCGGCATCGCGACGATCGCCGCGCTCGTGATCGCGAACTCGCCGCTGCGGCATGCCTACGAGCAACTGCTCCATCTTCCGGTTCGGTTCGGCATCGGCACGTTCAACATCGAGCACGGCATCAGCCACTGGATCAACGACGGACTGATGGCGATCTTCTTCCTGCTCGTCGGGCTAGAGATCAAGCGCGAACTGAAGATGGGCGAGCTTTCCGACGCGAAGGCGGCGGCGCTCCCGATGGTTGCGGCGACGGCCGGGGCGATCGTTCCAGCGATCATCTACACGGCGTTCTGCTACGGCACGGAGATGCAGAGGGGCTGGGGTATCCCGATGGCGACGGACATCGCGTTCGCCGTTGGCGTTCTCGCGATTCTCGGCTCGCGCATTCCGCCGTGGGGCAAGGTCTTTCTGATGGCGCTCGCGGTTGTCGACGATCTGATCGCCGTGCTCGTGATCGCGGTCTTCTACACGTCGGAGCTCAACGTCCTCGCGATGCTCTGGGCCGCTCTCTTCCTCCTGCTGCTCGTGCTGATGAACTACTACGGCGTGCGCAGGCTGCTTCCCTATCTTCTCGCGGGCTTCGGGCTCTGGGCGGCGATGCTCGGGTCGGGAATCCACGCGACGATCGCGGGAGTGCTCCTCGGGATGACGATCCCGGCGGCACGTCCCCGCAACGAAGGCGCGATGCTCGAGGAGGTGTTCGAGGAAGCAGCCGAGGCGCAATCGACCGAAGACGGTACAGAGCTCGAGCAGGCGCGCCTCAACAAGATCACCGCGATACTCGTGCAGGAGTCGCCGCTCCACCGGCTCGAGCACCTGCTCCACCCGTTCGTCGCGTTCGGCATCATGCCGCTCTTCGCCTTCGTGAACGCGGGAGTGGCGATCGACATGGCGATCATGGGAGAGACGCTTCGCGCACCCATGGGTCGCGGAATCCTGCTCGGGCTCTTCTTCGGCAAGCAGATCGGCATCGTCTTGTCGTTCGTGCTGCTGGCGAAGCTCGGCCTCTCATCGCAGCCGCTCAACAGGCCTAACTTGCGCCTGATCCACGGCCTCTCGCTCGTGGCGGGCATCGGCTTCACGATGTCGCTCTTCGTCGCCGGGCTTTCGTTCAATGCGGGGCCGCTGTACGAGGAGGCGAAACTCTCGATCCTCGCGGCGTCGCTGCTCTCGGGCGTGATCGGCTTCACGATGCTGCGAAGGTTGAAGGTCGCGAGTTAGGGATACGATGTGGCGCAGGCACTCCTGCCTGCGCGTCGCCGAAGGCGACCCTTCTGCATGTTCCCCGAATCGGCGGTCTCACGGCATCCCGTTCGCCCACGAACGCGGCCCGCGATCATGCCCCGGGGCGGCGCTTCGCGCCGCGCGCAGGCAGGAGTGCCTGCGCCACATAGTCTCCAGCCCCGCCGCTACTCGTCCACCCGCTTGACCGACGTGATCCTCACCTGCTCCTTGAGCATCTGCCCGTCAGCCGGGAGCTTGTGAATGGCGCGCACGACGTCCATGCCGCTGATCACGCGTCCGAACGCCGCGAAGCCCTGGCCGTCGGGGTTCCGCTTGCCTCCGAAGTCGAGCTCCGGCTGATCGCCGACGCAGATGAAGAACTCGGAGCTCGCGGTACCCGGCTCCCTTCGCGCCATCGAGATCGTGCCGTCGAGATGCTTCAACCTGGACACCTTGGTCGTCTCGTGCGCGATCGGCTCGAGCTCGGGCGCCTTCGGATTTCCACCGAGACCTCCCTGGATCACCTCGATCTTCACGTCGTTGTCAGGCTGGTTCGTCTTCGTGACGACGCGGTAGAAGGTTGCGCCGTCGAGCTCTCCCCGGTCGACCAGATTCAGCAGGAAGTTTCCCGTGGTGATCGGAGCGCTCTCCGCGTCGAGCTCGACCACGATCTCGCCGAGTGGCGTCGTGATCGCGACGCGCGGCTGCGCCATCAGAGGAATAGTGAAAACGGCGAAGCCGAGGACCATGAGCAGTTTGGGGGTTCGCATCGGCACATGATGCGGGCAACCCCGACCCTTGTCACGCGCCTCAGTCGATCCGGCGACGGATGACGGCAACCGTCACGTCGTCCTCGATCGGCGCGCTGGCGACGAACGACTTCCACTCCGCGACGATCTCCTCGAGAAGCTCCGAGGCCTTCGCCCCCGGCTGCCAGCTGATGACAGTCTCGAGGTAGCTGTCGCCCAGCTCTTTGCCTTCGGGATTGCGCGATTCCGTCAACCCGTCCGAATGGAGGACGAGCGCTTCACCGAAGCCGAGAGATCCTTCGAGGACCTCCCAGCTCGTCTGTTCCTTGATGCCGAGCGGATAGGCGCCGTGACCGATGCGCGTGACGACGTGGCCGGCGACATCGACCTTCAGAATCTCGGGATGACCCGCCAGAACCAGCTCGTATCCGCCGCCCGGAGACATCACGACATAGCTCGCCGAAAAGAACGAACGGTTCCCTCCGACGCGGAGCAGAATCCGGTTGAGCGACGAGAAGATCGCCGTCGGCGACGGGTCGATCTCGAGTTGCGTGCGGAACGCCGCCTGCGCGACCGCCATCACGAGCCCCGCCGCCATTCCGTGCCCCGACGCGTCGCCGAAGAGCACCGCGAGCCGGCCGTCGTTGAGCGGAACGAAGTCGTAGATGTCACCACCGACCGTGTTCGCGATCCTGTTGAAGGCGTCGATCTCGTAGCCCGGCACGCGCGGGAGCTTTTTCGGAATCAGGCTCGCCTGGAGATCGCGCGCGAGCTCGAGCTCGTTGCGGATCTTCAGCTTGTCGATCAGCTCGAGGCCGAGCAGCAGCGTCATGAGCACGAAGGTGCCGAAGATACCGAGGACGTTGGCAAGCGCTCTCGGGTCCTTGCTCGTGAGCATCGAGAAGAACGACCAGACGAAAACGACCTGCGCAATGATGAAGATCAGGCGGCGCTGCGGCGCGAGCCGCTTGGCCATCCCGAACATCACAGCGTTGATCGTCCAGAGAATCCGCTTCGCCTTCTTCGGCTCGCCGTCGAGAGCGTCGCGGTGGTCGGAGGTCAGCATCCGCTGCGCCTCCAGCCACTCGACCGTGTAGAGGTTGGAGATCTCGCGCGTCCGCACCGTGCGGAGCGTGTCGTCCGCGAGGTTGAACCAGTCGCTGATCTTCGCCATCACGAGTGATTGTACGAGGTTCGGGAGAAAGGGTTTAGCAGATGCACCGCGGCGCGATTCGCTCCCTGGCGATTTCCGGATCGGAGGCGCCCGCAGCGGCTGTCGTCCCGACGACTGATCCCGCGAAGCGGGAGAAGGAGGAGGGACCTCGCAGGCTGGTACTCACGCGCCACAGGCAGGAGTCCTCCGACAAGACTCCCTCTGTACCAGCCTGCGAGATCCCTCCTCCCTCGCTGGCGCTCGGTCGTCGGGATGACATCCCGATTCGGGCGTATTCTCTCCCAGGAGGCTTCACCCCGATGGCACGACGTACCCTGTTGACCATTCTCGCGCTCGCGACCGCACTCCCGATCCTCGCGGGCGCCCCGTCGCCGAAGCACTGGAGACAGCTGAAGAAGGGAACGGACGGCGTTTTGGCCGCGGCGGGAGACGAAGGAAGCCGCCGCGCTCCCTGGATCGAGCTCGCCGCCGACCGGAAGACGCTCGACTCTCTCTGGAAACAGTACGTTCCCGGCAAGCCGGGCGATGCCGACTTCGGCTCCGAGACGGTGATCTTCCTGTTGCTCGGCGCCCAGCAGACAGGTGGCTACGCGATCGAGCCGATCGCCACAGATCCTCCCGTCGACGGAGTCGTCCGGGTGCACGCGAGGCTGGTGCAGCCGATGGGCGACGAGCCAACGACGGAGGCGTTCACTGCGCCGTACGCGGTGATCGCGGTGCGCGCCCGTGGCTTCAGCGGGGTCGAGTGGGTCGATGCCGACGGCCGCCTGCTCGCGACGAGGCTCGTCGAATGACACTCGGGCGGCTCCTCGCAGCCGCGGCGCTGCTCGCCGGCGCCGCGATCGTCGTCGCCGAGGTGGCACGCGCCGCCGAAATGAAGCCGGCGAGCGCAGGAGCGCAAGTCGGCCAGGCGCCGGTTCCGGTTCCCGTGCCCGGGGAGAAGGCGCTCCGCTACCACCGCACGGGAAACATCATCTTCGCGGCGGCGACGCTCTGGGCTCTCGCCGTGCCGTTCGCGGCCGCGTTCTCCGGATTCGCGGCGAGACTGCGTGATGCGGTGTGCCGCGTCGCACGCGGCCACTGGCTGGCAACCGTGACGCTGTACGGCGTGGCGTGGAGCGCGATCGTCGCGCTCGCGAACCTCCCGCTTGCGTACTACGCGGGCTTCGTCCGCCAGCACGCCTACGGCCTGTCGACGCAGACGCTGTCGAAGTGGGCAAAGGACGAAGCGACCGGCATCGCGATCTCCTGCGTGCTTGTCGCGCTCGTAGTCTGGATACCCTACCTCCTGATCCGGCGCTCGCCGAGGCGCTGGTGGCTCTGGACGGGGCTCGCTTCGCTGCCTCTTACCGCGCTGCTGCTGGTGATCGCTCCGGTCTGGATCGATCCGCTCTTCAACCACTTCGGCCCGCTGAAGGACAAGTCACTCAAGCGCGAGCTGCTCGAGCTCGCCTCGCGCGCAGGTATCGAGGGAAGCCGCGTCTTCGAGGTCGCCAAGAGCGAGGACACGAAGACGGTCAACGCCTATGTGACCGGCTTCGCGACGACGAAGCGAATCGTCCTCTGGGACACGATCATCGCGAAGCTGTCGCGCGACGAGCTTCGCTCCGTGATGGCGCACGAGATGGGGCACTACGTCCTCGGGCACGTCGCGCGCTCGGTGATCCTCGTGCCTCCCTGCATCACCCTCGGGCTCTTCGTCAGCGACCGGCTCGCGCGGCGCCTCATCGCGCGCTGGAGCGCGCGACTCCGATTCGCCAATCTCGCCGACGTCGCATCGCTCCCGCTGCTTCTCTTCATCTTCACGTTAGGCAGCGTCGCCGTGAGCCCCGCGATTCTGGCCTACAGCCGCCACGTCGAGCACGAAGCGGACGTATTCGGCCTCGAGCTCACCGGCGACGGCAACGCGGCCGCGCGGGCCTTCGTCCGCCTGCACGACGAGAACCTCGGTGTCGCGCGCCCGTCGGCGTTCTATCGGATGTTCCGCGCGAGCCATCCATCGCTCGGAGACCGGATCGATTTCTGCAACGGGTGGGATGGGATGAACAAGCAGTCGTCGCCATGAATCGTGTGGCGCAGGCACTCCTGCCTGCGCGCGACGCGAGGCGTCGTAATCTCTACGGTCGACCTGTCGGAATCATGCTGTTTGTTCTCGACTCCGAGACTAGAGAGCCGCCTTCGGCGGCGCGCAGGCAGGAGTGCCTGCGCCACAAGGCAGCCGCTACGTCTCCACCTTCTCCTCGAGCCTGATCTCCGCGCCCGAGTGCGCTCCTTCTTCGGAGACCCCGACGATTCGCGCTGCATTGAGGAAAGCGAACTCGATCGGCTCCGACAGCGTTCCGGGAAGCTCGCGGAAGGGGGTCCAGCAGCGTCGCACCGGAATGAATCTGGTATGGCTCATCAGGTAATCGGAGACGCGAACCCCTGCGAGCACGTCGAAACTGCAGAAGAGCGGCCCCTCCTGGAGGAGGCAGGCGACCTCGTGGCGGAGCGTCTCGCTGGCGAACTCCCTCGCGCTCTTCTCCTCTTCGACACTGAGCGGCACGACGAACGCCGCCTCGCGCGAGCGGATCGCGAAGAAATCGCGCAGCCGCTTCTCGCCCGGCAACATCACGTCGGTGAGCCGGAAGAAGGGGCCCGACTCGTTGAGATGCCGGAGCATGCTCGTTCCCGTTTCGAAATGCAGCCGTCCGGTCACCCACCCGGCGATCGAACGGATCGCGCACGGCACGGCACGCGTTGACGTGTATTGCATGGCACCCTCCTTCTGGCCCGGACTATTCACCCGGCGTCGGAGCAACCGTCGCGTCCGCTCGAGTGGCATGCCACACGACTTCGCCGTCGATCAGGCCTCGTTGTACGGGTTCGACCGGGCACGCACTTCGGCCTCGACCGGGTTCGACTCGGTCACGCCGATCACCTTCTTCGAGTTCAGAAAGATCATTTCGATCGGCTCGACGACCTCGGGCGGCAGCTCCATGAGAGGCGTGCGACAGCGACGGATCGGAATGAACCTCCGGCCGCTCGTGAGGTAATCGGACACGCGGGTGTCGAGCGGCACATCGAGAGACCCGAACATCGTTCCTTCCGCGAGAAGGCAGGCGATGTCGCGCCGCGACGTGCCTTCGGGCACGGCGATGTACTGCTCCGCGTTGTCGAGCGGCAGAACGAGAAGCGCTTCGTCCGCGTACACCGCGAAAAAATCGCGCGGCGCCGCTTCGGCAGGGAGCTGGACCTCGGTGAGGCGGAAGAACGAATCGTCGCCGTCGAGGTACCAGCCGAGGTCTCGCTCGGCGGCGAGGTGGAGCTGGCCGGTCACCCAGCCGGCACGCGTGAAGATGCCGACCGCTGTCGTGCGCTGTTCTGGATGTGACATGCGCCCTCCGCTATCCGAACGTCGCCGCTTCACGCACTCGCCCGAGGCGGCGTGGCGCGTCGGCTTCGAGCGACGGCACGCCTTCAGGGCGTCTGCCGCAGATCGAGCTGCATGTAGCGCACGCCGCTGTGCGGGTTGTGCGTGTACGGCTCCGCATCGACGAAACCAAGTGACTCGTAGAGTCGTTGTGCCGACTGCATCGAGTCGAGTGTGTCGAGAAGCATACGCCTGTATCCGATCGACCGCGCGTCGGCGATCACGCGCTCGGCGAGGAGGCGGCCAACCCCCAGCCTGCGGCGCGCCGGCCTTACGTAAAGGCGCTTCATCTCGCAGTCTTCCTCGCCGTTGGGACGGAGCGCGATGCACCCCTCGACTTCGCCGTCGATCCGGAGGAGATAGAGCCGCCCCTTCGGCAGCGCGTACGCGCCGGGCAGCTCGGCAAGCTCCTTTTCGAAACTCTGGAAGCAGAGATCGATGCCGATTGCGCGCTCGTATTCGACGAAGAGGCTTCGCACGCTCTCGACTTCGTCCGCAGCGCCCACCTGCCGAATCTCGATCTTGCGATCGTGCATGTTTCAAATGATACGTCGGCCTCGTCGTTCAGGGGATGTTCGTCCGTGCTCTCCGTCGCCTTCACCCTCCGCCGCGATCGCCTGGATTCCGGGGCGCAAGCGGCGCATCCTCAGTCCGCACGATCGGAATCAGTCGCGGTAAACTGGGCCGCCTTGAACGAAGCTTCTCCGGACGGGGGTTTGTCGCTCAGACGCGACGGCGGAGCGATTGCGCTCCTGATTCTCCTGCTGATCGCCATCCACCCCGACTTGCTCCTACTGGGCAACCAGCTCTTCTGGGGGGACCTGACGCTGTACCACTTTCCGATGAAGAAGGTGGTCCACGACCAGATTCTCGCCGGCACGTTCCCGCTCTGGAATCCTCTCTACTCACTCGGACAGCCGCTCGCCGCGAATCCCGCCTACGAAGTGTTCTATCCGCCGCAGTGGCTGACTCTGCTGCCGGACTATGCGGTCGGCTTTCGCCTGCACATCCTGGTTCACGTCTATCTCGCCGCCGTCGGGTTCTATCTGCTGGCACGCACCCTCGGTGTCCGCGTGCATGTCGCCTTTCTCGGCGCCGCTGCGTTCGTTCTCGGCGGCCCATTCGTCTCGTTCTACAACTACCTGCCCTTCATGTTCAGCCTCACCTGGATGCCGTGGATCGCACTGTTCACCTGCCGGTACCTGCGCAGCTCGTCCATCCGCGATCTCGTGCCGGCAACGCTGTTTCTCGGGCTTCAGGCGTTGATCTGCGAGCCCACGTCGCTGCTGCAAACATGGATGCTCCTCGGGATCGGAATGACCTGGTACCGGGCGACAGCCGCCGCAGACCGGCGTGCGGCGGTACGCGGAGCCTGGCGGGGAGTCGTCGAGGCGGTTGCGATGGTCGTCGCGGGTGTCGCCCTCGCCGCGGTGCAGTTTCTTCCCGCTCTCGATTTCGCGAAGGACACGGTGCGGGGCCACGGCTTCGACTGGAGCACGACGACGCAGTGGAGCTTTCCGCCCCTGCGCGCGCTCGAACTGGCATTCCCCCAACTGCTCGGCTCGATGGGCGGAGGAGGCGCATCGTATTGGGGTGGAGCCCTCTATGGGCGAAATGACACGCCATTTCTGGCGAGCATCTACCCGGGCGTTCTTTTCGTCGCGCTCGCGTTCGCGGGCCTCGCGGCGCGGCGTCGCGGATGGTCTCTCATGTCGATCGTCGTCGTCGTTGCGCTCGCGCTCGCGACGGGCAGCCGTTCTCCGATCTTCCACGGACTCTATGAGCTTGGCCTGCTGAGCTCGGTCCGCTATCCAGAGAAGTTCCTGCTCATGGCAAACTCGACGCTCCTGGTGTTCAGCTGTCTGGTGCTTGAGGATGTGCTGGCCGGAGCGCGGCGCTTCGCAACCATTGGAGTCGTGTTCCTCTCCGCGACCGTGGTCGGAGCTGCCGCGGTGTTAGGCTGGGCCTATTCCGATTCCTACCAGCGGTTCTTCGGCGCCTTGTGGCACACGATGCGTCCGGAGCTGATCGAGCTTTCCCGATCACACTGGCTCATGGCGGTCGTGCGCGGAGTCGTCTTCTGTTTGGCGCTCCTGCTCGTTGCGAGATGGAAGCGCCAATCAGCCGCCATGGGGGTTCTCGCAATCGCACTGCTCGTCGATCTGGCGCCTCTCGGATTGCAGCTGGTCCCACGGATGCCTCGCCGCTTCTTCGACGAACCGCCGCTCGTCGCTTCCGTCGACGCCTGCCGCGGAGACGGCCGCCTGTTTCATGAAGCAGCGATGCGGCGCCTCCAGGAAGGAGTCGGCTACTTCAGAGGCTACGACACGTTCTGGACGTACCGGAACGGGCTCTTCCCGATGCTGCCCGCGGCGTGGGGCATCCCCACGGCGCTGGAGTACGACGTCGACCACACGCACCTCGTCGAAACGAACGAGATGCTGACCGCCGCGTCGATCGTCTCGGCTGCCCGCAGAGACTGGATGTCGGTCCTTGGCCCGACACTCGGCGTCGGATGCGTCGCTACGTTTCGACCTTCCGCTCCGGAGATTGCGCGCGCGGGAGGAGATTGGTCGCTCGTGAATCCGGTGAGCCTTCATCCCGTGGAGCCGTTCCCACGCTACTTCTTCGCGTCCCAGGCGGTGCCGGTGAGTCAAACACCGGAGCTCGTGTCGATGCTGGTCGAGAACGACTGGCCTCCACGCACCGCATTCACTTACGGCGCGCGACCGCGGACCGGCGCCGCGCGCGTGCTCGGCGTCAGGGAATCCCCACATTCCGTTCAGATCGAGTTCGAAGCCGAGCAGGATGCTTTTCTGGTGGCGGGCATCACTCACCATCGTTATTGGCAGGCACGGGTCGACGGAGTCGAGCTGCCGATTCTGCGGACGAACATCGCCATCCAGGGGATTCAGGTCCCCAAAGGCCGCCACACGCTCCTGCTCGAATATTCGAACCCGATGATTCCATTGGGCGCGAGCGTCAGCGGTCTCGCGCTGCTTCTGCTCCTTACACTCTTTCTCAGAGGGCAACGACTGGCCGGCCACGGCAATTGAGCCTGCAAACGCTTCGCTCGCCTTCGTCACGATCACTCGTGACGGCAGCGCCTTCGCCGCTCGCCCGCCCTTACACGCCCGGCATCGCTTTCTTGAGCGGCTTGAGGAGGAAGAGCAGGAGGATCGCCATGCCGAGGGCCATCATCGCCAGGATCAGGAAGAACTTCGCGTGGCTCCAGATCTCCCAGTAGACGCCAATCGCCGTGAGCTTGTTGCCGATCGCCGTCGCGACGAACCAGCCGCCCATCATCACACCGCGCATCCTCGGCGGCGCGACCTTCGAGACGAGCGATAGCCCCATCGGCGAAAGACAGAGCTCTCCGAGCGAGAGGATGAAGTAGCCGATGATCAGCCACCACGCAGAGACCTTGTGCGCCTCGGCGATGGTAATCTTCGAGCCTTCGACGCTTTCGAGCCGGACCAGGTCTCCCGTTTCGATCGACTCGCCTGCCATCGGCTCGGCGGGCCAGAGCTCGGTCTTCTTCGTGATCGTCTTGCCGCTCGGGTCGTTGATCGTGAGCTCGATCTCGCTCCCCTTCCAGCTGATTCCGAGCGCATCGCGCGTCTCCGGCGAGAGCTCGAGCTGCGGAACGCCGTCCTGAATCGCGGCGACCTTCGCGGCCGTCTTCGTGAACCCGCCTGCGCGCGCGGCGCCGTAGAGGAAGAAGAACGACGCGGCCGTCAGAAACATCCCGATCGCGATCTTCGTCGGTGTCGACGGCTCGAGCCCGCGGCGATCGAGCACGCCCCAGAACCAGGCGAGGATCGGCGCCAGCGTGATGATCCATAGCGGGTTGATCGCGTTCGAAAGAATGCCCGTGACGTTCCAGGCGGTGTTCTCGTCGGCCCAGAGGGTGAGCGTCGAGGAGTTCTGGTGGAACACCATCCAGAAGACGATGACGACGATGAAGATGACGATGAGCGCCATCACGCGCTTCCACTCGGGCACGGCCTCGACCGCCGCCTGGGCAGCGCTCGTCGGTGAGGCGGATTGAGTCGCGCTGCGCTCGTCGGCGGCAGCCTGCATGGCCTTGGAGTACATCGGGTCGGCATGCTCGATGTGCTTGCGGCCTCCCCAGAAGACGATGAGGCTGATCACCATACCGAACGAAGCGATCGCAAAGCCTGGATTGAAGCCGTAGAACTTCCGGACGAACTCCGCGACGATCGGCGCGAGCAGCGCGCCGATGTTGATCCCCATGTAGAAGATCAGGTAGGCCTTGTCCTTGAGGTGGCTCCCTTCTTTGTAGAGGCTGCCGACCATCGACGAGATGTTCGGTTTGAAGAAGCCATTGCCCGTGACGATGAAAACGAGCGCGACGAAGAAGAGGGGGATGTTGTTCGGGACGGCAAGCAGGCCGTAGCCGATCATGAAAAAGATCGCGCCCAGCGTCACCGACTTTCGAAACCCGATCAGCCTGTCGGCGATGAACCCGCCGAGTAGAGGCGTGAGGTAGACGAAGAAGAGGTAGTAGGCGTTGATCGACGCGGCGTGGGCGGCGCTCCAGCCGAACCCCTGCACGTTGTTCTTCATGTACAGCACGAGCATCGCGTTGAGCGTGTAGAAGCCGAAGCGCTCCCACATCTCGGTCATGAAGAGTACGTAGAGCCCCTTCGGGTGCTTCTCCATCACCTGTTCGTTCGCCGACATCGCCTGTCCCCCCGGTCGAAAGTTGGGCCGAAGTATAAGGGAGGAACGCGGCGGAACGCCTCTCTGCGGCGCGCTCGCGCGTCCGCTGCGGTCTCCGCCGCCGTGGTAACGTAAGGGCACGATGACGCGCTCCGAGCGACCCCACGGCCGCGCGCTGACTCTGGTCGGGCCGAGCCGCCGCCCACACCGCAAGCTCGGACCGAAGATTCTGCTCGCCGTGCTTCCCGCTCTCATCCTGCTGCTCGTGCTCTCGCGCTGGGTTCGTGAGGCGTCCCGGCACACTCCCCACTCCATCGACCACGTGCTATGGGTTCTCTATGGCCTCCTCGTCGTCAGCATCGCGCTGGTGATCTTCTTCGTCTTTCGATCCATCTACTTGCGCAGGCTCGTCATCCGCGCGCGTGCGGTGAGCCGTTACATCTTCGACGAGGAGCTCGGCGAGGGGGCGTTCGGCGTCGTGTACAAGGCGCATAGCGTGATCCTCAAGCGTCCCGTTGCCGTGAAGCTGCTTCGCGGCGTCGAACATCGTCAGGACGTGATCGACCGGTTCGAGCGCGAAGCCCGGCTTGCGTGCCAGCTCACCCATCCGAACACGGTCGAGGTCTACGACTACGGTCGCTCGCCGCACGGCGAGCACTACCACGTGATGGAGTACATCGACGGCATCACGCTCGCCGAGCTGGTCCTTCTCGAGGACGCGATTCCGCAGGCGCGTGCCGTGGCGATTCTCCGGCAGATCTGCGCGTCGCTCGCCGAGGCGCACGAGCTCGGGCTCATCCACCGCGATCTGCGTCCGGCGAACGTGATGCTTACTGTCCGTGGCGGCATCCACGACTTCGTGAAAGTCGTCGATTTCGGCATCGCCAAGGATCTCGTCACCGGCGAAGGGGATGACGTGTCCGCATCGGGACTGCCGGTAGGCACGTCGGTCTATGTCGCTCCGGAAAGGCTTCGAGACCCTTCTATCGCCAACGCTCGCACCGACCTCTACTCGCTTGGAGGCGTTGCGTTCGCGCTGCTGACGGGACGCGAGGTGTTTCGAGGAACTCCGGCCGAGATTCGGGAGAAGACGCTCAAGCGACAGCCGGCGTCGCTCTCCATCGCGACGTCGCATCCGGTCGACCAGGTGCTCGAGTCGCTCGTCGCGTCGATGCTCTCGAAATATCCCGACTCGCGCCCCGCGTCGGCCGGCGAAGTGATCGAGCGGCTCGACCGGCTCGCGCCGGACATCGGAACCTGGCCCGAGACCGCGGCCCGTCGCTGGTGGCTCGAAAATCGGGGCCGCATCCGTCGCGGGCGCGAGGCGATTTTGGACGATCTTCCGAGCGCAGTACGTTAGAGAGCCCCCGACCCGCCGATTGTTTCCAATTCGTTGTGTGAAGCCGCTTTAGGCTTTGATTCAATAGGCGCGGCCAACGCCGTCGAAAGAGAGGATTTGCATGAAGCTCCGTCCCTTTGCCATCGCGCTCACGCTCGTGACCGCGCTCGCAGTCAACATCACCGCGCAGCAGCGCGACCGCTCGAAGATCGAAGACAAGTACAAATGGAAGCTCTCCGACATCTACGCGTCGGACGAAGCCTGGCGTGCGGAGAAGGAGAAGCTCACCGCACGAATCCCGAAGCTCTCCGCTTACCAGGGGACTCTGGGCGAGTCGCCCGCGAAGATGCTCGCCGCGGTCGACGACATCACCTCCGCGCAGAAGGAGCTCTACCGGCTCTACGTCTACGCGTCGATGAACGCCGACACCGACACGCGCGAGGCGAAGTACCAGGGAATGCAGCAGGAGATGACGAGCCTCGCGACCGAGGTCAGCGCCGCCACCTCGTGGATGCAGCCCGAAGTGCTGGCGCTCGGCAAGGAGAAGGTCGACGGCTTCATCAAGGCCGAGCCGAAGCTCGAGATCTACCGCCAGACACTCGACGACATCGTTCGTCGCAAGGCGCACACCGGCACGCCGGGCGAAGAGAAGATCATCGCCGACGCGGGTCTCGCCACGGCGGGCGCCGGCAGCGCGCGAAACATCTTCGCGAATGCCGACTTCCCATATCCGACCATCAAGCTCGCGGACGGCAGCGAGGCGAAGCTGACGCAGGCCGCGTTCGGCGTTCACCGCGCGAGCGGCAACCGCGACGACCGCAAGGCCGCGTTCGACGCCTTCTTCGGCGAGATCGGCAAGTACCGCGGCACCTTCGGCGCGCTGCTCAATGCGAAGGTGCAGAACGACCTCTTCTACATGAAGTCGCAGAAGTACGGCTCGACGCTCGAGGCCTCGCTCGACGGGCCTAACATCCCGACCGGCGTCTACCACGCGCTCGTCGACGGCGTGAACAAGAGCCTCCCCTCGTTCCACCGCTACCTGAAGCTCCGGCAGAGGATGCTCGGCGTCGACCAGCTCCACTACTACGACCTTTACGCGCCGCTCGTCGGCTCGGTCAACGACAAGTACCCGATCGAAGTCGCGCGCAAGCACATCACCGCGTCGATGGCGCCGCTCGGCGCCGACTACGTCGCCGTCGTGAACAAGGCGCTCGACGAGCGCTGGATCGACCTCTACCCGACCGACGGAAAGCGCTCCGGCGCCTACTCGAACGGCGGCGCATTCGACGTCCATCCGTTCATGCTCCTCAACTACAACGACAAGTACGACGACATGTCGACGCTCACGCACGAGCTCGGCCACACGATGCAGAGCTACTACTCGAACAAGACGCAGCCTTTCGTCAACGCCGGATACCCGACGTTCGTCGCCGAGGTCGCGTCGACCTTCAACGAGGCGCTCCTCGTCGACTACATGCTGAAGAACGTGAAAGACCGCGACACGAAGCTCGTGATCCTCGGCAACTATCTCGAAGGGATCAAGGGAACGGTATTCCGCCAGACGCAGTTCGCCGAGTTCGAGCTCCGCATGCACGAGATGGCGGAGAAGGGCCAGCCGCTCACCGGCGAGGCGCTCGACAAGCTCTATCTCGACATCGTCAGGAAGTACTACGGCCACGACAAAGGCATCTGCATCGTCGACGACGCCATCACGCACGAGTGGGCGTATATCCCCCACTTCTATCGCGACTACTACGTCTACCAGTACGCGACGTCATTCACCGCGTCGGCCGCGCTGAGCGAGAAGGTGCTCTCGGGCGACAAGGCTGCGACGAAGCGCTATCGCGACTTCCTCGCAGCGGGCGGATCGAAGTATCCGATCGAGCTGCTCAAAGACGCGGGCGTCGACATGACGACCAGCGAGCCTCTCGACTTCACGGTCAAGAAGATGAACCGCGTGATGGACGAGATGGACAAGCTGCTGAACGAGAAGAAGTAGCCAATGTGGAGTGCGCGAGCGACAGCTCGCGCTCTTCCTCGGCGGAAGCCGCAGCTTCCGCTCTCTGAAACGATGTGAACGGGCGACCTTCGGGTCGCCCGTTCGTTTCATGTGGCGGAGGCCTCCGGCCTCCGCGGCCGAAGCTTCGCTTCGGCAAGTCAAAGCGAAAGCTTCGCTTTCGCACTCCACATGCGTTCGCGCGACACGTTCGTACCGTGCAAAATGGGCGGCGGAGAAACGCCCATGACCTCACCCGCCACGCCATCGACCGCGGCATCCCCTCGATCGCGCCGCCTGCTCTCCGCGGCAATCGTCGCGATCTTCGCCGGTCTCTGGCTTCTGCTCGATTCTCTCGGGCTTCCGGTTCCCGACATGAAGCAGCACTGGCCGGCGATCGTGCTTCTCGGCGGGCTCGCTTCGCTCGTCGACTTCGCGCTCGTGAGCCGTCGCCCAGGCTCGGCCGCGATCGGCGCGGCCGCGATCGCGCTCGGATGCTTCTTCTACACGTTCACTGCCGGCTCGCAGCAGTTTCGAGAGTTCACCGCATGGTGGCCCTGGCTTCCCGCAATCGTCGCGGTCGCGTTCCTCGCCGGCTGGGCCGCGGGACGCGCCACGAGTCTCCCTCTCTTTTCCGCCGGCGCCGTCGCGGCGGGCCTCGCGCTCACCGGATGGGGCGTCGGGAAATGGCCGCTGCAGCTGGTCTGGGGAGGGGTCCTGCTGGCGATCGGATTGGTCTTCCTCTGGAGAACGCTTTCGAGCCGCGGCTGAATGGCCATTCAGTCAAAACGCTGAACGGCAAGAATTTACGCATGCCGCACACACCATTTTCGTCCTCAACTGCTACCAGATCGTGTCGGTTTGTAACACTTGAAATGGAACTCCACCCGCAGGGCGTTCCAAGGGCATCTGGAAAGTGAGGAGCGAGGGATGAAGGGAACACCTGTCCGCATTTTCACCACCACGTGGGATGGCGACTGCTTTCGGGCGAAGAGCTTTCTCGACCGGAACGGGGTTCGCTACGAGGAAATCGACATCGAGAAGAACGCGGCCGCTCTCAAGACCGTGATGGACGCGAACGGCGGCAAGCGCCGCGTTCCGACGTTCGAGGTTGCCGGAATGTTCTACGGCAATCCGCCGATCAACGAGCTGGCGCGCATCGTCGGCCTGGCGGAATCACCACAGCCGGAAGCACCGCGCGCAACGCGCTGAGCCGGGTCATCGACAACAGCGTTTCGCCGTTCAGAGCCGCACGCGAGTGCGGCTCTTTTCGTTGTCGCTCCAAAATTCTTCTCCCGATCCGCGTTCGATTCTCCGGCGGCTGCGTATAACGGTATGAATGACCGTCACGCCGCTAGCCGCCGTTCCGATCGACGCGCTCAGCCGGGCGAGCGCCGGAGACCAGGCGGCATTCGCCGATCTGGTGCGCACCCATGAGTCGATGGTCTTTTCGATCGCGTGGCACGTGCTCCGCGACACGCATCTCACAGAGGAGCTCTCCCAGGAAGTCTTTCTCCAGCTCTATCGAAGCCTCGGGACGATCGAATCCTCGAAACACCTCGTGTTCTGGCTTCGCCGCGTGACGAGCAATCGCTGCATCGACCTGCTTCGCCGCCGCCAGATGCTCCCTGTGCCGCTCGAGCAGGCCGACCTCCCCGGAAGCGACCCGGAAGAGTGTGACCCGATCCTGAGGAGCCGGCTTCGCCACCTCGTCGCGTCGCTTCCCGCGGCGCAGCGCGTCGCCGTGACGCTCCGTTACCAGGAAGACCTCGACCCGCGGGAGATCGCGGAGATCCTCGAGCTCCCGCTGAACACGATCAAGAGCCACCTTCGCCGCGCGCTCTCCACGCTGCGCGACGAGCTCGGCGGCGTCGGAAAGGAGGTTGCGAGATGAAGCTCGAAGAGGAACTTGCAGCGGCACTCCGGAGAAAACAGCCTCCGCACGGATTCGCGAACCGCGTTCTCGAGCGCATCGAGGGATCTCCCGCGGCTCGCGCCTCGGCGTGGCGACGCCGCGCATGGCGAGGAGCGATCGCGGCCAGCCTCGTCCTCGTCATCTCGAGCGGAGTATGGCTCCGCGAGCAACGCGAGGAGCGCATCGAGCGCGCGCAGGGAGAAGCGGCGAAACAACTTGCCCTGGTGGCGATCCGCATCGCCAGCCAGAAGACGAGCATGGCCCGCGAGCGGGTTCGCGCCATCGAATCGAACGCAGCATCAAAGGAAGACAGCCATGAACATCAGCCGGTCCAAAACTAACATCGTGTCGTTCCTTGCCGTACTCCTCGTCGGCTTCGCACTCCCGGCGAGAGCCGACGATGCGAAGATCGACATCACGTTTCTCGACTTCAGCGCCACGGCCGCCGAAACGGTCGACGTGACGCTCGACGGTCAGATGCTTCGCCTCGCCGCGAAGTTCCTCGCCGACGATCCCGACGACAAGGAAGTGGCCGAGCTCGTCAGCGGCCTGTCGGGCATCTACGTGCGGAGCTTCACCTTCGACGAGAAGGGGAGCTACACGAAGGCGGACGTCGAACGGGTCCGCAAGCAGCTCGGCCCCGGATGGAGCCGCATCGTCTCGTCGCGTTCGCGCGACGGTGAGGACGTCGAGGTCTGGGTCCGGTCGAAGAACGACAAGGTCGCCGGGCTCGTGATCCTCGCGGCCGAGCCGAACGAGCTCACCGTCGTGAACCTCGTCGGCGAGATCGACATCGACAAGCTCAGCAGGCTCGAGAACCAGTTCGGAATCCCGGCGCTCCGCCTCGAGGAGAAGCAGCCCGCGAAGCAGGGAGCGCACTGATGAAACGTGCGCACGTGGCCACGCTGCTTCTCTCCCTGGTCGTCGCCGTTCCGGCGGCCGCGCAGTTTCGCGACGTGGCGCACCGGATCGAGTCGGCGAGCGGGATGTCGCGCGTGCATGTTCCAGGGCTGTGGCTCGCGCGCATCGCGACGCGCGTCGCTGACCCCGAGGGGGTGCACGACATCCGCCTGGCGATCTTCGACAGTGCTTCGGTGCGCCAGCCATTCGACGCGGCGACGATCATGCGCGGCGTCCTCGGTCCCGAATGGCAGCCCATCGTACGTTTCACGGATCATCGCTCCGGCGAACAGGGAGTCATCTACGCCAGGCCTTCGGGAACGAAGGAGATCTCGCTGATGATGTTCGTGATCGACGACGAGGACTCCGTACTCACGGAGCTTCGTATAGACGCCGACCAGCTCTCGAAGTTCGTTGAGGAGAGCTCCGACGGGGATGTGCGGGTCGAATAGACTCCGAGGCGGAACGACAGGTTCGCCGTCACGCCGGCGGCCTGGTTTCGGCGCGCAGCGCCGGAACATCGGTAGCCCCCGCCTTCAGGCGGGGGATTTTCGATGGTCGTCGGCTCCCGCGCCGCTTCAGCGGCGCGACTGCTCCCGGGACGTGGCGCCGCTGAAGCGGCGCGGGATTCGTCGCCATTCCACCCATCCCCCGGCTAAAGGGCGTGTTGCCCAACCGGTGTTTTCAGATCGAGGGCGTGGATTGAGTCGGGAGCCAGAGGCAAACTGGATCGAAAGTCGGCAGCGAGAGCGCGCGT
>JBAZBK010000043.1:0-27421 GCA_041671505.1 Thermoanaerobaculia bacterium | reverse complement strand
CGAGGTTCCTGACTCTCCGGAGCTGCAAACTTTACGAACTCTTCGACCCGAGCCCAAACAAGGCCGAAGTCCGAGCGCAACAGTTTGTCCTCACGGTAGAAGAGCATGATCCAAGGCGCCTAACGCTTGGCGCTCACCGGCCAAAACGCGCACACGCTACTTTACCAGCCTTCGAAACTTTGAGTTGCGCGTTTTGGTCCGGTGCAGCGCCTATGTTAGGCGGCCGCTGGCTACAAAAATAGAGACTCGGGCCACGGAGGTTCTTCAGCTGTTGCGGCAGCGCAGAAATTGGCCAGAAACTCTGCAAACGATGCCGCGATGACAGTTGGCTCTTCCCAGAACGGAGCGAACCCATGGACAATCTTCCCCTTGTTCTCGCCTGATACCGCCACTGCCAAGTAGTCAAAATCTGAGTGAAGCGCGATCATGAAGGGCAAATGTGCATCCCAGAATGCGGTAACTTCCGTCCTCTCATCCTCCTCTGTGCAACTTTGGAGAGCGATGGTCTCACACTCGTTCCAGCGACAGATCGGGCCAGCTTCTTGCCAGTAGTCTTCTGCGGTGAAGAACCACGCGCGTTGCGCAACATTTTCACACAATTCAAAGGACGACAAGAATTCCACCAGGTCGTGTGGAACCGCCGGATAGCGGGCAGCGACCGATGGCGGCAGCAACTCAACGGCACCGATCCTAAGCTTGACTTTCCAGCCGCGCGCCTTCAGGGTTTCTAGAAGCATGTGTGTCTCGGCCGCCTAACGGCTGCTGCTAAGCGGTTTCTACGCGCCCACGCAGCAGTAACAGCCTACCAAAACTTTGAGCGGCGCGTAGAAATCCGCTTGAGCAGCTTAGTTGGGCGGCACCGGCGCGGAACGAGCCGCTACGTGTTTGACAACAGATTCCAGCAAAGTTTCGCCCGTGTCTGCGCTACGAAACGACTCGCTGAATTCGAGCCTGATGGACCTTCCGTCGGCGCCCGTGAGGTCTACGGTGCAATCGGTCGCCCTGCGTGCAATTGTGAAATCGGTGATGTCGCTCCAGCGAACAATCATCGAGGTTTCACCCCGGCTCGTTCGAATGCTGATGGGATCAAGGTCAACGCTGAGCTCCCGTAGGCGGTTCAAGCGATCCGTTGCGAGCATGCGGACCATGATCACGAGAACTGGCGTGCAGAGGACGACGAAGATCAGTCGAGCGACGGGAGACTGGTCGCGCGTGAAGAGGAGTCCGAGAGCCCCGACCGCAATTGCGATGAAGCCGATACTCCGGATCATCGCGCGCCGGATCTTTCCCTCGTCTTCCCGCACCAGCCTAAACAGCATGTGTTTCCTGTGCCGCCCAACGCTAGCGCTAAGCCGCTTCAACGCGCCCGCGCTGCCCGATCAGCTTACAACACATGGTGTGGCGCGTTGAAGTCGGCTTGAGCGGATAGTTAGACGGCCGCTTCAGGCGGAGTAGGTGGCTCCGCGGCCTCGGCCCGGGCCTGAACTTGCTGCTCGGCGGCCTGAATCTCCGCTATTGCCCTCTTGAACTTTGTTTGAAAGAGCTTCTGTGTCTCGTCTCCCTGCAGAAGCGCAAAATTCTGGTCATCAACTGCGGCCCGCATGGACGTAATGGCGCCGTCGAAGCGCGCATCCATGGCTAAGCGATGGTAGAACACCGTGTAGGCGACGGCAGCATCAGCGAAGCCAACGGGGCCAAAATGCGAAAGCAGCCCGCGATACGGGAGATCCGTTTCCGTACTCATGGCCATTTGACAACCGCTTGCCCCGTGGCACGCCGACAAGGATAGGAAGAGGTTGCCACCAAGGACGCGATTCACGGGCAGCAGCAGCTCCCGAAGTGATTGCCAGTCGAAGTGCACTCCTGACGTGAGAACGATGCCGTCCTCGTTTCCGTGGACACTCAAGTGGAGTATTGGAAAGCTCTCCGATGCCTGGGCATGACGCAAGAACTGCCCGATCGATTTTCCAAGCGTAGAAGGATCAACCGCCAACCGGTACTCGCACTGAAGCCCGATCAACGCGAGGCCCGCCTGCAACAACCGACCTTCTGTTCTTCCTACCAACAGGTCGTCTGGCTGCACCGATTCGATGATGAAAACTGAGAAGTTACTCATGATCCCCGCCGTCTAACGCTACGCATCAGCCGCGAGAACGCGGCCGCGCTGCCCGAACAGTTTACCAGACTTTGAGTGCCGCGTTCTCGTCGGCTGCATGCGCTAGTTAGGCGGCACAGAAACGAACGGACGGTAGCCCGCTCTAGAGCAACTGCTTACTCCTCCAACTCAGCGATCTCCTTTGCGGTGAGCGAACCGAACAGAATGGCGATCGGAGTTTCTTGATCATGATGCACCAGCGCTAGAAACACGGTTCGATCGCTTTTGTCCCAGCCGGCTAAGCTGAGGGTCTCCGGATACCAACTTGGAGGCTTGTCCTTTGCTCCATACTTGACCGACGGCTCTCCCAGCAACTGGATGGTCTCTAACAAGAGCGTGTCGTAGCGCTTTCGGAAGGCCGCATTTAGCTTTCGAATCTCCGCTGAGGACTTGTCGCCGAGCCAACCAGAGTCCTCGATGGAGATCTCCTGACTCTTTGCGGTTGTCGACACCTTGGAGATGGCGTCCGAGAGCTTCACGACTCCTCCGAACTTTGCCGCCTAACTTGTTAATAGGCTGAAGCCCTATCCTCTAACGTTAGATGAAAGCATCCAATGTTGAATATCTTCATCCAGCATTGGATATCTTAGCGCGCGGAGGGTCCCAGGCTGCGATTCGTTCCTCGAGGCCGAGCTGGACCACGATCCCGAGGCGCAGCCACCAGAGCTTCATGTCCGGGTCCCAGCGCGCGTCGACGCCGCGGATTCGCGCGCGGAGATCACGTTCTTCGTATCCAATCCGCAGGCCCACCAGGCGGTCGGGGTCGCTGATGCGCCGCTCCGGAATCCAGCGCGACTCGTCGACGACGAGCTCGACCGTCGTGTACCGCCGCAGCCGCTCCTCGTCGTACCTGTAACGCACCGCCACGAGCGCGTCGCCGTATTTCTCGGTGAGCGCCAGCGTGCCTCGATCTCCCGGCCGCAACGTGAGACGCGTCGTTCCCTTTCGCTTCATCGCCCCGAGGTTCCCTCGGGTTGGGGGAGTTGTCAAAGGTTCTACGAGGGGTGGAGTTTTTTGGGGGGGGAGGTGAAAGTGGGCGTGGTTGTGGGGGGGATGCAGGGAGGGGCGAAGGGCGCCCGGTGGAGTGGAACGCGACGGATTGGAATCCGCCGCCACGATGCTGTCTGTGACGGCTGGCGGCACGGGGGTGGGCCTGCCGGCGGGACGCCGGCGGTCCAGCCGGCCGGAGGCCAGCGCTCCTAAGGAGGCCGGCGCTCCGGGGAACCGGCGCTCCGCGTAAGGCCGGTGCTCCGTGGGAGACCGCCGCTACGAGCCGCCTGCTCGTCGCCTTTCGCCTCTCGCCTCTCGCCTTTCGCCTCTCGCCTTTCGCCTCTCGCCTCTCGCCTCTCGCCTTTCGCCTCTCGCCTCTCGCCTCTCGCCGTTCGCCGTTCGCCTCTCGCCGTTCGCCTTTCGTGTCCTACTCGCCGAACGACGGCGAGTAGAGGAGCGCGTTCATGAGAAGCGGATAGGTCGAGCGCCAGAAGAGGCGGAAGTTAGGCTCGTCGGCGAAGGTGACGATCTTCCCTCGCCCTTCGCTCTCGATCGTGAGGTAGGGCGCCCCCTGTAACCGCTCGATCGATTCGGGCCAGGCGACGCCCGACAGGAGCGCGTCTTTCGCGACGATCCTGACGACGTTCGCCGACTTGCGCTTGAGGGGCGCGAGCGCGAGCGCGCCGTCGATCAGCACCGCGGGCGACTCCGCGACGCCGAAGGTGAGGTAGCTCCGCGCGTTCATCTCCGTCCGGAATGCGGCGCCCGGCACCCTGATCTTCGGCTCGCGCTCCTCGTCGTCCTTCTTCTCGTCCGCACCCTTCCACGCCTCGACCTTCGAGAGCTCCACGTCTTTCGCCCGCAGCGCCTCGCTCGCCCCTTTGATCGCGACGATCGTTCCCCCTTCGCCGAGCCAGGCCTTGAGCCGCGCCGTCGCCTTCTCGTCGAATTCGTACTTGCCGTCGGGAAGGACGAGCACCCGGTACTTCGAGTAGTCGAGCGTGCCGAGCGAGGCGGCATCGACGAGCGTGTACGGCACGTCGTCGTCGGCGTCGAGCTGGAACCAGACCGGCCCCAGAGACGATCGGTCGACGCCGCCCCCCGAGGCGATCGCGATCTTCGGGTCGCGAATCTCGATGACCTTCGTCGAACCCACCGCGAGCCCTTCGGTCCAGAAGGAGTCGATCGGCACCGCCACCGCGCCGCTGTCGGCGACGATCGCCCGGAACTGCTCCTCGAACTCTTTGCCCACGTTCAGGCCGCGATGGACAAAGAGCGAGCCGCGCGGCAGGCTCGTCGCGCCGACTTTCAGCTCCGCGGCGCTCACGGCGAAACGAATCCCGCGCCGGAGCATCATGCCGGCGACGTGGTAGACGTGCGGGTCGAGCCCGCTCACCGCCCAGCCGAGCTTCGACGGCGGCGGCGCGACCCCCGCCTTCTCGCGCCACGGCTCGGTCTGCGGCTTCTTCCCGGCGACTTCCCAGGCGGGAACCCCCGCGGCGAGCGGCAGCGCCCACGCGGTGATGTCGTAGAACTGGTCGCTCTCGTCGTTGTCGACGAGCTTCTTCTGCTCCTCGAGAAAGCTCTTGTCGATCGCCGACGCCCGCTCGAGGAGCGTCCGCGCGAGTGCGCCTAACGGCTGCGCCGTGGACACGACGATCGTCCCCGCCGGAAACTTCTTTGTCTCCTCGCCCGTCCTGTCGACCCGCTTCCCCTTCGCCGTCGTCTCGGCCGTGAGCCGCTCGACCTCGATTCCCTGCCGCGCGAGCACCCCCGCGACGAAGGGGGCCGCGGACGCCGTCGCGTCGAGCATGAAGTACGCCGGCGGCGCCGCGAGCGCGGCCGCCATCGTCTCGTAACCGTAGATCAGCAGCTCGCCGCGATGCGCGGCTGTCGTCCGGAGCGTCGTCGTCGCCGCGACGAAGTGGCGATCGATCCGGTCGCCGAGCGTCAGCACCACGCCGTCCCCTCGGTCGGCCCTCGTCCCCGCGCTCCTGCCGCCCGGCGCCTCGTACGTCATCCCGATCGCGGCGTGAAACGTCGGCCACACGTCGCCGTAGCCGGGATAGAAGAAGTCGAAGTGCTCGCCGACGAAGAAGATCCAGCCGCGCTCGGAGAACGACGCGGCGTTCGCGCGACCGAAGGTCTCGAGCCACGTCCGCGCCGCCGAGGAGATGTTCATGTTCACCGGGTCAGCCACCGGCGGGAAGAAGTAGTCGGTACGGCGCGAGCCCATCTCGTGGAAGTCGACGACGACCTGCGGGTTCCACTGCCGGTAGAGGGCGACGCGGTCGCGCGTCTCCGACTGCGATCCCCAGACCCAGTCGCGGTTCATGTCGATGTGATAGTGATTCGTCCGCCCCGACTGCCACGGCGCCTTGTGCTCGATCGCGTCGGGATCGCCGTTGGCGACGCGCCCCGAGGCGCGCGAGAACCAGTCGACGTAGTGGTCGCGCCCGTCGGGGTTCTCGACCGGGTCGATCACGACGACGACGCTGTCGAGCACCGCGGCCGCGTCGGGGCTCGTCAGGAGCCAGTGCGCGACTTTCATCGCGCACTCGGTCGACGAGGTCTCGTCACCGTGAACGCCGAAGGCGAGCAGCGCGATCGCGGGTGACGCCGACGCGATCCGCTCCGCCTCCGCTCTCGACGTCCGCCGCGGGTCCTGAAGCGCTGCGACGTCCTTCCTGATCTCGTCGAGCTTCGCCCGGTTCTTCGCCGATGCGAACACCGCCCTAACGAGCGGCCGCCCCTCGGGGGTCGTCCCGTAGCTCTCGACGTCGACGATGGGCGACGCCGCCTCGAGCGCGTTGAAGTAGTCGACGACGCGGTGATGCCTCGTGAATTTCGTCCCGAGCGGATAGCCGAAGAACGTGTCGGGCGACGGGATGTCGGCCGCGGAGAGGGAGCTTGCCGCGAGAAGGACGACAAGGAGAAGGAGAGAGCGCAGTCGGTGCATCGGGGGAACGACCTCCGCGCGAGATTGTACATGGGGGGGAACGCGGAAGGCTGAACGCGAAACGCGGAACCGGAACGCGCGGCGTCGTGGTGTGGAGTGTCCCGCGAAGCGGGACAAGCTTGCGCTCTTCCACGGCGGAAGCCGCAGCTTCCGCTCCTGGGTCACTTCACGACGCGCCGAAGCTGCGCTTCGGCGAGGAAGAGCGAAAGCTTCGTCCCCGCTGCTCGTCGCCTCTCGCCTTGTAGCCAAGGCCTCTGGCCTTGGCCCATTCTGCAAGAACGCCCACTCGCGCGGATCTGCCAAGGCGAGACGCCTTGGCTACACGCGCCGAAGCTGCGCTTCGGCGTGGAAGAGCGCAAGCTTCGCTTGCGCACTCCATATGAGGTCCCGGCGGTTCCGCGTTCCGCGTTTCGCGTTCCGCGTTCTCAGTTCTCCGCGGCTCCCGCCTCAACCTCTTCGACCGGTCCCGCGACGACGCCTTTCAGACCGATGCCGAGGCGCTTGATCATTTCGTTGAGAGTCGAGGGCTTGAGCTGGAGGAGCTCGGCGGCGCGCTTCTGGACGCCGCCGGCAAGCTCGAGCGCCTGCAGCACCATGCTCCGCTCGTACTCGGAGACGGCGTCTTTGAGCGCGATGCCGGTGGTCGGCACGAGGGTGACGAGCTGGTCGGTGCGGCGCGGCGAGCGAAGGTAGTCGGGCAACAGGTCGGGGCCGATTTCCTCGGTCGTCGAGAGGACGACGGCGCGCTCGATCGTGTTCTCGAGCTCGCGCACGTTTCCCGGCCACGCGTGGTCCATCATGATCCGCATCGTCTCGGAAAGGATGACGCGCGGACCCTTGCGGTTCTCGTCGGAGTACTTCTGCAGGAAGTGCGAGACGAGGAGAGGAATGTCCTCGCGTCGCTTCCTGAGGGGCGGCAGCGTCACGGTGATGACGTTGAGGCGGTAGAAGAGGTCCTCGCGGAAGCCTCCGTCGCGGACGAGCTGCTGCAGGTCGGCGTTCGACGCGGCGACGATGCGGACGTCGACGCGAATGGTCTCGATTCCGCCTAACCGCATGAACTCCTTTTCCTGGATGACGCGGAGGAGCTTTGCCTGCGTCTCGACGTTGATGTTGCCGATCTCGTCGAGGAAGATCGAGCCGCCGTCGGCGACCTCGAAGAGGCCGCGCTTCGAGGTGATCGCGCCGGTGAAGGCTCCCTTCACGTGGCCGAAGAGGTTCGACTCGAGGAGCTCGGGCGGCAGCGAGCCGGAGTTGACGGTGACGAAGGCGTTCTTGTTGCGGGGGCTGCCGTGGTGGATCGCCTTGGCGACGAGCTCCTTGCCGGTGCCCGACTCGCCGAGGACGAGGATGTTCGAGCGCGAGGGCGCGGCGAGCTGGATCAGCTCGAACACCTTCCGCATCGGCTCGCTCTTGCCGATGATGTTGGCGAAGGAGTAGCGCTCCTGGAGCTCGGCCTTGAGGCGCTCGTTCTCGCGCGAGAGGCGGCGCTGCTCGAGCGCCTTGTTCACCGTGATGATGACTTCTTCGTTCTTGAACGGCTTCGGGATGTAGTGGAAGGCGCCGTTGCGCATCGCGAGGATCGCGCCGTCGATGCTCGAGTAGGCGGTCACGATGATCACCGGGAGCGAGGCGTTCATCTCCTTGATGTTGCGGAGCGCCTCGTGGCCGTCCATGCCGGGAAGCATGATGTCGAGGATGACGAGGTCGATGTCGTCGCTCTCGACGATCGCGAGCCCTTCCTCCGCGGTCGCCGCGAGCGCGACGTCGAACCCTTCGCGCCTGAGCACCGCCGACATCACGTCGCGCAGGACTTCTTCGTCATCGATGATCAGTATTCGCATCGTCGGGCATCCCATGCTGTGCGGCTGTCGTCACCAACAGCGGAAGGCGAACGCGGAATTCTGCCCCCCGTCCCGGCTCGCTCTCGACCGTGATCGATCCGCCGAGCCCTCGAACGATGCGGTCGCTCACCGCGAGACCGAGCCCCGTCCCTCCCTGCGCGCGCCGTCCCGTGACGAGCGGCTTGAAGATCTGCTGTTGCAGCTCGCGCGGAATCCCGCGCCCGTCGTCGCGAACGCGCATGAGCGCCTCGCCGCCTACGACCTCGAGCTCGATCCAGATGTTGCCCCCCGGATTCACGGCGTTGCGCGCGTTGAGCAGGAGGTTCGTCACCACCTGCTGCAGCTCGTACGTATCCCCTTCGACGATCGCCTCCGGGAGCTCGCCGACGTGCACCGCGATTCCCTTACCGCGCAGGAGCACCTCGTGCAGCGACACCGTCGCCTCGATCGCCTCGCCGAGCGAGGCGCGGCTCTGCGCCTTTTTCCGGTCGGCCGCGAAGTCGAGAAGGTTGTTCACGATGTGCGAGGCGCGGAAGGTCTGCTGCTCCATCTTCTTCATCAGCTCGAGCCGCGGGTCGTCGAGCGCCGTCTCCGCGATCAGCATCTGCGCGTACGACGAGATGCCGGTCAGCGGCGTGTTCACCTCGTGCGCGACGCCGGCGGCGAGAAGGCCGAGCGACGCGAGCCGGTCCTTCTCCTGCAGCTGCCGCTCGAGCCTGACCCTCTCGGTCACCTCGGTGATGACGAGAACCGAGGTGCCGGCGGGAACGTCGGGCGCGCGGAAGGGACTCACCGTCGCGTTCACGTACTTCTCCTCCCCACGCGTGTTGACGTAGTGGAGCGGCGCCGCGCTGCGCGAGGTCGACGCGACGATCTCTCGCCACGGCGGGAAGACGATGTCGATCCCGAGCTCGTCGCCCGGCTCCATCGCGACCAACTCCCAGAAGGCGTGGTTCGCGGTGAGCAGCGTTCCGTCGTCCGCCACGACGACGATCGACGACGACGACGACTCGATGATGTTCTCGCTGTACTCCTTGAGCGAGGCGATCTCCGCGATCTGCCGGCGGAGCCTCCCGTAGAGGCGCGCGTTCTCGATCGCGAGCGCGACCGGCGCGGTGAGCGAGCTGATCAGCGCGAGGTCGTCGCTGGAGAGCTGCCACTCCCCTTTCTTCGCGCCACAGATCAGAACCCCTTCGATGCGGTTCCGGAAACGTAGCGGGAAGAGGTAGCGGTAGCCCGCCGCGACGAGCGGCTCGACCACGTCGGACGTTCCGTCGGGAAGGTGCGGGCGGTCGAGCGCGACCGGCGCCGTCGAAAGGTGAGGCCCCAGCTCCTCCTCGCGGATCTCACGCGGCAGCATCGCCTCGTCGGCGTAAATGACGAAGGCGGCTCCCTCGCGGATGTAGAGGTTCGTCTGCTCGATCTCGAGCGCCGCGCGGAGCCGGCCGCGCAGGTTCTCGATCAGCTCGGCGAAGTCGTGGAAGGTCGCGAGCTCGTAGCCGAAGTCGGCCATCGCGCGGCGGTGCCGGTAGGTGTCGCGGTAGAGGACCATCTCGATCCACGACTCGATCTTCGACTTCATCGGCACGAGGACGCCGGCGATGAGAAGCCCCGAGGCGAAGGCGAGGAAGTTCCGCTCGAGAACGAGACCCTCTTCGATCACCTGCGTGAGCAGCAGGTTCACCGTCGAGAAAGCGATCATGCCGAAGATGAAGGTCAGCGTATAGGCGAGGACCTCCTTGATGACGACCTCGACGTCCCAGAGCTTGTACTTGAGGATGGCGACCGCGAACGCGAGCGGGATCAGCGCGAGCGGGAGCACGGCGACGGTCGTGTAGGCGGTCCCTTCGCCCCGCATCACGAACGGCACGAGGTAGAGCGTGAGGAAGGGGATGAAACCGACGCCGACGCCGAGATAGATCCACTGAATCTGCCGGCGGTGCGGCTCCGCACCGGTCGAGCGGTAGGCCCACGCGAGCGCGACGAAGCCCGCCGTCAGGTAGACCGCGAAGTGAAGCATCTCCCAGCGGTCGATCAGCCGCAGCGACAGCTCCGTCGGCGCGAGCGCCAGCGTGTTGTCGAAGAGCATCACGTCGGCCGACCAGGCGGCGAGCAGCGCGGGAGGGAGATAGATCAGCGCGGTCGCCAGACGGCTCTTCACCAGCAGGCGCGGGAAGCGGAGGAAGAAGTGGAGCGTCAGCGGCGGAAGCAGGATCCTCGCGATCTCGTCGGCGAGATAGATCGCCTTCCAGGTCTCGTCGAGCTGCCCCGCCGGCGAGTAGATGTAGACGACGAAGGTGACGAGCGTGAGAAGGAAGAAGAGCGTGCTCTCTCCTCCCGGCCCGCGGATGTACGTGAAGAGGCCGATCGCGAGATAGAGGAAGCCGATGAAGCAGAGGAAGAGGTAGTGGTAGTCGATGCGGAGGCCCGGGGCGGCGTAGCGGAGCACGACGGTGTCGTTGGCGCGCTGAACGAGAAGGTCGACGGGACCGACGCGGCGCAGCGTTCGCTTGAGCCCGTCGACCTCGCTGGTCGGCACGCCGCCGACCATGAGGATCTGGTCTCCAACCCGCAGTCCCGAGCGAAGCGCGCCGCCTCCCTCCTCGATCCCGTCGACGATGATTCGGCCCGAGTTCCAGTGAAACTGAAAGTCGAGCCGCTCGAACGAGGAGCGTTTCCGCTGAAACGAAAGGAACCCTCCGCCGACCAGAAGCAACGTCAGCAGGGCCATCAGCGTGCTTCGGAAAATTCGCCCTCTCATGAGCAACGTACGGTGATTCAATGCCGGTGCCGCCGCTTCCCTCATGCTAAGTCTATGAATCGAATGAGGCTCGGGCTCATTGTGCACCATTGCCGCGAAGCCGTTTCTCCAACCCTGTGAATTTTGGAAGCGGAATTCCGTACGCGCGCGAAAGGCAGATCAGGTTTGTTGGATCGGAACGACGGGATTTTGGATGAGGGAAGGGGGCTGAGGAGTCCTGCGTGGCTCGTGCTCCCTGCCAGGGTTGTCACTCCTGGCTCGCTTCGCTCGCTTCAGAGAACGTGCCCGGGTTGCGACGCCCGAGCGAGTTGTCGTCCCGACGACTGACTCCGCGCAGCGGAGGAATGAGGAGGGACCTCGCAGGCTGGTACTCACGTGCCACAGGCGAGAGAGTTCGCGACGAACCGCATCTGTACCAGCCTGCGAGATCCCTCCTCCCTCTCCCGCTTCGCGGGTTCGGTCGTCGGGATGACAATCCGAACGCTCGTCGATCCTGGCGCGAGCCTCGCGGCTGACCGTGGTTTCTTTCCGCAGTCACCGCGTCGCTCCAGCCCCCTCACCCTCCCGCCTTCCCGTCCCGATACACCGACCGGTAGTAGAGCACGCGTTTCACGTAGCCGCGCGTCTCGGCGTAGGGGATGCTCTCGAGAAACTCGTCGCTGCCGGCGCCGCGGGTGGCGCGGAGCCAGCGCTGGACGTTGCCGAACCCCGCGTTGTAACTCGCGAGCGCGAGGATCTCGTCGCCGTTCATCATCCCGAGGAGCTCGCGCAGGTAGCGCGTACCGAGCTCGACGTTGAGCTCCGGCTCGGTGAGCCTGCTCTCGTGAAATGCGATCCCCGCCTTTCGGCTCACTTCCGCGGCCGTCGACGGCATCAGCTGCATCAGGCCGCGCGCTCCTACTCTCGATCCGGCCGTCGCGTCTCCCGAGCTCTCCTGGAGCACGAGCCCCATGACGAGCGCGGGCTCGAGCCCCTGCGTCGTCGCCGACTTCTCGAGCAGGTCGCGGTGGGGCGAGGCGTAGTACATGTCGAGGTAGCGCACCGGAACGAGCGCTTCGTCGACGGAGCCGATCTCGGGGAAACCGCGCCGGATCGCGTTCGCCATCAGCAGCTGCGCGCCGTCGCGCCGGTGGCTCTCCGCGAGGATCGCGTAAGCCCAGCGGCGGTTGCCGTCGCTCTGCGCGGCGCGAACTTCCGTGCGCGACTCCCCGCCGAGCCCGAGCTGCGCGAGCTCCCAGGCGAGCGTGAGCTCGGGAGGAGGATCGCCGGCTTCCGGCGCGACGGGCGGCGGCGCCGGCGCAGCGGGCGAGCCGCCGCGCGATCGCGCGAAGATGGCGTAGACGTCGTCGTGCGTCACCGACGCGAGCTCGTCGTAGATCCGCTTCGCCTCGGCCGGCTCGCCGCTTCGCTCGAGGCAGCGCGCATACCAGTAGCGCGCCTGCCGTCGCGCCGCAGGCAGCGCGTACGCGCGCTGAATCAGGCCGAAGCGTTCGCGCGCGAGTGGAATCTTCTTCGCGCGCCACGCGAGCCAGGCATCGTTCCACTCGTCCTGCAGCAGGTAGTCCTCGCGCGGATCGAGGGCGACGAGCGCGACGATCCTCGTCTCGAGCCCGTCGCGATCCTTCGCGTCGCGCGCGATCGACGCCAGGCTCCGGAGTGCCGTCTTCCGTTTCGCCGGATCGTCCTGCGCTTCGAGAAACCGCTCGAGCGCGACGGTCGCCGCCGCGTGCGCTGCGGCGATCTGGCGCCTGGTGCGCGCATCGGTCTTCTTCGCCTTCTTCGTGACGCTCCGGTAGATCGTCCGTGTCGTCCAGCGCCCCTTCACCCTCACCCGCTTCGTGCCGACTCTCTCCTTCACCGTGTAGGTGCGCCACGACGCCGCCTCGGCCGCAGCGAGCAACGCCTGCGCGCTGTCGGCCTCGATCTCGAGAGCGTGCGCGCGCAGCGCAGGGTCGTCGAGCGGGAGCGATCGCGCGAGCTTCATCGCGGCCGCCGGTTCGCCCGACTTCCGGAGGATGAAGGCGCGCGTGAGCTCGATCCGCGCGCGAAGGCGTCGGGAAAGCTCGCGCGCGCCGAGCGCGTCGAGCTCCGTCGTCGCACCCGGCACGTCACCGAGCCTGACGCGCTCCCATGCGCGGTCGACGCGCTCCTCGTCGGTGAGCGCATCGAGCGGCTCGACGGCGCCGGTGATCGAGGCCGCCACCGCGAGCGCCGTCGGGGCCCGCTCGTCGCGAGGGAATTGCGACGCGATTGCGCGAGCGCGAGCGAGCAGCGCACCCGGATCTCCGAGCGCGAGCCTCGCGGTCAGCTCGCTCTCCGCCGCGCTTCGCGCTTCGGCCGCGCCGCGCGCGGTCGAGCGCAACTCGGAGAAAACGTCCGCGGCCTCGGACCAGAAGCCGCCGTCGGAGTAAATCGATGCGAGCTTCGCGAGCGCGGCGTCGCGCGAGGCGATCGAAGCTCCCCGCGCGCGGAGCTTGGCGAGCGAGCGGCGCGCCGCGGTCGTCTCGTGGTTCATCTCCTCGGCGAGCGCAAGCCATAAGAGACGCGCCTGCTCGACGGGACGCTCGCCGTAGTTGAAGGAGGAGAGGCGCTGCGAAGCCGTGACCCCGTCGCCCGCCTCGAGCGCGGCGAGCCCTTCGCGCAACTCCTCGGCGTGCCGCTCGAGCGCGGGAAGCGGCCGGACCGTTGAGAGAGTGACGGGCGGTGGAGAAAGCCGCACGGGGGGCGCCGTCGCGGCGGCTCCCGAAGCGACGAGTGTCGCGACGATCGTCGTTACGATCGCGGCAGCGCGAAGGCGCGGCCGATCAGAGGCCGAGCGCGCCGGCGTCTCCATCGGCGAGAATGCGAACGAGCTCCTCGTAGAAGTAGTTCGACGCCTTGCGCACTTCGTCGGGGATCCGCTCGTCGTACATCTGACGGCTCCGGTCGATGTCTTCCTTGAGCCGCTCGTAGAGGTCTTTGTTCTTCCGCCCCTGCTCGACCTTCGCCTCGTTGTAGAGCTTGATCTCCGAAACGAGGAGGCGTGCGAAGCGGCGCGCCTCGTCATGCTTGCGCGCAGCCTCGTTCTGCTGGCCGACAACCGCGGCGGCGCCGCCGCGAAGACCGGGAGGCGGAACGAACTGCGTGCTCGGGCGCCCTTCGTCTTCACCCCCCGCGGGGCGCGGCGGAGCCGAAGGAGGAGGCGCCGGTGCGGGCTCGCGCATCGCCGGGATCGCCGTCGTCTGAAGTGACGACGGCGCGGGCCTGGGCGCCGGTGGTGCCACAGGCACCTGGTTGATCGAGAAGCTCTGGACCGGCTTCGGCGCCGGAGGCGGCGCAGGAGCAACCGGAGCGGGAGGGGCTGCGACCGGAGGCGGCGCGGGTGCAACAGGGCGCGCGACGGGCGCGGGTGCGGGAGCCTGGGCTGGAGGTGCGGCGGGACGCGGCGCAGCGACAGGGGCCGGAGCAACCGCAACGGGCGCGGCTGCGGCCGGCTGCACGCCCCCGCTAAGACTCGGCGACGGCACCTTCTTCCGCACGGCGAGCGTGTCGATCAGCAGTCCAGTCGTGAAGACGAGCGCTTCGATCGCGGCCTGGTCGTAGCCCGCTTCCTCGCCGGCAACGACGTCGACGTACATCGCCGCCGACACCTTGTCTTTGATCACCATCGGCACGACGACCGCGTTCACGGGCGCCGATGCGCCGAGCTTCGATGCAAGGTTCGCTCCGTCCCAGGCGACGACCCGCTCCTCGCGGAGCACGCGATCGAGCTCGGGAACCGTGCCCGCGGGCGCTGTGAATCGCTTGACCACCTCGTCGTTGCCGCCGGTCCGCGTGAAGCCGGAGCCCTTCCAGCCTGCGAAGAAATCGCCCTTGAGAATCAGGAGCGCGGCACGGGAGCCGAAACCGAGGCTCTGCTCGAGCAATGCGTTGAGCACTTCGACCTGCGAGCGTCCCTGCTCGATCGCGCGGATGCCGTCGCGCACTTTCGAAGCGTCGGCGCGCGCGGGAGGCGGTACGGCGGACGCGGGAGGCTCGAGGTCGGCGAGCGCCGTGGCGAGCACGTTCTTCATCGAAGTCGCGTTCGCGTCAGCCTGAACGCTCTGCATCGCTGCAACGAGCTGCTGCTCGATCACTTGCCGGACGTCTGCGAGCGTCGACCGGACGTCACCGACCATCCGCTCGATCTGCTCCTGGACCTTCTGGTCGATTTGTTGGGCTACTTCGTCTCCCCACACAGCCATCGCAGACCCCCCGGGCGACACGCTATCCACGCGGTCGCGAAGACACGCCGCCTTCGGCCGATTATCGACCCCCCAAGATTCGGGTGTCAAGGAAGGCCAATTGCATCGAAACCCATGCACACACATAATTTGCCGCTTCGAATGCGCACCCTCACCTCGATCGCTCTCGCCCTCCTCCTTCTCGGCACTGCCTGCGTGAAACGCTCGCCGGCACAGCTCGTCCTCTGGCGCGACGTGCGCGAGCTCCAGCGCAAGGCAGAAGCCGACCCGACCGCTCTCGACACGAGGCAGCGCTACGTTGACGCGCTCTCGAACTTCGTTCGCGCGTACCCCGCGGACGAGGAGGCGTCGGCCCTCTACGGCAAGGAAGAGCTCGCCTATGCGAGAGAGCTCGTCCGACGCGGCCGGCACGGCGCGGCCATCCCCTACTACGAGGACTTCCTCTCGCGCGATCCCGAGAACGCGGCGGTGCACGAGGAGCTCAACCAGGCGCGCGCGCAGGCCACCATCGCGCGCGAGCGATTCGACGAGCTGCGCAAAGGGATGTCCCCCGCGGAGGTCGCGGAGCTCCTCGGCAAGCCGCGCCCCGGATGGACGCACACACTCACGAAGGGGAAGTCGACGTACGAGACCTGGTATTACCGGAAAGCCGACGGAGGGACCGCGAGCGTCGGCTTCGTCGACGGCAAGGCCTGGGTCGCGGAATACGACGGAGTGGTGGAGCTGGAGCCGTAGGGGGCGGAGGACCGGTGTGGCGCAGACACTCCTGTCTGCGCGCGGCGCGACGCGCCGCATGTGCTAGGCGACCGCGCAGGAATCTCCGTTGCCAAGCGGTCTCGGGCCTTCGCAAGCGTCCACCGAGCGCCAGCTCCCCTTCGGCGACGCGCAGGCAGGAGTGCCTGCGCCACATCGGGTAGCGGAGGCCAGAGGCCTCCGCCACGAATGCTCTCAGGAATCGACCGCCGCGGGTCGCTGTTTGCAGACCCACCTGAGAAGAACAAATCGACGGGTCGAGACGTTATGCCACTGTACGAATACCAGTGCCAGGAATGCGGTGAGAAGACAGAAGTCGTCCGGCGCTTCACCGATGCTCCGCTGACGATCTGTTCGACCTGCGGTGGCGAGCTGAAGAAGCTGATCAGCGCGCCGGCGATCCAGTTCAAGGGATCGGGCTTCTACCTGACCGACTACGGGCGCTCGGGAAGCTCGGCGGGCGCGAAGAGCGCGGCAGGCGAGACGAAGTCGTCGTCGGAGTCGTCGTCATCGTCCGAGTCGTCGTCAGCCGGTTCGTCGACGTCCTCCGACGCGCCGTCGGCGGCCAAGCCGGCCCCGCCGTCGACCGCCAAGGGCGACTGAGCGCCACTTCCGGAAACTCCATGACCTGACCCCTCTCGAGGTGTGTCGACCGGGCGGAACCGCTTCGCGGAGAAGTCGCAAATGAGCGGAATGCACGATGGTTCCCCCGCGTTTTGCCCCGCCAGATGGAACCTCAAGAGGGAGGCGTCGAGTCGCGGTTCACGAGCAGGCGGCGTTATCGCCGCGCGCGCATGATCGTCGAGCTCACGACGCACTTAATCCGCCACGACGGATCGCTGACGCACCGCGAGGCTCACTGCCTCATCGAGTGCGCACACAAAGCGATGAGCTCGATCTCGCCCGAGATGAGCCGCGACTTCGCCACGCGCGTCGCCCCGTCGCTCGAGCGGATCATCTTCGAGCGCTGGCCCGCCGAAGAAGCCGCCTTCAGCAACGCGCGGGAGATGGTGAACTGACAAAACCAGTACTGAGTACTGAGTACTCAGCACTCAGCACTCAGTACTCAGTACTCCCCCCTCCCAGCCCCCTCGCAATCCGCTCCACCACTTCACTCCGTCCGAGCTCCGCCCGCGCGCGTGCGATCTCGCGGCGCGCGAGCTCGATCGTTTCGGGCTTCTCGTCGACGAGCGGCATCGCGCCGTCGGGAACGAGCGTCCGGTACTCCTCGCGCGCGATGAGCGCCGCGTCGTGCGCGTCGCGACGCGCGAAGACGAGGCCGACGTCGTCGAACGCGACGAGCGCCCACGTCTCGCGCGGGAAGTAGACGAGCGACGCGGGGACCCGCTTCCGCTCTCCCGTCACCGCATCGACAACGTCCATCGACTCGCGCCGGTACTCCTCGACCGCGAGCGTGAGCTTGTACTTCGCGACGAGCGCGTTCCAGGCGCGCGAGTCGAGCCGGGCCTTGCCATACTCGCGGATCCACCCCAGGTGCAGCTCGTTCCTGCCGTCCGTGACGACGCGGCGTTCGGGATAGAAACGCCAGATGAGATATCCGCCGAGCTGGTCGGGGTTGTAGACGTTCCCCTTCAGCTCCAGCTGCTGCAGTCGCGCCACCGAGGCGACGGGAAATTGCGCGCGATCGGCGCCGACGCCGATCCATCCCTGCCGCGCGACGACGATCGCGAGTATCGCTGCGGCCGCGATTGCGGTGACTCTGCCCGGCAGCTTTCGAGGCATCGCCGGCGCGACGAGCAGCGGCAACGCCGCGAAGAAGAAGCCGTGGTTGCGCACGTAGCGAAAGGCGAGAAATGCGAGCGCCACGAAGACGAGCGTCCGCGGCAGCAGCGCGCGGCGATCATCCGCTGAGACGAGGAGCACGAGTCCCGCGGGCGCGACGACGAAGATCAGCGGAAAGTCGGCGAGCCGCGTCGCGCTCCACTCCATGTTGACGAAGAGCCCCGAGCCGGCGAGCTTCGCGAGACGCAGCGGCGCGAGAACCCCTTCGAGACCCCACGGGTTGGCGAGCAACGCGATGCCCCCCGCCGCCGCGAGCCCCATGCGCTTCAGGCATTCCGTCCGCGCGCGCTCCGTCCCGTCGACGAAGCATCCCGCTCCTGCGATCGCCGCGAGCGCGGGCGCGAGCAGCGCCGACGGATGGACGTTGATCCAGACGACGACGATGGCGAGCAGCGCGATCGCGCTGCTGCGCGTGATCGGCCGGAGCATCACGGCGAGCGCGAGGACGAGCAACAACGTCGCGACCGTTTCGGGGCGCGCGGTAAGTCGGTGGCTCGCACCCATGAGCCCGATCGCCGCAAGAAAGAGCGCGCCGCCCGTGCCCGCCTCGCGCGCCGCGAAGAGCACGCCGGCGAGGACGATCGCTGCGACGACGATCGCGCGCGCGATCGGGATTGCCGCCTCGCCGCCGGCCGCCGCCACACCCCACGCGCCGAGCTGGAAGAGCCACTCGCCGTCGACCCAGGCGACCCGATCGCTCGACAGGCTGAACGGGTCGCTCGCCGGAAGCGCGTGATGGTCGGCGATCCAGCGTCCCGTCGCGAGATGCCAGAAGAAGTCGTAGCTTCGGATCGGCGTGATCGACACGACCGTAAGCAGGAGGAAGAGCGCGAGTGCGAGCGGCCGGCCGAGCCGGGTCGTTGCGTTCGCCGAATCCATCACGCCGAGTATAGCGGCGAGGATTCGTGGCGGAGGCCTTGTAGCGAAGGCCTCCGGCCTTCGCGCGAGCGGTCCCGCGAGGCGGGACCATTGCCACTACGCGGCTACAGGCTCACCGCAGGCGGCGCGGCCGGAACCGCGGGCACGGCCGGAACCGCCGGAATGGCAGGCACCGCAGGCACCGCCGGAATCTCGTGGCCGTTCAGCTCCGACAGCGTCACGCTGCCGTTGACCGTCGTCACCTCGAGGCTCTCCTCGTCCGACATCGTGCCGTTGATCGTCACCGGGATGTCGGAGCGGAAGCTGCCGTTCACCTGGTGAATCTCCGGGTTGATCTTGCAGTTGCGCGGCACGCGCACCTTCACCGAACCGTTGACGGTCTTGAGCCGCGCGCCGGGGAAGCGCTCCAGGAAGTCGGCGCGAACCGCGCCGTTCACCGTCTTCGCGACCAGCTCGCCGCTCGGGGTAGACACTTCGATCGGGCCGTTGACGGTCGTCAACTCCATCTTCGCGTCGACCCCCTCGACCTCGATTCGTCCGTTGACGTTGTCGATCCGGAGCTTGACCCCTGCCGGGACGCGGAACTCGTAGTCGATCTTGACCTCACGCCCGAAGAGGAACGAGCGGTTCTTCCGCTCCTTCTCCGCGATTGCCAGGGTCGAGCCGTCGACTTCCATCTTCAGGATGTCGTCGCCGCTCTCGTTCCGCCTCGGAACGCGGCACTGGGCCACCATCGTGATCTCGGTCGCCTTCGGGTCGGCGGTCACGTCGACGCGGCCATTCGTTCCCGTCACCTTGAGAGTCTCGATTCCCGCGGAGGGCCAGCTCTTGCGGACTTCGACGTCGTGGCGGCCCGGCGCGATGCCGCACCCCGTTCCCAGGGTGAGCGCGACCGCGGCGGCGAAACCTGCAGTTCTGGCGTTCATGACGACCTCCGCTGAGCAGGTTAACGAAATCAGGAGGAAAAGGTTTTCAATCCCCGCCTGGAACGGTGGAAATTTGCCCCGTTTCGTGCTGTCATGCGCCCCGGTCGGACCGACATGGCACGAGAGCTCCCCCAGACCACAGTCCTCCGGATCATCGCCTTTCTCGTCGATTCGCTCTCGATCCTGACGATCCTGATCGCTCCGGCGACGGGCCTGAGCTACCTCGCCGTCTGGCTCTGGGACTCGACCTGGGGGATCCCGAGGATCTGGCACTCGACGATCCTGATCCTCGTGCTCGCGATCCTCTTGCGTGATGCGTTCGGCGGCCGTTCCCCAGGCAAGTGGCTCATGGGGCTTCGCGTCGACGACGCCCAGGGCCGCCCCTGCTCCTGGTGGCGGTCGATCGTCCGGAACTTCCCGCTCGTCGTTCCGGGGTGGAATCTCGTCGAGATCGGGCTGCTGCTCTTCGGGCGCGACTCACGCCGAAGCGGCGACCGTATGGCGGGCACGAGGGTGACCGAGGAATGAGCGCGCGCAGCGTCACCCCGTCGGTCGCCGAGCTGCATCTTCACCTCGAAGGCTCGCTCAGCGCGGAGAGCGCGGTCGCGATCGCGAAGCAACGCGGGCTGCCGTGGGGCAAGCTGACGCCGCGCGAGCTGCGGCGCAGGTTCCGGTACGCCAATTTCACCGAATTCCTGCTGACGGTCCGCGACATGGCCGAGGTGCTCGCGGCGTACGACGTGCTCGAGCGCGCGGCGTGCGAGCTCTCGGCGTCGCTCTCCGCCGCCGGGGTCCTCTACGCGGAGGTCTACGTCTCGCCTAACATCTACCCGCGATTCGGGCTCGACGGCGCGGAGGCGCTGCTCGCCGCCGATCGAGGCTTCGCCGCGGGCGAGCGAGCCGGCGGCGCGCGCTGCGCGATCCTGCTCGACTCGGTGCGGCAGTGGGGAACCGATGCGGCGGCCGCCGTGCTCGACGCGTTCGAGCGCTCCCGATGCACGCGCGCAATCGGCTTCGGCCTCGGGGGCGACGAGGCGTCGCCACTCTCGCTCTTCGACAAGACCTTCGCTCGCGCCCGCTCGCTCGGCCTGCGGACGGTCGTCCACGCCGGCGAGGTAAGCAATGCCGCGGACGTCCGCGCGGCGGTCGAGACGCTGAAGGTCGAGCGGGTCGCGCACGGAATCCGCGCCGTCGACGATCCGCAGCTCCTCGCCGAGATCCGCGACCGCGGCGTCGCGCTCGACGTCTGCCTCACGAGCAACTACCGGACCGGCGCCGTCGGCGGCGCGCACCCGGTGAGGCAGCTGGTCGACACCGGCATCGCCGTCACGCTGAGCACCGACGATCCGTCGCTCTTCCGCACCGACCTTCCGCACGAGTTCCGCCTCGCGCGCCGCTTCGGGCTCTCGCAGGCGGAGCTCGCGACGATCGCGGCAGCGGCGATCGACCACTCCTTCGCCTCCGACACGACGAAGCGCGGGCTGCACGACGCGCTCACCGCGCGCCTCGGGTAGACTCGCGGCCGACGTGATCGACTTCGACGAATACGCGCGCGTCTCGGACGAAGCGCGGGCGACGATCAAGGAACAGCGCTCCGAGTTCATCGGCATCGCCTTCCCGGCGCCGACCCAGGCCGACTTCGACGCGGCGCTCACGCGGATCCAGCGCGAGCACTTCGACGCGACGCATCACTGCTGGGCCTGGAGGCGCGTCGAGGAGGGAGAGCTCCGCGCGCACGGCTCCGATGCGGGCGAGCCGACCGGAACCGCGGGGCGTCCGATCCTGCAGGCGATCGAGTCGGCCTCGCTCCTCGACACCGGCGTCGTCGTCGTCCGCTACTACGGCGGCGTGAAGCTCGGGACGGGAGGGCTCGCGCGCGCCTACCGCGACGCCGCGCGCGAGGTGCTCGAGATCGCGCCGCGCGAGCGGAAGATCCTCTACGACCGGATCGTCGTCGAGGTGCCGTTCAGCGTGATGAGCGCCGTCTACCGGCTCCTCGCTCCCCCCGACATCGTTCTCGCGGGCGAGACGTTCGGCGAGCCGAACGTATTCGAGCTCGACGTGCGGCGCTCGCGCGTCGCGCGCTTTCTCGCGCTGCTCGAGGAGAAGCGGATCAGCGCGAGAAGAGGTTAGCCAGACGTTGTGGCGCAGACACTCCTGTCTGCGCGCGGCGCGAAGCGCCGCAGGATACGTATCGTCCCGTCGGCCGCCTTCGGCGGCGCGCAGGCAGGAGTGCCTGCGCCACACAATCCACGCTCGCCCCGAAATCTCGCGCCCCGTCATACTCGTTCACGACATCGACCGCATGCGCGCCTTCGCTCGACTCCTCGTTCCGCTTCTCGTACTCTCGTTCGTCGCGCACGGCGTGTCGGCACAGAGAATCGGCGCCGCGCGTGCGCGGGATACCTGGGCCATCGCTTCGCCCGCGGCTTCGACGCCTCGTGAGGCGGCGGTGCGGCTTGTCGCCCAAACGTCGAGGTCTCTCGCCGCCGGCGACACGATCGAGCTGGCTTCGCCTGTTGAGCGTCTCTCCCTCGCCGGAACCCATTTCTTCTTCGCGCAAACGGTTGGCGGCATCCCGGTACTCAACGGCGGCATCTCGGTCAGCATCTATCCCGACGGCACTGCGAGCCTTCACGACCGCACCGCGGCACCGCGATTCGAATTCGTTCGAGTCAGCGACGCGGAAGCCACGATCATCGCCACGGCGTCCAGTCGCCAGTCAGGCGCGACCGAGGTCGAGAGCGTCGCGCTCGTCGGCTGGATCGGCGACACCGGCGAGCTCCGCGCCTACCGGCGCGTCGTCGTTCGCGACGGGCTCCGACGCTACGCGATCATGGTCGACGCGGAGAGCGGCGACGTTGCGTGGAGCGAGCCTCTCTTCGCGACCGCGCGGGGCCGGGTCTTCGACTCGAACCCGGTGACCGCGACGAACGACGCCTCGCTGCTCGACGGCGACGACGCAGCCTCGGCTGTCCCCGCCGGCGCCTACAGCAGCGTCGAGCTTCCCGGGCTCAGCGGCACGGGGCCTCTTTCGGGCCCGAATGCCTCGATCGTCGACCTCGAGATTCCGACCACGGCGCGCGCCGACCAGTCGTCGTCGCTCGAGCTCACGCGCGACCGCGACGAGTTCGAAGAGGTGAACGCCTACTTCCAGGTCGACCGGTCGCAGCGCTACCTCCGCAGCCTCGGCTTCGCGGACGATCGCGCGATCGTGCCGTACGCGCTCGAGGTCGATCCGCACGCCGGCGCGGGCGCCGATCAGTCGTCGTACCGCTATACCTCGCCCGGGCGAGGCCGCCTCTTCTTCGGCGACGGCGGCGTCGACGACGCGGAGGATGCCGACGTCGTCGTTCACGAGTTCGGCCATGCGATCCAGGACTCGATCGTCCCGACCGGCTTCTCCGGGCCTTCCGCGAGCGAGGGCCGCGCGTTAGGCGAAGGCTTCTGCGACTACTGGGCCTTCTCGTCCGCCTGGAGCGCCTCGCGCGCCTCGGGGCGCGATCCGTTCTGCATCGGCGACTGGGACGCCCGCTGCGCTCCAGGCCCTTCGACGCAGTGCGGCTACGAGGCCGGCGCCAACTGCCTCAGGCGCGTCGACGGCACGAAGACGATGGCCGACTACCGCCGGAGCGGAGGCTCGGGCACGGAGCACGTGAACGGCGAGATCTGGTCGTCGGCGCTCCGCGAGATCTTCGTGAAGTCGGTCGCCGCGCGCGGTGACGACGACGGGAGGAGAATCGTCGACCGCACTCTCCTGGAGAGCCACTTCGGTCTTCCGCCCAACCCGACCTTCCGCACGGCTGCGCTCCGCGTCATCGACGCCGACCGGCGCCTCAACAAGGGAGCGCTCACTCCCTCGATCTGCAGCGCGATGAGCGCGCGCGGCATCATCGAGAGCGGCGAATGCGATCTCTGACTTCGCGGCGATCTCACCCTCGTCGAGTCGCCGGCTCGTAACGTTCCGATTCCCGACTTCAACCCTGACGGCATCAGCGCCACGCTGCGCGTCAGCGACACCCGCGTCGCCGAGGAGCTCTTCGTCCGCGTCGACGTGGTGCATCCGCATCGAGGCGACCTGCGCCTGACGCTCGTCGCCCCGGACGGAAGCAGCGTCGTCCTGCAGGTCGAGACCATCGACGCCGGGGACGACATCCATGCCGTCTACGGGCTCGATGCGGAGCCGAGTCAGCCGCTCTCGGCGCTGGCGGGCAAGAGCGCCGCGGGAACGTGGACTCTGAAAATCGTCGACACCATCGGTGCCGACGTCGGACGCCTCGTCAGCTGGGGAATGATGTTCCGCTTCGCGGGGGACGAGCCTATGGCGACGCGGGGAGCGGCCGATTCGTCTTCGAGATTCATCCCGGTGGCAGGAAGCGTTGCCGGCGCGTTCGGCACGAAGTTCGTCTCTGATGCACGCATCGCGAACGTCGGCACGACCACGGCACACGCCACGATGTTCTTCACGCCGAGCGGAGCCGACGGCTCGACGACGTTCTCCGCGGTCAAGCTCGAGATCCCGCCCGGAGAGATCGTCGCGCTCGACGACTTCGTCGCGTCGCTCTTCCGCGAGAGTGGAACTGGCGCAGTCGAGCTCCGCGGCGAGACCGCGAAGCTCATCGTTACGAGCCGGATCTACAACCGCACCACGATCGGTACGTACGGTCAGTTCGTGAGGGTCGGAAGCGAGTCGATTGGCAACGAACCCGGAGTGACGTTACACATCCTCCATCTCTCGAACGGTCCTGCCTTCCGCTCGAATCTCGGGGTCGCAGAAGTCGGAGGCGGCGCCGGGACGATCATGGTTCGCCTCATCGACGCGTCGGGCGCCTTCATCAAGACGGAGGACGTCACGCTTTCCCCGTTCGGTCACCTGCAGATTCCGTTGCTTGGAGGACCCGCGGGGACGCCGTCCGACGCATTCCGCGCGGAAGTCTCGGTATCCTCCGGTACCGCGCGCGTGGTCGCTTACGGTTCGGTCGTCGACAACTCCTCGGGAGACGCAATTTTCGTCCCCGGTTCGATCTCTTCCGGGAGCCAGGTGACTCCGCCTCCGAATCCGTTCGTCATTCCTGCCGTGATCCGCGCGCCCGGAGCGAACGGCACGTACTGGCGGTCCGACGTGCGCGTGCTCAATCGGAGTTCATCCCTGGCTCAGCATGTGGCATTCACTTTCGCTCCCGCCGACGGTGGAGAGAGGCTCACGACCTCCATCGAAATCCCGGCGAACGGAACCGCCGGGATCGACGACGTGCTTCATACACTCTTTTCGAAAGTGGACGGGCGAGGCTCTCTCGCGATCGACTCGCTCGACGCGAGCGACACGCGCGCGAGCCTCGTCGTCACGAGCCGCACCTGGACGATTGGAGCGTTCGGCACGTTCGGCCAGTTCATCCCAGCCAGCTCTCCTGCCTTCGACGGGCTCGAGCGTGGCTTAGCTCCGTCCAGCCTGATTCATGTCGATTCGAACTCTGAGTTCCGCTGCAACGTCGGCCTCACGGAGGTCTCGGGGCAGGGTGCCTCGCTTCGCGTTCGCCTCTGGGACGCGACGGGGGCCGAACGTTTCGTGACGGACGTCGTTGTTCCGGCGAACGCCAACCTCCAGTTCAACCTCGCCGCCGCCGGCGCCCCGCCGATCTCGAACGGGCGCCTCACCTTCGAGGTGATCGAGGGAGAAGGGCGCGTGCTCCCATACGCCTCGGTCGTCGACAACGCGACGGGCGATCCGATTTTCGTGAGTCCCTGACGTCGCATAGATGCCATTGGCATCCCGAAGGGATGCCAGAAGGTAGCCGGGGGTCGCCCTGCGAAGCGGGGCGACCCCCGGAACGACGAAACCAACGAATCAAGGCACCCCGGCAGGGGTGCCAGCGGATCACGAGTTCGCCCGATCTGGCACCCCTCCCGGGGTGCGATCATGTTGGCGCGTTCGACCCCGGGTCGCCCCGCGGCGCGGGGCGACCCGGGGCTACCTTCTGGCACGCCTCCGGCGTGCAAGCGTTCCTATGCGTCGGGCGGATCGTCGAACCCGAGGCGCTTCATCTTGAGCGCGAGTCCGTTGCGGGTGATGCCTAACAGGCGGGCGGCGGCGGTCTTGTTGCCCGCCGTCGTCTCGAGCGCGCGGCGGATCTCCTCGCGCTCGACGGCCTGGATCGTTCCCTGCAGCGCCTGCTGCGGCACCGGCTCGGTGATCGACGTGCGCGGCGGCTGCGCGGCGACCGGCGCGGCGGCGAGCTCGGGCAGCGCGATGCTCTCGGTGGTTCGCACATGTCCTGTTTGAAGCGCGCGCAGCACCGACGGGAAGTGCTCGGTCCGGAGGATGCCCCCTTCGTGGCAGTGGAGCACCGCGCGCGCGAGCTCGTTCTGCAGCTCGCGAACGTTGCCGGGCCAGTGGTGCGCCAGCAGCAGCTCGAGCGCCCTGCGGCTCATCCCGCGGATCGACTTCTGCTGCTCCTGCGAGAAGCGCTCGAGGAACGCGAGCGCGAGGGCCGGGATGTCGTCCGGTCTCTCGCGCAGCGGCGGGATGCGGAACTCGAGTCCCGCGAGCCGGTAGTAGAGATCGCGTCGGAATCGTCCCTGGTCGACGAGGCTCAGCAGGTCGCGGTTCGACGCGGCGATGACGCGGAGGTCGATGTGCCGCGGCTCGCTCGCGCCTAACGGAAGCACCTCGCGCTCCTGGAGGACGCGGAGCATCTTCGCCTGGAGCGGCTCGGCGAGCTCGCCGATCTCGTCGAGAAAGATCGAGCCGCCGTCGGCCTGGACGAATCGGCCCGGGCGCGCGTCGACCCCCGTCGCGTAACGCGCCTGTACGCCGAAAAGCTCGGCCTCGAGCAGGTCGGTCGGAATCGCCGCGCAGTTGATCGCGACGAACGGCCCGCTCCCCGTCGCCCCCGAGGAGTGGATCATTCTCGCGAAGAATTCCTTGCCGGTTCCGGTCTCGCCGAGCAGCAGCACGTCCATCTTCGACGAGACGGCTCCCTCGATGCGCGACATCAGTTCGCGGAACGCGGCCGACTCGCCGACGACCATCCCGTTGGGGATCAGCAGCTCGCGACGCTCCCTCGGCTTCACCGGCTTCGGATCGAGCGCGCGAACGGAGCCGCCCGGCAGCTTCGTGACGAGGAACTGGAGCAACTCCTCTTCCCAGTGCTCCACGGAGGCGCGGCCCACGAGCGCCGCGACGCCGCGCTTCCCTTTCGCACCGAAGAGCGCGCAGAGGAGCGAGCTCGACTCGCCGATGCGCATCGTCGTCGGCGCGGGATCCTTCATCGCGCAGCGGCGCTCGAGGCTCGCGAGCAAAGCCCCGTCGCTCACGTCTCCTCCGACCGCGTCGATCGCGATTTCGTTGCCGTCGGCGATCGAAAACAGCACGATTGCCTGCGCCCCCAGGAGCTTCGCCGTGCTCGCGAGCGCCTCGGAAGGCGATCCCGAAGCCTCGATCGCGCGGAGCAGCCGGAGGATCTCCGTCGGCGACCCGCGTCCCGTGACCCCGAGTCCGTCCGACTCCGCGGTCGCGTCGCTCGGGACCTTGTTCGGCTTCGACCGCGAGTGGAGTGCGAGATCGAACTCACCGGAGGAGACTTCCTCGAGGGAGAGGATCGCACGCCCGACCTGCACGGCGTCGCCCGGATACATCGTCACCTCGTCGAGGCGCTTTCCGTCGACGATCAGGCGGTTGCGCGATCCCGCGTCCTCGAGGCGGACTCCCCCTTCGGCCGGTTCGACCCAGGCATGCGAGCGGGAGACGCCGGGAACGGGGAGCGGCATGTCCGAGCTCGCCGACGCGCCGAGGCGCGAGCGCTCCCGCGGAACGGGAAACTTGTATTCACGGCCTTCGAATCTCGCGACAAGGCAGAGCATGCGAATCTCCGCCGGCGCCCGCTGGGGCGCGCGGACCCGCCAATTGTAGTGCGCCCGCTGCGAAGTCGGGAACGAAAGGTGGCGACCGGAGGGCGAGAGGCGAAGGGCGAAAGGCGATCAGCAGGCGGCAGCGCGGCGACCCGAAGTCATTCCGAGCGGCCCACTGCGCGCGCTGCAGCGCCTGAGGTAAGAAACTGAGTACGATGGTGACGGCGTGGCCTTGACGTGACCGTGATCGCTTTGGTGCTCAACGAGCCCGTTTCCGAGC
>JBAZBK010000042.1:0-30145 GCA_041671505.1 Thermoanaerobaculia bacterium | reverse complement strand
CTGGTCGCATGGGCTCAACGCGCGCTCTCGCTGCCGACTTTCGATCCAGTTTGCCTCTGGCTCCCGACTCAATCCACGCCCTCGATCTGAAAACACCGGTTGGGCAACACGCCCGTAAGCGCGGGGTTCGGGGCGATCGAGATTTTCAGAGCCGCGTAGCGGCGACGTCTGACGCGCCGCGCGTAAGCGCGGTGCCTCCCATTTCGCGGCAAGACGATCGGGCTCAGAATCGCGCCGCGGACGCGGCGACGTTTCTCGCAGCCTTGTGAAGCAGATTCGCAATCCGAAATCCGCCTTCCCGCACTCCGCCTTCCCGCACTCCGCCTTCCCGCACTCCGCATTCCGCACTCCGCATTCCGCATTCTCCAATGCCCACTCCGCATTCCGAAATCCACATTCCGCCTCACCCCTAACTTTCAGCAATCCGCAATGTCCGCCCCTCCCCTATAATCAAACGAAATGGCCCTGCGGTTGGTCTCGTCCCGCGCGGATGTGGAGTTCGGCGGCAACGAACGCTTCGAGGTGCGCCGGCGAATCGGTGAGGGATCGTTCGGCGTCGTGTACGAGGCGTTCGACCGGGAACGCGAGTCCGCCGTCGCGCTCAAGGCCCTTCGGCGGCACCAGACCGCGTACCTCGCTCGTTTCAAGGGAGAGTTTCGCGCCCTCGCGGACATGGCCCACCCCAATCTTGTCTCGCTCTACGAGCTCTTCAGCGACCGCGACGACTGGTTCTTCACGATGGAGTACGTCGACGGCTGCGACTTTCTCGAATACCTGACCCCCGACGGTCCGCAGCCCGAAGCCGACGAGACCCCCACCGAGATCAGGCCCGCGATCACGCTGACCGGCGACACGCCCGTTCCTCCGCCGATGCCGGCAGGAGCGGGAGCCTCGGCGCTCGACACCGATCGACTCCGCAGGGCGCTTCCTCAGCTTGCGCGAGGCCTCGGCACGCTGCACGAGTCGGGCAAGCTGCACCGTGACATCAAACCCGCGAACATCCGCGTCTCGCCTCGAGGCCGCGTCGTCATCCTCGACTTCGGGCTCGTGACCGAGCGCCACGGCGTTTCGGGCGAAGGGTCTGCCCTCATCGGCACGCCCGCCTACATGTCGCCCGAGCAGGCCGCGGGCCGGCCGCTCACCGAAGCGAGCGACTGGTACAGCGTCGGGGTGCTCATGTACCAGGCGCTCACCGGCAGGCTCCCGCACGGCGGCAAAGGCGTGCGGGCCCTGATCGACAAGCAGAGCGTCGTCCCCCGCGCCCCGCGCTCGATCAATCCGCACGCCCCCGAGGATCTCTCGGAGCTTTGCGAGCAGCTGCTCCGGATCAACCCCGACCTCCGGCCTAACGCCGGGGAGATCGTCCGTTCCGCCGCGTTCGGAGGGAGGTCGACCGGCTCGATCCCCCGCCCGAAGCCCGCGACGTCGCAGGAGCTCATCGGGCGCGAGAGCGAGCTCCGCCGCATGACCGACGCGTTCGAGACGACGACGCGCGGCTCGACTTCGGTCATCCTCCTCTCCGGCGCCTCCGGAATGGGGAAGTCGACGCTCATCCACCAGTTCGTCGAGCTGGCACGGGCGAGGAACGAAGACGCGGTCGTTCTCGAAAGCCGTTGCTACGAGCGCGAGTCGATGCCGTACAAGGCGGTCGACCACCTGATTGACGGCCTCAGCGCCTGGCTTCGCACGCAGCCGCAGGGAGAGCTCGGCGCGATCCTCCCCTCCGACCTCGGCGACCTCTCGCGCCTTTTTCCTGTGATGGCGCAGATCGAGGCGCTCGCGGGTCGAACGTCGACGGCGGCCGCCGACCCGAAGGAATCGCGCCGCCGCGCGTTCGGCGCGCTGCGCCACATCCTCACGCGAATCGCCGTGCGCAAGGTGCTCGTGCTCGTCATCGACGACCTGCAGTGGGGTGACTCCGACAGCGCGCTCCTGCTCGGCGAAGTGCTTCGGCCCCCGGCTGCCCCGCCGCTCATGCTGCTCGTGACCTGCCGGAAGGAGGACGAGGAGGCGAGCGATTTCATCGCCACGCTGCGTCGCCTGCTGCTTCCGCACGATCGCCTCAGCCCCTACTTCTCGGCGATGCGTCTCGAGCTCGGAGCCCTCTCCCACGCCGAGTCCTTCGCCCTCGCGAAGAGCCTGCTCTCAAGTGAAGGCGCCTCCCGTTTCACCTCCGGCGAGATCGAGCGGCTCTCGAGCGTGATCGCCGAGGGCTGCGGAGGCCACCCGATCTCAATCGTCGAGCATGGGCGCTTCCTTCTTTCCCCCGCCTGGGTCGCGAGCGATGACGCACCGCTCTCGATCGAGATGGTCATTCAACGCCGCGCCGCGAGGCTCCCCGACAGCTCTCTCCTTCTCCTCGAGATCCTGGCGGTAGCGGGAAGGCCTGTAGCGCAGGATGTCCTGAGGAACGCATCGGAGACGGGCGACGAGTTCCAGCCGGCGCTCGCGCTGCTCGTCGCGAACCACCTGGCGCGCTCGAAGGGCATCCGCTCCTACGACGACGTCGAGACGTACCAGGACCAGATCCGGATTGCGATCGCAGGCTCGCTCGAGCCTGCGCGGCAGCGCGAGCTGCATCTCCGGCTCGCGCTGTCGATGCGCGACTCGGGGTCGACCGACGCCGAAACGCTCGCGGGACATTTCGCCGGTGCGGGTGACGAGGCCTCGGCGCGCGCCTACACGATCGACGCGGCCGGCCAGTCGATGCGGGCGCTCGCCTTCGAGCGCGCGGCGCGCCTCTACCGCAGCGCCATCGGCATGTCCTCCGATCGGACGGCGAGCCGCGAGCTCACGATCAGGCTCGGTGAGGCTCTCGCCGGAGCGGGGCGCGGCGCCGAGGCCGCAGTCGTCTTCATTGGCGCAGGAGAAGGTGCGAGGGTCGCCGATTCGATCGAGCTTCAGCGTCGCGCCGCGGAGCTTCTTCTCGAGAACGGGCACGTCGACGACGGACTCGTGACGCTCCGCCAGGTGCTCGGCCGACTCGACATGACGCTCGCCGATTCGCCGCTCCGATCGCTCGCCTCGCTTCTCGCCCGGCGTCTCCAGATCCGCATCCGCGGGCTCGAGTTCGTCGAGCGGGATCCCACTCAACTCTCGCAGCTGGAGCTCACGAAGATAGACGCCTGCTGGTCGGCGTCGGTGGGACTGGGGCTCGTCGACACGATCCGCGGCGCCGAGTTCCAGGCGCGGCACCTCCTGCTCGCGCTCGATGCGGGAGAGCCGTACCGCGTCGCGCGCGCTCTCGCCACGGAGGCGGGGTACTCCGCAGCGGGGGGAAACGCGAGCAGCCGGCGCACGGCCGGTCTGCTCGATCGAGCGCGATCGATCGCCCGACGCATCGAGCAACCTCACGCCCAGGGTCTCACACTGCTCATCGAGGGGATGGCCGCGACGCTCGAGGGGCGCTGGCGCGACAGTCTGGCGCCGTCGCGCCAGGCCGAGGCGATTCTTCGGGAGCGCTGCAGCGGCGTCTTCTGGGAGCGCTTCATGTCGCAGCTCTATCCCCTCATCTCGCTCATGTGGCTCGGCGAATGGAAGGAGATCGCGGCATCGCTGCCTCCGCTGCTCTTCGAGGTTAGGCAACGGGGCGACTTCTTCGCCGAGACGTACCTCCGGACGAGACTCGAATGGCTCGTGGCGCTCGCGGACGACGATCCCGCACGGGCGCGCGAGATCGTCGACGACGCGATCGGGCGGTGGTCGAGCACCGGCTTCCACCTCCAGCACTTCCAGTACATGCTCTCGCGCGTCGAGATTGGCCTTTACACCGGCGATGTCGCCGCCGCCTGGGTGGAACATCGCCGGAGTCTCCCGGCGCTGAAGCGGTCGATGCTGACGAAGGCGCAGATCGTCGACATCGAGTTGCGCCACGTCAACGCCCGCGCCGGCATCGCGCTGCGCGCCGCGGGCGCAGTCGACGCGCCGTCCAGAGCCTCGATCATGCGCGACGTCGCAGGGATCGAGCGGCACGGCGCGCCGTGGGGAAACGCGCTCGCCCTGGCGCTCCGCGCCGCGGTGTCATCGCTCGACGGTCGCCGTGAGGCGACTCTCGCGCTTCTGCAGCGAGCGGAGGACGCGCTGGGTAACGCCGCGATGCACATGTGCGCGACCGCCGTCCGCCGCAGACGAGGCGAGCTCGCCGGCGACGCGAGTCTCGTCCAGGCCGCCGACGAGAGAATGACCGCCCGCGGCGCCGTCCGCCCCGACCGCATCGCGGCAATGCTCATGCCAGGCAGGTGGATCCGATAGCGCGGCTGCGTGAGGAGGCGAGAGGCGAAAGGCGAGAGGCGATGAGCGGGCGAAGGGCGACAGGCGAGAGGCGAAAGGCAATTAGCAAGCTCGGCGCGGAACGCGACGCGTCGATCGCGGAACCGCGACGATAGACGCCGATCCTCCCACTGCCTGATGTTGTCTCCCTCTGCTGGTCGCCGATCGCGCCTCGCCTGCTCATCGCCTCTCGCCTTTCGCCTGCTTTTCGCCTTTCGCTCTTCGCCCGCTCATCGCCTCTCGCCTGCTTTTCGCCTCTCGCCTCTCGCCTCACGCCTGCCATATGATCCGCCCATGAAACGGATCACTGTTCTCGGAAGCGGACTTGTTGGCGGGGTCATGACTCGCGACCTCGCGTCGGATGGCAATTACCTCGTGCGCGCGGTCGACGCGTCGCCGAAGAATCTTTCCAGACTCGAAGGGATGGAGCGGGTCGAGCTCCGCCAGGCGGACCTCACCTCGGCGGCTGCGCTGCGCGACGCGATAGCGGATGCCGACGCCGTCGTCGGCGCGGTGCCGGGCTGGATGGGGCAATCGATGCTGCGCACGGTGATCGAAGCGGGCAAGCCGATCGCCGACATCTCGTTCGCGCCTGAGGACCCGCTCGATCTCGACGGCCTTGCGAAGGAGAAAAGGGTGACCGCGGTCGTCGACTGCGGCGTCTCGCCCGGCCTGTCGGCGTTCGCGATCGGCCGCGCCGCCTCGAAGCTCACCCGGACCGACAGCGCGGTCATCTACGTCGGCGGCCTTCCCGTGGAGCGCTACTGGCCGTTCGAGTACCGGTCGGTCTTCTCACCCACCGACGTGATCGAGGAGTACACGCGACCCTCGCGGCTCGTCGAGCACGGCGAGGTCGTCGTCAGGGAAGCGCTGTCGGAGGTCGAGCTGCTCGACTTTCCCGGCGTCGGGACGCTCGAGGCGTTCAACACCGACGGGCTGCGGACGCTCATCCGCACCATGAAGATTCCGTCGATGAAAGAGAAGACGATGCGCTATCCCGGCCATGCCGACCGGATGCGCATGCTCCGGGAGATGGGACTCTTCTCGGACGACGCGGTCGAGGTCGACGGCGTGAAGGTGGTGCCGCGCAAGCTCACTGAAAAGCTCCTCTTCGAGAAGTGGCGCCGTCCCGAGCACGAGCGCGAGCTCACCGTGCTTCGCATCGTCGTCGAAGGTGTTGCGCCCGACGGGTCGCGCAAGCGCTACAGCTACGACCTGCTCGATCACACCGACCCGACGACCGGATGGACGTCGATGGCGCGCACGACCGGCTTCCCGTGCGCGATCATGGCGCGCGCCATCGTCGAAGGGCGCTGCACGGCGCACGGCATCCTGCCGCTCGAGCTCGTCGCCCCCGACGACGCGCTCTTCGCGCACATGCTCGCCGAGCTCGGCCGCCGCGGCGTCAAGTTCGACGAGAACGTCGAAAGCGTTTAGAGGCAGGCGAAAGGCGAGAGGCGAAAGGCGATAAGCAGGCGAGGCGACGGCGGTTCCGCGCTTCGCCTGCTCATCGCCTATCGCCTTCTCGCCTCTTCGCCTGCTTCGGCTCTACTTCCACCCCTCGCACTCGAGCAGTTCGTCGTCCGTGATCTTCCAGATGGCGTCCTCGTCGCAGAGGGCAACGCCGCGGATCTCGCACTCGTCGCCATCCTCGTCGACGACCTTGATGTCCCAGATGTCGCATTCGATGTCGGTCAGCGTGAACGACGAACCCGATTCGAGCACGTCCTCACCCAGTTGATCGGGTCCCCACTCTTCGGTGTCAGTCGAAGAGAGATAGAAGTGGTGGATGTCCCACTTGCTCTTGTTGAGAATCCGCACCGACGCCGTCTCTGCGGCGCCCGCCTCGACCGGCACCAACAGAACGATCGTGAATGCCACGAGCACAAAGACTCCGACCAGTGAAGTTCGATTCATTGAGTCGCCCCTTTTCGATTGTTTGCCGAGGAGGTTACACGGATTTGGAAGAGGCCGGGCGGAAGTTCCAGTTCGCCAGGCGATCCAAACGCACGCGCCGCTTCGCTTTCGCACTCCGCACGCTTGCTCTGGCCTTTGGCCAATGGCCTCTGGCCTGCTTTTCGCCTCTCGCCTTTCGCCTCTCGCCTACCTCCTGTTGTATCCTCTCGCCTTCATGACGACGACGATGAAGGCTGTCCGGACACAGGACCATTTTCCCTCCGCGTCCCACGCGGCGACCGCGGACAAGCTCGGGTTGTCGAGCTGCGCCATGGGGCTGATCGGCTCCGAGATTCTCAAGATTGCAGGAGAGATCCGCGCGATGATCGCGTCGGGAAAGTCGATCTGCAATCTCACCGTCGGCGACTTCTCTCCGAAGGAGTTCCGAATTCCCGAAGTGCTCGAGACGGCGACGATCGAGGCGCTCCGCGCCGGACAGACCAACTATCCGCCATCCGACGGTATGCTCGAGCTGCGACGCGCAGTCGTCGACCTCTACGAGTGCGATCTCGGGCTCTCGTATCCGCTCGAAACGGTGGTGATCGCGAGCGGCGCCCGGCCGATCATCTACGCGGCCTATCGCGCAGTCGTCGATCCCGGAGACGAAGTCCTCTACCCGCTTCCTTCGTGGAACAACAACCACTACTGCCACCTCGTCGGCGCAACGAAAGTCGAAGTCGAGACCGGGCCGTCGACGAACTTCCTTCCCACCGCCTCGCAGCTCCGCCCCCACATCCGCACCGCGCGAATGGTGGCGCTGAACAGCCCGCTCAACCCGACCGGCACCGTTCTCGGCGAGCAGCAGCTCCGCGAGATCGTCGAGCTCATCGCCGAGGAGAACAGGCGCCGCACGGCCGCTGGAGAGCGCACCCTCTATCTTCTCTGGGACCAGGTCTACTGGAATCTCACCTTCGGCGAGGCGCACCACCACACGCCGCCCGAGCTCGTGCCCGAGTCGGCCGCATGGACGATCTTCGTCGACGGCATCTCGAAGTCGTTCGCAGCCACCGGCCTGCGCGTCGGCTGGACCGTCGCTCCCCCCCTCGTCGCCTCACGGATGAAAGACATCCTCGGGCACGTCGGCGCCTGGGCTCCCCGCGCCGAGCAGCTGGGCGCAGCGGCCCTGCTCGAGAACACCAGCGCGGTGCGCGAGTATCACGCGCAGATGATCCCCGCGGTCCGCGCGCGACTCGCCCGGCTCTACGACGCCCTGATGGCGATGAAAGCCGAAGGCCTGCCGTGCGACGCGATCTCGCCTCAGGGGGCGATCTACCTCTCCGCGAAGTTCGACCTGATCGGCCGCGGGTTCGACGGCGCGTCGTTCACGACGAATGACGCGATCCGCCACCTTCTCCTCGAGGAGGCGGGCTTCGCCGTCGTGCCGTTCCAGGCGTTCGGACGGTTCCGCGACGACGGCTGGATGCGCCTTTCGGTCGGCGCCGTGTCGCTCGAGCAGATCGACGAGGCGATCCCGCGGCTCCGCGCCGTTCTCGATCGCTGCAAATAGCAGCCAACGGCATGCCCCGTAGCCAAGGCGTCCCGCCTTGGCGGACAGCAGGATCTGCGCACGATGCGGCGGGGGCAAAGGCCAGAGGCCTTTGCTACAAGCCGCCTCGTAGCGCATTCCAATGCACCGCGGTCCCTTCCCGTCTGCCGCTTCGCGGCAAGGGGCCGCGTCGCCTAACGGACCGCGCCCGCTCCGCGGGCATTTGTGGGACAATCGCTCTTCGGAATCGCGATCGATGAGACGACTCTCGCACATCGCCACGCTCGTTGCGCTGCTGCTCGTTCCGACCCGCGCAACCGTCGCGGAAACGGCCCGGCTCGTCGTCGGAGCGCCGGTCGCCGTCACCGTCGCGCCCGGCGCTCCGGCCAGCGCCACGATCGAAATTCCGGCTGACAGTTACCTGAAACTCGAAGCCGACCAGGCCTCGGCCGACGTCAGCATCACCCTCTTCTCGGCTGACGGCGCCATCGTCCGCTCCGGCAACTCCACACGCCCTCCCGAACCCGAGACGCTCGAAGCGCTCGTCGCCACCGCAGGCACCTACCGCGTGGAGATCGCCTCGGTGCGCAAGAGCGACGGCGCGTCGAGCGTCGTCCTCGCGGCGCTTCGCGCGCCCGAGGGAGACGAGCCCTCGCGCCTCGAAGCCGAGATGGTGCTGGCTGAGGCCGACCGGATATTCGACCTCGGCGACTCGGAATCGCAGAAGCAGGCCGTGGCGCTCTACGAGAAGGCCCTGGCGCTCTTCCGCGCGCGCGGTGACAGCAGGACCGAAGGGATCATCCTCGACAGCCTCGGCTGGGCGAGCGACCTCTCCGGAGATCGCTACGCCGCGCTCTCCTGGTACGAAAAAGCGCTCGTGGCCCGCCGCGCCGCGGGCGACCGTGACGGAGAGATCCAGACGCTCCAGGGGATCGGGCTCGTCTACAACTACCTCGCCGACTACGACCAGGCGTTCGCGGCGAACGAGACCGCGCTCTCGCTCGCGCGGGAGGCGAACGACCGCGCCGCGCAAGCCGGTCTGCTGCACAACATGGGCGGCCTCTGCTGGGCCTCGGACGAGATGCAGAGGGCGCTCGGCTTCTACGGGCAGGCGCTCGCGATCTGGGACACCGTCGACCGCCCGCTCAATCGGGCATCGACGCTCAACAACATCGGCGACGTCTATCGGAGGCTCGGCGACTACGACCGGGCGCTCGACTACTTCAATCGCGCGCTCGAGATACGGCGCGCGCAGGGCGACCGTCGCGGCGAGGCGCACTCCCTTCACACGATCGGCCTCGTCTATCTCGGAACCGGCGACTACGCAAAGGCGCTCGACAACTTCACCCGCGGGCTCGTCATCCGCCGCGAGACGGGCGACAAGCGAGGCCAGGCCTATTCGCTCGGCGGCTCCGCGAGCGCGACGGCGAAACTCGGCGATCGCGACAAGGCGATCGCGCTCGAATCCGAGGCGGTCGCGCTCTGGGAAGAGATCAAGGAAGTCCGTGCCGAGGGAGAGGCGCTCTCCGCGTTAGGCCGGCTCTACGTCGACGCGGGTCGCGCCGCGGAAGCGGAGCCGGTGCTGCACGGAGCGCTCGGGCTGAGCCGGCGCGCTCTCGACACGACGACCGAGGCGAACACGCTCGTCGGGCTCGCGAGACTCGAGCGCTCGCGCGGCAACCTCGCCGCATCGAAGGCTCGCGCCGAAGAGGCGCTCGCGATCGTCGAAACGCTGCGAAGCCGCATCGCGAGCGAGTCGCTGCGCGCCACCTACCTGTCGACCGTCGCGGAGATCTACGAGCTCTACGTCGACCTGCTCATGGAGATGGATCGCGCCGACGCGGAGCGAGGATGGGGCGTCGCCGCATTCGAGGCGAGCGAACGGGCGAAGGCGCGCAGCCTGCTCGACGCGCTCGGCGCCGCCTCGGTCGACCTGCTCGACGGCGCGCGGCCCGGGCTCGCGGACGCGGAGACCGCGCTCCGGCGGCGCATCGCCCAGATCGACCGCAAGCGCGGCGCGCTCGCGCTCGATCCAAAGCAGAAGGATGCACTCGACCTCGCCGAGCTCGACCTCGAGAAAGCGACCGCGGAGCATGCGGCTGTCATCGCCCGGATCCGCGCGGAGAGTCCAGCGGTCGCCGACCTCGTCGAGCCGCGGACGCTCACGCTCCCCGAGATCCGACCGTTGCTCGACGACGGCACGCTCCTCGTCGAGTTCTTCCTCGGGGAGAAGCGAAGCTACGCGTGGGCTGTCGGACGCACGAGTGTGAAGAGTTGGACGCTGCCCGGACGGGCGGAGATCGAGGACGCCGCGCGTCCCGTCTACGAGTTGCTCAGCGCGAGGAACAGCGCGGTTGCGGGCGAAGACGCTCCGGCACGGCGCGACAGGATCGCGAGCGCCGACGCGGCGTGGCCCGCGCGCGCGTCCGCACTCTCGGCAATGCTCTTCGGGCCGCTCGGCGAGGGGCTTCGCGCGAAACGGATCGCGATCGTCGCCGACGGCGCGCTCCAGTACGTGCCGTTCCCGGCCCTGCCGCGTTCCGGCGCGGACGGAGCGGCGCCGCTCGTCATCGACAGCGAGATCGTCGTGCTCCCCTCGGCATCCTCGCTCGCGATGCTTCGCCGCGAGCACGGGTCGCGTCACGCGGTCGGCCCGGCGATCGCCGTCTTCGCCGACCCCGTGTTCCGCAGCGACGACAGCCGGCTCGACAAACTCCAGCAGCGGCCTCCCGCGAGCGATTTCGGCGGCAACGCCGCGCTCATGCGCGCCGCGGAAGACACGGGATTCAAGTCGCTCCCGCGCCTCCGCTTCTCGCGGCAGGAAGCGGATGCGATCGTCGAGCTCGCGGGCGACCGCGGTGCGTACCGCGCGGTCGACTTCGGCGCAAACCGCGACGCCGTCCTCGGTGGACTCGTCGCGAAGGCGCGCATCGTCCACTTCGCCACGCACGGCATCGTCAACAGCCGCGAACCCGAGCTTTCGGGCCTCGTCCTCTCGCTCGTCGACGAGAAAGGCGCGCCACGCGACGGATTCCTGCGCTTGCGCGACATCTACGCTCTCGAGCTCGACGCGGACCTCGTCGTCCTGAGCGCCTGCCAGACTGCGTTAGGGCGCGCCATCCGCGGCGAGGGGCTCATCGGGCTAACGCGAGGTTTCATGCACGCCGGCGCGCCGAGGGTCATCTCGAGCCTCTGGCGCGTCGACGATCGCGCCACCGCCGACCTGATGAAGCGCCTCTACGAGGCGCTGCTCCGCGACGGACTCGCACCCGCCGCAGCCCTGCGAGCCGCACAACGCTCGATGGCGCAGGACGAGCGCTGGAAGTCCCCCTACTTCTGGGCCGCATTCGAACTGCACGGAGAGTGGCGGTAGAGGCAGGTTAGAGGTCAAAGGTCAAAGCAGGCCAGAGGCCAGAGCAGCCAAAGGCCGAAGCCGGCATTGGTATCTAGGGGCGACGCGGTGCGTCGCCCGATTTGTCTGAGCCACTGCGCGGCACGAACGGGCGACGCACCGCGTCGCCCCTGCGAACACCCGAGCGGGCTTCTCAACTCGCTGCCTACTTTGGCCTTCTTTGCCTGCCGTTCTGCCTGCTTTGACGTTTGACCTTCAACCGCTTCTCCTGCCGTTCCAACTGCTTTGGCCTCTGGCCGTTGGTCTTTGGCCCGCCGTCCTGCCTGCTTTGGCCTCTGGCCTTTGGCCTTTAGCCTGCTCTTCCGCCGCTCGCCTCTCGCCTCGCGCCTCCCTGTCCTTTGTTAGAATCCCTCCCGGATGACCGCCCCGCCCCCTGACTCCGTGGATCCAGGCTCCAGCACCGGTTCGAACACGATCGAGCGCGGGCTGGAGATCCTCATCGCGGGATTCGACCCTGACATCGCCGTCGCGTCGAAGAAGTACCAGCAGCTTCGCCGAAAGCTCGTCCGGCTCTTCGAATGGCGCGGCGCGTGGACCGCCGAGGACCTTGCCGACGAGACTCTGACCCGCGTAGCCAGAAAACTCGGCGAAGGGGCGCGCATCGACGGAGATGTCGAGCCGTTCGCGCGCGGCGTGGCGCGCCTTGTCTTTCTCGAGTTTCTTCGCGAGCAGGAGCGTGACAACCGCCTGAAGTCGTCGTCTCCGCCTCCTTCCGCACCCGCCGTAAACGAGATCGATCTCGACTGCCTCGACCGCTGCCTGGAGAAGATCGCGGCGTCCGACCGCGAGACGATTCTCGGCTACTACGCCGACGATGCAGCAGGGAGGATCGAAGCCCGCCGGACTCTCGCCACCCGGCTCGGAGTCTCCCCTACCGCGCTCCGAATCCGCGCCCTCCGAATTCGCGATCGCCTCGAGACCTGCCTCCAGGAATGCCGGGCCTCCGGAATGGAACAGCGGTGAAACGAAACGCCGCTCGGCGTCATGTAAGTACGGAAGTATGCGAAAGGCTTTGAATGCAAGAGCTTGATGTTTCCACGATCAGGCGATTCATCCTCGGCGATCTCGACGAGGCAGCGCGCCGCGCGATCGAAGCCGAAGCGCTGGAGAGCGACGAGCTCTTCGAGACGATCGAGGCGGTCGAAGACGAAATCATCGAGGAGTTCCTCTCCGGAACGCTTCCTGCCAGCGAACGGAAGATCTTCGACGAGTCGCTCGAGCAGCTCCCGGATCGCAGGCACCGCGTGGAGCTCGTGAAGGCTCTTGCGGCCAGGAAGGCCGGCGAAGCAGACGAATCGGCTGTCGTGCAGATGAAAGAGAGGCTCCGCTACGCCAATCATGCTCGGCTCGCCATCGCGGCCGGATTCGGGGCCGCCGCCATCACCGCCGTCGCGTTCTTTCAGGTGAAAAAGAGCGCCACAGACGCGGTCCCGCAGCCTCCACGCACCTCAGTGGTATCCGCTCCAGCCGCGCCGACACCCGCTGCACCGCAGATCGACATGAGTGCGACGACATCGTCCGCGCTCACCACCCGGCAGCCCGGAGCCGAGCTCGCCTCACCGCTGAAGAGCCCTGCCGACAGCGTCGCAGCGAGCCAGCTCGTCACCTTCCTCCTTTCCGCGTCGTCGACGCGGAGCGCTTCTGAGTCGCCTTCGCTCGGGATCGACCGCCCCGATTCCACGATCGAGTTCCAGATTGCGATCGACGACAACGAGTTCTCTCATTACAACATCGCGCTTCGCGCGGCCGACGGCGCACCCGTCGCGTCACAAATGAACATCCCGGTGACCGCGTACCGCGGCGCACCGGTGATCCGGATGCGCGTCCCGGGCAAGTCGCTCGGCAGCGGCAGGTACGAGCTCGTCATCGCCGGCGTTCACGAGCGTGGAACGGTAGAAGTCGCCTACCTCGAGTTCGACGTGACAAAGCGCTGAGCTTGCCCGCCTCGAGAAGACGAGTTACGGCGCCCGAACGCAATGTCGTCCCGACGACTGACCCCGCCCCGCGGAGCGGGAGGGGAAGGAGGAGGGACCTCGCGGCCTGGTACTCGCATCCCACGAGCGCGATCAGCGGCGTTGAACGTCATATGTACCAGCCTGCGAGATCCCTCCTTCCTCGCTCGCTTCGCGGGCTCGGTCGTCGGGATGACAATCCGAACGAGCAGCGACGATCGCATGATCGGCGCGGCTGAATGCGGTTCTGTTCTTCGGGCGCTGAGGATGCGCAATCGGGCCTCCCTCATCTGCTACGATCCGCCGCAATGAGCTCGACATCGAACCTCGCAATGCCCCGCCGGCTACTCTCCATCGGCGAGCGCTTCGGAGCCTTCGTCGCCGAACGCCATCCCTTCGCTTCGCGTGCGGCGATCGAAACGCTCGCGGATCTCCTGACGCACCGCGAGCTCGTGATGCGCGACCCCGCGTCGATCGACTCGCTTCGCGCTGAGTTCGCCGAAGCACTCCGAGCGCGCCTGACGGCTGAGCTGACTGCGACTTCGCTTCCCTCCCTCCCGTCGATCGAGACGACACCGCGCGTGACCGCCTCCGAGCGTCTTGCGATCGCCGTCGAGACCGTCGTCTCCGAGTGCGACGGCTTCCTCGCCCGCGAGGCAATCGCCGCGTCGCTCACAGCCGGCGAGCGACGCGAGATTCTCCGAGGCATGATCCTCACGCGCGCGGTCGACAACCGCCTCAAGGCGTTTTTCACCGGCAGCGAGGTGAAGTACGGCGTCGCCGGCTTCCAGGGAAAGGGCTTCCGCTCGCTCGGACAGGAAGCGATCTACGCGGCCGCCATCCGCCTTCGTCGCGGCGAGGCCTGGGTCGCCCCCGACGGCAGCTGGAACGGCGACCTCGTCGCGCCACTGATCCGCGACCTCGGCGCCGCGATCGCGATGCGCCCCGAAGCCGCGACCGTGCGCATGGTGCTCAGCGCGCAGATGGCCAAGGCGGGCGCGCCGATGGAGGGCCGCGATCTTCACATTGGCGACTTCGGGCGCGGCATCCTCCCGGCGATGGCGCCGCTCGCGACGCCGACGCTCACCGCCGCGGGGCTCGCAATGGCGTACGCGCTCCGCCACTCGTCGCAGGTCGCCGTGACCTTCATCGGCGATGGCGGCTCGTCGCTCGGCGAATGGCACGAGGCGATCAACCTCTGCGCCGCTCGCAGTCTCCCCGCAATCTTTTGCGTTCAAAACAACCAGACCGCGCTCTCCACGCCGGTCGCCGAGCAGTCGAGCGTGCGCGTGTTCGCCGACAAGGCGGTCGGCTACGGCATCCCGGGCCTAACCATCGACGGCACCGACCCCGACGCGATCGCCGCCGCCTTCACCTGGGCCGCGGATCGAGCTCGAGCGGGTCACGGCCCGTCGCTCATCGAGCTCGTTGCGATGCGCATCTGCGGCCACGCCCATCACGACGACATGCTCTACCTCGGCAAGGATCCGTCAACCTCGTGGGACTACCCGGAGCTCACCGACGCGGGATACGCGAACCGCGAAGCGTGGGATTACTGGAGCCCGCGCGACCCGATCGCAACCTACGCGGCACTGCTCCTCGCCGATGGAGTCATCGAGGCGGGAGAGGCCGACGCGATGAAGCGCGAGGCGGCGGAGATGGTCGAGCGCGAGGCGCGCGCCGTCATCGACGCGCCGTGGCCGGAGCCATCGAGCGCGGGCATCGGCGTGCTCGCGAACGAACCGCCGAGGAGACGCGTCGAAGTGCTCGACGAGGCGCCGCGCAAACGCGTCGAGCGCCTCGCGATGCCGGAGATCGAAGCTGCGCCGCCGTTCGACCCGAAGGGGCGAACGATGCTCGACGCGATCATGTCCGGCGTCGGCGACGCGCTCGCGGCCAACCCCCGCGCCTTCGTCTACGGCGAGGATTGCGGCGGCCGCTACGGCAACGCCTTCCTCCTGCTGCGTCCGCTGCTCGAACGATTCGGCGACCGGATCATCAACTCCACGCTCGCCGAGAGCGGCGTGTTAGGCGTCTGTGTCGGCGCGGCCCTCGGCGGCATGCGCCCCATCGGCGAGATCCAGTTCAACGACTTCGTCGCGACCGGCTTCAACCAACTCGTGAACAACGCCGCGAAGTTGCGCTACCGCTGGGGAGCGTCGGTGCCGATGGTCGTCCGGATGCCGTGGGGCGGCCTGCGCCACGCCGGCCCCTACCACAGCCAGAACACCGAAGCCTGGTTCTACAGGACGCCCGGGCTCAAGATCGTCGTGCCATCGACGCCGCACGACGCGCGAGCGCTGATGGCGAGCGCGGTCGCCGATCCCGACCCGGTCCTCTACTACGAGCACATCGCCCTGTACCGCGACCCGAGGATCAAGCAGGCGCTCGGCGAGGCGCCTCCTGCACCGCTCGAGATCGGGAAAGCCGCGCTGCGCCGCAAGGGCCAGGACCTTGCGATCGTCTCGTGGGGGGCCTACGTCCATGTCGCGATGCGAGTCGCGGAGTCGCTGGCGAAGGACGGGATCGAGGCGTCGGTGCTCGACCTCCGCAGCCTCGCGCCGCTCGACCGGGACGCGATCCTCGCACTCGCCCGGCACTGCAATCGCGTGATGGTCATCCACGAGGATACGCGGACGGGGAGCGTCGGCGAGAGCGTAGCCGCGATCATCCAGGAGGAGGCGTTCGAGTGGCTCGACGCCCCGGTCAGGGTGGTCGGCTCGCTCGATACGCCCGTGCCCTACTCGCCCCCGCTGGAGGAGTTCTTCCTCGCGGGAGAGGCGGAGATCGAGCGGGCGGCGAGGCTCTTGATGAGGTATTGAGGACCGCGGCTCACATCGCCAAGCTCGATCCGGAACCGAGTTGTCATTCCGACGCGAGCGCAGCGAGCGAGGAATCTGCATGCCACAATCTGATCGATTCCTCTCCGAGGAATGAGCTTATGAGCGGTATCCGTCAACTGATCGTCTAGCAGACTCCTCCTCGCGCGCTGCGCGCACTCGTCGGAATGACACCCGTGGCTGCGCGACGCGCCCCCCTCCCACTACTAACTTTCGTTGCCCCGGGCACAACTCTTGGCTGTGCTAACATTTGCGAATTAAAGTCGCGAGCGCGGGGCTCGCGGGATGAGGACGATCGATGGCTCAAGCGAATTCGGGGGCGGCTCCGGTGGATCCCAGAGTTACCCGTCGTGCAAAGCGAGTCCGACTGTTCTCTCCGATTGGGGCGACGATCGACGGCGCAAAAGTAACCGTCGTCGACATCAGCTCCATCGGTGCCCGTCTCGAACACGGCTTCCCCCTCACCGTTGGCTCGCGCGTCAACGTCGCATTCGATTCCGACACCGAGGGAACGATCGTTTCGGTCCCGTGCGAGGTGGTCCGCTGCAAGCTCGACAAGAGCATCTTCAAGGACCGCATCAGCTACACGAGCGGCCTTCGCTTCAGCGATCCCGACGGCACCGAGGTCCACGAGCTGATGAGCCTCGTCTCGCGCGTGGTCAAGGAAGACCTCGACGCGCGGAAGGAATACGCGAAGAAGCGGAAGTAACGGCGAGGCCTCACCCAATCGCATTGCGTTATCGAAGGAGAGGCTGAAGTTAGAACGTTGAACGTTGAATTGAGAACCCAGAAAAGTAGTCGCTCAGGTCTTTCTGGATTCAGAATTCAACGTTCTAACTTCTAACTTCGGGGTTTCTTCCGTTCGCGCGATGCTCTTGAGGCCTCCCCCCACTCGCTCCATCACCACGAACGCATAGTCCCATTTGTTCTTCTCGTCTGCCGCGTGCTCTTCGCGGGAGATCTCGCGCCAGGCGGAGCGGTCCCACTCGGGGAACCAGGTGTCGGCTTCGAACTCGGCGTCGATCTGCGTGAGGATCAGCCTTCCGGCGACGCCTAACGCCTGCCGGTAGATCTCCGCGCCACCGATCACGAACGCCTCATCGCGCCCCGCGCAGTGCGCGACCGCGGCGTCGAGCGACGCGACGGCGACGACTCCTGCCGCCGCCCATTCCCTGCTTCGCGTCACGACGATGTTCTCGCGGCCGGGTAACGGCTTCTTCACTTCGTCGAACGTCCGCCGCCCCATGATCACCGGATGTCCCATCGTCGTCCGCTTGAAGAACGCGAGGTCGCCCGGCAGGCGCCACGGCAGCCCCCCTGCGAGCCCGAGCTCGCCGCGCCGGCCGACCGCCGCGATGATCGTCAGCCTCATACCGCGACCGCCGCGCGGATCGCCGGATGCGGATCGTAGTTCTCGAGCGTGAAGTCGTCGTAGCAGAAGTCGAAGACCGAGCGGCGCTCCGGGTTCATCCGCATCGTCGGCAACGGCCTCGGCTCGCGCGTGAGCTGCAGTCGCGCCTGTTCGACATGATTCGAGTAAAGGTGCACATCTCCGAAGGTGTGGACGAACTCGCCCGGCGCGAGGTCGCACACCTGCGCCATCATCATCGTCAGCAGCGCGTACGACGCGATGTTGAACGGCACGCCGAGGAAGACGTCGGCGCTCCGCTGGTAGAGCTGGCACGAGAGCCGCCCGTTCGCGACGTAGAACTGGAACAGGGCGTGGCACGGCGGGAGCGCCATCTTCTCGATCTCGCCCGGGTTCCACGCGCTCACGATCAGACGCCTCGAGTCGGGGTTCCGCCGGATCTGCTCCACAACCTGCGTGATCTGATCGATCGCGCGCCCGTCGGCCGTCGCCCACGAACGCCACTGGTGACCGTAGACGGGACCGAGCTCCCCGTTCGCGTCGGCCCACTCGTCCCAGATGCTCACGCCGTTCTCCCGCAGGTACTTCACGTTCGTATCGCCCGTGAGGAACCAGAGGAGCTCGTGAACGATCGACTTCACGTGGAGCTTCTTCGTCGTGACGAGCGGGAACCCCTTCTCGAGGTCGAACCGCAGCTGATAGCCGAAAACGCTCGTCGTTCCGGTCCCCGTCCGATCAGCCTTTGCGGCGCCATGGTCGAGGATGTGCTGCAGGAGGTCGAGGTAGGGACGCATTCGGAGATTCTAGAGGCGAATTGAGAATTGAGAATTGAGAATTGATAGATGAGGGACCCCGCGACCGGTGCCTGTGCCGATTTGGACGCTGCCCGCACGGCTTGTCGTCCCGACGACCGATCCCGCGAAGCGGGAGAGGGAGGAGGGACCTCGCAGGCTGGTACAGATGAAGTCTTCAGCCCGCCGGCTTCTCTCGCATGTTGCGCACCTGTACCAGCCTGCGAGATCCCTCCTCACCCGCTGCGCGGGATCGTCGGGATGACAACTCCGTCGGGCGGCCCGCTCATCTCTCAATTCTCAATTCTCAATTCGTACAATGTACGCATCATGTGCGTCATCCTCTTCTCCTACCGCACCGATCCGCGCTTCGAGGTTGCGGTTGCGGCGAACCGCGACGAGTATCACGAGCGCCCGGCGCTGCCGCTCGGATTCTGGCGTGACGAGCCGGCAGTGCTTGCGGGCCGCGATCTGACGGGCGGAGGCACCTGGATCGGCGTCACCCGTTCGGGGCGCGTCGCCGCGCTCACGAACTACCGCGAACCGCACGTCGTCCCTCGGCCTGACGCTCCGTCGCGCGGACAGCTCACCCGCACGTTCCTCACTGGAAGCAGCTCCGCTCTCGACTATCTCGATTCGCTCGCTCGCGAAGCCGACCGTTTCTCGGGCTTCAGCCTCGTCGTCTTCGATGGAGAGAGCCTCGCGATCTTTTCGAATCGCGGCGGCCCTCCCACGACGCTGAGCCCCGGCGTCTACGGGCTCAGCAACCATCTCCTCGACACTCCCTGGCCGAAGGTCAGACGCGGCCGCGACCGCCTCGCCATGACGCTTTCGGGGGGCGGCGATCCCGTTCCAGCGATGTTCGACATCCTCGCCGACCGCTCGTTCGCCCTCGACCGCGAGCTCCCCAACACCGGGCTCCCGCTCGAAATGGAACGCGCACTCTCACCGCTCTTCATCACCGGCGAGCGCTACGGCACCCGCTCTTCCACCGTCATTCTGGTCGGGCGAGGTGAAATCGAGGCGTCGGAACGGACGTTTTCATCCGATGCGAGCCTCACCGGATCACGCGCCTACCGGATCGACCGCGACCAGGTCGCCTGAGCCGGGAAGTCTCGACACCACCGAATGCTGCCGAATTTCGACACCGAAGAGTCCGCGACCGCCGAGGCGGAAGACGAGGTACGTCAGCCGCCACTTTACCGCGTCCTCATCCACAACGACGACTACACGACGATGGACTTCGTCGTGTACATCCTCGAGGCGGTCTTTCACCGCTCGGAGAGCGACGCGATCCGCCTGATGCTCCAGGTGCATCAGCAGGGAGTCGGCGTCGCCGGGATCTTCACCTTCGAGATCGCAGAGATGAAGGCGGCCGAGACGATGGAGCTTGCCCGCGCAAACGAATATCCTCTTCTTTGCACGCTCGACGAGGCCGAGTAGACAGGAAATCCGATGATCACGAGGGAGCTCGAGAAGGCATTCAACAGCGCGGTCGAAGAGGCCGCGCGGCGGCGTCACGAGTACGTGACGCTCGAGCACCTGCTCTGGGCGCTGCTCGACGACCCGGTCGCCGGGGAGGTCATCGTGGAGTGCGGCGGCGACCTCGACACGATCCGTCACGAGCTCGACGACTTCTTCAAGCAGCACCTCGTGTCACTCCCCACCGGACGTCCCGTGTCGCCGCAAAAGACCGCGACCTTCGCGCGCATCGTCGAGTACGCGGTGCTGCAGGCGCAGTCCTCCGGACGGGAACAGCTCGACGGCGGACACATGCTCGCCGCGATCTTCCAGGCGGCTCGCTCGCACGCCTCGTTCCTCCTCCGCAAGTCGGGCATCCAGCGTATCGACGTGCTGAACTTCATCTCGCACGGCATCGGGAAGAATGACGAGAGCGAACCGGAGATCGAGTACATCGGCTCGGGCGACGAGGACGAAGACTCGCCCCCGTCAGCGCCCGCGGCGAAGAAGGACCCTCTCAGCGCCTACACCGTCGACCTCGTGAAGAAGGCCGCCGAGGGCGCGATCGATCCTCTCATCGGCCGCGCCCCCGAGCTCGAGCGCACGATCCAGATCCTCTGCCGCCGCCGGAAGAACAATCCGATCTACGTCGGCGAGCCTGGCGTCGGCAAGACCGCCATCGCCGAGGGGCTCGCGCTGAAGATCCACCTCGGCGAAGTCCCCGAAGTCCTCCGCGGCTTCGAGGTCCACGCCCTCGACCTCGGCGCGGTGCTCGCGGGAACGAAGTATCGCGGCGAGTTCGAGTCGCGCTTCAAGGCAGTCATCGGCGCGCTGAAGAAGCGGAAGAACTCGATCCTCTTCATCGACGAGATCCACACGATCGTCGGCGCCGGGGCCGTCAGCGGCGGGACGATGGACGCATCGAACATCCTCAAGCCGGCGCTCGCGTCGGGCGACATCCGCTGCATCGGCTCGACGACGTTTCCCGAGTACAAGGCGTCGTTCGAGCGCGACCGCGCGCTCGCGCGGAGGTTCCAGAAGATCGAGATCGGCGCGCCGTCGGTCGCCGAGACGATCGAGATCCTCAACGGCCTGCGCGGCTACTACGAGGAGCATCACGGCGTGAAATACACGCCCGAGGCGATCAGGCTCGCCGCGGAGCTCGCCGCGAAGCACATCCACGAGCGGCATCTGCCCGACACCGCGATCGACGTCATCGACGAGGCGGGCGCGCGGGTGAAGATGCTCCCGGCCGACAACCGGCCGACGACGATCGACCGCGCCGACATCGAGCTCGTCGTGTCTCGCATGGCGAAGATCCCGACGCAGTCGGTGGCGGGAAGCGAGCGCGAGAGGCTCCAGGACCTCGAGACCGAGCTGAAGGCGGTCATCTACGGCCAGGACTTCGCGATCGCGCAGCTCGCCGGCGCGATCAAGATGTCGCGCGCAGGTCTCGGGCACCCCGAGCACCCGATCGGCAGCTTCCTCTTCTCCGGGCCGACGGGAGTCGGCAAGACCGAGCTCGCGCGGCAGCTCGCGCGCGTGTTAGGCGTCGAGTTCATCCGCTTCGACATGAGCGAGTACGCCGAGCCGCACACCGTGTCGCGGCTCATCGGCGCCCCTCCCGGCTACGTCGGCTTCGACCAGGGAGGGCTGCTCACCGACGCGGTGCTCAGGACCCCGTACGCCGTCGTCATCCTCGACGAGATCGAGAAGGCGCACCCGAACCTCTTCAACATCCTGCTGCAGGTGATGGATCACGCGACCCTCACCGACAACAACGGCAAGAAGGCCGACTTCCGCAACGTCGTCCTGATCATGACGACCAACGCCGGAGCCGAGGAGCTGAGCGGCAAGGGGATCGGCTTCGAGAACGAGGCGGGGCGCGGCAAGGGCCGCGCCGCGATCGAGCGAACCTTCAGCCCCGAGTTTCGGAATCGCCTCGACGCCTGGATCGCCTTCGATCCGCTCGGCGAGGAGGCGGTCAGGAAGGTCGTCGGCAAGTTCCTCGACGAGCTCCGCGCGCAGCTCGCCCCGAAGCAGGTCGAGATCAGCGTGACCGACGCCGCCGTCACCTGGCTCTGCGAGCGCGGCTTCGACAAGCTCTACGGCGCAAGGCCGATGTCGCGCCTCATGCAGACCACGCTCAAGAAGAAGCTCGTCGACGCGATCCTCTTCGGCCCGCTCACCAAGGGCGGCACGGCGAGGGTCGATGTGGCGGACGGGGAGATCGTGGTGGGTTGCGAAGGGTGAGGCAGGACCTGTAGCCAAGGCGTCCCGCCTTGGCATTCTTCACGACATACGCCGCCTGCACAGTCGGCCAAGGCGAGACGCCTTGGCTACAAACTCACCCGAACAACCTCAACCCCCGTCCCTGCGTCTCCTCCAGCCTGCGCAAAAACGCGTTTCTCCCCTCCTCCTTCGCCCCCAGCGCCTCCATGTGCGGCGTGACCATCTGGATGTCGATCCAGTCGAGGCCGCGGGAGCTGAGGTGGTCGATGAGGTGGAGGAGCGCGATTTTCGATGCATTCGGCGCGAGGAAGAACATGCTCTCGCCGGCGAACGCGCCCCCCGCATCGACGCCGTAGAGCCCCCCGGCCAGCTCGTCGCCGATCCACGCCTCCACACTGTGTGCATGGCCGCGGCGATGCAGCTCCGTGTACGCATCGATCATCGCGCCTGTGATCCAGGTCCCCTCCTGCCCCGGCCTCGGCAGCTCGGAACAGGCTTCGATCACCTCGCGGAACGCCGCGTCGATCGTGCAGCGGAACTCGGCCCGACGCCTCACCTTTGCGAGCGAGCGCGGGATGGTCAGCTCCGCGAAGACGAGAATGCCGCGCCGTTTCGGGCAGAACCAGGGAAGCGGCCACCCCTCCATCGGCCAGGGAAAGATGCCGCGTCGGTAGGCCTCGACCAGATTCCGCCAGTCGAGGCTCCCGCCGAGGCCGACGATGCCGTCGGACCCCGCATGTCGCGGATCGGGAAAGTCGAGCAATTCCTCCATCGCGTCGGAAGCGCGGGCGCGCCGCAATCGTTCACGTGACTGTGGCTTGGACGCTTCGACGGTATTATGCGAAGCTTCAGCTGAGATCACCCAACCCTTTTCCCCACGGAGCGCCCATGAACGTCTCTCGTCTCGCCCTCATTGCGGCTGCAGCCGCACTGGTCGCCGTCACTGTTGCAGCCGCCGAGCCGGGCACGGGAGACGCATCCCGTCGCGTCGCCAGCCCGCGAACGGCCGACGCCGACTACGAGCCTCTGCCGCTCGGCGTCGGGCTCCGCGTCTTCATCGACCCCGACACCGGACGATTCCGCACGCCGACGCGCGACGAGTTGCAGGCGATCGCGGAAAAGTCCGCCGCATCGAAGAACAAGTCGATCGACGGGCTCGTCGTGGAGTACCGGAGCGACGGATCGAAGCACGTCAACCTCCAGGGGCGCTTCATGCATTCGCTCCGCGTGACGGTCAACGCCGACGGCTCCAGGAGCTTCGACTGCACCGATCTCGATCCCGATCATCCGAAGCTGGCAGCGCCCGCCGCACAGGCCGACAGGTAAGGGCGGATCGATGAAGACCACGCGCGCCATCCTCGCCGCATTCCTCGTCGCAACGCTCGTCGCCCCCGTCGCGCTCGCCGGCGCGAAAATCACGATCAAGAACAACGACGACCCGAGCGAAGGGTTCAACGACCCGACTGCCGCCGCGCCCGTCGGTGGCAACACCGGAACGACCGTCGGCGCTCAACGCCTCATCGCGTTCCAGAAGGCCGCTGAGCTCTGGGCCAACATCCTCGACTCCGACGCAGAGATCGTGATCGATGCGAAGTTCGACCCGCTCGATTGCGACGCGACTTCGGCCGTGCTCGGCGCGGCGGGACCGCGCTGGATCGATTCCGACTTCTTGGGGGCCCCGGTTCCGGCGCTCTGGTACCACGGTGCGCTCGTCAACCGCCTCGCGGGAGAAGACCGCGAGCCGACGACGAACGAAATCAACGCGCGCTTCAACTCCGACCTGGGGAAGACCGGCTGTCTCACGGGCAACGGCTGGTATTACGGACTCGACCACAACAGTGGAACGAAGGTCGACCTCCTCGTCGTCCTCCTGCACGAGTTCGGCCACGGCCTTGGCTTTTCAGAGTTCTCCGACTCCGACACCGGCGAGCTCATCGAAGGCCAGAACGACGCGTACGGCAGCTTCCTATTCGACAACCAGACCGGCAAGCGCTGGAGCCAGATGTCGAACGCGGAGCGGCTCGTCTCCGGAGTCAACACCGGCCATCTCGTGCTCGACGGCGCGAACGTCGTCGCCGAAGCGCCGAAGTTCCTCGACGGCAATGGCCAGCCGCGTGTCGTCGTGGCCACGCCCGCGTCGATCGCGAAGACGTACACCGCCGCCAAGGCGGAGTTCGGCGCCTCGCTCTACAACGCGCCGGTCTCCGGCTCGTTCGTCCTCGTGACCGACGCCGCGGACGGGACGGGACCGTCCACGACCGACGGCTGCACCGCGCTGACGAACGCGGCGAGCGTGAGCGGAAAAATCGCACTGGTCGACCGCGGCACCTGCACCTTCGTCATCAAGGCAAAGAACGCGCAAAGCGCGGGCGCGATCGGATTGGTCGTCATCAACAACGAGGAGGGCACCGCCCTCCCGCCGCTCGGAGGAACCGACGCGTCGGTCACCATTCCGGTCCTCGGAATCTCGAAAGTCGATGGCGCGACGATCAGGGCGCAGCTCGCGGGCGGTGTCACCGGCCAGCTCGAGCTCGGCCCGTCGACGTCGCTCACCGGTGCGGACAGCGCCGGCCGTCCCCTCGTCTACGCGCCGAACCCGGGCGAGCCCGGCTCGTCGACGTCGCACTTCGACACCTCCGCGGCGCCTAATCTCCTGATGGAGCCCGCCATCAACGAAGACCTCGACTCGAACGTCGACCTGACCGAAGCCTACTTCCGCGACGCCGGCTGGTTCGCGGGATCGAACATGACCGTCACCATGCGCGACCGCATCACCTCCGATCTCGACAACGACGGCAAGGCCGATCCGGGCGACACGATCCGCTACGAGCTCTCGATCGCCAACGTCACGGGAGCGGGAGCGACGGGCGTCGTCCTGAAGAACACACCCGACGCCAACACGACGCTCAAGAGCGGCTCGGTGCAGACGCCCAACGGCTCGGTCACCAAGGGCAACGGCGCAGGTGACTCGAGCGTCGAGATCGCGCTCACCGGTCTGAAGCCCGGCGCAACCGCGACGGCGCAATTCGAAGTCACCGTTAAGGAAGGGATCGACCCGACGACCAGCGCCGTCACCAACCAGGCGACGCTCGACGGCACCAACTTCGAGCCGGTCAACTCCGACGATCCCGACACCGGAGCGTCGCGCGACGCGACGGTGACGCCGCTCGACCTGAACCCGATGAAAGTCGACAAGACGGTGACGCTCACGGGTGGCGATGCCGATTCGAGCGGCGGCGTCACGGCGGGCGACACCCTCTCGTACGTCATCACGCTCCGCAACACGGGAGTCAACTCGCTCCTCGGGATCGTCGTAGACGACACCCCCGACGCCGCAACGTCGATCGTCGCGGGATCGGTCACGACGACGCTCGGCTCGATCGCCGCCGGCAACGAAGCCGGAGCAACGAAGCTCACGGTGAACGTCGGATCGCTCGACGTCGGCCTCAGTGCGACGATCCAGTACAAAGTGAAGGTCAAGAGCCCGATCGCACCCTTCACCTTCGTCATCCTCAACCAGGCATCGGTGACCGGCAGCAATTTCGGCGCGACGGTCTCCGACGACCCGCGCTCGGCCGCAGGACTCGACGCGACCGACATCGGCATCCAGCAGCCGAAAAAGCGGCCGGCGAGGAAGTGAGCGGGATTTCGGATTTCGGATTGCAAAATCTCTTCGTCGCGTAGCGACGATGGATCGTTGCCCCCGGTGACCGAGCCCCGTCCCGCGAAGCGGGAGGGCGAGGGAACCGGGGGATGGCGTGAGGAACAATGTCCGCGCCGCGTAGCGGCGCAGGATCCAGCGCCGCTACGCGGCGCGGTGAAATTTTCATGCATGACCCCCCGGTGGCCGACCCTTCGGGTTCGGCCACCGGGGGCAAAGATCCATCGTCGCTACGCGACGACACCACGATTGAGCAGCAATGCGAAGCCAAATCCGAAATCCGAAATGCAATTCACTTTCGCACTCCGAAATCCGTATTCCGCATTCCCCACCCATGAACCCTAACACCTCCGAACTCCTCGACCTGCTGACTGGCTTCGTGCCCGCCACCGACGACGAGCGGCGCCACGTCGAGTCGCTCCACGCGCTCCTCCTTTCCGCCGCGAGCCCCTTCAGTCGCTTGCACTTCGAGCCGGGGCACGTCACCGCTTCGGCGTTCGTCGTCGACCCGGAAGGGTCGCGCCTTCTCCTCCACCACCACCGCCGCCTCGATCGATGGCTGCAGATGGGGGGACACGTCGACTCGGGAGAATCGGTGATCGACGCCGCGCTGCGCGAGGCGCGTGAGGAGTCGGGCCTCGAGGCGATCGCGCTGCCGGCGCGCGCTCCGTTCGATATCGACGTTCACGCGATCCCCGCCGGCAAGGGCGAACCGCCTCACCTCCACTTCGACGTCCGCTTCATCGTCCGCGCCGCCAATCCAGCCTCCATCCGCATCGCCCCAGCCGAATCGAACGACCTCCGCTGGTTCGAGCTCGACGAAGCAATCGACGCGATGAAGAGCCCAGAGTCGAGACGAGCGATCGAGAAGATCAGGCGAGCGGCAAACAGCAGGCCATAGGCCCGAAGCGCGGGGCCAAAGGCCGGAGGCCGGAAGCAGAGGGCCATTGGCCAAAGGCCAGGGGCCAAAGCAAACTTGGGAGGCTCCGATGAACGAAGCCCTGAAGGCTGCGATCGCAGCTCGACTGTGGCCGGGACAGAGATTCGTTTGCTTTGGCCTATGGCCTCGCCTCTCGCCTCTCGCCCTTCGCCTGCCTTACCATTCCGCCATGCCGACTCTCATCGCGAAGCCGACCATCATCCAGGCCGCCGGAAACAAGCCGAAGATCATCGAGGAGTTCATCGGAAAGGTGAACTCGAACACCGAGGCCCTGAGCGTCGCGAAGATGACGAGCCCCTCCGGCTGGCTCGAGCCGGGTCAGACGCCCGAGTTCGACGAATACACGATCGTGCTTCGCGGGATGCTTCGCGTGACGACGAAAAACGGCGAGATCGATGTGCGCGCAGGCCAGGCGGTCGTCACCCACACCGGCGAGTGGGTCCGCTACTCCACTCCGGAGCCCGAGGGAGCCGAGTACGTCGCGATCTGCCACCCTGCCTTTTCCCCGGCGACGGTCCATCGCGACGAGTGAAGCGGCACGTCACGGGTCGATTCAGCTCCGAGTAGCGTGACCGCACCGCCTCCCCGGCAGCGAGCGGCGCCTGACCGTGCGAGACCGGCTCCTTGGCACGCCGAGGCCGAGCCCTACTTCTCCTTCATCGTCCACACCCGGTCCCATGCGGGCCCCGGCGGGTTTGCGAGGTAGTAGGCGGCGCGTTCCTTGTAGAGCTTCGACGGGCCGTCGCCCGGGTGCGCGCGGAGCGCGGCGTCGAAGCGCTGGAGCGCCTCGGTCCATCGCTGCTGGCGGTAGAGCGCGAGGCCCGACTCGTAGTAGTCGAGCGCGTCCTTCATGTTCGGGAACGACGCCTCGTCGTGGTGGCCTAACGCCTCGAAGATCGTGACCGGCTTGTCTTTCCCCTTCACCCGCATCAGGTCGAGCTCGCGGAGCGGGACCGCCTGCTTCATGGCGCCCACGGTGAACTCGCTGACGAGCACCTTCACGCCGTAGAGCTTGGTCGCCCCTTCGAGCCGCGACGCGAGGTTCACGCTGTCGCCGATCGCCGTGTATTCCATCCGCTTCGGCGAGCCGATGCTGCCGACGATCGCGTCACCCGTCGAAATGCCGATGCCGATGTCGATCGGCGCCTTCCCTTCGCGCCATCGCTTCGCGTTGTGCTCGCGCAGCACGACGATCATCTCGTTTGCCGTCGCCACGGCGCTTTCCGCGTCTCGCTCCTTCTCGAAGGGCGCTCCGAAGAGCGCCATGATCGCGTCGCCGATGTACTTGTCGAGGATTCCGCCGTGCCGGAAGACGACTTCGACCATCTGCTCGAAGTACTCGTTGAGCATCGATACGGTCTCGCGCGCCCCGAGCGCTTCGGCGACATTCGTAAAGCTCCGGATGTCCGAGAAGAGAATCGAGATCCTCTGCGACTTTCCGCCGAGCACTCCCTCCCCTTCCTGCAGCAGCTGCTCGGCCACTTCCTTCGACATGTAGCGCGACATCGTCGAACGGACCCGCTTCTCGTTCGTGATGTCTTCCAGGATGAGCAGCGACCCGAGGCTGTCTCCCTTCGCGTCGCGCAGCGGCACGGTCGTGAGGTTCACCGAGGCGCTCGTCCGGTCGCGGAGGCGCACGTCGGCGTCGAGATTGATGTCGGTCGCCCCGCTCTGCTCGACCCGCGCGATGCTCCGCGCGATCCAGGCGTTCGCCGCGCCGAGGAGCTCGTCCGTGCTCCTTCCGACGACCGCCTCCCGGCTCGTCTTCAGGATCCGCAGCGCCGGATCGTTCACCGTCGCGACGCGCCTCTCGTTGTCGAGCGAGATCATCCCGTTCGACGTCGAGCGGAGGATGCTCTCGTTGTAGTTCTGGATCCGCATCACGTCCTCGAAGAGGCGCGCGTTCTCGAGCGCCACGGCGATCTGCGCCGTGAAGGCGCGAAGGCGCGTCTCGTCCTTCGCCGTGAAGCTCCCTTTCTCCTTGTTCAGCACCTGCGTGACGCCGATGCAGTGACCGTCCTTCGAGAAGATCGGCATCGCGAGGATGCTTCTCGTCCTGTAGCCGGTCCGTTCGTCGATCTCCTTGTTGAAGCGCGGATCGTTCTGCGGGTCGGAGATGTTCGCCGGCGTGCCGGTCCGGAACACCGCCCCCGCGACTCCCTGCGACGCCGGTATCCTGATCTCCCTGCGCCCGCCAGGCATCGGCGTCTCCGAGCTCGAGCGCGGGATGGGAATCTCCTTCGTGTTCAGCCCCTCCGCGAAGCGGGAGAAGAGCTCGTCGGTCTTCTTGTCGTAGAGGAAGAGCGTGGAGCGGTCGGCGTCGAGCAGCCCGGTCGTCGCGCGCATGATCCGCTCGAGCAGCACGTCGAGCTGCAGCTCGCCCATGAGCGACTGGCTCATCTCGAGAATGCGGACCTCTTCGCGCAGCTCGTCGACCATCAGGTTGAAGCCGCGGAAGAGCTCGGCGTACTCGTCGGTCGTGACGATCTCGAGCCTGACGTCGAGGTTGCCGTGCTCGACCCTCGACATCGCCTCGATGAGCTTCTCGGCCGAGCGCGACACCTCCTGCGCCGTGAGCGCCGACATGATCATCGCGCCGAGCGCGCAGGTGGCGACGACCCCGAGGACCCAGAGCCGGAGATCGAGCCGCTGCTCGGGTGTCGCCTGCGCGCCGACCTCGACGAGCAGGCGATCGACTTTGAAGATGACCGAGCCGGCGAGAAAGACGAGCGGGAGAGCGCTCACGAAGATCGCGAGGTAGAGGAGCTTGTTCCGGATGCTCGTCGAGCGGAGCGTGCGACGGTCTTCGTCGCGCAGGTCGCGCGCATGGGCGGAGAGCCGCTCGATCACCGCGTGCATCTCGCGCGACACGGAGAAGAACTCGAAGATCGCGTGAGTGGGAGAGGCGAAGAAGAAGATGATGGTGAAGCAGATGAAGATTTGCCAGGCGGCGTAATCGGTGGCGAACAGCCGGTTCTCGAGCGCGAGGAGGAAGGTCACGGCGACCGCTGCCAGCGGCCCGTGCACCGCGGTCACGCGAACGGCCGAGAGGAACGGCATGTTGAGCGCGCGGGCCTTCGCGCGCGATGCCTCTTCCTCGCTCGGCTGAGTGCCCCGGTCGAGCATCCTGAGAACGTTCAGGATCGGCGCGAGATGACGGCGGATCAGGAGGATGTCGGGCCCGATGAAGATCAACATCCCGAATGGCGTCGCGCCGAGAAGGAAGCCCCACTGCCGGGCGGTGAGGCCGAGCCCGAGGTAGACGAGGAAGAGGACGAGGATGACCGCGATCACCGCCCCCTGGGCGTAGATCGAGATGATCCGGCGACGAAGCGCGCGCGCCGTATCGAGCCGCCCCGCGCCGGGAGCGGTCCGCACCGTCGAGACGTCTGACATGTGCGCTCAGAATATCGCAGGGAACGGGAGGGCGCCAGACGCGAGGGGAATGCGGAGCGCGGAGAGTGCTGCCCGAGGTGCGCAGCCCTCGCCGCGTCAGCGGCGATTTCTGATTAGCCCCGCGCGTGAGCGCGGGGTTGCGAGGTCGGTCGACCGTTCGCGCCGCGTCAGCGGCGCCTTCTGGACTTCCCGCCTCTTGCCAGAATTGCGCCGCTGACGCGGCGCGGATCCGGGCCCGCCCCACGGACCCCGCGCTTACGGGCGTGTTGCCCAAATAAGAATCTATTAACAAACCGTATTAGTGAGTATAATAATGGGCGTCAATTGAGGTGGCGCTCATGATGCGCAAGCAACCCCCACCGCAGCCGCAGTTGTTCTAC
>JBAZBK010000041.1:0-36258 GCA_041671505.1 Thermoanaerobaculia bacterium | reverse complement strand
TTCGGCAAATGGAAAAGCGCGCCAAACAGCTGGGCTATCAACTCGTTAAGGCCGCCTGAACTAAGTTGGTTTCTTGGAAGCGAAGCGAGGAATCTGCAAAACGATTCACCTGAGCGATTTCTCAGCGACGAATCTTGCCCCCGGTGCGATCTGAGGCTGAGGACGTGATCAGAAATCCTCTTGCAGATTCCTCGCTGTGCTCGGAATGACGGCACCTTGCCGGCGATGCTGCTTAACGCACGACCCTCAGCGGCGACCCGGTGAGTCGCCCCTTCGTCGTGCCGGACCCCTCGCCGTTTCCAGAACCCACCATTGACAATCCCGTTCGTTGAACGTATGTTTTAAACGCTTGTTTGAAATATGACGAACGCCCGCACGACGAAACCGAAGACTCCGCGACGCTCTGCGGCACCCCCGCCCGCGACGCGCGCCGCCCGGCGCGCGGCTCCCGCTCACCGCACTCACGACTCCGCCGCGACCCGCGAGGCGCTCCTCCTCGCCGCCAGCGACCTCTTCGCCGAACATGGCTTCGACGGCGTCAGCGTCGACCGGATCGCCGCGAAGTCGGGCGTCAACAAGGCGCTCATCAACTACCACTTCGGCGGCAAGGCGGGCCTTTACGCCGAGATCCTCCACCACGTCTTCGGCAGCATGAGCGACGGGCTGCGGGCGATCCGCGAGAGCAAGGACGCACCCGAGGTGCGCCTGCGCGCGGTGATCCGCGAGATCGGACGGATGGTCGCCGCGCATCCCGGGCTGCCGAAGATGCTGATTCGCGAAGTGCTCTCCGGCGGGGAGCACATCGACGAATCGACGCTTCCCCATTTCCTCGGGCTCTTCGGCACGATCCGCACGGTCGTCGAGGCGGGCACGAAGGCGGGCACGTTCCGCCGCGTGAATCCCCTCGCGACGCACATCGGCCTCATCGGGAGCCTCATGTTCTTCTTCTCGACCGAGCGCTTCCGCAAGGCGAAAATCGAAAGTCTTCCCGTCGGCACCGACATGCCACTCGCCGACGACTATCTCTCCCACATCGAAGAACTGATGGTGCGCGGTCTCGCGGCGGAACCGCGGCGAACGCGCGCCCGGAGGTGACATGCGCCGTATCTTCCTTACAGCTCTCACGCTGCTCCTTCTCGCGTCGTGCAAGGGAACGGACGACCCGAACCTGATCAGCGCCTCGGGCTACGTCGAGGCGACCGACGTCCGCCTCTCGGCGAAGATCGCGGGGCGCGTCGAGTCGGTCGCCGTCGCCGAGGGGGACGCGATCGCGAAGGGGGCGGTCGTCGCGAAGATCGAGCCGGTCGACCTCGAGCTCGCGCTGCGCCAGGCGCGCGCCGAGCGCGAGGTCGCCGACGCCGAGCTCCGCCTCCGCGTGAAGGGCGCGCGTGACGAGGACATCCGCGAGATGGAAGCGCAGCTCCGCTCGGCCGAGTCCGATCTCGCCGGCGCGCAGCGTGACTACGACCGCTTCGAGGCGCTGCTCGATCGCGGCTCCGGCACGACGAAGTCGCGCGACGACGCGAAGACGCGCCGCGACACGCTCAAGGCTCGGGTCGACGCGATCAATCAGTCGCTCGCCCGCCTCCGCTCGGGCTTCCGCTCCGAGGAGAAGGACGCCTCACGCGCCCGGCTCGCCGGCGTCGACGCGCGCATCGCGCAACTCGAGCAGCAGATCGCCGACGCGACGATCGTCTCGCCGATCGACGGCGTCGTCACCGAGAAACTCGCCGAGCCGGGCGAGCTCCTCTCGCCGGGAGGCCCCGTCGCCGTCGTCACGAACCTCGCCGACGCGTGGCTCAACGTCTACATCTCCGAGCCCGACCTTCCCCGCGTCCGCCTCGGGATGGAGGCGGTCGTCAACACCGACGACGGTCAGTCGCGTAAGGGAAAGATCATCTACATCGCGTCGAAGGCGGAGTTCACTCCGAAGAACGTCCAGACCCGCGACGAGCGCGCCAAACTCGTCTTCAAGCTGAAGATCGGCCTCGACAACAAGGACGGCCTCTTCAAGCCGGGCATGCCTGCCCAGATGAACATGTACGCCCTCCAGGAGGCGACGAAGTGAGCGCTCCGCCTAACGAGACCGGAGCGCCGGGCACCGGAGCGCCGGCACCCCTGTCGGCTGTTCCGCCGGCTCCCAGCCGGCGGTCATCATCCGACCCCGTCGTCACCGTTCGCTCCCTCGTCCGCCGGTACGGCGACGTCACCGCGGTCGCCGGGATCGACTTCGACGTCCGGCGCGGCGAGATGTTCGGCCTCATCGGCCCCGACGGCGCCGGCAAGACGACGACTCTGCGCTGCGTCCTCGGCCTGCTCCAGCCCGACGGCGGCGAGGTCCGCACCGTTGGCCTCGACCCTGTCAGGCAGGCGACCGAGCTCTCGCACCACGTCGGATACCTCTCACAGCGCTTCTCGCTCTACGGCGACCTCTCGGTCGACGAGAACATCGCCTTCTTCGCCGACGTCCACGGTGTGCGCGACTGGAAGCCGAGGCGCGACGAGTTGCTGGAGCTCCTTCGCATGGCGCCGTTCCGCGAGCGCCTCGCCGAGCGCCTTTCGGGCGGGATGAAGCAGAAGCTCGCGCTCGCCTGTACGCTCATTCACACGCCGGAGCTCCTCGTCCTCGACGAGCCGACGACCGGCGTCGATCCCGTCTCGCGACGCGATTTCTGGAAGATCCTCGCGAGGCTGCAGCGCGAAGGCCTGACGCTCCTCCTCACGACACCGTACCTCGACGAGGCGGAGCGCTGCGGCCGGATCGCGCTGATGGACCGCGGACGCTTCCTCGCTGCCGACGAGCCCGACGCAATCCGCGCATCGGCAGCGGGCCTGCTCCTCGAAGTCATCGCCTGGCCGAAGCGCCAGGCGGCCGAGTGGCTGCTCAAGGCTCCCGGCGTTCACGACGTGCAAACGTTCGGCGAGCGGCTCCACGTCGCGCTCCCCGAAGCTTTGCCGTCGGAAGGCGCCGCGATCGCAGCGAAGCTCCACGCCGGGCTCGAAGCGACCGGCCTAACCGTCACCTCGGTGCGCCCGATCGTCCCCACACTCGAAGACGTCTTCATCACACGCGTGCAGTCGGGCGCGGGCACAGCCATGGAGGTCGCATGACTCCGAATACGACACATTCGATTCACGCCGAACGCTCGCAGGTGTCGTCCCGAGCGAAGCGAGGGACCTCGCAGGCTGGTACAGATGAAGTCTTCAGCCCGCATGGGTCGCGCACGTTGCGTGAGCGTACTAGCCTGCGAGGTCCCTCGCTTCGCTCGGGACGACAAGCCGGACATCCGGCGCTCACTGCAACCGCTTCGCAGCTCATGCCTGCCCTGGCCTCTGGCCTTTGGCCTCTGGCCTGCCTCGCGCTTCTCGCGCTGGTCGCCCTGCCCGCGCTCGCCGCCGATCGCCCCATGACCCTCACCGAGGTCGTCGAGCTGGCGCGAGGGGTCTCGCCGCGCGTGGCGCAGCTCAGATCGCTCGAGATCGCGGCGCGCGAGGGCGAACGACTTGCCACGTCGGGCCGCATGCCGCAGATCGACGTATCGGCCAGTTACAGCCGCAACTCCGACGTTCCCGAGTTTGCGACCGGATTCGGGCCGACGCGGACCGTCATCTTCCCTAACATTCCCGACAACTACCGCGCGCGCGCCGCTGCGAGCCTTCCGCTCTACACCGGCGGTCGCGTCACCTCCCAGATCGACGCCGCGCAGAGTTACGTGACCGCCGCCGGCGAGGACATCGTCGCGGGCGACAAGGACGCCGCGCTCGAGGCTGCGTCTGCGTACTGGAACCTCGCCACCGCGATCGAGACCGACCGCGTCCTTACCGCGTCGCTCGCCGCGTTCGACCAGCACCTCACCGACGCGAAGAACCGGGTCGATCTCGGCTTCGCCGCGAGGAACGAGTTCCTCGCCGTGCAAGCGGAGCGCGACCGGGCCGAGTTGCAGCGCCTCCGCGCACGGAATCTCGCGCAAACAGCGAACGCGAACCTGCTCCGGATCCTGAACATTCAGGCAGGGACGAAGATCGTTCCCGCCGATCCGTTCGCGAGCGTCGCCGTCACACCAGCCGACATCGAACCGCTCGTCACCGAAGCGCTCGAGTCACGCGCCGAGCTGAAGTCGCTGCATGCGCGTGTCGCGGCGGCCGACTCGTCCGCATCGACGGCGCGGGCGTCGAAGCTCCCGCAGGCATCGCTCGCCGCCGCGTACGACTACGCGAGCCCGAACCAGAAGATCCTCCCGATGACCGACGCGTGGGAAGACACCTGGAGCGTCGGCGTCGGGGTGTCGTGGACCCTGTTCGACGGCGGGCGTTCGTCCGCCTCCGAGGCGAAGGCGCGCGCGGAAGCGGAGGCACTGCGCAGATATCTCGAGGACATCGAGCTACGCATACGCCTCGAGGTGACGCAGCGCGCGCTCGACCTCGAGACGTCGATCGCTGCCGTCGGCGTGTCGAAGCGGGGTCTCGAGTCGGCCGAGGAGAACGAGCGCGTCTCCCGCGACCGCTACCGTGAAGGTGTCCTCTCGTCGTCCGACCTTCTCGACGCCGAGACGCAGACGCTTCGCGCCGGGCTCGACCTCGCCGTGGCGCAGGGGCAGCTCCGCGTCACCGAGGCGCAGCTCGCGAGGGCGTTAGGGCGATGAGCGAGCCGGTCATCGAGGTGCGGGGGCTGGTGAAGCGCTTCGGCGACTTCGTCTCCGTCGACGACGTCAGCTTCGACGTGCGTCCCGGTGAGGTCTTCGGGCTGTTAGGCTCGAACGGCGCGGGCAAGACGACCACGATCCGGATGCTCTGCGGCCTCCTCCGTCCCTCCGCCGGCGTCGGCCACATCCTCGGCATCGACATCGCGCGCGAGCCGGAGCGGCTCAAGCGCAGCATCGGCTACATGACGCAGCGCTTCAGCCTTTACGACGACCTGACGATCGGCCAGAACCTCCGCTTCTTCGGCGGCGTCTACGGCCTTCGCGGCGCGGCGTTCGAGGCGCGGCGAGCGTGGGCGATCGACATCGCGGGGCTCGAGGGGAAGGAAGGGCTGATGACAGGCTCGCTTCCGGGCGGCTGGAAACAGCGCCTCGCGCTCGCCTGCGCGCTGCTGCACGAGCCGAAGGTCGTCTTTCTCGACGAGCCGACGGGCGGAGTCGACCCGCTCTCGCGACGGAAGTTCTGGCAGCTGATCGACTCGCTCGCCGCGTCGGGCGTCGCGCTCATCGTCACGACTCACTATCTCGACGAGGCGGAGCGCTGCGACAGGATCGCCCTCATGCACGCCGGGCGGATCGTCGCGATGGGGAGCGTCCCCGAACTGAAGGAAGTCTTCTCGGGACGCGCGATGCTCGAGGTCTCCTGCCCGCGCGTCCTCGACGCGCAGGCGCTGCTCGAGGGCAAGCACGGCATCCATGAGGTCTCTGCCTTCGGCACGACGCTCCACGTCGTCGTCGACGACGCCGACGAAGGGCGCGCGACGATCACGAGCACGCTCACGGACGGCGGTTTCGCGCCGCTCGAGATCGAGCGGATCGTCCCGTCGCTCGAGGACGTCTTCATCCACTGCATCGAGACGGAAGACGCGCGGAGGAACGCATCGTGAGGCTGCGGCAGACTTGGGCGGTCGCGAAGAAGGAGATGCGGCAGGCGAGGCGCGATCCGCTCAGCCTCGCCCTGCTCTTCGCGCTCCCCGCCTTCATGCTCATCCTCTACGGCTACGCGATCAACTTCGACGTGCGGCACGTGCGCCTCGCGGTGCAGGACCGCGACATGACGCACGACAGCCGCGCGCTCGTCTCGTCGTTCGTCAACTCGACCTATTTCGATCTCGTCGCGTCGCCCGAGCCGGGAAGCGACCTCGAAAGCGTCATGCAGATGCGCATCGCAAAGGTCGTCCTCGTCATTCCGGAGGGATATGCGGCCGACATCGGCGCGGGCCGCGGCGCGAAGGTGCAGCTCCTCCTCGACGGGGCCGACGCCAACACGGCCACGACGGTGCTCGGCTACGCGTCGGCGCTCGTCGCGCAGACGAACGCCGAACTGATGAGTGGCACGCGCGCCGCGCAGGCGGCCGCGCGCGTCGCGATCGACTACCAGCCGCGCGTCTTCTACAACCCCGACCTCCGCTCGACGCGATTCCTCGTACCGGGACTCATCGGCTTCATTCTGATGCTCACGGCCGTCCTCTCGACGGCGCTCAGCGTCGTGCGCGAAAAAGAGCGCGGCACGATGGAGCAGCTTCGCGTCACCTCGCTGCATCCGAGCGAGCTCATCATCGGCAAGACGCTCCCATATCTCGGCATTTCGCTCATCGCGACGGTGATCATCCTCGTCGCTGCCCGCGTCCTCTTCGACGTCGTCGTCGCAGGGTCGTACTTCGACCTCTTCGTCGCGACGCTGATCTACCTCATCGGAGCGCTCGGCTGGGGGCTCCTCGTCTCGAGCCTCTCGAACACGCAGGCGATGGCATTCCAGGTGGGGCTCGTGACGTCGCTGCTGCCGACGATCTTTTTTTCCGGCTTCATCTTTCCGATCCGCTCGATGCCGATCTTCATCCAGGGGCTCTCGCACATCTTCCCGGCGCGCTACTTCCTCGTCGTGCTTCGCGGGGTCGTGCTGAAGGGAGCGGGGCTCGCCCCGTACTGGAAGGATCTCCTCTTTCTCGTGATCTATGCGGCGATCGTCCTCGGCATCGCCACCGCGCGGCTGACGCGCCGGGAGGTATGACGTGTTCGCGCTGCTGCAGGTGATCATCAAGGAGTTCCTTCAGCTCCGGCACGACCGGAAGATGATTCCGATGCTGATCGTCGGCCCGATCGCGCAGCTCCTCGCGCTCGGTTTCGCGGCGAACCTCGACGTGAACCTGATTCCGATGGTCGTCGTCGACCAGGACCGCACGCCCGAGAGCGCGAGGCTGGTCGAGCGCTTCACCGGCTCGCGCTACTTCGACCTCGTCGGCACGGAAGAGAGCGCCGAAGCGATCGAGCCGTGGCTCGTGGAGAACCGCGCGTCGATCGGGCTCGTCATCGCGCGAGGCTACGGCGCGGCGGTCGCGGCGGGAACGACGCCGGAGATTCAGCTGATCGCCGACGGCACCGACGCGAACTCCGCGGTTCTCGGCATGGGCTATGCGTCGCGGATCGTGACAGGCGCGAGCGCGGAGCTCGCCGCCGCGGCGATCGCGCGCGCGGGCGGGCCCGCGGTTAGGCCCACAGGCGCGGTCGAGCTCGTCCCGCGCGTCTTCTACAACCCCGACCTCAAGAGCCGCTGGTTCTACGTGCCCGCGGTGCTCGCGATGGTTCTCATGCTCGTCACGCTGATCCTGCCGTCGATGGCGGTCGTGCGCGAGAAGGAGATCGGGACGCTCGAGCAGATCAGCGTGACGCCGCTGCAACCGTGGCAGCTCATCGTCGGGAAACTCGTGCCGTTCGCGATCATCGGCATTTTCGACACGCTCCTGATCACGGCCGCCGCGCGCGTCATCTTCGGCGTGCCACTCCACGGCTCGCTCCTCCTGCTCGTCGGCCTGACGACGCTCTACCTTCTCAACACTCTCGGGCTCGGCCTCCTGATGTCGACGATCGTGCGCAACCAGCAGCAGGCGATGATGGGCTCGTCGTTCGCGCTGATGATCCCGATGATCTACCTCTCCGGGCTGATCTTTCCGATCGAGAACATGCCGCGCATCTTCCAGCTCATCAGCCGGGTGATCCCGGTGACCTACTACGCCAACATCCTGCGCGGCGTCTTCCTGCGCGGCTCCGGCATCGACGTCCTCTGGCCCGACGCCCTTGCACTCGTCGGCCTCGGCCTGCTGACCCTCACGCTCGCGTCGCTCAGGTTCAGGAAGAGCCTGGACTAGTGGCCACGGCCTCCGGCCGTGGCGCGGAGGCCGGAGGCCTCCGCCACGAGGGCGAACGCGTCATCCCGAGCGAAGCGAGGGATCTGCAAGAGATTCATCTGACCGCTTCCTCTGTGGCGATCGATCGAGGTGGAGCGAGTCATCGATGAAGAATCGATCAGGTCTATCGTTTCGCAGATCCCTCGCTTTGCTCGGGATGACACCTTCGCTCGGGATGACACGCTCGCTCTGGCTGGCACCGCAATGTGCGCGTCGTCCGCAACGTTTCGTGGTCTGATCGCGTCTACTCATGTGAGTCGGCGCGCGCCCTCCGAGAATGGGATGCTGCCCGGAAAGAGTCTCTCCATGACGCGACTACTGCTTGCGGCGTTGATCGCCGGAATCATCTCTCCCCTCTACGCCCAGCAGCCCGACAACTTTGGCGAATCGCTCGAGGTCCGCATCGTCAACGTCGACGTCGTCGTGCGCGACAAGACGGGGAATCCGGTTCCCGGCCTTACCGCAGCCGACTTTGTTCTCCTCGAGAACGGCAAGCCGATGGCGATCTCGAACTTCGCCGAGTATCGCGAGACCGCGCCTGAAGTCGTCGAGGCACCGGGCGGTAACGTGCCTGCCGTCGCGACGCGCCCTCCGCAGAAGCGTTTCGTCGCCTTCTTCGTCGACCGTCTCAATCTCCGGGAGAAGATCAACCGCGAGGAGTTCTTCCGCGGCCTGCGCGCCTTCGTCGACGATTCGATGCGCGACGGAGACGAGGCCGCGGTCTTCGTCTGGGGAACGAGCCTCGAGCCGCGGTTGCCGATGACACGCGATCGCGTGGCGCTGCGTGGCGCGATCAACACTCTCGAGAACGAAGCCCGGCTGCAGATTGACGTCACCGATATCGAGAGCTCCGAGCTCGAGTCCCGCGAGCAGGCATGGAAAGGCGACGACGCCGCCGCGGAGATGATCGAGGCCGACAAGCGCTTCGCGGCGCAGCGCGCGTTCGATCGGCAGCAACGGAAGATCTACGCAATCAACTCGGTGCTTCAGTCGCTTTCCGGCCTCGACGGGAAGAAGGTGATGGTCCTCGCGACCGAGCGCCTCTCGAAACTCCCCGGACTCGAGTACCACTACGCGTCGACCGAGTTCAACGCACGGAAAATGATCGACAGCGTCGTCGACGAGGCGAACTCCGCGGGAGTGACCGTCTTCGGCGTCTACCCTCGCGGGCTCGACAGGGACCCTATGGCGCAAGGTTCCGGGTCATACGACGATGCAGCGGCCACCGGTCCCCAGGTCGGAAATCCGTACGAGATCCTTCAAAACGAGGCCGAGACGATCGACAGCATCGCGACACGCACCGGCGGCACCTTCGCGCTCGGCGGAAAGCTCGCCGCGCTCGAGCTCGACAACGCCGCGCGTCAACTCGACAACTATTATTCGCTCGCCTACCGGCCGTCGGGCGACGACCGGATGCGTTCGATCAAAGTGAAGGTGAATCGTCCCGGCCTCGAGGTCCTCGCGCGCAGCGCCATCGTCGACAAGTCGGACAAGGAGCTCGCCCACGACCGCATGATCACGAAGGTCCTCTTCGGCGCCGGCCCGTCGGCGATCCCGATCTCGCTTACGCAGTCCGCGGTGAAGAAGAAGGGGCTCACGACGTACACCGTGCCGATCGAGATCAGGATTCCGATCGCACAGCTGACCTCGGTGCCGGGAGCGAAAGGGCTCGACGGAAAGTTCCGCGTGATGGCGGTGGCGGCGGGACCCGATGGCGACGTGAGCGCGGTATCCGACAAGGAGCAGACGTTCCACATCCCGGCGAAGGACGTCGAGAAGGCGAAGGCGGGAGCGTTCACCTACACGATGGAGATCGTCGTCCGTGACACGAGCGTCCGCGCGCTGGTCGCCGTGATCGACGCACTCGACAACGATGCAGGCTACGCCGAGGTGAAGCTCGACCTGACGAAGGTTGCGAAGAGCGCCCCGGTGACGAACCCGAACACTCCAGCGTGGGGAAACCGCCCGCCCGGCTCGCGCGGCGGCAGCGGGAGATGGCCGTAGACGGACCGTGGCTTCGCGCAGAAAGGCCGTCATTCCGAGCGAAGCGAGGAATCTGCCAAAGTGAGTCTGATCGATTCCTCTCCGTGGATTGATCTCATGAGCGGAATCGATCAGGCAATCGTCTTGCAGATTCCTCCTCGCGCGCTGCGCGCGTTCGTCGGAATGACAGTGTGCGCGGGCGGCGTCATTCCACCCCCGTCCCCGCCGGCTGACGCTCGTGTCACCCGAATAGGATGAAACCCGGGCGTCAAACCCTGCATTGCTCACGATTCCGCGCCTCGAACATGGCACGCGTTAAGCAGACAGTTCTGCTTGAAGCTGTGTATGGGAGGCAGTCGATGCGTGTTCGCCCGATCGTCGCGGTTCTGTTGTTGCTCGCAACACCTCACCTCGAGTCGCAGGAACCGACGAACTTCGGAGCCACCCTCGACGTCAGGATCATCAACGTCGACGTCGTCGTCCGCGACAAGGCGGGTCAGCTCGTCTCAGGCCTTACCGCGAGCGACTTCGTCATCTACGAGCAGGGCAAGCCGCAGCCGATCACGAATTTCGCCGAGTACCGCGAAGAGTCGCAGGCGCCTCCACAGGCTCCGGAGCTTCCTGACGCCGCGCCGGTCGCGGCGAAGCCGCCGCAAACGCGCCATCTCGTCTTCTTCTTCGAACGGCTCGACCTTCGCGAGACGCAACCGCGACTCGAGTTCTTTGCGGGGCTTCGATCCTTCGTGACCGAGTCGATGCGCGACGGAGACACGGCCACCGTCTATTACTTCGAGACAGCGACCGGCCTCCAGAACTTGCTGCCGATGACGGGGGATCGCTCCGCGCTCCTCGCCGTCATCGACAAGGTCGCCGAAGAGAGCAAGCTGCGGCTCGACGTCGCCGAAGCGGAGGCGTCGGAGCTCGCGATGCGCGCGCGGGTGGCGGCAGCGGACGGGGTCGCGATGAGCGCGCGCGGATGGGCGAACGACGCGGCGACGACGGTACAGATGGGATCGCGATTCGCCGCGCAGCGCGCGTACGACCGGCAGCGCCAGAAGGTCTTCGCGATCAATGCCGTCATCCAGGGACTGTCGGGACTCGAAGGCCGGAAGGTGATGATCCTCGCGGCAGATCGCATCTCGAAGCACCCTGGCCTCGAGTATGGCTACGGCGGGAAGGAGTTCAACGCTCGAAGCCAGATGGACGACATCGTCGACACGGCGAACGCCGCGGGAGTGACGATCTACGCCTACTATCCAAAGGGGCTGCCGATGGACCCGATGAAACCAAGCGGGTACGAGATCCTGATGAACGACTCCGAGGTCCTCGACAGCATCGCCACGCGCACGGGAGGCACCTTCGCCGCAGGCGGAAGGCTCGGTGCGATGGATCTCGGCGGCGCCGCGAAGCAGCTCGACAACTATTACTCGCTCGCGTACCGCGCGACCGATTCGCGGAATGACAGGACGCGCGCGATCCGGGTCGAGGTCCTGCGCCCCGGCCTCGAAGTCCTCGCGCGATCGGCCATCGTCGACAAGACCGACGACGAGATCGCTCGCGATCGCATGATCTCCAGCATGCTCTTCGGCATGGCTCCCTCCACGATTTCGATCAGCCTCACGCAGGGCAACGTGAAGCGGAGGGGACTGACGACCCTCAAGGTTCCCGTGGAGATCACGATCCCGATCGCGCAGCTGACCGCGCTTCCCGGGCGGAAGGGCTACGAGGGAAGCTTCCGCGTCCTCGCCGCCGCGGCGAACCCCGAGGGCGACATCAGCGACGTCGCGGAAAAACGTCAGGCCTTCCACATCCCACTGAAGGATTTCGAGTCGTCCCGGAGCCGCACATTCACCTACACACTCGAGATCGTCGTACGCGACACGAGTGACCGTGCGCTCGTCGCGGTCATCGACGACCTCGACAACGATGTCGGCTACGCCGCGGTCGTCCTCGACATGACGAAGGTTGAGAAGGCACAGCCGGTGACGAACACGCGCCCGAAGTGGCAGCCGATCGCAGCTCCGTCGACCCCGTCCGGCAGCCGTCCCTGACGGACGGGTGTGAGGTGGAGGAACCCTAGGGTCACAGCCGCAATATGAAGTATTCAGTCGGTCACGGCGCGCTGGCCGGACCTCACAGAGTGAATACTTCATATTGCGGCTGTGACCCCAGGGTGTGTTCCGTCTCCACGAGTTGACACGTGTGTCACCAGATTGAGATATCGAAGGTGCGCGAAACCCTGATTTGCTGGTGGATTGCCGCCTCGCACATGGCACGAGTTAAGCAAACACTTCTGTTCGAAGCTGTGCGTGGGAGGCAGTCGATGCAGGCTCGTCCGATCGTTGCGGTGCTCTTGTTGCTTGCAACACCTCACCTCGAGTCGCAGGAACCGACGAATTTCGGGGCCACCCTCGACGTCAGGATCATCAACGTCGACGTGGTCGTTCGCGACAAGGCCGGAGCGCTCGTCTCCGGACTCACCGCGAGCGACTTCGTCATCTACGAGAGGGGCAAGCCGCAACCGATCACGAACTTTGCCGAGTACCGGGAATCGGCAGCCGAGACTCCGGAACAGGCCACGGAGGCTCCGGCGGTCGTGATCAAGCCGCCGCAACAGCGCCATCTCGTCTTCTTCTTCGACCGGCTCAACCTGCGCGAGACGATTCCGCGTCAGGAGTTCTTCGCCGGCCTTCGTTCCTTCATCACAGAGTCGATGCGTGACGGAGATACCGCGACGGTCTATTACTTCGACACCAGCCTCGAGAATCGCCTCCCGATGACCGAGGACCGCGCGGCGCTCCTCGCCACGATCGACAAGCTCGCCGACGATAGCAAGCTGCAGCTCGACGTCGCCGACGCGGAGAAAGCCGAGCTGACGATGCGCTCCAATTTGTCGGCTGGCGAAGGCGCGCTGATGAGCGCACACGGGCTCGCCGACACGACTACGGTGGACGCCAACACGGCAGCTTTCTACGCCGCGCAGCGCGCCTACGACCGGCAGCGACGCAAGGTCTACGCCATCAATTCCGTCATCGGGGGGGTCGCTGGCCTCGATGGCCGCAAAGTCATGATCCTGGCGGCCGACCGCATCTCGAAGTTCCCCGGGATGGAGTACGGCTACGGCGGGGCGTTCAACGAAAAGGAGCTCAACGCTCGAGGCATGATGGACGAAATCGTCGACTCGGCGAACGCGTCGGGAGTGACGATCTATGCCTACTTCCCCAAGGGCCTTCCCATGGACGCGATGGCGGGCGGAGCGGCGTACGAGCTCCTGATGAACGACTCCGAAGTGCTCGACAGCATCGCGACCCGCACGGGAGGAACGTTTGCCGCCGGCGGCAGGCTATCCGCTGCCAACCTCGGAGAAGCCGCAAAGCAGCTCGACAATTATTACTCGCTCGCCTACCGGGCTCCCGATTCGCGAAGCGACAGGACACGGGCGATCCGGGTCGACGTCAAACGCGCGGGGCTCGAAGTTCTCACCAGGGCCGCCGTCGTCGACAAGTCCGAAGACGAGCTCCTGCGCGACAGGATGATTTCCAGCGTGCTCTTCGGCATGGTGCCGTCGACGATCCCGATCACGCTGAAACAGGGAGCTGTCAGGCGCAGTGGCCTGACCACGCTTCGCGTGCCTGTAGAGATCACGATCCCAATCGCGCAGCTCACCGCGCTGCCGGGCCGAAAGGGCTACGAAGGAAGCTTCCGGGTTCTCGCCGTCGCAGCGAACTCCGACGGAAACATCAGCGAGGTCACCGAGAAGAAGCAGGCCTTCAACATCCCGGTGAAGGATTTCGAGAAGACTCGCACGCGCACCTTCACCTACATGCTCGAGATCGTCGTGCGCGACACGAGCGACCGCGCGCTCGTCGCGGTCATCGACGACCTCGACAAGGACGTCGGCTACGCCGAGGTCGTTCTCGACATGTCGAAGGTCGAGAAGGCGCAGCCGGTGACGAACACGCGCAAGAAGTGGCCGCCGATCGCATATCCGTCGAGCCCGTCCGGCAGTCGTCCCTGACGAGCCGACGTGACGTGGAGTGTCCCGCGAAGGGAGACCAGCCGGCGCTCTTTGACACCGAAATGCAGCTTCGGCGGTCGCTCCGGCCTAACCCCTCGCGATCAGAAGAAACCCCGCCCCCATCAGCACGCAGAGCGGTGAGAAGAGCCAGGTGTCCCACGTCGCGAAGGTGGTTCCTCTCACGCTCTTGGAGAAGCCCACGAGCTTGAACTCGCCCGCGGCGCGGAAGAGAAAGATCATGCCGATGACGATCGACGCCACCTTCGGCAGCACCGGATGCACGGGAATCGGAACGACCGCGCCCTGCACGAGCGCTACGAATGCCGCTCCCGCGAGCCAGCCCGCGACGACCAACGTCATCGCCTTCGTCGGACGGAACGCCGGCCGGCCGTCGACGTGAGGGATCACCGACACGGAGCCGAGACGCCCGCCGAACGCCCAGAAGACGTGAAGGGCGCACAAGAAGCCGAGCACTCCGGCGAGCAGTGATGCGATGAGCGGGACGTGCATGGGTGCGGCGCCATCGTTGCACGAATCGGAGAGGAATGTGGAGTGCGCAAGGGTCAGCGAGGCCGAGGCGGGCTAGCTCTGGGGCCGCGGAAGCGGCCGTTTCCAAATGGCCCCGTGCGTAAGCACAGAGCGCGCCGCGCGATCCGGAACGGCGCCGCTACTGCGGCGCGAACAGAAATCGCTACCGACCTCGTGGAGCTCCGTGCTCGGCGAGGTACTGGCGCAGCGCGGCGTTTACCGAATCCGAGTCGCGAAACACCTCGGCCACGTCCGGCTCGAGCAGCACGACATTCGTCCCTTCGCGATAGCGCTCGTAGTACTTGCCGCGCACCGCGTCGGGAGCCGATGTCTGCTCGCGGATCTCGTCTGAATTACGTTTGCCCTGACTCATACAATCGTCGTTCGGCCGCAGTCGCCAGCCGCGCGGAGATGATTCGAACCCGATCGTCGCGCTCCGCATGCGCGACGATGACCAACCTCTGCAAATCAGTGTAACCGATGGTCAATATCCGATACTCCCCCTGGGAGTGGTCGCGGTCAGGCCAGCTCAGCGCGAGGGGATCACCGAACACAGTGGTCGCCTCCGAGAACGCGACGTCGTGCTTCGCCTCGTTCCGCAGGCTCTTCGCCGGATCCCACTCGAACTTCATCCAGTTTCGAGTGTACCTCGGCGCTGTTGTTCGCCCCGGCGCGACCGCGATCGGAACCTCCATCGCGATTCGGTGAACGAGCGCAAAACGCAAAACGGGCGACCCGCGCGGGTCGCCCGAAGGTTCGATGCGCTACCGCGTTCGAATCACTGTCCGACCGGCTCGTCGGCGTAGTCTTCCATGTCGATCTTCTTCGTCGCGGGGAGCTTCTTCATCTCGTTCTTGACGAGCTCCTGGTGCTCGATCTCTTCCTGGCGCAACTCCTGGAAGAGCGCGAGGACCTCGCCGTTCTCGACGTGCTCGATCGCGCCGACGAAGAATGCGTAGGCCTTCTTCTCGGCTTCGAGGGCGACGTTGAGCGCATCTTCGACCGTCATGAAGACGCGGACCTTCTCGTACTCGGGCGCCTCGACCTCCGACATCATCGACTCGTCGACGTTGCTCGGGGCGTCGCCGAAGAGCTTCTTGCGGCGCGCGGCGAGCTCGTCACCGTGCTTGGTCTCGTTCACGACCATGAAGCGGAAGAACTCGGCCGCCTCGTCGGTGTGATGCGTCGACATCTGGTCGGCGAGCTCCTCGTAGCGCTCTGCCGCCTCCTTCTCGATCAGAATCGCGAAGTCGAGGGCGTCCTGCAGGGTCAGTGTTGCAAAGTCGATCTCTTTCATTGCGTTCCCTCCGAAGGCGCGTCCCGTGCGGGAAGCGCCCTCCCTCTCTGGTCAGCGGCTCAGATTTCCCACGTCTGCAGGATCTTCAGGTAATTCGCGCGCTCGTACTCGCGCGGGTTCGGCGATCGGAGGATGTTCATGCTTCCCCGCATCTGGTCGATCGATTCGTAACCCTTGCCTTCCATCCACTCCACCATCTCGCGCCTGACCGTGGCGACGTGGCCGGGCCCGTTCTTGAAGATGGAGGCGACCATCTGGATCGCCGACGCGCCCGCCATGACCGCCTTGATGGCGTCGGTCGACGTGTGGACGCCGCCGCTGACCGCGAGGCTCGCGGAGTGAAGCCGCCCGGAGAGGATCGCGAGCCAGCGAAGCCGGAGAAGAAGCTCCGAGGAGGTCGACAGGTGCATGTGCGAGATGACCGCGAGCTCCTCGATGTCGATGTCGGCCTCGAAGAAGCGGTTGAAGAGGACGAGCCCGTCTGCGCCCGCCGCCTCGAGCCGCCGCGCGAAGTTAGGCAGCGCGGTATAGAAGGGCGAAAGCTTGACGGCGACGGGGATGCGGACGGCCTTCTTCATGTCGCCGACCATCGCCACAGTCCGTGTCTCGATCTCCTCGCCCGACTCGCGCTCCTCGGTCGGAACGTAGTAGACGTTGAGCTCGAGCGCGTCGGCGCCGGCCGCTTCCATCTTCATCGCGTAGTCGAGCCAGCCGCCCGGAGAGTGGCCGTTGAGCGAGGCGACGACCGGGATGCGGACCGCCTTCTTCACCTTGTACAGCAGGTCGAGGTACTCGTCGGGGCCGATCACGAACTCCAGCGGCTCGACGAAGAAGCTCCTCGCCTCCGCGTACGAGTCGGAATGGCTGTCGATCGCCTTGTGCATCGCCATCGCTTCGCTGTCGATCTGCTCCTCGAAGAGCGACCGCATCACGATCGCCGCGGCGCCCGCGTCCTCGACCCGCTTCGCGCTCTCGACCGAGTCGGCCAGAGGGCTCGCGCCCGCGATGAACGGATGGGGAAGCTCAAGTCCCAGATACGTGATTTTCGTATTCATCGTGCCTTCTCCCCTACTCCTCGTCCTTCGACGGGGCAGCGGTCGCAGCGACCGCCATCTGCGCTTCCTTCGGCAGCTTGAGCTGCGCGATGTGCTGGTACGTCGCCATGCGACGCTCCGCGCTGAGCTGAGCCTGCTTCGCGAACTCCTTGAACATCTTCGGGTCGATCTTCTCGATCATCCGGAAGCGCGTCTCGTTCTTCATGTACTCCTGGACCGGGATCTTTCCGCCCGGCATGTCGACGACCAGCGGAGCCTCACCCTGCGCGACGCGGCGCGGGTCGTAGCGGTAGACCGGCCAGATGCCGCTCTCGACCGCCTTCTTCTGCTGATCGGCTCCGTACATCATGTCGTAGCCGTGCGCGATGCAATGGCTGTAGGCGATGACGAGCGACGGCCCGTCGTAGGTGTCGGCCGCCATCATCGCGTTGACCGTCTGCCCGTCGCGCGCGCCGAACGCGATCGACGCGACGTAGACGTGCCCGTACTGCAGCGCCATCAGGCCGAGATCCTTCTTGTCGACCGCCTTGCCCTTCGATGCGAACTTCGCCGCCGCGCCGAGAGGCGTCGCCTTCGACGCCTGCCCGCCCGTGTTCGAGTAGACCTCGGTGTCGAGGACGAGCAGGTTCACGTCGTACTTCATCGACAACACGTGGTCGAGGCCGCCGTAGCCGATGTCGTACGCCCAGCCGTCACCGCCGATGACCCAGACGCTCTTGCGGACGAAGTAGTCGGAGATCGCCTCGAGGCGCCTCGCATCCTTCTCGTCGATCGCCGCGAGCTTCGTCTTCAGCTCGACGACGCGCGCGCGCTGCGCCGCGATTCCAGCCTCGCTGAGCTGGTCGGCACCGAGGAGCTCGGTCACGAGCGTGTCCCCGATCTTCGCCGACAGCGACTTCACCATCGTATGCGCGGTCGCGATCTGTGCGTCGATCGCGAGACGGAAGCCGAGACCGAATTCCGCGTTGTCCTCGAAGAGCGAGTTCGCCCATGCCGGACCGCGCCCGTTCGAGTCGACCGCGTACGGCGTCGTCGGCAGGTTGCCGCCGTAGATCGAGGAGCAGCCCGTAGCGTTCGCGATTAGCAGCCGGTCGCCGTAGAGCTGCGTGAGGAGCTTGATGTACGGCGTCTCGCCGCAGCCCGCGCACGCTCCCGAGTACTCGAAGAGCGGCTGGTAGAACTGCGTCGTCTTCACGTCGAAGCGATTCACCTTCGTCCGGTCGAGCTCGGGGATCGAGAGGAAGAAGTCGTAATTGACCTTCTCGCGCTCCTTGTGCTCGCCGTGCGGAAGCATGTTGATCGCCTTGTGCTTCGGATTCGCCTTGTCCTTGCCGGGGCAGACCTGCACGCAGAGATTGCAGCCGGTGCAGTCCTCGGGGGCGACCTGAATCGTGTAGTTGAGACCCTTGAACTCGGAGCCCTTGAACGGCTGCGTCTCGAAGGTCGAGGGAGCGTTCGCGATGTCGCCCGGCTCGTAGACCTTCGCGCGGATCGCCGCGTGCGGGCAGACCATCGTGCACTTGTTGCACTGGATGCAGAAGTCCTTCGACCAGATCGGGATATCGAGCGCGATGTTGCGCTTCTCCCACTGCGTCGTCGCCGTCGGCCAGGTACCGTCGACCGGGAAGGCGCTCACGGGGAGCAGGTCGCCCTTGCCGGCGAGCATGACGGCCGAGACCTTCTTCACGAAGTCGGGGGCCTCGTCGCGGACGATCGGCGGCATGTGGAACCCGCTCGTCGGCTTCGCCGGGTACTTCACCTCTTCGAGATGCTCGAGTGTCGCGTCGACCGCGGCCCAGTTGCGGCGGACGACTTCTTCGCCCTTCTTGATGTAGGTTTTCTTGATCGACGCCTTGATGCATTCGATCGCCTCATCGCTCGGCAGCACGCCTGAGAGCGCGAAGAAGCAGGTCTGCATGATGGTGTTCACGCGGCCGCCCATGCCGGTGTCGCGCGCCACCTTCGTGCCGTCGATCACGTAGAAGCGGAGCTTCTTGTCGATGATCTGCTGCTGGACTTCGTACGGCATCCGGTCCCACACCTCGCTCGCGGCGAAGGGAGAGTTCAGGAGGAAGACCGCGCCCTGTTTGGCGTAGTCGAGCATGTCGAGCTTCTCGAGGAAGGTGAACTGATGGCAGGCGACGAAGCTCGCCTTCGAGATCAGATAGATCGACCGGATCGGCTTCGGCCCGAAGCGCAGGTGCGACACCGTCGTCGCGCCCGATTTCTTCGAGTCGTAGACGAAGTAACCCTGGACGTAGTTCGGAGTCTCCTCGCCGATGATCTTGATCGAGTTCTTGTTGGCGCCGACGGTGCCGTCGGCACCGAGACCGAAGAAGACCGCGCGCACCACGTCGTCGCCTTCGATGTCCCAGTCGGGATCCCATGGAAGCGAGGTGTGCGTCACGTCGTCGACGATGCCGATCGTGAAGCGGCGCTTCGGCTTCGACTTCGCGATCTCGTCGAAGACCGATTTGACCATCGACGCCGTGAACTCCTTCGACGAGAGGCCGTAGCGGCCGCCGACGATCTTCGGCATCGGGAACGCGAGCGTCCCTTCGTCTTCCGCATCGCGAAGAGCGGAAACGATGTCGAGGTAAAGGGGATCGCCCGTGGCGCCCGGCTCTTTCGTCCGGTCGAGCACTGCGATCGACTTCACGCTCTTCGGCAGCGCCTGCAGCAGGTGCTTCGTCGAGAAGGGGCGATAGAGGCGGACGGCGATGACGCCGACCTTCTCACCCTTCTTCTCGAGATACTCGACCGTCTCGCGCGCCGTCTCGACGCCCGAGCCCATCAGGATGATGACGCGCTCGGCTTCCGGGTGTCCCCAGTAGTCGAAGAGGCGGTAGTTGCGGCCGATCCTCTCGCCGAACTTCTTCATCTGGGCTTCGACCTTGTCGGGGCACGCGTCGTAGAAGCCGTTACACGATTCGCGCGCCTGGAAGAAGACGTCGGGGTTCTGCGCGCTGCCGCGCAGGACGGGACGGTCGGGAGTCAACGCGCGGTCGCGGTGACCCTTCACCATCTCGTCGGTGATCATGTGATGCAGATCGTCGTTCTCGAGCATCTCGATCTTCGAGACCTCGTGCGACGTGCGGAAGCCGTCGAAGAAATGAAGGAACGGGATGCGGCTGTCGAGCGAGGCGGCCTGCGCGATCAGCGCGAGGTCGTGCGCTTCCTGCACCGAGTTCGACGCCATCATGCCGAAGCCGATCTGCCGGCACGCCATGACGTCGGAGTGGTCGCCGAAGATCGACAGCGCGTGCGTCGCAATCGTGCGTGCCGAGACGTGCATGCAGTAGCCCGTCAGCTCGCCGGCAATCTTGTACATGTTCGGAATCATCAGGAGCAGGCCCTGCGACGCCGTGAACGTCGTCGCCAGCGCGCCCGCCTGCAGCGCGCCGTGAACCGCACCCGCCGCGCCCGCCTCCGACTGCATCTCGACGACTTGGAGCGGGGCACCCCAGATGTTCTTCATCCCCTGCGACGCCCACTCGTCCGCCGCTTCGCCCATGTTGGACGACGGCGTGATCGGGTAGATCGCCGCAACCTCGTTGATCCTGTAAGCGACCGACGCCGTTGCCTCGTTTCCGTCGATCGTCATCATCTGCTTCGAGCTCATGACACGGACCTCCACCTGACCCCTCAGGGTCGGAGAGCCATTCAATCGCGGGGGGTAAACCGATGCCTGTGTCGGACGTCACGGTCGGGGAGGGAAAGGCGGGCGGCAGGGGAAGAAATTGAGAATGGGAGAATTAAGAATTGAGAGAGGGGGAGGGGGGGGGAATGTGGCGCAGGCACTCCTGCCTGCGCGCGGCGCGAAGCGCCGCAACGACACCGATTCATCCAGTCTTGCGTCTTTTCGGGCCGCCTTCGGCGGCGCGCGGGCAGGAGTGCCTGCGCCACAAAAGACTCTCTACGCCCCGGGACCCACCCTCCCCGACTCAATCCGCCGCACGAGCTCGTCGAGCCGCGCCAGCGTCGCTTCGCGACCAAGCCCGACCGCGACGTCGAAGATCGGCGGAGACGACACCCGTCCGACGAGCGCAACTCGTAGAGGGTGAATGTATTTGCCGGCGCCAAGCCCCTTCGCTTCGCCGAGCGCGCGCACGGCCGCTTCGGTCGATTCGATCGTGAAGGAAGCGTCGGCGGCAAGCGTCGCCCGCAGGTCTCGCATCCGTCCCGCGAGATCGTCGCCTTTCAGGTGCTTCTTCACCGCCTCATCCTCGTATACGACAGCGGTATCGGCGATGTAGTAATCGCGGATCTGCGTCGCGAGCTCGACGAGCGTCCGCGACCGTATCTTGTAGAGCTCGATCAGCTTATCGAGCTTTTCGTCTCGCTCCGGCGCCTCGGGGAGGAACTCACGGAGGTACGGAACGATCTCGGCGGCGCTCATCGCCATCAGGTACTGTCCGTTCACCCACGCAAGCTTCTCCGCGTCGAACACCGCGGCCGCCTTGTTGACGTCACCGAGATCGAAGATCGCCGTTGCGTCTTCGCGCGAGATGATCTCGCGGTCGCCTCCCGGCGCCCAGCCGAGCAGCATCAGGAAGTTGAAGAGCGCCTGCGGGAGGATGCCCATCTTCTGGTACTCCTCCGTCGAGGTCGCGCCGGTCCGCTTCGAGAGGCGCTTCTTGTCGCTGCCGAGAATGAGCGGCAGATGCGCGAACGTCGGAGGCTCGGCTCCGAAGGCGCGGAAGAGCACGACGTGCTTCGGCGTGTTCGACAGATGGTCGTCGCCGCGCGCGACGTGGGTGATCGCCATGTCGATGTCATCGACCACGACCGATAGGTGATACGTCGGATTGCCGTCGGAGCGAAGGAGCACGAAGTCATCGAGCAGCTCCCCTTCGAAGCGGACATGACCGCGGATGAGGTCATCGAACTCGATCGCCTCACCGGGCACCTTGATGCGCACTGCAAACGGCTGCCCTTCGGGCGCATCCGTGCGCGTACGGCAGCGGCCCGGATAGCGGAACGCTTCGCCCTTTTCCTCGGCAGTGCGACGCTCCGCTTCGAGATCGTCGACAGAGCAGTAGCAGCGGTACGCGAGCCCCTTCGCGACGAGCTCGAGCGCCCGCTCGCGATAGCGATCGAGACGGTCGCTCTGATAGATCGGCCCCTCGTCCCACTCGCAACCGAGCCACTTGAGCGACGCGAGAATCTGGTCGGCATGATGCTGCTTCGAGCGCTCGACGTCGGTGTCCTCGATCCGGAGCAGCATGATTCCGCCGTGACGGCGGGCATGGAGGAGATTGAAGATCGCCGTGCGGGCGCCTCCTACGTGGAGGAACCCGGTTGGGGACGGCGCGAATCGGAGCTTCATCGGTCGGCTCATGGCGGCGGATGGTAGCTGACGAATTGAGAATTGAGAATTGAGAATTGAGAGAAAGAATCCAAGCGGCGTGCCTCGAGTGACTCACCTGCCTCCGCTATCTCTCAATTCTCCATTCTCAATTCGCTCCGCGGGCGGTCTCCACCAATATGCGCCACGCCTCCGGCTGGTGCGCGATTCCGAGGTGGTCGCCTTTGATGTAATGAGTTGCGTCACCGAGGGCGCGGAGCTCGGAAGGGGCAAGGGTCTGCTGGCTGCGGAGCGACGCATGGATGTCGCCCGGCTCGGAGAGAAGGCCGTCGAGGGCCGGGCGCCCTTCGAGCTCCCGGTCGCCGAGGAAGAGCGTCTTCCAGGCGCCGCCATCGCGCATCACGACCGCGCGACTGACCGTCGGGTAGCTCTGTCCCTGAATCGAAACGAGTCTGACGCCGTCGGGCCACGGCGCCGTGTCGTCGAGCAGCGCCGCTTGCATCCGCTTCGCGCGCTCGAGCCAGCGCTGGAGTGCCGCAAGCTGCGTCGATTCGTCACCGAAGATCTCCGGGGCTCCGGCCGCGCGCTTCGCCGCGTCATGCCCGAAGATCGCCCAGCCGTACGTCTTCCAGTTGCGGGCGTCGAAGAGGTCGATGTCGAGCGGCCGCCCCTCCTCGTCGACGAAGAGATCGTCGCGACCGGCGGGAAGATCCTGGTAAAGCGATTCGCAGGTGAAGAAGACCTCGGGGCGGAACCGCCGTCCGATGAGCGTCACGTATCGCCGGCCGCGATTGAGCTCGCGGAGGATGCGAATGCCGCCCCCATTCGCCGTCGCGAGCATCGTGACCGACGCGACGCGTTCCCTCGGACGCGCCCGAGCGCCGGCCTCCGCGTCGTCGAGCGAGACGTCGCCGTAGCGCACGGCCCAGCGGCAGAGGTAGGTGGCGTTGCTCTGGCAGACGAGATGAATCGCTCGCTCCGGGCTCGCCGTCGCGATCGCGTCGAGCCTCCTCGCGAGGAGGCGCGCGTTCTCGATGCTGTCGCGGCGCCAGTCGTAGCCGTAGAGAATCAAGTCGTCGCCGCGCCGGTACCCGACCTGCTCGTAGGCGGCGACGATCGGCAGGTAGACGTCGCGCCGCACCTTCGGAAGTGCGCCGATGCGCAGGATCGGCCCCGCCGGCTCGAGGCGATCCCCGGCGCCGCCTAACGGCATGGCGATGGCGTAGCCGCTGTCGACCGGAAGGAAGAGACTGCGGAAGTCGCCCCAGACGATGCGCCCGGTCTCTTGATCGCGCATCGTCGTGCCGGTGATGCCGGGGACGAAGACCACGATGCCCCGCTCATTCGCAGGGACCGTCGCCGGCTTCGCGGCTTCCGGGCTTCCGGTGGCGCAGCCCCCCGCGAGCGCGAGCGTCAGCGCAACTGCGTGCAGCAGCGGGGCGCGTCGCATCGCGCCTCCGCTCAGCGCGCTCCGCTCAACGCACCGTCGCCCGCCACGTGCGGTTCCGTGCCCCAGACGAAGATCCCGGAGCCGTTCGTCGCGAGATAGAGCCGGTCCCCGACGACATGGTCGGACGCGATCGAGAGCACGTACTTCAGCGGAAGGGGAAGGCGGAGCGAGCTCCACGCGTCGCGACCGCTGAAGGGCGCCACGCTTGATTCATGCGTCGCGAGAATCGCGCGGTCGAGCTCGCCCGCGGCCGCAACTCGCCTCGCGAGAGGCTCGCTGACTTCCAGCGGCGCCCATCGTCCGCCGTCGACCATCCCGGCGCGCGCGCCGCCCGACGTTCCGAAGATCACGACCCCCGCCTGAGGGCCGCTCCCGGCGTACATGCTGCGCGCTCCTGCGGGCGCTCCCTCGACCGGCTGCCACTGCGCGCCGTCGAATCGCGCGAGTCCGCCCTCACCCAGCGCGTAAAGCGCGGGCTTGCCGTTCCAGGTGCCGACGCCGATGTCGAGCACACGCGTGTAGGAGCTCTTGAGCCTGTACCAGCCGCGCCCGCCGTCCTTCGACGTGTAGACACCTTCGGTCGTCGCAGCAAACATCCTCGCCCCCGAATAGCGGACGATCTTCTCGACACGCACCGGAAGCAGCGGCGACGAGGCGGGCAGCCAGCTCGTCCCGTCCTCGCTGTAGTAGAACCCCTTGTCGGTTCCGACGACGAAACGCGCCTCGCTTCCCGCCTGCACGACGAGAGTGAGGATCTCGGGCAGCAGCGACTCGTTGAGCCGGACCCAGTTGTATCCCGCGTCGGTCGACTCGTAGACGCCCGACGCCGCGTTGCCGTTCACGACGGCGGCGTAGAGCTTGCCCGCGACTTCGGGGTCGGCAACGACGGAGGTCGCGCGCACGTTGCGCATCCCCTCGCTCGAGCGGTGAAACGTCGCTCCCTGATCGGTCGAGACGTAGATGCCGTCGCCTTCGGTGGCGAGCACGATGCGAGCGGGCCGGGCCGCTACCATGCCGATCGCGTTGACGACCTTCGTGTCGTCGGTGATGCGCGTCCAGCTCTTGCCCGAGTTCGCGGTCATGTAGAGGCCGGCGACGGAGCCGGCGAAGACGCGTTTGGGATCGGTCGGATCGATCTCGATGACGTGCATCCGGCGGTTGTCGAATCCGTCGCGCTGGCGCGTCCACTGATCGCCGCCGTTCTTCGAGTTGTAGACCCAGCCGCAGGTCGACGCCCATAGGTGGTCGGGATCCTTCGGATCGATGACGATCGTGAATACGTCGGTGTCGAGCACCATGCCCTTGCTCGCGAGCTCCCACGTCTGTCCGCCGTCGTTGCTCCGGAAGAGCTGGCGCCACGTTCCGGCATAGATTCTCTTCGGCGACCTCGGGTCGATCGCGAGCGACTCGACATTCTCCTGGCTCGAGATCTTCGTCCAGGTGATGCCGCCGTCGAAGGTCTGGTGGATTCCGGTTAGGCCGCCGACGATCAGATGACGGGCGTCGGCAGGATCGAGCGCCAGCGCGCGCGGCGAGAAATCCTCGAGCCCCGCGTCCCGACGGCTCCAGCTCTTCCCTCCATCCCCGGAGACGGCGATGACGCCACCGCCCCAGAGCCCCCAGCAGGCCGCCCATAGCTTTCCGTCGCGGTCGATCAGGAGGTTGTCGACGACGTACTCCGGAAACGGGTTCGATCCGCGAGGATCGCGCCACGTGGCGGCGCCGTCGGTCGAAACGTAGACCTCGCCAAGGCTCGTGCCGGCGAAGAGGGTGTCGGGATTCGAAGGGTCGATGACCAGAGACCGGACGTCGGCGCCGAAAAGGCCGGCACGGCGCCACTCCGCCTGGAGCGGCAGGGTCACGATCAAGGCAAGGAAGATAGGGAGGAGTCGCTTCACGCCGACAGTAACCTCGGTTACCCGGAGGCGGTATTCCTGCCGACCGCGTTACACTGCCTCCAATGCGAAATGAGGCCCGAATCGACATCCTCGAGAGCGGCGACGAGCTTCGCGAGGCAGCCGCGGCCGCGGAGATCTCGGGGCGGCACACCCTCTTCACCCGCAACGACAAACCGGTCGCGATCCTCCTGTCGCACGACGAATACCTCGCGCTCGCCGAGACCGTCGCCATCGCCGCCGACCCCTCGCTCCTCACTCGCATCGGCATCGCCGAGCAGGAGCTCGCCAAGGGCGACGTCTACGACGCGGAGGACCTCCTTGTGGAATGACCGGCTCCGCTTCACGGCGGCGGTGAGGGAGGAGTGGGCCCGTCTCGACGGCGAGGCCCGCGCAGAAGGGCGCGCGGCGCTCGAGCGGCTCGACGACGATCCGATCTGCGGCGTCCCCCTCTTCGATCCGGTGCGCGGCTACTGGAGCCTCCGCACCTCGCGCCTGCGCATCATCTATCGCATCTCCCCCGAGGCGCGCACGGTCTTCGTCCTCACGATCGCTGCTGCCGGAAAGGAACCCGCATGAGACTGATCCTCGCATCGGGGTCGCCAAGGCGTCGCGAGCTGCTCGGCGGCATCGGCATCGGATTCGACGTCGTCGTCAGCGACGTCGAGGAGAAGCAGGAACCGGGCGAGGCGGTCGACGCCTACGTCCGCCGCCTCGCGCGCGACAAGGGAGCCGCGGTCGCCGCGACGCATCCCGACGCCTGGGTGCTCTCCGCCGACACCGTCGTCTTCATCGACGGGCACGTGCTGGAAAAGCCGACCTCGCGCGACGACGCACGCGCGATGCTCGCGAAGATCGCGGGCCGCGAGCATGTCGTCTACACCGGCGTCGCGCTGCAGAACGCGCACGCGGGATTTCTCGAAGACTCGGTCACCGCGTCGAAGGTGCGGATGATCGAGCTGACACCCGACGAGATCGCCTGGTACGTCGACACCGGCGAGCCGATGGACAAGGCGGGCTCCTACGCCGTTCAGGGAATCGGCGCGATGTTCATCGAGTCGATCGACGGCAGCTACTCGAACGTCGTCGGCCTTCCCCTGTCGGTCGTTTACGACATGCTGAAACGCGCGGGGGTGTGGCGGAGGGAGTGAGGCGGAGAGTTGTTAGTTGTTAGTTGTTAGTTGTTAGACAGGCAGCGCCAGCTTCTAAATTCTTCATTCTCCATTCGACATTCTTCATTTCGGTTTTCGACCGATCCACAGAAACCGAAATGTCGAATGAGGAATGAGGAATGAAAAAACTCGCGGCTCCACGTGACCTGTCTAACAACTAAAAACTAACAACTAACAACTACTAACTAACAACTCCGCCCCTCACACCCGTATCGAATTCCGCAAATAGAAATTGAACGGGCCTAACTTCTCGCGCAGCTTCGCGACGACGTCGGCGGGGAGAGGCTCACCCGAGGCGGCTGCGTTTCCTTCGACCTGGCGCGCGTTGCGCGCGCCGGGGATCACGGTCGATACCGCGTCGTCGGCGAGGCAGAACTTCAGCGCAGCCTCCGGGAGCGACTTCGTCACGCCCGAGACGATGCTCTTCACCTCAGCGATCTTCGCCATCGCCTCGGCGAGGCGTCGCGGCGTGAGAAAGTTCTGTCGCACGTCGTTCGTGCCGAAGTTCGTCTCGGCCGTGTACTTGCCGGAAAGGAGCCCCGAGGCGAGCGGCACGCGGACGATAATCCCGAACCCCTTCTCCTTCGCGAGCGGAAAGAGCTGGTCGGCCGGCTGCTGGTTGATCACGTTGTAGAGCACCTGCAGCGTGTAGCCCCAGTCGCGACGGAGAACTTCCATTCCGTCCTGCGGCGTCGTGACGGCAACTCCCCAGAAGCGGATCTTGCCCCACTCCTGCAGCTGCTCCATCGCTTCCTGAATTTCGCCCTTCTCCAGGTCGGCGATCGTCGGGTTGTGCAGCTGGTAGAGATCGACGTAATCGGTTCGCAGTCGTTTGAGCGAGCCGTCGATGGCGTAGAAGATGTGCTTCTTCGAGAAGTCCTTCTTGAACTCCCCGGTTGGGGTGCGCGTGTTGCCGACCTTCGTCGAGATGACGACCTTCTCGCGACTGCGCGAGAGAACGATGCCGAGAAGGCTCTCGCTCCGGCCGAGACCGTAGATGTCGGATGTGTCGAAGAAGTTGACGCCGAGGTCGCGCGCGCGGCGAATCGCTGCGAGCGAATCGTCGTCGGAAGTGTTGCTCCATCCGAGCGGAACGCCGGCGATCTCGAACGGGCCACCGATGGCCCACGAGCCAAAGCCGATCTCGCTCACACGAAGCCCGGTCTTGCCGAGCTGTCGGTAGCGCATCGTGATGTTCGTAGCGGGGCCGGAGGCGACAGGCATGCCTGAAGTAAGAATAGCGAGGCGGGAGGCGAAAGGCGAGGGTCAGGCGAGAGGCGAGGGGCGAGAGGCGATGAGTAGGCGGACACTACGACGACGTGCTTGAGGCGGTAAGTGAGAGCTTCGCGCTCGCTCTCTACCTGGCGCCTGCCTGCTTATCGCCTCTCGCCCCTCGCCTCTCGCCTGCCCTAAGTCAGCCCCACCGTCCCGCCGACCCAGGTGAAGTTCTTGTTGAAGTCGACACCGAGCATTTTGCCGCGCGAGGTGCGGCAGAGGTTCTGGGCGAGGATCGGGGCCGGCTCGTCGTCGGGGCGGAAGAACATCATCCGCACCTCGACCTTCACCCCGCCGCCGTCGACGGCGGTGAGCACCGGAGCGTACTCGATCTTTTCCATGAGGCACCACGCGTGGCGGTCGCTCTCCGGGATCGCCTCGATGTCGGCGCGCGTCGGTTCGACGTTCACGCCGCCGCCGGCGAAGGAAAAGAGCGGCTTGAGGACATAGCGGGAGAGATCCTCCGGAATCTCGCGGAGATCCGAGACGAAGGTCGCTTTCGGCGCTGCCGGATGGTCGATGAACGGCAGCGAGTACTTCGACCAGGTCCAGTACCAGTTCGGATGCGGCGCCCACTCGACCTCGAGCGGGTCGCGAAAGTCGAACGGCAGCGCGAGCGAGCTCTTCATCAGCTCGTCGAAGACGACGCGGTTGTAAATGCGGCGGACGCGGACGCGCCGGCCGTTTCCGTCGCGCCGGAAGAGCTGATTCCCGGCACGCTCGAGATCGCTCGGGCAGACGGGGTCGACGCCGAAGAGCATGCGCGTCGCGGCGAAGTCGGGATACGTCTTCTGTTGCGGCGGATCGAGATCGAGAAGGACGACCTCGTTCGGATCGTGGTTCCCGACGATCGTGCGGCGCGCGAGATCGAGGTACGTCGCGCGGTCGGCGGTGAACCAGCAGGCCCAGTCGCGGTCGAGCCCGGGCATCTCCGCGAGCAGCTCGCTCCATGCGTCGCGCTGGAAGATCTCGAGCGCCGACAGCGAAGGAAAGCCCTGGAGCTCGATCAGTTTCGGCTGGAGCGAACCGTCCGCATCGCGGACGATCGCGAAGTCGACCTGCGTGAAACTCGGCAGAGCGTCCATCCCGGGCGTGTCCCATTGCGCGGGGATCGCCTTCTTCATTCCGGCGAGCGCCGCAGGCTGAGAAATCTGCGCGACGATCGCCCGCGCCGCGCTCGTCAGCTTCGCGACGATGTCGTCGGTGAAGAAGACCGGCGTCTCGACGAGACGAAAGCCGAATTGACAGTCGAGCCGCGACTCGAGCATGTCCTGGTACCGCGTGTAGACACCGTCGTCGAATGCGGCGTTGAACGCCGCGCGATATTCGGGATGCATGGCGGGGAGTATAAAAGCGAATTGAGAATTGAGAATTGAGAATTGAGAGACGTGGGAGCGGAGGCAGATACGCGCTCGCACGCAGGAGTTGTCATCCCGACGACTGATCCCGCGAAGCGGGAGAGGGAGGAGGGATCTCCCAGGCTGGTACAGATGAAGTGCTTCGCCGGGTTCCGCACGTGGCACGCGAGTACCAGCCTGAGAGGTCCCTCTGCCGCTGCGCGGGATCGGGGCGACGACTCGCGCGGGCGATTGAAACGACCGTGAGCGCATTCGCGCCCCCGCCATCTCTCAATTCTCAATTCTAAATTCTCAATTCGTGGCGCGCAGCGCAGCGCCGCCTACTCCGTGAGCGACGTCAGGTGGCTCGCGCTGTCGGCGCGGAGGACGACGAGATTCTCGTCGACCACGGGGACGAGCCCCTGCGCCTCGCGCCGCTCGCGCAGCATGCGGTGAAGGTAGAACTCCACCGGGGCGAGGAACGTGAACACCGAGGTGATCCGGATCGCCTGGTCGAACTCGCCCGACATGTGCTTGTCGAGGGTGCGAAGGCGATCTTCGTACCATTCGCGCGTCACCTCGCCACGTTCCCACTTGCCCGCGATGACCGCCTTGATGCGGTTGCGCCCGATGACCTCGGGGTGATGGTTCACGCCGAGAATACGCGGCATGACCCCCTGCCAGTCGCGCGCGAACTCGACCATCGTCAGCGCGTCGCCGGCAGCGCCGTCGACGTTGCACTCGTAACTGAGCCGCGCGAAGCCGTTCCGCTTGCCGTGAGACTTCTCGACGAGATCGAAGAGCCTGTTGTCGGTGACCCGGAGCTCGCTATCGCCGACGAGGCACTCCGACAGGCGAACGAAGAACGGATGCGTTCGCGCTTCGCGCGTCAGCACGTTCGGGACGACGCCGGCGCTCTTGCCTCCGCGGCGCTCGTCGCGAAGCACCGGCTCGGCGACACCCGACCAGCGGCAGACGAGCCCGTACGAGTGGCAGATCGCGAAGAGCGCGGTCCTGTCGTCCTCGAGCACCGAGTCGAACAGCTCCCAGAGCGGCGCTTCCCACGCGGGGTTCTCGTCGACTCCCTGCGACCACTCCGCGACGCCGTCGTTCTCACGCGGGTCGAGGTGGCCCGGGCCGCCCGTGCCGATGAGCAGGCGAAAGCGGCCCGGCTTCGGCACGACGAGCGATCGGCGAACGTCATAGCTGATCACCCGGACCGCGAGACCGGCCGACGCGAGCGGCTCCAGAACCTGCCCCGTCATGTGGAGGAGATGCTGCACGACGGCGTCGTGACCGAGATTGTGCCAGCCGTGATTCATGTCGAGCACGGCGACGTCGAGGTAGCGGGGATCGGCCGGAAGCTCGTCCTCGGGACGCTCGACGCGGTGGTATGAGAAGGTCTCGGTCTGGATCACGGTGTGATCGGGTCCTCTTGTTGCGCCATGAACCGGAGGGGGTGGGGGGAGATTCCAGAAGCCGGGCGGGCGTTCGGTTCGGAGGGTCAATCGAAGAGGGGGATAATTTCTTCTTCATTCCTCATTCTTCATTCTCCATTCGACATTTCGGTTCTCGTCGGGGCCACGGAAACCGAAATGAAGAATGTCGAATGCGGAATGAAGAATGGAGAAAAGAAGCGTTCATCGGTTCGCGTCGCGTACGACTTCGTCGAGCCGGCTCACCTCGCCTCCGCCCGGCCACGCCCCCTACACCGGCACGTCTCTCTCCGTCTCCGAGATCATGTAGTCGACCACCTTGCGCAGGTCCTTCGTCTCCTCGAAGACGCGCAGCTGGCGGTCGGCTCCGGTCCGCATCTTCATGATCTCGCGGACGAAATAGACCTCCTTGCGCGAACCGAGCTCGTCGACGCAGTCGTCGAGGAACTCGAGGAGCTCGTCGAGAAGCGCCTCGGTCGGCACCTCGCAGCGCTTGCCGAAGTCGATCAGCTTGCCGTCGATGCCCCAGCGCGCGGCGCGGTTCTTGTTCTCCATCAGGAGAGGCTTGCGGTAGTCGCGCCACGCCAGGTTGCTGCTGTGAAGCTTCCAGAGCTTGAGCGTGAGCGCCTGGAAGAGGGCGGCGAAGCAGATCGCCTCGTCGACGCGCATCGGCGCGTCGCAGATCCGATACTCGAGCGTCGGGAAGAACGGGTGCGCGCGGACGTCCCACCAGATCTTCTTGCCGTTGTCGATCGAGCCGGTCGCGACGAGCAGGTCGATGAAGCCCTCGTACTCCGACCAGGAGCGGAAATGCTCGGGAAGCCCGGTGCGCGGGAAGCGCTCGAAGACCTTGGCGCGATAACTCTTCCACCCCGTGTTCTCGCCGCACCAGAACGGCGAATTCACCGAAAGGGCGAAGATGTGAGGCAGGAAGTAGCTGACGTTGTTCATCAGCGCGATACGCGTCTCGTTGTCCTCGACGGCGACGTGAACGTGCAGGCCGAAGATCAGGTTCGCGCGGGCGATCGTCTGCAGGTCCTTCACGATCTGTTCGTAACGCGCCCCAGGGGTGATCTGCACGTTCTTCCAGTGGGTGATCGGGTGCGTGCCGCCCGACGCGATGCAGAGCCCGCGGTCGCGCGTGAGGCGGATGATCTCCCCGCGCAGGCGGACCACCTCCGCGCGTGCTTCCTGGATGTTCGCGCAAATGTTGCTGCCGACCTCGATGACCGACTGGTGCATCTCGACCTTGAACTGCTCGCCGAGACGCGCCTCGCCTTCCAGCACGAGCTCCTGAATGTGCGACTTCAGCTCGCGCGTCGAAGGATCGATGAGCTGAAACTCCTCTTCGATGCCTAACGTCAGCGACGGTCGCCGGATACCGGTTCGCGGCCCAGGCTCGTCGGCGCGTTCGTTCTTAGCCATCAGCGGGTCCATCGGATCCTCCCCCGCGGCGTCGCCGCCGTACCCCGTCTACCTCTTCGTCAGGCCGAATTTCGAGGGCCAGCTCCCCGAGAGCTCGAACGGCTTCGGGTTCTTCACCCTCTCGATGAGCACCTCGGCCATGTTCTCCACGACCCAGCGGAAGTTCTCCTCGCCGACCGAATTGCGGTCGGCGTCGGGCGCCGGGTTCATGAAGTCGATCGCGATCGGAATGCCGTCACGCACCGCGAACTCGACCGTGTTCAGGTCGTAGCCGAGCGCGTCGCAGAGCGCCTTCGCGTCGCGGATGATCCGCGCGAGCAGCTTCGGCTCCGTCGGCGGAGCGTCCAGCACGTAACGCTGGTCGTGCGGCTGTTTCGGGTCGTAGCGCATCACGTGGACGCGCTCGCGGCCGATCACGTAGCAGCGGTAGTACTCGGTGAACTCGATCGCCTCCTGGGCCATCATCGTCAGCGAGTGCGTCTTGTCGTACGCCTCGAAGAACTCCTCGGGCGTGTCGACCTTGTAGACGTCCTTCCAGCCGCCGCCGTAGGCCGGCTTCATGAACATCGGGAAGCCGACGTAGCTGAACACCGACGGCCAGTCGACCCACTTGAGATTGCGGAACGACTTGTCCTGTGTGTTAGGCGGGTGCTCCTTGTGCGGCAGCACCACGGTGCGAGGCACCGCGACGCCGACCGACTTCGCGACGAGATTGTCGAAGAACTTGTCGTCGGCCGACCACCAGATCGGGTTGTTCACGATCTGACATCCGCTCGCGATCGCCTTCTTCAGCCAGGTCCGGTAGAACGGAACTTCGTGGCTGATCCGGTCGACGACGATGTCGTAGTCGACGCCGAGCTCGTCGTCGAAATGCCCGATCTCGACCGGCACTCCCTCGATCTCCCCCTTGCTCCGCTCGCGAATCTCGTTCATCAACGCCCAGGGAAAGGTGTCTTCCATGCCGAAGAGGACGGCGATCTTCTTTGTGGCCATAGGGTTCTCTCCCTCGCGTTTCGTTCTGAAGCCGGTGCTTGAATCCTAGAGTAGCCGCTGGGGCGGGGCAAGTGGAGAAAGTGAGCACTCAATATAAAAAGGCGGCGGGCTCATCGCCACGCCGCCTCCGGGAATTGTATCTTTTCCCTGCAGCCTACTTCGCCGCCATCTGCTCGGCGTGAACGTGGGCTTTCATCTTCTGCTGGAAGCGCTCGAGGAGATCGGCCGGGACCGTCGCTTCGACCGAGACGCCTTCGCCGTCATGCTTCACTTCGACCTTGCGAAGCAGCTCGACGAGCTCCGGATCCTTTTCCTGCGCCGCGAGACGGGCTGCGCTGAGCGCGCCGCGGATCGTGTCTTCGACCAGCTGGCGCGTCTCGGCGTCTTCCGACAACGCGGTGCCTCCGAAACGGAGCGCGTTGCCCGTGTCGGTCGTCCACATCGTCACGTAGGTCATCTTCTTCACGGCCGCGAAGATCGGAGCGCTTTTCGGCGTGCCGTTCTCGGCGTCGGCTTTCTGCGAGATGCGCGCGACGTCAGCCACCATCCAGGCCGACACCGACGGGTCGATCTTCGAGACCTGCCCGCCAAGGGTCGAGGTCAGGAAGCCCGAGCCGCCGCGGGAGACCGCGTTGAGCGCGGCCTTGACCGCTCCTTCGGTGCCCATGACCGCATAGCCGCGCGCGACGAATGCGATCGCAGCGCCATGCGCCTCTTCTCCGTCGTGCGACTCACCTTTGACGAGGAAGTACTTGCCCGCCGGCGTCGTGATCTCCGTCGCTCCGCGCGTGAGGAGCGCCGCCGAGATCTTCGCCGCGTCGAACCGTCCTTCGGCGACGACCAGCGCGTCATCTTCGCCGCTCGCCTGGTTCGGCCGCAGCGCGAAGGTGATCACGTCGATGTCCTTGGCCGGGTCGAGGCCCGCTTCGGCGAGGAACTTCGCGCCGTCGCCGTCGCAGGTCATCTTGTCGGTCTCGTTGAAGATCCGCCCCGAGAGCGGGCTGGTGCGGAGCTCGGCGAGCTTCACCACGCCCACCGCGACCGAGTCGCCCGGGACGATCTTGAGCGCGCTGATCTGCGGTTCCGCCGACGCGAAGCCGGCGACGGCGACCAGTGCGAGAGCTGCTGTAGCGAGGATTGACGCCCGATTCGTTTTCATGGCTTAGAACTCCTTCTTCTTGAAGAGCCAGCTCGCGAGTGCGAGACAGCCGATTGCAAATGCCGCGGTTGTGGCGATCGGAAGAGCGATGCCGTTGTTGATCTTTTCGGGAAGGTCCTTCTGCGCGACGAACGAGTAGACCATCATCTGGAGGTCGAACGTCTTGGGCAGCACCCAGTAGAGCGACTTCACCATCCAAACCCAGACCGGATTCGTCAGCGCCGCCTCGATCTGTTTGTGCGCCGCCAGGATCATCGTCAGGAAGAAGATCCCGTAGGAGCCCATGATCGAGACCGCGGTCGACGAGGTGACCACCCCGATCAGGAACGCGAGCGCGAGCAGCGTCGCGATCGCGAAGAGGATGATCCCGCCGCTCAGCAGGAACCGGAAGTGCACCACCTCGGTCTTCCAGACCACGATCAGCCAGATCGAAGTCACGAGGTAGATCACGTTCAGCGACGCGAGCGCCATGCCGGCGACGTAGCGCGAGAGCAGCAGCGGAATCCGCGGCACCGGGCGCGAGAGATAGAGATCGATCGTCCCCTTCTCCTGGAGTCGCGGCACGAGATGCGCGGTCGAGAAGATCGCCAGGAAGATCCCGACGACGAAGAGGATCGGCGCGAAGATGCCCTCGAAGGTACTCACCAGGTCCTCGATCTTCACCGCGCCGTGTGCCATGTCGGACGACTGCACCGACTGGCCGAAGAGCTTCGCTCCCGCGAGCGCGCCGTCGACGACGTCGAGGTTCACCGCCGACGCGAAGACGAAGATGAAGAGCGACGAGAGGATGAAGTAGGCGACGAGCGTCCAGCGCGCGGCCGCCTCGCGGAAGACTTCCTCGATGTTGGCGACGAGCACGCGCATCAGTTCACCTCCGGGGTCGCGGCGTGCGTCGCCTCGCCGTCGGTCGCGCGGATGAGGTCGACGAAGACATCCTCGAGCGTCGAGCGAACGGGCGTCAGTTCGTGAAGCATCGCGCCGCTCGCGCGCAGCTGGTCGATCAGCGCGTTGAGATGCTCGACATCGCGGACGTTGAGCACCATGTGTCCGTTCATCTTTTCGATGCCGGCACCGGCGGCCGTGAGGGCCTCGACGAGGTTGTCGGGCGTGCCGGTCGCCTTGATCTTGTAGGTCGATCCCTGGCGCGTCAGCTCGTCGATCCTCCCCATCGCCGCGATCGACCCCTTGCGGAGGATCGCCGTGCGGTCGCACATCAGCTCGATCTCCGAAAGGAGATGCGAGTTGAGGAAGATCGTGCGCCCTTTCGCGGCTTCTTCCTTGAGCAGGTCGCGGATCTCGCGCCGCCCTACGGGGTCGACGCCGTCGGTCGGCTCGTCGAGAAAGAGCACTTCGGGCTCGTGAACCAGCGCGCAGGCGATGCCGAGCCGCTGGACCATTCCTTTCGAGAACTTCTTCACTTTGACGTCGGCCCACTCGCCGATGCGAAGCCGCTCGAGCAGAGGCATCGACCGTTGCTCGACCGTCGCCGCGTCGATCCCCGACATCCGGCCGAAGATCGAGAGCGTCTGGCGCGCGGTGAGATATCCGGGGAACCTGTGTCCCTCGGGGAGATATCCGACGCGCCTGCGCGACTCGGGGTCGCTCGTCGGCGTGCCGAGGATGCTGGCCGAGCCGGAGGTCGCACGGGTCAGGTCGAGGAGGATCTTGACGGTCGTCGTCTTTCCGGCGCCGTTTGGCCCCAGAAGGCCGAAGACTTCGCCGCGCGCGACCGACAGCGACACGCCGTCGAGCGCCTTCACCGCACTCTTCGAAAAGGGGGTGGTGAAGGTTTTCCTCAAGTCATGGGTCTCGATGGCGAGTTCACTCATTGCGATGAGTGATACGGATGGAGGGGACGAAGGTTTGCCCTTTCGCCGTTTCGCGGACGGGGTCGCATTCCCTCGCCGCGCCAGCGGCGACTTCTGAATAGCCCCACGCGTGAGGGCGTGTTGCCCAACCGGTGTTTTCAGATCGAGGGCGTGGATTGAGTCGGGAGCCAGAGGCAAACTGGATCGAAAGTCGGCAGCGAGAGCGCGCGTTGA
>JBAZBK010000040.1:0-36882 GCA_041671505.1 Thermoanaerobaculia bacterium | reverse complement strand
TCCGCATCCTGGGAGAGGTCACCGAAGAGAAGGTGCGCGTGCTGCAGGAAGCCGATGCGATCTTCATCGAGGAGATCCGCAAGGCGGGGCTTTACCGCCAGATCGGCCAGGCCTTCGTCGTTCTCCTTCCCGTGAAAACCGTCGGAGTCATGGGCGACGAGAGGACGTACGAGAACGTTGCAGCGCTCCGCGCCGTGTCGACCTCCGACTTCATGACCGCCGACTGGTTCAGGCTTCCTCACGACCTGCTCGACATCGTCGGCAGCAGGATCGTCAACGAGGTGCGCGGCATTAACCGCGTCGTCTACGACGTGACCTCGAAGCCCCCCGGCACGATCGAGTGGGAGTAGGGCCGCTTCGCGGAATTGAGAATTGAAGAACTGAGCATTGAGAGATCGCCCCTTCGGGGGCGATCGTCATTTCGGGACCGCATCCGCGGCGCGCAGGGAGAGCCCCCGGCTCACCGACGCCACGACGATGGCTCCGACGATCAGCGCCGCGGATACGGCAAAGGTCGCGCGGGTGCCCGCAGCGACGGCCTCGGGGCGCGCCGCGACGATGTCGGTGACGGCCGACGCGCCGGCGAACACGGCGCCCATGACGGATGCACCGGTGATCAGGCCCAGATTGCGCGAGAGGCTGAGCATTCCGGAGACCACGCCCCGTCGCTCGGCAGCGACGTTCGCCATGACGCCGGTGTTGTTGGCCACCTGGAAGAGCGCGTAGCTGGCGGTCATGAGGGCGATGGGCGCGAGGTATCCGGCCACGCCGAGTGTCGTCGGCAGGATGGCGACGAGCGCCGCGCCGGACGCGATTCCGGAGAGGCCAACCAGCGTCATTCGCATCGATCCGAATCGGTCGGCGAGGCGGCCTGCGGGGATGCCGGCCAGCGCGGCGACGAGAGGCCCGACCGAGAGTGCCAGGCCGACGAGCGCCGCCTCGAGGCCGAGCGCACGCGAAAGGTGGAACGGCCCCACGACGAGCGTCGCCATCATGACGGTCGATACGATCGCGCTCATCGCGAGGCTCGCGCTCAACGCAGGATCGCGAAGCATCGCGAGGCGGATCAGCGGCGATGCGGCCTTCGACTCGGCAACCACGAAAAGGCCGGCCCCGACGAACGCTCCCAAGAGCAGCGCGATGTTGAGCGTGCCGAAGTGCCCGCGGCCGATCGTCATCGCGAGCGCGTACGCTCCGAGCGTCAGCGCGAGAAGCAGAGTCCCAGGCTTGTCGAAGCCGGCGCGGTCCGCGGGCTTCGCGCTCCGGTCGACCGGCAGGAAGTGGCGCGCGAGGAAGAAGAGCGCCACGCCTAACGGCACGTTCACGAGGAAGATCGATCGCCAGCCGAATCCCGCGGTCAGGGCGCCACCGAGCGACGGCCCGAGCGTCGTGCCGATCGCCGACATCGTTCCGAGCAGCCCCATCGCGCTGCCGGTCCGCTCCTTCGGAACCGTCTCGCCGACGAACGCGACGGTGAGCGCCATCATGATCGCCGCGCCGAGCCCCTGCGCCGCGCGCGCCGCGACGAGCAACCCGATCGTCGGCGCAACGCCGCAGAGGAACGAAGCAACGGTGAACAGCACGATTCCCGCAAGCAGCAGGCGTCGCCTGCCCACCAGGTCACCGAGCCGTCCGACGCTGACGATCAGGCTCGTGATGGCGAGCAGGTACGAGAGGACGATCCACTGCGCTCCCTGAAACGAGGCGCCTAACGCGCGAGCGATCGCCGGCAGGCCGGCGTTCGCGATGCTCGTGTCGAGCGAAGGCATCAGCATCGCCAGCGAGAGGCTCCAGAGCGCCCATCGAGCGGACGAAGGAAGGCCGCTGCCCCTCCTGTCCTGCAAGCGAGTCGAGTCGATCGGCAGGAGCTGCGCCGTCGCATCGCCCCTCCGGCGCTCGTCGTCGCGTTCCACCGTCCGCAGGCAGGCCCCGCGATCGCATCCCGCTTCGTCTTCGTCCCGGGTGACTGCGTTCAATGTCTGTTTCATTTCGTCTTCTCCTCGTGCCGAGCATCAGCTGGCACGAATGTAGGGCCGAAACTGACATAGCGGAAGACGCACGAGTTGCATGTTATTCGTGCGCTGAACGCCATGTATTGGCGATCCCGTGATATGGTTAGCGCGTGGCCGAACCCGACCTCAACCTGTTGATTACGCTCGACGTACTGCTCGCGGAAGGGAGCGTCGCACGCGCCGGCGAACGACTTCGACTCAGCCCTTCGGCGATGAGCCGCGCGCTGGCGCGCCTCCGTGTGACGACCGGAGATCCGCTCCTCGTGCGAGCCGGACGCGGACTCGTCCCGACGCCGCGGGCACTTGAGCTCCGCGAGCGGGTCAGCCATCTCGTCGACGACGCGCGTGCGGCGCTTCGCCCCGCCGACAAGCTCGATCCTGCGCGACTCGACCGCTCGTTCACGCTGCGGACGAGCGACGGCTTCGTGGAGAATTTCGGCGCCGCGCTCGTGTCGCGGATCACCGGCGAGGCGCCAGGCGTGCAACTCCGTTTCGTGCAGAAGATCGGAAGGGCAAGCGCGCAGCTTCGCGAAGGGAGCGTCGACCTCGAAACCGGAGTCATCGACGAGGCGACGAGCCCGGAGGTGCGCACGCGCTCTCTCTTCCGCGACCGCTTCATCGGCGTCGTCCGCGCGGGGCATCCTCTGAGCACGGGCAAGCTCACGCCGACGCGCTATGCGTCGGGGCGGCACGTTTACGTTTCGCGGCGGGGACTCGAACGCGGAGTGATGGACGAGGCGCTCGAGGCGCTCGGCCTGAAGCGCGAGATTGCCACGATCGTCTCCGGCTTCTCCGCGGCGATCGCGCTCGCCCGCGGCTCGGACCTCGTAGCCTCGGTTCCCGAGAGGCATACCGGGAACCTCCGCTCCGGCATGCACAGCTTCGCGCTACCCGTTCCGACACCGGAGATCACCGTCTCGATGCTCTGGCACCCGCGGATGGACGCCGACCCGGCGCATCGATGGCTGCGGGGGTGCGTCGCCGAGGTCTGCGCGGTGCCGTTAGGCGGAAACGAGACCTGATCTGCGACGGCTTGCTAGATCCCTCCCCCACCCCGTCTCGCAGGCTCGCCGATGCGCGCCTTCACTTCGGCGGCCGCCGGAACTCCCATTTCACGCGATACGTCCCCAGCGGCTTCAGCTCCTTGTCGAGCGCGACGCGAACCTCGCGCCAGTCGTGAGGCGGCGACGACGAGCGCGGCTTCGCGAGGAACGCCGCGACGCTGATCGGCGGCGCGTTCTCTCCCGCGGCGGCGCGGTCGATCAGTTCGTGGAACGGGTCGGGTGAGGCCCATCGGCCGCGCATCGCCGCGAGCGCCTCGATCAGACCCTTCTGTTCGACCTTGACCCCATGCTCGTCGCCATCCGGCACGAATCCCTCGACCTCCTCGATCTCACCCTCGAAGCGGATCGCGAGAGCCGCGGGGAAGGGATCGTTGACGAGCCGGGCGAGCTCGTCGGCCGAAAGGTCGCGCCCGCCGGCCCACCCTCCCGTTTCGACGACCTCTTCGAGCCCCTTGACCACTTTCATCGCGAGGTCGCGCTCCTCTTCCGTGATCCCGTTTCCGGCGTCGCTCTCGCCCTCGCCTCGATCCTCCGTCGCCCCCTCGGCCGCAGCGGCGGCGGGATCTCCCTTCGGACGCTCGCCGTCGTCGAGCGCGGCGAAGACGACGGTGAACATCCCCTCCGCGCGGTCGGGATAGCTCTCGGTGTAACGGTAGAGCTCGTCGAGCGCGACGTAGTAGCGGGTCACCGCGTGCGACCACTCGTCGGCCGCGTCGTTGTATTGCCTGATCTGGTCGCGGGTCGCGCGTTGGCTGGCGCCGGTGAAGATCGACAGCTCCGCGAAGCCGCGCTCCTCGTGGTAGCGGATCTGCACCGCGCTGTCGTAGAAGATGTTGCCGAGGTCGTCGGGGTTGACACGCGCGATGTGCGTCGTCCGCCAGAGCTTCCCGTCGACCTTGTCCCACGAGTAGCTCTCGTCCTTGGGGTGGAGCCGCTCGAAACGGTGCGACCACGCATCGCGCCCGTCGAGCATCTCGCCGCGAAGCTCCTCGAGCCTCTGCGTCATCTCCGGCGTCGCGCCTTCGTTCGCCACTTCGACGTCGACGCGCAGCGTCGCCGTCCCGTCGCGCTGGAAGACGATCTCCATCGTCTCCTTGACCGCCTCCTGAAAGCAGCCGGTGAGGAGGAGGGAGCAGAAGAGCGCGAGCAGTGAAGCGCGCAAATTGAGAATTGAAAAATGAAAAATGAAAAATCGGTCGCGCCGGCGAGACACGCTGATTTCAGGACTCGTGCGCCTGAATTCAGCTACGGGGTTGCCATCACGAGCTCCGATGAGTCGCACGGTTCACCTTTTTCAATTTTCAATTTTCAATTTTCAATTTCGCCTTACAGGTCCACCCACAGCTTGTCGTACCTCACGGGAGGCGTCACCAGCGCGGGGCGAAGCTCGCGGATCTCGGGGCGGTGGAGGATGAAGAAGCGCTCGTGGAAGAGCGGGACGATCGGCGCGTCGCGCAGGACGCGGGCGTTGAGCTGGCGATAGAGCTCCGCGCGCTCCTCCATGTCGATCGTCCGGCGCGCCTCGTCGATCATCGCCACGACGTCGGCCTCGTGGTAGTTGATGCCGGGGATGACCGCCGACGACGGGTGGAAGAAGTTCCAGAAGAAATTGTCGGGGTCGGGGATGTCGCCGAACCAGTTGCGGACGAAGATGACGTTGTGCCCCGGCTTGTCGATCGCGGCGCGGATTCCCTCGAGCGTCGATTCGACCACCTCGACCTTCACGCCGACTCGCGCGAGGTCTTCGATCAGGAGCGGAACGATGCCGGAGTTCATCCCCTCGTCGTGGGGATGCGACCAGTACTCCACGCGAATCGTCGATGTGATCCCGGCGGAGCGGATCAGCGCGCGGGCCCGATCGGGATCGAACGCGTATCCCTGCAGCTCGTCGTCGTAGCCGGCCAGCCCGGGCGGCAGGAGCGACTTCGCCGGCACGCCCAGACCACCGAAGAGCGTCTCGTTGATGCGTCCCCGGTCGATCGCGTAGTTCATCGCCTGCCGGACTTCCATCCTGTCGAACGGTTTCGCCGTGCAGTCGAACCCGAGGTAGGAGGTGTGCTGGAAGATCGTGTCGCAGAGATAGGGCGCATAGCGCGGATCGTGTTTGAGCTCGGCGACGAGGTTCATCGGCACGCGGTGAGCGACGTCGAGCTCGTCCCGGAGGAACGCTTCGGCGAACTCGCGGGTGTTGGAGAAGTCGAGCCGGAAACGGATCTCCTCGAGCCGTGGCCGCTCGTCGTCGTAGAAGTGCTCGTTCCGGCGAAGCGTCACGTGGCTCCCCTCGACCGCCTCGACGACACGGTAGGGACCGGCGCCGACGGGACTCAGGCGGAAGTTCTCGAGGTCGCGCGCCTCGTCGACCGCGACGATCGCCGTCTTCGTCAGCGTCAGAAGCATGAGGAAGAACACGGGAGCCTCGTCGACGACGAGATCGAACGTGTAGTCGTCGCGGATGACGATACCCGCGGCGCGCTCGGCACGGCCTTCGATCACGTCGCGCGCGCCGCGAATGTCCTGCATGAGGTAGCGCCCGCCCGACTTGTGCTTCGGCGACATGAGTCTGAGAAACGACGCCTCGACGTCGCGGGAGGTCACGGGGCGGCCGTTGTGGAACCGCGCGCGACGCCGGAGGTGGAACCGGTAGGCGCTTCCTTCCTCGAGGATCTCCCAGCTTTCCGCGAGCCCGGGAAGCAGCTCGGCGCCATCGCCGTATCGGACGAGCGTCTCGTGGATCGCCTTCTGGATGACGTTCGCCGCCATCGACGCCTGGAAAAGCGGATCGAGCGTCAGCTTGTCGGGGAGGACGGTCGCGGTGCGGACTTTGCCGCCGCTCTTCGCCTTCGGCAGCGTGAAGCGCTTGAGCTCCGACTGGAGAACGCCGGCGCCCTGGCGAAGCGTCGCGGAGGTGCGGTTCATCGCGGCGACGGCACGGCTCGTCTCCTTCGCGCCCTGCTCGACGCCACCCATCGCCGTGACGATCGAGGCGCTCTCGGAGGCGAGCGAGGTGGTCGCTCCGCTCACGACGCCGATCGCCGACATCATGTTGCCGATCGCCATGTTGATCGACTGGCTTCCCGCTTCCTCTTCGGAGAGGGCGCGCTTGAGCGTCTTCGTGTAGTCGCGGACAGTCTCGGCCTGGCGCCCGATCGAGCGCGAGGTCTCCGACTGCTGCGCGGTCGCCAGCGCCGTCTGCTGGACCATTCCCGCGACCGTTTCGATCGCCTGCGCCGCGCCGCGGCTGCCGCGCAGCTGCTCCTCGGTCGCGCGCGCGATGTCGATCGCCGTGTGGGTCGCCTGCTTCGCCAGGTCGATGATCGACTCGAGCGTGACTTCCGCTCCGGCCGTGAGCGCCACTCCGTTCGCCACGCGCTGCGCCGTCACGGTCATCTGCTCGACCGTGTGCGTCACGCTCGACTGGACACGCTGGATGATGTTGCGGATCTCGTCGGTCGACTTCGACGTGCGGAGCGAGAGGTCGCGGATCTCGTCGGCGACGACCGCGAACGCGACGCCGTGCTCGCCCGCCTGCGCCGCGATGATCGCCGCGTTGAGCGCGAGCAGGTTCGTCTGCCGCGCGATATCCTCGATCACCCGGACGATCTCGCCGATCTCCTTCGAGCGGGAGCCGAGCTCGCCGACCGCGACGCGAACCTCGCCGACGGCCGCCTCGATCTCGGTCATCCCGTGGACGGTGCCGGCCATCGCGTCCTTGCCCTGCTGCGCCGCTTCGGTCGCCAGCTCCGAGAACTCCGCCGACTCTTTCGCGCTGTGCGCGATCTCCGCGGTCGTCGCGCTCATCTGAAGGATCGCGCTCGAGGTCTCGACCGCCATCGACGAAAGCTCTTCGGTGTTCCTCGCGACCTCGTTGAGCGAGGCAATCATCTCCTCGACCGAGGCCGCGGTCTGCTCGGCGAACTCCGAGAGCGCATCCGCAGTTCCAGACGCTTCCCGGATGCTCGCCAGCATCTGTGTCGCCGCAGTCGAGGTCTCTTCGGCGCTCGTCGAGAGCGCATCCATGCTCTGGTGCATGTTCTGAACCGACTCATCGATCCCGCGCAACGAGGTCGAGGTCGCCTCGGCGGCCGATGCCTGCCCGCTCGTCGCGCGCGAGAGGCTCCTCGCCTGCCCGAGCAGCTGCTCGGAGGCCGCGCGCACGTCGGTGGAGAGTTGTGAGAAACGACTCACCGTCCGGTCGAGGTTGACGACGAGCGCACGCGTCGCGGAGGCGATCTCGTGTGTCATCCCCGTCTGCCGGATGTCGTCGGCGTAGAAGTTGAGGTCACCCGAAGCGATGCGCCCGAGGAGCACCGCGGACTGTCCCCGCTCCCCTTTCCAGCTGCGCCGGCGCCAGAGAAAGTACATGCTCGGGCCGCCGACGGAAACCGCGGCCAAAAGGATGGACAGCAGCCGCTGCCCGAACGGCACGCTGCTGAACAGCATCGTGAGGATCGTGAAGACGATCACGCTGCTGCCGACCAGCATCCAGACCTGTCGCTCCCGATTGCGTTTCGCCGACATGAGCCGGGCAAATGCTAGCACGTCGACGCGCGTCGGAGCGGCGCGGCTGCGCGGCGCGGCGGGCGCGCCACGGATGCGCGCGCGCTGTCGAACGCCGTCGCCACGAGCCGCGGCGCCGCGCGCGACTCGCGCCGTCAATCAGCGGTCACGGCTTCTTCATCGGGCAGGTGCTCAGCCCGAGCAGCGTATAGAGCGGGCAGCTGCCGAGCACGCCGGTGACCAGCGGGACCAGCCCGATGAGGCCCCACATCGTCCTGGGCCCCACGACTGTCAGGCTGAGTGCGGCGAGCCCCACGATCACGCGGAGCGCGCGGTCGATCGTGCCTTCGTTCAGCGGGAGGAGTTTGGATGCCATCGTTTCAATCTCCTTGTTCGATCCAACTGCGAACTATAGACGCACGAGAGGCCGAATCGCGGCCGGCCGGGCACGGCCCGGGGTGTCTCCTCGGACCGCCCACGCCCGGCCGTACATGACGCCACGACGACCTTGACTGGCAACGAATATTGATCAATATTGACTCGTTCAAAGAAAGAGGATGCGACCATGCGAACCTTCAGCGCCCCGGAGGCTGCCGAGCGACTCGGCGTCAGCGTGACGACCATCTACGCCTACGTGAGCCGCGGCCTCATCCGCTCCGAGTGGAGCGACGCCGAGACGCGCGAGAAGCGCTACGTCGCCGACGACATCGAGCGGTTGCGCAAGCAGCGCGACGGCAGGCGCGACGGGCGACGCAGCACGGCGCACGGAAATCTTCCCCTGCCGGGCGCGATCGAGACGAAGATCACCGACATCGAGCCGGGCCGCATCCGCCTGCGCGGTCACGACGTGCTGACGCTCGCGCGCAATCGCTCGATCGGCGAAGTTGCGGGGCTCGTCTGGCTCGGCGACATGAAGGCGTCCGAGCAGCTCTTCCGGACGCGCGTGCGCGCCCCCGAGGCGTTCCGCGGCTCGCTCTCCCGGTTTGCGGGCCTCTCGCCCGTCGAACGGTTCCAGACCGTGCTCGCCCTCGCGTCGGACGACGACGCATCGTCGTGGGACCTTCGCGCCGTGCCCGCGGCGCGCACGGGAGCCGCGATTCTGCAGATGCTCACCGAGGCGCTGGCGGGAAAGTGCTTCGAGGCGTCGACCGGCATCGCCGACGCGCTCCGCTCCGCGTGGGCGCCGCAATCGAAGCGCGCGACCGAACTGATCCGGGCGGCGATCATCCTCGGCGCCGACCAGCCGGCCGACCACGCGACGCTCGTGGTGCGTGCCGTCGCGGCCGCGGGAGCGACCCCGTACGCGGCCGTGTCGGGAGCGCTTTCGGCATTTCGGGGAGTGCGCTGCGGCGGGGCGATCGGCAGGATCGACGCGCTCATCGCGGAGATCGCGCGGCCGGCCGATGCCGGCGCCGCGCTCCGCGGAAGGCTGGAGCGAGGCGAAGCGATCCCGGGCTTCGGCGACCCCATGCATCCCGCGGGCGATCCGCGCGCCGCGCTCCTGCTCGAAATGGTCGACACCGCGGCGAAAGGCTCGAAAGAGCACGCGCGCTCGAAAAAATTGATCGAGGCAGCCGACGGGTTGCTGGGAGAAAAGCCGACGCTCGAGTTCGCGGTCGTCGCGCTCGCGAGAGCGATGCACTTCCCGGCCGACGCCCCGATCGCGCTCTCCGCGCTCGGACGGACGATCGGATGGATCGGTCACGCGATCGAGGAGTACGAAGCGCAGCAGCTTGCGCCTCCCCCGTTCCGGTACACCGGCGCGTGAGCGAATCGCATGCCCCGCAATACGCGGGGGACTATACTCGCGCAATCGTTTCCCGCTCTGATCGGCGAACCTCCCGAGGTGGCGAATGACGTTTGACGTCGACGGATCCAGTGACATCGGAAAGCTCAGATCGACGAATGCCGATCGCTTTCTCATCGGCCGTGTCATGCGGTCGTTCGACGTGCTCGCCGCGAGCAGCGAAGTCTGCCAGCCCGGCCTGCTCCCGGGAGGCGACGGCGGAACGGTTCTCGTGGTGGCAGACGGCATCGGCAGCTCCGAGTTCGGCCACGAAGCGAGCGCGCTGACGATCGACACGATCATCCGGAGTTTCACGCGCCCGCTCAGCCTGGGACAGGCCTCGAGCGAGGTGAACCTCGAGCAGGAGCTGGTCGGGAGCCTGTCGCAGATCCTCATCGATTCCGACGCGCGCATCAAGAGCGAGGCGACCGAGCATCCCGAGCGCAAGGGGATGGCGACGACCCTGACGATGGCATTCGTCCTCGGCGCGCGCGCCTGGATCGCGCACGTCGGCGACAGCCGCGCCTACATCGTCCGCAGGGGAGAAGCGATCCGGCTGACGAAGGACCAGACGGTCGCGCAGGTCCTCGTCGACAGCGGCGCGCTCGATCCCGACGTCGCGGAGACGTCGCGCCTCAAGCACATTCTCGCGAGCTCGATCGGAGGTTCCCCCTCGCATCTGCCCGAGGTGCTCTCCTACCGCGTGACGCTCGAGCCGGGCGACGCGCTCGTGCTCTGCACGGACGGCCTAACGAAGCACGTGACCGACGAGCGGCTCGGTGTGCTCGTCGGCGACGCGGCTTCGGCATCGGAGGCGTGCCGGAGCCTGATTCAGCTCGCCCTCGACGACGGCGGCACGGACAACGTGACGGTCGTGGTGGGGAGAGTGGTGAGGACGGCGTAAATGAAAAGCGGCGCCTCCCGGCGCCGCTTCGCATTCAACTCTGTCGCGTGAATCTCAGCCGAGTGTCTTGTGGTAGAAGCGCTCGTTGCTGATCTTTCCATCCTTCCAGCTGCGGACGGCGGCCTGGCTCCACTTCACGCGCGGCCCCCCCTTGAAGGTCACGTCGTAGGTCCATTCGCTGAAGCTGACGTCGTCGCCCGCGGCGCTCTTTTCGAGGCTGAGCTGGTGGACTTCGCCGATCGAGGCGAAGAACTTCTCCTCGCGCTCGCGGTTGAACGCCTTGCCGACGAACGGAGCGTCCTCGTTGTCCTGCATCACGATGTCGCTGGCGTAGAACTGCTCGAACGCATCCATCGCTTTGCCGCCGAGAATCATTTCATTGAGCTGCTTTTCGAAGTTTGCAACGGTGTTCATGGTCTTTCCTCGTTCCGATTGCTGCCGAATAGTGGTTAGGGACGCTGCGATCCGCGCGGGCAGGCGGCCGGGTGGCCGCCCGCCGGCGATGCGTGATTACTTCTTCTTGTTGAGCTCGAGGCTGAGGCTGATTTTCACATCCTCGCCGAGGACGACGCCGCCCTGGTCGAGCGTCTTGTTCCAGTTGATGCCGAAGTCCTTCCGGTTGACCGTGAAGTCGGTGCTGAAGCCCGCCTTCTCGTTGCCCCACGGATCCTTCGTGAAACCGCCGAACTCGACGGGAACCGTGATTCGCTTCGAGACGCCGCGCATCGTCAGGACGCCGGTGACCTCGAACTGGTCGGCGCTCTTCTTCACGATCTTCTCGCTCTTGAATCCGAGCGTCGGGTACTGGTCGACGAAGAAGAAGTCTTCCGTGCGGAGATGCTTGTCGCGATCGGCGTTGTCGGTGTTGATGCTGGCGGCCTGGATCGTGAACTCGACCGTCGACTTCGCCAGGTCCTTCGGCTCGATCGCGATGTTCGCGCTGTAGTCGGTGAAACGGCCGGGGGTGTTCGCGACGAGATGCCGCACCTTGAAGGAGACGTCGGAGTGGGTCTTGTCGACGACGTAGAGGTCGGCGGCCTGGGCGAACAGCGGCGTCAGGGCGACCACTGTGGCGGCGAGAATGAGGGAGCGTTTCATGGGGGTATTCCTTTCTTTTCGTACTGCCTGGGGTTGGTTCCGGACCATTCCGGTGGTTGTTAAACGAACGTCATTCACCATGTGCTGCGCGAATCTTGTCGAGCAGCTCGATCAGAGTCTTCGTCTCGGCCTTCGTCAGACTCGACATCGCCGCCTCGTCGGCCTCGTTGACGGGGCCGTCGAGTGCCGCCAGGAGCGCGAGCCCGGCGTCGGTGATGTGGCAGAACACCTGCCGCCGGTCGCTGAGGCAGCGCACGCGGAGCACCAGCTGCTTCGCCTCGAGCCGATCGAGCAGCCGGGTGACACCGGGCGCCTGCTCGATCATCCGCACGCCGATCTCGAGCGTCGGAAGCCCGTCGGGTCCCGCCCCGCGCAGAATGCGGAGCACGTTGTACTGCTGCATCGTCAGGTCGCTGCCAGCCGTCACGTCGGAGAACCGCCTCCGCAGGACGTCGGTCGTGCGCAGAAGTGCGAGCGACGCCTCCTGGGCGGCAGACCGGAACGGCTTCTTCTGCTTGAGCTCGGCCTGAATGCGGCTGGTGTTTCGTGTCATGTCGATAATTTACGCGTCGATAGTTGATTAGTCAAGTAAATAAACTGTTACGGGCAGAATGGGCCAGAGGCCAAAGCAGGCACGGGGGGCGCTGGGGCGGGAGCGGGATGAAGTGGAGCGTGTCATCCCGAGCGGAGCGAGGGATCTGCTGAACTATTCAGACGATCACTTCGAGAGCTGCGAATCACGGCATGTCGGCGGAATGGTCTCGAAGGAAGCGGTCAGTCGGGCCGACAGCAGATTCCTCGCTTCGCTCGGAATGACCACCCTGCGGCGTGCTGGCTAGCGCAATGCGGTCACTCCACTGTCGATATCGCCTACCTCTGTCCCTCGACCGGCCCCACACCCGCCTCGGGCACCGGATCGGAAACGGCGGGCTTCCTGGGCTTCAGGCCGAGCAGCTTCTTCGCCATCAGCCCGAGGCCCTCGATCTCGGCGTAGAGCCAGAGCTTGAGCCCCCGCAGCAGCATGTGCAGCGGTGCGAGGCCGAGATTGAAGAAGTAGCTGATGCGGCGTCCGTCATTGCGCCGCCCGGCGACTCCCATCTCGTCCCGCAGCATCGCGAGGCGCTTGAAGCTCCGGTTGTAGGCGCGAAGCAGCGCGTAGCTCACGACCGCCTGCTTCGGACCGAGCACCGGCATCCAGTGGAAGCGCTTGAAGAGACGGTACGCAGGGATGACGACGAAGATGTAGTACTGCGCCGTGTCGATCATCGTCGCCGCGCCGAGCAGGTCGTGCTCTCCCATGTAGTAGTACTTGTCGCGATAGATGCCTTCGAAGAAGTGACGGTAGGAGCGGAGGAAGGTCTCGTTGTGCTCCTTCATCGCCATCGCGACCTCCTTGCCGTCGAACCAGTCGACGAGAAGGTTGACGGTCGCCTCGACGGAGAACGCGCAGTGGTCGAGCCCGGGCGAGTAGTAAGGGTCGATGAACGCGGCGGCGTCGCCGACGAGCGCCCATCCGTTCCCCATGTACTGCCGGGTCACGTAGGGGAGATGCGCATAGAAGCGGAAGTCGTCGCGCTTGAAGTCGGCTCCCTCGAGGAGCTCGCCGAGCGCCGGAATGCCGCGCAGGAAGGCGTCGAAGTCGTGCTCGCGGTCGCGGCTCTCGTGCAGTTTGACGAGCCTCTTGTCCCAGACGATGCCGATCGAGGTCTCCCCGTTGCCGAGCGGAATGACCCAGATCCAGTAGCCGAGGCCGACGTAATGGTTGGTCGCGAGGCGTCGCGAGCCGATGTTCCGCTCGCGCAGCACGCCTCCCTGGCGCGCCGCGAGATCGTCGATGTGCTTCACGTCGTGGAAGCGCGCCCAGAGCGCGGCGATTGGGTGGTCGTCGTTGCGATCGATGATGCCGAGCTTGCGGCCGATGTACGCGACGCGCCCCGTCGCATCGATCACCCACTTCGCCGACACCTCCAGTTCTTCGCCGTCCTTCTCGAGCACGACGCGGCTGTCGAAGTCGCCGAGCACGACGTCCTTCACCTTGGCTGGACGGAGCAGCTCCGCGCCTTCACTCACCGCCGTCGCGAGGATGTGCTCGTCGAGCGCGTCGCGCCGGAGCTGGAACGAAGGCACGGTGCTCCGGTAGAACGCGCCCGACTCGCTCGCGTTCGCGTGCCCCGTCACCTTCTCGTTCGAGAACCAGTAGCGGAGCCCTTCCTTCGGAAGCTGCTCCATCTCGAGGTGCTGCCAGAGGCCGAGCCGCCTCGAGATGAACATCCCCGACATCTCGGTCGTCGCCTCGCCCACCTTCTGGTCGAACTGCGCCTGCTTCTCCACGACGAGCACGCGAATGTTAGGCCGCTCCCGCCGGAGCAGCGTTGCCGCGGCCGCGCCGCTGAAGGCTCCGCCAAGGATGACGACGTCGTAGCTCCCGCTCTTCATTCTCGTTCTCCAACAGCGGCGCCCTCACCGCATTCCCCGCGCGCTGGGCTCGGCCGGAGCGCGTTTTCCGCTATCGCGCGTAGTGCCGGCCGGGGCTCACCCGACCCGGTGATAGATTGACGGCTTCGGTCCCGCAACAGGCCACGAACGCGGAGGAGAGAATGCACGAAGCAGCGATCAACGTCGGCGACACCGCCGAGGCGGGCTTCACGGTCGCGTACGCCGACACCGCCGCGGCGCTCGCGACGTCGGCCGGTGACAGCTTTCCCGAAGTCTTCGCGACCGCGCGAATGGTCGCGATCATGGAGCTCGCCGCGGCGCGGGTGCTGCGCCCGCACTTGAGCGAAGGGGAGCTCTCGGTCGGCGTGTCGCTCGACGTGCGCCACACCGCTGCGACACCGGTCGGCTCTACCGTGAAGGCGATCGCGACCTACCTCGGTCTCGAAGGGAAGCTCTTCCGATTCAAGGTCGAAGCGTTCGACGACGCGGGGCCGATCGGCGAAGGGACGCATGTCCGCGCGATCATCTCGAACGAGCGTTTGCTGGCGGGCGCGGCGAAGCGGAAGCGGTGAGCCCGTGAGCCGTTCGCCCCGGAGACATCGGCCGCGGAAGCGGCCGCGTTCTAACTAGCCCCGCGCGTAAGCACGGGCTGACGAGCACGCAAGGATCTCCGCGCCGCGGAAGCGACGCCGTCTAGTGCGTCGCGCGCCAGCGCGATGCGCCTTCTGCCGATTGCGCCGCTGACGCGGCGCGAACATGGCTCTGCGATTCCCCCCCGCGCTTACGCGCGGGGCTGACTAGAAGCGGCCGCTTCCGCGGCCGAATGGCGGCCCGAACCCAGGCACCAACGCAAACGCGGCCGCTCGCGCGGCCGCGTTCGTTGCTTGGATGAACTGTAAGGCCTTACGCCGTCGCTTCGACGCCGTGGCACTTCTTGTATTTCTTCCCGGAACCGCAGGGACAGGGATCGTTCCGGCCGACCTTCGCTTCCTTCCGCTTCTGCGGCATCGCCGCTTCGCTCGAAGGGGCGGAGAAGACGAGGTCGCGCGCCTTCGGCGCGGTCGGCAGCGGAAGCTGCGCCGGGCGCGAGGCGGGGCGCATTCCGGTGTTCGTGCCGTCGTCGACGATCTCCGTGCGATAGAGGACCTTCACCACGCGGTCCTGCACCCGCTCGAGCATCGCCTGCAGCATGTCGAACGATTCCTTCTTGTACTCGACGAGCGGATCGCGCTGGCCGTAGCCGCGCAGGCCGATGCCTTCCTTGAGGTGATCGAGCGCGAGGAGGTGGTCCTTCCATTGCGCGTCGAGCACCTGGAGCACGAGGTACTTCTCGTGCATGCGCATGATCTCGGCGCTCACGAGCTGCTCGCGCTCCTCGTATCGCTTCTTCACCGCCTCGAGCAGCGTCTCCTCGACGACGTCGCGCCCAAGCTCTCGCGGGTTTGCGCCGATCGAGTGAAGGTCGAGGCCGAAGTAGTCGAAGAGCTCGGCATTGAGCTCCGCCTCGTTCCACTCCGCGCCGTGCTTTTCTTCCTTCGGGAGATGAAGGTCGAGCAGGTAGGCGGCGATGTCGGCGGCGGCGTTGACGACGTACTCGCGCCCTTCGCGTCCTTCGAGGATTCCCTTGCGCAGCGTGTAGACCGTCTCACGCTGCTTGTTCATCACGTCGTCGTACTCGAGCAGGTGTTTGCGCATCTCGAAGTTGCGCCCTTCGACCTGCTTCTGCGCGCGCTCGATCGAACGCGACACCATGCCGTGCTCGATCGGAACGCCCTCTTCCATGCCGAGGCGCTCCATGAGCCCCATGATCCGGTCCGACCCGAACTTGCGCATCAGGTCGTCTTCGAGCGAGAGGTAGAAGCGCGACGATCCGGGATCGCCCTGGCGGCCCGAACGGCCGCGGAGCTGGTTGTCGATGCGGCGCGACTCGTGCCGCTCGGTGCCGAGAATCCGTAGGCCGCCGTAGCTGACGACCTCCTCGTGGAGCCCCTGCCATTCCGCGCGCGCCTCTTCAGCCACGCGCGCCTTCTCCGCCGGATCCTCGATCTCGCGCGTGGCGTGCTCGACGGCATAGTCGAGGCTGCCGCCGAGAATGATGTCGGTTCCGCGGCCCGCCATGTTCGTCGCGATGGTCACCGCGCCGACGCGCCCCGCGTTCGCGACGATCTCCGCCTCGCGCTCGTGATGCTTCGCGTTGAGGACGACGTGCGGGATGCCGCCGCGCTTGAGCGCGGTGGAGAGCTCTTCCGACTTCTCGATCGAGATCGTGCCGACGAGCACCGGCTGCCCCTGCTCGTTGAGCTCCTTGATCTCGTTGACGATCGCCTGGAACTTCTCGCGCTCGGTCCGGTAGACGAGGTCTGCAAAATCCTCGCGGATCATCGGCCGGTTCGTCGGGATCACGATGACCTGCAGGTTGTAGATTTTCTCGAACTCGGCCGCTTCCGTGTCGGCGGTGCCGGTCATGCCCGAGAGCTTCTCGTACATGCGGAAGTAGTTCTGGAAGGTGATCGTGGCAAAGGTCTGGCTCTCCGACTCGATCTTCACCCCTTCCTTCGCCTCGACCGCCTGGTGGAGGCCGTCGGACCAGCGGCGGCCCGGCATGAGGCGTCCCGTGAACTCGTCGACGATGATGACCTCGCCGTCCTTGACGACGTAGTCGACGTCGAGCTTGTAGAGCTTGTGGGCACGCAGCGCCTGGTTCACGGCGTGGAGCGTGTCCATGTTCTCGGGCTCGTAGAGGTTCTCGACGTGGAGCAGCTTCTCCGCGTGCGAGACGCCCTGCTCGGTGAGCACGGCGGTGTGCTGCTTCTCGTCGACCTGGAAGTCCTCGTCGATGAGCTTCGGGATGATCCGGTCGCAGGTGAAGTACTTGTCGACGGAGATCTCCGAGGGGCCGCTGATGATCAGCGGCGTGCGCGCCTCGTCGATGAGGATCGAGTCGACCTCGTCGACGATCGCGTAGACGTGGCGGCGCTGCACCATCGCCGCGAGGTCGAACTTCATGTTGTCGCGGAGGTAGTCGAAGCCGAACTCGTTGTTCGTGCCGTAGGTGACGTCGCAGCGGTACTGAGCCTGCCGTTCCTTGTCCCCGAGGTCGTGCTGAATGCAGCCGACGGTGAGGCCGAGGAAGCGGTAGATGCGTCCCATCCACTCGGAGTCGCGGCGCGCGAGGTAGTCGTTGACCGTGACGACGTGGACGCCGCGGCCGGTCAGGGCGTTGAGATAGCCGGGAAGGGTCGAGACGAGCGTCTTTCCTTCACCGGTGCGCATCTCGGCGATGCTCCCGCGGTTCAGCACCATTCCGCCCATGAGCTGGACGTCGAAGTGGCGCATGTTGAGCACGCGCCGTCCCGCTTCACGGCAGACCGCGAATGCCTCGGGGAGAATCTCGTCGAGCGCCTCGCGGAGCTGACCCTTCGCGAACTGGATGTCGCTCTGCTCCTCGGGGTTCGCCAGGGCCTCGTCGAGAAGGTCGACCTTGGGCCTCAGCCGCTCCTTGAACTCCGCGGTCTTCGCGCGGAGCTGCTCGTCGGTGAGGACCTCGATCGACGGTTCGAGAGCATTGATCTGCGCGACCACGGGGAGCATGCGCTTGACTTCGCGCTCGTGGCGCGATCCGAAAATCGCCGTAAGGATCTTGTCTATCATGGACTTACTTCATTTCCTCGGGATGATCTGGCTGCAACAGGGACTTAAGCCGGCTGCGCGAACGGATATTCCGGCGGCGTCAGTGCAGGCGGAATGACAAATGCCAAATGACAAATGACAAAACGAAGCCACGCCCGATCTCCACTTTCGTCATTCTTCATTTGTCATTTGTCATTCCAACGGCCCTAAACTACCCGCCTCATGACCGACCCTACCGTCGACCCCTCCGTCGACCATCTCCGCCAGCAGCTTCGCGATCTCGGGTATCTGACGCACGGGATCGAGCGATGGTTCGCTCTCGATCCGTGGAGCTCGCGGACGTTCTGGTCGGAGCTCATCGCGGTCTCCTCGAAAGCGTCGCTCCTCTCGTCGATCTTCGCGGCGCTGCCGCTGCTCGCGATCACGATCCTGCGGAACCGTCCGCTGGCGCTCGGCGACGCCTTGGTGATCGGCGGGGTCCAGGCTGCGGGGGCGTTCATCAGCCTGCTGCTGCTGATCGTCGCCGTCGCGCTCGGCCTGCGCCGGAACCCGGCGCTCGCGATCGACAGCCCGGCCCTCCTGACGGGTCTGACGCTCCTCCTCTCGGGCGGGCTCTCGCTCGCGCTCGTCGTCTGGTGGTCGGGGTTCGACGGCGCACCGTCGGGAGTGGAGCTTCTCGCCGGCGGTGCGCTGATCGTCGTCTTCTTCCTCGCATCGTCGGTGATCGTGTCGGCGGCGCTCCTCTCGTTTTCGATTCACGAGGCGAAGCGAATTCCGCGCGTGCACCGGCGCGACCGAACGATCCCGATGACGCTCGTCGCGATCCTGATCGCCGTCGCGATCGGCGCCTGGTCGTTCAACGCCGCCCCGGCGAAAACCGCGACGCCTCCGGTAAGCATCGCGATCGCCGCGACCGACGCGAAGGTCGCGCTGATCGCGGTCGACGGGCTGACGCACGACATTCTCGCGTCACGCAAGGACGAGGCCGCGACCTTCGGAACGGTGACGGCCGCGACGCCGCTCGCTGAGTCGCGTTCGGCCGCGGAGCGATGGGCGACGGTCGGCACCGGCACGGCGCCATCGCTTCACGGCGTCCACGCGATCGAGGGAGTCAGGCTCGCGGCGAGCGGCCGGGTGCTCCAGTCGGTGTCGCGCTACGCCTTCGCGATCGACGCGATCGCCGCGCCGCTCGGCATCGCGTCGCGCGTTCCACTTCCACCGACCGCGCGCCGCCGCGCCTATGCGTGGGAGATTCTCGCGGGACGCGGCGTGCCGTCGCTGGCGGTGAACTGGTGGGTGACGGGCGACGCCGACACTGCCGGGCTGCGCTCGATCTCGCAGGAGGCGCTCTTCTCGCGGATGGCGGAGCAACTGCCCAAGGCGAGCCCGTCGGAGCTCGCCATCGCGATCGACCGCGAGGCGATGCGACGCCTCGACGACGCGATCGCGAAGCGCTCACCGCGCTTCGTCACCGTCTTCCTCCCCGCGCTCGACATCGTGCTCAACAGGATCGATCTCGACGCCGGAGCGAAGCTCGCGGCCTCGTCGACGATCGTCGACGGCATCACCGCTGCGGCCGCGTCGCTCCACGCGCGCGGCTACGACGTCATCCTCGTCGGGCTTCCGGGCGAAGGGCAGTCGGGCGACGCGGTCGTCGCGACGACATTGCCGCAAGCGGGCGCGAAGCCGGCAATCGACGGCATCGCGCCGACCGTCCTCAACCTCTGCGGCTTTCCCGTCGCCTCCGACATGCGCGGCAAGCCATTCGCAGGTTCGATCGAGCCGCGCAGCATCGCCACCTACGGCGAGCGCGGCTCCGCCCCAGGCGAAGCGCAGACGAGCGAGGAGTACTACCAGAGCCTTCGGTCGCTGGGGTACATCCGTTAGGAATGCGGAATGCGGAATGCCGGACCGAATGCGGAATTCGGAATGCGGAGTGCGGAATGGAGAGCCGGCGCGTCGCGTAGCGACGCCCGATCTTAGCCCCCGGTCGAAGACCGGGGGAATGCGATCGCCGGGAGTGTCCGCGCCGCATAGCGGCGCAGGAACCGACCTGCACGCGAAACGCGAAATGGAGAGCCGGCGCGCCGCCTAACGACCGTGAGATCGAGGCGACCCGGATTCATGCCCACTCATGAGCTCCGGCGCCGCTACGCGGCGCGGATTCTCTCCTCGCGCCGCACCCCCGGTCTTCGACCGGGGGCTAAGCTCGGCTGCCGCTACGCGGCACACGGAGCACGCTCGGTCACGAACCCTTCGCCGCATTCCGCAATTCGCGTTCCCCATTTCGCACTTCGCATTCCGCATTCCCTACGCGTCCGCCACGTTCATGATCCTCGCCTGGATCCTGATCGACTCGTGGTGCACGAGTCGGAGGAGGTCGCGGACGAAGCCTTCGTCGAGGCCCATCGCGCAGCCTAACGTGCTCCGCGTCCGGATGATCTCCTCCCAGCGGCTCACCTGGAGGATCGTGACGTTGTTGTCGCGCTTGTAGCTGCCGATCTCGCCGGCGATCTTCATCCTCGCGGCGAGGCGCTGCATGATGTCCTGGTCGAGCCCGTCGATCTTCTCGCGGAGTTTCGACAGCGTGTCGGTGAACTCCTCGTTCGCGCTGGAGCGCTCCCTCACCACCAGCCCGGCGAGAAGCTCTCGGAGCGACGACGGCGTCAACTGCTGCTTCGCGTCGCTCCACGCCTCGTCGGGAGTGATGTGGCTCTCGATCATCAGCCCGTCCATGTCGAGGTCGAGCGCCTTCTGCGCCACGAGCGGGATCAGCTCGCGGTTCCCGCAGATGTGGCTCGGGTCGCAGAGGAGCGGAAGATCGGGGACACGGGTCTTCAGCTCGATCGCGATGTCCCAGAGCGGCGCGTTGCGGAACGGCCCCTTGTCGAACGACGAGAAGCCGCGGTGGATCGCGCCTAACTTCGTGATGCCCGCGCGGTCGAGTCGCTCGAGCGCGCCGATCCAGAGCTCCAGGTCGGGGCTCACCGGGTTCTTGACGAACACCGGCACGTCGACGCCCTGCAGCGCGTCGGCGATCTCCTGCACCGAGAAGGGGTTCACCGTCGTCCGCGCGCCGACCCAGAGAAAGTCGACTCCCGCCTCGAGACACGCCTCCACGTGCGCCGCGTTCGCGACCTCGGTCGTCACCGGAAGCCCCGTCTCCTCCTTCGCGCGGCGGAGCCATGCGAGCGCCGGCTCACCCGCCCCCTCGTACTGGCCCGGCCTCGTGCGCGGCTTCCAGACCCCCGCGCGCAGGGCGTGGATCTTTCCCGTCGCCTTGAGCTGACGCGCCGTCTCGACCGTCTGCGTCTCGGTCTCGGCGCTGCACGGGCCTCCGATGACGAACGGCTTCCCGCCCGGGAGCCAGTTCTTTGCGGGCTGAGGTTTGATGGCTGCTGGTGTCATTGCGTGCCTCCGTGATTCTCGATCCGATCGATGGTTGAGCTCTGCAGTGGAATCGCCGGCGCGGGACTCGCCCCCGCGTTGGCGCGCGCGCCGAGCGCGTCGAGGACGCGCCTGATGTCGTTCGCGCGGTTGGTGATCGCGTAGAGCGCGTCGGTGTCGCGCTCGGCGAGCGCCCGGCGGAACGCGCCGAGATGCGCGATGTACTCGTCGAGCGCGCGGACGAGGTGCGCCGCATTCTGTTCGAAGATCGGCACCCACATCGACGGCGAGCTCTTCGCGAGCCGGACGGTCGAGGCGAAGCCGCTTCCCGCCAGGTCGAAGATGTTCTCCTCGCTCTTCTCGATGTCCAGAACCGTCTGACCTAACAGGAACGACGAGACGTGCGAAAGGTGCGAGACGTACGCGAGGTGCAGGTCGTGCTCTGCGGCGTCCATGAAGATGGTCCTCATGCCGAGGAGCTCGAAGAGCGACTCGGCGACGGAAAGAGCGCGCGCGGAGGAACGCTCGCGCTCGCAGATGATGTTGACCTTGCCGCGGAAGAGCCCCGCAAGCGCCGCGAGCGGCCCCGAGTTCTCCGTTCCCGCGATCGGGTGCGCAGCGACGAACTGTCCGCGCCGCGGATCAGTTGCCAGCGCCGCGCAAACCGTCGCCTTCGTCGATCCGGTGTCGATCACCACAGCCGAGTCTCCGGCCGCATCGAGAACGAGCGGTGCGAGCTCGCGCACCGCGTCGACAGGGATCGCGAGCACCACAAGCTGCGCGTCGCGCACCGCATCGACGAGAGGCAACACCTCGTCGACCAGCCCCGTCTCCAGCGCGAGCCGCGCGTGATTCGGGTTCGACTCGACGCCGACGAGCGGCAGGCCGAAGTGCTCACGCCGGAGATCGACCGCGATCGATCCCCCGATCAGACCGAGCCCCACGATGACCGTTCTCATGCACGCACCTCTTCGGCGTGCGCCGCGCGCGACTCCATGTACCTCGAGACGCGCTCGACCGCTTCTCCGATCGCCTCGGCCGGACGGCAGAGCGACACGCGAAGGTGCCGCCTCCCCGCCTCGCCGAACACGAAGCCGGGAGTGATGAAGACCTTCGTCGCGTGCAGGATCTCGTCGAGCCACGCTTCGACGTCGGCGACGGCGTCGGGCGCCTTCGCCCAGACGAAGAGGCCGGGGCGCGACTCGACAGGGTCGCAGCCTAACGCCTCGACGAGCTCACCCGCGCGGCGGCGGCGCTCGGCGTACGTCGCGTTGAGCGGCGCGAACCACTCGTCGCGGCTCGCGAGCGCCTTCGCGGCGGCGAGCTGGAGCGGTAGGAACATCCCCGAGTCCATGTTGCTCTTCACGAGCAGCACCGCGTCGACGTGCTCGCGACTCCCTGCGACCCAGCCGACGCGCCAGCCCGCCATGTTGTGCGACTTGCTGAGCGAGTTGAGCTCGAGCGCGACCTCCATCGCTCCCTCGATCGCGAGAATGCTGCGCGGCGCGTCGTTGAGGATGAGGCTGTATGGGTTGTCGTTCACGACGAGAAAGCCGTGACGGCGCGCGAGCGCGACGATGCGCGCCAGCTCGCCCTGCGAGGCGACGCGCCCCGTCGGCATGTGTGGAAAGTTCACCCACATCAGCTTCACGCGCGACAGATCGCGCGCCTCGAGCGCGTCGAGATCGATCGCCGTCCCGCCCTCGTCGTGAACCGTGTAGCTGCGCGGCACGGCGCCGGCGAGCCTGGCCGCAGAAGCGTAGGTCGGGTAACCGGGATCGGGGATCAGCACCTCGTCGCCCTCGTCGAGGAAGGCCATCGAGACATGCATGATCCCTTCCTTCGACCCCATGAGCGGAAGGATCATCGTTTCGGGATCGAGCTCCGTGCCGTACACGTCGCGGGAGAACTCCGCGATCGCGCGCCGCAGCTCCGGCACGCCGCGATAGCTCTGGTAGCCGTGCGCCGCGCTGCTGCGCGCGGAGGCACTCAGCGTCTCGATCACTTCGGCGGACGGAGCCATGTCGGGGCTTCCGATGCCGAGGTTGATGACGCGAAGCGGGCCCTCGTCGAGGCGCCTCACTTCGGCGAGCTTTCGCGAGAAGTAGTACTCGCTCACGGATGCGGTACGGCGTGCGGGGGCGATCATGGCTGGAACCTCATCTCGGCCTTCCTGTACTCGCCGAGGACGTTGAGAGAGATGACCTGGCGCCGGACGCGGCGAAGTGCGGCGTCATAGTCGGCGCGGGAGGGATACGAGACGTCGACGTGGATCGAGTACTGACTCGGGCGCCCGACGAGCGGGATCGACTGGATGAGCGAGAGGTTGATGCGGTGGCGCTTGAAGGTCGCCAGGACGCCGGCAAGGCTGCCGACCTCGTCGGAGAGCTCGAGCGCGAGCGACGCCTTGTCGTTGGCCGGGACCGGCCCGCCATTGCGGGAGAGGATGAGGAAGCGGGTGAAGTTCTTCGGGTTCGTCTCGATGCGGCGCGCGAGGATCGATAGGCCGTAGCGCTTCGCCGCGCGCTCGCTCGCGACGGCGGCGACGTTTCGCAGGCCGAGCTCCGCGACGCGTTTCGCGGAGAGCGCGGTGTCGTCGCTCTCGCGGATCGCGACGTTCGGCAGGGAGTGCAGGAACTCGCCGCACTGCCGGAGCGCCATCGGGTGTGACTCGACGGTGTCGATCTCGTCGAGGGTGACGCCGGGGAGCGCCATCAGATGGAGGTGGATCGGAACGTAGATCTCGCCGCGGATGCTGAAGCGGTGTTTCTCGAGGAGCGCGAAGTTCGGAAGGATGCTCCCGGCGATCGAGTTCTCGATCGCCATCACGGCGAAGTCGCACTCACCGGCGGCGAGCGACTCGCAGAGGGCGTGGAAGGTCAGGCACTCGAGGGTGCGGATCGGCGTGGCGAACCACGCCGTCGCCGCCGCTTCGTGGAAGCTCGCTGCGACGCCCTGGATCGCCACTGCTGGTTTCTGTCGTTTCATATTTTTCGCCAAAAACAAAAAGCCCCGGCATCGCCGGGGCTTTTTCGAGTTTGGTCTGCTTTCGTCTCAGCAGCACGCTACCCGGCAAAGTCCCGGTTGGGGGCTGTACCAAAAGTAATAGCGGGCGCTGCTGAAGGTCTGGTTCATGGTTTCTGGTGAGGGAGAGAGTAGGGACGCGCGTGAAGAAAGTCAAGCAACGACCGGGAAAGAGATGTGGCGCAGACACTCCTGTCTGCGCGCGGCGCGAAGCGCCGCCCCGGATTGCGCAAGTCGTGGCCGGGGGGCCGCCTGCGGCGGCGCGCAGGCAGGAGTGCCTGCGCCACACAGACTCCCTCGCGCCTCCACCTCCGCTCGCGGTAAATTGCCCCCATGAAGGCACTCGCGGAAATTCAGGTCATCCCGATCGGCGTCGGCGTCACGGTACGGGACGAGGTCAAGCGCGCGCACCGGATCCTCGTCGACGCGGGATTCAAGATCGAGCAGCACGCCTACGGGACGAACGTCGAAGGCGAGATGGGAGAGATCCTCGACGCGGTGAAGCGGATTCACGAAACGCTTCACGCGGAGGGAGTCGTCCGCCTCTCGACCGCGATCAAGATCGGCACGCGCACCGACAAGGACTCGACGCTGGAGGGCAAACGGCTCTAGCGCGAGCGGTCGGCCCCATCGCGTCGAGCTAACAGAGGAAAAGCTGAAGTTAGAAGTTAGAACGTTGAATGTTGAACCCAGAAAAACTGCACCGCTCCTTTTCTGGGTTCAACATTCAACGTTCTAACTTCTAACTTCAGCTTTGCTTCCGCCAACTCAAAGCGATCGGCCCGTCGCTACTCCGACTCGGGACGCACGCCGTCGAGGACGAGCGCAGCGTAACGCGCGAGCGGGCTCCCGCCTTCGCCGAGCTCGCCGAGGCGCGCGTGGAAACGGCGCGTGAGGCTGCGAAGGAACTGCACCTCGCGGACGAGGTTCTTCACGTCGATCTCGCTCGCGTGCCGCACCCCCGAGCCGAGCTCGTCGAGCTCCACGTCAGGAAAAGTGCCGGTCGCGAAGTCTTCGAGCCACTCTTCGAATTCGAGGTCTTGCATGCGCGGAATTGTACCCTCCCCTCACACCCGTCGCACGCGCCACTCGTGGCCGACTTCGCAGAGCGCGCCGGGCTCGCCTTCGCCGCGGATCGTGAAGTTGAACTCCGCGCGATCGTGAAGGTGAAGCGCCTCTCCGTCTCCGACGAAGGCGTAGACCCTGTACTCGCCGGGAGTGAGCGGCAGCTCGGGGATCACGAGCGAGACGTCGTAGTCGCGCTTGCCGGAGAGCGGCTTCATGCCGTCCCAGTTCGTCCCGAAGGTTGCACAGCAGACGCCGTCGAGCACGCGGTCGATGCCGACGACGAGATGGATCTGCTCCGATTCGTTGTCGGAGCGGAACTCGAGCGCGACGGCGAGCGGCTCGCCCGGCTCGAATTCGGCGCGCGGCGTGCCCGTCGCGTCTGCAGTCCGGGCTCCGCGAAGCCGGACCGGTGAGGCGCGTTCGGGAAGCTCGTCCTCCGCGGCCTTCACAGGCTCCGGCGGACTCGCGAGGAGCTCGGCCTCGTAGGCGCTCACGACTTCCGCGGAGGGCCCGAACATCGCGAGCCTGCCTCGGTCGAGCCAGAGAGTCCGGGAGCACATCGATGCGACGGCTCCGAGCGCGTGCGAGCAGAAGATGATCGTCCGGCCCTGCGCTTCGAACTCGCGCATCCTCTCGAGGCACTTCCGCTGGAAGTGCTGGTCGCCGACGGCGAGCGCCTCGTCGACAAGGAGAACGTCGGGATCGACGTGGATCGCGACGGAGAAGCCGAGCCGCATGATCATCCCCGACGACCAGGTGCGCACGGGCTGATCGAGGAACGCTCCGAGCTCGGTGAACTCGAAGATGCGCGGCAGCGTCTCCCGCAGCTCGGCGGCGCCGAGCCCCTGAATCGACGCGGCGATCTCCGCGTTCGCGCGGCCCGAAAACTCGGGATGGAAGCCGACGCCGAGCTCGAGAATCGACGAGACGCGGCCGAAGACCGCGGCACTCCCGCGCGTCGGCGTGACCACGCCGCCGAGAATCTTGAGGAGCGTCGACTTGCCGGCGCCGTTGCGCCCGACGAGGCCGATCATCTCGCCGCGCTCGATCGAGAACGACACGTCGTCGAGCGCCGTCACCACGTCGGCCATCGGCCTGTGCAACAGCGCCTCGACGAGGCGGTCGGCAGGGCGCCGATAGACGCGGTACTCCTTCGTCACGCCGTGCGCGGTGACGATGTCCGTCATGCGCGCGGCTCTCCGCGGACGACTTCGATCGACCCGATGAACCCTTCGTTTCTCATGATTCAGGCCCCGCGCATCATGCCATACGCATCACCCGACAGGGTCGCTTGTAGCCAAGGCGTCTCGCCTTGGCCCACCACGCGACTCGCGCCACCTCCACCGGGGAGCAAAGGCCAGAGGCCTTTGCTACATGCGGCCGCCGAGTGCGAGCGTCGCACCAGGGCAGGAATCAATCGGAGACGACGATCAGCGTCCGGTCGACGATCCGGTCGGCGACGAAGTCGCGGTACGGGCGCTGCAGCGACACCCTGGGCCGTCCCGGCGCAGTGATCTCGACCCCGAGGTAGGGGCCCTTCGCGCCAGGGGTAAAGGGCTGCCCCAGCTTTCCGAGAAGCGGCGCGAGCGTCGCCTCGTCCCGGGCGAAGTCGCCGGCCGAACGGACGACGGTGGCGGGAGCGCCGGAGCCTCCGCCTAACGCAGCCGCGTAATACTTCGCGACCTCGTCGAGCGCAGCGTCGGACTCGAACAGCGCGAGCCGGCGCCGATCGTCGGGGGCGCGGCCACGAAGAACCACGCGCGCGCGCCGCATCAGATCGGTCGGCCCGGGAAGTAGAGTCGCGCCGGGAGCGACCGGGAGCGGCGCTTCCATCGCGGCCGGGTCGCGCCACTCGTACGACGCGACGCGCACCGGTTCGCGACGGCATGCCGCAAGGAGCAGCAGCAGCGCGACCGCCGCCGCGCGCCTCAGGAAACTCCCCCGCGTGGCGCCGCGAGGCCGAGATACTCCTCGGGGCGCATGCCGACGACCTCTTCGAAATAATCGGAGTACGACTTCACCGCCCCGACCGCCTCGTCGACGAAGAGCCGCTCGAGACGGAAGAGCGGGACGAACATCGTCACGAGGTCGAGCGACTGCTCGTCCTTGTGCGCGATCTGCGCGACCCAGTCCTGGAAACTGTCGAGGTTGATTCCGCGAATCGTCAGCCCGGCGCCGGAGACCGAGCGCAGCACGCCCCAGAACTTCTCCTTCGGGTTGACGAGGTTCACGATGACGATCGCATTTTCAGGAAGGCCTTCGATCATGGAATGCTCCTACAGGATCGCCTCGACATCGTCTTCCGGCGCGTTCGCGTGGTCGTCGGGCTTCTCGGAAAGCTCGATGAGAACGCCGTTGCCGGCAGCGGGATGAAGGAACGCCACGCGGCAGCCGTGCGCTCCCGGGACCGCGCTCTCGTTCACCAGCCGATAGCCCTTCGCCTTGAGCAGCTCGAGCTGCTCGTCGATGGCGTCGACGCGAAGGCAAATGTGGTGGATCCCCTCGCCGCGCTTCTCGATGAACTTCGCGATCGGAGAGTCGGCGGCGGTCGGCTCGAGCAGCTCGAGGGTCGCGTCGCCGACCGGGATGAAGGCCGTCTTCACCTTCTGCGTCTCGACGATCTCGACGTGCTCGATCGTAAGGCCGAGATCGCGAAAGAGCGCAGCCTCCTCGATCGAACGCACCGCGATACCGATGTGGTCAAGCCGTGGTTTTCGCATTGGAGTCTCCGGCGCGGCGACACGTGACGCGGCGCCGGCGAAGCGATTCTAGCGCCTAAGGCCGGGCCAGGGGCCAAAGGCCAGAAGCCAAAGCAGGCGGGAGTGTGGCGCAGACACTCCTGTCTGCGCGCGGTGCGAAGCACCGAAGGAATCGGCCGAGCTGGCGAGAGCTGCGGAACGAGAGCACAAACCTCACGCCCTGACCCTTCGTTCCTGGCTACCCGGTGTCGCCTTCGGCGACGTGCAGGCAGGAGTGCCTGCGCCACATCAAAGCTTGCCTTGGCCTCTCGCCTCTCGCCTCTCGCCTAGACTCCATGCACCTCCGCCCCCCAGACGTGCTTGTGGAGCTGCGTCTGCAGGCGGGCGGGGACGCGGTCTTCGATCATCCAGCCGGCGAGCTGCTTGAGGCCCATGCCGTTCCAGACCGGCGAGAAGAGGACGGTGTTCGACTTCGCGAGGCCGCGGCTCATCACCAGCTCGCGCGACCATTCGTAGTCGGCACGGTCGGCGATGACGAACTTCACCTCGTCGTGCGGCTTGAGCTTGTCGAGGTTCGGCCAGTGGTTCCGCTCGACCTCGCCCGAGCCGGGGCACTTGACGTCGAGGATCAGCTTTGCGCGCCGGTCGACCGGCTCGATGTCGATCGAGCCCGACGTCTCGACGAGAACCTCGAACCCTTCGTCGCAGAGCGCGCGGATCAGGTCGAGACACTCAGCCTGCGCCAGCGGCTCGCCTCCCGTCACCTCGACGAGGTCGCAGCCGAACGCGCGGACCTTCGCCAGGACGTCGTCCAGGCTCATCTTCTCGCCGCCGGTGAAGGTGTAGGCCGAGTCGCACCAGCTGCAGCGAAGGTTGCATCCCGCAAGCCGGACGAAGGCGCAGCGCCGCCCCGAGTGCGTCGACTCTCCCTGGATGGAGTGGAAGATTTCAGTGATTCGGAGCATGGTCTCGATTTCGGATTTCGGATTTCGGATTTCGGATTTGAAAGGCAACGGCACGTCAGGTCAGCGCCTCACCGACTCCGACGTTCGAATCATCAAACTCCAAATCCGAAATCCGAAATCCCAAATCCGAAATCGTCACCCCGCCGCGTACCGCGTCGGATCCTTCACTCCCGCATCGTCAAATCCGGCCCGGCGGAGGATGCAGGAGTCGCAGTGACCGCAGGCGGCGCCCGTCGCGTCGGGGTCGTAGCACGAATGCGTCAGCCCGTAGTCGACGCCGAGCCCGACGCCGCGGCGGATGATCGCCCCTTTCGTCAGGTCGATCAGCGGGGCGCGTATCCTCGGCGTCCCCGTCTCCACGCCGCTCTTCGTCCCGGTTTCGATCACCCGCTGGAACGCCTCGACGTAGGCGGGCCTGCAGTCGGGATAGCCGCTGAAATCGACCGCGTTGACGCCGATCCAGATCTCGCCCGCGCCGATGACCTCGGCGTACCCCACGGCAATCGAGAGAAAGATCGTGTTGCGCGCCGGCACGTAGGTTGCCGGGATGCCTTCCGCGCCGAGGGCGTCCTTCGGCACCGCGATGTCGGCGGTCAGCGCGCTGCCGCCGAAGAGACGCAGGTCGAGCGCGAAGACCACCGGCTCGCGCGCGCCGAGTGACGCGGCGACGCGTCGCGCCGCGTCGAGCTCGCTCCCATGCCGCTGGCCGTAGGCGAACGAAAGGGGATAGAGATCCCGCTCTTCGGACCTGGCGATCGCCAGCGTCGTCGCCGAGTCGAGCCCTCCGCTGAGCAGCACCACCGCGCGAACCGTCATCGGCGCGATTGTACGGGATCGGCTCCCGGATCCCGTCGGGGGAGGCTCATGTTCGTGCAGCCATCCAGCACCGTTCGTGGGAAGATCTATCCATGCGCTGGAGCCGTTTCGCAGCACTCGCGGTCGTCGTCGCTTCCGGGTGCGCGTGGGAGGTCCCTGTCGCGGCACCCACCTTCCCCGTCGAATATCCGATCCGGCACTACCAATTCAGCGAGAACCCCGACATCGCCGCCTGGAAGAGCGAGGTCCGCGCGCTCCGCACCACGCTCCGCCGCACGTACAGCGTCGAGGTGACCCTGCCAAAGCTTCTCACGGACTCGAAGGAGACTGAGTTCCTCGACCGCGCCGTCGACCCGAGAGAGCTGGTCTGGCGCGACCCGCGTTACTTCTTCAAGACGCCCGTGCTCCTGTCGTGGTGGGAAGTGATCGACGAGCGGGGGCGCGTACAGCGCGTCTTCGTCGTCGCGTCGAACCAGCCGAAGGAAGTCGACGCGAACATCCTCGCGTGGTGCGTCAACGACAAGCTCTGGCAGCCGGGAGAGCTCGAGGGCAACGCGACGCTCGCCGTCCGCAGCGCGTCGATCAACCTCGGCGAAACGCACTATCACTACACCTACTGGGTCAAGAAGACCAACGCGACGACCGCCGCGTTCGTGGCGCTCGCCCTGATCGCGCTCGTCGTCTGGCTGATCGCGCGGAACGTTCAGCGGCGAAAAGACAAACAGCGCCGCCACGAAGACCTGATGAAGCACGTCGCGCACAAGCCCTTCCACGCCCCCTCGATCGACGAACCGCCGAAGCTATAATGCCGGGGCCATGTCCCCGATCTCCACCTACGACTTTCTCAATCGCAAACGACGCGGGCAGCCGCTCGATCCCGAAGCGATCGCCGATTTCATCGCCGCCTACCTTCGCGGCGACGTCGCCGACTACCAGATGACCGCGTTCCTCATGGCGGTCGCCATCCACGGAATGAACAAAGAGGAGCTCGCCGCGCTCACGCAGTCGATGACCGGCTCGGGCGAGCAGTGGAAGCTCCGCGACCGCTTCGACTTCATCGGCGACAAGCATTCGACCGGCGGGGTCGGTGACAAAGTCTCGATCGTGCTCACCCCCTGGGTCGCAGCCTGCGGCGTGAAGGTCGCGATGCTCTCGGGCCGCGGCCTCGGCCACACCGGCGGCACGCTCGACAAGCTCGACGCGATCCCCGGGTTCCAGGCGCGCCTCTCGCGCGAGGAGATCGAGCGCTGCGTCGACACGGTCGGCTGCGCGATCGCGACCTCGACACAGGGGATCGCCCCGGCCGACCGGAGGATGTACTCCCTGCGCGACGTGACGGGAACCGTCGAGTCGATCCCGCTGATCACTGCCTCGATCATGTCGAAGAAGCTGGCGATGGGGGCGAGCGCTCTCGTCCTCGACGTGAAGACGGGGAGCGGCGCGTTCATGCGCGAGCTCGACAAGTCGCGCGCCCTGGCGCAGAGCCTCATCGACGCGGCGAGCGGGTCGGGCACGCGAACCGAGGCGCTCATCACGAACATGGACCGCCCGCTCGGCGTCGCCGCCGGCAACGCGAACGAGATCGTCGAGTCGTTCGAGACGCTCCGTGGCCGCGGGCCGCGCGATCTCTACGAAGTCACCAAGGCGCAGGCCGTGCGGCTCCTCGTCCTTTCAGGCCGTTACGACGACGCGTCCGCCGATGCCGCGCTCGAGGCGGCGATCGCCTCGGGAAGCGCCATCGAGAAGACCAAGGCCTGGATCGCGGCGCAGGGAGGCGACCCGGCAGTCGTCGACGATCCTTCGCTCATGGCGAGGCCGACGCGTGTCCTCGAAGTCCGCGCTCCCCGCTCCGGCTTCGTCTCTGCCATCGACACCTACCGCGCCGGGATGCTCGCCGTCGACATGGGCGCCGGCCGCCGCAAGGCGGAGGACGAGATCGATTTCGCCGCCGGCATCATGTTCGACCGCAACGCGGGCGACGCGGTGAAGACGGGCGACGTCGTCGCGCGGATCGAGCTCGGCACCCGCGCCGACGCGTCGCGCCCCTTCGACCGCGAGCTGCTCGACTGCATCACCTTCGCCGACGCGCCGCCTCCGGCAATGCCGCTCGTGGTCGAGCACCTCACCTGAGACCATCGCGAGGAAACATCGAATGACCGACATCATCCGCCCGGGCCGCGCCTTCATCATCGTCTGCGACTCCCTCGGCGTCGGAGAGCTCCCCGACGCGAAGGAGTGGGGCGACGAGGGCTCCGACACGCTCGGGCACGTTCTCGACCGCGAGCACCCGAGCCTGCCGAACCTCGAGCGGTTAGGCCTGCTGCACACGCTGGCGTCTCCCCGCTCGAACGTCAGCCCGATCTCCGCGTGGGCGCGCATGGCCGAGATCTCCGCCGGGAAGGACACCACGACCGGCCACTGGGAAATGATGGGGCTCGTCGTCCACGAGCCGTTCCGGACGTATCCCGACGGCTTCCCCGCCGAAATCATCCGCGAGTACGAGGCGAGGATCGGACGCAAGACGCTCGGCAACAAGGCGGCGTCGGGAACGGTAATCCTCGACGAGCTCGGCGAAGAGCACATGCGCACCGGCTCGCCGATCGTCTACACCTCGGCCGACTCGGTCTTCCAGGTCGCGGCGCACGAGGACGTCATCCCGATCGAGGAGCAGTGGCGCATCTGCGAGATCGCGCGCGAGCTCATGCGCGGCGAGCACAACATCGGACGGATCATCGCGCGGCCGTTCGTCGGCCCGGGAGCGGGGCGCTTCACGAGAACGGCGCGGCGGAAGGACTTCTCGGTCGCGCCGACCGGCGAGACGGTCGTCGAGCGGGCGCACAAGGCAGGGCGCAAGGTCGCGGCGATCGGCAAGATCGCCGACATCTTCGACCGCGTGGGAATCGACCTCGAGCTCCGGAGCGAGTCGAACAGCGACGGCATGGCGAAGACGATCGAGCTCGCGCGCCAGAGCGACGCGAGCCTGATCTTCACCAACCTCGTCGACTTCGATTCGAAGTACGGCCACCGGAACGACGCGCACGGCTACGCGAAGGCGCTCGAGAAGCTCGACGGGGAGATCCCCGCGATGCTCGCGGCGATGCGCCCCGAGGATCTGCTGTTCATCAGCGCCGACCACGGCTGCGACCCGACCGACGTGTCGACCGATCACACGCGCGAGTATGTCCCGCTGATCGTCGCCGGGCATTCCGTGCGCCCCGGCTCGCTCGGCACGCGGACGAGCTTCGGAGACCTCGGCGTCACGGTCGCGGAGTTTCTCGCGCTCTCGACGGCGGGATTCAACGGGACGAGCGTGCTTTCACAGGTGACGGGGCGCTGAGGCAGAATGCACGAGCGTCAACCGGTCGCGCATTCGCGACGCATGGCGACGGACGAGCGGGCGAACCTGCTACGCCGCGGGCCGTCGAAGAGAATATCGGAGGTTTCATGAAGATCACCCGCTCGTTCCTGCTCCTGGTTGCAGCCATGTCGATCGCATCGCACGCGGGAGCGCAGGTCAACGCGTTCCAGGCGTGGGAGGACGCGCGGGCAATCCGTCGCGTCGCGACGGTCGCCGGCAAGGGGATGCCCGAGGATCTGTTGACGAAGATGTCGAACGACATCGTGACGTCGCTTCGCGGCAAGCAGCCGGGTGGAACCTGGGAGTGGGCGTATTACACCCGCGAGGAAGCGGGGAAGGCGGAGGACAACTTCGGCCTGAAATCACAGAAGGGGGAGGAAGCGCCGTCCCCCGTGGAGCTCAAGGGAACGCTCGGCTACAAGGTGCGGCTCGCCGTGCCGTCGCGGCGCTATCTCATCGCGCGGAATCGCGGCATCCAGATCAAGCGCGCGATCGTCGAGTACACGAACGAAAAGGGCGAGACGGTGACGGAGGAGTTCCCGCCCGACCTCAAGCTCGAGCCGGGACAGCACACGGAGCTCGACCTCAAGGCGCTTGGCTGGAATCCGGTCGTGCGGGTCTGGGGCTTCAGCGACGAGAAACTCGGCAAGAACGCCTCACTCACGATCGAGATCTTCGAGCCGAAGCTCGTCGACAACGTGAAGAGCCCCTACATCAACGCGGTGCAGCAGGCGCACGCGCTGCCGAAGGCGATCGACCGTGAAGACGCGACGGAAGTGCGGAGACTTTGCGACTCGGTCATCGCGACGATCGAAGGCGTGAATCCCGAGGCGGCGCAGCAGGTGAATGCGCTGCTCGCGCGTGGAGAAGCGCCGACAGCGGACGAGATCCCCGCTCGCGCCGCCGCGCCGCCAGCCGCTTCCGGACTCGACCGGACGGAGCTGAACCGCAAGCTGCAGGAGATCGAAGACCTGCTGACGGGCAGCGAGGCGGAACGAAGCGAGGGAATGAGCAAACTTCACCAGCTCGTGCGCTCGACACGCCCCTGATTTACCCAAAATGCGCTGAAAATCACTACAAATCGCCGAAAAGTCGTGTATAATGCGGCGTGCTCGCGAGTCCATCGCGGGCGATCCTGAAGGCGGGTGCCCGGCATGAGGGTCCCACTCGATCCAATTCCTCCGGAGAGAAGGAGTGTCTCCGTCGGAACGGCAGGACAATGAACGGACATACACAAACGCAAGTGACGGAAAGGGTTCCGGCCTCGGGACTCACTTCGCTCTCCTGCGCCTGATCGGGGTTTAGCGCGTTACGGCTTGTCGTCGAAGAACAACCCGCGAGACTGGGCGTGAGTGGTGGGCGTGCTCGCAGACATCGCAACGGAAGGAGTGCCTGTGTCTTTCAAAATCGGTGAAAAGGTCGTTTACCCCAACCATGGTGTGACGGTCGTCGAGAACATCGGCGAATCGAGCATCAACGGATCTCAGCACACATTCCTGCACCTCCGCCTCCTCGCCAACGATTCCAAGCTCATGGTCCCGGTCGACAACTCGGGCCGGATCGGGCTTCGCCCGCTCTACAAGCGGACCGAAATCAAGGGGCTCGTCGCACTTCTGGAAGTGCGCGTCGGCTCGAAGGTCAGCGACTGGAAGGACCGTTATCGCGAGAACCTCGAGAAGATGAAGACCGGCAAGCTCGAAGATGTCGCCAGCGTCCTGAAGAACCTCAACCAGGTCTCCAAGCGCAAGAGCCTCTCCTTCCGTGAAAAGAAGATGTACGACCGGGCGAAGTACCTGCTCGTCTCCGAGATTGCGATCGTCAAGGGAATCACCGAGATCGACGCCGAGGGACTGATCGAAAAGTCACTCGAGAAGTCGCTGGCCCAGGACCACTAGCGGCCCGCAGGTTTTGCGCGTCGTTGGGACAGAGCCGCCAGAAATGGCGGCTCTCGTCATTTGGCGCGCGCAGCGAAGGGCCGAATTGAAAATTGAAAATTGAAAATTGAAAAACAACTACGGCACCATATATTAGATGTCAATTCGAATGGCTAATAACCCACTGTAATAACAAGCGTTCCTGTTGTCTCAATTTTCAATTTTCAATTTTCAATTTCGCCCCGCGATTACCGTACAATCCCCCCGATGTCGACCGCCCGCCGCCTGCCGGAGTGGATCCGGGAAAAGAAAATCAACCTCTCCTCGCTGCACGAGATCAAGAGTCTCATGCGCTCGCGCTCGCTCCACACGGTCTGCGAAGAGCTCGCCTGCCCGAACCGGACCGACTGCTTCTCCCGCGGCACGGCGACGTTCATGATCCTCGGTGACGTCTGCACCCGCGCCTGCGGCTTCTGCAACTCGGCGACGGGGCTCCCCTCGCGCCCTCCCGCCCCCGACGAGCCGCGCTCGGTCGCCGAGACCGCGGCGAAGATGGGGCTCCGGCACGTCGTCGTCACCTCGGTGAACCGCGACGACCTCCGCGACGGCGGCGCGCAGCATTTCGCCGACACGATCCAGGCGCTGCGCGAGGCGCTCCCCTCCGCCGCGATCGAGGTGCTCACCCCCGACTTCAAGGGGGACGAGAAGGCGATCCGCATCGTTACCGAGGCGAAGCCCGACTACTACAACCACAACGTCGAGACCGTTCCGCGCCTTTACCGCCACGTCCGGCCCGGCGCGCGCTTCGAGCGCTCGACCGCGCTGCTCGCGCTCGTGAAGGCCATCGACCCCACCGTCACGACGAAGTCGGGGCTGATGGTCGGCCTCGGCGAGACGCCGGGCGAGGTGGTCGACGCGATGTCGCGCCTGCGCGAGGCGGGCTGCCAGATCCTGACGATCGGCCAATACCTGCAGCCTAACAGGGAGAAGCTCGAGGTCGTCGAGTACGTCCACCCCGACGTCTTCGAGGAATACCGCGTCGCCGGCGAGCAGCTCGGCTTCGACGCCGTCTTCTCCGGCCCGTTCGTCCGCTCGTCGTACATGGCCGACATCGTCGCGCACGACGCGCATACGGCAGGCCAGAGGTCGTAGGCCATGGGCCGACGGCCAAAGCAGGCCTGAGTGTGGCGCAGACACTCCTGTCTGCGCGCGTCGCGAAGCGACGCAATCGTTCGAAAAGCTGCCCGGAGCGCACTTGGCGAAGATCGGTGATTGCCCGACAGCTGGTCGCCCCGCGGAGCGGGGCGACGCGCAGACAGGAGTGTCTGCGCCACACACGCTCGCTCTTGCTCATGGTGCCCCTCTGCCTGCTTTGGCCTCTGGCCTCTGGCCTTTGGCCTCCGAGCATTGCCCTTTCACCTAGAATTACGTCGTGCCCCGCGAACGCAAACCGCGCGCGATCGACCCGGAGACGGCGGAGACGTCGGAGTTCCTGACGCGCTACCTGCCGACGTACGTCGACTACCTGACGGTCGAGAAGGGGCTGGCGAAGAACTCGGTCGCGGCGTACACGCGCGACCTGCGCCATTTCGGGCACTGGCTCCAGGCGGCGGGCGTCGACGCGGACAAGGTGACGCGCCTCCACCTGGTTCGCTACTTCCAGTCGCTCCGGTCGTCGGGCATCTCCGCCCGCTCGGTGTCGCGCGCGCTCGCTGCGATCCGCGGGCTCTATCGCTTCGCGGTCTCGGAGAAGTTCTTCGCGACCGACCCGACCGAGAACGTCGAGAACCCGAAGCTCTGGACGACGCTGCCGAAGACGCTGGCGCCCGACGAGGTGGAAGCGCTCCTCGCCGCTCCCGACATGGCCTCGCCGCTCGGCGTGCGCGACCATGCGATGATCGAGCTCCTCTACGCGACGGGGCTTCGCGTGAGCGAGCTGGTCCGCGTGCGGATCGACGAGCTCGTGATGGACGCCGGCTTTCTCCGCACCATCGGCAAAGGCTCGAAGGAGCGGATCGTCCCGTTCGGCGAAACGGCGCGCGACGCGATCGTCCACTACATCGAGAAGGCGCGCCCGCTCTTCGACAAGTACGGCGATCCGTCGCTCTTCCTGACGGTCCGCGGGCGGAAGATGACCCGGGAAATGTTCTGGAAGACGATCACGAAGCACGCGCGCGCGGCGGGGATCCGCGCGCGGATCTCGCCCCACGTCCTGCGCCACTCCTTCGCCACTCACCTGCTCGAGAACGGCGCCGACCTCCGCT
>JBAZBK010000039.1:0-37218 GCA_041671505.1 Thermoanaerobaculia bacterium | reverse complement strand
GAATCTGCAAAACGATTCACCCAATCCCTTCCTCAGCGACGAATCGTGCCACCCGGCGCGACCTGAGGCAGAGGAAGCGGCCAGGACTCGCTTTGCAGATCCCTCGCTTCGCTCGGGATGACTTCGCCCGCTCGTCGCTTGTCGCCTCGATGGGGACTACCTCGTCGCCTCGCGCGCGGCGTCGACGAGAAGCGGCTTCACCTTCGCTCCGATCCGCACCACGCTGCCGTCGCGCATCGAAATCTCGGACGGCGCGCGCTCCGGGTCCTCGCCCGTCAGTGCCGACCAGATCACGAGCGCCGCGAGCCAGCTCCCCTCGCGGCTCGGATGGAAGCCGTCGGTTCCGTAGAGCGAGAGCCTTCCGCTCTTCTTCCATGCAACCTGCCAGGCGTCACCGGCCGGCAGAAGCCGGCAGCCGCAATCCTTCGCGGCGATGCGGTACGACTCCGAGACGCGCGGCCGGTCGGAGGCTCGCTCGAGCGAAGGCCAGACCATGTAAAGGGCGGGCTCCGCGCCCGCCTCGCGGATCGCCGCGGCGAGGGTCTTCGACCATTTCACGAGCTCCGCCCGGGACGCGGGAAGCGCAGAAGGGCCCTGTTGCATCACGACGACGTCGAACTGCTTAGAACCGATCGCTTCCCGGACCTTCGCATCGTTCCAGAGATCCTCGAGGCCGTAATTCGGCCCGGCGATCATCGTCGTCCGGATGTGCCGTTGCCCCGCCGTCGAGAACGCTTCGACCATCCGAGGCAGATCGTTGGTGTACGTCAGGCTGTTGCCGATGAAGAGGACGCGCAGCGGCGCGTCTGCCGCCGCCGGGCCTCCGAGGGAAGCCAGCGCGATCGCGACGATCAGCAACGTCCGCATCGACACGACCTTACAGGCTTCAGGTGGCTCCGGCTCGATACGATCCTGAAACGAACGGCGCCGCCCGGTCCACGCCGCGCGCAACGAGCGCGAGAGTTGTCATTCCGACGACCGAGCCCGCGAAGCGGGAGAGGAAGGAGGAATCTCGCAGGCTGGTACAGATGAAGTTCATCGCCTCCGATCGTGCCTGTGGCGTGTGAGTACCAGCCTGCGAGGTCCCTCCTTCCTCGCTTCGCTCGGTCGTCGGGACGACTGATCCCTCGAGCGCCTCGGGGTCGGGCAGCCTTCCGGACGCGACAAATTAGGGCCGTGACCGGGCGGTCGGCCATGGTCTACCATTCACTGGAACCATGACGACACGACGAACAGTCATCGCCGCCAGCGGCTGCTACATCCCCGAGCGAGTCATTCGCAAGGACTACTTTCTCAACCACGATTTCCGAGGTGTGAACGGCGAGCCGATCCCGAAGACGAACGAGGAGATTCTTGGCCAGTTCGAGGACATCACCGGCATTCGCGAACGACGCTACGTCAACGACGACCAGATGACGTCGGACATTGCGTACGAGGCGGCTCTCGCCGCGTTCGATTCCTCGGGGATCGACCGGGAGAGCCTCGACTGCATCATCGTCGCGCACAACTTCGGCGACGTGAGCCCGACGAGCCACCGCTCTGATTTCGTCCCGGCGCTCGCCGCGCGCGTCAAGGCCAAGCTGCGGATCAAGACGCCGCGCACGGTCGCATTCGACCTGGTCTTCGGTTGCCCCGGCTGGATTCAGGGCGTGCTGCAGATCGACGCGATGATCCGCGCCGGCGACATCGAGCGGGGAATGGTGATCGGCGCCGACACCCTCTCGCGGATCTCCGATCCCCACGACCGCGACAGCCTCATCTATGCCGACGGCGCCGGCGCCGTGATTCTCGAAGCGCGCGAGACCGACGGGCGCGACGGGATCCTCGCCAACGTCGCCCGTTCCGACACGCTTGACCACTCCGGAATGCTCTCGATGGGCCCTTCGTACAAGGGCGAGGTCTTCCTCGAGGCGCTCTTCCTCAAGATGGAAGGGCGGAAGCTCTACAAGTACGCGCTGCAGAACGTCGCAGGCGCGATGAAGGGATGCCTCGACAAGGCTGGCGTCGGCGTGTCCGACGTGAAGAAGATCCTGCTGCACCAGGCGAACGGGAAGATGGACGAGGCGATCGTCGACGCGTTCTACCAGCTTTACGGAATCGCGAAGCCCCCCGACGGCGTCCTTCCGCTCACGATCTCGTGGCTCGGCAACAGCTCGGTCGCGACCGTGCCGACGCTCTACGATCTGATCGTGAACGGAAAGCTCGAGGGGCAGGCGCTCCAGGCGGGCGACCTCGCGCTCTTCGCCTCCGTCGGAGCGGGGATGAACATCAATGCATTTCTCTACCGGATGCCGTCGTGAGCGTGCTTCCCGGCTGCGCTGTGCCACATGACGACGTGATGCGCGCCGCACGGGTGCGCGCGATTCGATGAGATAGAATCCGGCCGCATTTCTACGCAGTCCTCGAAATCCAAACAAAGGACAAGGTGATGGAAACAGCCACGGTATCGAGAAACGGCACGCCATGGGTGCTCGCGTTCTACCGCTCGGCGCTCGGCAAGAAGGCAGTAATGGCCGTGACCGGGATCATGCTTTTCGGCTTCGTGTTCGTCCACATGCTGGGCAACCTGAAGCTTTACCTCGGCGCCGACGCCATCAACCACTACGGTGAGTTCCTGCGGTCGGTCGGCTATCCGCTCCTCCCGCACGAAGGCGCGCTATGGATCGCGCGCGTCGTGCTGCTCACCGCCGTCGCACTGCACATCACGTCGGCGATTCAGATCTGGCTGATGGCGAAGGAGTCTCGCCCCGAGGAGTACACGAAGAAGGAGTACGCGATCGCGAGCTACGCGTCGCGGACCATGCGTTGGGGCGGCCTGATCGTCCTCGCGTTCATCCTCTTCCACCTCGCAGACCTGACGCTCGGCAGGACCGGCTACGAGTTTCTCGAGGGTAAGCCCTACGAGAACATCGTCGCCTCGTTCTCGAGGACGCCGGTGGCGATCTTCTACATCATCGCGAACCTGATGCTCGGCCTGCACCTGTACCACGGGCTCTGGTCGATGTTTCAGTCGCTCGGTTGGAACAACCCGCGGTTCAACTCGTGGCGCAATGAGTTCGCCGCGGCGTTCGCCGTGATCATCACGATCGGCAACATCTCGTTCCCGATCGCGGTGATGGCCGGACTGGTGAAGTAAGGGGGCGGACGATGGAACTCAAATCAGCAATTCCTCCCGGACCGCTCGCCCAGAAATGGACCAGCGCGAAGTTTACGAACAAGCTGGTGAACCCGGCGAACAAGCGGAAGTTCGACGTGATCGTCGTCGGCGCGGGCCTTGCAGGCGCGTCGGCCGCGGCGACACTCGGCGAGCTCGGCTACAAGGTCACCTGCATCGTCTACCACGACTCGCCGCGGCGCGCGCACTCGATCGCCGCGCAGGGCGGGATCAACGCCGCGAAGAACTACCAGAACGACGGCGACTCGGTGCACCGGCTCTTCTACGACACGATCAAGGGAGGCGACTTCCGCGCGCGTGAAGCGAACGTGCACCGCCTCGCCGAGGTCAGCGTCGACATCATCGACCAGTGCGTCGCGCAGGGCGTTCCGTTTGCGCGCGAGTACGGCGGGATGCTCGACAACCGCTCGTTCGGCGGCGCGCAGGTATCGCGCACCTTCTACGCGCGAGGACAAACGGGTCAGCAGCTCCTGCTGGGCGCCTACTCGGCGCTCTCGCGCCAGATCGGCCTCGGCAACGTGAAGATGATCACGCGCACCGAGGTGCAGGACATCGTCGTCGTCGACGGCAAGGCGCGCGGCGTCGTCTGCCGCGACCTGGTGAGCGGCAAGGTCTACTCGCTCGCCGGTGACGCGGTCGTCCTCGGCACGGGCGGATACGCGCCGGTCTTCTACCTCTCGACGAATGCCAAGTATTCGAACTGCACCGCGATCTGGCGCGCGCATCGCCGCGGCGCCCTCTTCGCCAACCCCTGCTACACGCAGATCCATCCGACCTGCATCCCGCAGACGGGCGACTTTCAGTCGAAGCTCACGCTCATGTCGGAGTCGCTGCGAAACGACGGCCGTGTATGGGTTCCGAAGAAGCAGGCAGACTGCGCCAAGCCTCCGGGAAGCATCGCCGAGGCCGATCGCGACTACTACCTCGAGCGCAAGTACCCGAGTTACGGAAACCTCGCGCCGCGCGACATCTCCTCGCGCGCCGCGAAGGAAGCGTGCGACGACGGTCGCGGCGTCGGTCCCGGCGGCCGCGGCGTCTACCTCGACTTTTCCGAGGCAATCGGACGTCTCGGCAAGAACGTCATCGCCGAGCGCTACGGCAACCTTTTCACGATGTACCACGAGATCACCGACGAGAATCCGTACGACGTCCCGATGCGGATCTACCCGGCGGCCCACTACACGATGGGCGGTCTCTGGGTCGACTACAACCTGATGTCGAACCTCGAGGGGCTCTTCGTGATCGGCGAGGCGAACTTCTCCGACCACGGGGCGAACCGCCTCGGCGCTTCGGCGCTGATGCAGGGGCTCGCCGACGGATACTTCGTGCTGCCGTACACGATCGGCAACTACCTCGTGCCGATGATGGGCAAGAAGGTTGCCACCGACCGCCCCGAGTTCAAGGCGGCCGAAGCCGAGGTCGCGGATCGTACGAAGAAGCTCCTCTCGACCGGCGGGAAGAAGTCGGCCGAGGCGTACTGGCGCGATCTCGGAAAGATCATGTGGGAGAAGAGCGGCATGGCGCGCGACGCGGCGGGCCTGAAAGCCGCGCGCAGCGAGATCGCCGCGCTTCGCGAGGAGTACTGGAAGAACGTCAAGGTTCTCGGCGCGGGCGACGAGCCTAACCAGGCGCTGGAGAAGGCGAGCCGGGTGGCCGACTTCTTCGAGCTCGCCGAGCTGATGGTCGTCGACGGGCTCGCGCGGGAGGAATCGGCCGGAGGCCACTTCCGCACCGAACACCAGACCGAAGAGGGCGAAGCCAAGCGCAACGACGAGGAGTTCAGCTACGTCTCCGCGTGGGAGTGGAAGGGCGTCGGCGCGGAGCCGCAGCTCCACAAGGAGCCGCTCGTCTACGAAGAAGTGAAACTGGCGACGAGGAGCTACAAGTGATGAACGTCAAGCTGATCGTCTGGAGACAGAAGAACCCCTCGACGCCTGGCTCGATGAAGGAGTACGAGGCGAAGAACATCCCGAAAGAGGCGTCGTTTCTCGAGATGCTCGACATCGTCAACGAGGAGCTGATCGAGAAGAACGAGGAGCCGATCGCGTTCGAGCACGACTGCCGCGAAGGCATCTGCGGCTCGTGCGGCATGATGATCAACGGCAAGGCGCACGGCGGCTTCCGCACCGCGACCTGCCAGATCCACATGCGCCAGTTCCAGGACGGCGACACCATCTGGGTCGAGCCGTTCCGGGCCCGCGCCTTCCCGATCATCCGCGACCTGATCGTCGACCGCACCGCGATGGACTCGGTCATGCAGTCGGGCGGATTCATTTCCGCGCCGACCGGCTGCGCCCCCGACGCGAACGCGATTCCGATCCCGAAGGACGTCGCCGAGTATTCGATGGACGCTGCCGAGTGCATCGGCTGCGGCGCCTGCGTCGCGCAGTGCCCGAACGGCGCCGGCCAGCTATTCACCGCGGCGAAGGTCTCGCACCTCGGTCTCCTTCCGCAGGGACAGGCCGAGCGCTACGTCCGCGCCGACAACATGGTGACGACGATGGAGGAGTACTTCGGCGGCTGCTCGAACTTCCGCGAGTGCGAAGCGGTCTGCCCGAAGTCGATCTCGACCGATTTCATCGCGCGGCTGAACCGCGACTACCTGAAGGCGCAATTCCTCCCGAAGAAGCCGTCGGGGAAGTTCAAAAACGAGTAGGTTCTCCTCTACACTAATTCATGACCTGACCGGCGGGGCCTCGATGGTCCCGCCGGTTTTTTCATCGCGAAATGACGAACGACAACCTCACGACCTCACGACGCAGGATCGGGCGCATCGCCTTCCGCTCGCCGCGACAGGCGCGCTTCGGCACGCACGACGCAGTGGTTCTCGACATCAGCCTTCACGGCGCCGGAATCCGTCATCCGTCGCCGATCAAGCTCGGTGCCGAGGCGATCCTTCGCTTCCAGCTCGAGAAGCAGGAACACGCGATGCGCTGCCGGGTCGTCCGGAGCAAGGTCGAGATGCAGCAGCACGAGGACGGGCTCGTGCAGAGCTATCGTTCCGGCTTGACCTTCGTCGGGCTCGAGCACGAGGCCGCGTCGCTCCGCGAGGCGCTTCGCAAGCGCGCGAACCGCGCGATCATGCTCCAGCAGGCGAACGCGCTGGCGAAGGAGATCTCCCCCGAAGCCCGATCGAGCGACAACATCGATCTCGCATTTCTCGCGCCGTGGCTCAAGCCGAAGCCGTTCGTTCGCTGCACGCTCGAGCGTGGCAGGAAGTGGAAGATGGTCCGGGTGAGCAAGGCGGAGCAGCCTGACGACGGCTTCACGATCCTCGCCGAAGAGAGCGAGGCCGACGTGCAGAAGCTCTGCCGGCTCTTCGAGGACGGCGGCGCCGAGCAGCGCCACCTCATCCAGCTCTTCGCGCATCTCAGCCTGACCGAGACGAGCGGCCGGTAGCGATCGCGCCGTCGCGGCGCGGCTCTCCTCGCGCTACCATTGCGCCATGCAATCGGAGTCGATCGAAACGCCGGTCATGCTGGTGGCGATGCCCCAGATCGTCGACCCGTTCTTCTGGCACAGCGTCGTGCTGCTCATCGAGTACACGAACGAGGGAAGCCTCGGGATCGTGATCAACCGGCCGACCGAGCTGAAGGTCTCCGACGTGCTTCACGAGCTCGAGATCCCCTGGACCGGCGATCCCGAAGAGATCGTGAATCTCGGCGGGCCGGTGCAGCCGCAGCTCGGCTCGGTGCTCTACCGCGCCGCGGAGAATGGCACCGACGAGGCGAGCGCTGAGATCGTCGACGGGCTCTGCGTGTCGCAGAACATCGAGACGCTGCGCCGGATCGCCGGCGCGCTCCCGCTCGAGGTCAAGCTCGTCCTCGGTTACGCCGGATGGTCCGCCGGACAGCTCGACGAGGAGATCCAGCGCCACGACTGGCTGATCGCGCCGGTCGACGTCGATCAGGTCTTCGCTCCCGATCCGGAAAACGTATGGGAGCGCGTGCTCCACTCGATCGGCATCCGCCCCGAGTCGCTTCCGAGCGTGCCGTTCACCGGGAACGACGAAGTTCCGTCGTAGGGGGCTCACATCACCGGCATGCGCGTTGCTGCAGCGCCTTCGATCCGCGACGTCGCACGGTTCTGCGCGAACGCGACGAAGCTCAGATTCGCGAGATTCCACTTCGCCTCGGGCCTGATCTCCACGTGGCCCATTCCGTGTCCGTGCGGCTCGAGCGTCGTCGCGAGGCGAAGCGCCCGCACCACGTTGTCGTTCTTCAACGAGCGACCCTGATTCTCTCCCCGGGCGACCCTCGTCACGAGACCGTCCTCGACGACGGCGATCCAAACGTCGAGCGGCTGATCGGTCGACTGCAGCCCTTTCACGTCGATGGTGATCGTTCCGTCCGACGTCCTCATCGCGATCAGCTGAAGCCGTGCGAGTGGCGCGTCGGCGAGCTTCGCGTTGATCGCCTCGCGCACCGCGCGCTCGCTCGAGCCGACCATCGCGCGCGTGCCGCCGACGACGAGCTGCGGCGTGTAGACATCCACGTGCAGCGCGCGCGAGTAGAGGCGCTGGCGCTGCGACCACTCGCTCGACGAGAAGGGATCGCTCCAGCCGATGTAGTTCCAGTAGTCGACGTGGAACGCGAGCGGAATCACGCGTCCCGTCAGCATCAGATCGGCGTCGAGCTTCGAGAGAAGTGCGTCGGCCGGGGGGCAGCTCGAACAACCCTGTGACGTGAAGAGCTCCAACACCACGACGCCGTTTCCGGCAGGGGCTGGTGACGATTCCGCGCTTCCGCCACAGGAAAGCGCGAAGAGTGAGGCGGCGACGACGAGCAGCTTCATGTCGCCGACGACGAAGCGAAGCGGGAAGCGATTGCACGCCTCCGTGAACGACTGGCAACAGCCGCATGCAGTCGCATAGACTTCCAGCAGCGATACCTCGAAGGAGGGAAACATGTACAAGCTCATACTGCTCCGCCACGGCGAGAGCGAATGGAACAAAGAAAACCGCTTCACCGGCTGGACCGACGTTCGACTCACGCCCAAAGGAATCGAGGAGGCGAAGAGCGCGGGAAAGCTGATGAAGGAGGAAGGCTTCGTCTTCGACATCGCCTACACCTCCGTGCTCAGCCGCGCGATCAAGACCCTCTGGCTCGCGCTCGACGAGATGGATCTGATGTGGATCCCGATCGAGAACGACTACCGACTCAACGAGCGGCACTACGGCGGGCTCCAGGGGCTCAACAAGGCGGAGACGGCCGCGAAGCATGGAGAGGCCCAGGTGAAAATCTGGCGCCGCAGCTACGACATCCCGCCGCCGCCGCTCACGATCGACGACCCGCGGCATCCGTCGAAGGATCCTCGCTACGCGTCACTCGACCCCGCGGTGCTTCCGCTCACCGAGTCGCTCAAAGACACCGTCGCGCGATTCCTCCCGTTCTGGCACGACACGATCGCGCCGATGGTGAAGAGCGGCAAGCGCGTCATCATCGCCGCGCACGGCAACAGCATCCGCGCCCTCGTGAAGTATCTCGACAACATCTCCGAGGCGGAGATCACCGAGCTGAACATCCCGACCGGCATCCCGCTCCTCTACGAGCTGGACAAAGACCTCAAGCCGATCTCGAGCCGCTACCTCGGCGATGCCGAAGCCGCGAAGAAGGCAGCGGAAGCAGTGGCCGCGCAGGCGAAAGGCAGGCCATAGGCCAAAGGTCATAGGTCAAAGCAGACAAAGGCAGGACGGAGGCTGGAGCAAACATCGGAATGGAGTGCGAAAGCTTCGTCCCGCTTTGCCGCACACTCAATTGACGGCCGCGGAAGCGGCTGTTTCTAATTAGCCCCGCCCGTAAGGGCGGGGAGGTGGCGAGAGAGCTTCTACGCGCCGCGGAAGCGGCGCCGTCTGAATGGCGGGGCGCGTCAGCGCCGCGCCGTGGAAGAGTCGCCGCGCTCACGCGCGGGGCTAGCTAGACACGGCCGCTTCCGCGGCCGTGAAGGTGCCATACTCACGTCCATGCGGAAACTCGCGCTTCTTCTCGTCACGCTCACAATCGCCATCCCCTCGTTCGCCGAAACATCCGAACAGGCCATCACCTCGGTGATCACGCGCCAGGCCGAGGCGTGGAACCGGGGCGACCTCGAGGGATTCATGGATGGCTATCTCAAATCCGACGAGCTCGTCTTCACCTCGCGGAGCCGGATCCGCCGCGGATGGCAGGTCACCTTCGACGCGTACAAGCAGACCTACGGCACGGCGAGGGAGTCGATGGGACAGCTCGTCTTCTCGAAGCTGGAAGTCCACATGCTCGGTGACGACGCGGCGTGGGTGCTCGGGCGCTGGGACCTCGCGGGGCCGAAGGAGAGCTCGGGAGGGGTCTTCACGCTCGTCATGCGACGCATCGACGGGAAATGGCTGGTGGTACACGACCACACGAGCAGCGACGTGCCAGAGTAGAATCTCGCCTGACGTTTATCGAAGCGGAGGAATCATGGAGTCGTCGACCCCCACCACCGACCCGATCGCCGAGGAACGGCGCCGCTGGGAGCTTGCCCAGGCGATCGTCGAAGAAAACAGCGGACCGATGAAGAAGCTCCTTGCGTGGACGAAGAAGAACCCCGAAGCGGCACTCGCCGTCGCCTTTGCGTCGGGACTGCTCGTCGGATTCCTCGCGCGGCGCGACTGACAGCCCCGTGCCGCCGTACGGTGGCACGACGACGATGAACCTCCGCGAAGCGATCGGGCGAAGCGAAACGATTCTCGCCGAAGGCTCGGTCTTCGAGCTGCTGCGGCGCGACCCGCGCGTCGCGTTCGATCCCGACATCGCTCATGCGGGGCTCGTCTACGACGATGAATCGCGCGAGCTGCTGGCGGCAATCCATCGCGAGTACGCCGGCATCGCGCGTGAGGCCGGGCTCCGGCCACTGATCTTCGCCGACACCTGGCGCGCGAGCGCGGAGCGCGTCGCACGCTCACGCTTCCGGGGCCTCGACGTGAACGGCGACAACGCGCGCTTCATCCTCGGAGTCGCCGCCGCCTCGGGGACGAAACCATACGTGGCGGCCTACCTCGGCCCTCGAGGCGACGCGTACCGGCCGGCCGAAGCACCATCGCGTGACGACGCGATTCGCCTGCACGCGCCGCAAGTCGAGAGTCTCGACGCCTGCGGTCTCGATCTCCTCGTCGCCGCGACGCTCCCGTCGCTCGAGGAGGCGCGCGGCATCGCCGCTCTCCTCTCGAACGGCCGCACGCCCTGGATGCTCAGCTTCGTGGTGCGACGGGATGGCACGCTTCTCGACGGCACGCCGCTCGCCGACGCCGTCGGCCGCATCGACGACGAGGCGGGGAGTCCGTCGCTCGGCTACTCGATCAACTGCGTCCATCCCGACGTCTTCCGCGCTGCGATGGAGAGCGCCCCCGGCGTGGCGTCGCGAGTGATCGCGCTCCAGGCGAACGCGTCGGCGCTCTCGCCCGAGGAGCTCGACGGGAGCGAGAGCGTGGAAGGGGACGTGCCGGACCGGTGGGCCGATGCGATGAGCGAGGCGCGCGAAGGGTCGGCTCTTCGCATCGTCGGCGGCTGTTGCGGAACGAGCCCGGAGCACCTCAGGGCGCTCGCACGCCGGATTAGCTAGCCGCGTGTGGAGCGCGAAAGCGAAGCTTTCGCGCTCACGTAACGAAGGCCTCCGGCCTTGGCCCCCTCCCGGACGAGAGCGCATTCATGTAGTTCTGCCAAGGCGAGACGCCCTGGCTACGACGCCGAAGTTTCGCTTCGGCGAGGAAGAGCGAAAGCTGCGCTTTCGCACTCCACATGACGCCTGCTCCTCGCCTCTCGCTGTTCGCGTCTCGCCCGCCTAACGTGTGACGGCGCGCACACGAGGCGCGCCAGCCTGCGCCTGCATGACGGTGATGGCGGCATTGCACACTGAGGCCGGGCAGCACCGGGAGACACGCTGAGAATCACCGCAGTAACACACCCCTCTGCTGAAAACTGCATCCAGAAGACGGAGCGGCTGCTGCGTGACGCAACAGATGCCCCGCCAGGGTGCCGCGAGACCTGAGGGATCGGGCGCCGGAGGGAGGAATCACCGATGAGTAAGGCAGTACTTTACGATGCGACGCTCTGCATCGGCTGTCTCGAATGCGAGCGCGCCTGTGCGAGATACAACAGTCTCGAGTACGACGACGCGATCTCGGCCGAGCAGGTGACTTCGGAGCGGAAGTTCACCTTCGTCCGCACGCTCCCGGACGACAAGTTCATGCGGAAGCTCTGCATGCACTGCGTCGACCCCTCGTGCGCCTCGGTATGCCCCGTCGCCGCACTGACCAAGACGAAAGACGGCCCGGTCGTCTACGACAAGTCGCGCTGCATGGGCTGCCGCTACTGCATGACCGCCTGCCCGTTCGACGTGCCGAAGTACCAGTGGAGCGCGCTCGTCCCGCTCGTCCGGAAGTGCACGATGTGCTCGGACCGCGTCTCGAAGGGGCTCTCCACCTCGTGCTCCGACGCCTGCCCGACCGGCGCGACCATCACGGGCGATCGCGACGCGCTGCTCGCCGAGGCGAAGAAGCGCATCGCCGAGAACCCGAGCGGCTACGTGAACCACATCTTCGGTGAGACCGAAGTGGGTGGCACCAGCGTGCTCATGCTCTCGTCGATCCCGTTCGTCAAGGCCGGCTTCCGCGCGCCCGAGGTTTACGGGAAAGGCCCGCTCCCGGCCAACACATGGAAAGCGCTCTCGAAGATTCCCGATGTCGTGTCGCTCGGCGTCGTCGCCCTCGGCGGCATCTGGTGGATCACGAACCGCCGGTACGAAGTCGCGGCTTCGGAACACTCCGCGAAGAAGAAATCAACCGAGGCTTCGAAGCCGACGGGAGGTGAGTCATGACGATGCCGAAGGTCACCTTCTGGCGAGTCGTATTCGTTGCCGTGATGCTGTTGGGCGCCTACTCGACCGTCATCCGCTTCACGCAGGGTCTCGGCGCGACGACCAACCTCTCCGACGACTTCCCCTGGGGAATCTGGATCGGATTCGACGTCCTCTGCGGCGTCATGCTCGCCGCCGGCGGCTTCACGCTGATGGCGGCCGTCCACATCTTCAACGCCGAGCGCTTCCGGCCGATCGTCCGCCCGGCCCTGCTCACGGCATTCCTCGGCTACATCCTCGTCTGCGTGGCGCTGATGTACGACCTCGGATTTCCGTGGCGCATCTGGCACCCGCTCGTGATGTGGAACCCGCACTCGGTCATGTTCGAAGTCGGCTGGTGCGTGACGCTCTACACGACGGTGCTCGCGCTCGAGTTCTCGCCGCTCGTCTTCGAGCGTCTCCGGATGGAACGGCCGCTCCGAATCATTCACACCATCCAGATTCCGCTGGTGATCGTCGGCGTCATTCTCTCGACGCTCCATCAGTCATCTCTCGGCAGCCTCTACCTGATCGTCCCGGGCAAGCTCTATCCGCTCTGGTACACGCCGATGCTGCCGGTCCTCTTCTTCGTGTCGGCGATCGCGATCGGCATCGCGATGACGATCTTCGAGAGCGCGATGTCGGAGAAGCACCTCGGGCATCATCTCGACAAAGCGATCATCCTCTATCTGTCGCGCATTCTTCTCGTCGTCCTCGTCTTCTACGGTGTGCTTCGCTTCCGTGACCTCTACAAGCGTCACGCCCTGCAGTACGCCTTCACCGGAAGCTACGAGAGCATCCTCTTCATCGCGGAGATCGTGCTGACGATCATCCTGCCGATCGCGTTGCTGGCGATCCCGCGGGTCCGCCTGAACCCGAAAGCGCTCTACTTCGTGGCGACGACAATCGTGATCGGGTTCATGGTGAACCGGCTCAACATCGCCATCACCGGCATGGAGCGCTACGCGGGCGTGCGTTACTTCCCGAAGTGGACCGAGCTCTCGGTGACCGTCGCGATCGTCGCGGCCGGCTTCGCGATCTTCGGCCTGGCGGTGAAGTACCTGCCGATCTTCGAGCACGGCGAGGCACACACGGACGATGCCGTGGTGCCTGTCGCCTCGACGACGGTGAGGAAACCGTATCCGTCAGAGGCTTAGAACATGACTTCCGAGGATGCCGGGCGCGCAACTCTCTCCACGATCGGGCGCTTCGGCCGCAGCGTCGGAGCGAAGCTGTTTCTCCTGATCTTCTCCTCTCTCCTCGTTGCTCTCGGCATCCTCGGATATTTGAACATCTCGCTTCACCGGCAGCACCTCGAGTCGTCGGCGCTCGGCGCCGCCGAACGGATCTCCGACGTGATGAAGCGGTCGACCGCGTATCACATGATGCGCAACGACCGCGCGGCGATCGAGCAGTCGATCGTGATGCAGGGAGAGGAGCCCGGCATCCATCACATCAGGATCTTCAACCGTGAAGGTCAGATCAGCTTCTCGACCCAGCAGCCCGAGGTGGGAAGCGCCGTCGACAAGTCGGCGGAAGCCTGCTTCGGCTGCCACGCGGGGCCCGTTCCGCTCGTCGCGCTCGAGAGGCCGGCGCGGTTCCGGATCTATCGCGCGGGCAGCGAGCGGGTCATCCGCGTGATCAACCCCATCAACAACAGTCCGACCTGCTCGAACGCCGACTGTCACGCGCATCCGAAGGACCAGCGCGTGCTCGGCGTGCTCGACGCGGGGATCTCGCTGGCGAAGGCCGACGAGATGCTCGCGGCGAGCACCTGGCAGATGGCGCTCTACAGCGTCGCCGGCATCCTCGCCATCGCGCTGATGAGCGGCTTCTTCGTCTTCTGGATCGTGGAGCGCCCCGTTGCGGAGATCCGCAAAGGGACCGAGCACCTCGCTGCCGGCGATCTCGGCCACATGATCCCTGTTCGCTCGAGCGACCAACTCGGCGAACTCGCCGAGTCGTTCAACGAGATGAGCCACGAGCTGCGCGACGCGCGGAGCGAGCTGGAGCGGTCGGCGAAGACGCTCGAGGACCGTGTGAAGGCGAAAACGACCGAGCTCCAGCGTGCCCACGAGCAGATGATCCAGACCGAGAAGCTCGCGTCGCTCGGCAAGCTCGCCGCGATCGTCGCGCACGAGATCAACAACCCGCTCTCGGGCATCCTCACCTACTCGCGCCTCATGCGGAAGTGGATCGACCGGGGCGACGACCTCGTCGAAAGGACCGGCGAGATGCGCGAATCGCTCGCGCTGATCGAGTCGGAGAGCCGCCGCTGCGGCGACATCGTCAAGAACCTGCTGATGTTCGCACGCGCGGTGCCGATGAACGTGCAGAAGGTCGACGTCAATGCCGTTCTCAACCAGTGCGTCAGGCTCGTCCACCACAAGCTCGAGCTCTCGGGCATCGCGCTCGGGATGGATCTGGACGACTCGCTGCCGGAGATCGACGGCGATCCGGCTCAACTCGAGCAGCTCTTCCTCGTCTTCGTGATGAACGCGATCGACGCGATGCCGCACGACGGCGTGCTCCACCTCGTCACGAAGCAGGAAGCGGGCGCCGACGAGATCACGATCATCGTCGAGGACAACGGCGTCGGCATTCCGGAAGAAGTCCGCTCGAGGCTCTTCGAACCGTTCGTCACGACCAAGGAAGCGAAGAGCGGCATCGGCCTCGGGCTCGCGATCGCGCGCCGCGTCGTCGAGCGCCATGCAGGAACGATCGAAGTCAAATCTGAAGTCGGCCGTGGGACGAGCTTCATCGTCACGCTGCCGATCGAGACGCGCGCGTACGCCGAAGCGCTGGCCGAGGCGCGCGAAGGAGGAACATCGTGAGCGACAAGGGACGCATTCTCATCGTCGACGACGAGTTGAGCGTGCGCGATTCGCTCGCCCGCTGGTTTCGCGACGAAGGCTACGAGGTCGGCACGGCCGAGGACGCCTCCGACGCGCTGCGGCGGATGGCCGAGACGAAATGGAATCTCGCGCTCGTCGACATCAAGATGCGCGGCACTGACGGCATCGAGCTGCAGAAGAGGATGTCGGAGATCGACCGCGAGCTGATCGTCATCATCATGACCGGCTACGCTTCGGTCGAGACCGCCGTCGCCGCGCTCAAGAACGGCGCCTACGACTACGTCACCAAGCCGCTCGACCCCGACGACATCGCGCACAGCGTGAAGAACGCCCTCTCACATCGCAAGGCCGAAAAGCAGGTCGAGCGGATGCAGGAGACGCTTGCCGTGTCGCTCCATCCCGCCGACATCGTCGGCCGGAGCGGCGCGATGCGGAAGGTGCTCGACGCGATCGACACCGTCGGCCCCACCGACGCCACCGTCCTCATCGTCGGCGAGAGCGGCACCGGCAAGGAGCTCGTCGCGAAGGCGATCCACGCCGCGAGCCCGCGGCGCTTCCAGCCGCTCGTCACGATCCACTGCGGCGCGCTCACCGAGACGCTGCTCGAGAGCGAGCTCTTCGGCCACGAGAAAGGCGCCTTCACCGGCGCCCAGTACCGGAAGAAGGGAAAGTTCGAGCTCGCCGAGGGGGGCACGGTCTTCCTCGACGAGATCGCCGACATCTCGCTCCGGACGCAGACCGATCTGTTGCGCGTGCTCCAGGAGCACGAGATCACGCGTGTCGGCGGCCAGCACTCGATCAAGGTCGACTTCCGCTGCGTCGCCGCGAGCAACAAGGACCTGAAGAAGCTGATCGAGGAGGGGCACTTCCGTCCCGACCTCTACTACCGCCTCAACGTTTTCACGATCGACCTTCCGCCGCTGCGCGAGAGGCGTGACGACATCCCGCTGCTCGTCGAGCACTTCGTGCAGAAGTTCGCGATGCAGATGAACAAGAAGATCACGCGGATCGCCCCGGAGGCGATGCAGCTCGTGCAGGAGCACGACTGGCCGGGGAACATCCGGGAGCTCGAGAACGCGGTCGAGCGGGCGATGGTCGTCGCGCGCGAGCCTGAGGTGCGGGAGGGCGACTTTTCGATCCCGCGCAACGGGGGTGGGGAGGAGCAGCTCGTCGTCGCAGGGGGCAAGTCGCTCCAGGACGTCGAGAAGGATTACATTCTCAAGGTGATGGAAGAGTGTGACGGCAACCAGACGCGCGCGGCGCGCGTGCTGCACATCGACCGGGTGACGCTGCACAACAAGCTGAAGAACTACGGCTGGACGAGGAACAACCGCGAGTCATGAAGGCGATCCGCCTCGTGCGCGTCGGCGATCCGCATCCGGACCTCGTCGACGCACTCGTCGATCCTCTTTCCGAGGAGTTCGGAGTCCCCTGCTCGATCGACGCGCGGAGGATCGACCCGCTCTTCGCGCTGCATCCCGAGCGGCGCCAGGCGCACTCGAGCCAGCTCCTTGCCGAGCTGATCCGTGACGACGGGGGAGGCGACCACCTCCTCGGCGTGACCGCGCTCGACCTCTACATCCCGATTCTCACCTTCGTATTCGGCGAAGCGCAGACGCAGGGACACTGCGCGATCGTCTCGTACCACCGGCTGCGCCAGGAGTTCTACGGAATGCCGGCGAACGCGGAGCTCGTCGAGACGCGGCTCGTGAAGGAGGCGGTGCACGAGCTGGGACACACGCTGGGGATCCACCACTGCGACGACTGGGAGTGCGTGATGGCCTCGTCGCACTCGGTCGAAGGGATCGACCTGAAGAACTGGCAGCTCTGCGAGCTCTGCCGCGCGGCGGTCGAGGACGAACGCTCCGCGAACGTGCCGTAGCGTCCTGTAGCCAAGGCCTCCGGCCTTGGCTCGGTGCCCTTTCCCCGGGCGCGATGCGCGCGCGTCCCGCCGGCCTCGTCACGCGCGTCCTGCGACTGTCGCCGCTCACGCGGCTCACCGTACGATCGCGATCGCGTCACCGGACGCTCACGCGACCGGCTACGCCTCTCCCGCGTCGCTCTCGCGACGCTCAGGGCCTGACGGCCCTGGCCGACATCAGGTGCTGCGGGCATCAGCTCGAAAAGGCCGCGCGAGCGGCCGACAGATGCGTAGCCGGGCCCGTGAGGGCCCGGTCTGTGGATCGACCAGGGAGCCGAGCCGCGTGAGCGGCGACAGATACAGGAGGAGGCGTCCGGGTCAGCGCCGGTTCCGACGCTCGCTGAATCTCCCCCACCCCCTCCCTCCTCTTCGCTGAAAATCACATCAATTGCCGAATCCGGCAGCATGGAAATTCATCGCACGCCTAATCCACGCATTTTCATCGACATCCGTGCCCCTTACCCGATCCTCTCCCAAATCCCTGCTGCGAAACTCATCGAACGCCCTTGATGCGTTTTTCCGCGGCTCTCGCGTTCTGACTCCGCAACCCCCTCGAATGAAACGACTTTCAAGACCTGACCCCACGCGTCTCCGACCTGGCACTGTCGTTGCTCTATCACGAGGCAGACAAAGCGATTCCCGGACGGGGACGCTACGGAGGCAAGCCATGACAGTTCTTCTCGTGACGGCAATGGTTCTGGTGGTACTCGCAATCGACTTCGTGGTCTCGCGCAAAGAGCGAAGGACACGTGAAGAAGTGAAGGCCCAGCGTCCGGCGCAGCCGAGGCTCGTTCCTGCGGTCGTCGGCGGCTTCAAGGTGGCGTCGAACGTCGCCTATCACCCTGGGCACACCTGGGCGGCGGCCGAGAGCGCGCAGCTCGTCCGCGTCGGCATCGACGACTTCGCGGCAAAGATCGCGGGGCACATCGAGAAGGTCACGCTGCCGGTGCCGGGCACCTGGGTGAGGCAGGGACAGGCGGTGATCACGCTCGAGCACGGAGGCAGGACGGCGAAGATGGTGTCGCCGATCGAAGGAACGGTGATGTCGATCAACCCGGCGGTCGCGGCAGAGCCCGACGTGGCGCGGAAAGACACCTACGGCGACGGCTGGCTCTTCACGGTGCAGGCGCCCGACGCGAAGACGATGTTCCGGAACCTGGTGAGCGGCACGATGGTTCGCGGCTGGATGGAAGACGCGACGCGGCGGTTGCAGACGCTGATGCCCGCCTCGGCCGGCGCTCTCGCACAGGACGGCGGCCTCGCATGCGACGACCTGACGCCTAACCTGCCGGAAGGCAAGTGGGACACGATCGCCGGCGAGTTCTTCCTGACCCGCTGAACGAAGACTCCGGAAGTGAAACCCGAACGGGCCGCGCACACCGAGTGCGCGGCCCGTTTGCATTCAAGGCGATAGCCCTGTAGCAAAGGCCCTGTAGCAAAGCCCTGTAGCAAAGCCCTCCGGCCTTTGCCCCCCACTCCGAGAAGCGCCGCCCTCCCCTATTGCAGCGCTCTTTCCGAGACGAAGCGCTGGCGTCCAATGGAACGCTGGCCGGCTGGACCGCCGGCGTCGCGCCGGCAGGCCCGCGCGCATCTCGCGTGCGGGTACCTCGTCCATCAATTTGCAATCCCTTCATCGCGAGCGCCTCGAAACGCCGAAGCCAAGTCCAACGACGCGCCATGCGCACAATTCCCGCCATCGAGGCGCGCGGACACTCCCCGAGCCCCCCGCCCCGCCTGTGGCGGTTCGCTGCAGCTACAACGATGAGCGGCCTTTCCGCTGCGCGACTCGTCGAGCTCGTCGACGAGTCGCGCCGACTCCCGGAGGGGCGCATAACCGGCCCCGACCGCTTCGGCGGCCTGCCGCTCGGATCTGAAGTGCGAGAGCCGCGCGCGGAATCGCCGCATCGCCGCGCGCAGGAACCCGTAGGTGAAACACAGACGCCGCCACCCCGGCATCGTGGTCCAGCTTTGGCTCGAGGAGCGAATCGCACTCCGGGAACCACCGAGGGTTAGGATATCCAAAGCCAGATGCGCACAACTGGCACCAGAAGGTTCCACCTGATTTCAGATGGGACTCTTGAGAGGTATTACAAAGTTAGGCCGCATATGTCAAAGCCCATCGCTCCTCATACGCCTGTCTTCTTCCCAACGCCTGGGGCATTCCGTAGGTGGCTGGCCCGTCACGGATCCACAGCCTCCGAACTCCTCGTCGGCTTCTACAAGGTCGCCACTGGCAGGCCCAGCCTCACCTGGTCCGAGTCCGTCGATGAAGCACTCTGCTTCGGCTGGATCGATGGGGTTCGGAAGCGCATCGACGACGTGTCCTACCAGATTCGGTTCACACCGCGCAGACCCGACTCGAACTGGAGCACCATCAACATCGCGAAGGTGGAGCTCCTCATCTCCCAGGGGCGCATGCAGCCGCCCGGAATGCTCGCCTACTCTCATCGCGCAGATCACAGGTCGAGCGTCTATTCCTACGAGCAAGAGGCCTCTCCAGCCTTCACTGCGCAGGACCTGGCGGTTTTCAAAGGCTCTCCCGCCGCGTGGGAGTTCTTCAACAGCACACCACCGAGCTATCGCCGCGCTGTCGTCCGTTGGGTCGCGAGCTCCAAACACCCCGCCACTCGAGCCCGTCGTCTATCGCGCCTGGTCGAATCATGCGCAGCCGGAAAGCGCTTGCAGTCATAGCGTCCCGGCTGCGGCCTATGCTGCTGCACCGGACCAAAACGCGCCGCTCAAGATTTTGGTAACCCGTTGGTGTAGTGCGGGCGCGTTTTGGCCGGTGAGCGCCAGACGTTCGGCGCCTTGGGAACGGGAACTATGGCCAACTGGTTTTCGAGAATGTTCGGTGGCGGAAAGCGTCCATCCACTGCCGCGGCGCCGGCTGGTCTTGCCGAGCGTGCCCGGCGAGGCGGGGACCCGGACGATCCATCGACACCACGTCCGCTGCTGGCGCTCAGCGAGTTCTTCGGCGGGAACACCGTCGTGGGCTCGATATGCTGCAACCTCGACCCAATGCCGGAGTCCACCGAAGTCGGGAAGGTGTTGTCCGCCATTGCGGCGCGCCCGGAAGTTGCTGACATTCGCGTTCAAGTCACGGCGTTTGACGACCCGGCTCGGCCGTTCAGTGATACGGTTTGGGTCATCACATCAGCGCCGGTCGCGACCGTCGCAGCATGGTTTCCAAAACGGCTCAGGCCCGACGAGTTCACCTTGGGGTGGCAAGACGGAGTGCGGTACGAGTCGGTGACCGTTCCAAACGGAATGAACGCCGTCGCATGCCTCTGGGACTTCGTCCAACTAAGCGGTGAACCCGACGAGCACGCGCAACACCATGAATCGCCAGCTGCTGAACTGTCCCGTGCGCCTTGCCGCGGGTCAGCGGCAGCCGTTAGGGCGCTAGTTTGGCGAGTAGATCGTCACGAGGTGAGTTTCGTTGTTCGTCGCTGAAACCATGGCCCAGAGCCGTAACCCCGGGCTGACTGCTTCAATCTCCACTCGAATGGCGGCAGAGTCGTACTGGCTGAGGTCGAGAGGAAGGAACAGAATCGATGGGGCGTAGGAACCTCCTGGCCAAGGACAAACCGCATCCTCGCAATTGGTCGTGATTTTGAGGTTCGTGAGCGGGAACGTTGCCTCATCGAGAAGGTACTCTCCGAACCTATCGGTCGTCTGAAAGAGCCTCACGACCACCGAAGCGTCTGGGACGTTGTCGGGGTCGTATACCCGCAGCGCGTAGCGGTATCCGGAGTTGGGCACAACCCACGGAATGATGATCCGACCCACTCGAAAGTCTCGTTCTCGCACAACTGGCACTTCAGCGCCCAGATTGCTCGCCGTCTTACTCCGGTCGCGCACATGCAACGAGATGTTCACCTGGTCGGCCCGCTCTCTTTCAAGGTAGAGCAGGGCCCCGGCATCGGAGTTCGAGAGGGGAACGAATGCGGGGAATAGTGCTCGACTCGGGAAGTCGAGAGTATCCCAGCTCAGCGTGCTCTTCGGTGAGAGATCCATAACCGGACGCAGACGGCAGTGTGAGGGGCTTGAGCAGCGGACCGCCAGAGGGTAGGCGATAGCGCGTTCGTCGCCATCGTTTCGTATCCACATTTCCACGGTCCAGAGAGCGCCCAGCGCTCCATGCGAGTCGCCGACCACCGGGAGCAAGACTCTTTCGAGCGCAGTCGCATACGTTGTTGGAACCATCGCGATGGCTAGAACCAGAAGGCAAATACGTCGAATCATGAAGTTGATACGGTCCTGAAGGAGAACCCGTCCAGCGGCCACGCCCTAACGCAGCCGCTCCACGCGACCCAAACGCGCAACTCAAAGTCTCGAAGGCGGGTAAACTATCCAGTGCGCATTTTGGCCGGTGAACGGCAGAACGTTAGGCATATGATCATCGCCATCCTCGACGACCAGACAGTGTGTCTCCACGAGACGATCACCGGCGTCCGTCGGAACCATGAAGCCATCGATGTCGAGACAGGCAGCGTTCGGTTCTACGATGACCAGAGTCGCTATCTGCAGCCGGTATTCTGGCGACCAAACAGGTTTCTACTCGGTGGTTTCCTACTCGACCAAGGCGAGTACTCCCTCGAAGTCGCTCCGATTCCCAGCGGGGTGCGCCCTCTTCGCGATGCCTTGAATCAAGCGGTCCTGCTGGAACCAAACGAATTGGTTGGGTCACTCGAAGAGCTGAGGGCAAGAATCGAAAGCGCACCTGCCGTCTGACTCGCCGCGGCAGTCGTCACCCTCGTCGAACGGCTGCGATGGCAACGTCGTTGGATGGTACGCTGTAAGCCTGCGGTCTCACAGCAGTACACTCTGGGGTCTTCTTGGTCGTCCGAGCGGATGGTCCTTCGTGCCGTGGCGCTCGGTTGCCTGCTCCTCAGCGGGAATGGAGGCGAGCATGAAGCGGTATGGCGCGGAGTTGTTCGGAACGTTCTGGCTGGTTCTAGGCGGGTGTGGCAGTGCCGTTCTGGCTGCCGCGTTTCCCGACGTCGGCATCGGACTGCTGGGCGTAGCACTGGCGTTCGGGCTGACCGTTCTGACGATGGCCTTTGCCATCGGGCACATATCCGGATGCCACCTCAACCCAGCGGTGTCGGTCGGCCTTTGGGCCGGTGGCCGGTTCCCGGCGAAGGAGTTGCTGCCCTACATTGTCGCGCAGGTCACGGGTGGCATCGCCGCGGGCGGCGTGCTCTATCTCATCGCCAGCGGTAAGGCGGGTTTCGATCTTTCCGGCGGCTTCGCCTCGAACGGTTACGGCGCTCATTCGCCGGGCGGGTACAGCCTGCAGGCTGCGCTGATCACCGAGGTGGTCATGACGATGATGTTCCTCGTCGTCATTCTTGGTGCAACAGACAAACGGGCACCGCAGGGCTTCGCGCCGATCGCAATCGGTTTGTGTCTCACCCTGATCCACCTGATCAGCATCCCGGTTACGAACACCTCCGTGAATCCGGCGCGCAGCACCGGCGTCGCGTTGTTCGCCGGCGATTGGGCGATTTCCCAGCTCTGGCTGTTCTGGGTCGCCCCGATGATCGGCGCCGTGCTCGGAGCTGCGATCTATCGATTCATCGGAAGTGAACAGGACTAACCGGGAACGAGCCGAGCACGAAGGTCCGCCGGATCGAACCACGCAACGAGGCCCGATCCTCGATAGATGGCAGCCCACGGTGCCTGACACGTCGCAGCAACCGCTGCGTCCGGTACGTCATGCCTCGGGGTGCTGGCCGTCAGGAGACGAAAGAATGAAGCCCTTTACCTCGATTGCCTCGGTCGTACTTGCATTGATCGCCGCGATGCAGTTGATCCGGTTCATTCAGGCTTGGCCCGTATCGATCAACGGGTTCTCCGTTCCGGTCTGGGCGAGTGCAATCGCGAGCGTCGTCGCCGCTCTGCTCGCCGTCATGATCTGGCGTGAGAAGCAACCATGACGGATCCGACCAGGAGTCGTTGTCCGCGATCCCTCGTTTAATGGAGTGTTCGATGTCCATCTTCCGCACCTCCCGAGAGCTTCCGGCGCCTCCTGCATCCGTTTTCGCCGCTATCCAGGATCCGGCGCGTCTCGCACGCTGGTGGGGCCCGTCCGGGTTCACGAATACGTTTCATACGTTCGAGTTCCGGGAAGGCGGCTCCTGGAACCTCACCATGCACGGTCCTGACGGAGCGAACTATCCGAACCAATCGGAGTTTCTGGAAATCGTTTCCGAATCACTGATTCGGATCAAACACGTCACCCTGCCGCATTTCGAGCTCGCGATTTCGATGGAGCGGTGCGCCGCCGGGACCATCCTCACCTGGTTCATGGTTTTCGAAAATCGCGAGTTCGCCGAGAATGCGCGCCAGTTCCTCGAGGCTGCGAATGAGCAGAACCTGGACCGGCTGGTAGTCGAGCTTGGCACGGGTGCGCAAGCCGGCGCCTAACGAGGCGCCTCCGCTCCGGAGGAGGTGATCAGCATGGCCAAACGTGCAGCCGCAGACATCGACGCGTACATCGCGGCGTCCCGTTCGGACGTTCAACCGATCCTCGAAGAGATACGGCGCATCGTGATCGCCGGCGCGCCCGACGCGAGCGAGCTCGTCAGCTACGGGATGCCCGCCTTCCGGATGCACGGCATCCTCCTCTACTTCGCAGCCTTCAAGAACCATATCGGGCTCTTCCCGCCGGTCTCGGGCGATGCGGCGCTCGAGAAGGCGCTCGCTCCCTACGCCGGCCCGAAGGGCAACCTGAAGTTCCCCCTCGATCAGCCGATCCCGTGGAGTCTCATAGGGAGAATCGTGAGGCTGAGGGTGAAGCAGGAACGGGAACGGGCGGCGGCTGCAAAGAGGAAGCGGTAGGGCTCTGACCGTTCGGGAGCCAGCGCGCGGCGTGCGGAACGATCTCGCCCGCGTGAGCTCCCGCCCAGGCATCGTGCAGGCGCGCGCTACCGCGCCATGAGCGGCTCGGCCGCTCCGGGCTCGAGACCGGACGAGACGACAGGCGCTTCGCCGACGCTCTGCCACGGAAGCTCGGGCCACCATCGCGATGTCTTCGGCATGTTCGCGGAGTCGATCCGCTCGCCCGGACGGGGCGTGACGATCTCGACGCCGAGGCGATTGGCTTCGGCGATCGCCCGCTCGGCCGGCTCGGTCCAGCTGTGAAGCGCGAGGTTGAACGTCCCCCAGTGAAGCGGAAGGAAGATGCGACCGCCGACGGCGCGGTGTGCCGCGATCGCCTGCTCCGGCCCCATGTGCACGTCGGCCCAGGAGCTGTCGTAGGCGCCGGTCTCCATCATCGCGACGGCGAACGGGCCGAGGCGGCGGCCGATCTCGGCGAAGTGAGGAGACATGCCGGTGTCGCCACTGTAGAAGACGCGCTTGCCGGGAGCGATGATCGCCCAGCCCGACCAGAGCGTCCTGTCGCGGTCGGTGAGGCTCCGGCCGGAGAAATGTCGCGCGGGAGTGCAGACGAGGCGGACGTTGCCGATGCGATGCTCGCCCCACCAGTCGAGCTCGACGATTCGCGCGGGATCGACGCCCCAGGAGACGAGGCGCGTTCCGACGCCGAGAGGCACGACGAAGAGAACGCCGCGCGCCGCGAGCCTGACCACGGTCGCGTGATCGAGGTGGTCGTAGTGGTCGTGCGAAATGAGCACGGCGTCGAGGTCGGGCAGCTCGTCGAGCGGCATCGGCGGATCGAAGAAGCGCTTCGGCCCGAAATGGCGCGACGGCGAGGCGCGAAGCCCCCAGACCGGATCGGTGAGGAGGCGCAGCCCGCCGATCTCCACGAGCACGGAGGAGTGGCCGAACCAGGTGAGCTGCAGCTCGTCGGGCCGCGCGGTGAAATCGCCACGCCGCGGGCGGATGGTCTCGATCGCCGCGCTCGGCTCGCGGTTAGGCGCGCCTCGGAGGGCCTTGACGACCGCTCTCGCCATCGAGTCGCGCGGCGGGAGCTCGTTGACGAACCGCCCGTTCCTGAAGTGGGAGGAGCTCGTGCCCGGCTCCTTCCGGTCCCATCGCGGGGCCTCACCGATCGTCGTGCATGCTTCGAACATCAGAGCTCCTCCCGTGGCGAGCAGAATCAGTAGAAGGGTTGCGAGAAGCCGACGCGCCCCTGTGTGCCGGCGGCTGCGCCCACTCATGCGGCGTTCGCGGGCTGGCCGAGATAGCGGACGCCCGTCAGGCGTTCGGAGACCTGCCAGAGGCGGCGCGCGTCGTCGTCGTTCTTCGCCGCTGCCGTCATGTCGGCGCGCTCCGGAAGACCGCGCGTCTCGAACCATCCCCGCGGACCGAAGTACTCGCCGCCGGTCGCGGTGTCGTCGACCGCGGCGCGAATCGTCGGCAGCGCCCCCTGCGGAGGCGCCTGTGAGAAGAGCGGGTTCAGCATCCGGAAGAGCAGGTTGTGCCGCTGGAGGTCGGTAGCCGTCCATCCGGGATGCGCGGCGGTCACGATCACCTTCGATCCGGCAGCGCGAAGCCGACTCTGAAGCTCCCGCGTGAAGAGGAGGTTCGCGAGCTTGCTCTGCGAGTACGCCGCGGACTTGTCGTAGCCCTGCTCCGCGTTGAGGTTCTCGAAATCGATCGCGCCGTACTTGTGCGCGATGCTGCTGACGTTCACGACGCGCGAGCTGGGTGTCGCCTCGAGAAGCCCGAGGAGCTGGCCGGTCAGCGCGAAGTGTCCGAGGTGGTTGCAGCCGAACTGCAGCTCGAAGCGATCGGCGGTGTAGCCGAGCGGCGGGATCATCACGCCGGCGTTGTTGATGAGGAGGTCGAGCCGCGGGTAGGTGTCGCGGAACGTCTTCGCGAAGCGCGCGATCGAATCGAGGCTCGCGAGGTCGAGCGCGATGAATCTCAGCCTCGCGAGAGGGGTGCGGAAGCGAATGCGTTTCATCGCGTCGACAGCCTTCGCCTCGCTCCTGCACGCGAGGACGACTTCGGCGTTGCGCGCCGCGAACGCCGCGGCGGTTTCGAAGCCGATTCCAGTGTTCGCACCGGTCACGATGACGACGCGATCAGTCTGGTCAGCGAGGTTCTTCAGAGTCCATCTGCTCATCCGGTTTCTCCCGTGGGCCGCTGTATTCTTTGCACTACACCGTGCAGTGTACTTTTTGTGTGTACGCAATGTAAACCGAAAAGTTTACTTCGTATTGAAAATCGGTCAGAATTCGCGCATGAAGGACGCGCCGAAGCTGACGCAGAGCGAGCGCAAGCGGGCCGCGATCATCACCGCGGCGGCGCAGGAGTTTCGCGTGGCGGGGTTCGCCGCCACGAGCATGGACCGTATTTCTGAACGTGCATCTGTTTCGAAACGCACGGTTTACAACCACTTCGACGGCAAGGAAGCGCTCTTCCAGGCGATCCTTGACGTCCTCTGGGCCGGGGTGCACGAAGCCACCGAGGTGCCGTACGACCCGAAGGTCGAGCTCGAAGCGCAGCTCCGGGAACTCGCGATGCGGGAGCTGGAGATGCTGGCCGACGAGAACTACCTGGGGCTCGCGCGGGCGATGATGGCGGAGGCGATCCGGTCGCCGGAGCTGGCGGCGAAGGCGTGGGGCGACCTGCACACGCGCGAGGCGGGTCTCACGACGTGGATTCGCTCGGCGGTCGCGCACGGGCGCCTGACGGTCGCCGATCCGGTCTTTGCCGCCGAACAATTCACCGCTCTGATCAAGGCATTCGCATTCTGGCCGCAGATGATCGGCTCGATTCCGGCACCGACGCCTCGTGAGCGCAGGCAACTGGCTGATGAGGCGGCGAGCATGTTCCTGGCGAAGTACCGGACAAAGTGAGGAAGCCATGCCTACCGCCGTTCTCGTCATCGACGTTCAGCAGGCACTCTGTTCCGGAGAGCACGCGGCATTCGAAGCCGATCGCGTGATCGATCGGATCAACCTCGTGACCCGGAAGGCACGGGCCGCGGGCGTTCCGGTGGTCGTCATCCAGCACGAGGCCGAGGATTCGCCGTTCGCGTTCGGCAGCGACGGGTGGCAGCTGGCGACGGGGCTCGAAACGTCGCGCTCCGACTTCATCGTGAGAAAGACCGCCACCGACTCGTTCCACAGGACGGAACTGCAGGCGACGCTCGACTCGCGGGGCGTGACCGATCTCGTGATCTGCGGGATACAGAGCGAGTTCTGCGTCGACACGACGACGCGGCGCGCCCTCGCGCTCGGATACCCGGTGCTGCTCGTGGCCGACGGGCACACGACCGTCGACAACAGTGTTCTTTCCGCGGCGCAGATCTCCGCGCACCACAACGAGACGCTCTCGAACATCACGAGCTTCGGGCCGCGGGTGAGAGCCGTGCCGGCGGGAGAGGTGGCGTTCGAAGGGTGAGGGGCGGTGGTTTTGAGTTGAGGGGAGAGAAGCTGAAGTTAGAAGTTAGAACGATGAATGCTGAACCCAGAAAAGAAGCCGCATAGGCATTTCTGGATTCAACATTCATCGTTCTAACTTCTAACTTCGGTGTTTCCGACGCTGAGCCAGGTTCATGGCGCTTACACGTGGGGCTGATCAACACCTGGCCGCCGACGCCGATCCGGGCATGCATCAACGGGTTCGCCGGTGGTATCGTCTCGGCGGAGCGCCGGGCCGGCTGAGCGGCATGGCGTAAGGTGGATTGGATTGCGCAAAGCTCTTGGCTTCCTGGTGATTCTCTTCGTCGTTGCAGCGTGCCGGTACGAAGCCCCGCCAGACTCCGGGCGCGCGTCGTCCTCGGGCAGCAACGCAGGACGGGAAGAGGCGATACCACTGCGCCTCGGAGAAGGCATCACCGCCCCCACGGTGGTCAAGCGGGTACGACCCGACTTCGCGGAATGTGACGGCGAGGAGCTCTCGGGGCGCCCGGTTCTCGAGGTCGTCGTCGACGAGACCGGATCCGTCCGGCACGCGCACATGCTCACTCCCGTGACTCCATGCATGGAACGGGTGATCCTCTCCTCGGTTCGCCAGTCGCGTTTCCGCCCTGCCGTGATGAACGGCAGACCGGTCGCGGTCGTCTTCAACATCACCGTTCTCGTCGAGAAGCGTTAGGCCGGACCCGCCGGATCCCGGCACCGCACCGGGTCCGCGGAAGTTTCCGGGTGCCATGAGGTAGAACTCCCGAGGCCAGACCTCGGATTTTTCTTTGTGCGACAGCTCGATGTCTTTCCTCAAACTTCCACTCCTCTCGAAGAAGAGTCGCGAGATGCGGCGCGTGTTCGGCGCGATCCTCGAGACGCGCGCGTGGGGGGAGTGCGAGTCGCTCTCGGGCCCAGGCTCGACGCGCGAGCGCGCCGCCGCATTTCTTCCAGACCTCATCGCGCTGGTCGAATCGCTCGAGGTCTCCACGCTGCTCGACGCGCCATGCGGCGACTTCAACTGGGCCGGGCCGCTCGCCGACGCGGTCGACCACTACATCGGCGTCGACGTGGTTCCGTCACTGATCGAGGAGAACCGCCGCCGATGGTCGTCGCCCCGGCGGAAATTCGTTTGCCGCGACATCGTGAGGCAGCGCCTCCCCGCGGCTGACCTCGTCCTTTGTCGCGACGCGCTCGTTCACCTCGGCAACGCCGACGTCATGGCAACGATCGAGAACCTGCGCCGCACCTGCGCCCGCTATCTGCTAGCGACGACGTTCATCGGCGACCGTGAGAACGCGGACATCGCCACCGGCGACTGGCGCCCGCTCAACCTCGAGCGGCCTCCTTTTTCGCTTCCGCGTCCGCTGGAGCTCGTCGACGAGCGATGCCATCACAGCGGAGGCGGCTGGGCCGACAAGCGGCTCGCGCTCTGGCGCTTCGAGGAGCTTCCTCGCCTGGTGCCGTGACGGGGGCGTCGAGCATGGCTGCGGGTATGATCGACGTGATCGGACGAATGAACAGAAACCTGGCGCGGAGGCGACGTCGGCTCCCGCGCAACAGCAGAAAGGGAGCAGCGCGATGCCGGCGTGGTTGACGTTCGTGATCATCGGCTTGATGGGCGGAGTCGCAGCGGGGCTCTTCGGTGTCGGCGGCGGAATCGTGATCGTCCCGGCGCTCATCTACTGGGCCGGCTTCACGCAGCACAAGGCGACGGGGACGAGCCTCGCGGTGCTGCTTCCCCCGATCGGGCTCGCCGCGACGATCGAGTACTACCGGCGCGGCAACGTCGACCTCCGCGCGGCGATGATCATCGCCGCGTGCATGCTCGTCGGGGCCTGGGGAGGAGCCTGGATCGCGAACAAGATGAGCGGGCCGCACCTGCGTCTCAGCTTCGGCGTCTTCCTCTTCTGCCTCAGCATCTACCTGATCCACGGCGCGGCCCGGCGTCTGGGGTGGTTGTAGGCGCGTTTCGCGATTACGGTGAGGCGCCGGCATTTCCGGCGCCGACGGCGAGACCGGAAGGCGCGCGAAGGCGCCGCGCTCCGTCGAAGACTTCGAGTGCGCGCCAGTCGCGCGCGCCGGGCGACGGCTGGTAGACGACGAGCGACTGCCGGCCGAGGTCGCGGCCGATCTCGTTCCAGATCGCATCGAGATTTTCGAGCGAGGCGAGGTCGAACGCCTTTCCGCCGCTGTTCCAGGCGAGCTTCATCAGCTCGGTCCGCGCGGCGAAGACCCAATGCGCGCTCTTCATCGCAAGGCCTGGAACGCCGACGGGAGGCTCGGGCTGGAGGCTCATCACGTAGACCGGCACGCCGCTCCGCTTCGCGACCTCACCGACATCGCCGGCGGTGAAGCTGCTGGCGTTGTCGAGGCCGTCGCTGAAGACGATGAGGGCGCGTCGCCAGCCGGGAGCCTGAAGTTGCAGGAGCGCGCCGAGCATCGCATCGTTGAGAGAGGTGTAGCCTTGAGCCTGGATCGAAAGGATCGCGTGCTCGACGAGCGAGCGGTCGCTCGTCGGCCAGAGTATGCGCAGTTGCGTGTCGAAGCCGATCACCATCACCCGGTCGTCGGGCGCAACGTGGCCCTCGACGAAGCGGATCGCCGCTTCCTGCACGTCGAGCATGTTTCCGGTCATGCTCCACGATCCGTCGATCAGCAGCGCGACGAGAAGCGGTGAGTCGGATGCCGGTATGACGCGATCGACGGGGAGCGTCTTCCCGTCTTCCCTGATCTTCACTCGATCGCGCACGAGCGGAGCATCATCTTCGGAGAAGACGGGAACCTCGACGAGATGAACCTCGCTCTCGAGCGTCATCGATCCGGAATTTACAAGCAACACGTCTTCGAGCTCGGAGCCGTCCTCGAGACGTGCGACGGCGCGGAGCACACCCTGTTGGTACTGGTTCACGTGGAGAGTCGTCTCGTAAGGCGGGGCCTCGAAGCGCGCAATGCGTCTGCCGTCCCATTCGACGATGACGCTTCTGATGCGGCGCCCCTGGGGCACCTTCACCGCGACGACGACGGGAACGGTGCCGGAGAGGTCCGGGCTCGACGGCTCGACGATGTCGATCGCGAACGCATCCGCGCGGTCGTTGACGGTGGAGCTCGACGCCCGGATCGTCCTCCCATGATCGCCGAATGCCGTGACGGTGAGCATGCGACGCTTCGGAAGGCGCCCGAAATCGATCGAGACGGCGAACGGGACTTTCTTCGAAGTGGCGACGAGCGTTTCGTCGAGGCGGTACTCGACGCGCGTGGTCTCCTTCGGCAGCAGGCGAGGCCAGATCGTGCGGCGGCCGGTGACGATCGATCCGGGGGAGCCGATGCCGCGGACGGGCGCGGCAAAGAGCTCGGCGCGCTGCCGCGCGTCGAGAGCGAGCTGGCGCTGCGGCGAAGGGTCGGGTGCGAGCTGCACGGCCGCGGCGTAGGCGGCGAGCGCGTCGTCGGCGCGCAGGCCCACGAGAAGCACGTCGCCGAGCGCGATCCACGCCTCGAAGCGGACGCGATCGGTGACGCCTTCGCGGGTGAGCTTCGTGAGCAGCGCCTCGTCGGGGAGACGCTTCGCGCGGCGCGCATCGAGGCGCTCGAGCCAGATGGTCGCGAGCTGTCGATCTTCCGGTGTGCCGGAATCGCGCAGCGACTCGAGCGCGGGGCGCGCCTTCAGCTCGTACCCCAGGGCGAGAAAGGCGAGCGCGGTCTCGCGGGTCGCATCGGTGCTGCAGCCCGACTGCGTCGCCCGATAGGCGGCGACGATGTGAGGCGCCGCCTGATCGATGCCGGTCAGCATCAGCGCGAACTGCGCGGCGTCGGGAATCCCCTGCCAGCGGATGATCCGCGTGCCATCGGGCGCGAGCACCGAGACGGAGGAGTCATCCTCGCCCTCGGCGAGTTCGCGCGTGGCGAATAGGATGCCGGCCATCCGGCGGCGGTTCGCGGGATGGTTCGCGAGCTCGATGAACGCGGCACAGGTCGATTTCGGAGGACAGTTCGAGAAGTGCAAGAACGCGACGATCGGCTTCTCTTCCGCCGCGGCGATGACGACGACCTCGTCCCATCGCCGATCGTGGTCGACTTGCTGCGCGTCGAGCGCGCCCGAAGCGGCGAGCGGTACGAACACAAGGGAAAGCAGCAGGCGACGAAGCGACGGGGCCGATCGCATCGCGGCATTCTGTCTCACCCGCTTCGGTAAGGGCAAACGATGGTCGAGTTCGCGGCGCGGCTCGTCGCGTCCCGCCGGTATACTTTCCCCGTATCGCCCGATGTCCTTCTGAAGAGCGAGGCGATGCACGAACTGCCATGAGCAAGCGATTCATCGCCTTCGATCTCGAAACCGCGAAGTTGCTCGACGACGCGCCGGGCGATCTTCTCGCGCTCCGCCCCCTCGGCATTACCTGCGCCGTCGCGATCAGGAGCGACCGGCGCGAGAGTCCGATCGTCTGGTACGGGAGCGAGCCGTCGGGCAAGGTGACGGGGCAACTGAACGAGCAGGAGGCGCGTCGCGTGGTCGACGAGCTGGAGGGGTTCGTCGACGAGGGCTACACGCTCGCCACCTGGAACGGCCTCGGCTTCGACTTCGCGGTGCTCGGCGACGAGTCGGGACAGCTCGAGCGCTGCGCGCGCCTCGCGGAGCGGCACGTCGACATGCTCTTTCATGCTTTCTGCATCGTCGGCTTTCGCTTCAGCCTGCAGAGTGCTGCGGAGGGGATGCAGCTTCCGGGGAAGACGAAGGGAGTGTCGGGCGCGATGGCTCCCGCGATGTGGGCGGCGGGTCGCTACGATGACGTGATCGAGTACTGCATCCAGGACGTGGTGACGACGCTCGACATCGCGACGGCCGCCGAGGATTCGCGGAAGCTGTTCTGGAAGACGAAGAACGGCGACAGGAAGACGATGGCGCTGCCGGCGGGATGGCTGACGGTCGCGGAGGCGAAGGGGCTGCCGGTACCCGACACGTCGTGGATGAAGAATCCGTCGACGCGCGAGGAGTTCTTTCGCTGGTTTCCGGGCGCGCGCTGAGCACGGAGCGGCGTGCGACGATGGCTCCGACGACCGAAGGCAGCGCCGGCGCGATCACGACCTTCGCGCGCTGGATCTCGATCGTCGCGCACCCGTTCGTGATGGTTGCGCTGATGGTCGGAGGCGCGGCGCTCAGGTTAGGCTCGCCCGCCGACGCGGCGCGGACGATGGCGCTCGTCGCCGTCGCCACCGTGCTTCCCGTCGCGATCCTGATGCTGCTGCAGGTGCGGCGCGGGGCGTGGAGCAACGTCGACGCGTCGAATCGGGAGGAGCGCCCGATGCTTTTCGGCGTCGGCGCGGCGGGGCTCGTCGCGCTCGTCGGCTACATCCTCGTCGCGCATCCCGGGTCGTTTCTGCTGCGCGGGGCGCTCGGGACGTTAGGCATGCTGGCCGCGTGCGCCGTTGCGACGCGGTGGATCAAGGTCTCGCTGCACCTGGCGTTCGCGACGCTCGCCGCGACGACGCTGCTGTTGCTGGGCTCCCGGCTCGGGTGGGTGCTCGTGCCGGTGGTTCCGCTGCTTGGCTGGTCGCGACTGCGGCTCGGAAGGCATCGCGCGACGGAGGTCGTCGTCGGGGGAGTCGCGGGTGTGGTGACGGCGTTCGCGATATACGTGATCTGAGCGAAGGAGACCATGGGTCGGCGCGAGAAGCTGTGTGATGTGCGCCGCTCGCACGGCTCTTGATTTCCGCGTTGCTCGAGTCCGGACCCTTACGGACGTGTTACCCAATTCGACGACGCCCGCGTCGATTCGGATCGACATCCCGGAGGGATGTCAGAAGGTAGCCGGGGTCGCTCGCGAAGCGGAGCGACCCCCGGATTCGGTGAGAAGGAACGCGCGCACCCCGGCGGGGTGCCAGCGATTCGCCAGTTCCTTGCGCTCTGGCACCCCTGCCGGGGTGCGGGAACATTCTCGTCCTCACACCCCGGGTCGCCCCGCTTCGCAGGGCGACCCGGGGCTACCTTCTTGCACGCCTCCGGCGTGCAGAGCGCCGCGGAGGTGGGCAACACGCCCTTACGGATCCTGGCCACACATCTCCAAGGCAGACCCTTGCGAGTCGGGCCACGCAGCACGGGGCACGGCATGCCGTGCCCCTGCTCACTGCTGTTCAGAAGAATCTTTCCTTTACTTTCAGGTACTTGTCGAACCAGAGGATCGAGTGGCCGGTCTGCAGGACGCGGTTATCGCGCTTCTGCGCGCCATGTCCTTCGTCGGCGAAGATGACGAGCCCGGTCGGGACTCCCTTCTTCGACGCTGCGTCATACATCTGGAGCGACTCGCCGACGGGGACGCGCGGATCGGAGGCTCCCTGGATGATCAGCAGGGGAGCGCTCAATTTGTCGATGTAGGTGGTCGCCGAGAGCTCGACGAGCGCGGCCTTGTCCTTTTCAAGATCGCCGTATTCGGACGAGCGGAGGATCCGGCGGTACGGCGCGGTGTTCTCCAGGAAGGTGACGAGGCTCGAGATGCCGACGACGGAGACGCCGGCGTCGTAGGCGCCCGCGAACTTCGTCATCGCCATGAGCACCGAGTAGCCGCCGTAGCTGCCGCCCATGACGCCGACCTTCGGAGCCTTGCCGCTCGCGGCGAAGGTCGCGCGCGCCCAGGTCGCGGCATCCTCGATGTCGGTGAGGACGGCGAGGCGCTTCGGCCCGTTGTCGGCGTCGAGCCAGCTCTTGCCGTAGCCGTCGCTTCCGCGCACGTTAGGCTCAACGAGCACGTAGCCGGCGTCGATCCAGAGCTGGGAGTTCGGCGAGAATCCCGGCGTCGCCTGGCCCTCCGGACCGCCGTGGAACAGGACGACAACCGGGCACGGTGCGGGGTCGCAGCTCTTCGGGCGCCGGATGAAGGCGGGGATCTTCGCGCCGTCGCGCGCGGGGTAGTACTCGAGCGTCGCCACGGCGAAGCTGCGCGTGTCGACCTCGGGAGTGCTCGGGCTCACCCACTTCGTGAGCGTCTTCGTCTGCCAGTCGTAGACCCAGCTCTGGGGCGGCGCGACCGGCGTGCCAATCGAGAAGACGGTGTAACGGCCGTCGGGCGAGGTGGAGCCGAACGAGTACTGGTCGGCGGCCGGCAGCTTCGGCATCTCGACGGGCTTGAGGGTCGTTGCGTCGAGGACGTAGATCTTCGAATAGCCCCCTTCGTTGATCGTGTAGAAGATCTTCGTCTTTCGCTCGTCGAGGCCGCCGCGGGAGACGTCCCACTTGAGCTCGGGGGTGATCGGCGTCCACTTCCCACCTTCGAACGTGTAGCCGCGGCGGAACTCGCCGAACTCCGGGGTGACGACGACGAGCTGGCCCTCTTTCGCGCCATACTGCGCGCGATACTCGCCCGGCTTGTCGACGCCAAGGATCGGGGTCTTCGTCTTCTTTGCGGGATCCCACTCCCAGTACTCGCCCCGCATCGAGGCGGTCGCCTTGAAGAGGAGCAGCCGGCCGTCGGGGCGATGGTCGGCGATGCCCCAGAGCCCGGGCTCGTCGAAGACCACTTCCTTCGCGCCCGAGGCGAGATCGTAACGATAGATGACGTATGAGTTAGGCTTGACGTCGTTCGAGCGGAAGTAGAGCCAGCGACCGTCGGGGCTGACGAACTCGAAGGAGGTCTGGACCTTCGGCAGGTGCTGCACGACCTTCATTGCGCCGCCGTCGGCGGGCATCAGGTAGAGGCCGGGGTTCTCCTCGCCCTTGCGGTCGCGCGAGAGGACGAGGGTCTTCCCGTCGGGGGTGATGTCGACGAGCGAGGTGCGATCCTCGCCGCCGGTCACCTGGATCGGGAAGGTGTTCGGCCCGTCGAGGCGCCACACCTGCGCGGTACCGGTCACCGTCCAGCTGAAGTAGAGGTGGTTGCCGTCGGGCGAGAGCATGCCGCCGCCAGGCGAGCGGACGTCCATGAAGTTCTGGATCTTCCGCGAGAGCTCCGAAGGGAGCGGCGCGGGGGCGAACTTCGCGAGAACTTCGGGGGAAACGCTGTCGGCGCCGAGCCCATGGTAGGCGGGCTGCTGCGCGACCGCGTTCCTTGCGAGAAGGGCCGAGAGAACGAGCGCGGAGAGGGTTGCGATGACGGAACGCTTCATTTCGTATTACTCCTTCGGTCGTGGTTTGCGCGGGATCATCTCGTCGCGGTTTGCGGCATGGATCAGCACGGTCGCGACGACCACCGCGGCCTGTCGCATGTCGTCCGATTGGAGATGATCGAAGGTGTCGAGGTTCGTGTGGTGCGTCTGCGCGAAGTAGTCCATCGGATCCTGGATGAACTGGAAGCCGGGGATGCCCGACTCGTCGAACGGCACGTGGTCGGTGGAGGAGGTCTTCTGCAGAGAGACCGTCGTGACGCCGAGGTCGCGCAAGGGGGCGAACCAGGCCTCGAAGAGCGGCCGCGCCGCGGAGTTTTCCTCGAGGTAGACGCCGCGGATCTTCCCGCCTCCGTTGTCGGCATTGAGGTAGAGGCTGACTTTCGCGTGTGACGGCTTGAAGGTGAACGCGCCGCGCTTCTCGCGCAGGCCGAACGGCTTCGCCATCTCCGACGCGGGCCAGAGGGGACGTGAGGCGAACTGCTGGTCGACGTAGGAGAAGCTGCCGATGAGACCCTGCTCCTCGGCGCTCCAGAGGCAGATGCGAATCGTGCGCTTCGGCTCGATGCCTAACGCCTTCACGATGCGGACCGCCTCCATCATGATCGCGACGCCCGCGGCGTTGTCGGCTCCGCCCGTGCCGGAGTGATAACTGTCGAGATGAGCGCCGACGATGACGAGCTCGTCGCTCTTTCCCTTGCCTGGGATCTCGGCGACGGTGTTGTACGCCTTGCCGTCGCCCTCGTGAAACGCGGCGCCGACGTCGAGGCGAAGACGCACGCTCTCTCCGGCGTCGACGAGACGCACGAGCCGGTTGTACTGCTCGGTCAGCACGATCACCGCCGGGATCTTCTTCGTCGATGCGTCGACCGGGTCGCCGCCACGCGGAACGCGGAGGATCCCGCCGTCGCGCGAGCCGACCTCGAGGATGCCGAGCGCGCCTTCTTCGGCGAGAAATTCGTCGAGCGCGTTACGGAAGGCGACGCGTTTCTGGAACTTCCCGTGCCACTCATCGACTTCTTTTTCCGGCGGGATCGGGAACTCCCCTTCGCCCTTCAGCTCGTCGTCGCTGTAACGGCTGAACGGCGCCTTCACCGGAGGCTCGACGACGCGCACCGGAGAGATGAGCACGAACTTGTCCTTGAACTTGCCCATGAGCTTCGGCAGCTCTTCGGCGGTCGTCGCCGTGAGGTGGACCGCCTCTCCTTCGGCGGCGCCCTTCGTGCCGGGGGTCCAGGGTTGCGGGATCGCAGTCATGCTTCCCTCGCGCGTTCCGGCGAAATCGAGCGCGCAGTGCGACCACGACCAGCCGCGTCCGAACTGGAACGGCTCGAGCCGCGCATTCGTGAGGCCGAGGCCCGTCAGCGTGTCGCGCGCCCAGTCGTTCGCAACCTTCATCTCGGGAGAGCCGGTAAGGCGGGCGCCGATGCTATCGGTGAGGTATCCGGCGTACGTCATCACCTGCGAATGGTGGAAGCCCTCGTCCCTGATACGCGTGACGAGATCGAGGTCGACTGGTTCCGCGGCGTGCGCGGCGAGCGACACGAGCGAGGCGGCGACGAGGAGAGCGGGAACGATGCGCATCGAGGAGGGCTCCTTCGCGGCGGAATGCCGAGCGGTGAGTATCGCACGGGAGGCGATGAGGCGAGAGGCGAAAGGCGATGAGCAGACATGTGGAGTGTCCCGCGGAGCGGGACGCAGCTTTCGCGGCGGTGCGAAGCACCGCATGAATCTAGCGATGAGGCGAGAAGCGAGGAGCAGGCGAACGGAGTTCGGTGTGCCGTCAGCGAGGGTTCGCCGTGAAGCGACGAAAGATCGGTAGTCCCCGGCGTTAGCCTAATGGCCTTGAGTCAAGGGATTCTCCGTTCCCAGCGACACGAAGTCATTCCGAGCGGCCCACTGCGCGCGCTGCAGCGCCTGAGGTAAGAAACTGAGTACGATGGTGACGGCGTGGCCTTGACGTGACCGTGATCGCTTTGGTGCTCAACGAGCCCGTTTCCGAGC
>JBAZBK010000038.1:0-38457 GCA_041671505.1 Thermoanaerobaculia bacterium | reverse complement strand
ATCTGGTCCGCTACCGCTTCAACATCGGCATTCGAACCCTTTCGGCCGGCGCGGCGCTGAAGATCACGGTCTGGAGCGAAGACGGCTTCGAGCGCTCATCGACCGTCCGTACCTTCGATCCGAATTTTTTCCAGCAGCAAGCCGCCGCGGAGTTCGTCTTCGGCACGGTCGCCTCGAACGATTCGATCGGGATCGAGATCCTCTCCGGCAACGCGGTGCTCTACGGAACGACGACTGACAACACGACGAACGATCCGGCGTTCCAGCTCGCGGAGCGCGACGAGGTCGCGGCGGAGTAGCGGCTGCCGATTGAACGCTGCCTGGGTTTCACAGGGGCGACGCGATGCGTCGCCCTCTCTTTTGCCGCCATTGGTCTCCCGCTTCGCGGGATCGGCATGACGGCGGCGCGATTGAATGGTCTAATTCCTCGACGCGAGCGCACCGGCCATGGCCCCATCGATCCACATCCGTCCCGCGACCGAAGCCGACACGCGAATCCTCTTCGAGGTCTACGCGAGCACGCGCACCGAGGAGCTCGCGCCCGTCCCCTGGACGCCGGAGCAGAAGCTCCAGTTCCTCGCCTTCCAGTTCCAGTCGCAGGACACTCACTATCGCGAGACCTTTCCCGGCGCGACGTTCAGCGTGATCGAGGTCGACGGCGAGCCGGCGGGGCGACTCTACCTGAACCGCACCGCGGAAAAGATCCATGTAATCGACATCGCGCTGCTTCCCTCGGCTAGGGGGAAAGGCATCGGCGCGCGGATCCTCGGCGACCTGTTCGAGGGGGCCACGTCCGCGGGACTGGCGGTGACGATCTCCGTCGAGCGCTTCAACCCGGCGAAACGCCTCTACGAGCGGTTAGGCTTCCGCGTGATAGAGGACGGCGAGGTCTACCAGCGGATGGAGTGGCGCGGCGACTTGCAGCCGTAACGGCCTGCCGGGCTTCGCAACTCGTCGGGGCCACAGTCTCGAGCGCACCGCTTGTCGCCGCGGAGGCGTTTCCCCGGAGATATACTTCACGACACCTTGCTTCAGGAGCGCGCGACGGAGTCGCCCCCTCGAAGGAGCAGGACGCTTCAGGAGGCTCGAATGCGGCGATCGCGCAACGTGCTCAGCCCGGTAGTGACCCAGGTCGGCCTCGCGACGAGAGTCGCTTCGACCCTCGCGTTCGTGCTCCTCCTCGGCCTTACCACCCAGGCAGACGACGCCGACCATGCCGTCAGCAGCGAATCCGATCTGCGCAACGCGATCACGAACGCCGCGGACGGCGACACGATCACCGCTCATTTCGGCGCGACGCATGAATTCGATCAGCCTGGTGGCGACGTCGAATTGGAACAGAGCGTGCCGCTGGCGACGTCCGGGCTGGTCGCGACCGCCGAAAACGCCAGCGCCGACGCGGTGTATTCAAACCTGCGGACGTTTCGCCAGCAGTCGTATGCCCACGGCGGCGCCGCGCAGCAACTATTCAATACGATCACGCGACTCGCCGCCGACGACCTCAACCTGGTCGGCACTCCGCCCTATTCGATCAACGGCTATCGTTTCACCGTCACGAACCTGAACGCCGTCGACGTGTCGGCGAGGATGCTGGTGCGCTTCTACCATCCCAACGGGCCAGGCGGCGGGCCGGGTACGCTCATCGCCGCGTACACGTACAACCCGATCGTCTTTACCGCCGGCCGCGTCGGCACGATCAAGACGAGCACGAAGTTCGTCATGCCGACCTCGTCGTTCTGGGCCGGAATCGGGTTCGACAACGCCAACGGCTCGACCGGTGCGACGGCCGCGCAGCTCGACAACCTGGCCCAGGGGGTCTTCTCACCCGCGGAGCTCGGCACGAGCGCCGACCAGTACTTCGTCACGACGGCCGCCGGCTCGTTCGCGTCGGACAATCCGGCAGGGACGCTCGGCAATTTCGGCGGTGCGCCGCCAGCCGATTTCGGCTGGGAGATCCTGACTGCGCAGGATGTCGACCTGTCGATCACGAAGACCTCGGGCGCGGCGACGGCCGTCCCCGGCGGCAACGTGGCGTACACGATCACGGCGAGCAACGCCGGGCCTAACACGGTGTTCGACGCGCGCGTCGTCGACAGCTTCCCCTCAACGCTCACCTGCAGCTGGACCTGCGCGGGCAGCCCTGGCAACAACTGCGCCGCGAGCGGCAGCGGCAACATCAACGACGCAACTGTCGACCTGGCAGTCGGCGGCAGCGTGACCTACACGGCGAACTGCACCGTCTCCACGGTCGCCACCGGCACCATCGCGAACACAGCGTCCATCCTCGCACCGGGCACCGCGGTAGAGTCGAGCGTGCTCAACAACAGCGCGACGAACGTCGTCACGCTCACCGCGATGCCACCGGCGATCGCCAAGGCCTTCGCGACGCCCGCCATCCTGGTCGGAGGAACGACGATGCTGACGTTCACGCTGACCAACCCGAACCTGGCGACGGCGCTGACCGGCGTCGGCTTCACCGACTCGCTGCCTGCCGGCCTCGTGGTAGCTACGCCAAACGGGCTGACGAGCAACTGTGGCGGCACGGTTTCAGCCCTCGCCGGCAGCGGCAGCATGGCGCTCAGCAGCGGAACGCTGGCCGCCGGCGGCTCCTGTACGATCACGGCAGGCGTGACCGGCACGGCGAGCGGCCTCAAGGGCAACGTCACGAGCGCCGTCACGTCGGCCCAGAGCGGGGCGGGCGCTGCCGCCACGGCGTTCCTCGTGGTCGTCAATCCGGCAACCCCGGCGCCGCCGACGATCGCCAAGTCGTTCGGGGCGGCGAGCGTCGTCGTGAACGGGACGACGTCGCTGACGTTCGATCTGACCAATCCCAACCCGGCTGGCACGCTGAGCGGCGTCGGCTTCACCGACACGCTGCCCGCCGGCCTCGTAGTAGCCACTCCGAACGGTGTGGTGGGCAACTGTGGCGGCGGCACGGTGACTGCGGTCGCCGGCAGCGGCAGCGTCGGGTTTGCGGGCGGCAGCCTGCCCGCCAACAGCAACTGCACGATCACCCTGAACGTCACCGGCGTGACGGCCGGCATCAAGAACAACACCACGAGTGCCGTCAGTTCGACGGAAGGAGGCGCTGGAGGGACTGCCGCGGCGAGCCTGACCGTAGTCGGGCCGCCGACGATCGCGAAGGCGTTTGGCACCGCCGGGATCGTCCTGAACGGGACGACGACGCTGACCTTCTCGCTGACCAACCCCAACCCGGCGACCGCGCTGAGCGGCGTGGGTTTCAGCGACCCGTTCCCCGCCGGTCTCGTCGTGTCCACGCCTAACGGGCTGGCGAGCACATGCGGCGGCACGGTCACGGCGGTCGCCGGCAGCGGCAGCGTGGCGCTTACAGGCGGAGGCCTTGCCGGCAACGGTTCGTGCACGATCACGTTGAACGCCACGGGTACGACCGCAGGCGCGAAGAACAACACAACGACCGGCGTCGTCTCGACCGAGGGTGGGCCGGGCGGGACGGCCTCGGCGAGCGTCACGGTGCTCGCGCCGCCGACGATCGCGAAGTCCTTCGGTGCTGCGAATATCGCGCTGAACGGGACGACGTCGCTCACGATCTCGCTGGCCAATCCCAATCCGGCGACCGCGCTGAGCGGCGTCGGCTTCACCGACTTGCTCCCCGCCGGCCTCCTCGTAGCGGCGCCTAACGGGTTGACGAGCGACTGTGGCGGCGCGGTCACCGCCGTCGCTGGTAGCCGTGGCGTGACGCTGGCAAACGTCGTTCTTCCCGCCAGCGGCTCGTGCACGATGACGGTCAACGTCATGGGTACGTCCCTCGGCCCCAAGAACAACACCACGGGTGCCGTCACCTCGACCGAAGTCGGGCCGGGGGGGACGGCTTCGGCCAGCGTCACGGTCATCGCGCCTCCGACAATCGCAAAGGCCTTCGGGAGCCTGGCGGTCCTGCTGAACGGAACGACGCCGCTGACGTTCACGCTGACCAATCCGAACGAGGTCATCACGCTGACGGGAGTAGGCTTCACCGACACCATCCCAGCCGGGCTCAGCGTAGTCAACGGCGTGAGCGCGACGTGCGGGGGTACAGCGACCACGAGTGGCGGCAACACGATCACCCTCGCGGGAGCGACGATCGCGGGGAGTGGAACATGCACGTTCGCTGTGACGGTGACGGGCACCACGAGCGGCCTCAAACCCAACGTCACGAGCGCAGTCACGTCGATCGAAGGCGGCACCGGTGGTTTCGCCTCGGCGTTTCTCGTGGTCGTCGATCCACAGGTGACTGCGCCGCCGACGATCGCCAAGGCGTTCGGGGCAGCGAGCATCCTGTTGAACGGGACAACGACGCTGACGTTCACTCTCGGCAATCCCAATCCGGGGCCCGGGGGCGCGCTGAGCGGAGTGACCTTCACCGATACGCTGCCCATCGGCCTGGTCGTGGCGACGCCTAACGGGATCGCCAATACGTGCGGTGGCACGGTGGCCGCGGTCGCCGGCACCGGCAGCGCGGGGCTGGCAAACGTCAGCCTTCCCCCCGGCGGATCGTGCACGATGTCGGTAAGCGTCACGGGTACGACGCTCGGCGCGAAGGACAACACCACCAGCGCCATCACTTCGATCGAAGGAAGCGAAGCCGGCGGGACCGCCTCGGCCAGCCTTACCGTAGTCGGGCCTCCGACGATCGCGAAGGCGTTCGGAGCTGCAAGTGTCGCGTTGAACGAAACGACGACGCTGCGGTTCACTCTGACCAACCCCAACCCGGCGACCGCGCTGAGCGGCGTCGGGTTCACCGACGCGCTGCCGGCCGGCCTCGTGGTGGCCACCCCGAATGGCCTGACCGGCTCGTGCGGTGGAGGCACGATCACCGCCACGCCGGGCTCCGCGAGCATCACCCTCGCGGGCGCCACGCTCGACGCCGCGACTCCGTGCGAGTTCGAGGTCGGTGTCCTGGCCGTCTCCGCGGGGACGCTCGTCAACACGACCAGCGTCCCGACTTCAAGCAACGGCGGCGCCGGCATCGCGGCGACTGCATCGATCATCGTTGAAGAGCCGGCGGCCGCCATCGCGCAGATCCCCACGCTTTCTACGACGGCGCTGGCCGTGCTCGCGATGCTGATGCTGCTGATCGGAGTGCGACGATTGTATGGAGCGTAGCGACGGGCGTCAGTTGAAGGTCGCTTCGTAGCGCGGCACGCCGCCGACCGGCTGTCGCGGGACGATGAAGATCTCGAACTCGCCGAGTGCGGCGTGGCGGAAGGCGTAGGTCGCCTGGTGAAGGATGCGCGCTGGCGATCCGCCGCCGAACATCAGTGAGAAGCCGCGACGCACCCCTTCGCGAGCACCGGGGAACTCCGTCGTCTCGACCAGGGTGAGTTCGAGCGTCTCGTTCGAGCCGACGACGACGGCGAAGGTCGAGTCGATGTGAGGCCGGAAAGCGTCCGCGGTGACGGTGGCGAGGTCGAGCATGGCGCGCCATGATATCGCGGTCGCGCCGGCCGCTCCAGATCAGTTCCGTTCAGTTCGGGTCCAGCCGTCGTTCTTGATCTTCCAGCCTCCAGGCTCGAGTCGGAGGTGCACCGTTCCCGTGTAGTCGAACTCGTCGGTCTTCCCCTCGAGCTCCAGAGTGGCGAGCGTCGCGGTCGCCCAGCCGGCCGTGCAGCGCGCCTCGACCGGCCTGTTCGCGGCGAGCTCTTCCAGCTGCTCGCGCGTGTAGCGCATCGTCATCCGTGAGGTCATCGCCTCGCTCGTCCCCTTCACGTCGCTCGCGGCGACGGCGGCGAGATAGCCCTCGACCACGCGTATCGGCTCGCCGCAGTCCTCCGGAAGGCGCGGCGCGGTCGCCGTATCGAGCGTCTCGTTGACGGCGCCGGCGTCGAGCAGGACCTGCCGCGCGGCGGGATAGCTCTCCGCGAGCTCGATCGCGCTGCGCCCCGTCTCGTCGACCAGTTCGAGGTTGGCCTTCCGGACGACGAGAAACCTGAGCGCCTCGGGCGTCTCGGCCGTGGCCGCGAACATCAGAGCGCTCATTCCGTCCTGGTCCTGCGCATCGATGTCGGCATCATGGTCGAGCAGCAACTTGAGCGTGGCGGCGTCTCCGCGGATCGCCGCGTAGATGAGCGGCGTGCGGCCGTACTGGTCGCGCGAAGTCACGCTCGCGCCGCGATCGAGGAGAAGCTGCGCGACCCCCGCGCTCTTCACGAGCATCAGAGCCGTCATTCCCTGGGAGTCGCTCGCGTCGAGGAAGCTGCTCGCGCCGCCGCGAAGTGCGTTCGCGACGGAATCGCGATCGTCGTTCGTCACCGTCTGATGGAACTCCGCTAGGCGGCCCGGCCGCTCCTGCTTTTCGAACTGCGTCAGCACGAAATAGCCGATCGCGTTGAAGACCGCCGCCATCACGATCGCGCCGATGAAGAACCCGATCGCCTTGTTGCGAAGCTTCCGCAGCACCGTGTCGAGCGTGCCGGGGATCAGCTCCACCCCCGCGGTCGAGTTCGAATCGGGCACGATGCCGTTCTTCTGCGACGACCAGGTGCCGATCGCGCAGACGTTCGCGCCGGCCGGGACGATCTTCTCGCACAACCGAAGGCCGTCGACGTCGATCTCGCCGCCGTTGTTCATGTCGACCTTGATGCTGCCGTCGTCGTCGGCGAGCATCTCTTTCAGTTTCGAGAACGCGCTCGAAACGGTTGCCTGCTCGAACTGCGTCGCGGCGACATAGGCGCGGGCGTTTTGCCGATGCTCGTCGCCGTCGAACTGCGCTTCGACGTAGTTCTGGAGGAACGGCCAGGCGAGGAGCTGGGCGCGTCCCGTCGCTCCTTCGATCACGGAAGGCGCGAGCGCCTCGCCGCTCACCTGCGGAGGAGTCTGGCCGCTCGACCTCGAGTAGCGCGGCCGCATCCAGTACTCGTAGGCGACGCAGGGACGCTTCGAGAACGGCGCGACCAGCGGCTGGCCGAGCGGGCGGATGACGCCCGCGACGGCGACCACCTGTCCGTCTTCGAACGCCTGCGAGCCGCCGGCCGCCCGCCTCAACGATCTCCGGTTCGACAGGGCGTTGAGCACGTTCCAGAGGAGGCCCGAGACGATCCACATCCCGAAGCCGAGCGCGAGCGCGCCCCAGCGATCGCCCGGCGGCGTGATCCTGCCGTGCAGGACGTAGTAGTAGACCGCGATCAGGACCGCGAGGATCGCAAGACTCTTCAGGCAACCTTTGAGCATGGAGGTCGTCTCCCCGAATGTGACTGGCTTTTGTGTGAGGGAAGGGTAGCAGTTGGAGGCGAGAGGCGAAAGGCGATTGAAGGAAGGTGAATCGTAGCGCCCGCGTCCCGCGGACACGCTCGCCAGCGTCTCGCTGGCGAGCACGGGGCCGTACCGGCCGCGGGGCGGCGCGCTACGGCTTAAACGCGATCCATGCGATCGCGTGAACGAGCGCCGCGACGGCGAACGCTCCGGCGGCGGAGCCGATTGCGCGACGCGTTAGGCCTTCGAGCAAGGTGTCGGGCGTCCCCGGGAAGAGCTCCACACCCACTGCCGAGCCCTGAGTCGCGACGATGCCGTCTCGTGCCGCGCTCCAGATGCCGACGGCGCAGACTCGAGCGCCTGCCGGAACGACCTTCTCCGTAAGTCGCTTTCCGTCCGGAGTGGCGTCGTTGCCGGTTGCGACGTCGATCTTCAGCCTTCCCTCGGCATCTGCCACCGGCGCGTCGAGCTTCGAGAACCCGCCGGAGAGTGGGCCGAGCTCGAACGTGGTCGCAGCCACGAACGCGCGCGCATTCTCCCGATGCTGCTCCTCGTTGCACGCCGACGCCGCGAAGTTGCCGAGTCCCGGCCACGCGAGGAGGCGCGCATTGCCCGACTGCGATTCGATCACGGAAGGGACGAGGGCCACTCCGCCGCTAGACGTCGTGAACGGACCCTGGTAGCTCTGGCTGCCCTCGATCCGGTACTCGCAAGCGACGCATGGCCGGGCGGTGAACGGAGCGAGCAGTGTGCCGTCGACGGGGCGGATCGTTCCCGCGGCGGCGGCGAGTGCACCATCCACGAAGGGCGCGCCGCCGAGCGAACGCTCCAGCTGTAGGCGCTTCGAGATCGAGGTCGCCGCCTTCCATCCGAGGCTCACGGCGACACACATGCCAATCGCGAGAACCAGGGCTCCGACCAGGGCCGCAGCCTGAGAGACTCGACTCTGCAGAATGAAGTAGTAGGCGCCGCCGAATGCGCCGAGAAGGACGACGTTTCTTACGAAGCCGTTGTGCACGGATGGGGCCCCCCGGAGAACGAACTGGTTTTGACGAGTTGGCAGAGCGTAGCAGGCGGCAGGCGATAAGTGAACGCCGAGTCGTGACGGGTCGTCGGCAGAGAGTCCGGAAAGCGACGCCGGTCAACGGGCACGGACCGCACGCCCGCGCGCGTGCCGGCCGGGTGCCAGCGCTGGGCCAGCCTGCTCATCGCCTCTCGCCTTTCGCCCCTCGCCTTACCTGTTTCGGACCTGCCAACTCCGAACCAGCCTCGCGCCATCGGAATAGGCGTCCGTGCTACCGTGGTTCGGGAAACTGATATGCGCCGTCTCGCCGCCCTAGCCGTCATCGCCGCGATCGCGACCCTCGTTCCGATGGTCGCGTTTGCCAGCCTCTCCTCGGGGAGCTGCTGCGCGGCGAAGAACGCGCCCCCTCCGGCGCCGATGAGCTGCTGCAAGGCGACGAAGTGCTCGATGTCGAAGTCAGTTCCCGTCCCGGTCGTTCCCAACGAGGCCGAGACGACTCCGCAGACGTCGAAGATCGCGACTCCCGGCGCGGCCGTGCTCGACGGCGCTGCCGTCGCGACCGTCTCCACGTTGGTGCGCACCGCTGCCAACCGGGACGAAGCGCCCGCGATGGCGGTCCCGGTCGACCGGCGTCTCGCTCTCCTCGCCACCTACCTCATCTGATCCCCGACCACGCCCTTAGTGTGTCCGCGTGAAGGCCGCATTGCGTCTTCGCGCGTCGAAACCGTCAGCGTGTCGAGGGTCAGGTCATGAACGTAAGAACAGGTCGATACCGGCTTCGCGCCGCGGGACTGCTGCTTGCAGCGAGCCTCGTCGCGATGGGGGCCGAGTCTCAGGAAACAGTACCCGCGGCGATGGGCGGGCCGGTGCTCACGCGCGAGGCGCCTGGAGCGAGCGAGAGTGGTCCCGCGACGCAAACGCCGGCATCCGTCCGTGCGACGCCTCCCGATCCTCAACTCGACGCGCTCGTCGCCGAGGCGCTCCAGATGCACCCCGACGTGGCGCGAGCGAATGCGCTGGTGCTCGCCGCACAGGCGCGTGTCGAGCCCGCCGGAGCGTTGCCCGACCCGTTCCTCGGTACGACCTACCAGGTCGAGGGCAGCAATTTCGGCCTCGGCTCGATGCCCGACACGTGGCTCGGTTTCATGTACTCCCAGCCGCTGCCATGGCCCGGCAAGCGGGGACTCGAGAAACAGGTTGCCGAGAGTGACGCAAAGGCGCTCGGCGCGGGCCTCGTCGGCCGCACTGCTCTTTCGATCGAGGCGGATGTCAGACGCAGTTACTACGACCTCGTTCTCGCGCGCTCGATTCTTCAGCTCATCGAGGAGCGGCGCCAGAGCTGGAAACAGATCGAGGGCGTCGTTCGCGAGCGCTACTCCGTGGGCCTCGGCGCGCAGCAGGACGTGCTTCGCGCTCAGGTCGAGCTCCTGCGGATCGACGAAGCCGTCGCCGCGCAGCAGGCTATCGTCGAGTCGCGCATCGCGGCGCTGAACTACATGACGGGGCGGCCCCCAAATGCGCCGCTCGAAACTGCACAGAAGCTGGTTCCGCGACAGGTCGAGCTCGACAGCGCATCAGTCCTCGAGGCAGTTTGGAATCGGAGCCCCGAGATCGCAGCGGCGCGTCAATCGATCGAGACCGGCCAGTTGCGCGTGTCATCCGCACACAAAGCGTACAAGCCCGACTTCGTCGTCAGCGGCGGGCCGATGTACCGCGGAGACCTCGATCCGATGTGGCAGGTGGGTTTCGGGGTTTCTCTCCCTCTCTTCAGCAAGTCGAAGCAGGACTACCGGCTGCGGGAGGCCGAGGAGTTGGCCAGCGCGAGCAACTCGGAGCTGCAGTCGATCGTGCAGACGGTCGCGCTGCGGACGCGCGAGCGTCTCGCGAATCTCGAGGCCGCGCAGAAAGTCGCAAAGCTTTACAGCGAAGGCGTGATCCCGCTCGACGAACTCTCGTTCGAATCGGCGATCGCCAGCTACCAGACGGGAAAGCTTCCGTTCATCAGCGTGCTCGAAGCGCTCAACTCGCTCTACGGTGACCGCGAGACGTTGCTGTCGCGCAGCGCTGAGATCGAAACGTGGCTGATCGCGATCGACGAGGCGAGCCTCCAGCCTTCAGGCGGCGGGATGCCGGCGTCGGGTGGCGGAGCGTCGATGTCATCGGGCAATTCCTCCAATTCCGGCGCCGGGATGTCCGGCGCGAGCGGTCAGACGGACTCCTCGTCTTCGACCTCAATGAGGTGACAGTCATGAATGCCAGAAACAATACGACTCTGAAATCGCTGCTCATCCTCGTTCTCGCGCTGGGTCTCGGCCTGCTTGCGGCATGCGGCGGAAAGAAGGACGAGCCACAGAAGCCGGCGGAGAAGAAGGTTCTCTACTGGGTCGATCCGATGAACCCGCAGAACCGGTCGGACAAGCCGGGCAAGGCGCCCGACGGAATGGACCTCGTTCCGGTGTACGACGAGTCGAAGCCGGCGAAGGCCGCGGAGAAGAAGATTCTTTACTGGGTCGACCCGATGCACCCGGCGTACAAGTCCGACAAGCCGGGCATCGCACCTGACTGCGGCATGGACCTCGTGCCCGTGTACGAGGAGTCGGGAGGCAGCTCCGCCGCTTCCGCCCAGGGCTATGCCACGATCACGGTTCCCGCATCCCGGCAACAGCTCATCGGTGTGCAGTTGGGCAAGGCGGAGCGGCGCGACCTTCACACCATGCTCCGCACCGTGGGTCGCGTCGCGGCCGACGAGACGAAGCTGGCGCACATCCACACGAAGTTCGACGGCTACATCGATCATCTCTATGTCGACTTCACCGGAATGGAGATCCGCAAGGGCCAGCCGCTGCTGTCGATTTACAGCCCGGATCTGGTCGCGACACAGCAGGAGTTCCTGCTTGCCTCACGGGCAAGGACGAAACTGAGCGCCGGAAGCGAAGCGGTCAGCCGCAGCGGCGACGCCTTGTACGAGTCGGCGCGGACGAGGCTCCTGCTCTGGGACATCACCCCGGCCGAGATCAAGCGTCTGGAGTCCGAAGGCTCCGTTCGCAAGTCCTTGACCGTCTATTCGCCAGTCAGAGGGATCGTCATGGCGAAGACCGCGGTCGAAGGACTGCGCGTCGCACCCGGCGATTCGCTTTTCGACATCGCCGACCTCAGCCGGATCTGGGTGCTCGCCGACGTCTACGAGTCCGAGATCGCCTTCGTCAAACTCGGACAGGAAGCGACGGTTGCGCTCTCGTACATGCCGGGACGCGAGTGGACGGGCAAGGTGACCTTCATCGCGCCCACCGTCGATCCGATGACGCGTACCGTCAAGGTGCGCATCGAGCTGCCGAACCCGACTGGTGATCTCAAGCCCGAGATGTTCGCCGACGTGATGTTCCACCACATGACCACCAACGTGGTCGCGGTCCCCGAAAGCGCGGTGCTGCAGACTGGCACGCGCTCCATCGTGTTCGTCGCGAAGGGTGAGGGGAGGTTCGAGCCCCGTGAGGTCACCACCGGAACGAAGGCCGATGCCTGGTACGAGATCCGGAGCGGCGTGACCGAGGGTGAGGAGGTCGTCATGCAGGCGAACTTCCTCATCGATTCCGAATCGCGCCTCAAGTCGGCGCTGGCGGAAATGAGCCATTGAAAGCAGAAAGCAGAAGGCAGAAATGGGGAGCGGCGTGGCTGGACGGCCTGAGGCTGGAAGCAGAAGGCAGAAGGCAGAAAGCAGAAATAGAAATGGCGACGATTCGCGATGACGAAGCTTCACTGGATGGAAGTCTGGAAGACCGGAGGCGCAGCACTTCTGCTTTCTGCCTTCTGCGGTGTGATTTCAAGGCGATGAAAGTGAACCGGAGGCGCAACACTTCTGCCTTCTGCTTTCTGCCTTCTGCTTTGGAGACGGGGGGATGCGATGACTGACTTGAAGGATCGGACGCGCGAATTCGCGCTCAGGATCATCCGGCTCTCGGCTTCGTTGCCGACAAACCGCTTCGGCGATGTCATGGGCCGACAGGTCTTGCGGTCGGGGACATCAGTTGGCGCGCACTTTCGCGAATCTCTACGCGCGCGCTCGAAGGCCGAGTACGTCGCCAAGCTCAACGGCGGGTTGATGGAACTTGAGGAGACACTCTACTGGCTCGAGATCATTGAGGGGGCGAAGCTCGTGCCGCCCGCCAAACTCGAGCCGCTTCAGCATGAAGCCGGAGAGCTCACGGCAATATTCGTTTCACTGATCAAGAAGTGGAGAGGGAAATGAAAGCGAACGAGCGGCGCAGCACTTCTGCTTTCTGCCTTCTGCTCTCTGATTTCAAGGAGATGAAAGTGAACCAGAAGGGCACCATTTCTGCCTTCTGCCTTCTGCTTTCTGCTTTCAAATGATCGAAAAACTCATTCGATTCTGCGCGACGAACCGCGCGCTCGTCCTCGTGGTGACGGCGGGGCTCGTCTTCGCCGGCCTCTGGAGCATGAACCAGGTCGCGGTCGACGCGCTGCCCGACCTCTCGGACACGCAGGTCATCATCTACTCGCGATGGGACCGGAGCCCCGACATCCTCGAGGACCAGGTCACCTACCCGATCGTTACGTCGATGTTAGGCGCGCCGAAGGTGAAAACCATCCGCGGCTTCTCCGACTTCGGCTTTTCGTACGTCTACGTGATCTTCGAGGAGGGGACGGACCCCTACTGGGCGCGCAGCCGCGTGCTCGAGTACCTCTCGAAGATTCAGCCAAGCCTTCCGTCGGGAGTGAAGACGGAGCTCGGTCCGGACGCGACCGGCGTCGGCTGGGTTTTCCAGTACGCGCTTGTCGACAAGTCGGGCAGGCATTCGCTCGCCGATCTGCGCTCGCTGCAGGACTGGACGATCCGTTACGAGCTCCAGTCCGTTCCGGGCGTCGCGGAGGTCGCAAGCCTCGGCGGGTTCGTCAGGCAGTACCAGGTCACCGTCGACCCGAACCGGCTCGCCTCGTTAGGGATCCCGCTCATGAAGGTCACCGAGGCGATCCGCGCCTCGAACAACGAGGTGGGGGGGCGGCTCATCGAGTGGAGCGGCACGGAGTACATGGTGCGCGCGCGCGGCTACGTGAAGAAGCTCGAGGATCTCGAGGAGATCGTCGTGAAGACCGACGAGCGCGGAACGCCGGTGCGTCTGCGAGACGTCGCGACGATCCAGTTCGGCCCCGAGATCCGGCGCGGCGTCGCGGAACTCGATGGCGAGGGTGAGGTCGCGGCGGGCATCGTCATCATGAGGCATGGCGAGAACGCGCTTGCCGTCATCGACCGGGTGAAGGAGCGCCTGGACGCGATTCAGAAGACTCTGCCCGAGGGTGTCGAGATCGTCACGACGTACGACCGATCGGACCTGATCAAGGAGTCGATCAAGACGCTCAAGCACGAGCTGCTGATCGAAATGATCATCGTCTCGTCGGTGATCCTCATCTTCCTCTGGCACATACCGAGCGCCGCGATCCCGATCGTGACGCTCCCCGCGGCGGTGATCATCTCGTTCATCCCGATGCATTTCTTCGGGATCGACTCGAACATCATGTCGCTCGGAGGAATCGCCATCGCTATAGGCGCGCTCGTCGACGCTGCCGTGATCGTCGTGGAGAACGCGCACAAGAAGCTCGAGGTCTGGCAGGCGAACGGGGAGCAGGGCGACTACAGGGAAGTTCTGATCAAGGCAGTCCAGGAAGTCGGCCGCCCCGCGTTCTTCTCCCTGCTCGTAATCGCGCTCGCGTTTCTGCCGATCTTCGCGCTCGAGGCGCAAGAAGGCCGCCTCTTCAAGCCTCTCGCGTTCACGAAGAACTTTGCGATGGCGATTGCGGCACTGCTCGCGATCACTCTCGATCCGGCGATCCGGCTTCTTTTCACGCGGCTGAAGCGATACGAATTCCGGCCTCGCTGGCTTGCCGGAATCGCCAACACGGTGTTCGTCGGCAAGATGTACCCCGAGGAGAAGCACCCGATCTCGAAGGTGCTGTTCAAGGTCTACGGCCCTCCCGCGAAGTTCGTTCTCGAACACCCGCGAAAAGTGATCGCGGTCGCGGTCCTGTTGGTCCTGCTCACGATTCCGGCCTACATGCAGCTCGGACATGAGTTCATGCCGCCGCTGAACGAAGGCTCGATTCTCTACATGCCGACGACCCTTCCCGGCATCTCGGTGACGCAGGCGCAGGCGCTGCTCCAGCAGCAGGACCGCCTTCTCAAGCAGTTCCCCGAGGTCGAACGCGTGTTCGGTAAGGCGGGCCGCGCCGAGACGTCGACCGATCCCGCGCCGTTCTCGATGATGGAGTCGGTCGTCGTTCTCAAGCCCGAGTCTCAGTGGCGCGCGAAGGAGCGCTGGTACTCGAGCTGGATGCCCGATTTCATGAAGCCGCTCGTCAGGCCGCTGTGGCCCGACACGATCTCGTGGGACGAGCTCGTCGATCTGCTCGACCAGCAGTTGCAGCTTCCGGGGCAGACGAACGCCTGGACGATGCCGATCAAGAACAGGATCGACATGCTGACGACGGGCATTCGCACACCTGTCGGCATCAAGATCTTCGGCTCCGATCTCAAGGAGATCGAAGCGATCGGCAAGGAGCTCGAGCAGATTCTGCAGCCGGTTCCCGGTACGCGCAGCGTCTTCGGCGAGCGCGTGGCGGGAGGCTACTTCGTCGACTTCGATCTCGACCGCAAGCAGATTGCGCGCTACGGCCTGACGATCGGCGAGGTGCAGGACGTCATCATGTCGGCGGTCGGCGGCGAGAACGTCTCGACCTCGATCGAAGGGCGCGAGCGCTATCCGATCAACGTCCGTTACCCGCGCGAGTACCGGGACGACCTGGACAAGCTCGCCCGCGTGCTCGTTCCGACGATGGGGGGCGCTCAAATCCCGCTCGGCCAGCTTGCGAAGATCCAGCTCGTCGAAGGTCCGGCGATGATTCGCGACGAGAACGGCAGGTTGTCCGGGTACGTCTATGTCGACGTGGACACTTCGAAGCGCGATATCGGCGGATACGTCGAGGATGCGAAGCTTGCGGTCGACGCGAAGCTGAAGCTGAAGCCGGGCTACATCCTCGCGTGGAGCGGTCAGTACGAAGCGATGTCGCGCGTGCGCGAGAAAATGAAGGTCGTCCTGCCGTTGACGATCTTCCTCATCTTCGCCCTCATCTACCTGAACACGAAGTCGATGACGGAGACGGCCATCGTGCTGATCGCCGTGCCGTTCTCCGCCGTGGGGGCGATCTGGTTTCTCTACGCGCTCGGCTACAACATGTCGATCGGCGTATGGGTGGGGCTGATCGCCTTGTTAGGGCTCGACGCCGAGACTGGCATCTTCATGCTTCTCTTCCTCGACCTCAGCTACAAAGAGCGAAAGGCGGAAGGGCGGGTCAACGGGCTGCAGGATCTCAAGGAGGCGATTCTCCACGGCGCCGTGCAGCGGGTGCGTCCCAAGGTCATGACGGTCGCCTGCATCTTCTTCGGGCTCGTGCCGATCATGTGGTCGACGGGAGCCGGCGCCGACGTCATGAAGCGCGTCGCCGCACCGATGATCGGAGGCGTCGCGACGTCGTTCCTGTTGGAGTTGCTCGTCTACCCGGCGATCTACCTCCTGTGGCGCAAGCGGGAGCTGCCATCCGACTCGGGCGAGCAGGCGTCGTTGCTCAAGCGCTGGCACTGGCTAGGCATCGGCGCCGGGCTGCTGGTGGCCGCAATCATTGCCGCGTACGTCATGTCGCCGTCTGCGCCGCCGCCTTCGCTCTATCCGAAGTACGAAGCGGTGCGGCGGGCGCTTGTGGCGGGAGACGCCGCGGGAGTGAAGACGAGCGCAGAGGAACTCGCCGGTATCGCGAAGGCGGCAGGCCACGAAACCGTCGCGAGTACTGCCGGGAAGGTGGCCGCCGGCGCCGAGATCGAGGCTGCCCGGAATGCGTTCGCGGAGCTCTCCGAGGCGATGATCGCGTATCGCGGGACCGCCAAAGAGGCGCCCAGACCGCAGGTCGTCTACTGCTCGATGGTGAAGCGCTCGTGGCTGCAACCGAAGGGTGAAGTGAACAATCCGTACTACGCGGACGAAGCGATGCGTACGTGCGGCGAAGTGAAGGAAGACGCTGACTAGAGGAGCGATTGTGAGACGGATTGCGAAAGTATCTGTGGTGGTAGTCGCAGGCCTTGCGATCGGCGTTGGCTGTGTCGTGTGGATGTCGCTCGTGCGTGGATTCAGCGCGCGCGACAAACCGTCTCCGCATGAGGCGATGATGGCGCGGATGGCGCGTCACTACGCCACCCCGCGGGCGATGCGCGATGCGGTGAACCCCGTGCGGTATTCGCCCGAGATCCTGTCGGAAGCACGCGCGCACTGGGCTGACCACTGCGCGACGTGCCACGGCAACGATGGGAAGGGCCGGACACAGATCGGCGGGAATCTCTATCCCCCGGCTCCGGACATGACGCTCTCCGACACGCAGTCACTCAGGGACGGCGAGCTGTTTTCGATCATCGAGAACGGAATCCGCCTAACGGGGATGCCGGGGTGGGGCGACGGCACAGCGGAGTCCGTGCAGGAGAGCTGGCAGCTGGTTCACTTCATCCGGCACCTGCCGAAGCTCTCGGCGGACGAGCTCGTTGAAATGGAAAAGCTCACCCCGAGGAGTCGCGCTGAATTCGAGCAGATGAACGCTGAAGAGCAGTTTCTTGCAGGGGCGGTCCCGCCACAGGGCGTCGCACCGGAACACGAACAGGGGCAGCACCACCATTGAGGAGATTCCCATGAATCGCAAACACACAGTAATCGCACTTTTCATCGTTCTGGTCGCCGCTTCTGCCTTCGCCCACGGCGGACACGTTCACACGACGATCATGGGCACCGTAACGATGGTTCACGAGAGCCACCTCATGCTCAAGACCACAGATGGCAAAGATGTAACAGTTACCTTGACCGACGCGACGACGTACACGAAGGGGGACAAGGCTGCGAAGAAGGCGGATCTTGCCGAAGGTTTGCGCGTCGTGGTCGTGCTCGAAGCGGACGGAAAGACGGCGGAGAGCGTCAAGATCGGAACTCCGGCAGCAAAGTAGAGACGGCACCGGTGCGCAGCTTCGCGCCGGCCCCGAAATATCAAAATTGAGGAAGACACAAATGACGCAGAAGACTCAGATGAAGCAGTTGCTCGCACTCGCATTCTCGGTCGTCGTGGCGTTGATCGCTCCGAGCGCGCTTGCCGTCGGATCGGATCGCATCTTCACGAGCTATGAGGAGGGACGCCAGGCATTGATCAAGGGATCGATCCCCGACATACAGAAAACGGCGAAGCAGATCGCAGTCGCCGCCGCCGGCCAGCCGCTGATCAAGGAGAAAGCCGCCACGCTGGGTGGTGCAGTGGATCTGAAGGCCGCGCGCCAGGCGTTTGCGGCGCTATCCGACGAAGTCATCAAGTACCGCAAGACGCGCGGCGGAGCAAAGCCGGTGGTGGCCTATTGCTCGATGGAAAAGAAGTCTTGGCTGCAGCCCGAGGGGAAGATCGGGAATCCATACGTCGGCGAGTCGATGCGCTCTTGCGGCGAGATCACGACGAAGTGAGCCTGCGCAGCAGCGGGCCGGAGGCGCCCCCCGGAACAACTCTTGATCGGGGCGCGCGACGAAAGCTCGGCGAGGATCCCGCCAATCTCTGCAGCGCGAACAATTAGAGGGATTCATGGAGACTTCAACATGAGAGCAGTGATTCTAGGTTCGATCCTCACGCTTTTCGTACTCACACCCGCCTTCGGCCAGATGACCGGGAGCGGTGGCGTCAACATGATGTCGGGCGAGATCCTCGCTCCCGCGGCGGGACGCGGAGAAGGTGCGGGCGGCTCGTTCTGGCGGACCGATCTCTGGCTCAAGGGCACCGCGGGGAGCACGGTTACTCTCGAATTCCACGCGAACGACAGCGCCAGCGACAGCCCGACTGCAACCGCACCGGTCGTTCTCACGAGCGCCGTGATGTTTTTTCCCGATGTCCTGAACAGCCCTCTCGGCCTGGAGCATGCGTTCGGGAACATCGTCATCCGGGGAACCCAGCCCGTATCGGCCACCATTCGTGCCTACACGCCGTCCGGCAATGGAGCCTACGGCTCTGCGTTCATGGCGATGCCGACGTCCATGGCAATGCGTGGAACAGGCGGACCAATGCACGACGATGCTCGATACCAGCTTTACGTCACGGGCCTCCAGCCAGAGCCCCGGGCCCGAGTCAACGCAATGGTCACCAACGCGGGTGCAGTTCCGATCACCGGGACGCTCGAGGTGATCGACGCCGACGGACAGCCGCCGGTCGGTGGTACAGCGTCACTTCCCTTCTCGCTGCGGGCTTACTCCTCCCATCAGTTCGGTGACGTGCTGGCCGGCATGACCAGCCGCTACGGCGACGGGAGCTCGATGCAGCTTCGCGTGCGCCTCGGTGACGGATCGAACGGGATGATGATGGTGCTCGCATCGGTGATCGACAACGCGACGAATGACACCTACACGGTCATGGGATCGATGATGAATGGCGGGGCAGGCTTGATTCCGTGATTGACGCGGCACGTGATTCCGCCCTCAACCTGCAACCGTTACGCACCATCTTTGCGCCGATGGCCGCAACACGAGCGCAAGCTGAAAGGTCTGAAACGTGATTGACCGACGACAGTTCGTTCGCGTGGTGAGCGCTGCCACTCTGGGCGGCATGGCTTGGAACTGTACCGATGGCGCCGCGCAGGCCGCTGTACGCCAGCGGGCCGTTCGCCTCGGTTCTGACGTTTTCCGGAGCGTCGACTCGCAGCTTCACGCGGACCTTACGGCAGCGGAGTCGACGGTCTCGCTCGGCGGCAGGAACGCGCGGTTGTTCGCATTCAACGGCCGCGTCCCGGGCCCGCTGTTCGAGGCCCGGGCGGGCGACGAGATCACCATCCGTCTCGCGAACGTGCTCGGCGAGGGAACGAACCTTCATTTCCACGGCCTCCACATCCCGCCGACGGGCGCCGCAGACAACATCTTCCTTCACGTCGAATCCGGTGATGTCTTTACGTACCGCTTCACGCTTCCTAACAATCACCCCGCGGGGCTCTACTGGATGCACCCTCACGCCCACGGCACGGTTGCGCGTCAAGTGTCGCGCGGACTCGCGGCGCCGTTCGTCATCCGCGGCGAGATCGACACGCTTCCGGAGGTTGCGGCCGCAGACGAACACATTCTGATGTTGCAGGACTTCGAGCTCAGCGCGACCGGATCCATCGTGGAACCGGCGATGTCCGCCCTGATGCACGGCCGGGAAGGCTCCACGATCACGGCGGGCGGCGTGATCAACCCGAGCATCCCGATCCGGCAGAATGGGCTGCTGCGGCTGCGCCTGGTGAATGCTTCGGTCTCCCGTTTCCACTTGCTTCGCCTCGAGGAGCATCCGCTGCATCTGATCGGTGTCGACGGAGGCGCCCTCGGTTCGGTGCGCACGGAAGACGAGGTGCTTCTCGTTCCCGGTGGACGTGTCGACATCCTGATTGAAGGGACGCGCGTTGAAGGTTCGTTCCGATTGCTCAGCCTTCCTTACGACCGTGGCTCGACGGAAATGATGGGCGGGATGGGGGGAATGACGGGTGGATCGGGGACGAATTCGAGCGGACCCCAGACGCTTGCGACGATCGCGTATCGCGGTCGTGCAGAGAAGGACTGGACGATCCCGAGCGCACTCGTTAGGCCGATCGGACCCTTGCCTGCGACCTCTCTGCCGTCGAGGACCTTTCAACTCGGACAGGGAATGGGGATGGGAAGCGGAATGAGCTTCACGATCAACGGACGCGTATTCGACCGAGGACGCATCGATGTGGCGCCGCGACTCGGTACGATCGAGGAGTGGGTGTACGTCAATGCCACGACGATGGATCATCCGATGCATCTCCATACGAATCCGTTCCAGGTCATCGGCGCGGACGGGTTAGCGGAGGCTGCATGGAGAGATGTCGTGCTGGTCAAGGCAGGAGGTCGGGCGCGGTTCCGCGTCCGCTTCGACGACTTCACCGGGAAGACCGTGCAGCACTGCCACATCCTCGATCATGAGGACCAGGGGATGATGGCGACGGTCGAAATGCAGGGCTGAAGCCGCGCTGCTGCGCGGTCATGAGGTATGCGAGGCGAAGGCTTCAGCCTCGCCAGGAGCTGAAGGAGAGCGCTGAATGGACTGCCCGTTGTTGGCCCGCGGAACGCGCGACGGGGTCGGCGCTTGACGATCCGCCTGCGTGCCATGCTGAGCGGACGTTCTGCATCCATGGCGTTCGCGCTGTTGGCCATCAACTTTGTGTGGGAAATGGCGCAGGCGGGTTACTACTCCAGCATGGAAGGGTTGCCCTTCTGGTCCGCAACGTGGCTTTGCTCCCGCGCGGCGGTCGCGGATGTCGGATTGTTCATCCTATGCTTCCTCCTCGCCGCTATGGTCGCGCGCGACACGGCATGGCCGCTTCACCCGACACCGCTGGCAGTCACGACGTTCCTGGTCGCATGCCTGATCGTGACGATCGGGATCGAACGCTGGGCGATCACTACGGCCCGGTGGAGTTATGGAGCCGACATGCCGCTAATCGCTGGTGTCGGCGTACTTCCGCTGTTGCAGTGGGTGCTCATTCCGGTTCTGGCCCTGTTCGGCTTCAGGGTCGTGTTTCCCGCGACGATTCGACACTCGAGCTGACGGTCTATCCCGCGATCTTCGCGATCTGGAAGGGTCGCGGACTTGCGCGAGGAGACACGGAAGGCGAGGGGAGCGCCGCTCCGGCGGTCGAGCCGGCCTGATTTTTGGATTTTTCAATGCAGCGGCGGTGCCGGGAAGGTGCCGCCGCTGCCTCGTTCTTCACGCGTTCTTTACCACCTCCTGGCGTCCTGAGCTACAATCCGCCATCTCGTTTCCCTTGGGTTGGTGACGTCCGGCGGCCGCAAGCCGCCGTCAACGAATGGCTGGGCAAAGCGCTCGAGTGACGCCGTCGTATCGTGCGGTGCGGCCGGGAAAGGCCGCCGCCACGGTAGCTCTCTGCCTCGCTGCCGCTCTCGTGACTGCGGGTTGCGGCGTCGGCGCGCCGAAGGCCGCGACGCGCCAGCCTAACGTCCTGCTCGTCACGATCGACACGCTGCGCGCAGACCACGTCGGCGCGTACGGCGCCGCGACCGGCGCGACTCCCAACATCGACCGGCTCGCAACCGAAGGAACCCGCTTCGAGAGCGCGATCTCGTCGGTCCCGCTCACCCTTCCGTCGCACGCGACGATTCTCACCGGTCTGCTCCCGACGCAGCACGGAGTCCGCAACAACGGCTCCGGCGCGCTCGCCCCGGAGCGGACGACGCTCGCCGAGGCGTTCACGAGCCGCGGCTACGCGACGGCGGCGTTCGTCGGCGCCTTCGTGCTCGATCGCCGTTACGGCCTCGACCAGGGATTCAGCGTTTACGACGACGAGATCGACCGCGACGAGACGATGGCAGGCGCGCTCGAGGCGGAGCGCGACGGCGCCGCGGTGACCGATCGCGCGCTCGCCTGGATCGGAAACACGAACGGCCCCTTCTTCGCGTGGGTCCATCTCTACGACCCCCACGCGCCGTACGTTCCTCCCGAGCCGTTCCGCAGCCGCTTCGCCGATCGCCCGTACGACGGCGAGATCGCGGCTGCGGATGCGCAGCTCGGTCGTCTGCTGGCGATGCTCGACGCGAAGGGGCTCCGCAAGGACACGATCGTCGTGGTCACGGGCGACCATGGCGAGGCGCTCGGCGAGCATGGCGAGCTGACCCACGGCCTGCTCCTCTTCGAGCCCACTCTCCGCGTTCCTCTCGTCGTTTCCGCTCCGTTGTCGAAGCCCGGAGGCGTCGTCCGCGAGCCGGTCTCACTCGCAGACCTGGCCCCGACGATCGCCGCGCTCGCCTCGGTTCCATTCGGTGGCGGCAAGCTCGCGGGACGCGACATCTCTGGCGCCGTACGTGAGGGAGTCGAGCCGGAGCCCGCGACGATCTACTCGGAAACGAAGTATCCGGAGATGTTCGGCTGGAGCGCGCTGGCAGCGATCCGCTCGGGCGGCGCGAAGCTGATTGCCTCGACAGGGCGACACATGTTCGACCTCACGACGGACCCGGGCGAGACGCGCGACGTCGTCGACCAGCACCGTCGCGCCTATCACGATCTCGACACGAAGCTCGCCGCGCTCCGCAGCGCGGAGACGACCGCGGCGCCCGTGCCGGTCGATTCCGAGGCGATGGCGAAGCTCGCGAGCCTCGGATACGTCGGCGGCTCCCCCGCGCCGCCATCGGGCACGAGACCCGACCCGATGGTGGTGGCGCCGCTTTTCATGCGCTTCGAGAAGGCGACCTGGGCGTCGAACGACGGGAAGCTCGACGAGGCGATCGCGCAGTTCGAGTCGCTCGTCGGGGAAGATCCCGCGAACCCGGTCTTCCGCGGCAGCCTGGCGAAGGCGCTGCGCGACACGGGGAACTACGACCGCGCGATCCACTTCTACCAGGAGGCTGTCGCGCTGAATCCCGCCGACGCCGAGGCCTGGTACAACCTCGCGGTGACGTTAGGCGAGGCGGGACGCAAGCGGCAATCGGCCGAAGCGATGGCCGAGGCGATCCGGAGGGGAGGCAGGCAGCCCGAGGCGCACAACACGCTCGGGATCGTGCTCGCCTCGGAGGGGAAGACGGACGATGCGATCCGCGAGTTCGAGCGGGCCGTGGAGCTCGATCCCAGGCACGCGCGGGCGCTCAACAACCTCGGCAACGTGCTGCGCGACGTGGGACGGGGGGACGAGGCGGAGCGCGCCTACCAGCGGGCGATCGAGGCGGACGGCGACTATGCCGATCCGCTCAACGGCATCGGCGTGCTCGAGGTGCAGCGCAAGCGGCCAGCGGAGGCGATCGGCTACTTCGACCGCGCGATCAGGCTGGCGCCCGCGAACGTGGAGGTCCGGCTGAACAGGGCGATCGCCTACGAGCTTGCGGGGAACCTCAAGGCGGCGGCGGGTGAATACGAAGAATTCCTGCGCATCGCCGACGGGCGCCGCGAGTACGCGGCGCAGCGGCGGATCGCGGAGCAGCTCCTGGCGCGTCTTCGATCGGGAGGGTCGAGGTCGTGACGGGACGAGGGTGTGAAGACGGGCGCGGGCGGACGTCCCGCGATTCGAACAAAGGTGTGGAAATGATGCCGCTCGTGGAGAGGGCGGCACCGAATCAAACAACGAAGGAGAGAGGACTATGAAGCTACGCAATTTGAGGTATCTCGGCGCGCTCGTTCTGATCGCGCTTCTGATGCCGGCAACCCTGCTCGCGCAGTCGGGCACGGGATCGCTGCGCGGCCGCGTGACCGACGAGTCGGGCGCGGCGCTGCCGGGCGTGACCGTGACGGCCACGCAGGTTGGTACCGGCATCACGCGCGTTGCCGTCAGCGAATCCGACGGCATCTACCACTTCCCGACGCTGCAGGTGGGTGACTACAGCCTGAAGGCCGAGCTGTCGGGCTTCGGGACGATGCAGCTCACCGGGCTTAGATTGAACGTCGCCTCCGAGCGCAACGTCGACATCTCGCTCAAGGCGGCGGCGGTGCAGGAGCAGATCACCGTGACGGTCGACGCACCGCTCGTGCAGGACACGACGGCGATCGGCACGGTCGTCAGCAGGGACGAGCTCGAGAACCTGCCGCTCAACGGCCGGCAGTTCGCGAATCTCGCGAGCCTCGCGCCCGGCACCTCGCTCTCGGTCAACTCCGACCCGACGAAACCGGGCCAGCTGACCGTCGCGCTCAACGGCGGCATCGGCCGCAACGTGAACTACCTGATCGACGGCGGCGACAACACCGACGACACGATCGGCGGCGCGCTTCAGAACTTCAACCTCGAAGCGGTCAGCGAGTTCAAGATCCAGACGCAGCAGTACAAGGCCGAGTACGGCCGGTCGAGCGGCGGCGTCCTCACGGTCGTCACCAAGACCGGATCGAACGAGCTCGACGGCAGCGTCTACGGCTATTTCCGCGACAAGAGCCTCAACGGTGAGACGACGGCGGAAAAGAATGCGAATGCCGACAAGAGCCCGTACGAGCGCCAGCAGTACGGCTTCGCGATCGGCGGCCCCATCGTCCGCGACCGCGCGCACTTCTTCGCGACGTACGAGAAGACCGACCGTAAGACCGAGTACCTCGTCGACAGCGGCGGGATCGACCCGAGTCTCGACGGCCAGTCGTTCTCGATTCCCTTCGAGGACGAGCTCGTCACCGCGAAGGCGACGCTGAACATCTCGCCCGAGCAGTTCCTGCAGGTCCGCTACGGCTACCAGAAGAACTCCGACAAGTACGGCGCGAGCTCGCTGTCGGCTCCCGACTCGCTCGGGACGGTCGGCAACGAGTACGACTCGATCCTCGCCGGACACACCTGGCAGGTCGGCTCGACGAAGGTCAACGAGGCGCTCATCCAGTACACCTCGTTCGACAACGTGATCTCGGCCGACTCGAACGATCCGTACCTTTACTATCCGTCGGGTTACCACTCGGGGCAGAACATCAACACCCCGCAGTCGACGCAGCAGCGCAAGACGCAGTTCAAGGACGACTTCTCCTGGTCGATGGTGATCGGAGACAAGCGCCACGACATGAAGGCGGGCATCAACTACATCGACGAGCCGACTCTCGGCGGTGACTTCTCCACCGGCACCGCCGGCCAGTTCTCGCTTCTCGAGGACCGCGCCGGGTCGCCCGTCGGAGACATCACCTACTACGGCGGATTCTTCGGCGATTCCACGCCGGTCGAGCAGTACAGCTTCTACGTGCAGGACGACTGGTTCGTGAACGACCGGCTGACCGTGAACGCCGGCCTCCGCTACGACTACTGGAAGGGCTTCGACCTCGACCAGCGCTCGAACCCGATCTGGCAGGAGCTCTCGACGCAGACCGAGTTCAACGACTACTACCTGAAGGACTTCCAGGGGGGCAAGGGCGGCGTTCTCGAGAACGACGACAACAACTGGGGCCCGCGAATCGGCTTCACGTACGATCTCAAGGGCGACGCGAAGAGCTTCATCCGCGGCGGCTGGGGCATCTACTACGACTTCCCCTACACCAACGCGACGATCCTTTTCCCCGCGGCCGCGGTTCAGTCGAACTACGGCGTCGCGTACGAGTACGCCGACCCGAACGGCATCAAGAACCCGGACGGCTCGTACTGGCAGCCGGGCGACCCGCTTCCGCCCAACCAGATCCCGTCGGGCGGCGGAGTCTTCCCGCCTAACGAAATCGCGTCGCCGACCCTGGCGACCCCGAAGGCCACCCAGGCCTCGCTCGGCTACTCGACCGAAATCGACGGCTGGCTCGGCCTGACGCTCGACCTGGTGAGCATCCGCTATCGCGACATCCCGTACCGCTTCCGCGCCAACCCGCGCCTCGACGCGAACGGCAACGCGCAGGCATCGCGCCGCTTCTCGAACTTCGGCAACTTCCGTCTCTGGATCGGCGACGGTGAGGCCAACTACGACGGCGCCAACCTCGGCGTCCGCGCGAGGCTGACGAACAAGCTCGAGCTGCAGGGCTTCTACACATACTCCGAGACCGACGGCAACGTGCTTGCCGGCGCCGACGAGTTCCGCCTTACCGACGTCGGACACCAGCCCGACTGGCGCATCGCCCGCGACGCGTCGATCGATCCTCTCAACCCGCACTGCGACGCCTGCTTCGGGCCGCTCAACACCGACTCGCGGCACAAGGTCACGCTCAGCGCCCTCTACAGGGGAGCCTGGGACATGACGTACTCCGGCGTTCTCCGTTACCGTTCCGCGCTTCCCTACACGCGCCTTGCGGGTTCGGATGTCGATGGCGACGGCTTCGCGCAGGATCTGGCCGCCGGCGTCGACCACGTAAACGACGCGCGCGGCGACAGCTTCTCGCAGGTCGATCTCCGCCTCTCGAAGCTCTTCCGCCTCGGCGAAGACTACGGGATCGAGATCATCGGAGAGGTGTTCAACATCTTCGACTCCGAGAACCCGTCGTCGTTCGACCGTACCGGCACCCCGAACGCCTACGCGGGTGACCCGCTCCAGGGAGAGCAGCGCCTCATGCAGCTCGGCGCGCGCGTGACGTTCTAACCCGCAGCGACAGAAGTGGTGATACCTCGAGGGGCGCGGAAACGCGCTCCTCGTTATTTTCAGGCCAACGGCGAAAGGCGGGCCAGAGGCCAAAGGCCATAGGCCAGAGCAGGCGGGGAGAGACGGGTACTCCTTTCATCGGGGCCGTGAGGCCCGAAGCGTCGCCATGCGACGCGAGAGATGCGTAGCCGGACCCGTCAGGGCGTTTTGAGCAATTCGATTCGCCGCAGAACGTCATTCCGAAGCGAGCGTAGCGAGCGAGGAATCTGCAGAGGCGAGTCTGATTGATTCCTTTCAGTGAATTGATCTTACGAGCGGAATCGATCAGGTAGCCGTTTTGCAGATTCGTCCTCATGCGCTGCGCGCACTCGTCGGAATGACAGCCTGCGCGGGCGTTACTGAATTGAGCAACACGCCCGTCAGGGTCCGGAACGGGGACCGAAGGCCTCCCCCTCGTATACTCCGCACCGCGCCCAGCTTCCCGCCTGCTCTGGCCTATGGCCTTTGGCCTCTGGCCTGCCTCTCGCCTTTCGCCTTTCGCCTCTCCCCCTTAGAATCCCCCGATCATGTCGCTGCTCAAGGTATTCAAGTTCGGAGGCACCTCGGTCGGGTCGGCGGAAGCCGTTCGCGCCGCGGTCGAAATTTCGCGCCGCTCGGCGCCACGCCTCGCCGTGGTCGTATCCGCCTCGTCGGGAACGACCGACCTGCTTCTGCGCGCGGCGCGCGCGGCACTCGCCCGCGATCGCGCGGGGTTCGAGTCCGCCGCGAAGGAGTTCCGGTCGCGACATCTTCGCCTCGTCGACGAGCTCATCGCCGATGCGACGGAAGCAGCGAGTCTCCGCGACGCGATCGACCACTCGTCGCGCGAGCTCTTCGCGATGTGCGAGAGCATCGGAATTCTCCGCGAGCTGTCACCCCGCGTCGAAGATGCGATCGCCGCTCGTGGAGAGCGCGCGATGGCGATGATCTTCGCCGCGACGCTTCGCGAGCGTGGCCTCGCGGTCTCGTACGTCGACGCCACCGAAGTGATCGTCACCGAGAAACGGGGCCAGTGGCCCGACTTCGCGCGATGCGAGAGCCTCGCGCGGGAGATCGTCCGGCCGCTGCTCGATCGCGGCGACGTCGTCGTCCTTCCCGGCTTCATCGCCCAGGGCCCCGCGGGCGAGGTCGTCACGCTCGGCCGCGGCGGCACCGACTTCTCCGCCGCGATCGTCGCACGCAGCCTCGGCGCCGATGAGCTGACGCTCTGGAAGGAAGTCCACGGGCTGATGACCGCCGATCCGCGCGCGGTCCCGGAAGCGCGCGTGATCCCGGAGATGCACTACCGCGAAGCGGCGGAGCTCGCGTATTACGGCGCGAAGGTTCTGCATCCGCGGACGATGATCCCGCTCATCGAGCGCGCGATTCCTCTTCGCATCCGCAACACGTTCGATCCCGATTTTGAAGGGACGCGAATCGCGGGCGACGTCGAGCCGGGAGCCTATCCGGTCAAGGCGCTGTCGGCGATCTCGGATCAGGCGCTCATCACGATCGAAGGGAACGGCATGATCGGCGTGCCCGGCATCGCGGGCCGCACCTTCACCGCGCTCTCGAGCGCGGGACACTCGGTGTCGATGATCAGCCAGGCGTCGAGCGAGTCGAGCATCTGCTTCGTCGTGCCGCAGCAGGAGGCGGACGATTGCGTCGCGGTGCTGCGCGAGGCGTTCGCGCAGGAGCTCGACCGGCACCTCATCGACGACGTGCGCGCGATGCGAGATCTCGCCGTCGTCGCCGTGGTCGGCCTCGGCATGCGCGGCACGCCCGGCATCGCGTCGCGCGTCTTCTCCGCCTTCGGCCGCGAGTCGGTCAACATCGTCGCGATCGCGCAGGGCTCCTCGGAGCTCAACGTGACGATCGTGATCGCGCAGCGCGACCTCGCCGCCGCGCTCACGTCGCTCCATCGCGAGTTCCAGCTCACCAAGCTTCGCCCGCTCACTTCGGCGCCGGAGCGCGAGGCGTCGGTCGCGCTTCTCGGCATCGGCCGCGTCGGTCGCGAGCTCGTCCGCCAGATCGCGAGCCAGCAGACTTTCCTTGCCAACGAGAGGGGAGCGACTCTCCGCGTCGTCGCGCTCGCCGATCGCTCCGGCCTCCTCGTCAGTGAGCAGGGGATGGCGGGGCCGGGTCTCGAAGATGCGCTCGCGCGCAAGGAGAAGGGCGAGTCGCTGGTTCCGGGGGGACGCTCCCGCGACGCCGAAGCCTTTCGCGTTGAGATGAGGAATGCGCTCTGGTCTCTGCCGCTGCGGCGCCCCGTCTTCGTCGATGCCACCGCGGGCGACACCGCCGCCCTCGTGCTCGACGCGCTGAGGAGCCACGCGCACGTCGTGCTCGCAAACAAGAAGCCTATGGCGGTGCCGCAGGCGATGTTCGACGAGATCGTCGGCACCGCGCGCGAGCACGATCTGCAGCTGCGCTACGAAGCGACCGTCGGCGCGGGGCTGCCGATCCTCGACACCTTTGCGAAGCTGCAGGACGCGGGCGACCGCGTGACCTCCGTCGAGGGATGCCTCTCCGGGACGCTCGGCTTCCTCATGACGAAGCTCGAAGACGGGATGCCTTACTCGGACGCCGTGAGGCAGGCGTGGGAGCTCGGCTACACGGAGCCCGATCCTCGCGACGACCTCTCGGGCATGGACGTCGCGCGCAAGGCGCTGATCCTCGCGCGCACGTTAGGCATGCGGATCGACCTCGCCGACATCGCGGTCGAGAAGTTCTACCCCGACTTCGCCGACGATTCCGACGCGCGCACCTTTCTCGACAAGCTCAAGGGCGCCGACGCCGACATCGCCGCCCGAATCTCCTCGGCGAGGAGCCGCGGATGCGTACTGCGGTACGCCGCGCGTATCGGTGACAGAGGCGTCCGCGTCGGGCTGGAAGAGGTTCCGCAGGCGTCGCCGATGGGACGCCTCCGTGGCACCGACAACCAGATCGTCATCCGGAGCATGCGCTACGACGCGAACCCGCTCGTGGTGATCGGCCCCGGTGCGGGGGCGGAGGTCACAGCAGCGGGAGTGCTGAACGACATCGTCGCGATCGCGACGCACGAGGAACGTCGGTCGCGCTTCGTGCTCGGCGGAGTCGCGTCGTGAAGAAGGCGTCGGTCTTCGTCCCGGGAAGCATCGGCAACGTCGGCCCCGGCTTCGACGTTCTCGGGCTCGCCCTCCACGGCATCGGCGACACCGTGACGGTGGAGACGATCGACGGCAATGACGCGCCAGTCGAAGTACGCGGCATCCACGCCGATCGCATTCCAACCGATCCCGCGAAGAACACGGCGTCGATCGCGGCGCGGAGCTTCTTCAACGCGAAGGGAGAACGCGGCGGAATCCGCGTGACGATCGACAAGCAGCTCCCACTGGCCGGAGGAATGGGCGGGAGCGCCGCGAGCAGCGTCGGCGGCGCGTATGCGGCGGCGATCATTCTCGGCTGCGAGAGCGACACCGCCGCGATTCTCGCCGCGGCGCTCGACGGCGAGGGCGCGGTCGCGGGATGCCACCTCGACAACATCGGCCCGTCGCTCCTCGGCGGGCTCGTCTGCGTCGTAACGAACGAGCCGCCCGACGTCGTGAGGCTTCCGCTCGCCGAGGGATGGTGGCTCGCGCTCGTCACGCCCTTCATCGCGGTGGAGACGAAGGACGCGCGCAGAGTGCTGCCCGACATGGTCGACCGGGCGACGTTCGTCGCGCAGATGGCGTCGACGACGGCGACCGCGCACGCGTTCGCGTCGGGCGACGGCGACCTCTTGCGGCGCGCGCTCGTCGACCGCTTCGCCGAGCCGCGGCGCAGCGTGTTGATCCCGGGGTTTGCCGCAGCGAAGAAGGCTGCGCTCGACGAAGGGGCGCTCGCCTGCACGATCAGCGGCGCAGGGCCGACATTGTTTGCGGTGTCGCGGCGCGAGGGCGTGGCACGTGCCGCGGCCGGCGCGATGCAGCTCGCGTTCGCGCCGCTCGGCTCGTCGGCGCACGTGATGCCCGCGGGGCTTTCGGGAGCGAGGGCGCTATGACGCGATTCGACGAACGGCTGCAGTGTGTGTCCTGTGAGGCGCGGTACGGCGTGCTCGAGGTGCGGTACCGCTGCGAATGTGGCGGGTTGCTTTCGCTCGAGCGAAAGGTGGGTTGGGCGCGGGAGCTTTCGCCGGCGCAGTTCGACGCAAGGCTCACGAGCCGGCGCGCCGTCGACCGGAGCGGCGTCTGGCGGTTCCGCGAAGCGGTGCTCGGCTGCGACGAGCGCGAGATCGTGACGCACCCCGAAGGGGCGACGAGGCTCTACGAGAGCGCGAGGCTCGCGGAGTACGCGGGGATTGCGTCGATCCGCTTCAAGCACGAAGGGGAGAACCCGACCGGCTCGTTCAAGGACAGGGGGATGACGGTCGCGACGACGCAGGCGGTGCGCACCGGAGCGCGCGCGGTCGCCTGCGCCTCGACCGGCAACACGAGCGCGTCGCTCGCCGCGTACGCGGCGGGCGCGGGCCTTCGCGCGATCGTCTTCGTTCCCGCGGGGAAGATCGCGATGGGCAAGCTCGCGCAGACGCTTGCCTACGGCGCGACGGTGCTCGCCGTTCGCGGCGATTTCGACGACGCGATGCGCCTCGTCGACGAGGCGTCGACGAAGTTAGGCATCTACCTCCTCAACTCGATCAACCCGTTCCGGATCGAAGGGCAGAAGACGATCGGATGGGAGATTCTCCAGGATCTCAATTGGCACGCGCCCGACTGGATCGTTCTTCCCGCCGGAAACCTCGGCAATACGAGCGCGATCGGCAAGGCGATGCTCGAGGCATACGAAGGCGGTTGGATCGACAAGCTGCCGCGCATCGCGTCGGTGCAGGCGTTAGGCGCGAATCCGTTCTATCGCGGCTTCATGGGAGGCTTCCAGGAGCGCTTCCGGATGCAGGCGGAGACGATCGCGTCGGCGATCCGCATCGGCGATCCGGTCAGCTGGGACAAGGCGCGCGCGGTGATCGCGAAAACCAACGGCGTCGTCACCGAGGTGACCGACGATGCGATCCTCGACGCGAAGACGGCGATCGACGCGGCGGGCATCGGATGCGAGCCGGCGTCGGCCTGCTCGCTCGCCGGCGCGCGACGGCTTCGGAGCGAAGGTGTGATCGGTCGCGACGAGACGGTCGTCGGGATCCTCACCGGGAACCTGCTGAAGGATCCGGAGATCGTGCTGAAGCGGTTCGAGCGCGAAGGGGGATCGCGGATGATCGAGATCGATCCGAAGATCGACGACGTCGCGCGGGTGCTGGGTTAAGCGGAAGCCGTATGTGGCGCAGGCACTCCTGCCTGCGCGTCGCCGAAGGCGACCGGTTTTCGGCCCGCGACCAAGATGGCGGCGCGTTGCGCCGCGCGCAGACAGGAGTGTCTGCGCCACACGATCCCGCGCGTTCCGCGCTGCTATGATCTCTTCCGCGTAATTGCGAATGCGGCCGACCGCGGAGGACCTGATGGCGAAACCGAAGAAGATCGTGAAGGCGGCGCAGCTCGACGACGAGAAGCTCTTTCTCGCGAGCCAGGGATCGAACAACGACGACGACGCGCGCGCGGCGCGAATCATGCGGGAGGTTCTGCGCGGCTTCGATAGCCTCCGCGACGTCGGACCGTGCGTCACCGTCTTCGGCTCCGCGCGCTTCAAGCCGGGAAGCGAGTACTACCAGCTTGCGGTCGACGTCGGCGAAGCATTGGCGCGCGCCGGCTTCGCGGTGATGACCGGCGGCGGGCCCGGCATCATGGAAGCGGCGAACCGCGGCGCGAAGAAGGGGGGCGGCCTCAGCCTCGGCTGCAACATCGAGCTCCCGTTCGAGCAGAAGCCTAACCCGTACCTCGACCGCTTCATCGATTTCCGCTACTTCTTCGTCCGCAAGGTCATGCTCGTGAAGTACTCCTCCGCGTTCATCGTGATGCCCGGAGGGCTCGGCACGCTCGACGAGCTCTTCGAGGTCATGACGCTCATTCAGTGCGGAAAGATCGGGTCGTTCCCGGTCGTGCTGATGAACCGTGAGTTCTGGGAAGAGATGGGTGACTTCTTCCAGAAGTCACTTTTCAAGCATGGCGCCGTCGAGCCGAACGAGCTCCGTTTCGGCACGTTCGCCGACACGCCTGACCAGGCGCTGAAGTTCATCCGGAAGGAAATGCGAGGAGCGGGCCTCAAGCTCCCTCGGCCGAAGCACTAGTCATGTGGAGTGCGCAAGCGAAGCTTGCGCTCTTCCACGCCGAAGCGAAGCTTCGGCGGCGCGAGCTGGCAATCACGACGAAACGGGCGACCCACCGGGGCGCTCCTGCGGAGCCGCCGGGACTGCTCGTAGGGGCGACGCGATGCGTCGCCCGATTTCTTTGTTGAGGTAACACAAAACGGGCGACCCACCGGGTCGCCCCTACGACACGGCGCCTCCGCCTCGAGGCCCCTTGGTGCTTGCCCACTGCGAATCGATTCGTGCGACAATCACCGCGGTTCCCAAAACAATGGCTATTGCTCCCGGTACCCGTCTCGGTCCGTACGAGGTCACTTCGCCCATCGGCGCGGGCGGCATGGGTGAGGTCTGGCGCGCGAAAGACACGCGGCTCGACCGCGACGTCGCAGTGAAAGTTCTCCCGCCCGGCTTCGCGGCGAACCCGCAGCTCAAGGCGCGGTTCGAGCGCGAGGCGAAGACGATTTCGTCGCTGAACCATCCGAACATTTGCACTCTCTTCGACGTGGGACACCACGATGGAACGGATTTCCTCGTGATGGAGCTGCTCGAGGGTGAGTCGCTCGCGGACCGGCTGCAGAAGGGTCCGTTGCCGCCCGACCAGGTGCTGCGCGTCGGGTCGCAGGTCGCGGACGCACTCGAACGGGCGCACAAGCAGGGGATCGTCCACCGGGACCTCAAGCCGGGCAACGTGATGCTGACGAAGACGGGGGCGAAGCTTCTCGATTTCGGGCTCGCGCGGAGCGGCGTCGAGGCCTCCCCGCTGCACGGATTCACCGAGGCGGCAACGCAGGCGAAGCCGCTCACGCAGGAAGGGACGATCCTCGGGACGTTCCAGTACATGGCGCCCGAGCAGCTCGAGGGGCGCGAGGCAGACTCCAGGACCGACATTTTCGCGTTAGGCGCCCTGCTCTACGAGATGGCGACGGGGATTCGCGCGTTCCAGGGGACGTCGAAGACGAGCCTGATCGCGGCGATCGTCTCGTCGCACCCGGCGCCGATCTCCTCGGTCACGCCGATGGTGCCCCCCGCGCTCGATCACATCGTGCGCAAGTGTCTCGAGAAGGATCCCGACGACCGCTGGCAGTCGGCGCACGACGTCGCGAGCGAATTACGCTGGCTGAGCGAAGCGGGTTCGCAGGCGGGCGTCGCCACGACGGTCACGCTCCGGCGCAAGACGCGCGAGAAGCTGGCATGGGCAACGGCCGCCCTGTTCGGAATTCTCACGATCGTTGCGACGGCGGCGTGGCTGAGGAATCAGCCGAAGCCGGCCGAGCCGTTTCGCGCGACGATCGAGCCGCCCGCGGAGACCGCGCTGCTCCCGTTCGATCGCCTGGGCATCGCGCTCTCACCCGATGGCAGGCGCCTCGCATTCGCCGCGAATCTGAACGCCGGAGGCCAGCAGCTCTGGCTTCGCGATCTTTCGTCGATGACTTCGAAGCCGCTTCCGGAGACCCTGGGGGCTTCGTACCCGTTCTGGTCGCCTGATGGACGCTACCTCGCTTTCTTCGCCGACGGCAAGCTCAAGAAGATCGATCTCCGCGGCGGCTCGCCGCAGGTGCTCGCCGACGCGCCGACGGGACGCGGCGGGACGTGGGGTCGCGGCGACGTCATTCTGTATGCGCCGAACATCCGTTCGCCGATCCAGAGCATTCCGGCAGCGGGTGGTAGGCCGAAGGACGTGACGCGATTCGACGCGGAAAAAGAGGTCACGAACAGGTGGCCCCGATTCCTTCCCGACGGAAAGCACTTCTTCTTCATCTCGAGGCAGCGCGCTGCGAAAGGCGAGGTCGGCCGGCTCATGCTCGCTTCGCTCGACTCGATGGACGCTTCCGTGCTCATCGAGGACGCGACGAACGCGCAATACGTCGAGCCGGGCTACGTGCTGTTCGGACGGGGAAACAATCTCTACGCCTGGCGATTCGATCCGGGCGACCTGAAGCTGATCGGGCAGCCGGCGCCCGTCCAGGACGAGAAGATAAGCCTGTGGGAGCCGAAAAACCTGTTGATGTACACCGCCTCGGACGACGGCACGATCATCTATCTGTCGGAGATCCTGCGGAAGTCCGCCCTCAAGTGGGTGGGACGTGACGGGCGGGCGCTTGGCGATCTCGGTTCGCCTGCATTCCACACCACCCCACGCATCTCTCCGGACGGAACGAAGATTGCTCTGGCGATTGGCGAAACGTCGACGAACGTCACGGACATGTGGATCGTCGATCTGCAGTACGACCGCCGATTCCGGATCACGCAGAAGAGCGGAAACTTCTTCGGACCGATATGGGCACGCGATTCGAAGAAGCTCGCGTTTATCTGTCAGCCGAAGGCGGTGCAGGATATCTGCGTGAAATCGCTCGTCACCGCGGGCGACGTCGCGACTCTCCACGCGTCACCGTTCTGGAAAGTGGCGGGCTCCTGGTCGCTTGACGGGAAATCGATCTACTACTCCGAGCAGAATTCGGAGACCAGCGAAGACCTGATGGTCCTGGACACATCCGACGCGAAGAATCGGCCGCAGGTGATTCTCAGGACACCGTTCTCAGAGGACTACCCGGAGCTCTCGCCGGACGGGCAGTGGCTCGCGTACTCCTCGAACGAGTCAGGCAGGCAGGAGATCTACGTCCGGCCTGCTTCCGGCTCGTTCGAGCAGTGGCAGTTGTCCAACGGTGGCGGCGCGCAGGCGCGCTGGACCCGTGGAGGAGCGGAGCTCATGTACGTCGCTCCGGACGGCAACGTGATGTCGGTCGCGATCACGACGAGCCCCGTGTTCCGGCCCGGCGCACCGAAGGCATTATTCAAGCTTCCGGAGCCGCCCGATCGCGACACGCCGATCTTCGAGGACGTCACGGCCGACGGAGAGAAGATCCTTCTCAACGAACCGACGACTGCGCGCTCGAGCGTCTCGTTCCATGTCGTCCTGAACTGGACGTCGATGCTGGGAGAGCAGAGGCAATGACTCTCGCCGCCGGCTCGCGCCTCGGGCCCTACGAGATCGTCGCGCCGCTAGGCGCGGGCGGGATGGGCGAGGTCTTCCGCGGTCGCGACACGCGCCTCGGGCGCGACGTCGCGATCAAGGTGCTTCCTCCCGGCTTCGCACAGAACGAGCAGTTCCGTGCCCGCTTCGAGCGCGAGGCGAAGACGATCTCGTCGCTGAACCACCCGAACATCTGCACGCTCTTCGACGTCGGACAGGCCGTCATCCCGACGAGCGAAGCGGTCGATGTCATTCCGAGCGAAGCGAGGAATCTGTCTTCAGCAGATTCCTCGCCTTCGGCTCGGAATGACGGAACGGCTTCAACGGCCGGAATGACGGTTCATTACCTCGTGATGGAGCTGATCGAGGGCGAGTCGCTCGCCGAACGGGTGCAGAAGGGGCCGCTCCCGCTCGACCAGGTGCTGCGCTACGGCTCGCAGGTCGCCGACGCGCTCGAGCGCGCGCACAAGCAGGGGATCGTCCACCGCGACCTGAAGCCGGGAAACGTGATGATCACGAAGACCGGCGCGAAGCTGCTCGACTTCGGGCTCGCGCGCCCGGCGTCGGAGTCGGCGGTCGTGCACGGCATGACGGAGATGCCGACGCAGGCGCGGCCGCTCACGCAGGAAGGGACGATCCTCGGGACGTTCCAGTACATGGCGCCCGAGCAGCTCGAAGGAGCCGAGGCCGACGCGCGGACCGACATCTTCTCGTTAGGCGCGCTGCTCTACGAGATGGCGACCGGGAAGCGGGCGTTCGAGGGTTCCAATCGCACGAGCCTCATCGCCGCGATCGTTTCTTCGCATCCGGCGCCGATCTCCTCGGTCGCGCCGATGGCGCCGCCTGCGCTCGACCACATCGTCAAGAAGTGCCTCGAGAAGGACCCCGACGACCGGTGGCAGTCGGCGCACGACGTCGCGAGCGAGCTGCGCTGGCTGAGCGAAGCAGGCTCGCAGGCGGGCGTCGCGACGACCGTGACGATCCGGCGCAAGACGCGCGAGCGTCTCGCGTGGGGTGTCAACCTGCTGACGGCGGCGCTGGCGATTGCCGGGACATGGGCGTACCTCGACAGGCCGGGGCCACCGCTCCCTCCGATCGAGACTGCCGTGATCCCTCCGAAGGACATGAGGGTCGCGATCAACGGTGGGTTCGCGATCGCTCCCGATACGAGCAGCCTCGTCGTCGTCATGAACGACGTCCGCCTCGGGAACTCGCTCTGGCTGCGCCGGATGGACTCGGCTCAGTTCCGCCCGCTCCCCGGCACCGAGGATGCAAGTCATCCGTTCTGGTCTCCCGACTCGCGCCAGATCGCCTTCTTCGCGAACGGGAAGCTCAAGGCGGTCGACGCCGCCGGGGGAAACGTTCGTGTGATCTGCGATGCGCCGGCCGGCCGCGGCGGCTCATGGGGCGCGGCGGGCTCGATCATCCTCGCGCAATCGGGGATCAGCCCTCTCGTGAGAGTCCCGGCGGAGGGGGGAGCTCCACAGCCACTGACGAAGCTCGCCACCGGCGAGACGAGCCATCGCTGGCCCTGGTTCCTTCCCGACGGCAAGCGGTTCATCTTCGTTTCGTTTCTCGCAGCAGGAACGGATTCCGCCTCTTCGAAGGTCTGCCAGTCGTCGCTCGACGAGCCGGAGAAGGTCACCTCGATCACCACCGCGAACACCTCGGCGGCATTCGTGCCAGGCGGGTACCTGCTGTTCGCGCGGGAGAACGTTCTCTACGCACAGCGCTACGATCCAGACGAGGAGCGCGTCGACGGCGAGCCGACGCCACTGACCGATCGCATCGCCGTCACCGACCGATTCCTCGCCCTCTTCACCGTGTCAAACGACGGGACGCTCGTCCTCCAGCGCGGGGCCGGGTTCCAACTCACGCAGCTCCAATGGGTCGACCGGACCGGGCGCCCCGGCGGGACCGTCACGCCCCCGGGGCTCTACTTCTGCCCGACGCTCTCCAACGATCAGAAGCGCGTCGCGGTCGACCTGTCGAACACACTCGACGGTCAGGGCGACATCTGGGTCTTCGACCTCGAGCGGAACGTCTCCGATCGGCTGACGTTCGACAAGTCGAACGAGTCGTCGCCGCTCTGGACTCCCGACGACAAGAAGATCGTCTACTACATGGCGAAGCTCGGGACCGGGAACGCCTGGCAGATCGCTTCGGGAGGAACCGGGCAGCCCGAGCAGCTGGTCATGGACGATCGCGACAAGCGCCCGACGAGCCTCTCGCGCGACGGCCGCTGGATCGTGTTCAACTCCGCGGGAACCGGCGTCACCGCGAACACCGACATCTGGATCTGGTCGGCGGACGAGAAGAAAGTGCGCGCATGGCTCGCGACGCCGTTCGTCGAGCAGTGCGCGCAACTCTCGCCCGACGCGAAGTGGATCGCCTACCAGTCGGACGAGACGGGACGCCACGAGGTGTACGTGCGCGCCTTTCCGGACGGCGAGAAGAAATGGCGCATCTCCAGCGACGGCGGGATGATGCCAGCCTGGCGTGCCGACGGCCGCGAGCTCTACTACGTCTCTCTCGATCGGAAGATGATGGCCGCCGACGTGACTCCGGGGACCGATCTCGTGGCCACAGCGCCCGTCGCGCTCTTCGACGCCACGGTGAGGCCTCATCCGACACGCCAGTACGACGTCAGTGCCGACGGCCAGCGCTTTCTCCTGAATCGCATGGTCGAAAGCGACCTGATCGAGCCGATTGCGATACTCCAGAACTGGCAGTCGCGCGTTGGCGGGAAGTAGGAGCGAAACGACATGACTCTCGCAGCGGGCAGCCGTCTCGGGCCCTACGAGATCGTCGCGCCGCTAGGCGCGGGCGGGATGGGCGAGGTGTTCCGCGGTCGCGACACGCGCCTCGGGCGCGACGTCGCGATCAAGGTGCTTCCTCCCGGCTTCGCACAGAACGAGCAGTTCCGTGCCCGCTTCGAGCGCGAGGC
>JBAZBK010000037.1:0-38497 GCA_041671505.1 Thermoanaerobaculia bacterium | reverse complement strand
AAGTTCAGCGACACGTCGTGGACGCAGGGACGCTTCACTCACTCGACGTTCCCGCTCTCAGGCGTTCACGCGACACAGGCGTGCGGGACGTGCCACAAGAGCGGCGTCTACCAGGGGACGGCACGGAGTTGTGTCGGCTGCCACCAGACGCAATACAACACGACGAAGAATCCGAACCACATGACGGCAGGCTTCCCGACGGCGTGCGAGAGCTGCCACAAGTTCAGCGACACATCGTGGACGCAGGGACGCTTCACTCACTCGACGTTCCCGCTCTCAGGCGTTCACGCGACGCAGGCGTGCGGCGCGTGTCATGCAAACGGCGTCTACCAGGGGACGGCGCGGAGCTGCGTCGGTTGCCATCAGGCTGTGTACAACACGACGCGGAATCCGAACCATCTGACTGCTGGCTTCCCCCTCAGCTGCGAGAGCTGCCACAAATTCAGCGACACGTCGTGGACGCAGGGACGCTTCACTCACTCGACGTTCCCGCTCGCCGGTGTGCATGTGACGCAGCCCTGCGGCGCGTGTCACAAGAACGGCGTCTACCAGGGAACGACCCGGGTCTGCTCGGGCTGTCACCTCGCGGCGTACAACGCGACGAGAGACCCGAATCATCTCGCGGCAGGATTCCCGACGTCGTGTGAGACCTGCCATTCCTTCGCTGACGCTTCGTGGAGTCTCGGGCGCTTCAACCACACCTGGTTCCCGATTGCGAGCGGGCGGCACGCAGGGAATCCGTGCAACGCCTGCCACACGTCGCCGACGAACTACCGCCTGTTCACCTGCCTCACGTGCCACACGCGCGGCGAGACCGATCCCGAGCATCGGGAGGTTGGCGCCTACCGGTACGACTCGAACGCCTGCTACGCCTGCCATCCACAGGGGCGGGGCGACTGAAGAAGGAGAGAGTTTGATGATTCGAGAGCGCGCAGCAACGCTTCTGCTCATCGGTACGGGGTTGATTCTCGGCGGGATGGCGCACGCCGCGCCGCTGTCGGGATGGGGGCGCGTGTCGCTGTTCGCGACCGGCGAGACGACGAAGTTCGACGATGGCACGAAGCGGGACTACAGCGAGCTGACGTCCACGATTCGCTTCGCCTCGGGAGAAGCCGACACTGACGGACTCGAGTTCGCTCTCGACGTCAGGAGCTCCACCTTTCCATCGACGCAGAACGCCGACCCGCGCACGACGATCTACGACGCGTGGATCGGTCGCCGGATCGCGAGCGGCACGCTCGACGCTCGCGCGGGACAGATGTGGCTTACCGACTTCGGCAGCATCGGCAGCGTCGCAGGAGCGATGCTCGAGTACAGGTCGCCCGCGGCTTCATCGCTCGGCCGCTTCCGGACCGGGGTTTTCGGCGGCCTCGAGCCGGAGGGCTACGACGTCGGCTACGTGCCGGGCGTGGAGAAGTACGGCGCCTGGCTCGCTCTCGACGGGGACGCTGCCAGGCGAAACGTCCTCGGTTACGTCCTGATCAAGGACTACGGCCTCACCGAGCGCTCCGTCCTCACGATGACCAACTTCATCCCGGTTGGCGGGAGCTTCTCTCTCTATCAGGCGGCCGAGTATGACCTGTCGGGTCCCGGAGGGGCGAGCGAGGGCGACGGACTCAACTACTTCTTCGCGAACGCACGGTACCTCCCATCGCGGCGCGTCGAGGTGATGGGCACCTACCATCACGGAACAGCGATCGATTCGCGCTCGATCACGCAGGACATTCTGAATGGCCGGCCCCTCGATCAGCACGCCCTCGACGGATTCCTCTTCGAATCGATGGGAGGGCGGGTCACGGTCGAGGTCATCCCTAACGTCCGCGTGTACGGAGGGTATGCGCGCGACCGGAACAACAGCAGCGACGAGCCGTCTGGCCGCACGACCCTCGGACTATGGGCGACCGACATTGCGCGGAGCGGCTTCGATCTCACGCTTTCGGACAACCGGATCGATCAGCCGGAGGGCGGCTACGACGCCTGGTACGCGTCACTCGGTCGCACGTTTGGTTCGCGGTTCTACGTCGCCGCGGAGTATTCGACCTCATTGTCGGTCGTGCGCATCACCGACAGCGGAGGCACCGTCGTCGAGAACAGGCCTCGCGCCCTGCGCTACGGGCTCAACGGCTCGTGGAACATCAACCGGCGTTACTCGCTGCTGTTCGCGGCGGAAGAGCTCCAGGAGGACGCCTCGACCGACGATCGCCTGATGCTGGGCCTGACGATTCGCTTCTGACGCAGCGGCAGCCGTTGACCAGCGTCAGCGCGTCGTCGTCGCGAGCTCGATCTTTGCAGCGTACGCCTTCAGGTCGACTTTCTTCTTCGTCGACTCCGACGCGAGGTAGCGGATCGTGCCGAAGATCGGACGCTCGAACCAGGGGCGGTCGTGCTTGCCGAAGCACCAGAGCACTCCCGCCTGGGTGTTCGGGTCGCGCCCGTCGATCGCGTACTTGTCGTGCATCGCGATCATGAAGGCGTGTGCCTCTTCGGGAGTCCGCGACCATTCGATGATCTTCTTTCCCCAGAGCATGCGCAGGTAGTTGTGGATCGTGCCGAGCTCGAGGAGCCCGCGCTGCGCGAGGTTCCAGACGTCATCGCCGGTCTCCGCGCGCTCGAGCTGCTCGAACGAGTAGACCGGGTGACGCCGATCGTTCGCATGTTCGGCGAGAGTCTTCTTCGCCCAGTCGGGAAGGCACGACAGGGACGCGTAGTCCTCGCGGTAGAAGCAGAGGTTGAACGAGAGCTCGCGCCGGATGATCACCTGCTCGAGGAACGCGTCGACGTCTTCGGCCGGGGCGGACGAGAAGAGAACGCGCCGGGCGACCTCGTGCACCGACAGGAAGCCGAAGTGGAGATAGGGAGACAGCTCGCTCGTGCGGTCGGCTTCGCGGTTGCGATGGTCGGCATAGCCGCGGAGGCGCTCGCGGACGAAGTGGTCGAGCCGCCGGAGCGCCTCGTCGCGCCCGCCGATCGACGGCACCGGCGCGACGGAATGGTCGACGCTGCACGAGACGGCGTTCGCGCGCGGGTTCGCGCCGTTGTAGTTAGGCAGGTCGAGCTCCCCTTCGAACGGCCCGTACTTCGGCGTGAGCTCCGGAGGCTCGCCCCAGCGGTCGTCGAAGAGGCGGAACGCGCGGTCGCGCAGTTGCTTCGCGGAATACTGCTCCTTGCCGAAGACGCGCATCGGCAGGATGCCGTTTCCGTCGACGGTGAAGACGGGGCAGGGGCTCTTCGCCGCGAACGAGCGAGTCTGCTCGCGCAGCATGGCGGTGGGGAATTCGTCGGTCACCACGAGGCGTGCGCGCGACGCGAGGCGATGCAGCGCGCCGCGGGCGTCGTCGCGCGTTCGAGGAAGGTAGAAGAGGTAACGGAGCCCGCGCTTGAGCGCGTCGTGATTGTTCGACGCCACGCCTTCGAGAACGTACGAGTGGATGCGGTCGCTCGCTCCCGGGTAATCGGGGCGCAGCGACTCGTAGACGACGACGGGGAGCCCCTCGGCGTTGGCGCGCGAGATCGCGTAGTCGAGCGCGATGTTCGAGCGGAGACGGCGCGCCGATTGCGCCCAGTAGACGACGTACTCACCGTCTCCATGGTTGGCGCCGCCGATGTACTCGACGCGGTCGCGCAGCACCCCGCCCGAGCCGCCGAGCTCGAGATGGTGGCGATACGGGATGAAGGTGTAGGAACCCATCGCGGAGTGAGAAACGATAGCAGGGCCGCGCGCATTCTTGGCGCGGCAGCTGGTGGCGTTCAGTGGAGGGCTGTTCGAGAAGAAGAGGCCGGGCTCGGGCGCGTTCACGGGCGCGTTCACGGGAGAACGCGGGGCAGGCGAGAGGGTGGGTTGGTGGAGGCGGCGTCCACCGAATCGTGGCACCAACATGCGTTGTTTGATGGTGTTACGTCTGCTTGATAGTTCGAATACCCCCAAAGATACCCCCTGGATGCTGATGCTTCCCTGTGAACGAGTGTCTAACTGAATCGGTGAAAGGCGCTAGTGTTTCATCCTTGACGTGGCCCCGACCCGCGGTGTTGACTGAGCAGCGCCGTTGCGAAGAGTACCTGCCCTGACAACACATCACGACTGCGCTCGGGTGATTCCTTACCTCCGCTGGGAGCGGAGGTCTCTCAACGCGGGCGACGAGGCTCGCCGAATACTATTTCTCCTCGTCTACGTGACTCGCACTTGAACTCATGACTTGGCTGAAAACGGGGCGAAAAGCTGCCGCTTCACGGTCTGCGCGATTCGGAAACGCATAGCATGAGAGGCGTACACATTCGAGATGTTTTCCCGGTACGAAGCGAACAGGAATTCCGGTCGAACCACTCTCGTGAACATGCGTTTCGATTGCAGTCGCGGGCCTCACCGGCCGCCGGAGTTGATCGAGAGCGAGGAACAGGACAAGAATCGGTGAGTGAAAGACTCGCTGCGCCGGGCAGGAGAACCCATAGCACCGCCAACCCTTTAGGGAGAATGTTGCTTCATGCCCTGCAGAGGTCCGCAGATGATGTGGTAGGCATCACACGATGACGAGTCGACAAATAGCCAAGCCCCCTCCGAGCAAGTTGCACCAGTTCGGCTTCTTCGTGGTCTTGGTCGCTGTGATCGTCGCGCTTTCAATTGGCTACTACTACGGCCTCATTCTCTTCGGTCCATTGACATGGGAAGACCGCGCAGCCTTCGGCGACAGTTTCGGGGCGCTGAGTGCCGTATTCTCGGGACTAGCTTTCGCAGGTGTGGTGTTCGCGTTGAACCTCCAGATGGAGGAACTCAAGCTCCAACGGCAGGAGATGAGGGATTCACGGTTTGAGCTTGCAAAGACGGCGAAGGCGCAAACAGAACAGGCCCGGCTCCTAACCGCACAACTCGAAGCAATGCAAACCGAGCGAGCGTCCAATGCGGCTCGGCGGAAACGTGAGATCGCTCCAATCTTCAATCTCTCGCCATATGAACCGCGGCCGCCGAATATATCCGTGCAACTTCGAAACGAGGGCGGCCAGGCGATCTCGCCAAGGGCAATAGCCACGCACTGTCCCATTAAGGTTTCCCCCACGAGCGCGGTTTCAACCGGCAGCGATTTACAGCTCGTTCTTGAGGTCGGAGGAAGCGGGCGTAGATGGTGGCCGACTTTTTTGACCTGCACCGATGTGGATGGCGAGCCACGCGCGTTCATTCTCGATATGACTCCCGAAAATGAAAATTTGTGTATTACCGAAGCTGACCCCTCCCGAGTGCGTGAATTGGTCGAGCAGCTTCGCGTCCGGGAGGCGCAACTTGCACCGAAGTTGGAATTGCTCGGCGAAAAGCTCAGAGTATTAATCCATATCGAAGACGCTGGACCAATCCCCCCTCAGATCATGGAGCAGAGTGCCGAGGTCTTGAAGCTTGCGTCCGATGTATTCGCTCAGCTTGCCACTACTCAACATTGCATACCGGCGCTGGGAAAGCTTGTGGAGCAGAAAAATCTCCAGCGATTCGAGCTTGGAGAACTTATGAAGTGGGCAAACGGACTAGTCGAGATGATTCGCCAACGAGAGGATGCGCCTAGGTGAGCGGGTGGGGCATCGGCTGACGATCCCTTCGAAACATGGCGGGAAGCAGCCTTACATAGATGGAAAGCTGCCGAGTGAGGCTTGGGTGAAGGGATGAAGAGACGATGGACAGTTTTCGCGATCGTGGCGGCAGCGGTGTCGCTGATGTGCGGCGCCTTCCTGTCGTTCCTGCTTACCCGGAACGCGACACACGCGGCAGCCTGGAGCGGGTTTGGTGACGCATTCGGCGTCTTGAACACCCTGTTCTCGGGGTTGGCATTCGCTGGCGTCGTCGTTGCGCTCTACCTGCAGATGGAAGAGCTTGCGTTGCAGCGCCAAGAGATGAAGGACTCGCGCGAGGAGCTCGCGAAGACCGCCGCCGCGCAGCGCGAACAGGTAAGCCTGATCGCGCAGCAGCTTGGTCTGGCGGCGAAGGTAAGCGAGGTGTAAGCCGCACAACGAATTCGAGAAATCGCACCGCAGTTCAGGTGCTTGGGGCTCGAAAAACACGACTACAAGGGGATTCGCCTGCGCGTTCGGAATGAGGGCGGACTCCCGAAGGACCTGCGAGCCGTACCGAGGGAGAAAGTCTCCTTCCGTTTTGTTCCTCCGGGACCCGTCGCACGAGAAGGGGAGTTGGAGATGCGACTCCTTTGCGACGGTGACATCGTCGCACTGTTCCCTCAGTCCTTCAGTTGTGCGGACGTGGACGGAAATGCTCACACCTTCGTCATTGATCGGGAAGGTGGTGGTTCGAGTTACGCGATCACTAGGCGGCTAGAGGATCTGGGGGTTCGGTGAGATTCTAGAACGGAGAGACGATGGACCTCAGACGCGGTGCAGCGTATACCGAATGCTTTACGCAACTCGACGAACACTTGGCGAGGGTTCAGCGGGCTATCTCCGAGGTTCGGAAATCGGACCCCGCTCCGACCCCTGAACAGCAAGGGGTCGTGTATCACCTGTTGATGGTGAGCCTTGAACTCGTTGTGGTCTTTGCCGGCGCCGCGTTGCGTGATGGCTTTCAGGACATCGCTGCTCGGGTTCTGGAGTATGGGCCGAGGTTCATCGAACTGCGCGAGCAGGCTGAACGAGATTGGTTTCGGGAGGGGCGCCCGGAGTAGCAAGATCGTGCTACGTTAGTCTGGAATTTTCGTTAGGCGTAAACCGCGCCGTGACAATTCTTGAACTTCGCTACGGTCCCGTCTGGCTTCTTCTTGCCGCATGGGCACGGCTCGTCCTTGCCCACCTTCGCTTCGGCGATCCGACGATCGCTATTCCACTCCTCGACGTAATCGATTTTTGCGCACGAAGGCATTCGGAAGGAGAAGCAGCTTTCTCCGTTCGCGTTTGTGAAGGCGAGATCACCTCGCGAGATGACGTCCATGCCCAGGATGACGCTGAATTTGCCCGCTACCTCGGAGACTTCGTGAACCAGTAGCCCTGCGAATCCAACACGGTGAGGCAGCCCCAGATTGACGATGTATCGTTCGCTCGTGCCGGTTCCGCCCGCGTGATTTACGTTCACCATTCCAACAGACTTCAGGCCGAGCGTCTTTGCAATGCCTGGGCTGATGCAGCTACCCGTGGCACCAGTGTCCCAGAGTGCCCGCGTGTCAACATGGGGCAGCGGTACGATGGGCGGGTTTGTTGGGTCGAATGCGGGGAAGATCGTTATGTCGCTGATGATTCGATCGGTGAGCCCGGGGAATTTGATGCTGAAGGCCTGAAAGTTCCGCATCGGCGCGAAAAGGTCACAGCCGGGCAGATGAGTTGACCGTAACGGTGTAAGCGGCGGGTCCTGGCGCGCACGGTTGAATCATGAACGTTCCAGGCTCAAATGCCGCAGAGCCGGCAAGATATGCGGCGAGTGGTGATTCGAAATCTCCCTCAACGCCATCACCGCGGAGCAACAGGACGCGTCCGGCGTACTTCAAGCAGAGCTCATCCTGGTGGGTGATGAAATACGAAAGCTCTTGCTCGAACATGCGCCCCTCCAACGCTTCAGGCGGTTTCCTCTCTTGAGGAACCATCTAGTGCAACGCGGAGACTATGCCGCGGCGTTCCTCTCCGTCAATCGGTTCACGAGTGCGAGGCGAAACTCCGGCGTAAGTCCGATCGACTTACGCCATCTCTCGCTCGTCCGATTTCGAGAGTTTGACCCTCAAGACCTTGAGTTTGTTGGGCGGTAACACGGGAACGGATCCCGTGTTACCGCCATTCGAGGCGTAAGTCTTCGCCCATCACGCCGCGACGCACCAATCTAACAGCATCGAAAGCAGGGCGCCTTCCTGCGGGTTCAGGCGGCTGAAATCCAGTTGCTCGCGAGTTCCCAGCTCGAAGTCGACCTGAACTCCCAGCCAATCCTCGAAGGAGCGAGACTCGTAGTACGCGGGGCGGGAGGCGTAGCGCCCCTGAGCCTCGCGTACGATTCGCCGCGGGAGCGGGATCGTGACCAGTATCGGACGTTCGAGTAGAGGGATGGAGAACGCGCGCGATTCGTCCGCCAGCGCTTCTTCGACCAGCGACGCGGGCAAAACCTCACGCGCCACGAATTCGGCTTCCTCGCGCGAAAGCTGGCCAGCAGGGCAGGCCACTTCGTCGACGGCGCCGGAGACGATTTCGATGCTGACCCCAAGCTCTGAGGCGAGTTCCGCCGTGGAGTACACCTTCACGGAGTCGACGCGTGCAGCGTCGAAGAAGTTAGCCACCCGCTCGCGTTGATCGGCGGGATACCGGAATGAGCGGGTGGGGTTCGGTTCGTTCAAGGATAGAGCATCCGTATGGACTCGCATTCTGAGTTCCTCCAGGTGCCGCCCGTGGAGCGGCGCGTTAGTGGTGGTGGGTCATCCTCGCGGCTTCGGCGTTCTGCCTGTCGGCCGCTTCCTCGAAGGGGTGAACTTGATCTTGAGTTCGAGCGCGCCGAGAAGCTTCTCGAGCGTCTCAAGGGAAACTGATCGTTCCCGGTGAACGAACCGCGACAGCTGGCTTTCCTGCAGTCCTGCCCGGCGCGCGAGCTCGTACCGCGTCAGCTCGCTCTTCTCGATCTCCGTGAGAATGGCCTCTACCAGTTCGCCCATGACCTGTTCCCCTTCGCTGTTCGTGCGAAGGAAGTCTACAAGGCGCGACGGGTCGCGGTCGCGGTAGCGCTTCTCGATTCGGGTCAACGCAATGTGGGAGGGTTCGTTCATGCGGCCACCTTGCGCGCGTTGAACCAAGTCCAGCGGCGCCCCTTCTTCGTGGTGATTCCTCGGCCGTTCAGTTCTTCGGCAATCCGCTGCCACGAGAAGCCGTTGGCGCGGAGGTCGTGCATGTCGGAGAGGGTGTCCTGCTCGACGGCGTCCGCCTCGAGCTTCACTCCGTCGTCAGCGAGACGGAAGCCGAACGGGATCTGACCGATGCGCTCGCCCTTGCTCCGCTTGTGAGCCATGGCAGAGCGGGTGCGCTCGCTCACGAGATCGCGCTCAAACTCGGCCAGGACCGCGAGCATTCGAAAGACCATCTTTCCCGAAGCGCTCGTCGTGTCGATCTTCTTGGAGAGCGAAACGAGATCACATCCGGCCTTCTCGAGCCGTTCGCCGATTGCGATGGCGTCCTTTGTGGAGCGAGCGAGGCGCGAGCGGCTGTAGACGATGAGCGCGCTGCCGTGCTTGCTGCAGACTTCGGTGAGCGCCGCCTGAAGCGCCGGCCTGATGGACGACAATTAGACCTGCGCCTCAGATCTAATTGACGTTGAACACCGGCCGGTTCGAAGCCTTCTTACCCGAGATACCCGCGTCGCTGTGGATCCCGGCAACTTCGTAGCCGTTCGCCTCAGCCCAGGCAATCGTCCGCGCGCGTTGCGCGTCGATCGAGACGCCTTCTTCGGCCTGCTCAAGGGTGGAAACTCGGGTGTAGATCACGGCTGCGTTTTTCATAGTTCCTTGCCTGCTGGCAAGTAATGTAAGTCATAACTTGCCATCTGGCAAGTAGTTTCTTGGAGTGATGATCGATACCGTGGCACAATCGAGGAATGAGCCGATCGAATGACCGGACCGGCGGCGGTGGCGCGGCGATCGTCGAGACCATCGTCAATCTCGACATGCAGTGGATTTACCGTCCTCTTGAGCGACCCAATACGGACTACGGCGTCGATGCGCACATCGAGGTGACCAACGAAGTTGGAGTCGAGACCGGACGACAAATCGGTGCACAGGTTAAGGCTGGCCCAACATACTTTGAGGAGCCCACCGAAGTGGGCTTCGTGATTCGACCGAGCGGCCGACACGTGCGGTACTGGAGCGACTACGCCCTACCGGTGCTCATCGCGCTGGTCGACATCACGACGCGAGAAGTCTATTGGGAGTTCACCGACCGAGCCATGCAGACACCAAGCGGCGGGTGGAAGCTCGTGGTGCCGAGAGCTCAGACCCTCGGAGCTCACGCCAAGGAGGTCCTCGCAGAAGCGGCGGTGGGCGGGGGCTCAGCTCGAGTGCAAGTAAGGATCGAGGAGCGCCGACTCTCGGAAGTTCTACGGGCGCGCGTCGAGGAACTCGAGGACGTACTCGCAAAATATGCCGCCCAACTCGCGCCGCTGCCCCCTTCGCCGTCGAGCGCTGTGTGCGTAGACCAGTTCGATGTGCTCGAACTCTCGTTCCCCGAACTCATCGCATGGTTCGAAGGGACCGATTTCGTTTCTGCTGGCGCCGCCTTGAAGAGTCGCACTGCATATCATCTCGCTGCCGAGAAGCTCTTCTTTCGTGAAGTGATCGAGGAATACGACGCGGCGAAGGCCGTTGCACTCCTGCTCATTGCGAACGAATGGGGAAAGGCAGGTTCAATCCTCCTGCATTCCATTGAACTTGCGAGGAGGTCGAGAAAGGTCGGGTCACCATCGATCGTCGACGTTCTCGAAGGATCGCCACTGCCTCGCGGAATCGCCCTCGACCTGCGAATCATGATTCGCTCAACTCAGATCGCGGCGCGACAAAGGCAGGCTCGCCCCGTCGAGATGCTACTAGAAGAGCTTGACATGCTGATTGCGGAGGCAACGCCGAGCGACGCGGTCGCGGTGATGATCGCTGCCTTCCGGGAGACACGGAACAGTGGGCGAACCGTACCGTCGCGAGCGATTCGGTACGTCAAGGCGGCAGCGCGCCTGAGACCCACAGCAACGGCACCCGACGGGGGTCCGTTTCCTGTAGACCTTGACGAAACGTGGCCGCTATTGATCGAGCTGACCGCGCGGGGCGTTTGCTCTATCGAAGAGATCCTTGCATGGCTCGGCGCGCTGGGGGTCATTCCTCCCGCATCCGCGCGAAGTTACCTGGAGGACGAGCTAGCCGTGATGCCCTTCGCGAATAGCTTCTGGCTCGCGGAGGCGCTATTGCCACCCGAGAGTCGGCGGTGGCCGGAAGTGGCCGAGAAGCTCGAAATGATCGAAGACTGGAGCGTGAAGCACTCAGCCGGGTTGCTCTATGCGGCGGTACGGCGCGCCCGAGCGATTATCAAAGGGGAGTATGAACACAATCTTGCGGCGTCTATAGCCCTAACAACAAACGTTCCTGCCTTCGTACTCGAGCACCCGAAGGCTGCATTTCTCCTCAGCGAGATAGAGGCGAGCCAGTTTCTGTATGCTGGGAGCTACCACGAGGCGCTCATTAGCTTTCGCGCAGCCTTCGACATTCAGCCGCAGGATTCTTCGCTCCAACCGATGGCGTACCTCAAGGCGGCGCAGGCTGCAGCCACCGTGCACGAGTTCGACCAAGCCGCATGCTGGGCACAGCTAGCGGAGGAATTTGCCAAGGCGAACCGCGACTCTGCTTCAAACGATGTGGTCGTCAGCCAAGCGGAACACGCCCTGACACTCTGGTTCGGTGAAAAGCGCGACCTGGCTTTGGATCTCTGGGATGCCGCCGCGGAAGAGCTTTTTGCGCAAGAGCACGATTCGGCCCAGTGGCGTGGCTGTGCCGTGCGGTTCCACTGGGCAAGCGGGTACCTAGCTACCATGCTTCGGACGGGGGTGGCTCCCGAGACGGATGCACGAGGAAACCCTTATTCCGAACCACGCCCGGGCGCCTTCCTGATTGATTTCCACAGGCAAGCGGAGGAGTTCGACGAGAGGCTTCGGATGGGGATCTTTCTCGGACTCGCTGCTATCTCCGATGGGCGACAGCGCGACGCTCGTACACGCCGATGGGGTTATGCAGCGCTCGACGTGGCGACGAAGCTCACCACCGAAGATCGAGCCGCTTGTGCCCTCTTTGCCCTGCCGTACCTAATCGCCGATCTCCGGTTCGACGAAGCGGTCAGCCTCACGAAGGAAATGGTGCCAGCGTGGGAAGCCTCCGTGCTGCGCTCCTTATCGGACGCGCGAGTCGTGGCGCTTTCGTTTGATGTCGTTCCGGCGATTCTGTCGCTGGCGCAGCTTGACCCAGACGCTCGGGAGACGAATGCGGAACAGCTCGTGCGCGCGATCTCCGCCGAGATCGACAACCCTACCGTAGCCGCATGTTGCGCGATCATCGAGGCCACGTTCCTTACTGAAGCGACATCAGATCCCGAGCGTCGGACGGTACTGAATGCGATTCGCGAAAGCAACTTGACGGCGAGCGAGTCCCCAGTGAGATTGCTCTGCGATCTCTGCGAAAGCGTTCTCCCCGGTGTTCCGGTGAATGTCTCGCTCGCCCTTCAAGCAACCGCGGTGCCGCAACTCACCTATCGCCTCGCCTTGTATCAGACGATGTTCCGCCTACACGTCGCACCCTTTTTCCGAAACGCATGGCTGCGACTGATTGACGCCGTGCCCGAGGAGTTCACCCAACCCGAAGAGCTTCGAGCGTCCCTTCTTTCGCTCGGGGACAGCATGACCACACCGAAGGACGTGCTTCTCTTCGCGGCGAGACATATTCGAAAAGCTTGAGCACGCATCCCTACCAGACGCAAGTCCGGTCGTGCGCTCGCTGCGTCGCTCCGACGTCGGGAAGAACCTCGAGCGAGCCACCTGGGCGCTCGCGATGGAGTTTGCGAGGCGAGGGATCACGCGGAGCATTCGGAAAATCGAAAGCGCATGAACGAACTCTCGAACTGGCGAATTAGGTGTTCCGCTTCTCCGAAGGACACACCTCGTGCAGCGGGTCCCACCACAGCAAGTTCAAGGTGTGTTCGATTCGATAACCCCAAACGCGCTCTTCTCCCGAAAGCCTAAGCGACACGATCTGATCAAGATCGAGCCTCAGCGTCTCCAGTCGTTTCTGTGCACGAGAACAGAGTTTGTAGACCTCGACGGAGTGATTCCGCTTCTTGTGCTTCACTAGGATCTCGTTCCAAGTCATCGACTCGAACTGCCCGAGCTTCTGGAGAATCTCCTCGAGCTTGGGGCGCTGCAGTTCGTGCCAGCCGAACGGAGAGCACATCTCCACACGCCCTACCCTCCAAGCCGGATTCGCATCGTTGAACCCGACAGGATTTCCGCCTAGTTGTGGCGTTCGAGAAGGTGTTGGCTTGAACTGCGCGAAAGGTTGCTTCGGCTTAGGAGACATGGGAGCCGGATGGCTAGCTCTTCGAACTCAACCCGCCGTAGAACTCGTGCATTGCAGCGCGCGTGATCTCGTTATTGCCGCGTTCAAACGGCGCCAGACCGCGCCTCGCTTCTCGCCACGGCAGCTCCGCGTGGGTCAAGTCGCTGAGCCACTGCGAGCTCCGGCTGCCGTAGAAATCGAGCACGGCGTCGATGCTGTCCAACGACTTTGCATCGAGCTTGTCAGCGTTTCCGAGGGGCCACTCCTTGACGTCGTACTGTCCGCGGTGCGCCTGGTAAAGTGACGGCACAACCGGGCCATTCACCCACGCTTCAATCCGTTCCCGGAAGAGTGGCCGGTCATCCCACACGAGCGACCACGCCTGCGCGTAGTAGACGAGCTTCTGCAACTTCATCGCAGAGATTCGTCCGGTCTTCCGGAGGATGTAGGCAGCTACGTCGTGTGCGGTGGGCATTAGCTTCCTCGGGTCGGTCTTCCGCTCTCGCGGGATACAACACCAGCTGGAGGCTATTTAAGCACGGTTGGCTCGGATTACTTCCCGTCAATCGCGAATGCCAGTTTGGGCAGCCTCAGTGCCCAACTCGGGACCCGCAGCGAGTTTGAACCTGATCCCTAAAACGTTGCTGGGCAACTTTCGTGGCAATGCACCATTTTTGACGTCTTAACATGCTGCGCCATTGACATGCAACGTATTGATTCTATTGGTGTCCGAGACCGGACCCGAACCGGCACGACCTTGCGATCGGAAGATTTTTAGCCTTGTCCATGCACCTTCGAGAGCTGCCCGCTGTACCTCACCGGTCGGTGAGTAGTAAGTGCGACTCGTCGGAGCGTCGAGGGAACACTCGGTTTGCCTGGGCCTTGACGAACAGGGAGGTCTCGGTAGGTCATCGGACGCGCGCCGCTGCAGATGATTTTCGAGGCTCAAGTTGCGTCAGGTAGATGGGCGAGGTTACCTAGAACGACGGATCGGTGACTCTGCCCCCTCCTCTCGCTCGATTCCTCAGCAACGCGCCCGAACGGAGTTGCAGGCCGGAGTGGACCTGGACTGCGGGGTCTCGGATAGCGCAACGCGTGGATCCCGATGGGGGAGCTGAAGGTGCCGCGAAGAGATCCATTTCGTGAGGGGGTATGGAATTCTCTTGTGCTGCCACTCCTGTTACGTGCGGTCCGAAACCTCGACAGCACAGCACGATAGGGAGGAACGGAATGTCAAGCAGGCCCGTGGACTTTACAAGGATCAGCATGCTATGGTCTGTCTAAATTCAAACAGCCGACCGTGGAGTTTGTGGAGATTGCCAGCATTCAGCGTGCTTGTCGGACGTCAGTTAAGACGCATGGAAGGAGTCCAAGATGATCAAGTTTGGCGGTTGAAGGCGCTGCAAACTAGGCGCCTTTTTTCGTTCTTGGGGGGGTTGAATGGTTGACCGCGCGCTGGCTGTGCTGGGGATCCTATTCACCCTCCCTGGCTTTCTGTTGCTTTTTCTTTCCGAGAGCCAGTCGGTTGGAGTCGCGTTCACGCTAACCGGCTTCGCGCTCCTTGTCACCGCGTTCGTCTATTACTATTTTAGGAACTTGCCAGCCTTCACCGTCAAAGAGCAGAAGGTTTTGGTCGAGATCAAGGACCCCCAGGGCAAGCTGTCAACGGTCAAGCGCACGTATCGAGTCCGATCCAACTACAAGCATCAGTCCTCGATGACGCACAAGAACATAGCGTCTGACGGATCGGTTTCGAACATCTGCTGGAATGGGACGCCGGTGCCCGCGGCGCAGATCAAGCAGTTCCTGCACGAATACATTATTCAGGTTCCCCTAGACATGCCAGTCAAGCCGTTCGGGGAGTTTTCCGGAACGCTAAGTTGGGACCTCGCCGACTCGTTTCCGGGGAATCCAGAAGGCGTCATTTACTGTGTCGACTTCCCAACGAAGGTCGTCGAGATAGAGATCCTGTTGCCGGCGGCTCGACCTGCACTCGACGCGACTGCGTCGAGAATAGACGGCATCGGGTACACACCTATCGATGGATTGGATAGATCTCCGGGCGGTCGCCGACTCGCGATAACGCTCAGGCGACCGAAAGTGAACAGCGAGTTTTTGATTGGTTGGCACTGGTAGCAGGTGCGATAGATCTCAACTCGTGATACCAAGCGGATTCGCGATTCCGCCGACCCTTGCAACGCGAACGAAACGGCCGTGTCGGCCGTCAGCCGCGGCGACACGCCGAGCGCTTGAGTTCCGTCTCTAGGAAAACGAGCGGTTGAGCGCGAGCCAGCCGAGGCAAGCGCGCAAGAACTCGGTCTCAGTCCGGCGGAGTTGTGAGCGAACCCGCGCCGTCAGTTCGGGGTCACTTTGCCGAGTGCTTCGGCGGCTCCCTTTGCGAGCGCGTGGTCGAGGACTGCCGCAATTTGGGCCGCTCGCCCTGCACCCGACAACTCGGGCTGAGATGCCAACGACTCGCCATTCGCGCCGGCCGGTCAGGGCGCACGGCGGTCTCAACCTCCGAAACTCCAACCGCGACGCTCCGGCGCGCCTATCGCTTCGCCATAAGCGCGGGGTCCGCCCACATCGGTGACTTCGGATCGTGGACGTACGACTGGCCTTCCTTCGCCGCGGCTTTCGCTCGTTCCGCCTCCTGCTTGGTCGCCTCGCGGGCGAGGCCACCAGCGATCAGGTTGGAGGCATCGGCTTCGGAGAAGTCGTCGACCTGTCTGATCTCGAACATCCGAGATGCAGGAGCGCCCTGAGGTTGAAACTGCGCTCGGCTGGTAAACGTGATGAACATGGGAGCCTTTCTTCGTTTCGCGGTGAGTGTTAGACGATCGGAGCGACGAATTGCGCTCCCGCCGGCCGCCGGTGATGACACGGTCAGTTCGGCGACTCCTCCCGTTCCGCGGCTTCTTTCCGTGCCTTCGCTATGGCGAAAATCTGCAGTATCTGCTCTTCAATCTCCTCGTCGGAGAGCCCGCGTTCGGGGATCAGTGGCGCTCCGTCTTTCCCGGTCAGCTCGCCAATGAGCTTCGAAACGTCGGGGATGCCGTACGCACGGCGCGCATTCGTGGCCGCCTGATGGACGACAATTAGACCTCAGATCTAATTGACGTTGAACACCGCCATCTCGGCGAGCTTCACGATGGGAAGGAGCCGACCGGCCGGAATGGGCTTCGCGTCCCGTTCCGCGTCCGCGAGCACGGCGTCGACGAGGCGCGCGACTGCGGCTTCGATCCGATCGAAGAGCTGCTGTTGGCGTTTCATCACCGCGAGCGCCAGCGTCTTGAACTGTGGAGCATCGCCCTCTTCGGTCAGCTTGGCCTCGATGTAGCCAGGCGTAGCCACGGCTGCCTCTTCTGCGGCCACGAGCGCGGCCTTGGTCTGCTGTTCAAGTTGCACTTTCGTGCGCGCGTCTCGCTCGTCAAACCACTCATCTTTCGAGGCATAGCGGGTTGCGGTTCGCGACGGAAGCGCCGTCAGATTCAGGAGGCCTCGAAGCGTAGCCACGGAGTCGACGAACGCCCTGTACGACGCGTCGAGCCGGGGGTCGTGATAGGTGCGCCGGTAGGGCGGAATCTTGGTCAAGCCAAACCTCCGAGCGAGGAAGGCAGGATCGCCTCCCATTCGCCCGTGGACACCTCGGGGATCCCGCGGCCCTGCGAACACCCTCGCTTGCCATCATCGCCGCCTGGATGAGCGGAATGAGCTGCTCGTCAGTTAGTGGACGGCCGTCCTTCGCGGCCTCCTCGCTCAGTGCCAAGAGGCCGTCGATCGCTTCACGTTCAAGGCGACCCCAGAGGCTCTGTTGCCGCTCAAGCACGGTAGCCAGCTTGGCGCGCGGCGAATCCGCCTCCGCCATGCGGACTGGCGCGACATGTTCGTCTGAGGCCGTGGCGGCCATCGGCGAATGCGTGCTCATGCGATCCTCCTCCGCCGCGAGGCCACGGCCGCGCCGTAGTCGTAGCTGCATTCGGAGACGCGGGCGTTACCCTGGCCGGGCCCCCCGCCTCGAATTGATGCAAGAGTCTGACGAAGTTCAGCGGCCACGTCAGCGAGCGCCGCGAACTCGTCGGTCACTACTTTCGCACCCGCCCCGAGTGTGTCGAAGTGGTCCACGAGCCCGCCCGCGTTCCCGTCGTTACCACCGTGGCCGCCGCCGCCAATCGCGTCCGACGCCGTTTCGAACGCGTTCTGAAATGCCGTGAAGATCGGGTTGAACCGCTCGAGGGACGCAGGATTCGCCGCGCTGACTTCGTCGCCGAGGGCGCGGATCCGATCGGCCGTCTGCTCGCGCATGTACTTGATTGCATCGAGTGCCCACTGCTGCATCGCCTTGATGTATTCGGGGTCACCCGACTGCGCGGCGATCGAAAGGATCTGACTGAGAACGCTCTGCGCTTCCTGGTTGAGGTACTGCAGCTCTTCGGGCGACGTCGCCGTACCCATCTGGGTGTAGAGCGTGTTGAGGTAGTCGTAGAGGTAGTTGACCTGAGCGCCGGTGTCCTGCGAGCCGTCGGCGTTCGTCATCCCCGAGAGGTTGATAGAGCGCACCATCGCGTCCCAGCCGCGATTGATCTCCTCCTGCACCTGAATCAGCTGGCGCGGTGCAAAACAAACGGCCGGAACTCTGCGTTTTCCACAGGGTCCCGGCCGTTGCTGGACTTGGCTGGATGGGTTGATGGTGGAGGCGGCGGGAATTGAACCCGCGTCCGAAGAAGGTGATAACCGGGCTTCTACATGCTTAGTTCTTCATTAATCTCGTCCCGAAGTTCCCGGAAGAACGCGGAACACATCAGGACCAGCCCCTGTGGTTTTCGAATCATGCGCCAGGACAGAACGCGAGACCTTAGCTCACATTATGACGCTCATCCGGAAGACGTGAGCAATCCCCCGGTGAGCGTGACAGTTAATTAAGCTGCCAGTGCGAGTTCGTTATTCGCAGTTGTTGTTTGTGAGCCTTTAGCGAGCTGCTCAGCTCGGCATGCGACCACAGTCTCGACCAACCCCGTCGAAACCGGTGCGCCCCCACTTGTCAATGAACAACGTTACGGCGATGGTGGGAACGGACCGCGTGGTGCGCGTATTTCGAAATGCGCATTTCGCACTCCGCATTCCGCATTAAACTCGGAGCATGACGCTCCCGCCGACCTCCCTGATCCGCGACATCGTCGACCGCGCGCTGGGCGAAGACCTTCCCGACATCACCTCGGATGCGATCTTCGCCCCGGACGAGAGGGGAAGCGCGTTCTTCCTCGTAAAAGAGGACGGCGTGATCGCCGGCCTTCCGTTCGCGGCTGCGGTGTTCGAGATGCTCGACGAGCACGCGCGCTTCCGCGCGCTCGTCGACGAAGGGAGTGCGGTGCGGAAGGGTGACCGGATCGCGGTAGTCGATGCGACCGTGCGCGCGCTCCTCTCGGGCGAGAGGACCGCGCTCAATCTCGTGCAGCGGGCTTCGGGAATCGCGACGGCGACACGGCGATACGTCGATGCCGTCGCCGGCACGCATGCCGTGATTCTCGACACGCGAAAGACGGTGCCCGGACTTCGCGCTCTCGACAAATACGCCGTCGCGGCGGGTGGCGGGACGAATCACCGCCACGGGCTGCACGACATGTTCCTCGTGAAGAACAACCACATCGACCGCGCGGGCTCGATCGCCGCCGCCGTCGCGAGAATCCGTGAGACGAGGCGGCCGCAGAAGCTGATGGTCGAAGTGCGCGACCTCCGCGAGCTCGACGAATCGCTGGCTCTCGTCCCCGATTACATCCTGCTCGACAACATGGACGCGGCGACGATGAGCGAAGCCGTGCGTCGCTCGGCGGGCCGCGTTCCTCTCGAGGCCTCCGGCGGCGTGACGCTCGCGAGCGTCCGCGAGATCGCCGCGACCGGCGTCGACCGGATCTCCGTCGGTGCGCTTACCCACACGGTCGACGCGCTCGACATATCGATGAGGATCGAATAGCAGGCGAGAGGCGAAAGGCGAGAGGCGGAAGGCGAGAGGCGAGTATCCCCTCACTGAAAAGCCGAATTCTGGCCGGAGTCGTGGCGGGCATCACGCTCCCGCAGCGCCGCGCCGTCGATTTGACCTGCTGCCAATCTGCACGCTGCGTTTCGCCTTTCTCCTGTGGCTTTCTGCCTGCTCATCGCCTCTCGCCTTTCGCCTCCCGCCTTCTTACCCGTATCGACAAACCCGGTCGCCCGAATCCCGTATCATCCTCCTGATGGCTGACGACGCGGTCTATACGGTCTGTCGCGCGGAGATCGACCTCGAGGATCCCTGGTCGGTTCCAGCGTGCGCGCGTCGCGTGCCGCTCGTTCGCGCCGGTGACGGCTCCACGCCGCGCCTCGAATCGGAGGTCGCCGCGTACCACGACGGCGAGCGGCTCTTCGTCGTCTTTTCGGTCCGCGACGACCATCTCGTCGCGACGCATCTCGAGCATGACGCGCCTCTCTGGGAGGAGGACGTCGTCGAAATTTTCCTCGCTCCCGAGGCTCTCGAGCGCTATTTCGAGATCGAGGTGAACCCTCTCGGAACCACGTTTGACGCCGTGATCGAGTCGCCGCAACTCGAGAGGACGTCGATGAGCGTCGATCGCGACTGGACCTGCGAGGGGCTGCGGACGGCGATCCGGAGGACGACGGTCGACGGCGTGGTGCGCGTCGAGACGGTGGTGCTCATCCCGGCGAGCGCGCTCGGCGCGTCGTGCTCCAGCGGCTCGCGCTGGCGCGCGAATTTCTTCCGGATCGACCGCTCGCCCGACGGCGACGAGTTCTCCGCGTGGCGCCCCACGCGGCGCAATCCCCCTGACTTCCACGTCCCCCGTGCCTTCGGCACGCTCGTCTTCGCTTGAACCCCGCGCGGGAATGCCGGGGGAGAGTTTTCCGATTTGTTGGTCGCAAGACGGCCCGCAGGCGCAAGAATTCTCGCGCCCGGACAGTTCTATTTTTCCGGAAGGCACCGACTTGAACCGACGCCTCACGATATTCGCCACGCTCGTTATCGCCGCGCTTACCGCGCTGGCGGGCGACGAGCTTCCCCGCTGCCACGCCACGAAGGCGGAGTGCGAGGCGCGAATCCGCGAGATGATGTCGGGCAAGAAGTATCTCGGCGTGATCTTCTACGACACGGAGAAGGGCATCCTCATCAAGGCGGTGGTTCCCGACAGCCCCGCGGAGGCGGCCGGGCTCCGACAGGGTGACCTGATCGTCAGGGTGAACGGGCAGAACTGCGCCGACGGAAACGTTAAGCTTTTCAAGAAGCTGGTCGACAAGGCGCGGGAACAGGGAATGCTGGCGATCCGCGTGAAGCGGAACGGCTCCTACGTCGACACCGAGGCGAAGCTCACGCAGATTACGGAGACGCAGATCGAACGGATCATCGCCGCACACCTGAAGGCGGCGCATCCCGACGACGAACGTTGATCCACTCAGACGTGCGCCTGGACCCGGTGGCGATCTCTCCTGCGGTTGCCGGCCATCCCGAGCGATGGCGGTCATCATCTCCAGACTGAGCGAGTACCTCCGTGCGAGACGGCCGCGAAGCCGCGTTTCGGTGCTCGTGCCGTTCCTGATCATCGCCGTCGCGTTCGCGGCGCTGGGCTGGCGCTCGTGGGAGCTCTCGGCGAGGATGGAGCGCGGCCTCGACGCGCTGGCGGTCCAGTACCTCGAGTATGCCTCCGAGATCACGGCGCGCCGCGTCGATGCCGCCACGCAGGCCGAGGTCTACAGGGCCGCCGAGGAGTGGCAGCAGGTCGAGCGCCTCTCCGGAGGGGCGCCGGGCTACGACTCGCTCGCCGAGTGGCTGCGCCAGAACGACTGGATTCTCTCGGCAACCTACGAGCCCGACTCCGACCTGACGGACACGCTCTATCTCGGCCAGCTCTCCGACGCGCGCGCTGTGCGCGACCTGGTACGGAGCGACTTCTACACGGTCAGCGGGCGCGTGCAGTACAGCTGGTCGCCGTCGCTTCTGATCTCACAGCTCGACCGTTCCGTGTTTCGCCAGCCGATCACGAGCGGCTCGCACGCGTGGGAGACGAGCGACCTGCGACAGCTCGTCGAGATCCACGTCGTCGATGCGAAGCTCGGCCGCGGCCTCGTGCGGAGGGAAGGCGAGCTGAGCGTGATCGAGCCGCTGGCCGATCCTCTCAAGAGCTTCGCGATCGAAGCGTCGCTGCGAACCGATCTCGGGCAGGGAGGTTTCAGAAGCCAGCGGTTCGTGAGCCTCGCCTTCGCGGTCGCGGCGATCGGGCTCCTTTCGATCGGAGCGTGGCTGGCGATCCGCGGGATCGTCAAAGAGAACGAGGCGACGCAACTGCGCGCCGCGCTCGTCGCGAACGTCTCGCACGAGCTGCGGACGCCGCTCGCCGTGATCAGGCTCGGTGCGGAGACGCTGCGCCGCAGCGACAGGCTCACCCCGGAGCAGCGCGACGGGCTGCAGGAATCGATCATCCGCGAGGTGCTTCACCTCTCGAATCTCGTCGAGAACGTCCTCGACGTGGCGCGGCTGCAGAAAGGGGCGAAGCGAATGTCGCTCGCTCCGGTCGATCCCGTCGAGCTCGTCGAGTCGGTGATCAACTCGTACGGCCCCTGGATCGAGAACAAGGGATTCAGCGTCGAGCTCGAGCTCGAGGACGAGGTCGACGAGCAGATGTGGGATCGGGACAGCATCTCCCGCGCGCTCGTGAATCTCGTCGACAACGCGATCAAATACTCGGGCGAGAGCCGCGCGATCGGTGTGGCCCTGCGCGATCGGAAGGCAGCGATCGAGATCGCGGTGAGAGACCGCGGGATCGGCATCCATCAGCAGGAGATCGATCGGATCTTCGACCCGTACTACCGCGCGAAGTTCTCCGACACCGAGACGCAGCGCGGCGCAGGGCTGGGGCTCACGCTCGTTCAGCAGATCGTCCAGGCGCACGGAGGCCGTGTCGAGGTCGAGTCGAAGCCGGGCGAGGGGTCGACGTTCAGGCTCGTGTTTCCGAAGAGGCCGGTTACCGAGACGTCACCGAGTGGCGCGATCCAACCGGCGTGAGCGATGGAGGCGAAAGGCGAGAGGCGAGAGGCGATGAGCAGTCCCCGTCTGCATGATTCTGCCTGCTCGTCGCCTTTCGCCCCTCGCCTCTCGCCTGTTTTATATCTGTTACAAGCCCAACCCAACGCTGGTATTTCCGTATACAAACGCCGGAGAATCCAAAGTCATGAGCAAGATTCTGGTGGTTGAAGACGATGCGGGGCTGCGCCAGGCCCTGGAGATCAACCTGCGGCTGGAGAATTACGAGCCGGTGGTGGCGGCTGACGGCGAGGAGGCGATCGATCGATTCCATGCCGAGAATCCCGATATTGTCCTGCTCGACCTCATGATTCCGAAGAAGAGCGGCTTCGAGGTGCTCGACCACATCCGGAAGCATTCGAAGGTGCCGGTGATCCTGCTGACCGCGCGTGGCGCGGAGACCGACAAGGTGCGCGGCCTCCGCGGCGGCGCCGACGACTACGTCACCAAGCCGTTCGGCCTGCAGGAGCTCTTCGCGCGAATCGACGCGGTCCTGCGGCGGAGCGATACACAGCTGCCGAAGTCGCTCGAGGACGAGCTCATCAGGCTCGACCCGAACACGCGAGAGGCCGAGGCGGCGGGCAAGTCGCTGAAGCTCTCGCCCAAGGAGTTCGACCTGCTCATGTACCTCTTCAAGAATCGCGAGCGCGTCGTGCCGCGCGACGAGCTGCTATCGCGCGTCTGGAATTACCGGGTCGACCTGAACCTCAACAGCCGGACGGTCGACACGCACGTGACGCGCCTGCGCAGGAAGCTGCAGGAGGCGGTCGGCACCGAGGACGATCTCATCCTCGGCGTGGCGAAGGTCGGATACCGGTACATGGGGAAGAGCTGATCGAATTGAGAATTGAGGATTGAGAATTGAGAGACAAAGAACGATCTTAATTCCAACTATCAAGTAAGTCGGTTGTATGTTGATATAAAAAGCGCCGCAAATCGCGGCGCTTTTTATATCTCTCAATTCTCAATTCTCAATTTTACTTCTTCACTTCCTCCGCCACTTCCTTGAGCATCTTCTTCGCCTTGTCCTGGTCCTCGGTCTTCGTACTGCGGAGCAGCTCCTCCGCCTCGCGCGTCTTCGCGAGGAGGAAGGTGAAGCGGTAGACCTGGAGGCTCGGGAAGAGGCGGTGCTCGAGCTTGCCGATCTCGGCGTCGAGAACCTCGGGGCTCGCCGACGAGCGGATCCGCTGGAGAGACTGGATCGTCTCGTACTGCGGGTTCTCCGGATCGTCCTCTTTGACCGCCTGCTTGAAGTGGATCTCGACGAGCGCCTCGCCCTTCGCGGTCTTCGCGTTCGTGGCGGCCTCGGCGCGCACGTGTGCGTCGTCGGCGATCGTTCCGAGGTCGAACGTGCGCGAGCTCCCCGGATTGATCCAGGCGTTGATCGACTCGTTCCGCGTGCGGCTCCTGCCGTCGAGCGTGAACTCGATCACGACCTCGCCGATCCAGCTCGGGTTGTTCGCGCTGAAGAGCGAGCGCTTCTTCGGCACGACGATCGCGACGGCGAACGGCTTGTCGGCCGACGCTTCGACGCTGTCGGTCGTGCCGGAGCCCTGCACCGCGGTGACCGTGTGCTCGTGCTTGACCGTGGGGGCCGTGCCACTCGGTTTCACCCACTGCACCCAGCGGTAGCCGCCGCCCGGCTCGGGCCCGCGGAGGCCGTTGATCGAGTCGTCGATTGCGCTCGTGATCGCGTAGCTTCCGGCGTTGCGGATCACGAGGTCGCGGATGCCGTAAAGCGCGTCGAGCGCCTCGACCTGGCTGCAGTCGTCGGCGGCGAAGGCGGCGGGGGCGATGAGCATCAGAAGCACGATTGCGAATCTGCGCATGTCTGGTCTCCAGCGTTGCCGTGTTGAGTCGCGTACGATGAAAGCCCTTCCGGGAGACTTTCGCAAGTTCGTACGTTATCGCGGATTATTTAAATGTATTCAAGTCGCGCCAACAAATGAGTGCTAGTTGTCGTCGCTCATTTAAGTTGCGTCTTAAAACTATCGATTCTCGAGGCTGGTGGCCGAGAGGAGCCGGATCATGTCGCGGGTCTGCCGGTCGCCGTCGCGATACAGCTTGCAGAGCAGCTCGATCTGGTCGGGCGACTCGTTCGCAGACACGGTGAAGCCCTCGTCCGGCTGCGAAGGGTCGAGCGTCCATACCCTGGTCCATCGATCCTTCTTCTTCGCGAAGCGCACGAAGCCCACTTCCTTCGCGATCTTCTTGTCGGGGATGAGATGTGCATCCTTCCGCGCCGTCGTCACCTTGAAGTCGTTCGAGGTGAGCGCGCCGCCGCGGAAGATCGGCATCTCCCCCTTCGACGGGGGAGCGAAGCCCTTGGCGTTCGCGATCTGCTCGGTGAGCGTCTCGGCACGCGCGTGCTCGATGAACTGCCCGACCGTGCCGAGATGGCCTTCGTCTTCGCCGGAGAAATCGAGACCGGAACGATAGACCGTGAGACCGTCGTCACCCGAGGCGAAGCGCTGCACTCTGCTGTTCGCGACGGAGGCGCGCACGCTGATCGACATCTCGCCGACGTCGAGCCTGAGCTGGCGGACGTCGCCGACCCGCAGCCTGCTGTAGTGCTCGACGCGCGCGCCGCTGAGGCTCATGTCGATCAGTACCGCGCCTTGCGTTCCGAGGCGAGCCACGACCGACTCCGAGAGTCTGATTCTCTCGGCGCGTCGGCGATTCTGCCTGCTGCTCATCGCGGTCATGACACGCTCGCCACCCTGCTGCGCGCCCTGCGGCGCCTGGCAACTGCTGTCCGGTGTGGGAAAAGTATACGGTCTCCCGAGTCGCCCGTCCCTGTTACGATCGTAGAATGTCGACGGCCGGAGGCGATGCGCTGCTCACCGACTTCTATCAGCTCACGATGGCGTACGGCTATTTCCGGAGCGGTCTCGCGTCGACCGACGCGGTGTTCCACCTCTTCTTCCGTGAAAACCCCTTCGCCGGAGGCTTCTCGGTCGCCGCGGGTCTGGAGCCGGCTGTCGAGTACCTCGAGCGGTTCCGCTTCGAGCCCGACGACCTCGCGTTTCTCGAGGGGGTCCGTGGCAACGACGACAAGGCGATCTTCGAGCGCGACTTTCTCGACGCGCTCGCCGCGATGCGCTTCACGTGCGACGTCGACGCGATCCCCGAGGGGACTGCCGTCTTCGCGCAGGAGCCGCTGCTCCGCGTGCGGGGACCGATCATGCAGGCGCAGCTCGTCGAGACGCCGCTCCTGAACGCGATCAACTTTCAGACGCTCGTCGCGACCAAGGCGGCGCGCGTGGTCGCCGCGGCGGGCGCGTGCCCGGTGCTCGAGTTCGGGCTTCGCCGCGCGCAGGGCCCCGACGGCGGGATGTCGGCGAGCCGCGCCGCATACATCGGCGGCTGCGTGGGAACGTCGAACGCCCTCGCGGCGAAGCGCTGGGGAATCCCGGTCAAGGGAACGCACGCGCACAGCTGGGTGATGGCGTTCGACAGCGAGCTCGAAGCGTTCGAGGCGTGGGCCGCCGCGATGCCCAACAACTGTGTTTTCCTGGTCGACACCTACGACACGCTTCAGGGGGTCCGCAACGCGATCGAGGTGGGGCGGCGGATGCGCGAGCGGGGTCAGACGATGATCGGCGTCCGTCTCGACTCGGGAGATCTCGCGTACCTCTCCCGCGAGGCGCGCACTCTTCTCGACGAGGCAGGTTTCCCCGACGCGACGATCGTCGGGACGAACGACCTCGACGAGCACATCATCGAGAGCCTCGGGATCCAGGGGGCGGCGATCGGCCTCTGGGCCGTCGGCACGCGCCTCGTCACCGCCTACGAGGAGCCAGCGTTAGGCGGCGTCTACAAGCTCGCGGCCACGCGCGCTCCGGGTGAAGACTGGGTCGACAAGATCAAGCTGAGCGAGCAGGCGGTGAAGACGACGACGCCCGGCATGCTCCAGGTGAGGCGCTTTCACGCGCGCGGCGAGTCGGTGGGCGACATGATCTACGACGAGCGCCATCCGCCCGCCGATCCTCCCACCATCGTCGATCCGGCGGACCTCACGCGCCGCAAGACCTTCTCCCACGCCGAGACCGCGGAGGACCTGCTCGTTCCGGTCCTTCGGGGCGGATCGCGGGTCTGCGAGCTTCCCTCGATCGCCGCGATCCGCGCGCGCACCGCCGCGCAGGTGGCGTCGCTCCACCCTGGAATCAGGCGCTTCGTCAATCCGCACGTCTATCCCGTCGGCCTCGAGAAGTCGCTCTACGACAGGAAGACGAAGCTGATCCTCGATGCGAAGGGATTCGGGTAGGCCTCGTCCGATTGCCGCCTGGCACGCTCGCCGCGTGCGGACGGTGGTCTCCCGATTCGTCGCGCCGCGGCCGCGCCTGCATTTGAGCGACCATCGGGCGGTGTGATTCGTTAGGCCGTCCTGGGCGTCCGGCGGCTCACTTCGCCGGTCGATCGGCCGGCGCGGCCAGCTTGAGCTCGGAGGCTCTCCCGTCGCGTGAGGTTGCGAGCACCCGCGCCCTTCCCTCCTCGAGCGCACGCCTTGCTGCAGCGGGCTTGACGTCGAAGTGCATGCGGAACCCGCAGCGGAGCGCAGGGCCCCCGCCCCTGCTCAAGTTGGGCCGCTCTTCCGACGGAGTGGTATCCCTCACCACGCGCCCGTCGAGCACGACGACGATGCGCTCGGCCGCAGCGTCGCGGTTCCGGTCGGCGGCCCATCCCCGCAGCACAGTCCCGTTCCCGTCTGCCTCGACCGCCTCGGTGAGCCCTTCCACGGCGCCCTCGTCGACGCGGTAGCGCACCCCGTTGCTCGTGACGAGATACTCCCCGCCCGGCGCTCGTTCGGTGCGAAGGAGGATCGTGCCGAGCTCGGTCGCGTTCGCGTCGTCCGACAGCGCGAAGAGACGGACTCCTTCCCGTTCGATCCCGGGCACGAACGAGGCAGGCACGTCGAACGAGAATCCCGAAAACATGTAGGCGGGCTCGTGCAGCCCTTCGGCCACGTATCCCTTCGCGACCGACGTGGCTCCAGAGGCCACGCACTTGCCGCGGTAGAACACGACGACTTCGGATGCGAGCCGCTTCCTCGTCGCGTCCGCGGCCCAGCCGCTGATCCGCACCGAGCCTCCGCGCGGCTCCGTGCTCTCGATCCACCCGTCCAGCGCTCGGCCTAACTTGTACGATCTTCCGTCGACCAGCAGGGATTGCTCGCGTCCGCGCTCGTCGCCGACGATCGCGAACGACCGGTGTATGCCTGATGCCGTCCGCTCGAGCAGCGGAGCGCCCTGCGGCGAGCCGTCCGCCGCCACCACGCGGAGGATGGCAATGTCGTTCGATCCCGTTCGAAGAGCCGTGTCGGGGAGCAGCGCGACGAACAGCTGCACTCCGCCGCCGCCCGGATAGGTCTCGGTCGTGGCGGCGATGGTTCCGTTCACCGCGAGCGCGAGCGTGAAACGCTCGGTGGCGTCGGTCCGGACCACCCCGGTGACGAGCGCCGGCGCGCGCTCCGCCTCCGGGTCGTAGTCGCGGTAGAGGTCGGGCTCGAGCAGCGACGCGACGAGTGTGCCGTCGCGCAGCGTGCAGGAGGCGAGCGGCTTGCCGAGCAGATCGGCGCGCGGTGCCGAGCGACTGTAACGGAACGGGTCGGACGCGGGGCCGATGAGTCGTTCGAACTCCCGTGCGGATTCGCGCTTGCGGGCGTCGACGTCGTCGAGATCGATCTCGAGCGCGCCGGCGTTCGCCGTCGAAAGACGAATGGAGCGCGACGTTCTCGCGGGAGTCGCGCGGGTCGAGCTCCCGTCGAAGCTCGCGGCCGCCTTGACGCCGAGGATGTCCACGATCGTCGGCACGATGTCGAGCACCGTCACCGGCGCGTCGACGACGGCGCCCGCCGGCTGGCCGGGCGACTTGATGATGAGCGGCACCGGGACGATGTCCGCGACGTTGGACCGGCTGTAGCCTCTTCTGCTGTCTCCCGCGCGGAAGCTCACGCCGTGATCTGCCACGAGCACGATCAATGACCTGTCGTAGATCCCCGCGCTCTCGAGCGCCTGGATGAACTCGCCGACGAGGCGGTCGAGAAACTCCACCTGCATGAGATAGCGGACCGCCGAGAGGCGCACTGGATCGGCATCCGCTCCCCACGCATCGCCGGACAGGCCCTCGATGCGCCCTCCGTCGACGCGGTAGAGCCGGCCGGAAGGGAAGTGCTCCCAGGGGGTGTGCGGAAGCATCACGTGCTCGAAATAGAGCACCCGTTCGTCGTCGGGGTCGATTCCCCGCAGAAACTTTCGGAAGCGCTCGGCCCGATCTCCCTGAGACAACTCCTCGACGGCGAGTGCGTAGAACTCCGCGGAGCTCTTCGGTTGCGCTCGAGGGCCGTGTGCGTTCGCCGCCTCGTGAGAGCCCGTCACGAACCCGCCCCACGAGGTCGAGATCGACGGGAGCCGTTGCCGCCAGCCAGGAGGCATCGTCAGGTGGAGCCACACCACGGACACGTCGAGCCAGAGGGCGGTCGTGCGCTTCGCGGGAGACTCCTCCGAATCCGCACCGAGCTCGTTGATCCGGAGAGGGCAGAGTCGCGTGACCGGCTCGTCGGCGCGGATTCGGTAGTCCCCGCCGAACAGAGTGAACAGATTGACCGGGTGGTCCGCGAGCAGCGGGAGCTCCCCCGCGCTCGGAATGCGGCCCGTGAGCATCGCGGGCACGGCGACGCTTGTCGTGTCGGCCACAGTGTAGGCGTTCCGGTACCAGGTCGAGTCGCCGGCGAGCCGCGCGAGGTTCGGATAGCGCCTCCCGTCGATCAGTCCCTGCTGGTCGACGATCGCCGCGCGCGAGAGCTCGTCGAAGACCAGGAAGAAGACGGGCGAATGCGCGCCCGTGCTCTGCAACCTGGTCTCGTCCGGTGGAAAGACCGCCCGTCGCACGTCGGGCTGAAGGACGAAGTAGGCGGGGACGACGACGAGGGCGGGAGAGAGCCAGGTCACGAAGCTGCGGAAGGCGGCGTGGCGATGATGAAGAAGCGCCGCGGCAAGGCCCGCGATCGCCGCGACGGCGAGGGCGGCCGCGCCGTCGAGGTGGCGCGACGCCGCTGTTAGGCGCAGCGCGACGAGGCACGAGAGGGCTCCGACCATGGCGGCCCCGGCTGCGCGGCCGGCGTTCGCTCCGAAACGCCCGGCGCCGTACGCGATGGCGAGAAACGGCAGCGGCGCGACGAGGAGCATCAGCCCTAACAGGCCGGCGAGCTCGATCGCGCCAACCCGCCGGATCACGAGGAACTCGGGGGAGCGTCCGATGAGGTCGAGCAGTGGGACAGCGAATGCGAGGCACGACAGGGTGACGATGTGCAGCCCGGTGAGCCAGCCGCTGGCCGGCTCGCCGTTCGCGGACGATTCGTTCGTCATGGCCTTGTGGATGCCTCGCGCGCCGTGCCGGTCGGCCGTGCGAAGTAGAGAGTCCGGAGCCCGCCCCGCAGCTCGAGGCGGTCGAGAAGCTCGAAGCGCAGGCCGAGCAGTCTCTCGAATTCGTCACGATCGTAGTCGGCGTAATTGTCGAGTTTGTTGAGGAGCAGTTTTTCCGCCATCGGATCGCCCTTGGCGACGAACTCGATCACCAGGTGCCCGCCCGGCTCCGCGAGCCAGTCGACCACCTCGCCGAGCGGGACGTTTCCTCCGAGCACGAGGTGGTGGAGCAGCGCGAGGCAGAGGGTCAGGTCGGGCCGCCCGCGGTCGCCTGCCGGCAGCCTCTCCCGTCCGCGCCAGCCGAGCCCGGGCGACGGGTCGACGACGTTGGCGACGAGAGGAAGCACGTCGCGCCGCTTCTCGGCCCGCAGCTCGCGGAACAGGCGATCGACCGACAACGCGTCGGAGTCCATGGCTACGGTGTAATCGGCGTGCTCCGCCGCGATCCGCGCGAAGGTTCCGGTGTTCGCGCCGAGATCCCATACCCGGCGCCAGCGGCGCGTCGCCGCGGCCTTCGTGACGAAGGCCTTCTTCGCCTCCGCGTCGGCCGCGTCGTACGAGTTGTCGCTCGCGTACTCCGACCATTCGGACGACGCGAGCTTCCAGCGCATCCCCGAAACGATCCGCAGCAGACGCCGGACGTTCGTCGCGATCATCTCGCGGCTGAAGCCCGAGCGCCGCACCTCGCGCCTGACGGCGGTGCGCGAGGCGGCATTCCCTGCCTGAAGCTTCGCGTGGAGAAAGACGTCCGCGAAGACTCCCGGGCGCAGCCAGTCTCGCGCGGAGAAGAGCTGCGTCATCGCGGCGACGGGGATTCCGTCGAGCGAGCCGCGGAGAAACGGCTGAAAGGGCACGCCGCGATGGCTCGTCAGCAGCAGCGGATACAGAAACAGCTGGCAGAACTGAAGGTAGCCGACCCACGGTTCTCCCGGCACGTAGCGCTCGAAGGAGCCGACGTCGACGAAGACGGGCTGCGCGCCGCGCCACTGCACGTTGTACGCCGATGCATCCTTCAGAGTTAAGCCGTCGTCGAGTGCTTCGAGAAGAAGCTCCAGCTGGAGGATCGCTGCGTCCTGCAGCATGCTGAAGCTCCATTCGTAGGGATACGACACGAACGGCACGCGCTCATGCTCGAGGATGCCGGCCCAGCCGGGAAACGCGGCGAGCAGTTCCGTCGCGTCGGGCGGTCGCTTCGTGCCGACGATCCTCCCGCCGGCGACGGCGCGCTCGAATGACCGCGACTCCCGAAGAGCGTTCCAGCTCGCGAGCGCTTCCGGGCTCAGCAGCCTGAGGATTCGCTCCTGGTGCAGGGCGACGCGGCTTTCGCGATCTCGAAACGAGCCGGGGTCAAACCGAGGGCTTGTCATCGCGCGACACCGGGGCGCTCGGCGCGCCGAAGAAGGCGCGTATCCGTCCCCAGAAAAGCCGGATTGCGACGGCACCGCCGGCAACTCCGCCCAGGATGACCTGGAGAAGAATGCTCCCGTTTGCCGGATCGAGGTACGCGTACACGGGTACCGGAATGAGCAGCAGGATGGCCGCCGCGAATGCCAGGCTTCCGATACGGTCCTTCAACATGACTCTGTCCTTCCCTGCCTCCAGTCCGCTCTCGCGAAGCCGCCGCCCTGCGGCGAAACTGGAGGTAATGATCGATGCTGTGCACCGGCACTTTACTCGGGACGCCTCCGCGTGGGAAGGCTCGCTCGCCGCGGCGTGTGTGCCGGGAAGTGCATCGCGAACTGCGTTTCGTCGGCTCGCAGCTGCGGCAACCGCCGCTGCGCGCGTAGCGGTCGCTGGCGGTGGAGTCGTTTTTTGTTCGAAACCCGCTAAGATCGCGCCATGAAGTTCATCAAGGTCGCCGCCGCCGTGCTCAACCAGACACCGCTCGACTGGGAGGGCAACAAGCGGAACATCCTCGGGGCGATCGCCGAGTCGCGCCGCCTCGGTGCGACGGTCTGCTGCCTCCCCGAGCTTTCGATCTGCGGCTACGGCTGCGAGGACGAGTTCCACGCGCCGGGCGTCCACGAGATGTCGTGGCGCATGCTCTCCGAGATCCTTCCGGCGACGCACGGCATGGTCGTCTGTCTCGGGCTCCCGGTCGTCTACCACAACGCGATCTTCAACGCCGCGGCGCTCGTCGTCGACGGGAAGCTTCTCGGGATCGTCGGCAAGCGGAACCTCGCCGGAGACGGCATCCACTACGAGCCGCGCTGGTTCAAGCCGTGGCCGGCCGGGAAGCGAGTCGAGATCACCGGCTTCGACGGACGGCAGTATCCGTTCGGCGACGTCTACTTCGACTGCGGCGGCATCACGATCGGGTTCGAGATCTGCGAGGACGCGTGGGTCGCGTCTCGCCCCGGCGCGCTGCTCGCGCGCGAAGGCGTCGACATGATCCTCAACCCTAGCGCCTCGCACTTCGCGTTCGGGAAGATGGAGACGCGTAAGCGATTCGTCCTCGAAGGGTCGCGTGCGTTCGGCACGAGCTACGTCTACTCGAACCTCGTCGGCAACGAGGCGGGGCGCGCCATCTACGACGGCGGCGCGATGATCGCGTCGAGCGGCAAGATGCTCGCCGTCGGCCCCCGCTTCACCTTTGCGGACTGGCACGTGACGACGGCGGTCATCAACGTGAGCCAGACGCGGCAGATGCAGGCGCGCACGGGAAGCTTCGTTCCCGACCTCGACGACGTCCCCGGCGAGCGGGTCCGCGTCGAGTTCGCCTGGCCCGAAGTCGAGCCGGAGTTCGGCGCCCTGGAGAAGGACGCCTGGGAGCGGAGCGCGCATCACCGCGAGGAGGAGTTCACGCGCGCTGAGTCGCTCGCGCTCTTCGACTACATGAGGAAGAGCCGCTCGCGCGGCTACGTCGTCTCGCTGAGCGGCGGCGCCGACTCGTCGGCGTGCGCGGTGCTGGTGCGGACGATGTGCGAGCTCGGCGTGGCGGAGCTCGGCGCGGAGGGTTTCGTTCAGAAGTTAGGCCGCCCGGACGCGCTCAAGGGTAAGGCGGACGTCGAGGCGATGATGCCGGAGCTTCTCGCCTGCGCGTACCAGTCGACGCGCAACAGCTCGTCGTCGACGCGCGATTCCGCGGCCGCGGTCGCCTCGGGCACCGGCGCCCGCTTCTTCGAGCTCGACGTCGACGCATTCGTGCAGCAGTACGTCACGATGGTGGGCGGCGCCCTCGGGCGCGAGCTCGCCTGGGAGCGCGACGACATCGCCCTCCAGAACGTGCAGGCGCGCGTCCGCGTGCCGGGAATCTGGCTCATCGCGAACCTTCGCGGCGCCATCCTCCTCGCGACGAGCAATCGCTCCGAGGCAGCGGTCGGCTACGCGACGATGGACGGCGACACCTCGGGGGGGCTCAGCCCACTCGCCGGCATCGACAAGGCGTTCATCCGCACCTGGCTTCGCTGGATGGAGATCGAAGGGCCCGCGGGTCTCCACCCGTTCGCGTGCCTCGCACCCGTCAACGCGCTCGCTCCGACGGCGGAGCTCCGTCCCGCCTCGGCGCACCAGACCGACGAGGACGACCTGATGCCGTATCCGCTGCTCGACGCGATCGAGCGCGCGGCGATTCGCGACAAGCAGATGCCGATCGAGGTCTTCCGCATGATGCGGCGGAGATTCCCGGAGTACGACGCGCCGACGATGCATCTCTGGGTCGACCGCTTCTTCCGTCTCTGGTCGCGCAACCAGTGGAAGCGCGAGCGCTACGCCCCGTCGTTCCATCTCGACGACGCGAACCTCGACCCGAAGACCTGGTGCCGGTTCCCGATCCTGTCGGGAGGCTTCGAGAAGGAGCTCGAGGAGCTGAGGGTGTACGTGGAGAAAAAAGGGTGAGTGCCGAAAACCGGAATGAAGAATGTCGAATGAGGAATGAAGAATGAGGAAGGAAAAGCCTCTGTCGTCTCCCAAATCTTCATTCGACATTCTCCATTCGACATTCTTCATTCCGGTTCTGGTTTCGTTTCGTGAACTTGCCACTGCGAGCCGCCTATGACCCAGGCCCTGATACTCGTCGACCTTCAGAACGACTTCATGCCGGGCGGCGCGCTCCCGGTGCCCGAAGGGGACCTCGTCGTGCCGATTGCGAACGCGCTCAGGGCGCGGTTCGATCTCGTCGTCGCGACGCAGGACTGGCACCCGCCTAACCACGGCAGCTTCGCGTCGAACCATCCGGGCGCGAAGCCCGGCGACCTCGGGGAGCTCGGCGGGCTTCCGCAGATCTACTGGCCCGACCACTGCGTGCAGGGATCGCACGGTTCGTGGTTCCACCGCGAACTCGATCTGAGCGGCGTGACGCTCTTCCGGAAAGGCACCGACCCCGGGATCGACAGCTACAGCGCGATCTACGACAACGGGCACCGGAAGGCGACGGGGCTCGGAGATTTCCTGCGCGGGCGCGGGGTGCGCGAGACGGTGATCATGGGGCTCGCGACCGACTACTGCGTGAAGTTCACGGTCCGCGACGCGCGGGAGCTCGGCTTCGACGTCACGGTCGTCAAGGACGGATGTCGCGGCGTCGACCTGATCGCCGGCGATTCGGCGCGTGCCTTCGACACGATGCGCGCGGCGGGTGCGAGGATCGTCGGAAGCGACGGCGTCTGACCCGGCTTGCAGGCCCCGCAGCGGAGGCGGAATCGGCCGGAGGAGCGGAACCTCCTGCGCGCTGGATCGTCTGAGTTGGCGGAAGGTCTGCCGATATAGAATCCCGCCTCATGCCGCGAAAACCTGCAAAGACAGCCGTATCGGCGGCGCGTCCGGCTTCGGAGCGCGCGGCGACGACGCTTCTCCTCCTCGGGATGGTCGCGGCGGGACTGCTCGTCGACACCGGCGCGGAGTCGGCGTTCGACGCCCCGAAGCGCTTCGCGGCGGTGCTGGCGACGGCGGCGGCCGCGGCGCTGGTTCTGGCGTTTGCCGACCTCTCGCGCGTGCGCCGCGCATGGTCGGATGCCCCGCTCGCGGCGCGCTGGTCGGTCGCCGCATTCGGCGCCGGCCTCGCGGGGATCGCGGTATCGGCCGTCCTCTCTCCGCGTCCGGCAGCATCACTGGCGACGTTGCGGGGAACGCTCGTGCTCGCGCTCGCCGCGCCGCTTGCGACGCTCCTCTTCGACCGGAGCACGATGCGACGCGCCCTCGCGTGGTTCGTCGCGCTCGCCTCCGTCAACTCCGCCTTCTCGTTTCTCCAGCGGGCCGGTGCCTGGAAGCCGTTCGCGATCGAGAGGCTCGCCGGGCGGACCGACGCGATCGGGCTCTTCGGGAACGAGGGCGTGCTCGCCCTGGTGGCCGCGCTCGGCGCGACGGCAGCCGCGGCGCTGTGGCTCGATTCGCGCGAAGGCGGTCGCGCGTTGCACGCCGCGGCGTTCGCGCTGAACGTCGCGGGGGTCGTCGCGAGCGCCTCGGTGACTGCTGCGCTCGCGTTAGGCGCAGGAATCGTGGTGTTCGCGCTGTTCCGCCTGCCTGCCGGGCGCCTCGCGGTGGGAGCGTTGCTGCTTGCCCTCGCGGGCGTCGCGGCGTTCGCGCTGCTTCCGCAGGTGCGGGCGCGCGTGGCCGAAGCACGCCGCCTCGCGGCGTCGGGTGACTGGGACGCCCTCACGAGTTATCGCTTCGGCGCCTGGGCGGCGGCGGGGGAGATGATCGCCGCGCGACCGCTCGCGGGTTTCGGACCCGGAACATTTGCCTCCGAGTTCGTCACACACCGCATCGACGCGGAGAAGCGATGGGGGCGCAGGCTCGTGAACCCGGCGTTCGCCGGAGGCTCCTACGAGGATGCGCACAACGACTATCTGCAGATCACCGCGGAGTCGGGAGTGCCGGCCGCAAGCTTCCTTCTATTCTCGTTCGCGCTGGCGGCGCTCGGTCTCCATCGCGCGGCGCGCTCCGCCGAGGGCGATGCGCACGACGAGGCGCAGTCGCTTCTAGCGCTCGGCGCCGTCGTAGCAGTCGCCTCGCTCGCCTGGTTTCCGATGCAGCGCCCGGCGATGGCGCTGCTCGCGCTGATGGTGCTCGGTCGCGCATGGTCTCTCGCCGCGGGCCTCGAGGCGGAGTCATGAAGCTCCTTCGCTTCGTCACCGCGCTCGTTCTTCTTCTCGGCGTCGCGATTCCCGAGCTTGCGCGATATCGCGCCGAGCGCGAGCTTCGCCGCCTGATCACCGCGGCCATGGTCGCGACCTCGGGCCGCGTCGCGGCGCCTGTTGCCGGGGCGCTGCTGCGGGGCGCGTCCCAAAAGCTGGCGGACCTGGCGTCCAGGATGCCGGGCGACGCGCGGCCGAGGATGTACGCGGCAAGCTCGGCGATGCTGTCGGGCGCAACGAACCGCGCCGTGGAGCTCTACTTCGGCGCGCTCGCATGCGGCGAGCGCGGTGAAATCGACGTGAATCTCGGGCTCGCCTTCGCGGCGCTGGAAGATTCGCGCGCGGAGCCGATGTTTGTGCGCGCAGTCTGGGTGAGTCCGGGGCTGCGCAAATCGGTTCCCGCGGCGTACCGCGAACGGGTGCGTCAGGAAATTGCGCGGCGGAGCGGTCCGGGATTGGTGGTCGACCCTCCCTCGCTGCCGTCGCTCCCCTCAACGAACGCAATATTAGATTGACCGGCCGCGCTGCAACGCGCCGCCGGGTTGGAGAGGTTCGAATGATTGAGAATCGTGTCGTACTGAAGATGATGACCGCGGTGATCGCGGGCGTGTTCGCCCTGGTTTCCGCCGGCTGCGCCAGCGCGCCGAAGCAGGCCGCAGCGAAGCCCGCCGCCGTGCCCGCGACGAGCGAGAGCAAGCCTGCGGAGCCTTCGAAGCCGGAGGAGAAGAACCCGAACGCGATGAATCCGATGGCGGGCGAGGATCTGGCGGCCTCGTGGCTCGGCTACCAGCCGCTTCCGCCCGACGGCGTGTGGCTCGTCGACACCGAGGGCCGCGAGTATTTCGTGCAGCCGATTGCGAAGGAGGATGGACGGTACCTGCGCACCGGCCCGAACATGGTGCGCGTTCCTCCCGGAATTCCTCTCATGCTCGAGCGCGAGGATGACGACTACTTCTACGTCAAGGTGTTCAAGCTGGAGAAGGAGACGGGACTGGTTCCCGCTTCGTCCAAGAAGCTGACGGCAGAGGAGAAGGAAGCGATCGCCAAGACGTACGAGCTCTCGATTCCGACCTCGCACGAGCTTTCGTTCACCGCGATCGGCGAGGGGCTTCCCGTTCGGGATCAGTGGCGCAACGGATTCGCGCTCGCCGATGTCGACGGAGACGGCGCACTCGACCTGATTCACGGACCTGCCCGCAGAACGATGGGTGGCAAACCGGTGATCTTCCGTGGCGACGGCAAGGGGGGATTCTCGCGCTGGCAGGGTGTGAGCTGGCCCGCCTATCCGTACGACTACGGTGACGCTGCCGCCGGCGACTTCAACGGCGACGGAAAGATCGACCTGGCATTCGCGATCCACCTGCGCGGCATCGTGGCGATGCTCGGAGACGGCAAGGGGAAATTCACTCCGTTCAGCGACGGCCTCGACCTCTCGGACCCCACGGTCCAGAACTGGTCGAAGACTCCGTTCACGAGCCGCGCGCTCGAAGTCGTCGATTGGAACAAGGACGGGCGCGACGACATCCTCGCGGTGTCGGAGGGGCCAGCGCGTACGGGTGGAGGAGCCGCGACCGCCTACACGCCGGGCAAGCGGATCTACCTCGCCGAGCCTAACGGATGGAAGGTCGCTGCCGGCTCGCCCGCGGCAGACTCCACGATCGGCGACACCGTGGCGTTAGGCGACTTCAACGCGGACGGACGCACCGATTTCATTACCGGCGTCTCGCGCGCGGGAGGCAAAACGCTCATCAACACGGCGGGCGCCGGCAACAGCTGGAACGTGTCGACCATCGAGAGCCTGCGTCCCGGCGCGATCGTGCGCGGCGTGGCCGCCGCCGACCTCAACGGAGACAAGCGCGACGACATCTTCGTCGGCTGGCTCAACACCGAAGCGGGCGTGTCGCACGTCGGCGTCGACCTCATGCTCTCGCAGCCGGGAGGCTGGGCGCGCATCGGGCTCTGGGGCCGTGAAGGACGCCAGGGTGTCCGCGCGCTCGCCGTCGGCGATCTCGACGGGGATGGAAAAACGGACCTCGTGGGATTCGCGGATGATTCGCAGCCGGTGATCCTCAAGGGTCACGGTCAGGGAAAATTCACGCTCGAGTCGGCCGAAGGAATCAACCAGAAAGTCGACGAATGCGCCGGTTATTCGGTGGCGCTGGCCGACCTCGACCGGGACGGGAAGGACGAGATCGTTGCAGGCTTTGCCGGCGAGCGCTGTGCCACCCAGGGGTCGCTCCGGGCCTGGAAAGCTGCTCCGTCGGGAAAGAAATAAATTTTTTTGTTGCATTCTTCGCGGCCACGAATATACTCCCACAGCATAAGCCGAGTTTCCGGGTAGGAATCGGCGCAAGTTCAACAGACGCCCACGATGGGGGCGAGGAGGCTTAACGATGCGCAAGCTAATGCTCGCGTTGCTTACAGTGGCAGTGGTGGGGCTGGCGATGCCGATGGCGGCAGAGCTTTGCACCCCTGATGCAGTTCCGGCGGCGACGCTTCTGCTGCCGTATTTCGAAGTCGATCTGGGCAATCCGGACGGCGTGACGACGTTGTTCTCGATCAACAACGCGTCGGCGACGGCCGTTCTGGCCCACGTCACGCTCTACACCGATCTGTCGGTGCCGGTTCTCGACTTCGACGTCTACCTCACGGGGTATGACGTCCAGACGATCAACCTTCGCGACATCATCGAAGATGGCGTGATCCCGCAGACGGCCTCCGTCGGACAGGATCCGAAGGACGCGATCAGCCCGAAGGGTGACTTCTCGCAGGACATCAACTTTGCGTCCTGCACGGGCACGCTGCCTCCTCCGGCGACGATCGGTTCGCTCTACACCTCGCACCTGCAGGCTGCCCTCACCGGCGGACCTTCGGCGCTGCTCGGTGGTCTTTGCTCCGGTCAGAACCTGGGCGACG
>JBAZBK010000036.1:0-44211 GCA_041671505.1 Thermoanaerobaculia bacterium | reverse complement strand
CGAGCCCTGGTCGCATGGGCTCAACGCGCGCTCTCGCTGCCGACTTTCGATCCAGTTTGCCTCTGGCTCCCGACTCAATCCACGCCCTCGATCTGAAAACACCGGTTGGGCAACACGCCCTTACGCGTGGGGCTATTTAGACGCGGCCGCTGCCGCGGTCGGAAGGCGACTCAGTACTCAGTACTTCGTGTTTTACCCCCGCGTGTGCCGTCTCGCGGCGAGGATTCCGCCGGCGAAGCCGAAGGCGTGGCCGGTCCAGGAGATGCCGCTCGCCACGGTGAAAAGGCTGAAGAGGGCGCCGCCGTAGAGCATGGCGACGACGATCGAGATCGCGATCCAGAGAATGCTCTTCTCGAAGAAGCCGCGCGCGAGCAGGAAACCGATGAAGCCGAAGACGATGCTGCTCGCGCCGATGTGGATCGTTCCCGGCAGGCCGAATGTCCACGTTCCGAGCCCCGCGACTACGATCGTCACGCCGGTCACGCGCCAGAAGTCGGCGGAGCTCTTCGCCATTACGAGCCACCCGAGGATCGCGAGCGGAATCGTGTTCGCGACGAGGTGCGCGAAGCCGCCGTGGAGGAACGGCGCGGTGAAGATGAACGGCAGCGAGCCGATCTGCCGCGGCCTGATCCCGAACGAGTCGAGTGGCGTTCCGGGCAGGATGAAATCGACGATCTCCAGGATCCAGAGCAGCGCGATGAATCCGGAAAGGACCGACGCGCGCTCCTCGAGCCCGCGCTTGAGCTTGGTTACGGTTGCCATCGGGCGGAAAGAATAACGCGACTCGCGCGCCGAATGTCGCGCTGGTTGTGCATTTCGTTCACGCTATCGAAAGTTGCGAGGGCGGAGGCGGGAATTCACATCGATTTCCGCAGGAAATTCACCGAACCTGTGGAAAGCCGGAAGGCTCTACCGGTGATCCCTCTCCGAGATCGCGAGCTGCGCCATCATCCGGAGCATGAAGCGGTCGTTCTCGTCGTAGAGCTCGTATGCCTTGCGCAGAAGCTCGACCGTTTCGAGAGGCTCGTCGTCGCTGACGGCGAAACCGTCGGTCGGCTGATTGGGATCGCGCGTCGCCGTCGTCGTCCACCTGTTGTTGACGAAGCGATTCCAGGTGAAGGCGTGCGGACGTCGCGGCAGGAGCGACAGCGCCGGGTGGGTCTTCCTGTGGTTCCCGGAAAGGTTCGCTTCCCACTCCGCGACCTTTTCCTTCGCCTCGTCGATCAGGATGCTGTCGACCAGCGCTTCCTGGATTTCGGAGATCGAGAGAAACTCGACCCCCGTCCGGTAGATCGCCGGCCTGTCGCCCGAAGAGAGCTGGAGCAGGATCGAATGCCGCACGACGACGCGGAGATGGAGCGGGTGTCTCGCGTCGATGGCCAGAGCATGCCGCTCGCCGACCATCACGGCGCCGCCATGCTCGAGGCCTGCGCCGCCAGGCCCGATCTCGATCACCGCGACCGGAAGCGCGCTGAGACGCCCTTTGAGCGGTGTCGTCAGAGTAACGCGCTGGGATTTCCGATTCATGGTGCCCGGCGATTCTACGCACGTGAGCGCGAGGTGTACATCCTACAAAGGTTGGATGTCATGCGCGCAGTCGCCGTCGGGAGAGCGGGTGATGAAATCGTTCTCGCTCGCTGGCGCGCAGTGCGACGAGTCACTGCCTCATCGACGGCTCTCCGGCCGACTGCTGCTTCGCGCAGCCGTTCCGCGCAGCCGGATGTAGACTCTTCGCGTCGGAGCGAAATTCGTCGGGAGGCGCGTATCAGCATGATCCGATTCGACGTGAACGAACAGTCTCGCGGAGAACGCCACGCATTGCGGCAGGCCTGCGCAGCGCGCACCGCCCTTCGCCCCGGCTGCTCTGGCCTTTGGCCTATGGCCTCTGGCCCGACTTGCGCCTGCTATGACCTTTGACCTATGACCTTTGACCTGCCTGATGACTGAGCTCTCCCGAATCTCCCTCGTCGCGGACCGCCTCGCGCTCGCCGGGTCCCCCTGTGCGCTCGCGACGATCCTCGAAGCGACCGGATCGACTTACCGTCGCGCCGGCGCCGCGCTCCTCGTCGAGCAGTCGGGGACGATGCACGGCGCGATCAGCGGCGGCTGCCTCGACGCCGACCTGCTCGAGCATGCGCGCGCCGTGATGAAGAGCGGCGTGCCGAAGATCGTCGACTACCTCTCGAAGGACGACGACACCCTCTTCGGCGTCGCAATGGGCTGCGGCGGCGAGCTTCGGATCCTCGTCGAGCCGGTCGACGACGCGCTCCGCGCCGCGCTCCGTTTCGCGCGCGAGAACGACCGCGTCGATCTCGTCGCGTACGTCGCGGAGGGACCGCATCCCGCGACGCGCGTCGCGACACGCGAGCAGTACGAAGCCATGGGCGCGACGGCGCGCTGGTCGCGCCCTCTTCCCGCGTCGCGCGAGGTCTTCCTGTTCGGGGCCGGCCCCGAGGCCGCGCCCTTCTGCGCGGTCGCGTCGGAGCTCGGATGGAGAGTGACCCTCTGCGATCACCGCGCGGCGCTCGTCGAAGGGCGCTTCCCCGGCGTCGAGCTGATGGTCGCGCCGGTCGTCGATCTCGTCGCGAAGGCGAAGCCGCCCGCGCGCGCCGCCGCGGTCGTGATGATGCACAACCTTCCCCATGACCTCACCCTCCTCCGCGACCTCCTCGCTCTCGACCTCGCATACCTCGGGGTGCTCGGGCCGAAGCGCAGGACCGGCAAACTTCTGCAGACGCTGCGCGACGAAGGGCTCGATACGGGAGAGAAGGGAGGGCGCATCCACGCCCCCGTCGGCCTCGCGATCGGCGCGGAGAATCCTGCCGAGATCGCGCTCTCGATGGCGTCGGAGATCCAGTCGGTCTTCACGCGGAGTGCGGGCGGGTTCCTGCGCGACAAGGCGGGGCCGATCCACGACCGCGACGACGCTTCCGCCGGGACGCAGCCATTGTTAGGCGTGCCCGTCGCGATCCTCGCCGCGGGGGGCTCGACGCGGATGGGGGAGGCGAAACAGCTCCTCGACGTCGGCGGCGAGTCGATGCTGCGTCGCGCGGTGAGCGGCGCGATCGCGGCTCGCGCCGGCGAGGTGATCGTCGTCGCCGGCGCTCACGCCGAAGCGATCGCAAACGACCTTGCCGGCCTCGACGTGCGCGTCGTCGTGAACCGCGACTGGCAGTCGGGGATCGCGAGCTCCGTCGTCGCGGCGGTCGGTGCCGCCGAGGAGAGCGGCGCGCACGCGATCGTCATCACGCTCGCCGACCAGCCGTTCGTCGGCCAGGCGCACATCCGCCGCCTCGCCTCGACGATCCGCGCCAGCGAGGCGCGCATCGTCGCGAGCGCCTATCCCGAAGGTGGCGGCGTTCCCGCCGCGTTCGACCGCGAGCTCTTCGCCGAGCTGAAATCGCTGCGCGGCGACACCGGAGCCCGCGACCTCATCCGCCGCCTTCCCGCCATGACCCTCGAGATCCCCATCGAGCGCACCGCCGACGTCGACACGCGGGAGGAGTACGAAAGACTTCGCGCGAGCTGTGGAATCGGGGATGCGGGACGGGCCAGAGGCCAGAGGCCATAGGCCAGAGCAGGCAGGGGCTTGTCCTCGTTGCGCGAATTGTGTGGCGCAGGCACTCCTGCCTGCGCGCCGCCGAAGGCGGCAGTCGTTCTACGCTTCACTGACAAGAGAACTGCGGCGCTTTGCGCCGCGCGCAGACAGGAGTGTCTGCGCCACATGACACCGCCTCACCGACTGCTTTGGCCTCTGGCCTATGGCCTATGGCCCGCCTATCGCCTTCCATCGCCAAAGCGATAGAGATAGATCGTGCCCCCCAGCACCTCCATCGGCTCGGTCTTGCGCAGCTCGCGCAGCATCGGCTCGATTTCGGGGGTGGCGTAGATGCCCTGCAGGTTCGTGGCGCTGATCGCGAGGACTCCCGGCGTGGTCATCGGCTCGCGCGGCGGTCCGAATGCGTAGCCGCCGAAGGCGTTGACGTACTTGATGCCGTACGCGGTCGGATCGGCCGAGCCGTTGTAGAAGAGATAGAGCTTTTCGTCCGGGTTCGCCTTCTGCCACGTCGCGAGGAGCTTCAGGTCCTGCCCCCAGTCGAGATTCGAATCGCCGAGAAGTCGAAGCCCGCCGCGCGTCCCCCCCGACGGCGCGTTGAAGAATGCGATGTAGTTCGGCCAGGCGGCGAGCGTCTCGATCGCGAGCAGCGCGGCGAGCGCGACGACCAGGTTCTTCGCAGGCCGTCCGTAGTCGCGCATCGCGCGCGCGGCGACGACGCCGATCGCGATGAAGACGAACGGGAGCACGGGGAAGATGTGCCGCACGCCGATGTTGACCCGCGACGCGATCGCGACGATCGCATACATCGCAGGCGTGGCGAAAAGGCAGGTCAGCAGCCACCCGTGCCTCGCGCCATCCACCGCTCCTCGTCGGAGCCATCGGACGCCTAACGTCAGCGCGGCGAGGACGCCGACGACCGCCGCGACCGGCTCCTTGAAGAGAAGCGCGAGCGGGAAGTAGTACCACGAGCCTCGGGGGAGAACGTTGCCCAGCAGATAGGAGGGACGCTGCGCGGTCGAGGCCTCGACGGCGAGCAGACCCCAGTTCCACGACTCGGGGAGGAGCGAATGGGACTGGCAGAACAGGGCGAAACGCGCGGTCGTGCCGAGCGGGAACGCCGCAACCTCCTCCGCCGTCGGCGCCGGTCGCCCGGGGTCGGCGGCGCGGAGCTTCTCCTCGACGAGGCGCGTCGTGACGGCGTTGAAGTCGAGCGGCGTATCCTCCGCCGTCGCCGAGATGCGAAGCCCGTAGGCGCACCAGATCAGCGCCCAGCAGACGACGACGATCTCGAGCAGGATGACGACCGCCGCGAGTCCCCGCGTCGAAACGCGTGCGAGCTCGGTGCGTCCCGCGCGCCAGGGGCGGTTCTCCGACGCGCGGAGCGCGAGCAGTACGGCGACGAGCGGCAGCGCGAGGAGCCCCGAGAACTTCACGAGGAGCGCGCAGGCGACGGCGAGAGCCAGCAGCGCGATCCGCGCGAGCGTGATCCGCTCGCCGAGCCGCCACGCGGTGAAGGCGACGGCGAGCCAGGCGAAGGCGAGCGCGACGTCGTTCGTCACGAGCGACGAGTGCCCGATGAAGTCGGGCGAGAAGGCGAAGAGCGTCGTCGCGACGAGCGCGGCGCCCGCGCCGCCGATGCGCCATGCCCAGAAAGCGATGAGAGCCCCCAGCGCAATCCCGATCGCGAGCATCGGGAGCCGCGCGCGCTGGATGAACGCGTCCCCTTCGATCGCGGGCGAGCGGTAGATCGCCGCGACCGCCCAGTTCCACTGGAAGCGCAGGTTCGCGGTGATCGCGCGCCACGCCATCGTCTTCGTCGAGTAGGCGAGGTCGAGCGGCTCGGAAACGACGGCCGACCAGAGCTTCGTCAGCGGCGGGTGCTCCGGATTCGCGCGCCAGTCGTGGGCGTGGACGTAGCTCCACCCGGCGGCGGCGTGCAGCGTCTCGTCCCAGGTGGCGCTCTTGGTGAGGGCGGCCGAGCGCGATAGGATCGCGAAAAGCGCGAGGAGACCGATCACCGCCGCAATCGAGGCGGCGCTTCGTTTGTCCGAAGTGTTCATCGTTCTGGTATCGAGCCCGTCGCGCCTCATTCTAACGGTTTCCGCGCACCGCGCCGCGGCTGCCCCCGGAGAGTATCGATGACCGACTATCGCTTCGACCCGAACCTGGCCCGCGCCGAGACGCTCCCCGCGTCGTATTACGTCGACGCGAGCGTTCTCGAGCGCGAGCAGCGCGACGTCTTCGGCCGCACCTGGCAGCTCGTCGGCCGCGCGGAGCAGCTCGCCGGCCCGGGCTCGTACTTCACCGCGACCGTCGGCGGCGAGCCTCTCCTCGTCGTCCGCGGCAAGGACGACGAAGTCCGCGCCCTCTCGAACGTCTGTCGCCACCGCGCCGGCCCCGTCGCCAGCGGCGAAGGGAAGCGCCCCGCCTTCGTCTGCGGCTACCACGGATGGAGCTATTCCCTCGACGGCCGGCTCCTCGGGTGCCCCGAGTTCGACGGCGTCGAGAACTTCGACCGTTCCTCCGTGCGCCTCCCGTCGTATCGCGTCGAGACGTTAGGCCCCCTCGTCTTCGTCAGCCTCGATCCCGCCGCGCCCCCGCTCCGCGAGGTCTACGGTGAGATCGCGCCGTTGCTGGAGGCCGCTCCGCGGAGCGCCTTCCGCCTCGCCGCGCGCAAGGACTGGCACCTCGACTGCAACTGGAAGGTCTACGTCGACAACTACCTCGAGGGCTACCACATCCCGATCGTCCATCCGTCGCTCCACCGCGAGCTCGATTACGAGAAGTACCGCACCGAGACGAAGCAGTGGTACTCGCAGCAGCACGCGCCGGTGAAGCGCCCCGATCGGATCCGCGTCAGCGAAGGGGAAACCGAGGCGCGTTACTACTGGATCTACCCGAACCTGATGCTCAACGTCTACGCCGACAACTTCTCGACGAACCTCATCCTCCCGGTCGGCCCGCGCCGGACGTTGACCGTCTTCGAATGGTACTTCCCCGATCCCGACCGCCGTGCCGACATCGACGCGACCGTCGCCTTCAGCGACGAGATCCAGCTCGAAGACATCGCCATCTGCGAGACCGTCCAACGCGGGCTCGAGTCCCCCGGCTACGACCGCGGACGCTACTCCGTCGCGAGGGAGAACGGCGTGCATCATTTTCACGGGCTGTATGTGGAGGCGATGGGCGAGAGGCGATAGGCGATAAGCAGGCCAGAGGCCATAGGCCAGAGCAGGCATGTGGAGTGCGTGAGGCGGTGAGGCGGCGCGTTTTCAATTTGGGGCGTTCGCACCCCCGGTCCCGCTTCGCGGGACCGGGGGCTAAGGTCGGTCGTCGCTACGCGACGAAAACCTGCAGCCGACGTCGCGCGCGCGATTGTCTCCGTTCGCATCGCCTCTTTCCGCCTGCTTTGGCCTCTGGCCTCTGGCCTTTGGCCGCCCCTGCCTCCTCCTCGCCTCTCGCCCTTCGCCTCTCGCCTGGCCTCATGTAGACTCCCCCGCGATGGACCTTTCCGTCGTCATTCCGGCGCGCAACGAGGCTGAAAACGTGGGGCCGCTTTGCGCCGAGATCCGCGCGGCGCTCGACGGGCGTTACGACTACGAGATCATCTACATCGACGACGGCTCGACCGACGCGACCGCGGCGGAAGTGAAGCGTTGCATGAAGGACGGGCGTGTGAGGCTGCTTCGGCATCCCCGTTCCTTCGGCCAGAGCGCAAGCGTGCAGAGCGGCGTCTACGCGGCGAAGGCCCCGCTCATCGCGACGCTCGACGGCGACGGGCAGAACGACCCCGCCGACCTGCCGGCGCTGGTCGAGAAGATCAGGTCGGCGCCCGCGGGCTCGAAGCTGAAGATGGCAATCGGCAACCGCGTCACGCGTCGCGACACCGTCGTCCGGCGCATCTCCTCCCGCGTCGCCAACGGCATCCGCGGCTCGCTGCTGCACGACGGCACCCCCGACTCGGGCTGCGGCATCAAGGCGTTCGACCGCGAGACCTACCTTCGCCTCCCGTTCTTCAACCACATGCACCGCTTCCTCTCGGCGCTCTTCCTTCGCGCGGGCGCCGTCGTCGAGTCGGTCCCCGTCGCGCATCGCCCGCGGACGCGCGGCACCTCGAAATACGGCATCGCGAACCGCCTCTGGGCCGGGATCGTCGACATGTTAGGCGTGATGTGGCTCCGCCGCCGCGGCTGTCCCGACCTCACCGTCACCGAGGAGCGCGAAGCATGACCTTGATGCCGGAGGGCGGGAGCGTCGAGCCGGGGAAGGCGAGGCGCGAGCTTCTGCTCCTTCTCTTCGCGGCGCTCGTGATATTCGGCGCGGGGATCGGGATGCGCAACCCGTGGCCCGCCGACGAGCCGCGCTTCGCTCTCATCGCGCGCGACATGGTCGAGACGGGAAGGTGGTTCTTCCCCGAGGTTGGCGCCGAGCTCTACTCGGACAAGCCGCCGGTCTTCTTCTGGATGATCGCCACGTTCTACAAGGCGACCGGATCGCTGAAGGTCGCCTTCCTCCTCCCGTCGCTGATCGCCTCGATGGTCGCGCTCCTGGCGATCTACGACCTGGGTCGGCGCTGGTGGGGTCACCGGACGGCGATGTGGGCGGCGATGGCGCTCGTCGCGACGGTGCAGTTCGCGCTGCAGGCGCGGCTCGCGCAGATCGACATGACCCTCTGCATGTGGACGACGTTAGGCCTATACGGCCTGGCGCGGCACCTCGTCGACGGCCCGCGCTGGGGCTGGTACTGCTTCGGCTTCGCCGCGGCGGGGGCGGGGATCATCACGAAGGGGGTCGGCTTCCTGCCGGCGCTCGCCCTGATCCCGTGGGGCTGGGCGGCATGGAAGTCGTGGCCCGGCGCGACGCGCTCGAAGAGCTGGAAGTGGATCCTCGGGCCGCTCGCGATGCTCGCGGTGGCGTCGCTCTGGTTCCTGCCGATGCTCTGGCTCGTCGACCGGGCGGGCGACGCGGCGCATCAGGCGTACAAGCACGAGATCCTCTTCAAGCAGACGGCGGAGCGCTACGCCAGCTCGTGGCATCACATCAAGGCCCCCTGGTACTTCGTCGTCGAGGCGATCCCGTCGCTCTGGATGCCGCTCGTGATCGCGGTCCCCTGGCTCGTGCCGCGCTGGCGCGAGAAGCTGAAGGCGCGCGACGCGCGGATCCTGCTGCTGTTAGGCTGGGCGGTTTGCGTCGTCCTCTTCTTCTCGGCGAGCCCGGGAAAGCGCGGCGTCTACATCCTGCCGGCGCTCCCTGCGGTCGCCCTCGCGTCGGCTCCCTGGCTGCGCGAGTTCTGGGACCGGCGCGGGATCAACCGCATCGGCTTCGGCATCTCGCTCCTTGCGGCGATCGGCCTCGCAGGCGGGCTCGTCTACGCGAAGTACCTCCGTCCCGACAAGGTCGCCGAGGTGACCGAGAAGTTCGACATGGCATTTCCGTGGGGGCCGCTGATCGCGCTCGCGGCAGTGGCGATTGCGCTGGTCGCGACGTTGCGCGTGAAGTGCGGCATGGCGGCGCTGGTCGGGCTGCTCGTCGCGGTATGGATCGTCCTCGGTTTCTGGATCTCGCCGTCGATCGACGGCGTCCGCTCGGGAGAGCGGTTGATCGTGGCGATGGAATCGAGGCTCGCGATGTCGGACGAAGTGGGGATGGTGGCGTGGAAGGAGCAGTTCCTCCTGCACGCGGAGCTGCCCGTCACCGTCTTCGGCCACCGGCGATTCGACGACGAGCAGGAGCTCTACGACGGCGTCACCTGGCTCGAGGCGAGCCCCTCGCGGCGCCTCTTCGTCGACGAGCAGAACCGCGACCGCTGCTTCGCCGGCAAAGGCACCTTCGTCGGCCACGCGCACCGGGAGAACTGGTACCTGGTGCGGGAAGGCGACGCGGTTACCGAGTGCCATGGACGCGGCAATGCCGCGGTCGCGCACGTATACCGGCGGGCGCGGTAGGTGTCGGAAACCCTGAAGTTAGAAGTTAGAGCGCTGAATGTTGAATCCAGAAAAGAATCCGCCTCTTTCTGGATTCAACATTCAGCGTTCTAACTTCTAACTTCAGCCTTTCTAACAACTAACAACTGACAACTAACAACTAACAACTCCTCCGCTACAACGCCCCCCTCACCCAGTCCAGATTCACCAGCGAGACCCGGTAATCCCTCTTCGCTTTCGCCAGGTTTCCCTCGGCCGACCGCACGTTCAGCTGCGCGTCGTCGACTTCGATCTGCATTTTCACGCCTAACGAGTAACCCTCCTCGGCCATCGACAGCAGGCGTCGCGCCTGTTCGACGGTGCCGGAGAGAGCGCGGACGATCTCCAGCGCCTCGCGCGCCGCGTCGACCGTGACGCGCGCCTCGAGCGTGACGTTCTCGGTCGCGCGGTCCTGGTCGATCCGCTGGCGCTCGAGATCGCTCTCGGCCTGGATGACCCGTCCGCGCGTCGCCATACCGTCGAAGAACGGGAAGGAGAGGTAGACGCCGGCGCTCCAGGCGGTGCCGCTTCCCTCCAGCTCGCCCGCGGAGAGGTCACGCCAGCCGTAGCCGCCGCGCAGGTCGAAGCGCGGCTTATTGTCCGCGCGCGCGATTTTCAGCAACTCGGTGTAGACACCCATCCGGTGCTCGAGCTCCCGCAGGTCGGGCCGCCGCTCCAGCGCCTCCGCGATCACGTCGTCGTACGCCGGCGGCTCCTCGAGCGGCGCGTCGAGCACGCCGGTCACCTCGTCGTTCAGAGTCGGTTCGGCGAGCACCAGCCGCAGCCGCTCGTAGGCGGTGCGGACGAGATTCTGCGCGCGGATCACGTCGGGCTTTGCGTTGTCGACCGCGACCTGCGCCGCGAGGATGTCGTAGTCGGTCGCGACCCCGAGGTCGTAGCGCCGCTTCGCCTCGACGAGATGCCGCTCGCGTTGCGCGAGGAGCGCCGTCGCGATCGACTCGAGCTGGCGCGCCAGCAGCACGTCGTAGAACGCTGCGCTCGTGTCGCGCACCGCCGCCTGGCGATAGATCTCCAGCTGATCCTCCGCGCTCGCGATTCCCTGCTTCGCGCCGCGGATCGCCGCGCCCACCTTCCCCCAGGCGAAGAGAACCTGCGAGACGCTGACGTCGGCCGAGAGCGTCTCCTGCTCGGCGGGGTAGATGTCGCCGAAGAGCACCTGGTAGGTGCTGTCGGACGACCTTACCGCTCCCGCGTTCGCGGTGAAATGCGGCAGTGCCGCCGCGCGCTCCTCGATGTACTTGCCCGATACCCAGCGCTGATACTCGCGCGCCTTCTGCAGGTCCCTGTTCTTCTCCTGCGCGATGCCGAGCGCGCGGTCGAGCGTCAGCGCTCCTTCGGCGAGCGCGTCGACGGGAGTGAAGGCCGCGAGCAGCGCGAGCAGCGCGATCCCGACGATCCGCGCCGCGCCCGGCATCGGCTCCGCTTCACCCGGCGCGTTCGCTTCCTCTCCTTCGTGGATCACCGAGCGCGACCAGCGCCGGCGCAGCTTCTCGGTCAGGTCGTCGAGCAGCGAGTAGACCACCGGGACGACGATCAGCGTCAGCAGCGTCGAGGTGATCAGCCCGCCGACGACCGCGCGCGCCATCGGGGCGCGCATCTCGGCGCCCTGCCCCAGCGCGAGCGCGAGAGGCAGCATGCCGAAGATCATCGCGAGCGTCGTCATCATGATCGGCCGGAGCCGCGTGCGCCCCGCGGTGATCAGCGCCTCGCGGCGATCCAGCCCGCGCCGCCGCAGCACCTTCGTGTAGTCGACGAGCAGGATCGCGTTCTTCGTGACGAGCCCCATCAGCAGGATGAGGCCGATGAGCGACATCATGTTCACCGTGTCGCGCGTCAGCATCAGCATCCCCGCCATGCCGACGATCGACAGAGGCAGCGAGAGCATGATCGCGAGCGGATCGATGAACGACTCGAACTGCGCGGCGAGGATGAGGTAGACGAAGATGATCGCGAGGACGAGCGCCTCGCCCATATAGCCGAACGACTCGACCATGATCTCCGTGTCGCCCGCCATCCGCACGTTGTAGCCGGGCGCCATCGTGACCGTCGCCGCCGTCTCGAGCGCCTTCGTCGCCGCCGTGCCTAACGGCAGCTTGTCGAGGTTTGCAGAAATGACGACTTGGCGCGACATGTCCTGCCGGCTGATCTCCGACGGCGAGAGGGTCCGCTCGATCTTCACGAGGTCGGCGATCGGCACCAGCGCGACGCCGTGCTCCCCCGGAATCGCGATCCGCAGCCCCGCCACCTGGCGGATGTCGCTCCGCAGCGCGAGAGGCAGCCGGATCCTGACGTCGACGGCTTCGCCCGTCTCGTCCTCGTAGGTCGAGACGACCTGCCCTCCGACGAGCGCGCCGATTGTTCGAACCAGCTGGTCGGTGCCGATGCCCGATTCGCGCGCCCGCTCGCGGTCGACGACGAGCCGGTACTCCGGCAGATCCTGCTCGAGCGTCGCGTCGAGGTCGACGATCCCGCGGATCGCGTAGAGCTTCCGCTTGATCGCCGCCGCGTACTCCTTCAGCTTCGGGATTTCCTCGCCGCGCACCAGCAGCTGAAACGGCTTCTGCATGTTGTCGGGATCTTCCTCGACCGAGAGGACGAGCCCCGGCACGGCGCCGAGCTTCGCGCGCACGTCGGGCATCAGCTCGCGCTGCGAGAGCTTGCGTTCGCTCTTCTCGACGAGGTGCACGTACACCATTGCGGTCTGCACCGTATCCCCCTCGGCTGGCGCGATCGCTGCGTACGTCCTGTCGATTTCTTTGTAGCTCTTCAAAACACCGAGGACTGCGTCGAGCCGCCCCTTCGTCTCCTCGATCGACGCGTCGGGCGCGGTGCGGAAGCGGATGATGAACTCGCCATGGTCGAACGACGGCATGAACTCCGTCTCGATGACGGCGAAGATTCCTAGCCCGGCGACGAAGGCGATCGCGGCGAAGGCGACGACGGACTTCCGGTGGTCGAGCGACCAGCCGACGACGAGCTTGTAGCGGTCGGCGGTCCGGTCGAACCAGTGGTTGAAGTGGTCGAGCGCCCGCGCCACCGCGTGGCGCTTTCCCTTCCGCTCGACGTCGGGGTCGAACCAGCGCGACGAGAGCATCGGGTCGAGCGTGAACGAGACGAAGAGCGAGACCGCGACCGCGCACGCGACCGTCATTCCGAACTGGAAGAAGAAGCGGCCGATGATCCCCTTCATGAAGGCGACCGGCACGAAGACGGCGATGATCGACATCGACGTCGCGAGCACGGCGAGCCCGATCTCCGCCGTCCCTTCGCGCGCCGCCGTGTAGTGGTCCTGCCCGTGCTCGAGATGCCGCACGATGTTCTCGCGGACGACGATCGCGTCGTCGATGAGCAGTCCTATGGCGAGCGACAGCGCCATGAGCGTCATGACGTTGATCGTCATCCCGAGGAAGTACATCGAGATGAAGGAGGCGATGACGGAGATCGGGAGCGTCAGGCCGGTGATCACCGTCGAGCGCCAGGAGTTGAGGAAGCAGAAGACGATGAGGATCGTCAGGAAGCCGCCGATGACGAGCGTGTTCTGCACGTCGGTGACCGACTCGCGGATGAAGTACGACGCGTCGCGGATGATGTCGATCTCGGTCCCCGGCGGCAGCTCCGTCTTGAGCTGCTCGACCTCGGCTTTTACCGCGTCGGCCACGCCGACGGTGTTGACCTTCGACTGCTTGAGGATGTCGATCGCGACCGCGGGGACGCCGTCGACGAGCGCGAGCGAGCGCTGCTCCTCGACGCCGTCGACGACCTCGGCGACCTCGCCTAACGTCACGGGGTGCTCGCCGCGGCGGCCGATGACCATCGACTCGAATCCGGGGACGAGCGCCGGCTTGCCGGAGATGCGCACCGGCGTCTCCGTCGACGCGGTGTTGAGGCGGCCGAGCGGCGTGTTGACGTTCTCCGCGGCGATGCCGCCGATGACCTCGTCGACGCCCATGCCGAGCGCCTGGATGCGCGACGGGTCGACGAGCACGTTGACCTCGCGGCGCGAGCCTCCGACGAGGCGCACCTTGCCGACGCCGGCGATGTTCTCGAGGCGGCGCTTGATCTTCCGGTCGGCGAGCGTCGTCAGGTCGCGCGGCGTCAGCGTGTTCGAGCGCACGGCGAGCGAGACGATCGGCATCGCGCCGATCTCCAGCTTCTGGATGACCGGCTCCTTCATCGCGTCGGGAAGCTCGTTGCGGATCGAGTTGATCTTCGCGCGCACTTCCTGCGATGCGTCGTTGACGCGCACCTCAAGCTCGAACTCGACGATGACGGTCGAGTACGACTCGCGCGAGGTCGAGTAGATGTGCTTCACGCCGGAGATCGGGTTGACCGCCTCCTCGATCCGCTTCGAGACCTCGCGCTCGACCGTTTCCGCCGAGGCGCCCGGGTACTCGGTGATGATCGTGAGAATCGGCAGCTCGACGTCGGGCATCATGTCGATCGCGAGCCGCCGGTAGGAAAAGATGCCTAACGTCACGAGCGTGAGCATCAGCACCGTCGCGAAGACGGGACGTTTGATGGAGAGGTTCGAGAGGAACATGGCTCAGGCTCCGAGGGGGAGGGAGTGGGGCGTCGAGGTTGCGCCGCCGTTGCGGGTTGTCATCCCGACGAGCGAAGCGAGGAGGGATCTCGCCGGCTGGTACAGACGTGCAACATGCGCCGGGGCTGGGGGCAGGAACCTCATCTGTACCAGCCTGAGAGATCCGTTGCTCCGCTCAGCGCGACATGTCTGTTCGGCGCCGCCGATGCGGGCTGTCATCCCGACGAACGAAGCGAGGAGGGATCTCGCCGGCTGGTACAGACGTGCAACATGCGCCGGGGCTGGGGGCAGGAACATCATCTGTACCAGCCTGAGAGATCCCTCCTCCCTCGCTGACGCTCGGTCGTCGGGATGACAACCTGCGATCTGCTCCGTGGGCTCGGCCCCCATCCACGCCACCGTCCCCTTCGCCACCGCCACCCGATCGCCGTCCTTCAGATTGAACGCGCCGCGCGTGACGACGTGGTCGCCGGCGGCGACTCCCTGCTCGACCGGGATCAGCTGGCCGGCGCTCGTGCCGGTCACGACGTCCTTCCGCTTCGCGCGGTCGCCTTCGACGACGAAGACGACGCCTGCGCGCGTCGCCGGGTCCCAGGTCACGAGCGCGGAGCGCGGGATGCTCAGCACCCCCTTCCGCTCGCCGGTGACGATCGAGCCCTTCACGAAGAGCCCCGTCTTCAGCGCGCCATCCTTGTTGTCGACGAGGGCGATGACCCGCACCGTGCGGCTCGACTCGTCGGCCGCGGGATTGATGAAGCTGACGTGCCCTTCGAACGTGCGCCCCGCGAGCGCGTCGCTCGAGAAGCGCAGCGGCTGCCCCAGCGTCACCGCGGCGATCGACGACGACGGGATCGAAACGGTGAGCTCCAGCTTCCGGTTGTCGACGATGCGGAACATCGGCGCGGGAGAGCCCATGTTCTCGATGAAGTCGCCAGGGTTGACGGTCCGTTCGGCGACGACGCCGTCCATCGGCGAGACGATCGCGGTCTTCGCGAGCCGCGTCCGCGACATCTCCTCCTGCGCCTTCGACGCGCCTAACTGAGCGTCCGCCGCCTCCGCGGCGGTGCGGGCGTCGTCGAGGTTCTGCTGCGTCGCGAGCCCCGCCGCCTTGAGCTTCACGCTCCGCTCGAGCTCCCGCTGCGCGCGGTTCGCGGCGACTTCCGATTGCAGCCTCGCCGCCGTGGCGGCCTTGAGCTCGGCTTCCGGCTCGCGCCTGTCGAAGCGGGCGAGGAGCGTCCCCTTCGTCACGGGCACCCACTCGGTGACGTAGACGTCGGTGACGATGCCCGAGTACTCCGCCTTGACCTCGCCCTCGAACTTCGCGGTGAGCGTGCCGACCACCTCGATCGTGTCCTCGAGGTCGGACGGGGCAACGGTCGCCATCTCGACGGCGACCGCGGGACGCTCGGCCGTCTCGTTCGCGGACGACTTCGAACAGGAGGGGAGAAGGGCGAGGGAGAGGAGAACGACTGCGAGGATCAGGGTGGGTGAGTGCTTCATCGCGGGAGCTCCGTATTCATTGCGTGGTTTCATTCACTTCATTGATTCATGCACTGCGTCTGTCTGCCTTCGTCGCGAAGCGACGTCGGAAGAGCCCGGGCGCGGGCCCGGGCGCGTTCACGTTCACGGGGCGCCTCGTACGCGAGCGCGACGTGCTCGCGCGCCTTGCGCCTTTGCGGGCACAGGCTGCGCGATCCCGTCGAAGAGCAACGAAATCAATCGCACTAGATCGTCGCTCGTGAAGTTGCGCTCGGGCTCGACGAGGGCGATCTCCGTGGCGATGTTGAGCATCGCCTCGACTGCGGTCGTGACGTCGCCGATCGCGCGCTTCTGCAGCTCGCCCGAGTCGACGCCGTCGCGGATCGCGGAATCGACCGCGTCGCGGAAGTGCTGGGGGAAGACCTGGAACTCGAAGAAAGGCGCGCTCTGCGGCGGGCCGTAGAAGACGGCGTAGAAGAAGCGGACCATATCGATCCGGTCGAGGATGAGCTCGAAGAGGTCGATGCACATCAACGTGATCCGCTCGCGGGCCGACCCCTCGTGCTCGCGCCCCTCGGCGAGGCGCGCCTCGAAGTCGCCGAGGAGCTGCTCGACGAGAGCGAGGTAGATCCCTTCCTTGCTGCGGAAGTGGTAGTAGAGGACCGGCTTGGTGACCTCCGCGCGCTCGACGATCTCGCGCACCGAGGCCGCGGAGTAGCCGCGGGAGGTGAAGATCTCCGTCGCGGCGAGGAGGAGCCGCTCGCGAGGGGTGCCGCGAAGCTTGCGCCGCGGAGAAGGACGACGGGGAGAACGTGGCATGACGACCTCCGGGAGGCTCGCGGCCGTGCGCCGTAACCTACCGACCGGTAAGTATAGAAGTGCGGGCCCGGACGCGCAAGTGCGGCGAACTGCGTCGCGGCCCTTGAAGCCATGGCCTCACGTGTAGCCAGGGCCTCGCATGTAGCCAAGGCCTCTGGCCTTGGCCCCCGTCAGTTAAGAACGCACCCCGTAAGAGACCTGCCAGGGCGGGACGCCCTGGCTACAGGCGCATGTAGCCAGGGCCTCTGGCCCTGGCCCCCCGAACGACGTGAGCAGACTCGCTGCCGGCTTCCCCCCGCGAAAGCCGCGCGCGCCCAGGGACACCCGGGGTCGCGGCGATGATCGAAGGGAAGTAGTCGTGACGGCGGCGTCCCGCCTCCGCAGCCGAAGCAGAGGCGGAGTGCGAAAGCGCAGCGTTCGCCTCTCCTTCTGCGCCTTCTCCCCTGTGACAATCTCGCCGCGCACTGGACGCCTTGCGCGCAGCGCGCGTATCTCCTGTTGACACGCGGACAGACCGCGCCTCCAGCCTAACGGCGGGCGCCGCACGAGAATCGGGAGATTTCGCGGCGCCAGCCCCGACCGATCGAATCGCGCATCACGCCAGAGGGGAGAGCTGTGCCCATGCGAAACGCCGCTCCGCTTCTTCGCCGCACCGCCCGGAAGCTGCGCCGCCGCTGGTGGCGGCTGCGGCAGTCGATCGATCGGACGCCGTTCGACGAACGCTACTACCTCGCGGCGAACGACGACGTCGCGGCTGCGGTCGAGGAAGGGCGGCTCTCGACCGCCTGGCAGCACTTCCACGAGTGGGGCGTCTCGGAGGGGCGGTCGGGCGTTCGATCGCTCGAGCATCGAGTCGACGACGAGCTGCTGATCGCGCCGGCCACCGCGATGGTCTTCCTCGAGCTGACGAGCCGCTGCAACCTGCGCTGCGTCTACTGCCCCGTCAGCCAGCCCGGCTATCACGGCAGCGACATGCTGCTCGAGCACTTCGACCATTTCATCGGCGAAATGAAGCGGCGGGGCGTGCAGATCGTCGTGCTGAACGGCCATGGCGAGAGCTCGATCGTGAAGGAGTGGGACGCGATCGCCGACCGCCTCGCCGACGAAGGCTTCCGGTTGCACATCACGACGAATCTCGCGAAGCGCCTCACGGAGCCGGAGATCGCGGCGCTCTCGCGATTCGAGTCGATCCTCGTCAGCATCGACACGGTCGACGCGACGCTCCTCGGGGAGCTCCGCAGGGGGGCCCGGCTCGAGACGATTCTCGGAAACCTCGAAGCGGTGATCGCGTATGCCGCGAAGCGCCGGCGCGCGCCCGAATTTGCGGTCAGCTGCGTCGTGAGCGACCGCTCGGCGCCGGGAATCGCGGCGCTCGTCGACACGCTCCTCGGACTGGGCGTGCGGAAGTTCCGCTTCGGCGACCTCGTCGAGTACCCCGCGATCGACGGGGCGGCCGCCGTGAGGCACGTCACGAGCCTCTCGCGCGACGCGCTGGACGACGCACGCGCGCAGTTCCGGTACGCGATGGACGAGATCGCGCGACACGGCGCGAGCGCGAACGTCGACCCTCCCGTCCTCGCCGTGCTCGCCGGAGACGGAACGGCGCCGATCGAGGTCGAGGAGCGGACGATCGACGTCGCGATGAAGACCGTCCGCTTCGACCGCCCCGCGGCGCGCGAGACGCGCGACTGCCTCGACCCGTGGCGCGTCGCCTTCGTTCACGCCTCCAGGGAAGTCAGGCCCTGCTGCTTCTACGAGGAGACGTTAGGTCAGCTCGACGGAGAGTCGCTGCGCGCCATCGTGAACGGCGCCCGCTTCCGCGAGCTGCGCCTCGGCCTCCTCACCGGCGACCTCCCGCGCAGCTGCGCAAGCTGCAACGCCCGCCCCTTGATCGACATCGACGGGCTGCGGGCGAAGGTGAGGGAGTACGTGGGTTCGTAAGCGGATTGGATTGGGGTCACACCCAATTGTCTTAAGTTCAGCGATGCGCGCACCGGGAGCTTGTCATCCCGAGCGCAGCGAGGGATCTGCTGACGACCATCTGACCGATTCCTTAGCGGATTTCCAGCAGTATCGGGGTGATTGTCGCTGAGGAAGCGATCAGACGATGTCTTCGCAGATCCCTCGCTGCGCTCGGGATGACTGGCATGCGGGGCGTTGATGTCTTAACTCACGGCCATTGGGGTCACACCCAATTGTCTTAAGTTCAGCGTTCTAACTTCAGGGTTTGATTCCTGACCAATTTCCGTTGCGGTCACAACTCACACTCCCGTAACTTGCTGCGTTCCCCATTGCGATAGCATTCCCCCATCCAGCGGAGGAAAGCATGCGCAAACTCGCGCTCTGCATCGCACTCGTCATGACCGCCTCACTCTCGGCCAAGCCTCTCGACCTCGCGACTCTGAAGAAGGGCGACACCGTTCGCGGCTTTCGCGTCGAGGCGATCTACCTCAACGATGCCGACACGCCGTTCGGCGGCCGCTTCGTCCACGCGCGCAGCGGCTTCACGCTCGACGCGCTCCTGATCGAGACCGCGCCGCAGGGCTTCTTCTGGATCAACAGCTTCCCGACCTCCGACAAAGGCGAGCCCCACACGCAGGAGCACCTGCTCCTCGGCAAGGGCAACGTCGGCCGTGCCGTCGCCAGCCTCGAGTCGATGACCCTCACCGGCTCGTCGGCCTTTACCGAGCAGTGGCGCACCTGCTATCACTTCAACACCTCCGCCGGCCCCGACGTCTACTACCAGCTCTTCGAGCGCCAGATCGACGCGCTGCTCCATCCCGACTACACCGACGAGGAGATCCGGCGCGAGGTGAGGAACTTAGGCGTCGCCACCGACCAGAAGAGCGGCGCGCTCCGCCTCGAGGAGAAGGGGACCGTCTACAACGAGATGGTCAGCTCCTCCGACCGGCCTTACCGCAAGCTGTATGACACGGCGCAGGATCTCGCCTGGGGCGTGAATCACCCGCTCTCGTTCAATTCCGGCGGCGCGCCTAACGCGATCCGGGAGATGACCCCCGAGGATATTCGGAAGTTTCATGCGGAGACGCATCATCTCGACTCGATGGGGATGATCGGCGCGTATCCGCGCTCGATGCCGCTCGACGACGTGCTCGCGCGTACGGCGAAGATTCTCGACGCGATTCGTGACGACAAAGACACGCCGCGCGCGAAGGTGAGGACGGAAGCGGGATTGCCGGCTCCGCAGAGCGCGGCGCCCGGCAGCGTGCAGATCGTCGACTACCCGCTGCAGAACGAGTCGCAGCCGTCGCCGCTCGCCTTCGTCTGGCCCGCGAATCGCGCGCTCGACTCGACCGAGGCGCTCCTCCTCCAACTCTTCCTCGACAACGTCGCCGGCGATGCGACGACGAATCTCTACAAGCTGCTCGTCGACAGCCGCACGCGCGCGAGCGATCTCGGCGCGCAGGGAGTCTTCTACTGGAGCTTCAGCGAGACGGGGAGGCCGTTCGTCGTTGGCCTCTCCGACGTCGACGCGTCGAAGCTGACGGAAGCGCAGCTGCGCGACGTCCGGGCGAAAGTGATGGCGGAGCTCGAGCGGATCGCATCGTGGAAGGACGGATCGCCGGAGCTCGCCGAGTTCCAGACGCGAATGCAGTCGCGCGTCGTGGAGACGCGGCGCAGGCTCGCGAAGTTCGTCAACTCGCCTCCCGAATTCGGCGCGCGTGGCACCGTCTCCGGCTGGATGGACCAGCTGCTCGAGCTCGAGCGCGCCGGATCGTTCAAGCGATCGGTCACGATGCGGCCGCAGCTCGCAGCGATCGAGACGATGCTTCGCGGCGGAAAGAATATCTGGCGCGAGAAGCTGCCAGCGTGGAAGGTCATTGGCGCCGAGCCCGCTGCGGTCGCCGTGAAGCCGAGCGCGTCTCTCCTCGCGCGCGACGCGAAGGAGCGCGACGAGCGCATCGCCGCCGAGCTCGCGAAGGTGAAGGCGAAGTACGGCGCGAGCGACGAGCAGGAAGCGATCCGCAAATTCGCCGCCGACTACGACGCGGCGACCGCGGAGCTCGAGAAGCTCGCGTCCGGCGCGAAGCCGCCGAAGTTCATCGACGCGCCTCCGCTCGGGCTCGACGAGCAGCTCGTCTTCACGCAGTCGAAGACGAAGAACGGCGTCCCGCTCTTCGCCGCCTCGTTCGATTCGATGTCGAGCTCTACGACGAGCCTCGGCGTGCGCGGCGACGGAATCGCAACCGAGGACCTTTTCCTCCTCTCGATCCTGCCGAGCCTCCTCACGGAGTCGGGCGTGATCGTCGACGGAAAGCCGGTGTCGTTCGAGGAGATGAGCGAGCGGCTCCGCAACGAGATCCTCGCCCTCGACGCCTACTACAGCACCGACTTCCGGACGGGGAGGGTCGAGCTGATGCTCTCCGGCGCGGGGAACGACACGGCCGAATCGACGCGGGCGATCGACTGGATGCGCGTCGTCCTCACGTCGCCCGACTGGCGCCCCGAGAATCTCGCGCGGCTGCGCGATCTCGTCGACCAGCGCTGCGCCGCGTTAGGCAACCGACAGCAGGGCTCCGAGGAGTCGTGGGTGAACGATCCGGCGGATGCGTATCGCCGGCAGGACAGCCTCGCGCTCCTCGCGACCGACAGCTTCCTCACGCGCGCGCACAACGCGCACCGGTTGCGCTGGATGCTGCGCGACGCGGGCGACGACGCGAATGCCGCTGCGATCGGGGCGTTCCTGAAGAGCCTGAGTGCGAGCGCAAAGGGCGCCTCACGCGCCGACCTCGCCGCGCTCGCGAAGGCGATCGCCGCAAACGATGCGAAGACGATCCCGTCGTCGTTAGGCGAAGTCGCCGCGGCATTCTCCGTGCTGTCGGAGCCGGCGCGAGCCAATGCGATCCAAGCGGGCAAGGATCTCGACCAGCTTCTCTCGGCGCTTCCCGACGAGAGCCTCGGGCCGGACTGGAGCTACCTCTGCGACGAGATGGCGCGCGACCTGGCGGTGAAGCCCGCCGCCGCGCTCGGGCGCCTCGACGCGATTCGGAAGTCGCTGCTGCGCGCGGGTGATGCGCGGCTGGTCTTCGTCGGCTCGAGCGCGGCGCGAAAAGAGCTCGACGGATCGATCGAGCGGATGTCCGGTGTGCTCGCGGAAGGGACGGCGGGGAAGGCCGCGCGGCCAACGGTTAGGCTGGTGCGCGACCGGCTGGTCGAGCGCAACCCCGAGGCGAAGGACGCGTTCTTCGTCGGGCTCGTGGCGCCGCAGCTCAAGGGCGGGGTGCACATCCACTCGATCAAGGGGTGGAGCTTCGCCGATCGCGATCGCGAAGCGTTGCTCGACTACCTCGCGTCGCGGATCTATGCGGGCTACGGCGCGCACGGCATCTTCATGAAGACCTGGGCGGCGGGGCTCGCGTACAGCAACGGCTTCCGAGGAAGCCTCGCGTCGGGCATCTTCGGCTACTACGCCGAGCGGACGCCGGAGCTCGCGCAGACGCTGAAGTTCGTCATCGACACCGTCGGCTCGGCGAAGAGCGATCCCGAGCTCGTCGAGTACGCGATCGCCGGCGCCTTCGGCGGCTCGCGTGCCGCCGCGCCTTACGAAGACCGCGCGATGGCGATGGCCGACGACATCGAAGGAGGCTGGACGCCCGAGACCGTCGCCGGCTTCCGCAAGGCGATCCTCGGTCTCCGCCGCGACCCGGCGATGACCGATCTCCTCTTCGGCAGGATGAAGGGCGTCTACGCCCGCGTCCTCCCCGGGTTAGGCGCCAGTGTCACGAAGAGCCCCGACCCGAGCTTCTTCGTCATCGGCAACGACAAGCAGATCGACGCCTGGCAGCAATACCTCCAGAGCGTCGAAGGCCCCGGCAGCCGCGTCTGGAAGCTCTACCCAAGGGACTTCTGGATGCCGTAGCGCCGGCGTCCCGCCGGCAGGTGCGGAGGCGTCTCGCCTCCGCACCACCCCGCGTACGGACGACGCAGTGCGTCGCCCGTTACCGCATCGTTCCACTCAAGAAGTAAGGAACAAAGGTAAGGCGAACCGCGTTTAGGTAAGCATGATTGCCACGGTTACGTCGAAGGGTCAGGTCACGCTGCCCGCGGAGGCGCGAAAGCAGCTCGGAATCAAGGCGGGGAGCAAGCTCGAGTTCATCGTCGTTGACGGAACCAGGCTCGAGGTCATTCCCGTCGCGCAGTCGGTCACCAGCCTCAAGTCGATACTTCCCAAACCGAAGAAGCGCCTCTCGCTTGGCGAGATCGACGACGCGATCGGCCGAGGGGGAGCGGGAAAGTGATTGGAATCGACACCAATGTGCTCGTCCGTTACATCGTGCATGACGATGCGGCGGACGCGCGCGTCGCGACGAAGGTCATCGAGCACGATTGCTCGGCCGACGATCCCGGTTACGTCAGTCTCGTCGTGCTCTGCGAGCTGGCCTGGGTGCTCGATCGCGGCTACGGCTACGAGAGGGCGCAGATCGGCCAGGTCATCCAGGGAATCCTCTCCGTCACCGAGCTCGAAGTCGAGAGCCGCGATCTCGCGTGGGAGGCCCTGCGCCGCTTCGAATCGCATCGCGCCGATTTCGCCGACTATGTCATCGGCCTCGTCTCGAAGAAGGCAGGCGCCGCGACGACCGTAACCTTCGACCGACGTGCTGCCGATGGAGACCTCTTCACGCTCGCGCGCAAGCGAAATGCGGAATGACGGCGGTTGCAGGAAGCGATCCCTGACCGAAACCCGTCGAGCGCAGCTCCAGCCTCCCTCTACTTCCCCCTAACCAGCTCCCTGCCCCGAAACGTGACCGTCTCGCCCGGCTTCATCTCCCGGAACGCGATCTTCGACTTCCGTAGCGCTGCGGAGAAGACGTCGGACGACTGGTTGATGCCGGGGAAGGTGGCGAAGTGATGCGGAATCGCGAGCTTCGCGCGAACTGCGTGCGCCGCCTTCGCCGCCATCTTCGGCTCCATCCCGTAATGCCCGCCGATGTTGAGCAGCGCGACGTCGATCGCGTAGCTCTCGCCGATCGTCTCCATGTCCTTGAAGTACGCGGTATCGCCCGAGTGATAGATCGTCGGCCCGTTCCTGACGATGACGACGAAGCCGGCGGGGTTGCCGCCGTAGGCGCGATCGGGTTCATCGGCGGCGGCGTTCGGGTCGAAGACGCTGCTCGAATGAACGGCCGGAGTCATCGCGACGACGACCTCGCCGTCGCAGATCGTGATCTCGCCGCCGATTCCCATGATCGCGTCGGTCGATCCCTCCTCCTTCGGAAAGCCGGCGAGCTTGATGAGGTTCGCCGCGAGCTCCGGATTGCTGACCAGCTTCGCGTGCGTCCGCTTCGCGATCTCGACGGCATCGCCGACGTGATCGCGGTGGCCGTGCGTGAGAAGGATGTAGTCGACCTTCGTCAGCCCCGCGAGCGGATCCTTCCCTTCGCCCCCCTCGGGGTTCTTCGGGTTCCCGATCCATGGATCGATCAGCAGCACCTTGCCCCCCGGAGTCGTGGTCGAGAACGCGGCGTGCCCGAACCACTTCAGCTTCGTTTCCTGCGCAACGGCGGGCAGCGCGAGCGCCAGGATGGCGAGGATCATCAGTCGTTTCATCGCGTTCTCCAGGCTTCAGAGGTTAGCGGAGCGCCGTCGCGAGTGACAAGGGTCTTTGTGGCGGCGGATTCCAATCCGCCGCGGTCCACGGTGCCGCTGCGCGGCACGCCGGACATTGGAATGTCCGGCCAGAAGGTGCCGCTGCGCGACACGCCGTCATCCCGAGCGAAGCAGATGTCATCCCGAGCGAAGCAGACGTCATCCCGAGCGAAGCGAGGGATCTGCAAATCAATCCCCTGACCGATTCCTCAGCATGAACACGTGCCACATGGCACGAGTTGTCGCTGAGGAAGTGATCAGATGAAATGTTAAGCAGATCCCTCACTTCGCTCGGGATGACAGCTTCGTTCGGAATGACGGCTTCGTTCGGAATGACGGGTCGTCCGCCCGATAGGAACCGCCTAACGCACCTGTCTCCGGAACGAGATCGACTCCTGGAATGCTCCCTGGCGTAGCGACGCCGTCGAGCCGCTCTGCTGCTTCACTACGCGGTCGAGCACGCGGATCTCGAGCACCCAGGCGCCCGAGTCGGGCGCGATTCCCTGTTCGGTCGCGTCGGCGACCGTGAAGCGGTACTCTCCCTGCGGCGCCAGGTGATTCGGCCAGAGGATGTTCTCCATCGGCGAGGGGCACTGGTTGTTGCGCACGTTGCAGTCGACGTCGAGCGTGCCGCCCGACCCGACGCTGCGCGTCTTGAAGTCGACCTGTTCGCCCCGAGGGCTGACCACGCTGAGGTTGAGATCGGCGCTTCCGGTCCAGATGAGGCGGAACGAGATATCGGGCGGCCCCGCCGGCGCCGAGGCGCACGACGAGAACGCCGCGACGATCGCGGCGGCGAGGAGAAGGCGTGGCAGTCGATGGCGTTTCATGCGCACATCGTACCGGCATCTCCTCGAATCCGTCCAAATCCAAAACCTTCGCCCCGCATCGCCGTACGCACCCTCGACACGCATCGCGACTGAGAAGGAGAGCGCCCCCATGTCCCTCCGCACGACCATCCGGATCCTGCCCGCGCTCTCCCTTCTCGTCCAGTTAGGCTGCCGCTACGACCCGCCTCCGCCCTTCCTCGGCGACGACCAGTCGCGCGCGATCGACCGACTCGTCGCGACGCAGATGGCCGCGAGCCACATCCCCGGCATGGCCGTCGCCGTCGTGAGGGACGGTGTCGTCGTCAAGCGCCTCACCGTCGGCGAGGCGGATATCGCTTCGCGCACTCCCGTCACCTCGAGCACCCCCTTTCAACTCGCGTCGACGACGAAGTCGTTCAGCGCCACAGCCGTGCTCCTTCTCGTGGCCGATGGCCGCCTTACGCTCGATGCGCGCGTCGGCGATCTCGTCGACGGCCTCCCTGCCGAGTGGCAGCCGGTGACCGTTCGCCAGCTCCTCTCGCACACCTCGGGGCTGCCCGACATCGTGCTCGTGCCGGGCAGGCTCGACCTCATCGCCAACTCGTGGGAGCGCGCCTTCCTGATGGTCGAGTGGGCGCCGATGCAATTCGCGCCGGGAGAGAAGTGGGCCTACACGCAGACGAACTACGCGCTGCTCGCGAAGATCGTCGAGCGGGTGTCGGATAAGCCGCTCGAGCGCTTCATGGCGGAGCGCCTCTTCGTGCCGTTCGGCATGAAGGAGAGCTTCTTCGCGGTCGCCGGCGACACGTCGCGCGCGCACGCCGTGAACTATGAGATCGGGAGGGACGGAAGGACGGTCGCGCGATCGCTCGACTTCCCGCCTTACGTGCACGCGGCGGGAGGGCTCTGCGCGAGCCTCGACGACCTCATCCGATGGAACGCTGCGCTCGACCGCGGTGATGTGCTCGACGCGGCGCACGCGAAGGAAATGTGGACCGCGGTGCCGCTCCGCGACGGCAAGCCGTTCCGGATCGACGGGAAGACGACGGGCTACGGGCTCGGGTGGGTCGTCGACGACGCGCCCGGGCATCGCTCCGTCGGCCACTCGGGCGGCAACTCGACCGCGTACCGGAGATACCTCGACGAAGGCTTCACGGTCATCGTGCTGCACAACGGCGTCGCCGACCCCGACGCGCTCGTCGCATCGATCGCGGCGATCGTGCGAGGCGAGGGGAGCGCCGCGTCGGCGCAGGAGCGGCTCTGGGAGGCGGCGAAGTCGGGCGACGGCGCCGCGATCGAGAGCGCGTTAGGCGAAGGCGCCGACATCGAGGCGCTCGACACGAGGAAGAGCCGGAGCGGGCGCCGTGCGCTCAACTGGGCGGCCTGGTTCAACCACCGCGACGCGATCCGCCTGCTGCTCCGGCATGGAGCGAAGATCGACGCCGAGAACGCCACCGGCTTCACCGCGCTGCACCATGCCGCCGAAGCCGGCTCGCTCGAAGCGGCCGACGCACTCCTCGCCGCCGGCGCCGACCCGAATCACCGCAATGGCGCCGGCTTCCTCCCTGCCGAGACCGCGCGCGCCCAGGGACACCCCGAGGTCGCCGCCAGGATCGAAGCGAGACGCGCGCCGTAGCGAAGGGGCCCGAGGGCTGAACTAGTGCGATGCGCGCAACTCGCACGATCTGCCAAGGCGAGACGCCTTGGCAATAGGGCAGACTCGCGCGATGTGCGCATGTAGCCAAGGCCTCTGGCCTTGGCCGCCCGTGCGATGCGCGTAACTCGCACGATTTGCCAAGGCGAGACGCCTTGGCTACAGGGCAGACCCGCGCGACGTGCGCATGTAGCCAAGGCCTCTGGCCTTGGCCGCCCGTGCGATGCGCGTAACTCGCACGATTTGCCAAGGCGAGACGCCTTGGCTACAGGGCAGACCCGCGCGATGTGCGCATGTAGCCAAGGCCTCTGGCCTTGGCCGCCCGTGCGATGCGCGTAACTCGCACGATTTGCCAAGGCGAGACGCCTTGGCAATAGGGCAGACCCGCGCGATGTGCGCCTGTAGCCAAGGCCTCTGGCCTTGGCCCCCCGTGCGATGCGCGTAACTCGCACGATTTGCCAAGGCGAGACGCCTTGGCTACAGGGCCCCCCGTCGACCACGGCGCGTTGAGCTCAGTCGGCCAAGGCGAGACGCCTTGGCTACGATCGCCTCTCGTAGCAAAGGCCTCCGGCCTTTGCCTTCTGCGCGAGGAACGCGACCGCCGCCGCTGCCATTCGTACACGGTTACACGGCAACCGTGAATTCATGCAATACTCTCCGGAGATGATTCGTTCATTCAAAGATGGCGGCACCGAGGCCGTCTATCACGGTGAACCCGCGAGGCTCGTCCGGCAATACCCCGCGGACGTTCTCCGGATCGCGGTACGGAAGCTCGACATGCTGAACGCGGCGACCCGTCTCGACGACCTCGCGTCGCCTCCGGGGAACCGGCTCGAGGCGCTTCGCGGCGATCGGAAGCGACATCACAGCATTCGAGTGAACGACCAGTGGCGCATCGTCTTTCGTTGGGACGGCAACGACGCGCTGCTCGTCGAGCTTTGTGACTACCACTGAGGGGAGATTGCGATGATTCCGAAGAAGCGGGTTCCGACGCATCCCGGCGAGATCCTCGCCGAGGAGTTCCTGCGACCTTTGGGAGTGACGCAGGTCGAGCTCGCGTCGCATATCGGGGTGCCGGTGCAGCGGGTGAACGAGATCGTGCGCGGTAAGAGGGGTGTCACACCGTCGACTGCCTGGCTATTCGCAGAGGCGTTCGAGACGACGCCGCAGTTCTGGCTCAACCTCCAGGCCGGATACGACCTGGCGACGAGTCGGCCGCGCCGTGCCGTCGGCAAACTGCGCCGGGCGTCGTAGCATCTCCGTGCAGGTCCGCGCCGGAGCGCCGGCACCCTGCCGGCTGTTCCGCCGGCTCCCAGCCGGCGCGTCCCCTCAAAGAGTCTGACTCCCTGAATCGCCATCCGAACCAGTCGAATCAGCGTCCGATACGACGGCCCGCCTCGAGCTTCGCGTGCCAGACTCGAACATCTCGATTCCACCCGACACCGCACCGCAACGCCCGCCGCGCGCTAGAACGCCTTCGTGTCGAACGCCCCGCAGGCGCTTCCGCCCGCCTTGGTGTAGCTCTTCACCGTGCCCGTCTCCGTGTCGGTCACCGTCATCGTATATTCGAGATCGGTCAGGCCGCTGAAGAAGATCCAGTAGTACCCGTTGATCACGCGCCCATCGAGCACCTTCACGAACACCTCGGGGTTGCTCGGATTGCCCGTTAGGGCAGGAATCGAGAAGTACCCGAACAGATCGCTCTGCGGGATCGAGACACCCGGACCCTGGTTTCCCGTGCGCGGATCGCGCGCCGCGACCGCGACCTTGAAGCGCCCTCCGTTGAGGCAGAGCTTGTCGCTTCCCGCGCTGCACGGTGCGGGGGGCACCGCGGGCTGCGGCGTTCCCGTCACGTTGCCCGCGCAGCTCTCCGGCGTTACTCCGCTCCCGACGTCGAAGCCGCCGTTCGACGTTCCGCCCGGTTTCGTGTAGCTCTTCGTCGTCCCGCTGACCGTGTCCTTCACCGTCAGCGTGTACTCGAAGTCGGTGAGGCCGCCGTAGAAGACCCAGAAGTTCCCGTTCACGCCGCGCCCGTCGAGCAGCTTCACGAAGACCTCGGGGTTCCCCTTGTTCCCGGTCAGCGCCGGAATCGAGAAGAAGCCGAAGAGATCGTTCTGCTGCAGCGGCACCCCCGGCCCCGTCGCGCCGCTGCGCGGGTCGCGCGCCGTGATCGTGAGCTCGAAGCGCCCGCTGATCGAGCAGATCGCGCCGGTGGTGCACTTCACGCCGCGGCGGATCGTGTTCGTGTAGCGGTCGGCGAGGTAGATGACGCCGTTCGCGTCGACGTCCATCCCCGCGGGCCCGTCGAATCGCGCATCGGCGCCCAGGCCGCTGTTGAAGCCGTAGCGATACGCGGTTCCCGCGAGCGTCGTGACGACGCCCGCCTGGGTGACCTTGCGGATCGTGTCGGTAAAGACGTCGCCGATGAGGACGTTGCCTGCCGCGTCGACGGCGACTCCCTCGGGGCCGTCGAAGCGTGCCTCGCTGCCGGTTCCGTCGACGTTGCCGTACGAGCGCGCCAGTCCGGCGACGGTCGTGACCGCGCCGGCGGGAGTCACCTTGCGCAGCGTGGCGCCGTCGAAGTCGGCGACGAAGATATTGCCGTCATTGGCGATCGCGAGGCCGATCGGGCTGTCGAATCTCGCCTTGTTGCCGGTGCCGTCGACCGTGTCGGGGAGTCCGGTGCCGCCCGCGATGGTCGAGACCGCGCCGGCGGGAGTGATCTTCCGGATCGTCGAGTTGCCGCGATCGGCGACGATCACGTTGCCCGATCCGTCGATCGCCATTCCGGCCGGGAAGCCAAAGCTGGCGGCGGCGCCCGATGCGTCGGCGCTGCCCTGCTGACCGCTGCTGCCGGCGAGGATCGAGACCGTTCCGTCAGGCGTGATCCTGCGCACGGTGAAGTTGTACTGGTCCGACACGTAAACGTCGCCGCCGGGACCGATCGCAAGATAGGAGGGGAGGTTGAAGCGCGCGGCGCTTCCCTGGCCGTTGGCGCTGCCCGATGCCCCGGCGAGACCGGCGAGCGTCGTGACGTTTCCTCCCGGCGTGACCGTGCGGACCGTGTTGTTGTAGGAGTCGGTGACGACGAGGTTGCCGCCGGCGTCGAGCTCGACGTCCGTCGGCGCGTCGAAGCGGGCGACGCCGATGCCGCCATCGTCGCTTCCCGCGCTCGCGAGCCCGGCGACGGTCGTCACCACGCCGGCAGGCGTCACCTTCCGGAGCGTCTGGTTGTAGTTGTCGCTGACGAAGAGATTTCCCTGGCTGTCAGCGGACACTCCGTAGGGGCCGTAGAAGCGCGCGGCCGTTCCGGTTCCGTCGACGCTTCCGTGCGCAAGGGCGTTGCCGGCGAGCGTCGATACGACACGACCCGAGGTGATCCTGCGGATGTTGTGGTTGCCGTCGTCGGCGACGAAGACGTTGCCGGAGGCGTCGACGGCGATCGAGACGGGGCGGGCGAAACGGGCGGCGCCGCCGGTGCCGTCGTTGCTTCCGAACACCAGGGCGGCACCCGCGAAGGTCGAGACGACGCCCCCCGGGGTCACTTTGCGAATCGTGCCGTTGTAGGAGTCGGCGACGTAGAGATTTCCGCTCGCGTCGATCTCGATTCCCGAAGGGGCCCAGAAGCGCGCGACGCTGGCGCTGCCGTCGGCGCTGCCGACGGTTCCCGACCGCCCCGCGAACGTCGTGACGACGCCGGCCGGCGTCACCTTGCGAATGGTGTGGTCGTTCTCGTCGGCGACGTAGACGTTCCCCTGCGTATCGACGGTGAGCGCGCTCGGATGCTGGAATCGCGCCTGCGAGCCGGTGCCGTTGTCGGGGCCGGCCTGTCCGGCGAGACCGGCGAGCGTCGTGACCGTCCCGTCGGCCGCGATCTTCCTGATGATGTAGGTGTGCGCGTCGGCGACGTACATGTTGCCCGAGGCGTCGAGCGCGACGTCGTTAGGCCCGTCGAATCGCGCCGTGCTGCGATTGCCATCCTGCGAGCCGGGAGTCTCCGCGAGTCCCGCCCAGACCGAGACGACGCCGGTCGGGGTGATCTTCCTGATGCAGTGATTTCCGTGGTCGGCGACGTAGACGTTGCCGGCCGAATCGACCGCCGATCCCGACGGGTAGTAGAAGCGCGCGGCGGAGCCGACGCCATCCGCGCTTCCGGGCGGCACTCCCGCAACCGTCGTGAACACCCACGCCTCGTCCGCCCGCGCGCTTCCTCCGGGTGTGCCGGTAAGCAGCGTCAGGCAGACGATGAAGGTCGTAAGGGCCAGGGTTCTCGAGCGCATGAGCTTCTCCTCCGGAGGAACGGTCGTGATGGCGGTAGCGGAGATACCTTGGCGGTGTCTGCGCGTCCGCGTCATGGGATTACACGTAATAACGGAAAGTCACTTCTACGCGCCGGTCGCGAGCCTGTCAATGGCTTGACTCCGTGGCTACGGGTCAGAACTACGCGACGTGCGCCTGTAGCCAAGGCCTCTGGCCTTGGCCCCCTTCGCGATGATCGCAACCCGCGCCCGATCCCCCGGTCACGTAGGGGCGACGCGATGCGTCGCCCGTTTCCGATCACCGCAGCCGACGCCCTCGACGCCTACTACACCGCGACTCTCGTCCCGCCTCGCGGGACGAAACATCGGTAGCCCCCGGCTTCAGCCGGGGGAACGCGCGCCGAGCGAATGCACCCGCGCCGCTTCAGCGGCGCCACCGCCATCTCGAGCCGACATCGCTCACCCCCTCCCTCGCCTAACCTATCACCGTCATCTCCCCATCACCCCCACCCGTGACCCCGCCCCCCGGACACCTGACCGCTTCCTGCTACCATCCACGAGGTCAGTCTGCCCCCAACACCCGCGCCCGACGGCCCTTTATTACGCCGGCGCGGGTAACCCCGAACGCAGCAAACAACCCAGCGGCAAACGCCGCAACACAATCGTGCGTCACCCGCGGAGGCCCCCGCGATGTCGACGCAGCGCTACAGCGTCACACCACACCCGATCGAAACCCTCCTCACCTGGGTCAAGTCCGGCGAGATCGCCATCCCCGAGATCCAGCGCCCCTTCGTCTGGGAAGCGGTGAAAGTGCGCGATCTTCTCGACTCCCTCTACCGAGGCTACCCGGTCGGCTACCTCATCGCCTGGCGCAACCCGACGGTGCGACTCAAGGACGGCTCGACCTCGAAAGGGAAGCGCATCCTCATCGACGGCCAGCAGCGGAACTCCCGCCGACCAGGCACCAGCTACGAACCCATCTCCGCGCGGAAGTGGTCCCGTGGCCATCAGGGCGCAACCCGCTCCACCGCTACGTTAGGCGTGAATCTCGACCCCGGAGGGGTCGCGGAAGGTAGCCGGGGGTTGAGCGCGAAGCGCGATACCCCCGGAACGCGAGATCAGGAATCCCCATCGACCCCGACGGGTTCGCAGAGTCGATTCGTACACGCAGCACGAGTCGGAGAAGGTGATCGGAAACGTCGCGTAGCTCTGCCATCTCTGCCCGGCGCTGGAAACTTTGCCAATGAACGTGAATTCCGCGAAGCGTTTTCGCAGCTCAAGGCTGGCGAAGTGGACTTCATTAGCAAGACGCACTTCGACCGCTTCACGATCAGCCTCCGCTCGGCGGGATACGTCACGAGCGATTTCATCCGCGCGCAGAACGCCGTCAATTTCGCCTACGTGCTTTAGGGTATGCGACCAGTCACAGTTTCGAGGCCTGACCCGGGAGCGCCGCCGAAAAAACGAGTCGCAACGTCCGGGTTTTTGAACATTCGCAATTCGCGAATCGCGAATGTAGAATGGGTGGGCGATGGTGGCGCTGAAACCGCAGGATATAGTCGTCGTGCTCAAGCTCTGCACGTACGCGGAGCGGCGCCCTTCGCTTGCCATCGTGGCGATCGAGCTCGGAATGAGCCCATCCGAGGTTCATGCGGCGATCAAGCGCGCACGGGCGTCGCACCTCCTGCACGGCGTGGAGATGGGTGAGCGTCCCAACGTCGACGCAATCCTGGAGTTTCTCGTGCACGGATTAAAGTACGCGTTTCCGGCCAAGCGAGGAGAACTGAGTCGAGGCGTCGCGACCTCGTATGCTGCAGAGCCGTTGAAGAGTGAGGTGTTGCGGGGCGCCGAACCGATTCCGGTCTGGCCCTATGCGGAAGGGAAGGATCGGGGAATCGGATTCGAGCCGCTGTACCGAACGGTCCCGTTCGCGGCACTTCGCGACGCGCGGCTTTACGAATTTCTCGCAATCGCGGATGCCTTGCGCGACGGCCGCGCGAGGGAGCGCAAGCTTGCGGAGAAGGAGTTAGGGCGTCGGCTGAAATCGAAGCGCTGAAATGAACAATCCGAATCGTGAGCTCTTGCTCTCCGCTGCCAAGCTGCTCGAGCCGTTGCTCGAGGAACTGGTCTTCGTGGGCGGTTGCGCCACGGCGCTTCTGATCAGCGACGAGGCAGCGGGAGAGTCGAGAGGACAGGTCGCCGGTACCCCCGGAGGAGCGCTGGCCTCTGGCCGGCTCGTAGCAAAGGCGTCCCGCCTTTGCCCCCGTTCCGCAAGTGCAACGACCCGCACAACCACTCCAAGGCGAGACGCCTTGGCTACTAGCGAGCACCCTCGCGCCACGGAGCGCCGGCACCCTGCCGGCTGTACCGCCGGCTCCCAGCCGGCGCATCGTGGCGGCGGATTCCGATCCGCCGCGGTCCCCGTACGCTCTGCTGGTTCCACCCTCATTCCCATCACCTCCTCCCGTGATCCCTGCCCACCCTCCATTCGAACGCCCCCTGCTACCATTCGCTCGTAACTCTGGCCCCAACACCCGCGCACGGCCCGCCATCGCGCACCCTCGCGGAACGCACAACCCAGGCAGCAAACAACCCAGCGGCAAGCGCCGCACTACGAGCGTTCGCCACCCGCGGAGGCCCCCGCGATGTCGACCCAGCGCTACAGCGTAACGCCACACCCGATCGAGACCCTCCTGACCTGGGTCAAGTCAGGCGAGATCGCGATCCCCGAGATCCAGCGCCCCTTCGTCTGGGAAGCTGTGAAGGTGCGCGACCTTCTCGACTCCCTCTACCAAGGCTACCCGGTCGGCTACCTCATCGCCTGGCGCAACCCGACGGTGCGACTCAAGGACGGCGGCCTATCCCAGGGGAAGGTGGCAGAATCCACGGAGATGTTTCCGACGGAACAAGGTCGGCGGGTATGAAATCGGCGTGGCCGGACACTCCTGAGGTAGGAACAAAGCAGTTACGCGACATGCAAAGCAAAGAACAAGAAACTCTCATGCGGCGAGACCGAACGGTTTCGCTTGCGCGTTGTTCGTTCGCGGCAGGTTAGGGGTGTCCATGTTTCTTTCGAAGCTGATCAAGCGGCTCTTTGAAACGCCTCCCAAGAAGAAGCAGACCTTCGCGGTTACGATGGAGGTTCGATCGGCGACGGGTCGCTCGGATGCACCTGCTCGTGTCAACGTGCCCGGGCCGGCCTCTCGGAGTTACTCAATACCGCGTCGTCCAACGCTCGACGCCAAGTCCGACGACCTCTGGGTTCCACCTGACAAGTCGGTGAGGATTGGGTCCTACGTCATCCCTGGTGGACTCTTCTATTTCGGCGAAGGCCTACGTTCGGCAAAGTGGGATAGCCCCGATCCCGCGCTGATCAACCCAACTCTACCGATCGATGAAGCCTGTCCGAATCGACAGGGCGTCAGCATCACCTACTGGCCGTCATACAGCGAGCTCACTCCAGCGAGTCGCGCTGCATTTCTCGAGTGGCTCGCCGGTGGACGAGTGGATCCCTCGGTGTACATTGGCTACGTCTTCATCTTCTTCTACGGTCTCGAGCGCAGGCTGATCGTCGATGGAGTCGTGTCCCCTCAGGCCCGAGCGGACAGAGTAGTAATTCTTCGCGAAGTACGACGACTAGCGTCGATTTACTCCAGGAACGGTTCCTTCAATCGATACTCTCAAGCGCTTCTCGAGGCCGCGTCCCTCTTCGATTCAGTTGGGAAGGCATACGAAACGAAGCCACCGACCGGTCGGGGATGGGAGATTCCCACAAACGTCCGCCTGGCACTCGCGCAGCTCGTTGCCGAAGGCAAACCCATTAGTACGGGATGGGCGTTGGCCTGGCTGAAGCACAGCCCTGAAGCACGATGGAGAACATCCGCGGAACGGTGTGCGTCGGAGTTCGATCGCCTGTTCCAGATCCGCTATCGTGAGGCGTATGGTGAAGGACTTCTGCTCAAGCCAAACAAGACGAGGTTGAAGGCGAACTACCGACCCGCGAGTGCGTCTTTGGGAGAGATTTCGTTTCCCCTGCCCGACCTGCCGGATGTAGCTACGTTGACCGCTCCGCTCAACAAGCTGCAGGCGATCGCTGATCGGTGTATGGATGAGCTCGATCCGTACAGCCGCTGGATGGGGAGAAACCCCGACAGCAAAGACTCGGCGCTAGGCGCCAGTCTGCTTCCGATGGCGCTTCTGTCGGCGGCCGACCATTCTCCTCTGACACCCATGAGAGGCTTCCTTGATGAGAGGGTCGATGGCGAGAACGCAACCATCATCGGCATGCCGGAGCTGTTGATGTATTGGCCGTTGCGGTCGGAGGAAGGTGTTGTGGGGAAGGCCGATTCCGTGGCTCTCGCACACACGCTCGAGAAGCTAGGATTTGGCATTGAACCGGATGTTAGATTTGGCGGGGCGACGTTACTCCGCGACGGTTCAGCTGCGGTGTTTCGCCTTCCGAGCGAGCACCCGTCCGCACCATCGCCATCGTATCGAGCAGCGAGCCTACTCCTTCATCTTGCGGCGATGGTGACCAGTTCCGACGGAGTGCACGAGTCGGAGCGGCAACACCTGGAAAGCACGTTGGAACGATCGATGGGACTCTCGGCTTCGGAGCGTGTCCGCCTTTCTGCGCATCTCGTTTGGGTATTGCATTCCAAGCCAGGAACCGCCGGCCTGAAGAAACGCATTGCCGTCCTTCCGGCCGAGTATCGCGAAAGCGTCGGTGACTTCCTCGTGACCGTTGCTCTGGCTGATGGACACGCATCGCCGGATGAGATCTCGATGCTCACGCGCATCTTCAAACTGCTTGGCCTCGACGCCGACAGTGTCTACTCCCGGGTGCATGCTGTTTCGGCAGGCGGTCAACCGACGTCCCGAGGGCAGGTTACTGGCGGGCATAGATCCGCACCGGGTGTTACTCCTTTGGACATGACTGCCGTCGAGGCGAAGCTTGCCGAGACAGCCGCCGTATCGGCGTTGCTTTCCGACATCTTCAGCGAAGACGAGCAAGATGCCGTTCCCGCGGGCGAGCTGCAGCAGGGGACGAGCGTGCCCCAGAAGCCGAGCGACCAGGGACGCGGATTCTTTGACGAAAGGCACACATCACTGTTGAAACGTCTCGCGGCAAGCGCCCAGTGGAGCCGCGCCGACGCTGAGAGCCTGGCGGCCGAGCTCGAAATAATGCTCGACGGCGCCCTCGAGCTGTTGAACGATGTTGCCTTCGAGAAGTTTGATGAGGCCATTGTGGAGGGGAATGATCCCCTCGAAATCAACACATCGCTCGCCGGAGAGCTACTCGCATGAGTCGATCAGACACGATTCGCCCGAAGCACCGCGACGCCATCATCCAGTCATTGCGGGCCGGTGTTGTCCCGAGAGTTGGACAGCAGCACATTCAGGTAGGGCGCCATTCAGAGGTGACCGCACTCGTTCGCGATATCGGAACGGTGGCTGACGGTGGTTCATCCATTCGCTTCGTGATCGGTGAATACGGCGCAGGGAAGACATTTTTTCTCAACCTGGTTCGTTCGATCGCGCTCGAGAAGAACCTCGTTACGGTACATGCCGACCTTTCGCCCGAGCGCCGCGTCTACGCTACCGGTGGTCAGGCGCGGTCGTTGTACACCGAACTGCTCCGCAACATGTCCACTCGCTCAAAACCTGAGGGCGGCGCGCTTCCTAACGTCGTCGAGAAGTTTGTGACCACTGCGCTCGCGGAAGCGGGCGAACGGCGCACGCCGCCGGGTACGGTGATACAGGAGCGCCTGGCCTCGCTCGCCGAGCTTGTCGGTGGGTACGATTTTGCTGAAGTGATCGGCGCGTACTGGAGTGGGCACGATACCGGGAATGACGAGCTGAAATCAGCAGCTCTGCGCTGGCTTCGAGGGGAGTTCTCCACGAAGACTGACGCCCGGGAAGCTCTCGGCGTGAGGATCATCGTCAATGACTCGAATGTCTACGATTCGCTCAAGCTCTTGGCGCGCTTTGTTCGGCTCGCCGGATACGGCGGATTGTTGGTCGCGCTGGATGAGTTGGTGAACCTGTACAAGCTTGCGAACCCGCAGGCGCGAAACAGCAACTACGAACAAATCCTGCGGATCCTGAATGACTCGCTTCAGGGCACGGCCGCTGGAATGGGTTTCGTGCTCGGCGGAACGCCGGAGTTTTTGATGGATACGCGGAGAGGACTCTACAGCTATCCAGCGCTGCAGAGCCGATTGGCGCAGAACCGCTTCGCTACGGACAACCTGGTCGACTACTCCGGCCCCGTACTCTCTCTGGCCAACCTCACCCCCGAAGACCTGTTCGTACTGCTGACGAAGTTGAGACATGTCTACGCGACTGGTGATTCAGCCAACTATCTGATTCCTGACGAAGGTCTGCATGCATTCATGACCCACTGCTCGCAACGGATCGGAAGCGCGTACTTTCAGACCCCTCGAAACACGATAGTCGCATTCATCAATCTGCTCGCGGTTCTTGACCAGAACAGGCAGGCTAGCTGGCAGCTACTCCTCGGCGACGTTGAGCTGCGAGGCGACCCCAACCCCGACCTGGATGGGCTGATCGACGACGAAGACGCTTCGTCAGACGATGCTTTGTCGTCGTTCAAGCTTTGAGATGGAGCAGAAAAGTCCATCGTCGTCGTTTGAGCTGCTCCACGAGAGGCTTCGGCGCTGGATCTGGAATCAGAACTGGGACGCGCTCCGAGACATTCAGGAAGCTGCGATCGAGGCGATTCTGCGAAGTTCTGATGATGTCGTCATCTCGGCGGCAACAGCTGCAGGCAAGACCGAAGCCGCGTTTCTGCCGATCTGTTCGCGAATCCTGATTGAGCGCGAGGCAGATTCTCCTGACAACTCAAATGCACCGCCATCAGCCGGCATCCAGGCACTCTATGTCGGCCCACTGAAGGCGCTGATCAACGACCAATGGCTGCGGCTCGATCTGCTATGCGAATCGATGGCAATCGACGTTCACCGCTGGCACGGTGACGTTTCACATTCGGCCAAGCAGCGGCTGATGCGTGAACCGAGAGGGATCCTCCTGATCACCCCCGAGTCGCTCGAAGCGCTGTTCGTGATTCACGGTGCTCGACTCCGAACGGTCTTCGCTGGGCTTGCCGATATCGTCGTCGATGAGCTTCACGCGTTTCCGGGGACCGAGAGGGGAATGCAACTGCAATCGCTTCTCCACCGGCTCGAGGTACTCCTGGGGCGTCGCGTGAGGCGAATCGGCCTGAGCGCGACGCTCGGAGACATGGGGATCGCCGCTCACTATCTGCGCCCGAGTGAAGTGTTTCCAAAGCTCGCCAGGCCCGGCCAGGCACTGGTTGAGGAGGGACCCTCACCAAACGTTCGCGCGATCGTGTCTGAAGCAGGTGGAGAGGATCTTCTCCTGCAAATCCGAGGATATGAGAACCGTCAGCCTTCGATGACTGCTGAATCTGGGGACGCGGAGGAGGAAGACGATGCACCCTTGCGCGCGATCGCCACACACTTGTTCAAGGTTCTTCGAGGCTCAAACAACCTGATCTTTGCGAATAGCCGAGGCAATGTCGAACTGCTGAGCGACATGCTTCGCCGACTCTGTGAAGAGAATCGAATTCCGAGGGAGTTCTGGCCGCATCACGGGAGCCTCTCCAAGGAGCTCCGGACGGATGTTGAGGAAATGCTCAAGTCCGGTAGTCTCCCGATCAGTGTCGTTTGCACGAGCACGCTCGAGATGGGAATCGACATCGGGGCCGTCAAGAGCATTGCGCAGGTCGGGGTTCCGCCCTCCGTCGCGTCACTTCGCCAGCGGCTCGGACGCTCAGGCCGCCGTGGCGATCCACCAGAGCTGCGGCTCTACATCATCGAGGAAGAGATCACGACGAAGACCGCGCCGCACGAAGCCATACGTGCAAATCTAGTAGAGTCGAACGCGATGCTCGAGCTGCTGCTCGAGAAGTGGATCGAACCTCCCGCAGACGAAACGATTCATCCCTCGACGCTCGTGCAGCAAGTGCTTTCGCTCATCGCGCAGAACGGAGGAGTCACAGCGAAGGACGCGTGGAGAACGCTCTGTTCGACGGGGCCGTTTGCTCAATTCACCCCTGAACTCTTTGCCGACCTCTTGCGGGCTCTCGGCTCCCACGATCTCGTGGTCCAGAGCTCTGACGGCACGCTCCTCCATGGCAAGAAAGGCGAGGCGATCGTTGGACACTTTAGTTTCTATGCAGCGTTCGTATCACCGGAAGAGTTCGAGATCGTGTATGGCTCCACGCGCCTCGGGAGCCTCCCGATTGTGGAGCCGCTGACGGAAAGCAGCCTGGTGATCTTTGCCGGGCGACGTTGGCGCGTTCTGTCAGTTGACCAGGACAAGAAGCGCATCGACGTAGTCCCCGCTCCGGGTGGGCGAGTGCCACGCTTTTCGGGCCAGGGACAGGGCCTGGTGCACGACGAGGTCCGACGACGGATGCTCTCGATATACGAGAGTGATGCCGTCCCGGCCTTTCTCGACAAGTCGGCGAGACGGCTCCTGGCTGAAGGCAGGGACAACTTCAGGCGCCTGGAGCTCAGCCGTGTCCGCATCGTTCGGACAGGCGACTCATCCCTTCTGTTTCCTTGGGCGGGCGATCGGGCGATGAACCGGATGTGTGCCCAACTTCAGCTGCGAGGGCTTGATGTTTCGAAGGATGGTGTCGCACTCGTTGTGCATGGCATCAAGCCCGAGAGGTTGGAACGTGAGATTGGCGAGCTGAGCGGTCAGGAGCCGGCTGATCGCACGCAGCTTGCGGCGGGCGTACTAAACAAGGTGCAGCAGAAGTATGACTGCTACCTGCCGAAGGACTTACTGGATCTCGGTTATGCCTCGCAGAATTTCTGAGTGGCGGAGCGAAGCAAGCGCAAGAAGTTCAGGCCACACGAAAGATTGGGCCGCTGGGTTAGCGTGGAAAAATGAAGAGTTCAGCGTCCGCGAGCGGGCAAACATTTCAAGGTACCGCCTGATGGACGACAATTAGACCTGCGATGCCTCAGATCTAATTGACGTTGAACAACCGCCTTCCCGGTAAGCGAGCACGCTGGCCGAGGGATGACAGCTTGAAGCGGCACGATGACCAGCGGTCCTAGACGGGTGGGGTCAGATAGGGAAAATGAGAAATTCGCAGGCTCGAACCGTGGAATCGAGCCCTGGCCCGGCTGGCGCGTTGTGCGGATGAAGGTTCCCTCGGGTCCGGGTGGATGCCGAATTCTTCATTTTTCCGATCTGACCCCACCGGCGGCGTTCTCGAGTCGCACACGCTGCCGACTTTACTTGACGTACTTTCTCGCCACCTTCAGAGCGTAGTCATTGCACTTCTTCCACCAGTTCTCTGAAGTAATCAGCGTCCCACTCGCGGACGGCCTTCAGGCACGATTGGACCACCGCCCTGCACTCGCTAGTGTCGGGAATCGTCAGCGATCGTGTCATTGAAGTGTTATGGGAGTAGTCGTTCACGAACTTCCACACCCGTTCACGCTCAATTTCTTCAGGGAACAGACGTGGCATCTTGACATGAAGTCCCGCCGAGACCGGAATCATGACTCCTGCGAAAGCCTCCATGAAACGCCGGACGACATTCGGCAGACTCAGCAGCCGATCGAAATCGTCTGATCCCGCCTTATCGAAATGAAATAGCGTTGAAAAGAGGTAGTGATACTCAGACTTAAATCGAAGGAGTTCTTTCGGGATCTCCTCCAGCGCAGCAGCCCCGCTCGCCGTGCGCTTCACGAGATAGACTCCCCAACGCTTCCAATTCGATTGAGGCTGCGTTTTCCAACCCTTTTCGTCTTCGGAAGCCCAATCGCGAATCAAGTTGTAGAACTCGAAACTGTGCGTCGCGATGAACAGTTGCTTGCAACCGGCGAGTTGCGTCTTTATCAAAGCATAGGTATTGAAGATGTGGTTCGAATCCAGACTAGAGATTGGGTCGTCGATGACGACCCTGGTATCAGCGAGCAAGTGTCGGCCGTCTCGAAGTCGAGTGATAAAATAGGCGAATGCGATCGCCGTGCGCTCTCCCTCGCTCAGGTTCGTGGCTGGAAGGCCTTCTCGCACGATTTGAAATTGGTCCTCCGGTGATACAACAATGCGAAGGTCGTTCCTGCCAAAGTAGGCGGCAAGCAACTCGTTGATCTGGTCCGCACCTATTGATGCCTCAGAGACATCCTTTTCAAGTTCGCAGACCTTCGAGTTCAGCTCAAGTAACTGTTCCGTCAGGTTGGTGATCAAGGCCTCTAGTCTTGTGATTTGTTGAAGCACCGCGCTGTAGTCAAGCTCGAGAACTAATGCTGCTGCATAGTGCCTTTCGAGCTTCGCCAGCGCCTCCTTTCGTTTTGTCTCGAACTCTGCGGTCCTAGTGTTGTGCTCCGAAATCAGCTCGTTGATCGCCTGGATCGCGGCCGTGATCTTGGTTGAGGGGTCGTTCATAGGCGGACATTCTAGGATCGTAAACGCCTTGGTTTGTTTCGCAGTTATCGCTCTCGCCAGCGAATCAAGCGCGGTCATCCGGGCTTCGAGAAGGTCATCCAATAGAGTCTTCTCAGCCGTGAATCGCTCAGACAATTCCGCATAGAATTCGGCCTTGTTGTCGAGAATTATTGTTTGCGTGCGGGCGACTCGAACGGTCTCACCAATCGCCGCTAGTTCCGTAGTCAAGTCTTCGTAGTCGGCTGAGAAGTGTCCTGCGAGACTGGTCATCAGATCGGCGGGCAGGCGTTGACCGCAAAACTGGCAGCAGTCGCCGCCCTCGTGGAGTGGTCGTCCGTCTTTGACCCAACTCTCCAGCTTCGGATTATCTTTTAGACGACGAAGGGGGACGTTAGCTGTAACGACTCTTCTCAGCAGTGTTGCAACATTCTGCCTTACATGTTCAAGCGAGGAGAGCGTGTCCTTCTTGGGAGAGAGAAAGGGCTTCTTGTCTGTCGACTGATACAGCGACAGAACCAGCCTTAATGAATCCTCCTCCAGCCGGAAGGAGTCAGGGGCGTTCATCACTTCCTTAACCCTTGGTTCAAAACGCGTCTTGTCGTACCCAGGTACGGCGAGCGGGGTCTTGATCATGTCGCGGGCACAGTTGCTGAGCGCCCTCTCGATTGTGGTCCTCTTGCTCTCCCGCTCCCTTTCAGTTAGCGCCCTATTTGAGAGCAGTACCTCACGCTGCGCCTTTGTTTCTTTCAGGGCCTCCTGCTTTGCAATTTCTTCCGCGCCAAGGACGAGAATCGGCACCGCACTCCCCGATTCGAACCTAAGATTGTCGCGGACAAAGTCAGTGTTGAAGACTCGAATCAAGAGGGCTTCGTGCGGATTGGAAAGATCGTAATAGCTTGCATCCGCGATCTTGAGCCGCCCTTCGGCAGCAGGGAAATCCGCATGCAGCTGCTGCCGCTCGAAGCACCGGAAGACGCGCGACAAGGTTGTCTTCCCTGAATAGTTCCAACCGTAGATCAGATTGAATTGTTTGAACTCTGGAAGTCCCGACGGCCACCGAAAGTCGGCGAACACCCCAAACGCCTTTACATGCTGAATCGTGCGGATCATGTCGAATCGCTCTCACATCTATCTCAACCAGGATGTCCGAGTCCATCGGTCGCTCGTGCATATCGCAGCACCAGGCGATTGCCCGAGCGGTAGATATGCGCTCCGACCGCGGGCGACGCGCCGCCCGACCTGCTACTTGCTCTTTGGCGGCTCGGGACCGTGGATGATCTCAAGATGCGTTACGTTGCTTCCCTCAGTCGTAGTGCTTGCGATTATCTTCACTCCCGGTGGAACTTCTCCCGTTTCCTTGTAATGTTCGATGACAGCTGTTTTGTTTACCGAAATGAGGTTGTAGAGAAGGGGGTACTGCTTACCGTGTTCCACGATGAACTTGACAAAGCCAGGGTGGTCCGTCACCTTTATTTCACCGTCGATCTCCGTGGTGAAGGCGAGCAGCTGCTCGACCACTTCGCGAGGCAGTTCGTCGAGCTCGTCCATTTAGTGTTCCTTTGCTTTACCCGGCTAAGGCCTCGCGTCACGTACCTCACACCCCAAGGCCATTCTACCAGCCTATCCCCACCATGCTTTCCGTCGCGATTGGCGGAATGCGCTCGGTTAGACGGCGAGCGGCGCTGCATGTCGAACTACGTGACGGTCCGCGCATCGACCCGCGACGGTCGAGCCTTTGAGCGCGTCTTCGCACTCCCGAAGCTGAATCGACTCTCTCGCTGCATCCCAATCGATCACCGAAATGACACCGCCATTTACAAGTTCCGTTACGCAGTGTTCGGCTCCGCTCCGTTCGTGAAAGGTGGCGAGCGCCAATGGCCACAAGCTTGCGACGTACGACACGTCTTCGTAGTCGGGACCTCCCGAAAAAATCCCCACGAGCGCTCCATCAAAGAACACCGGCCCTCCACTGAATCCATGATCGAGCCGCCGGTTCAGGCGGTACGTCGGGAACGAGAACATTCCGTGATCTCGCATGGGCTCACAAATCTCATCTACGGTGGCAATCTCCCCTACAAGTTGCATTCTTAGGTGGTGATCGTGGCCGTCGTTCACGATCCCTGGGAGCGGGTATCCATACAAACGAACCTGTCCCCCAACGGGCGGTGGAAGGAGCCGCCATGGAAGGTAGACGAGGTCCGGAGCTGCCTGCTGCGCCGCGTCGTTCACGGGCACGATCTGAAGAATATCGATATCGGTATGCGTTCGGGACCAGTCGACGTCCACGGCCCAATTCACCACCGTCGCGATAGGACTTATTTCGCTCGGGCGGTAAAGCATCGTTGTGTATTGCGGGACGAACGTGCCTTTGCGACGCCTCGATGGATCAACTCGCGAGTCCATTCGGAGGAACGAGCGCGTCACGTGCGCCGCGGTTAGCGCGATTCCAGGCGCCACCAACACGCCACTGCCCGCGTCTCGAATCTCTTGATGCTCGTCGGGAACCCACGGGTACATGCCGACCACAAGTGGAAAGACCGTCCGGAGCCAGCCCATCGTGTCCATTCGAATTGACATGCCATTCCCCGACCAAGCGCGGGCCTACAGCTGGTGCACCGCGCCGCCGATACTCTAACATGCGCCACTTTCTTGAGTTCCGCGTGCGATCAGGGATAGGGAAAAGCACTTCGCGTTTGACTCCACGGCGCGTTGGGGGTCAGGCCTCGAAACTGTACTTTAGCCTTGCCTAAACTACAGATTCGAGGCCTGACCCCGCTCCGAGGCGACCCCGCTCCCAGATTCGAGGCCTGACCCCGCTCCCGAGGCGACCCCGCTCCCAGATTCGAGGCCTGACCCCGCTCCTGACGCGCGGCGCGGTAGAAGGCGCCGCTGACGCGGCGCTTGGATTCCCGTACATATCGCGGTCCCCACGCTTACGGGCGTGTTGCCCAACCGGTGTTTTCAGATCGAGGGCGTGGATTGAGTCGGGAGCCAGAGGCAAACTGGATCGAAAGTCGGCAGCGAGAGCGCGCGTTGAGCCCATGC
>JBAZBK010000035.1:0-45757 GCA_041671505.1 Thermoanaerobaculia bacterium | reverse complement strand
CGATTCCGCGCACCAGCTGCTCGCACGTGCCGCGCCGCGCCATGTGGCGCCTGCGCCCGGCACACGGCACGGAATTCGCTAGAACGATTCCGTCTACCCTCGCCCCACAATCAAAGGAGAGCCGTTGATCTCGTTCGAGGAGGATCGAAAAGAGCAGCGTTTCCGCTTCGTGCGCGAGCTCGATGCGACGCTCGGGCGGGTACCGCTCGTGCTCTGCGGCATCGCGGAGAGCGGCCTCGGCGTGCGGCACGCGACGCCGCTGCGCCTCGGCACCGAGGCGTCGCTCCGGATCGCGATCCAGGAGCCCGACCTCACCGTGCAGGTCGCCGCGTTCGTCGTCTGGAGCCGCTTCATGAGCCCGGGTGAAGCGCGCCCTTACCATTCCGGTCTCCGCGTTCCCGATCCCTACGGCGAGTTGCGCGCGGCGCTCGATCGGCTGCGAAGCCTCGGCCTCCTCCTCGAAGACGACGCGCCGGTCAAGCGAATCAGGACCGACGCCGAGGCGCTGCGCCCCGCGGCTCCTCTCCCGCTGAAGCGCAAAGCGCCCCAGCCTCACCTTCCCCCGTCCGTCGTCAGGCTCGTGAACGAAGCGCGAAGCCGCCTCCTCTCGAGCCCCGCGGAGCTCGCACGCTGGCGCGAGCGCGCGAAGGTCACCCTGCACGAGCTCGGCGAACCGATCCCTGCGCGCGACGACGTCCTCGCCGTCTGGCAATACCTCGACCGCTCCCTCGAGCTCGAGACGATCGAGAAATTGCTGGACGAGTGAGAGCCCGAAAGCGGAATTCGGAGTTCGGAATGCGGAGTGGGATGGGCATCTCGGATTTCGGATTTCGGATTTCGGATTTTGGATTTTGGATCTCGGATTTGGCTTCGCCAGGCTGGCTCTTCGTCGCGAAGCGACGACGGATCGGTAGCCCCCGGCTTCAGCCGGGGGATCGATGCCGCCGCCATGTTCCGCGCCGCGTAGCGGCGCTGGATCATCGCAACGATTCGCAATTCGCGCGAGAAGAACCTGCATCCTGCGCCGCTACGCGGCGCGAACATGATGGGATCGCGCCTCCCCCGGCTGAAGCCGGGGGCTACCGATCCGTCGCCGCTGACGCGGCGAAGGCATCCTTCTCGTGGCCAGGGCGTCGCGCCCTGGCATCCTTCACCACACGCGCCACCATCACAGGGGGCCAGGGCGGGACGCCCTGGCTACAGGCTCCGCGCGACTCGTTCGAGCAGCGAAGCAAATCCGAAATTCGAAATCCGAAATGCCTCTCAACGTTTATCCTCATCTCGTGCCGAGCGCGCCCACCATCCTCCTCCTCAACCAGTACTACGCCCCTGACGAGGCGGCAACGGCGCAGATGCTCGCGGACCTCGGCGAAGGGCTTGCGGCGCGTGGCGCGCGCGTCATCGCGATCTGCTCGGACCGCTCGTACGCCGACCCGTCGCGTCGCTACCCGGCGCGCGAGACGATCGGCGGGGTCGAAGTCCGCCGCGTCCGCACCACCGGCTTCGGCCGCGCGACCAAACTGGGGCGCATCGCCGACTACCTCACCTTCCTCATCGGCGCGAAGCTGCAGCTACTCCTCGGCCCGGCACCCGACGCCGTCGTCTCCCTCTCCACCCCGCCGCTCGTCGCATTGTTAGGCACGATGATCGGCCGCCTCCGCGGCGCGCGCACCCTCTTCTGGAGCATGGACGTCTACCCCGACGTCGCCTACGAGCTCGGCGCGATCAGGAAAGGGAGCCTCGTCGGCCTCCTCGTCGCCTCGCTCTCCCGCCTCACCCACCGGCTTCCCGACGTCGTCGTCGCCCTCGGCGACACGATGAAGGCGAAGCTCGAAGCTGGCGGCGCGAAGCACGTCACCGTGATCCACAACTGGGCTGACGGCGACGCCATCCGTCCCATCCCGATCGAAACGAACGCGCTCCGCCGCGAATGGGGCTGGAACGACCGCTTCGTCCTCCTCTACTCCGGGAACATGGGGCTGGGGCACGAATTCGAGACTGCGCTCCAGGGCGTCGCCCTGAACACGGAACGCGAAACGCGAAACGCGGAACCGCCATCGCCGCCGCCGGGGTCGGGGGCGCTGCTTGCGTTCATCGGCACGGGGCCGCGGCGTGGCGAGGTAGAGCAGCGGGCAGCAGATCTCGAGCTTCTCGACGATGCGGACACAGCCGGTGCGCCGCTCCGCGTTCCGCATTCCGCGTTTCGCTTTTCCTTCCGCCCTCCCCTCCCGCGCGACCAGATCGCACTCAGCCTCACCGCGGCCGACGTCCACCTCGTCACCATGCGCGAGGGGATGCAGGGGCTGATCGTGCCGAGCAAGATCTACGGCATCCTCGCGGCGGGACGGCCGACGATCTACGTGGGGCCGGCCGAGGGGGAGATCTACGAGATCGTGACGGGAGGAGAGTGCGGAGTTCACGTCGCGATCGGCGACGCGCAAGGCTTCGCGAGCGCGGTCGAGCGCTACGCGTCCGATCCCGCCTTACTCCGCGCGCACGGCAAGAACGCGCGGCGCCTCTTCGACGAGCGCTTCACGCGGGAACGCGGGATTCGCGAGTTCCGCGAGGCGCTGAAGCTCCACGTGACCAGCTAGTTTCGGATCTCGGCATGCGGACTCATTTCGCCTGCCCGAGCGATTCGATCCGCCCCGGAGCTCGGCCTCTCCTCGTCGCGTAGCGACGACCGACCTTAGCCCCCGGTGACCGAGCCCCGTCCCGCAACGCGGGACGGAGCGAGGGAACCGGGGGCGCGAGAGGGATTGTCCGCGCCGCGTAGCGGCGCAACACGTTGCATCGCCTCTCACCCGCTCCCGACCAGGCCCCTCCGTGAACGCGCCCGGACCCTCTCGAGAGAACCTGACGACGCCGGCAAGTGGATCGTCGTAGTCACCGGTCCTCACGTCGATTGCGGCCTCACCTGAAAGCTCGCGCGTCCAATCGACGCGAAGCGCACCCGCGCTGGTCGTCATGAAGTCGATGGCGTGCGTCCCGCGTGAGAGACCGCGGACGGCAAGGGCAGCCGCACCGACGAGCATGAATGGAATTGCGAGGCGGTCGAGAACGCGGGCGACGTCCGCGGCTAACGATGCTTCGGGGAGTTGCACGACGGCCGCCTTCCCTTCTGCTTGTTCGCCTCGAGCTCGCGAAGCGCCTCGGCGCGCGACAGCGTGTTGGCGCTCATGAAGAGCGCGAGCGAGGTCTCGCCCATCCGCAACGCGAGTTGCAGCCGCTCGAGCGGAGAACGACGCAGCTCCTCCTCCGTTCGCGTGCGCCTCACGGCCTCGGAAACCGCGGACTTCATACCCCCGACTATACGCGAGCCGAAATCAGGCATCCCCTTTGCCAGGCCGTGCCAGGGCAAAACTCCTCGGCTACAAGCGTCCCTCAGCGAGCCACGCCCTTCGCCGCGACAGCGGCGATGGATCGTTAGACCCCGCCTTCGGCCGGGGGAGAGACGTCGCCCCGTCATTTCGCGATTCATGCGTGGCGCGCCACTATCCCGCGGCGCTTCGCGGCGCGAACATGATCGGCTGCGCGTTTACCCCGGCTGAAGCCGGGGTCTACCAATCCCTCGTCGCTACGCGACGACAATTGCGCAATTCGAATTTCGCACTGCGAACCTCTTCGTCGCGGAGGGACGATGGACCGTTGCCCCCGGTGACTGAGCCCCGTCCCGCGAAGCGGGAGGGCGAAGGAACCGGGGGCGGGCGCGCCCGCGCGTTCGTCAGAGGGCCGAGATCGGAAGCGCGAAGAGATCGTCACCGAACGACACCGCCGCCTCCCCGTCGTAAAGAACGACTCCGCCGCGAAATCGCTTGCCTGCGGCCTCCCGGAGCTTGCGCAATCCCCTGAAGTCTTTCTCGCTCACCGTCGAAGCCGCTTTGACCTCGACGCCCGCGAGCTCGCGCCCCGCGCGTTCGATCACGAGGTCGACCTCCACTCCATCCTTGTCCCGGAAATGGTGGAAGCGCAGTGGCAGATCGACTCCGCTCGCCTGTCGCCGGATCTCCTGGTAGACGAACGATTCCACGAGCTGGCCATACGTCTCGCGGTCAGCGTAGAGTGCGGCCGCATCGAAACCCATGAGCGCACACGCGACTCCGCTGTCGCCCATGTGAACCTTCGGCGTCTTGACGAGCCGGCTCAATCGGTTGGAGTGCCATGGTTGCACGACGTCGATCAGAAAGAGTCGTTCGAGCAGTGTGACGTACTCACCGATCGTGACGCGGCTGACCTTGAACGGCGCGGCCAGGCCGGAAACGTTGAGGAGGCGCGCGGTCTGGCCCGCTGCGGCCGAGAGGAGCGAAGGGAGGACGTCGAGCGAGCGGATGCGCGACAGCTCGCGTACGTCGCGTTGCACCAGCGCGTCGACGAGCCGGGGCTCCGTGAAACGTCCATACCATGTCGGTTCGGGCATCGGCCATGTGCAAGTTTGATGATCGGCCAATTGCAAGCTTAGCTGGCGTCCATCTGAAACCTGGCGCATTCCCTGGCGACCGCCCCATACACGCCGTAATGATCGAAACAGAGCCGGGACTCTGTACGTCATTACTCTCTACGAACCCGCTCGCGCTTCGCGACCTCTGCACGGGCGACGCACCGCGTCGAACCTACGCCCCCCGTTCGAATCCTCGTTCCGCGTCCCGATCCAGCTTCGTCGCGGAGCGACGACCGACCTTAGCCCCCGGTGACCGAGCCCCGTCCCGCGAAGCGGGAGGGCGAGGGAACCGGGGGTTGGCGTGAGGAAGGCGCTCCGCGCCGCGTAGCGGCGCAATATCCTGCACCGCTACGCGGCGCGAAAGAATCTGCATGCACCCCCCGGTGGCCGACCCTCCGGGTCCGGCCACCGGGGGCAAAGATCCATCGTCGCTACGCGACGACGATTGCGGCTTCAAATCTCGAGATTCCAACCGCGGATCTCGCACCTCGGATTGTGGGGCTCGAGTCGCGGAATCTCTTCGTCGCGAAGCGACGACCGACCTTAGCCCCCGGTGACCGAGCCCCGTCCCGCGAAGTGGGAGGGCGAAGGAACCGGGGGTGCGCGCGCAAAACATCGAACGCGCCGCGTAGCGGCGCAACACCACGGGCGCGGCACCCCCCGCCGCGACGAACTCCGCGCCATCCGCGCGACCTGTCGTGCCGATCCCTCCCCGCACTGCGCGAGGAGAGGGACTTCGCAAGCTTCCACGGTTTCAAATGTCGCCCGCCCAACGTCGTGTTCCGTACCGGGCAAGATCTGCGGCATCCTCACGGCGGGTCGCCCGACGATCTACGTAGGACCCGCCGAGGGAGAGATCTACGACATGGTGGTGGGAGGAGAGTGCGGCGTGCACGTCGCGATCGGCGACGCTACCGGCTTCGCGAACGCCGTCGAACACTACGCCTCCGACCCCGCCCTCGTGCGCATGCATGGCGAGAGCGCGCGACGCCGCTTCGACGAGCGCTTCACCCGCGCCCGCGGGATCGAACAATTTCGGGCGGCGCTGAAGCTATAGCATCGCGCCAGTCGCATCCCGGCGCGCTGGCCTCCGGCCGGCTGGAGCGCTGGCGTCTCGCCGGCACGTCTCGCGCGAATCGCGCGCACCGCGCCGCCTGAACGTCCTGTCGCCGTGAGGCGCTCGCCGCGCGAGCGACGAAGAACCTCTCAGATCCCGCCCCGCCTTGCGGAGAGAGAGTGTCCCCGCAGGCATCCTCCATGGTTCCAATACTCAGCCATCACCTGCGTCGCATTCCGGGACGGATTCCGGCTGAATACCTCATACTTCGGCTCCGAACCACGACCCCGATGCAAAGCAGTGGAAGGACGTCTGTCGCGCTCCCCCGATGCGGATCTGACCGATGAACGGACAACACAATGCTGCGAGAGTATTCTAGTTAGATATCGCGGTTGAGCAGGGCTCTCCAGCATGCGAGGTCGAGGTCAACAAGTGAACCAGATCATCAGTCAGATTCACGAAACGGGGTCGGTTGTGGGGCGCAACGGGAAAGTTCACAAGCTCCACTCGGCGATCGATCGCGAAGAAGGGGAGTTTCTGTTCTCCCTGATCAAGAATGACTCCACCATCAAGAGAACTTTAGAAATTGGCTGTGCGTACGGACTCTCGTCACTCTACATCTGCGAAGCACTGCGTGGTCGAGCGCAGGCGTCGCACACGATAATCGACCCGTTCCAAAACACAAATTGGGATGGCGCGGGGATCGCAAACTTGGAGGCGGCCGAAATTGACTTCTTTCATTTGATAGAACTCAAGTCCGAGTTCGCACTGCCACAGCTGGTTGCGGGCCAGGCAGACCAATTTGACTTCATCTTCATCGACGGGTGGCATACATTTGACCATACCCTCGTCGACTGCTTTTACTCGACCCGCCTACTCCGTACCGGAGGCGTGCTCGCTATCGATGACGTTTCGTTCCCATCAGTGAGAAGGGTCGTCGAGTTCCTGAAGAACTACCCATGTTACGAGCAACTAGGCACCGTCGGTTACAAGGTCTCGAAGTCGTGGAGGGAACTACTCGCACGGGCGTTAGGAGCGCCGATTCAGAAGAGCGTTTGGGCGAAGGTACTTGCCCCACCGATTTATCGGCGAGTGTTCGAGGATTTCAGTCCCAGAATGATAGCGCTACGGAAGTTGACACACGATACTCGCAACTGGGATTGGCACGCTGAGGCATTCTAGGACTCCAGCCTCCGGCGCTTGGCGTCACTGGACAGAGAGACCGTGCAGGTTGTGCTTGCAGAACCCGCTTCTTGAAGCCCTCGCGCCAGGCGCTCAGGAGTCAAGGAGTAGTCAACCCGTATCTGGCGTGCCACAATCGCATTGGATCGCAATACTCTGATCACGAGCAGCATTCATGCGAGAGGCTAGCACGGCAATGCAGATCAATGTCGGCTGCGGCCAGACTCCTACGACTGGATGGAGAAATTTTGATAACTCCTTCAGTCTGCGCCTCGCACGCTGGCCCCGAATCTTCGCGCTTGCGGTTCGTCTCAGACTGCTCGACCCGAATCAGCGTTCCTTCGTCGCGTTCGCTCGTAGCGCCGATATCGAGTGGGCAGATGCGCTGCACCTTCCTCTCGGTCCCGAGACGGTTGACGCGCTGTACACCTCGCACATGCTTGAACACCTCGACCGCTCCGAGGCGAGAGAGTTCATCGCTGAGGCAATTAGAGTTCTGCGCCCTGGCGGAATGATTCGCGTGGCTGTCCCTGATCTCAACCGCCTCTTAGCCAGCTACGCCAGCACAGGAGACGCTGACGCCTTCGTCGCCGCCACGCTTCTCGCGATTGATAAACCAAGAGCCTTCTGGCAGCGAGTACGCTTGTTGATCTTCGGACCACGGAATCATCTTTGGGCGTACGACAGCCGATCCCTCTGCAAGCTTCTAACCGAGCACGGATTTGTCGAGGCGACTACGCGACCTCCCGGTACGACGGGAATCCCGCAACCCGGCAGTCTCGATCTTCACGAGCGCGAGGGAGAGAGTTTGTATGTCGAAGCGGCAAAACCAACGTTACGCTAGCTCACGGCGTATCAAATGAATCTTGAGCCCCCTAAGAACGAAAATGAGCGGCTCTCGCCGCTCTAGATCTTCCGCGTCAACTGCTTGCTGCTCCCCGATTTCGCTAGAACAGGCCGTCCGACCAACTTCCCTCGCTGAATTCGGTGACTATTTTCGCGCGCAATGCAGGCCCAAGAGCGCGTGCGAAGCTCGCAGTAAGGTGGCTGTCGTCCCGAAAAGGAATCGCGTCGCCTTTTCCCCAGCCACAAACCCCTCCGGCACAAATCAGGCTGTTCAAGTCGACAACCGTTACGTTGTCGAACCCGCGAGCCAGCGAGTTTTGAATCGACTCCACTTCGAGTCTCCGCGGAGCGTCGGAGTAACTGGTGCAATCGGGTCCCGGCACGAACGACGGCCGCCAGCTCGCGCGGGCGCGGCAACGCGGCAAGTCGGACCCGGGCCCCACTGTGTCGGCCATCAGCGCAACCTGCCGGCTGCTCTCGCTCAACGACTTCAACACGCGCTGCGTTCCGTCACGAAGTTGCTCCTGGCTGAACGGATAGCCGCTCCACGAGCCGACGACGACGAGGTCCGGCCGGAGTATCGCGATACGCGCCAGCGCACTCCTCCGCCAAACGTCGCACTCCGTGTAGACCCGGCCGATCCGGTTGTAGACGAATGGAGCGTCGACCGCGGGGCAGCCCGACTTCGTCATCACGATCAGGTGCCAACCATGCGGAACGAACGCCTGTTCGACCGCAGGGAACCACTGCCCGGCATGACTGTCCCCGAACAGCACGACGGTGCGGGCGGATTGGGCCGGCCCGAACGAGCACTCCTTCACAGCCGAGCTGAAGAACCACTCGTCGCACTTCATCGGGTAGATCACAGGGCTGTCGTTGCGTGCAGCGCTGAACTTCGCCTGGGATTCGCCGGTCGACCAGCGAGCCGAGACGCGGTTCCACGCCACGGAAAGGCCGATACCTCCGAGCGTGATCCCCGCGGCCATGTATAGCGCGAGTGCCGGTCGCCCGACCAGCAATCGACTGCTGCGAATCGGATGTTCCACAAGCCGATACGACAGCTCTGCGAGCACGAGCGCCCCGAGCACGAGTCCGACCCGTCCCGGCAGGCCGGTGTCGGGAAACATCGCGATGCCGAATACGAGCAGCGGCCAATGCCACAGGTACCAGGAGTAGGAAAGCCGACCGATCTCCTGCAGAACCCGCGTGTTGAGAAGCCTCGGGCTCGCGGGGCTGCTTCCTGCCCCGGAGCGAAGAACCAGAAGCGTTCCGATCGCTGGAAGCATCGCGGCGATCCCCGGGAATGGGGTTTTGTCATCGAACACGACGCCGCTCAACAGCACGATGCCGAAGCCGAGCCAACCGCTGATGATCCTGACTCTACGCTGCGACGCGTCGGGTGTCGTCCGTTCTCCCGAGAACAACGCGCGAATCCAGACCCATCGATCGAACCCCGGCAGAAGGATGCCCGACGCGCCGAGCGCGAACTCCCAGGCGCGGGTCGGCGAGAGGAAGAACGCCCACGGCTGCCTCACCTCGGTCCAGTAGAGAGAGAGCCCGAAGGAAAGCAGCGCCAGGAGGGCGAGAACCATCCCGATGTTCCTCTCCGACGACTCCCCGCGTTTTCGGGCTCGCCGCGCCGCGAAGAGCATGAGGAGCGGCCATACCGCGTAGAACTGCTCCTCCACGCTCAGAGACCAGGTGTGAAGCAACGGATTCGTCTGCGCGGCCGGGCTGTGATAGTCGGTCGCGGTCTTCGCGAAATAGACGTTGCTGAGATACGCCGACGTCGAGAGCGCCGTTAGCGAGAGATCCCCTTGCTCGAACGGGGCGTAGAGGACAGCACTTGCACACACGACCGCAAGCAGCAGAACACCGACCGCGGGCAACAGCCGACGCGCGCGACGAGCGTAGAAACGGGCGATGTCGATCGTGCCTGTGCTGGCGATCTCGAAGACCAGCAACTGGGTGATCAGGTAGCCGGACAGAACGAAGAAAACATCGACGCCGACGAAGCCGCCACTCATCCAGGGGACGTGCGCGTGATACGCGACGACCATCAGGATTGCGATCGCTCGCAATCCCTCGATGTCCTTGCGCAGTTCCTTAGTCACGAGTGGCAATACTAGCCTTCAATTGTAAGCGAGCGAGACGCGGAGCGCGCTGACCGGCTGCCTACTCCGCCGAAGTGCGACTGGGATCGATCGCACCAGCACACGTCGCAAGCACAGCGTTAACCCGTTCTGGACAATCTCTAACGGCCAGAGGAGCCCCTCAAATGCGAAACGCGGCGCTCTTGCGCGCCGCGTAAACGTCTCATTCACCGGGCAGGCGACGTTCGCCTACGTCATCAGCGTTGCAACGTCCCAAGAAGCTGAAGCTCAAACACCTTCGCACGCACCTGCGCAATATAGCTCGCCCGGATCTGGCAGGCGATCAGACCGCGCCGACCTTCGAGAAAGCCCAACCTCAGTACAAAATGGTAGACAAACCAGAGTTGTGACTCAACTGGCAGCCTGACGATCACTGCCTTCAGAAACCGCCGTCGCTCCTGCGAGTTGCCGAGCAATCGCGAAGCGATCGTCTCCTCACCGTATTTTCCGGACGTCAGGTATCGGTGCCGGAGGCGCGCTTCCCATGTCGAGTATTTGTTGTGCCGCTCGATGTAGGCCTCGAGTCCCTTGAAATCCTGGTGAATCAACGGCGTCATCAGGCGGCCGACTGCCCCATCGACCAGCACACGTTCGTGGACTTCCATGTCGAGTCCGTCAGGCCCGTCGTCGAACAACCGTTCGAATCTCGCTTTCCCCGTCCTGAAGAGCGCCACCGCCGAGTGGGAGAAACCACCCCACCGGAACTTCCGCCCGAGGAAGTGGAACGCCTTCATGACGAGAAATGCATCGGGTGCAGTGCCGGGCGAGATGGCCCGCTCGATTTCGGCCCAGAGCGGAGGAGGAACCACCTCGTCGGCATCGAGCAGCATCACCCACGGTGTCGTGACTCCAACGCTCTCCAAGGCCCACTGCCGCTTCTTGGGATATCCACCCCCGTACTCAAACTGCACGACCTCGGCGCCCGCGCTTCGAGCGATCTCGAGCGTTGAGTCCGTGCTATGGGAGTCGACGACGATAACGCGTTCCACCATCGCGGCGGCCGAAAGGCAGCGAGGCAGATTGGCCGACTCATTCTTCACCGCAATAAACGCCGTGATCGGCAGTTTCCTGCCACGGGTGACACTCGAAACGGTCATCGTCAGCTGATTCCGTTCAAATAAGCATCTCTTTCAATAGCCAACAACCTTCAGCATCGGTTCAGCGCTACCGCAATTTGCGCACACCGACCTTTCGGCTAGGATTGCCCACAACGACGCTCCAAGGCTCGACGTCTTTCACAGCGACGGCGCGCGCACCAACGACCGCGCCCTCGCCGACCGCGACCCCGGGACCGACAAAGGCGTCGGCACAGATCCACGCCTGGTCTCCGATGGTGATCGGCGGCTTCAGTAGCGGCATCGCAGGATCGCAATAGTCATGCGTACCGGCGCAGAGATGCGCACGCTGCGAGATCGTCGCCTGAGCGCCGATCGTCACCTTGCCGAGGTTGTAGACCAGCGCATTCTCCCCAACCGAACTGAAGTCTCCGATTTCCAAGTTCCACGGCATGACCACAACCGCGGAGGGATAGACATTCACCGCACGACCGACGCGCGCTCCGAACAGGCGCAGGAGCGCGCGGCGGAATCCGAACAGAGGTCGCGGACTCAACTGGAAAAGTAGAGAAGAGAAGCACCAAAGGAGACGCAGAAGTTGCTCGCGCTGCGTGTACTTTGTCGATGCGCGATTTGCCTTGATATCCATCTCGTCTAACAGCCCTAGCCTACTTCCGCCAATACAAGCCAGTCCAATCTATTTCAACCATCTCGCAGGTGATTCCGTTCGCGGACCTATAATCTGCGACGGCCTGCCTGCACTCCGGAAGAGAGTAGTCATCAACGATGCAGAATCCCCCGACCGAGAGCTTCGGGTAGAGCCAACTAAGCGCATCGATCGTAGATTCATACATGTCACCATCCAGTCGCAGCACGGCGAGTCTTTCGATCGGAGCGATCGGAAGCGTGTCTTTGAACCATCCCTTCAGAAACACAACTTGGTCATCAAGAAGACCATAGCGCCTGAAGTTATTCTCGACGTCGGCCTGAGAGATGGCCAAAACGCCGTGCGAGTGCCACGCACTCTCCCTATCGGCAGGAAACCGATCAGGATTGGGCTCAGGAAGCCCTTGGAACGAGTCAGCAACATAGACCATCCGATCGCCCACCCCGTATGCAGCGAGAATTCCCCGCATAAAGATGCAGGCGCCACCCTTCCAGACCCCAGTTTCGATCAAGTCTCCGACGACACCCTCCGAAAGCACGGTCTCGACACAGTACTGGATATTCTCCAAGCGCTTACGTCCGATCATCGTGTCGGCGTATCTTGGCCATATCCTGCCCTCGGCAACTTCTTTTTCGCTATGCTCAAGCGCCTTCACGATCTTCATCTTCTTGAGCGCAAGAACCTTTGATGCGCTGTTCACAAGAAACCGGAGCAATCCCCCACGACTAGCATTTGAAAGTTCTACCGGAACGTCCGGCTCTGGCCACAGTGCGAACTGTAGCGTGTCTTTGAGCAGCTCCAGATAAAGCTTTTCAACTGTCTTCAAAATTGTGAACTCCTGTCCTCTCCTCGGCGGCCTTCCATAACGTCAACTGAATCTCGATCTCCGTTGCGTTATCCATCTCGCCGGTCAACGACTCTCAATTCATTACGCAGCACCTCGAGATAGCCTCTCCCAAACTCCCGATCTGGCTCGATGTAATTGCCTTCGGCCCACTCGTTCCAGGATTTTAGTATCACGATTCGATGCTCATCAGGAACGCAATTCTTGTCCAGTACGGCAAGAACTCGCTCCACCTGTAGACGAAACAACTCGGGAGTTGAGTCGCACAGCACTACGCCCCCTCTACCCGCGCGCGGCGTGTTATCCCAGTTCGGCATAACTGCTCCGTACTCCCATCCGCCTTTCCGTTGTCCAATCGTATCGGAGACCGATCGTCGAACATACCAGTCATAGGAATAGACGGTTGGCTTTCTCAACCGCTCTCGTAACGATGGAAGCACCCGCGCAAGGGCGCCTCGCCACCTCGCCCACCGACGTCGCTCAGGAACCCAGTTTGGCACGATCCCATCTAGGCCGAACTGCGCCGGATCATCGAACGGAGACCCTACGCCGACAACGTGCAACTCCTTGATTCGATGTCGCACGGCAAGCTCTCGCCAACGCGCCCAATAGTCCTGGGGTTCAGGAATGTCTTTGGGACGAAACACGTACAACAAGGGCCTCCCGGCAACCCTGACATAGCGTCGATCCTCAAACGCAGGTAGTAGCGCCAAGAAGTGGTCCTCGATATCCGCGATTCCAGGATATGTCTGCTCAACCAGCATGCGGTCTTCAGCACCGACCCACACGCCAGTCCATGAATGATTTGCCCAGCCGATGCAGAACGGAAACTCTGGGACGCCCGACTCTAGCACCTCGCGAAACGGGCGATCCAGCAGACGACGCCCCCCAAACCAGTAGTGCCAATACACAAAGCCTTCGATTCCGTGTTCCTGTGCAAGTTTTGCCTGTGCAGCGCGAGTTTCAGCTAGTCGAAGGTCATAGAAGCCCAGTTCGCCTGGCAAGCGAGGCTGAACGTGACCTGGAAATAGGGGCCTTGCCTTTGCAACGTTAGTCCATTCAGTGAAACCCTTTCCCCACCACCGATCATTTTCGGGGATCGGATGAAATTGAGGAAGATACAGAGCTAAGACACGTGCTCTCCAAGATCTGGCGTGACCAGTCCTCGTCAGCCTCCACTGTTCCTCAACGCCGAGGTCCGTCGACATCTTCGATCTCCTCCCTTACCGCGAAGACGTTGACCTGGATGTCATATCTTCGCCACCGCCAATCAAAATCGAGTGGGCGATGGTCGCCGCGTGCATCGGTGACGTAGTAGCGAAAGCCGCTGTCAGCGAGCAGCGAAAGAAGATCGTGTAGTTCCTGCGACCGATGTGGGCTGCCATGAAACTCGACGAAGACGTGATCGACGTTTCCCAAAACAGAGCGGCAATCGCGAAGCACCGCCAACTCAGCACCTTCGATGTCAATTTTGAGAAAGTCAACCTTTCGTTCTAGAAAGGGTCGAAGTCGTACAGCCTCAACGTCTATCGCAGTAGAAACAGCCCCGCAATTCGCAAGCCGTCCGCCCACTCCACCTCCGTCAACAAATTGCATGGTTGAATCTGAGGTCCAGACTGCCTTGTTGATTGCTGTCACACCAGATACCGAGAACGAGGATAGATTCTTCTGCAGGATGCTGAATACGGTTGGATCCGGCTCAAACGCAACAACGGAAGATTCCGGATACAAATGCATAAAATAGATGACGGCCATCCCCACATTCGCGCCGCAGTCGATGATGTACGGCTGCTCTCGCCTCGAAACAAAGTGATACATCTGGTGCCAAAAAATTTCTACGAAGTCAACCACCGACCACAACGGCTCAACTATCTCGACAGATTTTCCAAGCAATCCAAGATGGTGCGTGTTACGGCGCCTTGCGATCGCGAACACCGGCAGCATCGCGGCCCGAAGCCCGAACTCGTTTTTGCGAAACGTCCACCGCGCAGCTCGTACAATCGTCTGCAACACAGATAGGCTCAATGCTATCTCCTAAGCTCATGCATTCGTGCTGCCTGCGTACTGAGTGAAACCAACACCCTGTTCGTCGACGACCACTCTTTGCCGTGGCCAAGTAGTATTCTTTGTACTTCCATAAATTGCTTGTGGCCTGCACAATGAGCGAGCGCCACTACCGGTGAGACGTCATCGACAGCGCCCTGGGAACAGCGCTAGCTTGACCTTGCTGTATATCAATACAGCACGACGAAAACCGAGTATACGAGCGAACAATCTCATATACATCTTGCCCTCAAACGTAACTGGGCAAAAACCTGGATCTAGCAGCAAGATGTGATCTGCCGCACGTTCAAACTCGCGAGGTGCATACAGAGCAAGCACGTAGATTTGCTTGTAGAAGTACTGCGCCAACATCTTCCTGCGCGATGGTGTATTAAGATTTTGCTGTTCCAGAACAGCTTCGATCGCGCGTAGAACGACATGGTGACTCCTCGCGTAGCTAAGCATGCTTTCAGAGCTTGCTCGCGTTCCGTGATGATCGCGAAGCCAATAGGAAACTCTATCCCTTCGTACAATTTTGCCGCCTCGTAGGGCTGCTAAGCAAAAGAAGTACCAATCATCCGGATGCCGTACCGCCGAACTCCAACGCAAGCCCTCTATGTAGCTACGCCGGTACAACACGGCTGAAGTCGGGACTGCCTTGCCCTCTAGGACACTCTCAGGCATAGGCACCATTTCGGGCGGTTCGAATGTTCGTTCGCTTCCCATGATTGGTCTGTTGTTGTCGTCAAGCTTGACTGTTCCCCAGCCTGACAACAGCATATCGGCAGCACTATCGTTTGCCTGCTGTATTTCATCTTGCAGCGTATCGCTACAAAGAACGTCATCTGAATCCAAAAACTTGACGTACTTGCCTGTGGCCAGTTTCAAACCCTCGTTTCGCGCCTCCGCAGCGCCGCCGTTTCTATTCAAGCGCTTCGTGCGAATCGCAGTTCCGTACTGCTCAAGAACGGACGCGGTGTTGTCGGATGAAGCATCGTCGACAACGATAATTTCTAAGGCATGCGTCAACTGATTTCGTAGCACCGATTCTAGAGCATCGACAAGAAACTTATCACGATTGTACGTCGGTACTATGATGCTAACCGATGGTCGAGAGATTTCGCGCTCTGTCATCACCACCTGCCCTGTCGAAACGCGTGCGGCACGATATTGCTCCTAACATTTACGTCTATACTGATGAAGCTACGGCGTCGTCTATCCGCTGGTCAGGCTTTGCTGCTTCCGGCAAAGTTGCGTTGTGCATTTTCGAGACATCTAGACTTGCTCGACAGGTCTGCATAGGTTACACGCGGCCGCAAGCGGATCTCAAGCAACGGTTTTGACGATCGTGATCGTGCCTAGAAACGCATTCCAGATGAGCATCTGCAAGTACGGAGGATTCGGCGCCTGCGAACGTAATTTGTTGTTTCTGGCTCGCTATCGTAACCGTACGCAGTTCGGCATCGGCCCTTTGCTGCATAACCATCGATAGACGTCGGCCATCTCTGCGGCGATCTTTTCCCAGTGAAAGCGACGCGCTAGAATGCGCGCTCGATTGCCCATTGCCTGCATCCGATCGTCGTCCGTGTGCACTGCGTCACTAAGAGCGACTGCCAGTGCCTCGAGTGTCGCATCGATCCACCAACCGCAGTCGGATTCATCTAGACTGCGCCAAGGCGTCTCGCGGGTCGTGATCACTGGAACGCCGCGCGCCAGAGCTTCGGCCACGACCAATCCAAAATTCTCGCTGAAACTCGGCAATACAAATAGGCTGACCTCTTGCCAGAGTCGCTCTTTCTCCTCTCCTTGGACGACTCCCTTGTATTCGATCGATTGCGTCAATCCCAGGGCCGCGACCCTTCTCATAACTGTTGAGAGATGCCCGCCTTCATCCGGACCTGCGAGGTAAAGTTTCCACCCCGCTGGACGGACTTTCGACCAGGCATTGACCAGATTCAAAAGCCCCTTTTTCGGATGGATGCGGCTGAGAAATAGGGCGATGCGCCTACCGTTGGCGTCATTCCGTCGGGACTCGAGACGATCGGTGTCTACAGGAAAGTCAACGCCGTTTGGTATGACAGCAATTGGCTGTCGAAGGCCGAGTCTCCGAATGCTGTCGGCCTCCTGATCGGCCGTCGCCACAAAGAGAGCCGCCGTCCGAAGATCGCGATGCTGATAGAGCAGCATCGCCACCCGCTTCTTCCACGCCTTGTAGCGGAGCGCCCAAGGCTCGAGCATTCCGTGAGGATGGATTACGAGCGGCAGTCCGTGTCGCCGTGCCGCTGCGGCGACATGGTGATTGTTCGGCATCCAGATCCCGTGATCGTGCAGCAGAACTGGACGATCGCGCTCGACAGCCTCGTGGAGGAGCTTCCGTATGGGCCATCCCGCGCGCAGGGCGACGCTCGAATCCGTGAGGGCGACTCGGCGGTCGAGTTCGGCGACCTGCGACTCCAACATTTGGCTGCCATCAACCCCCTGGCTGAGAAGAATGACCCGATACCTTCCGTCGGCCGCCAGCGCGTCCGTCAAACGTGCGACGCTTGCCGCGGTTCCACCTGTCCGGGGGTCGAGATTTCCGATGCAGTGGATCAGTCTGTTCACTGCGCCTTCACTCCCAGAGTCGTCCTATCGTATGTGTTCGGTCGGTGGCGGATCCCAGCGACAGGTGCGAAGCGCGTGGCGCTTACACCACGCAACCGCTTGATGGGAAGGGTGTTCCCTGCCCGTTCAGCGACGGTCGGCTGGCGCAGCACTAAACCCGCCCACTCGTGACCCGCGCGGATAGGTAACGCCCTGCCGACCGTTCGCCGCGCCGTGCCTAACGGCGCCCTTCGTGCGCACCTCGGCCATCCGCATTCGCTCCGCCGCCGACAACTTCCCGAAGAGGAACCCAATGGTCAGCCCAAGAATGATCAGAACAAAGGGATCACCGTAGATCTGCGTCGCGACGACGAAGGTCGCAACCTGTCCGACCAGAAAGCTTCCAATCGCGATCGTCACCAGGAGCGCCGGGTCTCGTCGCCTGCCCATCCAGCGCATCAGGCGCCAACCCTTGATGATCGTCCGGCCGACGATGAGCGCGAGGAGAAGCAACCCGGCGATGCCGAACTCCAGGATGATCTTGCCTACACCAGCTTCTCCTGCGCCACCTACGACGGACTGAAGGTCGACTCCAGCGTATCGCGATCCTTGCGAAAAGACTCCGACACCAAGCCCGATCCCTCCGGAACGATACATAGCTGATCGTGCGAGATCGAGGGCGGTTCCAGACCGTTCCCCGAGAGAGTTATACACAGACACGCCACGATTTAGATAGTCATCAGTCTCCGGCAGCAATCCGGGGAGCATCGCGATGGCCAACGCAACGATCAATGCGACCCCGCTGCGGCGCCCGAGCCCGCGTGCAGCGAGAAAGTCGAGAATCAATCGGAGCACGAAAAAGAGCGTCAGTGCCATCAGCATCTTGCGCCGGCCTGTGTAAACGATCGCGCCGACCAGCAGCACGACTCCCGGAATGGCGAACCACCAACCTCGCGCGGCTCCGCGGCGCGCGAGAATCAGAACGAACACCGCCGCTGTCGCCGCGTGCCACGCGGCGATCTCGCCCGTACGGAAGAGGCCTGAGTACGATTGCAGTGTGACACCCCAGCGATCGTAGATGATCAACTCCGTGCCTGTGAAGGTCCCAACGTCCCGAAGGACGGGGAAGCGGTCACCGAACCGAACGGAAGCGAAGACGCTCAAGGCTGCAGGGCCGACGATGAACACGTACCACTTCAAGAACCACCTGAGATCGGGGAAGCGCCGCGCAAAGCCGGCGCCGAGCAGAACCGCCAGGAGCGGCACGAGATACTCGATCGCGCCAAGTGTCGGCACGACGGGGCCCCAGCGTACGAACGAGTGGACGAATTGAGCAGCGATCAGGAACGCCATCAGCGTCCAGAGCGCCTTCAGCGTCCCATCCCCTAGCACCAGCGTTCGGAGCGGAGCGATGAGGCCGCGCCGTGCGGCGACCGCCGCAATCACCAGAAAGGTCGCTAGTGACCAGAGGATGTAGTACGCGGGAACGTCGGGGGTCAACTTCCTGAGTACGTCCTGGAGGACGCCGATCAGGAGCAGCGCCACCAGACCTTTCCTGACGTCGACCATCGCGACGGACAAGGCGAAAGCCGTGATCGCAATCGCGACGAAGATCATCTGTTACAAGCTCCACGGCGGCACGGGCCGTCGATCGCAACGAGGAGACCCATGAGCTCCATCGCCACTAACACAACTTCAGTCGTGCCGCTCATTGCCCAGTCTCACCACCGCCGGAGCAGTCGGGTTTTCCAAGAAGCTCAGGTGGTCGCCAAGCGAGACGCAGTGCCTGCAACAGCGCCCTCACCTCACCGATCAGCTTGACCGGAATCCACCACGGGTGCCGCAGGTGGAACCTGGTCCGCACCTCGCGAAATGGCTTGCGCAGAATGTACCACCACCTGTTCCAACCGCGGCCGACGCGCAGCGCGAAGTAGTAGTCGCCGACTCCGAAACAAGGCAGGGCACTCGTCAGGTGGCTTCCGAAGGCGCGCGTGCCGCCGAACGGAGCCCTCAGGTGACGGATCGACGCCGCGGGCTCGAACCAGATCAGTCCTCCGCGATCGACGAGACGTTTCGCGAACTCGGACTCGAAGCGCGAGGCAACCGGTGGCCCGAAGCTCTCGTCGAACCCGCCGATCGCCATCGCACGATCCCGGCGCACCGAGAGATTGCCTGCCATCGCGTTTTCGATGAAGCAGCCTTCAGTGCTGCGAAACGGGAAGTCCATGTACCGGCGCAACCGATCGCCCGTCGGCTGATACGGCACGGCTTCCGGTTCTTCCCCCGGTTGAAGAATCTGTCCCACGACGGCTGTAAGCCCCGGCTCTCGAGCGAAACTCTCGAGGTGAACCGTCAACAGACGTTCGCTCGGCACGATATCGTCATCCAGGAAGAGAACGATCTCTCCACCGGCCTCACAGAGTGCCAGATTCATCGCTCTCGTCAGGTTTGCCTGCGGAAGCCGCAGCCAGCGAATCTCACGACGTGCGTCCCACGTCGCAAGCTGTGCGTCCGCCTCCGCTTCATGTTTCGCCGTTTGATCGACGACGATCAGCTCCTTGAAGCCACGCGTCTGCCCTCCGATACGGAGGATGGCGGCAATGGTGTCGACAAGCACGGCATCTCGACCGTATGTCGGGATGGCGACGCTGAGTGTCAGTGCAGTGGGTGCAGTGCCGGGAACCGCAACCGGCACGACGTCAGGCGACGTCTTCGTTCCGGGAATCATCGCGATCCCCGCGTGCTCGGGATCGAGAGCGCGCGCAGCATTTCGCTCACGGTCTGCTGATACGACCATTCCGAGATCTTTACAGACGCGGCTCGCCCCATCCGCCGCTCCCCGTCCTCGCAGACCTGAACCAACCTCCCCGCAAGCAGTTCCGCGTGCCGGTCCGGAAAGACGTAACCCGTCTCTCCGTCGACGATCAGGTCGGCGCCCGCGCCTACTCCTTCTGCCGCGATCACCGGGACGCCGCAGGCCATCGCCTCGTTCACGGAGCATCCCCACGGCTCGCCGGGGGCGGGATGCACGAACACGTCGGCGACGGCGTAGTACCTCGGAAGCTCCGAGTACGACACGTATCCGGGAAGATGGACGCGATCCGTGGCGCCTTCGAGGCGCACTCTGATTTCCTCACGCAACGGCCCGTCCCCGACTAGGATCAACTTCGCCTGCGGCCTGGTTCGCGCGAAGCGCAGGAACCCGTCGACGAGCGTCAGCGGATCCTCCCGATCGTTCCACTTCAGCACGCCCAGAACGACGAAATCACCGGATCCGAAGCCCATCGCAGCCCGCTCGCGCGTCCCTTCCTTTCGGAACCCCTCCGCGCGTTGCTCGAACCACGCGTTGTCGACGTTGTAGGGAAAGAGAAACGACGGCCTTACACGGCTCGACACCTTCTCGAGATACTGCCGCGCGAGCGTGCCGACCGGGTGCCAGCTGTCATAGCTTCCGAGAAGCCGCGGCAGAACCAGCCGCTTGATCACGCCCTTCACCCCGGCGAAGCTCGAGTGCCTCAACGTGTTGTCGGACCGGAGCCCGATTCGCAGCCTCTTAGCCTTCAGCTCGAGGGCAAGGCGCAGGTGAACGGAGGGAAAGTAGCCGCAGAGGATGGTCAATTGCGGATGCTTCGCAGCAATCTGCTGCGCCAGCGCCCGGGCGGCGACACCCGGTACGTAGGAGATCCATTCGCCAGAGCCGGCATCGTCGACGAGATGGTCCCAGCTCGGGGCCCTCCCGATCTCGAGGTCGACAGCTCCGCTCGCCTGGCTTTCAGCTTCCGTGAAACACACGTGCAGGTCGAAAGGCGCTTCACGCCTGATGAGGCGGTACAGCGGGCCGTCGAACTGCGTCGGCTTGTTCTGGACGACGACGAGAAGAGGGCGCCCGCTCATCCCCGGCGCCCCTTCCCGGCGCGCCCCTGACGCGAGTTCGACGACAGCGTGAGCGACTGCACCAGCCTGACCCACGACCGCAGCGAGAGTGGCCGCTCCCTGACCGCGTCTGCGAGATAGCGCCTGCAGGCGGGATCGCCGTTCCGTCGCAGCGCCTCGCCTACGAAATAGAAACCCGGCTCCGCCGAGGCTCGTCTCGCCGAGCTGTCGTTCATCGGTCGAATCGCTGCTGCGCGATCGAGCCATGGCCCTTCGTCTGCCCGGCCCGCGCGCGCCTTCGCCGCGCCCAGAGAGCACTCCGCGATCTCCCTCTGTCGACCTGCCTGCTCCATGCTGATCGAACGGGGAAAGATCCGCGCGTGATACAGAACCTCCGAAACCGCGCAGAAGTCGCCCGTCTCGCCTAGCCGGTACCAGAGGTCCCAGTCCTGACCAACGTAGAACTGCGGCCGGTAGCCACCGCACTGCTCATAGGACGAACGTCGGAACATGACCGAGCCGTGGTGAGTGATGTCGAACGCCCGCTCTGCCATCGCCGCGTCGGCCTCGAAGCGAAGCGGCCTGCCGCGAAGCAATGCGGGCCGAGGGCTGAACCAGAGGTGTTCCCACTCCGGTCCATGGAACTCCGTGACCGACGTGGCGAGCACGCACTCTCCACTCTCCGAAAGCAGCGCGGCCTGTAGCGCGATCCGCGCCGACTCCATCCGGTCACCGCTGTCGATCCTGGCGATCAGCTCGCCGCGGGCCGCGCGACATGCATCGATCAGCGCGAGAGTGAGTCCCTCGTTCTTCTTCTCGACGATCGTGACCCGCGGATCAGATGCGGCAAAGTGCGAAAGAATTGATCCGACCCCAGGATCCGACGATCCGTCGTTCACGATCACGAGCTCGAGCCGATCGTAGCTCTGCGCCAGGACGCTCTCGATCGTCGTCGCGAGCCGCTCTGGTTCGTTGAAGACAGACATCACCACGCTGACGAGTGGCTTCATGCGCTTGCGTCCGAGCCTCGCACTGCGGCAATCAGCGTCGAGAGCGGAGGCACGAACAACGCAGCCCATGCTCCAAGGTTCAGCCGGAGGCGCTCGCGCGAGAGCTTCGCCCACCGGTAGGGCATCGACATGGTGAAGAGCTGCTTCGCCGTGTCGAGGTCATTCGAAGCGATCGCCTCCGCCATGTACGACCAGAGAATGTCTCCGAGGGTCTCGCGGATGAGGGCGTCGAATTGGAAGCCAAAGTGCCGGTTGAGATTGTCGAAGAGGCGGATTCCCTGCTCTGCCTTTTTCAGTCCGCTCGTCGGCGACCAGACCCCGCCGTCGTGAAGCCGATAGGTCGAAAGCACCTCCGACACCATCGCGGCCGGGCCCTGCTCGGCGCAGAGTAGATAGAGGGGACGGTCGGCGCAATAGACGTCCCAGAACCATCGTGGGAAGCGGACGACTCCGGCGCGAATCAGCACAGTCGAGGTATGGAACGAATAGTCCGGAATCAGCTCGGCGACTCCATAACGGTCGCGCGGGATGCGCGGGCCAACGATGCCGGCATCGACCCATCGTCCCGCAGCATCGCAGCTGATCTTCCGCGCCAATGCTCCGCAGAGGGTGACCTCGGGATTCGCTTCCAGTAGACGCACCTGCTTCTCGAGCTTGGCGGAGTCGACCCAAAGGTCATCACCTTCGAGAATCGCAATGTACCGTCCTCTCGCCCGGTGCCAGATTCGAGCGAGATTGCGGTGCATCCCGACGTTTCGGGCTGACGATACGACCCGGACGATTCCGGGATGGCGCCGTCGCAGTTCTTCGCAGATCTCGCGCGTGCCGTCGGACGAGCAATCCTCTCCGATGATCAGCTCGAAACCAAAACCGCACCGCTGGCTGAGCACGCTCTCGACCGCCTCGGCCACGTATGCCGCGTGGTTGAACGTGATCATCAGCACGCTAACCAACGGCGAGCTCTTCAGTGTGGAGACGTCTGCGAACTCCTCTGCGGGAATCGCGGCAAGGTCACTGTCATCGATCCAGCGGTTTCGCATGAGATGTCTGCAGTTCAATACACCGGACAATCGGCCACTCTCGATCGAAAGGCGATCCATCGCGCGCGTGTGAATGCAGGGATCTCGTCGTCCGGAGGACTTCAGGGTCGCTGCGTTTCGCGAAGAGCGCCACGCATCCGAATGCCGACGCCGCACACGGCTGCAGCAACCTTCCACCCGCACGCCTTCGCCAGGATCCCGGTGACCGTGACCAACAGGCGTGGAGAGGGCGCGCTCCGCTTCGCCAGCGCCAGCAGATTCCACGCGTCTTGCGACTCGTTCATCGAACCTAGTTCCCGGGCGACCATGAACGCCCACTTCGCGAAGTGCGCCATCTCCGGAGCGCCCATCCCGACCCCGGCGCGGACCGCACAGTCGAAGAGGCGCGGAAGAAACCACGCCTCGTCGAGGAGATACGACGTCCGGCTTCCCAGCGTCACCCGATTCGGGCTTTCATGGTGGCGGTGGCACGACACCGGCGACGGGTCGTACGCCAGCCGCACTCGGTTCGCACCCATTCTCGCCTCCAGATCCCAATCCTCCGGCCGGCGAGCGGGCCACGGCCCGGCGGCATCGGAAACGCTCCGCCGGTAAAGCGGCGTACTCGTGTGCCACCATCGATCGATCAGCAGCCCAGGGAAGAGATATTCGAGTTTCTGCCCGGTCCACTTGCTTTCGGCTCTGAGCAGAGCACCCTTCTCGTCCACGAGACGGGTGACACCGTAGGCGATCCCGCAGTCTGCGTTGGCGTGTAGCAGCGCGACCTGAGTTCCGAACTTCGGGGGAAGAAGAAGATCGTCGCTGTCGAGGTATTGGATGAACTCGCCTCTCGCGACATTGCGTCCCGCTTCGCGGGCCAGTCCCGGACCCTCGTTCGCTTTGTGAATCACGCGGATGACATCGGGCCACGCCCGGGCCAACCGATCCACGACTCCGGGCGTGTCGTCGGTCGACCCGTCGTCGACCACGATGATCTCAATCGGGCGATAGCTCTGGTTGAGGACGCTCTCGACGGCCTCACGCACCATCGCCGCCCGGTTGTAGACGGGGATGATCGTCGAGACCAGCCCATCTACGATCAACTCATCAGTTCGCGCTGCCACTAGTAATACGGCTCCTCCGGAGCACGGCCGCGGATCGTCCGGCAGGGACTGCCGTATGCGACGACCGCGGCCTCGACGTCGTTCAGAACGAGCGATCCGGCGCCGATGACGGTGTCGTCACCGACTGCAACCTGCTGAACGACGTTCGCACCGAGTCCGATATGCGAGCGCGCGCCGATCGTGACCCCGCCGCCGGTGACAACGCCGGGGGCGAGACTCGACCAGTCCCCCATTGAGCTTTCGTGATCGAGGCTGCATGCCGTGTTCAGGATGCAACCCTCGCCGATGACGCTTCCAGCAATCACGATCGCGCCGGGCATCAGCACAGTGCCTCGGCCGATCACCACGTCCCTGCCCACGACTGCCGCGGGATGTACGAGCGTCGCGAACCGGACCGCAGGCACTGCGGCCTCGATCCAGCGAGCCATCGAGCATCGCGCGAAGTTGTCGCCGATCGCGACGAAGACAGCGTCGGCTTCCGAAGCGCCAAAGATCCCAGCCAGTTTCTCGCGACTACCGAGGACCGGAAGTCCGAACCTCTCGGCTCCCGGCGGCAGGAAATCGTCGATCAGCCCGACGAGCGCGAACTGTCCCGAGCCGTACGCGACATCGAGAACCGAGCAGGCATGCCCGCCGCTGCCGACGATGACGAGACGATCCATTGGGGTCATGCGGCTACTGCGCTCCGGGTTTCGATTCACGGATCACGTCGCAGACCGTCTCGATCAGCGCAACGCTCACCTGTGTTCCGGTCGGCAGCGCCAGCACCCTCGACGAGAACTCTTCCGTGTTGCGAAGCGCCGCGGACGCGTCCGGGTAGATCGTCCGGTAAGGCTCCATCTGGTGGCAGCCGGGATAGAAGTAGCGGCGGGCGAGGATGTTCTCGACACGAAGCGCCTTGTACAGCGCATCGCGGGTCGTTCCGAATGCGGCCTCGTCGACTTCGATGATCACGTACTGGAAGTTGTTCGCCTCACGCGTGTCGAACGGCATCAGCTCGATCCCCGCGATTCCGTCGAGGCAGCGCGCGTAGGCATCAACGTTCCGCTTGTTCACCTCGATGAACGCGCCGAGACTGTCGAGGTTCGTGAGCCCCATCGCCGCGCAGATCTCGGGCATCTTGCCGTTGACGCCGATGTAGACGACGCTGTCCTCGCCGGCGAAACCGAAGTTCCGCATGAACTTCAACCGCTCCGCGAGCTCGTCGTCGTTCGTCGTGACCGCGCCCCCTTCGAAGGTGTTGAAGAGCTTCGTCGCGTGGAAGCTGAAGACCTCGCAATCGCCGAAGTTACCGATCATCGTGCCGCCCTCGGAGACTCCGAGCGCATGACACGCGTCGTAGATCACGCGCAGGCCCTGGCGGTCGGCGATGCGCCTGATCGCGGTAACGTCGCAAGGACGCCCGTAAAGGTGGACACCCATGATCCCGGTCGTCTTTTCGGAGATGTGTCGTTCGATCTGCTCCGGATCGATGCAGTAGGTTCTGCGATCGATATCGCAGAAGACCGGCCGTATGCCCTGCCATTGCAGGGAGTGCGCGGATGCGACGAACGTCATCGACGGCACGATCACCTCGCCCTCCATGCCGACACCACGGATGGCAAGCTCCAGTGCGACAGTGCCGTTGCAGGTGAGGATGCAGTGCCTGACCTTCAGGTACTCGGCGAGCCGCCGTTCGAGCTCGATGACTAGCGGGCCGTTGTTGGTCAGCCAGCCACGATCGAACATCCCCTGCATCAGCTCGTACATCTTCGTAAGGTCGCCTACGTTCGGTTTCCCTACGTGAAGTGGCGCCGGAATCCTCGGCTCCGTCCCGGTTCTGCGCGTCATCGATTCGCTCCCCTCGTCCCTGCACCGTCGCCGGCGAGCTCGCCCCGTCGAGGCCGCCTCGACCCGGCGACCTGTTCCGCCGTCAGATTCACGAGCCCGCGACGATTGGCTGGAAAGCCCGCGGCCCACTCCTCGACCACGGTGATCCGGATCAGTCCGTCGCCGTAGAACCACGAGCCGACCCTCTCCCGCTCCGCGCCGAATCCGAGCAGGTAGTCTCCCGGCCGGAAGAGATGGGCCGGCACCGAATACTCGACAGTGAACGATCCCTCCGGTAACGCGGAAGGCTGCTCACAATCGTGCATGGTCGCGACACGAACACCCTGGCTGCTCATCGTCAGCGCAAACTGCACGTCCGCGATCGCACGACGGGCAACGCCGTCGACCTCGATTGAGAGCGTCTTTCCGGGCCGCACGACGACGGAGCCCGTGGCGTCCGCCCCGTTGATCCGAATGCGCTCCACGAGAATCTCCTCAGCGAGCGATCCGACGAAGGTGAATCCACCCGCTGAAGTTCTCGAGGCGAAGTAGTCGTGAATCACCGCTCCGGGTGCGCCGACGCTACGGACTCTCCCCTGTTCGAGCAGAACGCAGGAGCCGCAGAGCTCGTTCACCATTCCCATGTTGTGGCTGACGAAGAGAACGGTCCTGCCTTCCCCGGACACATCGCGCATTCTCCCGAGACACTTCTCCTGGAACTCGACGTCGCCGACGGCGAGAACCTCGTCGACGAGCAGCACGTCGGAGTCGAGATGTGCCGCGACGGCAAAGGCGAGTCGCACATACATTCCACTGGAGTAGCGTTTGACCGGCGTGTCGATGAACTTCGCCACCTCTGCGAACTCGACGATCTCGTCGAACTTCCGCAGGATCTCGCGGCGTCCCATGCCGAGGATGGCTCCGTTGAGGAAGACGTTCTCGCGCCCCGTCAGCTCCGGGTGAAAGCCGGTGCCGACCTCGAGCAGGCTTGCCAGCCGCCCGCGGATCTCGACGCGCCCTTTCGTCGGCGCCGTGATGCGGCTGAGCACCTTGAGCAGCGTGCTCTTGCCCGCGCCGTTCCGGCCGATGATGCCTACGACGTCTCCCTGCGCGATTTCGAAACTGAGATCCTGCAGAGCCCAGAAGGTGTCGTCGGGGAGCGCATCGCGTCCGGCACGCGCCAACCACGACGCAGGAGCCTTCATCGCGCGCGTCAGCGTCTCGTAGAACGTTTCGAACCGGCGGGTGGCACCCACCTGGTACTGCTTCCAGACACCCTCGATCTTAACGGCCGTCGCTCGCATTGCGCTCAGATGATGTCGGCGAAACGTCGCTCGACCTTCTCGAAGTAGGCCACGCCGACGAGGAAGATCACGACGGCTGCGGCGAAGGAAAGCGCCAGGTTAGGCCAATCGAAGCTCTTGCCGAGAAAGCCGGCACGGAACGCCTCGACGAGCCCGGTCATCGGGTTGAGATACAACGCCCACCTCCACCGCTCCGGTACGAGCGATACGGGGAAGACGACGGGAGTGGCATACATCCAGATCTGCACGAGGAAGGGTGTCAGGTGGACGAAATCGCGGTACGCGACGGTCAATGCGGCGAGCAGCGTCCCGACTCCCAACGCCGCGAAGGTCACTGCGACCACGAGCAGCGGAACCGCGAGCAGGTTCCAGGTCCATCCGACGCGATACCAAGCCATCAACATCAGGAGCAGCAGCGTCGACACGAAGAGATCGACGAGGCCGGAACCGACGGACGAGAGCGGGATGATCAGCCGCGGAAAGTAGACCTTACTGACGAGATGGGCAGAGCCGACGAGCGACTGCCCCGACGACGTGATGGCGGTCGAGAAGAAGGTCCAGGGAAGGAGGGCAGCGAGCACGAAGAGCGAATACGGGTAGCCATCGGACGGGATCTTCGCGAGGCGGCCGAAAACAACGGTGAAGATCGCCATAGTAGTCAGGGGGCGCAGCAACGCCCACGATGCGCCCAGGACCGTCTGCTTGTAGCGCACCCTGATGTCGCGCAGCGTGAGCACCCAGAGCAGCTCGCGATAGGCCCACACTTCGCGCAGGTCGAGGATGCGCCAGCCTCGGGGGGGCTCGATGACCGTCACGTGCTCGTGCGCGAACACCGAATCGGGGGTATTGACGCTCATGCTGCCCGAGATCCTTCCACTTGCCTGTAGATCTCTGCCAGCCTGCTGCAGCCCTGCGCCCAGTCGAAGCGCTGTCGCTGTTGCAGCCCACGGTCCACGACTGCAGCACGAAACTGAGAATCGTTGAGGAGGCGTTCGACGTGTAAGGCGAGCTGCTCAATGTCGTCGGGAGCCGCCGTCAGAGCGGTATCGCCCCCGACTTCAGGCAACGACGCGGAGCTCGACGTGACCGCCGGAGTCCCGCACGCCATCGCTTCCAGCGGCGGGAGCCCGAAGCCCTCGTACCACGAAGGGAAGAGCAGACAATCGACGGCGTTGTAAAGCTGAACCATCTGCGCCGGTCGCACGAACGGCAGTTCGATCACGGAATCGCGTATGGAACTGCCTCGCACAGCGTCATCCCAGTGACGGCTCGGACCACCGAGATAGACAAGTCGAAGCCGCTCGAGGCGTGTCGAAAGCCGCGCCATCACGCGCACGCTCGTCGCGTGGTTCTTGTAGTAGGCCCCGCCGATGACGAGGACGAGCTTGTCGTCGACTGGCAGTCCGAGCACCTGACGCGCGGCCAGCCGCTCCGCCGCTTCCAGCGGCCGATAGGCGGGGTCGACACCCGGATGGATCACGTCGATGCGCCCGGGGTCGCACGCGCAGAAGCGGATGAGATCGTTCTTCGTGCTTTCACTGTCCGCAACGATCCTAGCCGCCCGCCGATAGAAGGTCGCCGTCCACTCGGCTAGCCAGTTGCGACGCATCGAGGGGAGCCCCGCGATCAGCCCTCGCCCCGCGAGGATCGGGATGATGTCGTGAACCGTCAGGACCGTTCGGCGCGGATCGATGACCGACATCAGGTGGGCGTAGCCATGGTCGAGAATGTGGAAGACGCCACCGTTCCCCAGCCTCCTCACCTGCTGCGGGTAACTGACGTACCGCGCTACTCGCATTCTCAGGTTGAGCGCGTCAGGGAGGAGCGCAGCGCGGCCGAGAACCGGCCGGAACTCACGGATCGCGAACTCATCGCTGTGCCGCTCTGAGAGCTGCGCAACCAGGTTGTCCGAATAGCCTTCCATGCTCGTCCGGCCGTCTTCGATGAAATCGCGCAGGAAGGTGACGAGCATCAGGGGACTCTGGTGGTAGCGATTGAGGGAACGGGGAGGGAGAAAGGCATTCGGATTGCGGATTTGCTTCGCAAGGCCGGGAGACTTGTGTAGCACGCGATCAGAGGCTGTACACGTGCAGGTTGTCGTCTCGACGACCCCGCCCGTCCCGCTTCACGGGAGGAGAGGGTTCAGCCTTAATCGCCGTCGTGGATTGAAGTGTTTCCTCCGAGGACGGTCTCCTCACTGGTTCGCGTCGGAGCTTCTTCGACGAGTTGGCCATCTCTAACGATGACGATCGCGGTGTTGGTCTGCCTGGCGATCTCGCGGGCGCGCTGTGCGGCACGCAACAGAGCGCGCGGTGCGGCTTGCATGTCCGCATCGGGGAGCTTCGACTCGATCTCGGGATTCATCAGTTCGTCCCCTCATCCAGAAGCCTGGGCGACCGGCCGCTGTTGTCGAAGAGCTGCCAAAAGTCGACCTGTCGCTTGTGGTGCGCGTGAAAATTTCGCAAGCCGCTGATGAATCTTCTTCGAATGACGTCGGGCGCGACATCGTGCCCGCCTTGCCGGACACGCATTGCAACACGCCCGATCGCCTCTTCAGACGAAGCCAGGGACAGAAAGATCAATTTCACCACGAACCCTGCGGATCGCCACCTCTCGACGCGCTTCAAGTAGGTGTGACCCGAAAGTGTCGTCTCGAAAGCGAAGCTCCTGCCCTGCTGGGCGTGGCGATCGATCTCGGCGAGCATCATGCGTCCGGCGCGAATCGCTGCCGTTTCCGGAGAAAACGGGGAGAGTCCCGCGGCGATCAGGTCGGCGTTCACGAACACGGGGCACGCCGCCTCGAACGGCAGGAACTCTCGCGCGAACGTCGTTTTTCCGGCGCCGTTAGGTCCGGCGATGATGACGACTTTCTTCTGCGGGTCAGTCATCGAATTTCGGATTTCGGATTTCAAGGCAAAGGCAGAGGGGCACTTCGGACTTGGCGGCGAAGCTTCGTGGGATCGGAATGACGGCGGGGCGGTTGCGTTCGCCCGGGAGTTGTCCTGGCGCGCTACTCTGCCAGACGAATCCTCGTCCGCGATTCTTCGACGGTCACGATCGCGCCCTGGCCAAGCTCGGCGCTGTATCTCACGAGTGCTTCCTGTACGAGACGCGCGTGTACCGTCACGGACCCGCCCACGATGCGCACGATTCCGGAGTGCGGAATACCTTTCACGATTGCCAACTCGCCGAAGTCTTTGTCGAGCGCAACTAGAATCCTGTGCTCCGAATGGGCAATGTCCAAGATCGCTTCGTCGCCAGGATCTTCGTTCCAGCGACCAGCCCAGTTGACATCATGCCCTTCCGATTCGAGCGTCGCGACCGTACCGCCCCACGTGCAACTGTCGAGCAGCAACCTCATCCCGCGCGCTCGAGAGCGGGTTCGATTCGTTCATGCGCGACGAGCCGTTCGGCGTAGGCAAGGCAGGCGAGGACGTCGTCACGCTCGAGCCAGCCGTACCCCGAGAGAATCGTCTCGATGTCATCGCCCGCGGCAAGCATCGACAATACATGCTCGACAGCAAGCCTTCGCCCCCGAATGATCGGTTTTCCGCCGAAAATATCGGGATTCGTGGTGATTCGCCTGAGAAGTTCGTCCTGCTTCATAGGGAGATCATAAACCTCAATCGCCTTCGCGGATTACTTTGCCGCCTCGGAGGGCGAGCTCTTCACTTGTCTGCGCCGAGTATTCTTCGACGAGTTGGCCGTCGCGAATTACTACGATCGCGGTGTTGGTCTGCCTGGCGATCTCGCGGGCGCGCTGTGCCGCACGAAGCAGAGCGCGCGGGGCGGCTTGCATGTCGGGGTTTGGAAGTCTGGAAACCAGTGAGTCAGCCATCGATCGATCCTGGTCCGACGGCCGGTTGTAGGGGCGATGCGGTGCGTCGCCCGTTTCGTGGTGCACGGACGATCGAACGGGCGACGCACCGCGTCGCCCCTACGGCACGCATGGTGCCAATCTGCGAGGACGCCTGGCGGATTCGCTCATTGCGCTGTCGCGGCCCTTACACGTACGGCTTGTCGTCTCGACGACCGATCCCGGGGAGCGGGAGCGGAAGGAGAGACCTCGCAGGCTGGTACAGATGAGGTCGTCAGCGAAGTCGGTCCTGCGCTCGTTGCGCGTCTGTACCAGCCTGCGAGATCCCTCCTCCCCCGCGTTGCGGGGTCGTCGGGATGACACCCTTGCCGCTTGTCGTCTCGACGACCGATCCCGCGGAGCGGGAGCGGGAGGAGAGACCTCGCAGGCTGGTACGGCCGTGCAACGGGCGCGGTGCCGGAACCTCGTCTGTACCAGCCTGCGAGATCCCTCCTCCCCCGCGTTGCGGGGTCGTCGGGATGACACCCTTGCCGCTTGTCGTCTCGACGACCGATCCCGCGCAGTGGGAGCGGGAGGAGAGACCTCGCAGGCTGGTACGGCCGTGCAACGGGCGCGGTGCCGGAACCTCGTCTGTACCAGCCTGCGAGATCCCTCCTCCCCCCCTGCGCGGGGTCGTCGGGATGACAGGTCGTTCGCGCGGCGAAGCATTGTTAGCAGATTCCTCGCTGCGCTCGGAATGACGGGGGCGCGGAAGCTGCGCTTCCGCGTGGAGGAGCGCAAGCTGCGCTTGCGCACTCCACATCACTCGAAGGCTCCGTTCGCGACCGCGCGGGCGTATTCGTCGGTAAGGCCGTCGCGGAGGGAACGCTTCGCGCGCCACCCGAGGGCGTTGATGCGGGTGACGTCGAGGAGCTTGCGGGGGGTGCCATCGGGCTTCGAGGTGTCGAAGACGATGTCGCCGGGGAAGCGCGTCACGTCCTTCATGATCTGCGCGAGCTCGGCGATGGAGACGTCGTCACCGCAGCCGACGTTGATCGTCTCGGGACCTTCGTAGCGTTCGAGGAGGACGATGAGCGCCTCCGCGAGGTCGTCGACATGCAGGAACTCGCGCCTCGGCGTCCCCGTCCCCCAGACGGTGACGCTCGCCTCTCCCCTCACCTTCGCCTCGTGGAAGCGACGCATCATCCCCGGGATGACGTGCGACTTCGTCGCGTCGTAGTTGTCGCCCGGGCCGTAGAGGTTGGTCGGCATCGCGGAGATGAAGCGGCGACGCTCGTCGCGGTTGTAGTACTCGCAGAGCTTGAGCCCCGCGATCTTCGCGAGCGCGTAGCCTTCGTTGGTCTTCTCGAGCGCGCTCGTCAGCAGCGAGTCTTCACGAATCGGCTGCGGTGCAAGGCGCGGGTAGATGCAGGAGCTGCCCAGGAAGAGGAGCTTCTCCGTCCCCTCGTCGTACGCCGCCTTGATGACGTTCATCGCCATCATGGTGTTGTCGTAGAGGAAGGCGGCGAGCGCCGAAGAGTTGGCGACGATGCCTCCGACGAGGCCGGCAGCGTGGATGACGACGTCGGGTCGCTCTTTCGCGAACCAGCGCCTCGTCGCGGCCTGGTCGGAGAGGTCGAGGTCGGCGCGGGTCGGAAGCAGAAGGTTCGAGCAGCCGAGCGCGGTGAGGCGGCGGACGACGGCGGAGCCGACGAGGCCGCGGGCACCAAGGATCGCGATGTTCGTGGAGGGAGTGAGGAGGGGCATGGGTTTGGAATGCGGAATGAGAGGCAGGGGCGAGTTCGGATTTCGGGTTTCGGATCTGACGGCCGCGGAAGCGGCCGATTCTAACTAGCCCCGCGCGTAAGGGCGGGGTTCGGAACGTTCACGATATTCAGAGCCGCGTAACGGCGATGTCTGGCGCGCCGCGCGTGAGCGCGGCGATTCGTAGCCAAGGCGTCCCGCCTTGGCGAACGGCGCAACAAGCGCGAATGGGGAAGGGGGCAAAGGCCGGAGGCCTTTGCTACAAGGCGCAAATCGCTCAGCCTTGCGAAGCCCATCCGCAATCCGCGTTCCCCTTTTCATTGGGCCATCCCCGCAACGACCTCGGCGAACTTCGTCTGCGCGCGCCAGCCGAGATTCCTCGCGGCTTTGCCGGCGTCGCCGACGGAGTGGCGGATGTCGCTGGGGCGGATGAAGGAGGGGTTGGTCTTGACGACGACGTTGCCGCTCTTCGTGTCGACGGCCTGTCGCTCCGCTCCTTCGCCTTTCCACTCGATCGTGATGCCGGCGGCATCGAACGCGGCGCTCGCGAAGTCGGCGACGCTGTGCGATTCGCCGGTGGCGATGACGTAGTCTTCCGCGGTCACCTGCTGGAGCATGAGCCACATCGCCTCGACGTACTCCGGCGCCCAGCCCCAGTCGCGCTTGACGGAGACGTCGCCTAACGTAAGGCAGTCGAGCTCCCCCGTCGCCACCCGCTTCGCGCCGTCGACGATCTTCGCCGTGACGAAGCGCGCCGGCCGGAGCGGCGATTCGTGGTTGAAGAGGATGCCCGAGCAGGCGAAGACGCCGTAGGCGCCGCGGTAGCTCGCGATCTCCCAGAAGGCGGCCGACTTGGCGACGGCGTAGGGGCTGATCGGCCGGAACGGCGTCGTCTCGGTCGCCGCGGCCGACGTCTCGCCGAAGCATTCACCGGAGCAGGCGTTGTAGAGCCGGACCGCCGACTTGCGGAAGCGGATCGATTCGAGGAGGTTCAGCGTGCCGACCGCGATACTCTCCATGGTCTCGACCGGCTGCTCGTACGAGAGACCAACCGAGGTCTGGCCGGCGAGGTTGTAAATCTCGTCGGGCGCGACGCGGTCGAGCACCTGGAGAACGCTGCGGAAGTCGTTGAGGCTCATCGAGACGGTCTCGACGGATTCGCGGATGCCGAGACGCGCAAGGTTGCCGAACGAGGAAAGCTGCGCGTCGCGCGAAGTGCCGAAGACGCGATATCCGTGACTCAGCAGGAGCTGAGACAGGTAGGCGCCGTCCTGGCCGGAGACGCCGCAGATGAGGGCGGTTTTCATAGGGTGTTAGTTGTTAGTTGTTAGTTGTTAGTTGTTAGTTGTTAGTTGTTAGTTGTTAGTTGTTAGTTGTTAGTTGTTAGTTGTTAGTTGTTAGTTGTTAGTTGTTAGTTGTTAGTTGTTAGACAGGCAGTTCTGAGTGCTGACTGCTTTACGTCGCGAAGCGACGAGAGATCGGTAGCCCCCGGCTTCAGCCGGGGGTGCAGGTCGCAACAATTTGATCGCGCCGCGTAGCGGCGCAGGACGGGTGTTGTGAATCTCGTACGCGTCACGCATTCGTCATCGCATCCTGCGCCGCTACGCGGCGCAGGAAATTTTGGGTTCGCGTTTCCCCCGGCTGAAGCCGGGGGCTACCGATCCGGCGCCGCTGTCGCGGCGCGCTCGAGCGCAGATCGCGCAAGTGGGCGAAGTCCATTCCGCATTCCGCATTCCGAAATCCGCATTCGGCTTCTCGTTTCGCGTTCATCGCACTTCGTTCGCCGCCAGCTCCATGTCGGTCTGCACCATGAGCTTGACGAGCTCCGCGAAGCTGGTCCTCGGGGTCCAGCCTAACTTCGCTTTCGCTTTCGCCGGATCACCGATGAGGAGGTCGACCTCCGTCGGGCGGTAGTAGCGGGGGTCGATGGCGACGCGCGTCGTGCCGCTCGCTGTGTCGACGCCGATCTCGTTCTCCCCTTCCCCGCGCCACTCGAGGGTGATGCCAACTTCGGCGAACGCCATTTCGCAGAACTGGCGGACGGTCCAGGTCTTCCCCGTCGCGACGACGTAGTCGTCCGCCTCGTCGTGCTGCAACATCATCCACATCGCCTCGACGTAGTCCTTCGCGTAACCCCAGTCGCGCCTGGCGTCGAGGTTGCCGAGGTAGACGGCGTCCTGGCGGCCGTACTTGATTCGCCCGACGGCGCGCGTGATCTTGCGCGAGACGAAGGTCTCCCCTCGGCGCGGCGACTCGTGGTTGAAGAGAATGCCGTTGCAGGCGTGGAGTCCGTAGGCCTCGCGGTAGTTGACCGTCATCCAGAAGGCGTAGACCTTGGCGACGCCGTAGGGGCTGCGCGGATAGAAGGGCGTCGTCTCGCGCTGCGGGTTCTCCTGCACCTTCCCGAACATCTCGCTCGAGCTCGCCTGGTAGATGCGCGGGCGGATCTGCAGCTCGCGGATCGCCTCGAGGAGGCGCGCGGCGCCGAGCCCCGTCACCTCGCCCGTGTACTCCGGCACGTCGAACGAGACTTTGACGTGCGACTGCGCCCCGAGGTTGTAGATCTCGTCGGGCTGGACGACGCGGAGGATCTGGTTGAGCGAGGAGGCGTCGTTCAGGTCGCCGAAGTGGAGCACGAGGCGGCGGTGCTCCTCCTGCGGCCCCTGGTAGATGTGGTCGATGCGCGCCGTGTTGAACGACGACGAGCGACGCACGATGCCATGCACTTCGTAGCCCTTCGCGAGGAGCAGCTCCGCGAGATAGCTGCCGTCCTGGCCGGTGATGCCTGTGAGGAGTGCTTTTTTCATGGTGGGGCCATCTTTGCTGTTAGTTGTTAGTTGTTAGTTGTTAGTTGTTAGTTGTTAGTTGTTAGTTGTTAGACAGGCAGTGCTGGGTGCTGGGTGACTTACTTCGCGAAGCGACGCGAGATCGGTAGCTCCCGGCTTCAGCCCAATGGTCTCGAGTCAAGAATCAAACCCTGAAGTTAGAACGCAGAACGCTGAAGTTTGAACCCAGAAAGGGGCCCCGGGCGGTGGTTTCCGGGTTCTCAATTCATCGTTCTTCGTTCTAACTTCGGCCTTGCCTGCACCGATTCAACAATTCCGGCTTGATCCACCGCGCGGGCTTCGCCCCCTTCGGTGTCATGCACCGAATGGCGGGGTCGATCGTCTGCACTCCACATCCGTCACTTCGTTACTGCCACTTCGTCACTATCGCTTCACTGCTTCGTGCGCGCCCTAACGGGGCGCGCGGGTCAGAATCGGCGTCCACTGCGCCTCGCTTCGGGGCGCGTTCGATGCACGGGGAAGAGATCGGGTGAAACCATCGCGCGCTCGAACTCGACCGCGACGCTCTGGCGGATCAGGTCGATCGAGACGACGAGACGCTCGCGGCCATGCTCCCGCACGACGAGGCCGCGATAGCCCTTGAACGAGCCGTCGGTGATCTTCACCGCGTCCCCTACCCCGATCCAGGGATGCGGGACGAGGCTCGCGCCCGCCGCCTGCAGGTCGCGAAGCTGCCCGAGTTCGCCCGCCAGCCCGCGCTGGTCGACGACCTCGAGAAGAGTCACGATCACGTCGGACTGCAACACCGCCATCCGCTCCTCGAGCGTGTGGCGCAGGAAGACGTAGCCGCTGAAGAGGGGGTTGTAGGAAAGGCGAAGGCGTTGCGCGGGGCGAGAGGCGAGAGGCGATGAGGCAGGCGATGAGGCAGGCGATGAGGCGAGAGGCGAGAGGCGATGAGCGGGCAGGTCATGGCAAGTCGGTACGTATGTACCAGCCCGCGGGGTCCCTCGCTGCGCTCGGGACGACAGCTTCGTGACGATCGTGTTCTCGGTCTGCGGGAGGTAGAAGGGGATCTCTTTCTGCACGAGGTAGCGCGCGAGCGACTTCTCCTGCCGCGAGCGGACGTAGGCGACGCTCCAGGGACGCGACTCTTCCGGCAGATCGAAGAGATCCGCGGGGTAGAGGTCGGGTTCGCGCTTGAGTAAGGGCATGGTCAGCTTCGCTGCATCGAGAATTGAGAATTGAGAATTGAGAGAGGCATTTCGGATTGCGGAAACGACGTCATTCCGAGCGAAGCGAGGAATCTGCCGACGCGGGCATCCGGTCGATTCCTCAGCAGCAGACTCCGCGGTGTGGCACGAGTTGCGGCTGCGGAATCGATCGATCGAATGGATAGCAGATCCCTCTCCCGCTTCGCGGGATCGGGATGACGGTCACACGAATCGTGCAGACTGGCGAAGGCAAATCCGAAATCCGCAATCCAAACTCCGAAATTCACTCGCCCCTCCCGTTGCGCGAAATGCGCAGCTGCACCTCGGGCTGTCCGTTCGCTTTCCTATGCTCGTTCACCTCGGTGGTCAGGACGTGGAGCTCTTCGACGAGGAGGTCGTATTCGTGGAGCTTGCGGTCGAGAAAGCGGGCGGTGACGCGGAGCTTCTCCTCGATCCCTTTCGGCGTGAGAAGGTAGACGTAGGCGCCTTTGCGCTCGGCATTGCGGAAGTTCCGCGCCTTGACCCAGCCCTTCGACATGAGGGCGCGGAAGCAGTAGTTGACCTTGCCGAGCGACATACCGAGGCGCTCGGCGGCCTCGCGCTGGGTGAGCTCGGGCGTCTCCTCGACGAGCTTGAGAAGCCGGTACCGGACGTCGTCATCGATCTGCGCGAGAGCCATCGCCGTTCTCTCCATGAACAGGTCAACGGGATGACGTGTTCAAAGGATGAACAAGGGTAGCAGGGAGGAGGGCGGAGTGCAACGGGGGTTGTGCAACTGTAGCAAAGGCCTCCGGCCTTTGCCCCCGCTCGAATACTGCGCCAAACGTGAGGCTCGCGCTCGTTGCTTCGTTCGCCAAGGCGGGACGCCTTGGCTACAGGGCGTCAGCTGCGCGGCTCGCGCTCGTTGCTTCGTTCGCCAAGGCGGGACGCCTTGGCTACAGGGCGTCAGCTGCGCGGCTCGCGCTCGTTGCTTCGTTCGCCAAGGCGGGACGCCTTGGCTACAGGTTCCCTGCTACGATTCCCCCATGCGCCGCCTGACTCTCTCCCACCTCGACGAGCTCGAGGCGGAGAGCATTCACATCATCAGGGAAGTCGCGGCGGAGCTGACGAGCCCGGTCATGCTCTATTCGATCGGGAAGGATTCGGGGGCGATGCTTCATCTCGCGCGCAAGGCGTTCGCGCCGGCGCTGGTCCCCTTCCCTCTCCTCCACGTCGACACGACCTGGAAGTTCCGCGCGATGATCGAGTTCCGCGACCGCATGGCGGCGGAGGCGGGAGTCGAGCTGCTGGTCTGGACCAACCAGGACGGCGTCCGCGACGGCGCGACACCCTTCTCCCTCGGCACGCAGCGCTACACGCACGTGATGAAGACGGTCGCGCTGCGGCAAGCGCTCGACCATTACGGCTTCGACGCGGCATTCGGCGGCGCGCGGCGCGACGAGGAGAAGTCCCGCGCGAAGGAGCGGGTCTTCTCGTTCCGCGACCGCGACCATCAGTGGGACCCGAAGAACCAGCGCCCCGAGCTCTGGAACCTCTACAACGGCCGGACGCGCAAGGGGGAGTCGATCCGCGTCTTCCCCCTCTCGAACTGGACCGAGCTCGACGTCTGGCTCTACGTCCACCGCGAGTCGATCCCGATCGTCCCCCTCTACCTCGCCGCGCCCCGCCCGGTCGTCCGCCGCGACGGGGCGCTGATCATGGTCGACGACGAGCGGATGCCGCTCGAGACGGGCGAGACGCCCGAGACGCTCCGCGTCCGCTTCCGGACGTTAGGCTGCTACCCCCTCACCGGCGCAATCAAGTCGGACGCCGACACGGTGCCGAAGATCATCGAGGAGATGCTCGCCAGCCGCCAGTCCGAGCGCCAGGGCCGCATCATCGACTTCGACGAGGCGGGTTCGATGGAGGAGAAGAAGAGGGAGGGGTACTTTTGAGAGGTTGTTGGTTGTTGGTTGTTGGTTGTTGGTTGTTGGTTGTTGGTTGTTGGTTGTTGGTTGTTGGTTGTTGGTTGTTAGTTGTTAGTTGTTAGTTGTTAGACGGTTGTCGTGGCGGCTCGGAAACCGAAATGTCGAATGAAGAATGCGGAATGAAGAATGAAGAAAGCACGGCGCGGCGCCGGCGACGCGTTTGCCTTGGCTTCTTTTCTACATTCTCCATTCGACATTCGACATTCGACATTTCGGTTTCCGACATTTCGGCTCTCGACATCGATACAGGGCGCAAGCTGACCAGCCGATGACCGACCTCCTCACACGCTACGAGTCCCGCGACACCCTCCGCTTCCTCACCTGCGGATCGGTCGATGACGGGAAGTCGACGTTGATCGGGAGGATGCTGCATGACGCCGGTGCGGTGTTCGACGATCAGCTCGACGCGGCGCGCCGGGCGACGAAGAAGCGCGGCAGTTTCGACGGCGAGCTCGATTTCTCGCTGCTCGTCGACGGGCTCGAGGCGGAGCGGGAGCAGGGGATCACGATCGACGTCGCCTGGCGCTACTTCTCGACGCCGCGCCGCAACTTCATCATCGCCGACACGCCGGGGCATCTGCAGTACACCCGCAACATGGCGACCGGAGCCTCACACTGCAACCTCGCGGTGATCCTCGTCGACGCGCGCCTCGGCGTGCTGCCGCAGACGCGCCGCCACGCTTTCATCGCCTCGCTCCTCGGCATCCGCCACCTCGTCGTCGCGGTGAACAAGATGGATGCCGTCGAATGGTCGCAGGGGCGCTTCGACACGATCCGCGCCGACGTCTCCGACTTCGCCGCGCGCCTTCAGTACAGCGCTCTCGAGTTCGTCCCCCTCTCCGCGATCCTCGGGGACAACGTCGTTAGGCGGAGCGAGCGGATGCCCTGGTACGAAGGGCGGCCGCTCCTCGACCTGCTCGAGAACGTGCACGTCGCGAGCGACGAGAACCTGATCGACTTCCGCCTTCCCGTGCAGATCGTTCTCCGCTCCGGCGCGTCGCCGCGCGCCTACGCCGGGACGATCGCGTCGGGGATGGTCCGCGCGGGCGACGCGGTGGTCGCCCTCCCCTCGTTCCGCGAGACGCGGATCGCGTCGATTCACGGCCCGAACGGCGCGATCGACGAAGCGCACGCGCCGATGGCAGTCGCGGTGACGCTCACCGACGAGGTCGACGTAAGCCGAGGGGACTTGCTCGCGCCGCCTAACAACGTACCGGAGCTCGTTCGCGAGATCGAGGCGATGGTGGTCTGGATGTCGGAGCGCCCCGCGGCGCGCGGAGGCGACTACCTGCTCAAGCAGGGAACGGCGCTGGTGCCGGCGACGCTCGCGGAGGTGCGCTACCGGACGAACGTCGAGACGCTGCGGCGCGAGGATGCCGCGGCGCTCGCGCTCAACGAGATCGGGCGCGTCCGCATCTCGGCGTCGCGCACCCTCGCCGTCGATCCCTACACGCGAAACCGGGCGACCGGCGCCTTCATCCTGATCGACCGGGTGACGAACGAGACCGCGGGCGCGGGGATGATCATCGCGCGCGAGACGGCGGCGCACGCATCGGCGCATCGCGTCTCCGCCGACGCCGGCTCGAACGTCACGGCGTCGAAGGGGCTCGTCTCCCGCGAACAAAAGGCGGCGCTCGCGCGCCAGGCTCCCTTCGTCGTCTGGCTCACCGGCCTCCCCCGCTCGGGAAAGTCGTCGATCGCCTACGCGCTCGAAAAGGCGCTGTTCGACCGAGGACTGCTCACCGAGGTGCTCGACGGGGAGAACCTGCGGTTAGGCATCAGCGCCGACCTGGGATTCAGCCTCGCCGACCGGCGCGAGGCGGTACGGCGCGCGGCTGAGGCCGCGAAGCTCGTCTGCGGCATCGGCGCGGTGCCGATCGTCGCCCTCGTCTCCCCGTCGAAGGCCGATCGCGCCGCGGCGCGGTCGACGTTAGGCGACCTGCCGTTCGTCGAGATCTTCTGCGACGCCCCGCTCGAAGTTTGCGAGGCGCGCGACACCAAAGGCCTTTTCACGCGGGCCCGCGCGGGGGAGCTCCAGAACGTGACCGGCATCGACACCCCCTACGAGCGCCCCGAGAACGCCGAGCTCGTGCTCGCGACCGACCGGGAAAGCGTGGAGGCGAACGTGGAACGCGTGGTCGAGATGTTGCTGGGGCGGGGGCTGGTGAGGTAGGGAATGCCCCTGTAGCCAAGGCGTCTCGCCTTGGCGAACGGCGCAATCAACGCAAATGGCGAAGTGGGCCAAGGCCGGAGGCCTTGGCTACAGGGCGCCTTGTAGCCAAGGCGTCTCGCCTTGGCGAACGGCGCAATAGACGCATATGGCGAAGTGGGCCAAGGCCGGAGGCCTTGGCTACAGGGCGCCTGTAGCCAAGGCGTCTCGCCTTGGCGAACGGCGCAATTAACGCATATGGCGAAGGGGGCCAAGGCCAGAGGCCTTGGCTACAGGGCGCCTGTAGCCAAGGCGTCTCGCCTTGGCGAACGGCGCAATATGCGCTGATGGCACGGGGGGCCAAGGCCAGAGGCCTTGGCTACAGGCCGCTACGTTCCCGTTTTCGTCCCTGGCAGGTTCTCGGTGTAGCCTGCGGCGACGCCGTAGGCGCCGGTGTAGTAGTTGTAGTAGTAGCCGTAGTCGTACGACTTCTCTTCGAGGTTGTTGATCAGCACACCGAGGATGCGGACATTGGAGCGAGTCAGCTTGTCGCGGACGCGGGCGACGATCTCGCGCGGGGTCCGTCCCCCTTCGACGCAGAGGACGAGGCCGTCGACGTGGTTTCCGATGACGATCGCGTCGGCGACCGCCGACACGGGCGGCGAGTCGATGACGACGTAGTCGTAGATCGCCGCGACTTCGGCGAGGAGCGACGACATGTTCTCCGAGGCGAGCAGCCCCGACGGGTTAGGCGACAGCGGCCCCGCCGGCAGCAGGTCGAGCGCCGGGACGTGCGTCTTCACGATCACTTCGGCGAGACTGGAGCCCTCCGCGAGCGCGGTGACGAGCCCGGCTCGGTTCGAGACGCGGAAGACTTCGTGCTGCCGCGGCTTGTGGAGGTCGCCGTCGATCAGGAGCGTGCGCTTGCCTAACTGCGCGAGCACGACCGCCAAGTTCGACGAGGTGGAGGTCTTCCCTTCCCCTGGCAGTGACGAACTGATGACGATGGTCTTTACGCCACCGGCGCGGGAGAGGAGGAGCGCGGTCCTGATCGCGCGATATGCCTCGGCCACGGTCGAGCGCGGCTTCGTGTGCGGCAGCAACTCGATCGAGACGCCCGCCGTCTCCTTTTGCAGCTCCGTCTTCGGCTCGTCCAGCTTCTTCTTCCGCCGCTTCGCCCCGTAGCCGTAGCCGTAGGAATGCCCGTAGGCGCCGAGCGTCGCCTCGCCCACCCTCGGAATCAGGCCGAGCGCAGGGAGCTTGAGGTACTGCTCGACCTGCTTGATCGTCCGGAGCGAGCGGTCGAGGTACTCGAGGAGGAAGGCGAGCCCGCAGCCGACCAGGAGGCCGAACATCAGGGCGACCATCATGTTCTTCGCGTACGACGGAGAGAAGCGCCCTCCCGGCGGAAGCGCGCGATCGACGATGCGGATGTTCGACACCCGCTCGCTCTGCAGGCGCGAGGTCATCTCCGTCTCGTTCTTCCGCTTCATCAGGTCGTCGAGGAGCTGACGCTTGGTCTGCACCTCGGTGTAGAGATTGTTGTATTCGATGGAGGCGGTGTTCAGGTCCATCGCTTCGCCCTTCTGCCCCGCGAGGACTCCCTGCAGCGTCTGTTCGCGGCGAAGCGCGGTGAGGTACTCGGTGCGGGCGTTCTCACGCGCCCTCTCGACCGTCTGACGCGTCGCGGCCTCGAGCTCGGTGCGTCCCTTCTCGATCTGCGCCTTGAGCTGCTGCATCGCCGGCCACTCCGGCTTGAACATGCTCAGCTTTTCGGCGTACTCGCGCTCCATCTTCGACTGCTCCTGGCTCATCGCCGACACCGTGCTGGACAGGTTGTCGGCGAGCGCCTCGGGCCGGGCGTTCTGGTACTCGGTGTAGCGCGCCTGCTTCGCGACGCGGTCTGCGATCGCGGAGGCGTACTCCTTGTTGAGCGATTCGAGGTTGTTGAGCGTGATGTTCGTGTCGCGCTCGGTCGAGACGATCCCCTTCTCCCGGCCGTAGCTCTGAAGCTCTCGCTCCTTGTCGGCGATCTCGCTCTTGAGCTGCTCGACCTGTGCGCCGATGAAGCGCTCCGCCTTTCCGAGGGTCGAGTACTTCGCCTCGAGGCTCCAGTCGATGTAGGCCTCGGCCACCGCATTCGCGACGTCGGCCGCGAAATCGGGACTCAACCCGACGAATGACACTTCGACGAGATTCGTCCCCTTGACCTCATTGACGCCCACTCCGCCCTGAAGCCGCAGTGCGGCGGCAGTGACGCGCGCTTCGGCCTTCGCGATCTCCTCCTTCGAGGTCGACTGGCGCGCCCCGGGATTGAACTCGGGGCTCTGGAGGAGATTCAGCTTGCGAACGACGCGCGCGGCGACCTCCCGGCTTCGAATCAGGCGCGTCTGCGTAGGCAGGTACTCGGGGTCCCAGAAGGAGTAGAAGGCCGCGCTGTTGCTGACATCGTACGGAGTGGTCCGCTCCTTCCCGATGTCGATCGTGACGACCGCCATGTAGGTCGGCCTCGCCATCAGCGAGCGCAGCGCCGCGACCGAGAGCGCGAGCGCGACGCAGAGGACGATCAGGCGCGCCCTCTTGACGATGACTCCCCAGTATTCGGTGAGCTGGAACTCCGAGCCCTGATTGTCGGCCTGCTCGTCGAGGTCGAAGTCGCCGGCTCGGCGCAGTTCACTCATCAGAAGAACGCCTCACCGACGACGATGACGTCGTCGGGTTTGAGCTCGGGGTCGGGGATCTTCCCCTTCAGGACAGAGCCGTACTTGACGCTGAACTCGGTGTCTTTACCATCGGGGCCGCGCCGCTTGATCTTGACGGTGTTCGAGGCGCGGTCGGTCATCCCCCCCGCCTTGGAGATCGCGGAGAGAAGACTGATCCGGTCGCCGCTGTCGAAGGTGAGCTGACCGGGGCTCCTGACCTCGCCCACGCAGTAGATCTTCACCGCCGATTGCGCAGGGACGTTGATGACGTCGGCGGGGGCGATCGGGATGTTCCACATCGGGTTGGCGCTCTCGATGAGGTCGGAGGTGCGGACCTCGAGCGTGTCGGAGAGGCCGTTGTCGGAGCTGCGAATGACGTAGATCTTGCGACCGGCCGAGCCGGTGAGCCCTCCCGCCGCTGAAATCACCTGGAGGAGGGTGAAGCGTCCCGCGATGTTGAGAGTGCCGGAGCGCCCGACCGCACCGATGACTGTAATCGGCTTGTTCGAAAAGTCTTTGACGACGACGCTGACGTTCGCGCGCTGCACGTAGCGGGTGGTGAGGAGCGCGGAGATCCGATCACGCACCTCGACGGCAGTCAGCCCGCTGACGGAGATTTCGCCGAGGAGCGGGACCGAGATCGAGCCGTTGTCGGCGACCCGACGCTCGCCGTTGAGCTCGGGGGCTTCGAGGACCTTGATCTCGAGGAGATCCTTCGGGCCGATCCGGTACTCGCCGAAGTCCTGAGCGAAGGCAGGAATCGCGAGCGCAGCGATGAGCAGCGCAAGTGCAAACCTCGCGCTTCCGAGTCGCCCGAAAATCGTGTTCGCCGCGTACGTCATCGATAGAGAGTCTCTCCAAGCTTCAAATTGATACCGGTCGTGACGACTTTGCGGTCGAACGACGACAGGTTCGAGCTGTAGTCTTCCACTTTCGTCGAGAGGGTGAGCACTGCCGAACGGAGGACGCGGAAGCCGATCCCGGCTTCCCAATTCGACACGTCGTCCGCCCGCTCGACCGAAGCGCCATCGACGATAACGGGAGCCTGATATTCGTTCTTCCCCGTCTCCCCGCCCCCAAAAACGACGAATCGCTGCCCCATCGGCACGACGAGGCGCGCGCCCTGGCGCGACTCGAGAAAGTAGGGGTTCTCTACGTAGGTCGAGTACTGAGGTCGCTGGCGGATGCTGAATTGAATCATCGAGCGGCGGGCGAACGTCCACGTGGCGTACAGCGATCCGGTGAATTCGTCGAATTGCGGCGCGCCCGACCCGGGGTAGTCGATCGTCCGGTTGCCACCCACCGCGTTGACGAACAGCCGCTCGCGATCGTAGGTGAAACCTACGAGGACTGCGTCGCCCTCATTCCGAAAAAAGGTCGGATCGTCGGGGAAGTCGGAGTCTGTCATCTCGTACATGAGCTGGAGGTGGAATCGAGGACGGAGCTCGTAACGAAGCCCGATTCTCTGCGCGGTCTCTTCCCGGTTGAGGATGGTGTAGTCGATGTCTTCCGCCTCAGGGTTGTAGTCGGTGTTCTCGGCCTCGAAGGCCGCAAAGAGGGCCAGCCGGCTCGCCAGATCAACCTCACCGCGGACGAGGAAGTTGCCGGTCTTCTGCTTGACGAGAGTGGAGTCTTCGGAACTGACGAGTCCGACAAAATCGTTCACGCGTGTTCCGACTTCGAGCGACGCGCGGTTGAAGAGCGCGAGGAATGCGGCGTTCGCCTCGAAGCCGAGGTTACGGCGCTCGGTGAGGTCCTGGTACCAGGTGTAGTTGGGAATGGCGTCGAGACGCAAGTAGGTCTTGCTACCGATGGGGGCGATGCTGCGCAATCCGCCTCCGATCGTCGCCGTGTAATCGCCGACCTTCTCCTCGCCTTCCGACGCGCCGAAGACATTGTCGTTGTATCCGATGTCGTTCAACTGGAGCTCGGGAGCGATACGGAACGGCCCGATTTGCCAGCGGCTGTTCTCGATCTGACTCTCGACACCATCGCGGACGGGCACCGTTCTGTTCGTTGGCACGGTGTCAGAGTTGAGCTGTGCCCCCGCCGTCGCGGCACAGAGAAGCAGCACGACGGCAGGAACGACGCGCCTCGCGTTGAGCATGAATGGAACTCCCCCTTGGAGGATGATTGTAAAGCAGCCGAGAGGCGAGAGGCGAAAGGCGATGAGCAGTCTGAGGCGACGAGCCGCATGTGGAGTGCGAAAGCGCAGCTTTCGCGCCGAAGCGCAGCTTCGGCAGTCGGGGGAGCGAGAAATGCGGCGCTGCGCGCCGCCGCGAAAGCTTTGCTTTCGCACTCCACATTCCTGCTCTTCGCCTCTCGCCTCCCGCCTCTCGCCTGCCTTACGCAACCTTCGTCCACTTCCAGAGCTC
>JBAZBK010000034.1:0-45790 GCA_041671505.1 Thermoanaerobaculia bacterium | reverse complement strand
GGCGCGCGTCCTGGGGGCGTTCCCGCGGTCGTTCTCGAGGCGCCTGAGCCTTCCCGCTCGAGGTCCGGCTCGAGCAGCTCCGCGCGTTCCGATCCGGGTGCTTGCATTTCGAGCGGGGCGGGAGTATTGTTCGTAAAGCAAGGAGGACGTAAGCATGGACACTAACCCGAATACCCTCACTCCCGAGACCATCATCGTCACCGTCACCGAAACGCCGTTCGTCTGTGGGTCATGGTCGCAGACTGCCGACCTTCGCGACCTGCACTGGTGCGACGAGGGGGAATGATGAGCGGCCTGCAGTGTCCCGCGACGATCGAGGTCAACGGCAACGCGGTACGGTGCCTCAACTCCGCACACCACGAGAAGTCGAAGAACGGCGAGTTGCCGCACCGGATCTACACGCACGACTCGATCCTGGTGACTTGGTACGGACCATCACAGGGTCTTCAACTCACGAGGGATGAGTCAGGAAGGAAGGAGCGATGAACACCATCACGGTGACCCCTGCATACGGACGTGACTACAAATCCGCCGCTGCCGCTAAGGCGGATTGGGACGCGAACAAGGATTTCGCGATCGCGTCAGTCTGGACCGGCGGCACGTACATTAATAAGGAGGATGCGGAGAATCACCCGTCGATCTCCGCCGTCTCCATCCGCTACAGGAAGCTTCGCCGTCAGGTGGTCGTGAGGGTGACCCGTGGCTAAGGGAGCTTGTCCGGTATGCCATCACGCCGTCAGTCTGCATCGCTGGGACGAGGCGAGCGCGGACGCGACCTCGCCGCCCGAGTACTACTGTCACGCGGGCAAGTGCGGTTGCGATTGGGGAGAGGACCGCGACGACAGCGACGAGGGACCGGACGAGTACGACTACGAGGCTGACGACCGGGCGTTCCGCATCGACCGCGAAGACCGCTTTTTCGGGCGGCACTGATGAACGAGCGCGGTTGGTACAGGTGCCTCGGTTGCGGCGCACACGTCACGCGAGAGTCGCGTGCGTGCGCGTGCATCACTCGGGCGCGGTCGATCCTCGCGCATCTGCGCGCGATCGGGTCGGTCGCCGCCAGTCGGATCATTCAGAAGCAGAGGAGGGCATTTTATGAAGGCACGCGGATTTCGGCACGCACTCATCGGTGAGCAATTCGGGGCGTGGACTGTCTTTGATGGTCCGGCGCGCCGGCCGAGCAAGGCTGGATATCAGGCGACATGGTGGCGGTGCCGGTGCAAGTGCGGCGTCGAGCGCGAGGTCGAGCAGAGCGCCCTCCTCGGCCACGGCTCGCGGTCGTGCGGGTGCCAGTCGAAGCGGTATCGTCACCCCGCCACAACAGCGGAGCGTAATCGCGAGATCGCGACACTGAGCGCGACAGGTATGACCACGATCGCAATCGCGTCGGTAGTTGGCCTGTCCCATCAGAGGGTCTCGCAGATCCTGCGGTCGGCGAAGCGGGCGGCAGGGGGCGCCCGATGAGCGAGCACCTCCTGAGCATGATCTACGATGAGCTGCGCGAGATCCACGCCCTCCTGCAGCAGGACGCGGGGCGACGGGCGGACGAGCGCAAGCGACAGGAGGCGCCCTGTATTGAATGCGGACACCCGGTCCACCTTGGAGGTATGTGCTCGGGGGTGAGTCGCTCTCGCACCGGGCAGTTTGGGCTTCGCTGCCACTGCGCCGCGAACTGGGAGCCGGGCAACCTTTTGGTGTAGCGCGTGAACCAGGGTTATGATCCGCCGGTCTGGTTGTGGGGAACTGGACCTGGCGCTCCTCCTTGGTTCGGAGCAACGGCCCGCGAGTTCACATCTCGCGGGCCGTTCGCTTTCAGCCGCTTCGCCATGTGCTCAACCTGTGAGCGCGTCTTGCCTCGGCGGACCTGCCGCTCCCCGCGGTTGTTGTGGTGGCGCCTCATTTCCGAGTGAGCTGCGAGATCGAGTCGAGCAGCGGCTGCGTGCCGTCGAGGGCGACGCGCCGATTGAGCGCGCGAGGCATCACCCAGTTGGTCGGCTCATCGATTGCGTAAATGCGGATGTCCTTCAAGAACTCGAATTCGTCGCCAAAGATCCCGAGTTCTTTCCGCCAGAACGACTGGCCTGTGTACATCGGGACGACGAACCTCGCGCCCGCGTTCGCGAGCCTCACGATGCCGTCACGCAACTGCCAGAGCTCCAGTGTCGTGCTGTGACCGATCGAGATCAACTCGGCAAGCTCCGGTCTCATCTTCCACTCGTCGGCGACGATGATGCTTCCGATCTTCTCGATCGGGGGCGGGAAGCGGAGGATCATCCGATCGTCGAGGGCATGAATTGGCGCCGAATCCTCCGACTCAAGCAGTGGATGCATCACTCCGTCGAAAATGAACGACTTCTCTGTACTGGTCACGCTCGCCTCCTGTTTACGTCCTGACACTATAGCGTTCTGCTCGATTTCCGTCTGACGCACGTTGACGGAAATCGACTCGCGCCGCCATGATCATCAGATCGCATGGCGAGCCGCAGAAAGAAATCGGACAGCGTTGCAGCGGTCGATCCTGGACCGACTGGACCGTTCAGTATTGGCGACGATCCTCCCATTAACGACGGGCAGTCAGGCGAGACGGCGCCCAACGTCGGCGAAAGCACGATCGACGGGTTGCTGTCTCTGAGGTCTCACCTCGCCGCCGTTCCCTCGGGACTCCTCTGGCCCTTGCGCCAGCTGCCGTCGATGTCTTCGCACCTGTCCGACCTTGAGTCTGCATCTGACGCGGTCGAGAGGATTGCGGTTCGTCATGCGATGTCGAACGAAAAGCTACTGGAGCTTCGCCAGTTCCTGATCGAGGACGCTTACGCTCACGCCTATCTGGTCTGCCGGCACCGGGATCTCGATCCCCGCATTCATATGCCGGTCGCCTACGCCGCGGCAGGGCAGGCGTCGAAGCTCGCTTGGTGCATCACGCAGAGCGGATACGAGGGGTACACGATCAACATGTTCCGAGAGGCGTGCGCGTCGAGAGGGATCGACCCGTCCACGCTCGACGGAGTGTACAAGCTCGACACTGCACTCGATTGGGTGAACATCCGACTGCCGCGCGGATGGTTTAAGTCTTCCGTCATTACGCACGCGGGCGTATCCGTCACTGCAACGCGAGATCCTAACAACACGATCAAGATCACTGCCGCGCTCGATGACAAAGCGTGGGAACTCACACAGCAGATCGGAGAGACGGCGCTCTCGGGGATCTACAACGACCTGTTCCCCGATCGCGTGCCGACGAAGCGTGACGTAACGAAGGACAAGATCCGATTCGGCGGACGCACGATCTCCCACCGGCAGACGACCGTACAGTCGGACAGCTATCAGTCGAAAGAGGCGGGCGGGCACTATGACCACTTCTTTACGGACGACCTCGTGGTCGGAGGTCCGCGCGGAAACGCAAAGCCGCACTTACTTCCAGGCGTCGAGACGTGGCTGTCCGGCGCGCCGGGGATGTTCATGCTCACCCGCCGCGTGCGCCTGGTTCACGCCGGCACGCGATGGGCCGAGAACGACGATCATGGTTGGTTGACGTTCAAGCGTCGCGCGAAGCAGTGCGTCTCGATTGTTGTCCCGATCGAGATCCACGACGGCGAGGTCGTGAACATCCTGCAGCGAGGCATTCCGACCGAGCCAACGTTCTACTCGCTCGAAAAGATCCAAGCGTGGCAGGACCGCACGCTGACGGACGAGAGCGAGATCGAGGGAGCGGAGAACTGGCGCTGCAATGCCCTGCTGGCCCCGAGCGCAGCCAGCGGTCGCGTATTCCCCGAGGAGGTCGTGGATGACCTCTATCGCACCTGGCTCGGCCCATTCGATCCTCCTGACGGCAAGGTGCGAGCGAACGAACCGCAGAGGTTCCTGATCGGCAGGTTCGCGAGAGATGAGCAGGCGCGCCCTCTTGCGCTCGACGGTACTCCACTCGATGACAAGACGGAAGGATGGGCGTCGCGAGCGAAGGTCATCGTCGCCGACCCGTGGGTCGATCTGGACGTAATCGCGGCAGTGCATACCGGATGGGGCGGAGCATCTCGGCGGTGGGCAACCGTCTGCGTCGGCGTCGATTCGGATCTGATCGAGTACGTCATTGAGGCGAAGTCAGGCGAGGACTCGGACGGGTGGATCGCGGCCCTCCACGCCGCTGACGCGACCTACAAGATCCGAGCGATCGGGATGGACTCGAAAGCGTACAAGGATTCGATCGTTGAGAACCTGCGCCGCATCGACACGCGCGTGCGGTCCTTCTATCGCAAGATCGCGCCCGTCGATCAGCCCGAGCGAGTCGAGTCGTCTCGCGTGCGTGCCGCAATCGCGGAACCGCTGAAGATGTACAAGCTGATGATGCTCCCCGGCAGCGACGACCCCAGGGGCGACTACGGTGCGTCGTTAGTCCGTAACGAGATGAAACGCTATCGTGATGGGACGGACGACCCCTGGCCCGTGCTGGAGGCGTTATCAATGGTCCGCACACTGATGCGGGCAGTGATGACCAGGGAGCAGAAGGACCGGATGCGTACATCCGCAGAGATTGCGAACATGAAATACAAACGAGCGATCAACCCGCGACTAGGAGTACCGAATGCCTGAGAGGGATCAGCTACGCAAAGTCATCGAGCTTGACGCGGACTCGGGCCGGTTTGAACCGGACGAATCCGGCTGGACTCGCTTCTACCCGTCCGACACTGAGAGGGCGGACTTCTGTCGTTTCATTCGGCCCGAGATCGAGCGAGCAAAGCGCGAACGATCGGAGGCATGGACGAGGGCGGCGGAGAATCTAGAGACGTACTCCGCGATCCGAAAGATCGAACCCTACGGCGGAGGACAGGCGATCTTGCCTTCGCCGATCGCCCGCAACCCTGCCGACTCGGTGATCTCGCGCATCTGCAACTCCGTAAACGCAACCCGGCCGGCGTTCCTGTTCGACCCGCATTTCGCGGACGAGTACCCGGTGATGGTCCCCGGCCAGCAGGGAGGCACCGGGCAGGTCGTGATGGTCAACGCCGAGGAGGGAGCGAGATATCTGGAGCGCGGCCTCGACTTCAAGCTCCGCGAGCGTCTCGATTTCGAGGCGAAGTTTCACCGGGTCACGCACGACTGTGTGACCGTCGGTGATGCGTGGACGCGAGTCTCCTACGACGTGAGCGAGAAAGTCACGGTCGGACCCAAGAAGCTCGCCGACAACGTGTATTCGCTGGCCGTGAGCGAAGAGGTCTCCTACCAGAAGGAGGAGGTTCGCATCGACGTTGTGCCGGATTGCATGATGCTGCGATCCCGCATGGACGTTGACGATCTGAACGATTTGGACTGGCTCGCGGAGCTTCGACCCGAGACGGCAGATCGCACCCGGCAGAGGATCGTCAACAGGGAGTACTTCCTCGTTGATCCGACGCAAGTGGACCGGTTCGCCCGCGCGACCGTGGACAACGCGAAGCCCGAGCCTCTCAAGCGAGCCGACGCGAGCATCAAGCTCGACCGGCCCGAGAGTCTCAGCCGCGACGAGAACGAGATCTACGACGTTTGGGTGTACCGATTCCTGCGCGTTCCGGTCGAGGTTCCCGGCCAGCCGGCAATCCGCATTTTCTCAATGTTGTACCGATACCATCACGGTGTCGGGGATGTCGTCGCTGCGTGGCGCAACCCATACGAGCACCAGGAGCGCATCCACACGCACTTCCGCCAGTACCTCGACGGAGCTTCGACGGTCTCGCTGGTCAGGTATGCGCAGGAACTGGGCACGCACCTGATCCAGTCGGAACTGAAGAATGCCCTCCTCGACAACAACCTGATCTACTGGTACGACCCGTATGCGCCTCTCACGTCGGAGTTCTTCCGTAACCGAGTCGATCCGATCACTGCCGGGATGCACATCCCCGGCGTCGAGGGCAAGGACTGGGGGATCGCGAGGGGCGGGGCGACGCATTACAGCCTGCTCGGACTGATCACCTGGAACGCCGGCACGTCACAGGAGACGGCGAAGGTCAGCGACTACGAACAGGGGGCGTCGGTCCCGAGTCACGTCTCTCCGTCTGCGATTCAGATGTTGCTCGACCGCGGCGGGCAGTCGAGCGTGTTGTTTTTGTCGATGCTCAATCGCGGGTGGGTGAGGACGATCCGTCTCTACCTCAAGGAGTGCCGACAGTTTGAACCGCTGGGCGAGAACCTGCCTGTGCGGCACCCGGTGACGAAAGAGATCATTTCCACCCCGTTCCGGTATCCGATCGGCGAGTTCCTCGACAACTTCCGCATCAGTCTCCATGCCGCCGATGACGCCGTCGCCCGCGAGCGCGACCGCGATCAGGTCGCCATCCTTATTGACGTCTACCACAAGCACGCGGCGTTCGCGATGGAAGCGATCGGCCCGATGATGAGCGCGGAGATCACCGAGAAACAGGCGGACGTGTTCCTGCAGCTCGTCAAGGGAGATCAGAAGCTGTTCGACCTGATCATCGGCCCGACTCGCAGCGACGTGGAGAACTTCAACATCGTTCCGTACCTCGACCGTCTGCTGGAAGAGAAAGCGCGACTACTGGAAGAGCAGAAGGCGGCAACGCCGCCGCAGATCGAAGGAGGAGCAGTAAATGGACTACCAGTACCGACTGCACCAGCAAACCCTGGTGCCCCCGTACCGCCCGGAGCCGCCCCTGCAACTGGAGGAACTCCGCCAGTTGGAGTCGAACCGGGTATGGCAGGCAGTGATCCGCTCGGTCCAGGAGACCTCGCTGTACCTGCCGACCCGCAGGGACTCCCTCCGGCCGGAGTCTGAGGTTCTCAATGACGTGAGGATGGCGGAATGTGCGTCCGTCATCCTCGAGCAAATCGACGCAATCGCACAAACAATGAGAGACCGTGAGCGACACGGCGGAGGGACAAATGCCCGTACCGAATGAGGAACCAAAGAAAAAGACGTTCGCAGAAGACCCGGCGGAGTGGCTGAAGGCGAAGGACGCCGAGATTTTGGGAGGCGCGTCACCGGCAGGGACTGATGCGCCGCCTCCCGCGACCGATGCGCCGCCCGCGACCGCAGAAGGGGCCGCGCCCGCCGAGCCGGTCGCCGAGGAGATCCCCGAGGAAGAGAGCGACGGAGCGGGCGGGCGACTCCAGTACGCGAAGCTCAAGCACGGTTTCCTCCGCAAGCTCGGCGATGAAGGGAAGATCGAGTCGGCGTTCCGCGAGACCGAGCGGAAGATGCACGACAGCAACGTCGCGCGCAAGGAGGCCGAGACTCGCGCCGCAGCACTCCAGGCGGAGGTCGAACGCTTGCGCGCATCTCCGCCCGCTGCCGTCCAGCAGCCCGCGCCTTCCGGTCCTCCGCCGGTTCCAACGTCCGACGACCCGAGGTGGGCGCAGATCGAGGATCTCTGGTGGACGGACAACGCGGCAGCGATGCGCCTGCTGTTCAGCGTGACCGTCGAGGAAGCGGATCGACGCTCCGTCGAGCGAGACGAGGTCAAGCAGTCCCGCGAGCGTTCACGCAGCGCCGTCGAGGCGGGAGAGAGTGCGGTCGAGTACATCGCCGAGAACTTCCCCGGCTACTCGCGCAAGGTCATCGAGGCTGTGATCAAGGATGCCCTGCCGCAGATCAAGCAGATCGTGGACGAGCGCGGCCTGCAAGAGTGGACGAACCCGGAGGTGTACATCAGCGCATTCCGCGAAGCGACAGGGCAGACGGAGGGCGAAGGTGCCGCGCCGCCACCGAGGCGTCGATCCGGCGCACCCGGCGGAGGCGCGCCCGCCGCTCCTCGCGTCAACGCTCCGCAGACGGGATCACCCATCTCCGAGACGATGCGCAGCGACAGGATCAAGCTTGCGAATGAGCTACGCGCGGGCGGTTTGAACATCAATATCGATCGGTTCGTGCAGCGGGCCGGGAAAAAATAAAGAGGGACCACAATGGCTACCACTCCGAAACGCAGCAACACAGCCACGCAGGCGACACCGGGAACTCGGGCGACGAAGGTTCGCACCGTGAAGGCGAAACCGAATTACGGAGATGTCGCGCTCAACCTCCCGCCCGATTGGAATCGAGACGCATTTGACCATACGGTTTTTATGCTGTTGTCTGTGGGTCATGTGAACGGTAAGGCGGATGCGTACCTGACGAGTCACCCGAGTCAGCAGCATCACTTCACCTGGATCAACCCAAAGGACGATGCCGACTACTACGCAAAATCCGCCCGAGGGTTCGAGTACGTCCGCAAAGACGGATGGACAAAGAACCCGAAGCTGTGGAGGTGGGGCGCGAGTGGTTACTGCGAGTTCCTCGGACTGTATATGGCGGCGAGACCGGCAGAGCTGTACTGGCAGGAAGAGGCGGAGCGGGCACCTCGGGAAGATCCGCAGGTAGTCGCCCAGAATCGCCTCCTCGCACAGCCAGCAGCACAGCGCGGCCTCGTCATAGCGAAGGACGAAGGAGGGCGCACTCTCACGCAGCGCGCCACCCGATAGCAGGAGGCAACAATGCCGAGCAATTTTCAGCATGGAGTGTCGTCCTACGGCATTCCGATTTTCGGTAATGGCGGACTCATCACGCAGGGCAACGTCATCTTCGTTAAGCCTTCCACTGGCAACGACGGACGTGACGGAAGCTCCATGACGGATGCCGTCAAGACCCTCACCCGCGCGCTCGCTCTTGCGACGGCGAACCAGAACGACGTTGTCGTCCTGATCCCTGAGCATGGATCGACCGCCGCCAGCACGACCGACTACCAGTCGGCGCAGCTTGACTGGAACAAGAACATGGTGCATCTGGTCGGCGGCGGCGCGCCGTTCCGATGGTCGCACCGTGCTCGTATCGCGCAGCTTTCGACCGCTACGGGAGTCACGTCCCTGGTCAAGGTGAGCGCGAGCGGATGCTGGTTCAACAACCTCTCGATCTTCCACGGCGTCGCCGACGCGACCTCTCTCGTTGCCCTTGAGGTCACCGGTTCGCGCAACATCTTCAGCCGCTCGCACCTCGCGGGCATCGGCAACGCGACGATGTCCGCCGCGGGTTCCGCGTCCGTCAAGATCAATGGCGGAAGCGAGAACGTATTCGACGACTGCGTCATCGGCCTCGACACGATCACCCGCGACGCCGACGCGACCGAGATCCTGATGGACGGAGCGGCGAGCCGAAACGAGTTCCGCGACTGCCTCATCTCCTCGTACATCAGTGCCGCCGGATTCGCTGGCGTCACGATTGCCGACGCGCAGGGCATCGACCGCACTCTCGAATTCACCCGCTGCCGCTTCTTCGCCAAGTCCACAAACAAGGCCGTGGCTCAGACGAGCGTGTTCTCGATTCCTGCGATCTCGCAGGGAGCGATCATCCTCACTGACTCCTACGCGGCTTCTGATGGTGGCGCGGTCGATTGGGACAGCAACAATCGCGGGATCATCTGGAACAACAGCGTTGCTGCGGCAGCTTCCGCCGCTGGCGGCATCTTCACCAATCAGTAAGGAGACTTTTCAATGGCACTCGTTGGAAGGACAATGGCTCCCGTCATCCCGTATGCGCGGAAAGTCGGAGCGATGGTCGAAGGAAAGGCCGAGGGTTCGTCCCAGACCTTCCCGACCGGGACTCTGCTCGTCCTCGCGTCCGGCTACATCACGCAGGCGTCCGCCGCCTGCCATACGTCGATCTACGGTGTTGCCGTCAGCGAGGGGCAGAATCTCGCCGCAGACGGTGATGCGCTGGCGGAGGTCTACCGCCTCGTTCGCGGCGAAGCGTTCGTCGCGACGCTCAACGGCACCTGGGCGGCATCGTACCGTGGCGCGACGTGCGCCATTTCTCAGGACAGCAACGGCAGCGTCGTCCTCTGTGTCGGCACGGATGTGAGTGGAAGCTCCGCCGCGCACATGCAGGATGCGGTCGCTCCGTTCACGATCGGGGACTCGTACCCGCTCGTGACGTTCGTGCCGTTCGACGCCACCATTCAGGGCGCGGCATAAGGACGGAGGGACGCAATGTACTACACGATGGCACAAGCCCAGACCCTCATCGAAGACACAATCGATGAGATCATCGATGTCACCGACCCCGAGCCCGACTACATGTACAACAGCGTGTTCAAGGTCTCGGACATGCCTCGCGGCCAGCACGTCGTCTATCGGCGCGCGGGTCTCGACCGGCCCTCTCCGCGCGTCGTCCTGCAGGATCTCGCCCCGGTGAACTTCAAGGAAGGCTCCAAGCAGACGGTCGATCCGCTGCTCTGGGGCGCCCAGTTCGCGGTCGCGAAGGAGACCATCAAGGACGTGGCGGACGCCGGACCTCACGACGGCGACACCGTCGCGAAGCTGCTCGACTTCTCGAACTTCACGTCAGAGATGAAACACACCGCTTTCTGGCGCGTGGACACTGAGTGCGCCGACAAGCTTCTGAACTGCACCTCGACCGATACCAAGTACCTCGGCCTCGACGGTCTCGCGCTCGCGTCGGCCGCTCACCTGGGACTCGACAACCCGCAGACCTCGCAGTCGAACCTCTCGACCGGCGCCGCGTTCACTCCGTCCGTCGTCATGGCCGGCATCTCCGCCATGAACACGCAGCGGGATGACAGGGGCAACCTGATGCGGGCGCCCAAGAAGTGGAAGGTCGTCACCACTGAAGCGAACCGGTGGAAGTGCGACGAGATCTTCGACACCGAGAAGGCTGTCTACTCCGCCGAGAACCAGAAGAACCCGCTCTACAAGATCCGCGGCGACATCGAGCGCGTGATCTGGAACGAGCTGGGACCGACCTACACCGGCTGGTTCATTCTCGGCGAGGGCCACAAGCTGCAGTGGAAGTGGCGCGACCATCCCGAGTTCTCCAAAGATTCGGACTTCTCTGCCAATGCACTTAAGTATGGCATGACGATGCGCGGCGTCCCGTTCCACGACGACTGGCGCAAAGTCATCTGCTACCCGTCGTCCTAACACGGCAACCGGAAGATGGGGCAGGGCGACCTGCCCCATCAACCCATAAGGCGGGATGCAATGGCGAAAGTCATCGAGCGCAGGCGCGCACCGATTCGGAGGTACACGCCTTCCGAGGAGGAGATCCTCGCCTCCCCGTCGATTCGACGCTGTGGCGTCTGCAACCGCGTGTGGCCGGACGACCGATTCACCGTCGAGGACGGGATCGAACGTTGCCCGAACTGCGTGGACGTAACGACGGCCAGTTACCGCGCGCTCATGGCGAAGATCGCCGCAGAGCAGGCCGCGAAGCCGATGACGTTCCCGGTCTCGCAGTTCCGCCTCGCGCCGACTCGCCCATCGTCTATCACGTCGATCACCAACGCTGCCGGGACGCGCCTCAAGCCTGGTGCGCCGCTCGTGATGTCTCGTGGGTCGAATTACGTCGTTCTGCTCAACGGTGTCAACTTCGCGTCCTCGGACACGATCACGTACACCGATGGCATCTCCGATGCGTCGCCGCTAGTGCGTACTTCGACCCTCGTGACGCTCACGATCACTGCCGCGCCGAGCACGACGCCGGGTCGCGGCTCGCTCACGTTCAACGGTTACCACTTCCTCGACCTGTTCGCGATTCGATAGGAGGCACCTCCATGATTCTGACCATCGGCCCCGAATGGGGAGCATTCAAGAACATCGAGCTGGGCGACGCTGCGAGCGCGATCCGCAACCTCGACGGCAAAGACTACGCGCGGTATACGCCGACGACCGCGAAGCAACTGACCGACACGCCGGCGGCGGGCGTCGCCCTGCCCACCGAGGCGCGCCGAGCGATCATCTCGATCGCGACCAATCCGGTGCGGATGCGCTGCGGCGCCACGGACCCGACCGCGGACGAGGGGCTGCTGCTTCCCGCCGGCACGATCCTGGTCACCGACGCCGAGGCTCGGCTGTTCCTCGAGAACGTCATCTTCATCGACACGGCGACCGGCGCGAGCGAGATCACCGTCCTGTACGGTCGGAGGGGATAATGCAGATCATTCCTGGCGCATCCGCTGCGGGCGCGGGCGACGTTGCCGGTCCCGCATCCTCGGTCGATTCCGAGGTCGCTCTCTTTTCAGGCACGGGCGGGAAAACGCTCAAGCGATCCGCTCTCACGGGCATCCTGAAATCCACATCCGGCGTCGCGTCGGCGGCAGGCGCGGGCGACGGCGACGCGATCGTCTCTGACGCGAGCACGACCGCGAAAGGGAAGGTCGAGCTTGCGATCGCCAGCGAGATCGACACCGGGACTGACGCAACGCGAGCGATCACGCCCGACGCTCTCGCCGGGAGTGCACTCGGGAAGCGCGTCGTACAGGTCAAGGTGTTGGACGACGCAACAGCGGTGACGACTGGCGACGGGAAGGCAATCTTCTGCGTCCCGGCGGAACTCACCGGCATGAACCTCGTCGGCGCCCATGCTTACGTCACGACGGCATCGACATCCGGCGCGCTCACTGTGCAGATCCGCAACGTGACCGACACGGCGGACATGCTCTCGACTGCGATCACGATCGATCAGGACGAGTTCACGTCCTACTCGGCGGCGACCGCTCCGGTGATCTCGGGCGCGGCGGACGACGTAGTGACCGGCGACCGCATTGCCGTGGACGTAGACGGTGCCGGGACCGGCGCGAAGGGGCTGGGCGTCATCCTCTCGTTCCAGTTGCCGTAAGGGAGTAACTCGTGAAGAAGACCTGCTTCAAGATCTGGGAAATCCTGCAGGACGAAACGAACGACGGTGGGCATGGTCCCGGCTGGGGCAAGGTCGTCGCGTTCACCGTCCGGTTCTACGAAGGCGACATGGTGGACATGACGCGGACACTGCCCGATGGATCTACGGAAACAGTGTCCCAGTTCAACTACGAGCGCCGGTTGAAGATGAACGAGCTAGGTCATCTGAAGTCCAAGAAGAAGAAGGACGATAGTGAACTGCTCCCGCTGGAGTCACGCAACGATGCCGTCGTGTACGGAGAGAGTGATTTCGGTCTGCTCTATGCTCCGCTGGGTAATGCTGAACCGTACATCAGGGAGTTCCTGAAGAGCGAGTTGAAGAAAGATACTAGTAGACCACCTATCGTGGAGCAGACGATATGACCACGCTGACCGTATACCCGGACTCGGGACAAGCGGGAACGTCAACGGACGACGCGGTTCGGGTCGTGAACGCAGCGGATTGGGCCACGGCCCGCGCTGCGTCATCCGGATCGGCGTTCACAAACGCCAGCGAGTTCTATTTCGGCGTGTCTGGTGCATCACCGGGTACGTGGACCCTGTGGCGTTGCTTCTTGCACTTCGACACGTCGTCGCTGCCTGACGGGGCAACGATCTCGGACGCGGTGCTCTCGCTGTCCCGTGGCGGCACGAACGCGCAGAACGAAACCACGTACCGGTCGAACCCGCAAGTTGTCGCGTCTACTGCGGCATCGAATAACGCCATCGTGGATGGCGACTTCGATCAGGTTGGCTCCGCCGCATTCTGCGATTCGCCGCCAACGCTCGCGACGTATGCGGCGTCGTCCGGGTACAAAGACTTCACGCTCAATGCAGCCGGAAAAGCTGCCATCAACAAGACCGGCGTCACTAAGCTGGCCGTCCGGGCCACCAACGATCTCAACGACACCGCTCCCTCTGCGAACAGCTACGGCGCGGTCATTGCCGCCGAGAATAGCGGCACCACCAACGACCCGAAGTTGGTGATCACCTATACAGAAGCATCGGCCTTCGTCCCGAAGATCATCATCAGTTGAACTGCTATCATGCACCGCTGAAGGAGGGCCACAGTGAATACTAAAGCGGTGACGGTAGAAGACCTTAACCAAGCGGTGTTTGAGGCGGCGACGGCATCGCGGCGGAAGTACGAGAGGTCTGCGCTCATGCGCGATCTCTCCACCGTCGTCCTGATCCCCACGCGCGGCATGGTGCCGATCGAGGTTGCGTGCGCGTGGGTCGGCCTCGGGATGCCGCAGAACCAGGGGTGCCGAGGGTTCCTGCCCGAGAAGGGTCGCGAGGTCGGCGCTGCCTACGAGACGCTGTTCGGCAGCGTGATCATTCGCGACGAAAGCATCCTGCGGTACGGAGAGCAGTACGTCGATCAGTTCCTGGGAGCGAAATGGATCGTCACCTTGGAAGAGGACAACATCCCCGGCCCGAAGGCGATCGTGGACCTGTTGGCGGCAATCCATACATGCGTCGATTGCGGCGAAGAGGTCGGTCGCGCAGAGGACGGCAGCGAGAAGGACGAGTGGACGTGCGCGTCGGGGCATCGGGGTCTCGACGGAGTCGCCGCCCTGTACTACATGAAGACGGACCCTCCGATCCCGATGGCATTCGGTGACCCGGCGACGCCGGGAGACTTCCGCCCACTCAGTGTCGCCGGCGCGATCGAGGCCGAGCAGCTTCTGGAGTGCAATGGCATCCCGATGGGGTGCGCGATCTTTCGCAAGGCCGCAGTCGCCCAGGTGTCGCGCCCGTGGTTCAAGACGGAAGGAACGCAGGACATCTACTTTTGCCGGAAGGCGAAAGAGGAGATCGGTTCCCGCTTCGCTGTTGCGACGTGGGTCCGCTGCGCCCACATGGACGCCGCGACCGGGAGGATCTGGTAATGCCGACCCTTGGCGAATTTGAAGAAGGACTCCTCGACGACATCCGCAAGACGGTCGCCTCGCCACTCCTCGTCGATCTCGGATGCGGCATCGTCGGCTTGCGCGAAGGATGGATCGGCGTCGATGCGAAGGTGCCGCCTGATACCGACCGCGTGATCGTCGCGGACCTGTTCAGCGGCGCATGGCCGTTCGACGACGCGAGCGTGGATATGTTCGCGTCGAACCACTTCTTGGAGCACGTCCCCGATTGGAACCATCACTTCGTCGAAGCGTACCGGTGCCTCAAGCCTGGTGGCATCTACCGCATCATCGGGCCGCACGCCGGCTCGGATCGGGCGACGCAAGATCCCGAGCACAGGCAGATGCTCACCGAGGATCGGTTCCTCTACATCGACCAGCGGTGGCTGCGCGCGAACAGGATCGCGCACGACCATCCACGGGTGCATTTCGAGCGCGTCTTCACCGGGTACGTCTGGCACCCGCAGTTCGCGAACGTGGCGCCCGAGGCGCAGCAGTACGCACTCAAGCACTTCCGTAACGCCGCAAACGACATCGTCGTCGTGCTGCGGAAGGAGGCTATCCCATGACCACAGTCCACGATGACGCGATCGTCACCTCGGCGTCGGCGTCGAACCCGCTCGCGGTCGCCGCCGGGGGATCGGGCGACGACCTGTCCGCGTCCGGCCCCGGCATCCTCGGGCAGGCATCCGCGGGCGGCGACTTCGAGATCGTCGGCCTTCTGCCGTCGATCGGCGGTGCGCTCACTGCAGCGACGACGATCGCGCCGACCGCGAAGGCGCACCACGTCACCGGCACGACAGCGATCGTGACGATCACTCCTCCGGCGGGCATTCACGACGGAGAGACGATCATCCTGATCCCATCCGACCTCTGGTCGTGGACGGCAGCGGGGAACGTCGCAGTCGCTGGCAACGCGATTCTGAACGTCGGCGTCGCGATGACCTGGAACGCCACGACGACGAAGTGGTATCCGAGCTACACCGATGCGGTGCGCTCGGTCGCTCGCGGAGGAACCGGAGCCGCGACGCTGACCGGCGTGCTGATCGGAAACGGCACGGGCGCGGTGACTGCGGACCTGATCCTCGACGCCGCATACGGTGGAACCGAGAACGGGTTCGCTGCGTTCAGTGGTCCCGCAAGCTCCAAGAAGACGTTCACGCTCCCGAATGCGTCGGCGACCATCCTTACGGACAATGCGGCAGTGAGCGTCGCGCAAGGGGGGACGGGGACGGATCTTTCCGCTGTCGGTCCTGCGATCCTCGGGCAGGCATCGGCGGGCGCCGCGTTCACGCGCGTCGCCCTCCGTCCGAGCGTTGGCGCGGCCCTCTCCAGCGGCGGGACGATTGCGCCCGATTCCAAGGTTCATCACGTCACCGGCACGTCCGCCGTCGCGACGATCACGGTCCCGGCGGGATTCAACGACGGCGACTCGATCACGCTGATCCCAGATGGTGCGTTCACCTGGACGACTGGCGGCAACGTTGCTGTATCAGGAACTGCGGTCGTAAAGAAGGCAATCATCATGACCTACGACGCGACCACGACCAAGTGGTATCCGAGCTACGTCTAATGGCAACCGCTCCGCGCATCTCGCGCCCATCCGGCACAAGCAAGGCCGCGCTCGACGCAACGGTGCGATCGACCGAGCAGGAGATCGCTCGCCAGCGAACTGAGATCGATACAGCGATCGCGGCCACTGCTGACGCTGCGGTCCCGACAGCCGACCATGCCGCAGCGTCCGTCCTCGGCGTCACGGGCGCCGCCGTCGGCCCTCTCGCCGATATCGAGTCAAGCGCCGACGGCCAGGTACTGCGCAGGTCCGGCGGCGCGGTCGCATTCGGCGCGGTCGATCTCGGGGACGCGGATGCAGTGACCGGAGTCCTGCCGCTCGCCAATGGGGGACTCGCGCAGGCGGTCCTTAAGGGGAGCACGACGTGGAACCCCGGTTCGCTGGTAGACGCGGAGATCACGACAACGACCGTGACCGTGACCGGCGCGGCTGCCGGGGATGGAGTTCTTGCGGTGGCGCTCTCGTCAATCACCAGCAGTACCTCCGGCTTGATGATGTTATCCGCCACTGCCGGGACGAACGTGGCCGATGTTGTTCTGGAGAATCGTACCGGCGGAGTCGTGGATCTCGCGTCGGGCACTCTCACTGTTTGGATAATTCAGGCTTGAGGTCATTATGGGGCGAAACAGACACATCACCATCCCGCTCGACTGTAGCCTCGGTATGTGGGCAACCGGAGACCCCGGTCGTGCGCCCAAGGGGTACGCTCGCCTCCTACGGAACGTCCTCTACCGCGACGACCACTGGGCACTCCGGCCCGAGTTCACCTATGACGGTATCGCTTCTGTTGTCGGCGCGGGCATCTGGGAAGACGAGACGAACAACGTCGCTCGCGCGTTCTGTATCGACTCGTCTGGCAAGCTGCGCGTAAAAGGCGTGAGCGGCAACACCTGGGGCGCGCCAGCGACGGGGACTATCACCGGCACGCGACTCAGTGGCTATACCAACTTCGCGGGGCGCCTGTACGGAGTGATGGACGACGGCAGCGGCGGGCCGGTTTCTGCGTTCGTCTTCAACGGGTCGGAAGTGAAGATGAATCCGTTCCTCGGGTACACCGGGAGCGATCCTTGGGATAACGACGGCGTGATGTATCCGCCGTACAGCGTCTATCCGTTTGAAGACTCCGGCAACTCCTACTCCGGCGCGTACATCCCCGACAGCGGAGTGAGCGCGGTCGCGCTCGCGTCATGGAAGAGCCGCGCGTTTTTGATTGGGCCGCGCGTGAGCTTCCGCAACCGGCTCGGGAACTCGGCGGGCGCGAGATGGTCCCATGCCTACCCGAGCAGTGCCTACTCCTTCACAAATTCGATGGACTGGTATGTAACCGGCGGAGTCTTGGATGTTCTCCAGTCGCCGGACGGGTCAACCACGCATCGCGTGATCACGCAAAGCCTATCGGCGTGCGCCATAATGGCGGGAAGCAATATCTCCAACATTACGCCTCCGAGTAACACTGAGTTCCCTACGACGTTTTCTTTTGAAATCCAGATGCCGCGCTCGGTGACGTTCGACCTGCCGGTCAGGGTCAGGGCGGCGATCCTCGGGATGGTGACCTCTTACGCGCCAAGACACGTCGAAGTCGGGCAGAAGATCTGGAACGGCCCCGGCGACGGGACTTATGGTAGCTATTGGGCGGACCCGTCGACATCCTTCCTCTACGAGTGCGTGGTCGCTGGCGACCGGGACGCGACCGATTTTCCGTACACAGTGGACGGGAGCGGGCTTGTCACTGACGGAACGGCAACGTTCCGAAAAATGGGCAGCACGACGTTCATTGACGAGCAGTACGACGTTGCGAGCGACGGAGAGTGGCACCGCATCAACGTGCCGATGAACGTACCGGGACTCGGCGGGCTATGGGGTGACGTTCAGATCCGCCTGGACTTCTCTAATGACACGACCCCGACCCTGCCGGAAAATGTGGAAATCAATATCGCGTTCAAGGATGGGCGCGCAGACGGAGATCCCGATAAGCGGAACCACGGGTGGCAGTGGACATACGGGAGCTACGCTTACCCGTTCGGCAACTTGGAATCAACGACGAACGCAGAAGAGGCAGTCGCAGACCTCCCCGAGATCGCGTTCTCCGAAGTTCTTGAGCCTCGCAAGATCGCGAGCACCAACTCGTTCGACCTCACTGGCTCGGCATCGAAACCGACAGCGGCGGCAATCACGCAATCCGGTACGCTTGTCGTCTTCCGGCGACGCACGGCAAACCTGTTCACTATCACTGAAGATCCCGATCTGCCACTGATGCCGGTCGGCGAAGAGCGGGCCGGTCTCGGAGCGATCGGCCCGATGGCTGTCGCGGAGCATATGGGTGTCCTGTTCTTCATCACTGAGGACGGGATCACTGCATGGAACCCAGAGGTTAAGAGACCGGTCGAGCTACTCGGTAAAGGGATGCGCTCGATCGTGATGGACCGAGGCGCGAATTGGGTCGAGAACCAGAGCACGCCAGCGAATCGCCCACTGCTCGCAGTCGATCGCGAGAACAGCGACCTATGGGTGTACACGCAGAAAGGTGTCTTTTTCGTTCACCACATCCCGCACGGTCCTGGCGCGGGATGGTCGAGGGTTGATGTCGGAGGCGGCGACTCGACCGACCCTCACGGTTACGAGTGCGCGGGGATGTACTTCAACCCCAACACGCGCAACATGGAGTTCGTCTTCTCGACTGCGGCGACCGGCGTGGCGGGGATCGCGAGGCTCGACCCGACCGTCGCGGGCGCGGCGGGCGACTCGATCTCCGACAGCGGCACCTTGTCGGTCATCACAGAGTACACGCCAGGGTCGATCGAGGTCGCGAACCCTCTCGCCGACATCCAGATCGACGCGATCCGGTTGTGGCACCAGATCGAGGCGGAGCAGGACACGCAAGCGTGGAAGGTTCTCCTGTCGCGTGACGGTGGAGTCACCTACGCGGAAGAGATCCCGTTCACGTTCGATGTGTCCGGCGGGGACTGGCGCGCACTGACGGTTTGGCTGTACCTCGGATGGGAGGGTATCCTCCTCAAAGTGCAGCGAGTCGGTAACGGCGGCGAGTCGAACCTTCGCATCTCACGGGTCGAAGCAGACGTGACCCTCTTACGTGGCGCATTCCCGAGGCATATCGCAAGGGGAGTGTAGCAGCGACGTGGAGACAAGACTGTGGCGAAATTCACGCGGGCCGAATTCAATGCAGCGGTGCGTATGTCGTGCGGGAATTGGCCCGCGTCCGGCCACCCGGTGGTCGATCTCGGCATCATCGATAAAGCAGTCGTTAACGCTGCGAACCGCCTGATCCGCGAGAACCCCGACCACTTCCCCGAGCATCAGGACAACTCGTGGACGGTCGGGCCGACCGCGGACGGTGACGACTACATCGATCTTCCGAGCAACATGATCATGCTCGACCGGGTCGCGCGCAACGAGTCGAGCACCGACCCGGCGACGTGGGTGAGCGTGCGCGAGCAGAAGGTCGCGCTCCAGAGCATGGAGGTCGTTTCCCAGCTCGACCGAGACGATCCTCCCGAGCAGTACCCGTTCATCGCTGCGCGCAAGGGGACCATCCTGAAGTACTACCCTCCGACCGTGACGGGCAAAGAGTGCTACTTCCGTGTCTGGGGTCTCGCTGGCGAGTCGGATCTCTCGGCGGCGGGCAGCACGTTCCGCCTCGATGAGAGGTGGGATTCGGCCATTGTGCTGCTGGCGGCAAGCGAGGTGCTGGAGTCCGCCAACCAGAATGACCTGGCGGCGGAGAAGTACGTCCAGGCGAATGAGCGCATCAAGCGACTGAGCGGCGGTTCTCTTGTCGTCATGGCGCGCGAGGCTGCGAGACGTCCGTCCGCGTTTCGGGCGTGGAGGTAACGATGGCCGGATGGTTTGATTACGCAATGATGTGGGCACTGAACAAGTACGGTTCCGGCAACGGGAGCACGCCCAACTCCTACCCGGTCGATCTGCATCCAGAGGCGAAGAAGGTACTGGACGAGTTCTGGCGGGTCTACCAGGCCGGCGGCTCGCCGCAGCAGCAGACGGTCGCGAAGGCTGGTTCCGACTTCCTGCGGCAGGTTCCGTCTGGACCGTCGAACTTCCAGTGGCTGTCGCCGGAGATGAAGGCGAGCGGCAACACGTTCGCGAACAACATCAAGATCCCGACGTTCGACATCCCCGAGCTCAAAGACTTCACGACCGCGAAGCCGCCGGACGCGAGCGGGTACAGGCCCGCGGCGCCGACTCCGTCGCCTCGCGGCGCGGGCCCGACCGGCAGCGGTGGAACGACGGATGCGCGCAACGTGCCGATCATCGACAAGTTCGATGACCCGTCTGGCGCGATGTTTCGGCCGGAAGTGATCCCGTGGAGCAACCGGCGAACCGGGTACAACCCTGCCGACGACCCTGACTCGCAGTGGTGGGACGACACCGGCACGGGTGAACCCAACTCCGGCAGCTACGACTGGGACGGCAAGGATCGCACGACGCTGGAGTCGATCCGCGCGAGCTTCGATGACTTCCGCGCGCAGCATCCCAACTGGGCCAAGTACGGGCCGGAGGGCATCACCGCTGCGCTTGCGGCAACGCTCGGCCTTCCCGGTCTGATGGTCGGCGCCGGTCTGAAGTGGATTCTGACCGGCGGGAAGAAGCGAGCCGCTACCCAGCAACCTCCGCCGACCGGCGGACAACCGACAACGGGCGCGCGTCCGTAACGGAGGATGAAATGAAAACAGGAAATTCGTTCAGCAACGCGGTCGCTCAGGCGGCGTCACTTCCGGCGCGGAAAATCAAGAAACCGGGGATCGGCGGCAACGCCGAAACCGGCAAGGCGAGCGCCCCCGTTGTTGGTGACGGGAAGCGCCGTGCGGTCGCTCCGCCGTCGGACGTCCCGTCCGCTCCGCCCGCGAGCGCGCCGCCGACGGGGCGGCGCAAGCAGCCCGCGCCGCCGGACAATCCGCCCGCGACGCCGCCAACGCTCGCTCCGATCCGCCGCCGCATCGTCGGTCGCAGGGGGTAAACCGTGGCACTCAACGCACCTATTCGCGTGAGGCAGCTCGCGCGCAGCAGCGCGCAGACGACTCCGTTTCAGGATGCGGTCGGCTACATGGCATCGCTCGGAAAGCGGCTACCCGTCGCGCCCGAGGACGACATCATCTCGCCGATCCGGTCGGTAACGAAGCCGACACAGTCGCTCGCGCAGACGCTGTCGCTGCCGAGCTTCGCGGGATCGGCCAACTCGACCGGCCCGACGCTTCCGACAACGAACACCCCTCCGCTCCCCGGTGGCGTGGACCCGACTGATCCGACCGATCCGGTTAATCCCCCGCCCACGCGCCCCCCCGGTTACGATCCCGGCGCCGATCCTGATCTGCCCGTATCCCCCGGTGGCACCGTCACGGGAGGCCCGCCCAGAACGCCGTGGACTCCGAATCCGCCGACCGATCCGACCGATGCTGCGCTCTACGCCCAGTACCAGGAGTGGCTGAAGGGCGGGCTGTACGGATGGAAGGGTCGCCAGGATTCACATCTGGACGACACGACCGGAACGATGACTCCCGGCGTCACGTTCGCCCAGTGGAAGGCTCAGATGCAGAGCAAGCCACCCGATGCCGCGACGAATATGGACGCTTACGTTGCGTGGCTGCGGAAGTGGCCGGGGCTCGAGAACATCAACGCCGCTGGCGTGCAGGCGTACCGGGACCGTCAGGCGGCGGGCAGTACCTCTGGAATCGGCATCGACCAGTGGTGGGCGCAGAACGGCGGAGATCAGCTGCTGCGGCAGGCCGGAACGCAGACGATCCCATACAACGGTGGATACGCACCCGGCAATCCTCCGTACCGACCCTCCGCGCAGGACGGTGGCGGCACGAACCCGAATGGCGGCGGCGGCGGAGGCGGGAACGGCCAGCAGTCCGGCACGACGACCGGCGGCGCGTGGACGAAGGACGAGAATGGCGCGCCCGTGTTCGTCCCGTTCGATCCCGAGAAGGCGCAGCTCGACACGTTCGCCGACGAGATCCGCAAGTACCTCGCGCCGGGGATGGAGATCGCACGCGACGACCTCCAGCGTCGCGCGCTCGCTTCCGCTGCAGCCCGCGGCCAGGTTGGAGCGGGCGGCTACGGCGTCGTGGAGGGTCGCGCCCTCGCTGACCTCACGGCCGAGCAGGAGTCGATGATCGGCCAGCTCGCGGTGCAGGTCCGCGAAGCTGCGCTGGCTCGCGCGTTCCAGGAGAACCTCGCGAAGAATGACGCCGAGCTTCAGAAGTGGGTCAAGCAGAACGAGTGGCTCCTGCAGCGCGAAGGCTACGACGCCCAGCGGTACATGAGCGACAACTCCTACCGGGCATCGCTCGCGCAGGCGGCTGCGTCGCAGGCAGCCGCCGCTGCGCAGGCGGGGGCGTCCATGTACAACGCCGACCGCGACTACGCGGCGGCGCTCATCGGTCTCGACATCACGCGAGAAAACAACCTGATGGACTATTTGCTCGGCATCGCGGCCCTCGGGCCGGAGTGGGCAAAGTGGATTCTCGCCAGCGATCCGCTGAATCTCTTCAACGGTGGGCAGCTCCCCGGAGACACGGTGACGCAGCCGTAAGGACGGACCAATGGGCAATACGGTACTGCCGCGCGACAACTCACTACAGCAGGCGATCATGGGCATGATGTCCGAGGATCGTCAGGCGAAATTCCAGTCCGAGCAGAACGATCTGACGCGGGCGCAGCAGCAGGCGCAGGCGGACGCGGATCTGGCGGAGAAGCGGCGCATCAACGACTCGGGTATCGAGACGAACAAGTCCGCAATTACGGCAAACACCGCAACGGCAGAGAACCAGCGAGTGGCGGCGGCGACGGCATGGATCGAGAACGTCTACGTTCCCGCGCACAAGACGCTGACGCAGCTACAGCAGAAAGGGACTTCGCCGGAGGAAATCGCCGCCGCCGCCGATCGCGTGAATGCGTCACTGGAGAAGGGCATCTCTTTGTTCGGAGAGGGGACGTTCATCCCGGTCCTGCGCGCAATCGCGGAATCGCGCGGGGAGATTCTAAGGACGGCAGCGACCGACGCGCCCGCCGACCAGGCGAACCGGCGCGACATCAACGCATACAACGACCCCGACCCGACGAAGCGCCCGCTGGCGGGCCTGCAGGCGACGATGCAGTCAATACAAGGGGTTGCGCCGACGCAGGCAGCATCGACCGACGTGGAGCGTGGCGCGCTCGGCGACGCTGGCCGCAAACAGGCGATCGGTGTCGCCGCCAACACTATCCCGAGCGCGGATCGGCTGGAGTCCGAGCGCGGCGCGACCGAGCGAGCGCGCATCCAGGAGACGGGCGCGAACCGACGAGCTGAGATTGCGGCATCGGCAGCGGGCGGCGCGGGCGGAGGCGGAGCCACTGCGGCGCAGGCTGGACGAAGGGACGAGGTCGCGATGGATCTCGTGAGTAATGCCCTTACGTCTCTCGATGACCTGATCGGCGACAAGACCGGCGGGCGCACGTCGCTGACCGGGCAGAGATTCTTCAATCCAAGCTACTGGCTCGCTAGCGAGAAGGGTAAACCTGCAGAGGGAACCGACGCTTACGATGCCCTCTCTTCGCACGAGAATATCGTCAACTCGCTGACGGCGACGTCGTTCGACATGATGCGCGGACTCGGCGCGATGTCGGAGATGGAGGTGAAGATCATCATGTCGGCGATCACTCGCCTCAGGACCGGCATGAGCGACGCCAAGTACCTGGCCGAGTTGAACACGCTGCGCCCGCTCGTGGCGAAGATGCAGAAGAACATCGCGTCGCGCGTCGCGTCACGGGCCGCTTTCGGGACCGGAGCGGGCGGCGTCAACGAGGGCAGCGACATGATGGAGTCGCTCACGTCCATGCCAGGTTACGACGCGAGCACGGGCATCATCACGCTACCCAATGGGAAGCGGGCGCAAGTTCTCCCGAATGGAATGGTTGACACGCTCGACTAAGGAGAGATGCCCTTATGGCTAGGATGACGGCCCGCGAATTTCTCGAGCGTTTCGGCGGCGGTGCATCCACGACCGCGGTCCCGGCGGAGCAGTTCGTCGCGCAGAATCCTGCGATCTCCGCACGATCTCGACTCTCCAATCGCGGCCTGTCGCCCGAGGACGTGAAGGCGGGCAGAGGGACGGTCCAGAGCACTCCGAGCACGCTCGATGAGTTCCTTGCATTCGACACCGAGTACGGGTTCGATGACCTCGCGCTCGACGCTCTCGGTAAGCTGGGTAGCCTCGCGAAGGGGATCGTCACGCCCAACATCGGATCATCGGCCCTCCCGATGCCGTTCGACCCGTTGAGCATGGGCCTCGACACGATCGGGCGGAGGGCGAAGGCGCAGCAGGACTTCCCGAATGAGCCTGTGCGTCAAGGCGTAATGACGGCACTCGCGCCGCCGGGAGCGAACGTCGTCGGAGATCTGATCCAGCCTTCGATGGTTGCGCCCGAGCGCGAACCGACTCCCGGTGAGCGGGGCGCGGCAGCGGGAGCATCGGTCGAGCTTGGGTTCGCAGCCATGCCCGCTGGCGCGAAGGGTTCCGCCGCGAGCAACACGGCGATGGCCGGGAGGGCCGAGTCACAGTACGCCAACGCGCTCAGTCGCGAGATCGACGCCGCGGCGTCCGTGCCGCAGCAGGCCGGGTTCGCTACCGGCGCCCCGTCCGCAGCGAAGCTGAAGGCGACCGTGAAGAAGTACACGCCGCAGATGATGGACGCGGGCGTGAAATTCTCCGGTGACGCTGCCGCTGACGCCTCGACGTTCGGCGAGGCGGCGACCGCAGCGAGATCGAAAGCCGCATCGCTTGCGCCTCGTACGGCGAAGGGGCAGATCGCGCGCGGGTCGGCGAGCGGCGAGCGCGTCGCCCTGATGAACGACGCAGCAACGATGGACGCGGCGCGCAAGATCGCCGAGGCGCTGCCGAAAGCGAACACGCTGAGAAATGTCGTCACCGGCTTCGTGCATGGGCAGTTCGGCGGAACGATGTTCGGCGGTGGCCTGGTCGCGGACGCGGCGCAGATGCTCATCCCTGGCGCCGGCCCAATCAGCACCGCAATGAAGGCGCTCTCGCTCACCAAGCTGCTCGCCGAGGTCACGCGCACGCGTTACTGGAAGACCGCTGTTCCGATCGTGAAGCGACAGTTCGGGCAGGCAATGGCGAAGGGGGACTACCTGCTCGCGAGCGACGTGGCTCTGGGCATCCTCGGCGGATCGCTCGCGGCGGAGGAGTTCGGCCACAGGCAGTTGGTCACGCAGCTCTCCGACGAACTCGCGCCACTCGGAAGTCCCGAGCTTCGCCGGCAAGTCCTCGGCGGGAAGCGGTACGTGTACGTGCAACCCAACGGTCAGCAGATCCCGGTCCCTCGTGCCATCGGTATGGCATTCGCGAATGCTGCGAACCTGACTGAAAATGAAAGCCCGATGAAGCAGTGGGTGGCGGCAATGGTCAAGCAGGGGCAGATGCAGAAGGGCGGCGCGATCAAGGTGATCCAGTGATCAAGACGCTACGGGAGTTCCTCCAGAGCCAGGAATCGGAAGCCCCTCCTCCGGCCGATCCGAGGTATGCCGAGTCGGTCGCCCGAAACCGAGACCTCGACGCGGAAGCGGTCAAGGATGCGCTGGGGCTGAGCAGCCCGCTCGCAATCGCCGCGAAGGGTCTGCTGCCCGTGTTCCGATCCGCGCCCGCTGGCGAGGCCGTGGGTGCGGCTGCCGTCGCTGGACTGACCGACTCCGCGCCCGCCCATCTCGCGGCAGGGGGCATGGCGGCAGGGAAGCAGGCGATCGATCAGGGCATGGCTGGTGTGACCGGCGAACCGGTTGACGCTCGCCCGCCTCGAGAGGTCTACCGGGACGCGATCGCTCGCAACCGGCAGACAGTTACGGAGGCGTTCCCCGTGGTCGAGGAGCATCCGATCGCCGCCGGCGCGGGCCGGATGGCGGCGGAGTCCCCGATCTACGCGGCGCAGCCCGAGCTTGCGCTGACCACTCGCGGCGCGAAGTTCGTCAACTGGGCGCGCAACGCGGGAGGCCCGCTGACTGCGTTCGCGGCGCGGCACGGGATCGAGCTTCCTGCGGACGTGGCGGCGAACGCGATCCTGCGAGCGATCGACACGGGCGAGGTTGACGTATCCGGCGAGACCATGATGACGGACGCCGTCGTCGCTGGCCTGTTCCGCGCGGTCCTCGGGAAGCTGACGATCAAGGGCGACCGGGCGTTCCTCGCCGCCGACGATGTCGAGGTGCGGAACCGGGCGACGAAGTTCGCGAAGGCGGCGGGCGTGGACGACGAGGAGGCGGGCCGAATCGCAGACATCCTCGTCGCAGGACATCAGTCGTTCCGCACTCGCAATCCCGAATCGACTCTGGACGACTTCGTCGTGCCGGAAGGAAAACGGGTCGAGCGCATCACCGAGACCCCAAGGGGGACTGCCCTGGCGCAGGACATGACCTATAGGGAGGTGTTTGGGCGCAATCCCGACGATCTGCCTCTGGGAACAGTCAAGCGCAACGCTGCCCAAAAAACATGGGAGCTTCGCGATGTAGACGTGTCCGTGTTGCGCAACCCGGAGGGGAATAAGCTGTATGCCGCCACGATAGACAAATATAAAAAAGACATTACGGCAGGGCGCACACCGGAGGCGCCCAGCGTTGAGATTGACGAAAGCGGCGCCCTCATCGTTGATGATGGAAACCATCGAGTCGCGGCATACAGGGCGCTCGGTCGCGACCGGATGCGGGTGTGGGTGCGAACCGACCGCGAGTTCGCTACTCGCGCCGCCGCCGCAGAAGACCCACAGATGCGCCTCTTCCAGCGTGGCAAGAAAGCGCCGCCGCCGACAGAGATCAGCTACGACCTCGCGAGCGAGCAGGAGACGGCGGACTTTGTTCGTCGCGTCGAGCAGGCCGACATTCCGAAGTGGCAGAAAAAATACGCGAAACAGGCCGGACCCGAGGAGCTTGAGGGTTCGGGGAATGAGCCGCCCCCGCCGCGCACGTTCGAGGATTTGTATCCCGATCTCGCCGACCCGCAGATGGAGCGCACCGCAGCGCAGCGTCTGGAGGACATGAAGAAGGACGGATGGCAGGTCGTCGTGCAGGACGACTACGACCTCCTTCGCGACAAGGCGATCATCGTCAAGGCGGCATCCAGAGTGAAGAAGGGGGAGATCGCGATTGCGGTGAACCCTAACACTAAGCAGGCCGCTGTCATCGGCACGACGTACCTCAAGGACCGCGCCCGCTACGCGAACCCGTCGAGTCCGATCTCCGCCGCCGACGACGTGTACCTTCCCGGCACACCGGTCGGGGAGATCGAGGAAGATGTCGCGTCCGCAGTGAAGCGGAATAGCCTGCAGGGTCTGTACTCGACGCGAGGCGCGCCTCCTCCGCCGAGTTCCCACAACCCCAGTATCGCGAAGACCTCGGGGCGGACGCGCACCCAGTGGGAGCGGATGTTTGCCGCCGAGGGAGCGACTGACCCTGCGGCGCAGCTTGCGATCCTCGACCGCGAGATCCGCACCGCCCGCGGCAAGAAGCTCCGAAAGGGCGACGACGATAGCTTCCATAAGGACGCAGCGGAGACCCTCTGGATGCTGCGCTCCGATCCTCGGCGTTTCGGGCAGGTCCGCGACGAGATCAAGACGTTCCTGTCCGACTCCGCCGGGTGGTATCCGGCATTCGCCCGCATGATCGACGGCATCGTCGGGCGCGAGAATGCGCTGGAGTCGATGTTCGCCTGGTCGCGCACGTCACCGAAGACCTCACCGGTGATGAACATCCAGAAGAGCCTCTACGCGCAGATCCTGATTCGCCTCCATCCCGAGGCGTCGCCCGAGCAACTGGCAGCGACCTATCGGTCTCGCAAGTTCGCGGTCACCAAGGACGACGGGGATCTCGGCGGAACGCTCTTCAGCGACAAGGCAGCGGTCGAGATGTTCCGCGCGCTCAAAGACCCGCAGATCTTCTACTCGCAGTCGCAGAAGACCGGTCATTTCGAGCAGAACACGATCTCGTCCCTGCTCGGCCTGTACTCGACCGGCAGCACGCAGGACGCATGGATGGCGCGCTACTGGGGATACGGGAAGGACGCACTGACTGCTGCGGAATTTCGATGGGCGATGGCAATGACCAACGCGGTCGCGAAAGACCTCGGCATCCCGGCGCCGATGGCAGTGCAGGCGATCGCGTGGATGGGGCTGAAGGACTCGGTCGGCAGCGTGGATAAGCCGATCGCAGAAATCCTTAAGCGCAACCAACCCCTGATCGAGGCGGCGAAGAGGGTCATCGGCGGCGCGCCCAACCCCAAGTGGCAGACACTCCAGAAGGATCTCTACGGTGACCTCTCGCAGCACGGGACGACGACAGCGTTCATCGGTCCCTACCCCGGAGGTCACATCCCGAGCAGCGACGTTGCCTACCGGAACGCGGCGACGATCGCACTCGAACCCGGCCCCGGCTCACTGGGCGCCGGCCTGCAGAACATCTCCCCGAGGCGCAAGCGCCTCCTCCGCGACGCAGTGATGCCGATCTTGACTGAGCCGGGAGCCTACGGTCGTCACATGACGATGATCTCCGGCGCCGGCGTCGCGAACTCGGTCGAGGAGGGGATCGGGTCGTTCGAAAACGTAGTCAGTCCGAACCTCATCATCCGCCTCCAGAGTGGCGACCCCGAGGTGGCGGACTTTTTCTCGGCAATCCTGGGCAAGGCATTTCTGCAGGATGCGGTCCCGTGGATGAGGAGCTTCCGGCCCAACCAACTGACGGCGAACAGCCCGACGCTGATCGTGAAACTGAAAGACGGAAATGGGCAACCACTGAGTGTACGCCAGATCAACCAGGCATACAAGGATGTCAAAGCCGCAGTTAAAGGAGCAGAATTCACAGATCTGGGCGAGGGCGGGTTGGTGTTCGGGAATTTCGAATACCTCGGAGTGCCGGATGCGCAGTTCAAGAACGCCATCGATCAGGTAGCAAACCTGCATGGGTGGAAGAGTGAGACCGGGATCGTCCAGAGCAACTATCTGGAGAGGGGGTACGGGGATGACTTCATCGGCCCGACAACGGGGACGGACAGCTACGACGAACAGATCCGTAAAGGCGGACCCGCTTACGTCCGCGGTAGTGGAGGACGGGGCGAAGCTTCCCAGCTCATCCGGTCTTTCCTCGCTGGAGTGGAGCAGGCGTTCCGACGAACTGGTCGAGTTACTGACGCGCAAGGCCGCGCGCTCTCGGAAAGCGCAGCGCAGATCTTAGGGTCGCTCGGACTCCCACAGAAGCAGGTCGATGTCATCAAGGGGATGGCGCTGCCCGAGCAGGCAGTCGTCGTCCTCTCCGCCGATGCCGACCGCTCGACCCTCCTGCATGAGACCATGCACATCTTCGTCAACTCGCCGCAGGGCGCGAGGCTGAAGGAACGCCTTACGTCATGGGCCGCGCCGACCGGGCAGTGGAACGCCGAGGCGCAGGAGAAAATCGCTCGCGGGCTGGAACGCTACTTTGCGGAAGGCATCGCTCCGACGAAGGAGCTTCACCCGGCATTCGCCGCATACCGGCAATGGATGGGGCGGACCTACGGCAGGATCAGGGGCAGCGCAATCGACATCCCGATGACCGACGACGTGCGGCAGCTCTTCGCCGAAGCGTTCACCGTGCTGCCCGAGCAGAAGTGGCTCGGCCTGCGGGCGCGCGAGATGCGACAGGGCGCCGCGATGGCCGGTAGAATGGGGGCAACGAGTGGTCAGCGTAGCCGAGAGGAGTGAGATGCGAAGAGCGAGATGGATCGCGATACGGGCCGTAGTGGTGACCCTGCTCATCTGCGGCGCTGTCGCGGTGTTCGCCTCGCCGATCGCCCTCGCGTCACCTGGCGCGTCCCCGTGGGAAATGAAGGACGCGATCCTGCTGCTCGGGATCGCGTTCTCCGCCGGCACGACGGTCGCTCAAGTGCAAAGCCTGCGCGAGCAGGTCCGCAACCTGCGCTCCGACTTGCGGGACGTGATCGAGCGGTTCGACACGCACATCACCTCCTCGTCGTGCGAGATCCATAAGCGACGAGCGTAGCCAAAGAAAGGTCGGCGCGAACTCAGACGTCGAGAGCCGCGCCGTCGGAGGTGGCATGGCTTGCGGGGTTTCTGCAGCATACCTGTCCACGCTGAAGTTCCTCGGCGTCGCGATCCTCTGCGTGATCGCCGCGGTCGTTCTCGTGTTCGGGTTCTGAAAAACGACGGGCGGCAGGCGAGGAGTCCTGCCGCCCGTCCGCCCACAAGGAGGTGCGTGCGACACTCGGGGAGAGTGCGCGACGAAACTACCTTGCCCTCCGCAGATGGTCAACGGTAGACTGACGGAAATCTGGAGGACCGGTCATGGCGAATTGGCACACCTGCAGCGCGATCTCCTCTCTCCGATCGCGCGTAAACGCAGTCGCACCGGGACGTGACCGGTCCTCCGATGGAACGATCGGCGACGCTGCTCACGCCACGACGAAGAGCGACCACAACCCGGATTCACTCGGGCGCGTGAAGGCGATCGACATCACCGACGACGAGCTGCTGTTCAACGGCAACGCCTTCGCCGAGATCCTGCGACACAACAAAGACCCGCGCATCAAGTACGTCATCCACGATGGGCGGATTTTCTCGAGCCTGATCAAACCCTGGCAGTGGCGACCGTACGTGGGCGCGAACGCTCACGCGCGGCACGTCCACGTATCAGTGACCGACGAAGGGGCGGACGACGGTTCGCCGTGGAGGCTGAAATGACACCCGACCCTGACCGAATCGCGCAACTCCATGACCTCGTGGAGTACCACTCGCCTTCGCCGGAGCAGGTAGCGAAGATGGCGGAGATCCGCAACGCAACCCACTGCCTGATCGTTATGATCGACACCTTCTGCCCACCTTCCGCCGACCGCACTCACGCGGTTCGGTGTGTCCGAGATGCGATGATGACCGCAAATCGCAGCATCGTTCTTAACGGCGCGGATTACAGATGAGGTGAATATGGAGTTACTGACCCGTGTTCTCGGTTCGATCATTCGGCGCGTCGTGACCGGCGCGGCCATTTCCCTGCTGGCCGTGATGGTCGCCAAGGGGTTCCTCTCGGAGAACCTTTCCGGCGAGATCCTCGCCTGGATCGACGGCGACGCGATCAACTGGATCGTGACGATCCTGCTCACGTTCCTCGGTGTCGGCATGACGTGGCTCGACAAGTACCGGCAGAAGTTCCGACTGGAAGTCGCCGCGCTTCTGCCGACGACGACTGACGCCGCTCCCGACGAACTCGCCGCGCTCGCGCGCAAGCTGACGGTCGGCGACGGTGCCATGCTGCGCTGGCTGAAAGGAGTGAAGTGATGCGAATGCTGCCTCGCGCAATTCTCATTCTCGTCGCGGTCGTCTCGATCGCCCTGACGGCGTCGTGCGGTCTGTACGTCGGAGCGACGAGCGACGTCAAGCGCACCGCTCTTGAGAAGGCGGAGCTTGCGTACGCCACGGGGTCGCTCGACTACGAGGTCGCGATGGACACGATCTATGCGCTCCGCGCGAAGGGTCTCTGCCCTGACGCCCTCTGGCGCCGTGCGGACGCGACCCAGGTCGTGGTGCGCGAGTACGCGCCCAAGGTTCGGGCCGGTCTCACGCTGTGGCGGCAGCTCGGCGCGAAGCCCGCGGACTTCGACGCGAACGTCGAGATCCTGACTAGTGCTCGTGACGTAGCGAAGGACGTGCAGAAGACCCTCGGAGGTGGACAGTGAGCATTGACCCGAAGACCGCAATCGCCCTGTACGAGATCCTCGCCGACCTGTACGAGCGCGTGAAGCAGAGGCGCGACGAGGCGCGCAGGATCGCGGAGGAGGCCGGAGTCTCCGCTGCCGACCTCGACGCCTCGGACGCCCGCTACGCGCGACACTGGGCGGACCCGCTCGTCCCGCCGCCTCCGCCGGCGCCACCTGATCCGACGACCCCGATCTACTCGCTCGCCGATCTCGCGGTCGCTGCGGCGCAGCGAGAGAACCTCGCCGCCGGATGGCCCATGTTCGGCGTGATCGAGGTCCGTAATGCGTCCGGTGAGCTGATCGGCTACCGGCTGTGGCCGTTCGGTGTCGGCGGATCGCCGGCGCCCGTGTTCATCTGGCAACCGTGAGAAAAAGGGGCGCCGGCCTGCACGTCTGCATCGACTGCGGAGTCGAGCGGTCGGCGTTCCTCGGCGGCACCTGTTTCGACTGCGCAAAGCTCCGCCTCGACAGGATCGAGGCGGAGCGGCGCGAGGAGTACGACGGGCGGGACCGGAAGAGGCACCGGAAGAGGCGTCAGAGGTCTTCGATCACGTCCCGGTGAACGCGGAACCGGTCAGCATGCACCCCCCACCATAGAGTAGCGCAGGACGAGCGCGGCGTCATAGGCGCCGATCTCCCCATTCCCGCTCACGTCGGCGGCGATCGTCTGCCAGTCCGCGGGTTCGACCAGGCCGACCGTGAACTGGAGGATCAGCACGGCGTCGAGCGAGGTTAGTCGCCCGTCCGCGTCCACGTCACCGAGGCAGGCGACGGCGGCGACCGGCGGATCGGGCGCGGGCGTCGCGACGATTCCGACACCAAGGGCGATTGCCATAAGGATTGCGGCGTGTTTCATTTTCCTCTTCCTCTGAGCGTCTTCACGCTCGCGTTTCGCTCGCGCATGATCTCGCTCGTGCGCTTCACGTTCAGCAGCCCGCTCATGTAAAGCTTTCGTGTCTGCTTCGGCAGATGGTCCCAGCACGTCAAGCAGAAGACCTTCACCCCTGATGGTTCGCCGCAGGCGGCGCAGAGTTTCTCGGTGATCATCAGGCGAGTCCCCATTGCTCGGCGGACATCACCTGGGTCACCTCTAGTTCGCGTCTCGTGATCTCCATCGGCACCTCCTTTTCAAGGGAGTGATCGTTATCAAATTCCGGGCTGAAAGTCAACCCGTACCGCAAGCCGCAGATCGGCGTAAACTGCACCACGTCTCTACCGAGACCAACTTGAAAGGAGCAACATCATGCGTACTGCTGCAACACCGGACTACATCAAAGTGACTGTGATCCTCGGACCCGACGACCTCAACTCCCTCGACCAGGCCATCCTCACCTCTCGCGCCGAGACCCGAGGCGGATACGTCTCGCGCTCGGCACTGATCTGCGCCGCCGTTCGTGGCGCCGACCTCACGAAGCTCGCGAAGAACGCGGCGAAGGACGCGCTCGCGGCGAAGGACAGCGACGCGCACGTCACGCCCGTGAAGAAGGTCGCGAAGAAGAAGGTCGCGAAGCCCGCCGCGAAGAAGGTCGCGAAGAAGGTCGCGAAGAAGAAGGCGAAGCCGCCCGACTCGACGCCCGATTACGCCGACGGTCCAGCCAACATCTGACGGGCGCGCCAAGACCGCAAGAGCCGAGGAGATGTCGGAGGGAGCGGGTGAAATCGCGTTCGCTGGCCCGCCACCTCATGCTCCGCATCCGTAGCCTGGATTGACGTAAACATTGCCGCAAGGAGGTGCGGCAGTCATGCCTGATCCAACACGTAGAACCATTTCTTCTACGGAGGCACCAGCACTTGTCGGCGCCTCTCCGTATCTCACCCGATGGATGCTCTGGCAGCGTCTCGCCAAGGGTGTCGAGATCCCGTTCGAGCCGACAGGGCGCACGAACTGGGGACTGCTGATGCAGCCCCTGCTGATCGCTCAGGCGCAGGAGGATCGCCACCTCGACTGCACGCCCATCGACTCCTACCTGTCGCGCAATCTGCTCGGCGCCACGAAGGACGCGATCATCCACTGCCCGAGCCGGGGAGACGGCGCGCTCGAAACCAAGGTCGTGTTCGACTACCGAGTCTGGATGCGTGAGTGGAAGGGCGGCGACCGTCCGCCTCGCAACTACGAGATCCAGCTCCAGGTCCAGATGTACGTCGGTGACGGCGTCACTCCGTACAACTGGGGCGTGCTAGCCCCGTGGGTGGGCGGCGAGATGAAGTACTTCGAGCGCGAGCCGGAACCGGCCCTCTGGAGCACGCTGGAATCCGAGGCGGAGCTGCTGTACGACGACATCCGCGCGGGCCGGGAACCGGACCCGTTCGGGGTTGAGGTCGAGCTGCCGCTGCTCTACGAGCTGTACCCGACCGTCCCCGAGAGCCTGCTCGACCTACGGGAGGACGACAGCGGCGCGTACTGGGCCGAGCGCGCGGCGGAGTACGCGATCGAGCGGGCGCGGGCACTGGGAGCGAAGAAGGAGACCGACCGCGAACGCGCCGCCCTGATCGCTCTTGCGAAAGGCGCGGAGAAGGTACTCCTACCGGACGGCATCATCGTCACGATCGGCAAGCGCAACCGGCTCGGCGTCTATGCCCCCGGAATCGAGATCGCGGCGGAGGACGTATGAGGCGCAAGCGCAAGGTCCGCCGAGCCAGGCAGGTTGACGAGTCCCGCTGCGTCGAGCGCATCAAGTACCCGCACTACATCGCTCCCGGCTACCGCTCCGACCGTCACGGACGTTGCCATCACTGGACAACCATGACGTGCGGACGCTGCCGGTCTCACTGTGTGAAGTTCTGCTCGTCGCCGGTCTCGCATCTACTGCACCGGCCGACGTGGATGCTGTTGACGTGGCGGCGGAAGGAAGGAGGAACGAAGTGAGTCTCGTCAAATTCGATGACCGCGGTCTCGGCGAGCAGTTGACGCTCGTCGCGCCGCAGCTCACGCAAGCTCTCGCCGGACGCCTCGGCGCGGAGCGTCTGATCCGCACGATGCTGGTCTCGGTCGAGCGCAACCCGCAGCTACTCGACTGCACCCGCCAGTCCTTACTGCAGGCCGCAATGACGGCAGCAGTCCTCGGTCTGGAGGTGGACGGGGTGACTGGGCAGGGTTACCTGATCCCGTTCCGAGACAACAAGGCGGGGACGTCGATCGCTCAATTCGTGATCGGCTACAAGGGGTTCAACACGATCGCGGCCCGCGCCGGGTTCGTCATCCTCGGCGATGTGTTCCGCGACGGTGATCGCATCGAGTACGACATCGCGAACGGGTACGTCTCGCACTCACCCGTCCTTGGCAACAAAGGAAAGATCCTCGGAGCATGGGCGCGGGCGATGTCGCGCACGCTTCCGCCTGTCGCCGTCGTGATGGGCATCGATGAGATCCTCGCAGTGAAGCGTCGCTCGCCTGGAGCGAAGCGGAGCGACTCCCCGTGGAATGACGTGGGGATCGGGTTCCCCGCAATGGCATCGAAGACCCCAAAGCGGCGCCTCGCGCGGTCCATGCCCTTGAACACGATGCAGCTCGCGGCGGCACTGGAAGAGGCAGTCGAGGAGCGTGGCATGACGGCGCACATCCGTCAGGATGGAGTACTGGAGGCGGAGGTGATCCGCGACGACAGCGACGCCGACCCGCTCGCGTCCATGCCGGCAGATCTGGCCGACCGGGCGCGGAAGTTTTTGCGCTACATCACGGCATCCACATCAACCAAAATGATCGACGCACGGTGGGGGAGGAAGGAGTCGCTTGAACTGCGCGGGCGGATCGCAGCGGCGAGCAAGCTCGCCGCTGACCACATCGTGGACGCATACGATAAGCGCCGCACCGTGCTCGCGGAGCTGGAGGAATTATGAGAATCTCAGCCGGTAACTGGATCGGAATCGCGCTGTTCACCATCATCTTTATCAACCTGATCATCATCGGCACGATCGCGATCCGCGAGCAGGGGGCTGTAGCGGTCACGTCCCGGCCGCAACCGCTCCTGACCGCTCCGGCGGCACTCCCGCCTCAGCCCATCGCTCCCGCGCCCGCCCCGTCGCCCCTGCGCGCGGCTCCGGTGCGCGTCGAGACGTTCTCCGCTGCATCGATGCCGACCAACCTCTGCGCCGCGACCCTGGTCACGCCGGGACCATTGCGCGCGGAGCGGATCAAGATCGTTTACCGAGGCGGGAGCTATCTATCGGACCCAATCCCGATCACTGAGGCACTCTACGCTCCGACGATCACGGTGAAGTGGACGGGCGTGCCTTGCGACATTCGGCGCGAGGAGATCAAGTGGTACGCAGAGACGACGGCGACGCACGGACCGTTTGACGTGGGGGCGAAATGACCCCCAACTCGACGCAGCACCCCCACCAGGGGGAGACGCACACGGAGGGGGAGTGATGCTCGAGCAACACGGAATGCGCTGCGACGTGTGCGGGGAGTTCATCCTGATGGAGAACGCGCGGCCGTTCGAGTTGGGATTCATCAACGGGACGCTGCTCGCACACACGCGGTCGCGAAAGTGCCTGGATGCGATGCGGGCCGCAAGCGAGGCAGACGACATCACCATGCTCCCTGATGGTCCGATTCGGCGGGCGTATGAGGCGGAATTGGCGCGTCGGAGCATGACCCACCAGGGAGGAGAACGCGAATGAGCGAGAGTCGAAAAGAGCGCATCGTGACACCGGATCAACTGGCATCCGGTTACCGGATTCTCGGCGCTGGCGGCGGCATCTGGCGTGGCGAATATGAGGTGGTGCGGCGCCTCGCTGACGGGAACTATCTCGTGTTGGAGCCGCGCCCGGAGTCGTTTTCCGCCCCCGAGGTGACCCGATGAGCGAGACGAAGACGCCGTGCCAGTTCCCCGGATGCGGACACCCTCTCGGCGTCCACACCACCGGCAGGGTGGCCGAGGTCTTCGGCGACGGCTGCCTGACGTGTTGGCCGGACGAGAGGGCGCGGCACCGGTTCGTCGCCACGCCCGTCGTGCGTGGCGTTCGTGCGACAGGCGAGGGAGTCGCAGCACGAGCAGATCCTGGCGCTGGCGAAGCGGCTCAAGGCCGCGAAGGAGACGAAGGGATGAGCGAGGCTGGACACAACCCGCCCAAGCTCTCGCGGGTGTCGAATCACGATCTATTAGCTGAGGTGAATCGCCGCTGGCCGATGCGGGAACGCTGCCACTACAGCGTGCCGTGCCCGGTTCACGAGGAGAAGACGGGATGATGAACGCTCACGTAATCAAACAGACTAGCGGGAACTGGCTGGTATTCGACCCGTCCGAGGGCGCCCCGCTGTGCCAGCTTCGCTTTAGCAACGAGGGGGCGCGTCTCAGCTCGGGGGCCAAGGGCAAGATTGCCAGCGCGGTTCGCGACATGATCGAGCAGGCAATCGACGCCGCGAAGGAGACGAAGAATGGCTGAGAACGAGACGCGCTGCAAGTGCTGCGGCAACCTCCCGCCGTGTGGCGCGGCATGTTCCGAGGTTCACGAGAACGGCGACTGCGCCACCTGTCAGGGCGGTAGCTATGCGCTGAACACCCCCGCTCCGGTAAAGGAGGAGTTTCGCCGTTGCCGTCACGGGGAGAGTTACGGCAATCATCCGTGGTGCATGAAGGACACCCCCGCTCCGGTGAAGGAGGGGACGCTGGCTGATGAGTGGATCGTTCACCACCACGGGAACCATTACAAGCACGACGCCGTTTGCTTAAGAGAGGCGTTCAACGCTGGGGACCTCGCCCGTCGTTCCCCCGCGCCGTGCGGGGTGCCCGGATGCGGACTGACCCCTGCCGAGCACTGCACGGTGAAGCACACCCATACGGGCCGGGAGTCGCGACACTTCTGCCCGGTCCTGATGCATCACCCGTTCGTCGCAAAGGAGGGAGGCCGCTGATGCCAGGGACGAAGTGCCCAAAGGTCTACTGCCACAATCAGCCGGGATGGACGAACGGCGAATGCGCGCTGTGCGACGGACCCGGCGGCGCCTGCACTTGCCGACCGGCGACCGAAGACGAACTGCGCGCGGCTTGCCTACTCCCTCCCACCCCTCCCGTCGAGGAGACGTGGGTGTCCGTGGATGAAGTGCTTCCGTTCCCCGGCTTGCGTGTCCGCCTCCGTCACCTCTCTGGCGAAGAGACAATCGGCCATCGGAACGACGGTGCGGATGAGGACATGTTCGTGATGCCGAACGGACAGCAGCGCACACACTTCACTCACTGGCGCCCTCCCGTCGAGGAGAGGGAGCCGGAGACGGAGACGGCACTGGTCGCATCCCTGCGTCGCAGCTTGGGGTTGCCGTCCGTGGAGAGGGAGGCGGAGACGCGGAGGCTCCTCGGCGTCCCGGCAGCCGAGGGAGGGGAGAAGTACCCGCCCTGCTACGTCTGCACGCATTGCTACCACGTCAGCGCGAACGCCAACTGCACGAACGGCTTTGACGTGTGCGAGCGGTGCGGCTACGCGGCCAAGGACGTGAACGCCGACCGGCGCAAGATGGCTGACCAGATCGCCCGCCTGACCGCCGAGGTGAAGGAGCTGAACTGGTTCAAGGACATTACGCTCCGTGCTGAAGCCGCGAAGGAGACGAAGGGATGAGAGAGACGAAGATGCGAGCCTACACCGACGACGAACTGCTCTACGCCGCCACCGCACGCTGCAACTGTGGCGCCGGGGTCGCCTACCCGCTGGACAGCCATGATGCGCTTGGGCTGGGAGCGTGGTGCTGCGCCGAGGCGCTGAAGGGCGTCACGGACACGGACCACGACCGATTCCCGTTCGCGTTCTGGAAGATCCGCGAGGAAACGAGCATCAACAACCACGGCGGGGCCACGACGCGACCGGCGGGATCTGTTGCGCAAACAGTTGGCCACGCGACGTGCGGTCAGTGCGGCCACGAGTGGTCGAGCGAACCGTACTCGGCCTGCGGCGCGAGCCATCACTGGTTCCCCCGCGCCTGTCCGAAATGCGGCAATGACGCCGGGGCGAACGGCATGTGGAGTTCGACCGACCCCCGGCCGCGTGTCGAAACCCGATACCGCACGGTGGTGTTGCGCGAGGAGACGAAGAATGGCTGAGAACGACACCCCCGCTCCGGTGAAGGCGCTGCGGTGGCGGAAGAAGCCGGTGGAGATTGACGCCATTCAGTTCGACGGCACCCCGGCTGGCGCGAACGCGGTATTCGACGTGTTCGACATCCCCGGCGCCAAGTTCCGCCCGTCTGCCGACCTGATGACCGGGACGCTGCTGATCCCGACGCTGGAGGGCGATCACACCGCCTCCGCAGGCGATTGGATCATCAAGGGAGTGAAGGGCGAGTTCTACCCCTGCAAGCCGGACATCTTCGTGGAGACGAACGAACCTGTTTTCGCCCCCGCTCCGGTGAAGGAGGGGCTGATGCCCTGCCCGTTCTGCGGATCGGCCAGTGTCGTGATGCAGTCCGGGTCACAGCCAATCTTCCGTGCTCAGGTGCACTGGATCAAGTGCCTGTGCTGTGGAGCGGAATCCGTGCGCCACATGGCGATGGACGTTGGCCGTGACGCATGGAATCGTCGTTCCCCCGCCGAGAGCGGGGAGGGGGAGAGGGCGATCCTGGGTTTCGAGGGAAAGATCAACGCGATGGCGGGACTGTTGCGCGACGTGCGCGACATCCTCGCCTACGAAGCCGACGCCTTCGACAGCGACCGCTGCGCCGATGCCGTTGCCACGATTGACGAGTTCATGGGATGGGGCGCCATCCTCGCCGGAAAGGAGCCCCAATGACACCACTGACGGATGCGGCTGCGTGTCTCGCTTGCGGCCACGGGACGCGGCACGACCAGAGCGAAGACGAAGACACTCACTTGCGCTGTGCGGCGGTCACGAAGCGCACCGAATACCCCTGCGAACGGCACGCTACCTATGACTTCGAATGCGACACGCCACCACCGCATGACTGCTGGATAGGGGTGGAGTATTGCCCTTGCTCGTCGGAGGACCGCGAGATTGCGGAACTCAAGCACACCATCGACACCCTCCGCGCCCTGCTCTCCGACGAGAGCCTGGATGCGCTGGGGTCCGACCTCGCCGCCATCGCCAACGGGTACGAGGCGCGATTCCAGCGGCGGCTCCGCGAATGGAGGGATGGACGGTGAGCGTGAACGAACCGGCAGTAACCGCAGTCAAAGTGCAAGTCGTGGCGAAGGAGGGGAAAATCAACTGGTCTGATCCGCGGTGGGACGCCCCTTCGCCCGGTGAGGTGTTGTGGTCGGAGACGGTGACAGACCGGGAGGGGCTTTACAGGGCTGTGGCAACAGCGCAGAAGTGGATTCATGAAGAGCGGCTAAGCGCCGAAGTCGTGTGCCACGCCGTTCCCGCAAAGACCGGCCAGGGGCAAGAAGCGTGAGCGAGCCGCAATTCGTTGCCACGCCGCGTATTCGACTGTGGTCCCGCGACTCCGGCACGGGGCGGGGACGCCGCGACGTGGGGCGCGATGCCGCTGCGGCGGCGTTTCTCTGGATTGCCAGAGTGCTGCTGGTGGCGTCCGTGGTGCTGCCGTAACGTGAACGGCGTGTGCAACACATAAGGAGGGAAGAATGAAGTTTTCTGTAGGATCACAAACTCTCGCCGCAGCCCTCGGGCTGTCGGCACAAGTCGTGGACACCAAGGCGACCGCGTCCGGCATTCTCGCGAATGTCCGCATTGACGCATTCAAGGGGTCGCTGGCGATCACCGCAACGGACCTGACCATTACGTCGCACCAGGAGATCAACGCCGAGGTGTCGTCGTCATGCGTCGCGTGCGTCGAAGCGGCGGCGCTGCTCGACCTCGCGAAGGGCGGAGGCGGAGAGATGCAGTTCAGCCTCGACGCCGACGGTGGATGGATGACGGTGACCTCCGGTCATGCGGTCGTGTGCCTGCCGACATGGAGGTCGGACCTGTTCCCGTCGATCGAGATGCCGGAACTCGATGCGGCCTGCGAGGTCTCGCCGTCGCTCATGCTCGGCGCAATCTCGGCAGTGGACTACTGCACGGGCGACAACTCGCGGCTCACGCTCGCCGGCGTCCACGTCGAGGTCGGCAAGAAACTGATCTCGTTCGCCGCCTCCGACGGTGCGCGCCTCGCGTACGCGGAAGCGAAGGGTCGATACAAGGGCGGCGTGGTGATGCTCGCGTCTGATCGGTTCTGCGCTGCCCTCCGCAAGCTGGGCGTCGTGGACGGGGACTGGCAGATCGGCAGGGACGCCAATAAGGCATGGGTCAAGTCGGGCCGCACGATCCTGATGCAGACCGTGTACGACCTAAACTTCCCCAACGTCCAAGGCGTGCTCAGTCAGCTCGACACGCCGGTGCGTATCGAGGTGGACGGGGAGTCGCTCCGATCCGCCGCGCGCCGCGCGCTCGCGTTCAGCGACAAGTCGGGCGACGTGCTGCTGGCGATCAGCGGCAAGCGGCTGAAGATCTCGACCGAGTCACAGCGCGGATCGTTCTCCGACGAGATCGAGTGTGGCGAGGGCGAGGCGAGCGTGACTCTCGCGGCCCGCTACTTCGCCGACACGATCTCCACGATTGCGACGGCGAGGATCGCGATCGGGGTGGGCGACGCGCATTCTGCGATCCTGGTCGAGCCGGTCGATTCCGAGCGCACGTTCGACGCGCGGCACGTCCTGATGCCGATCTTCGTCACGAAGAAGAACCACAAGGAGGAGAAATGAAGAGAGTGACCGCAATCCTGACTACCATCACTACGCTAGAAGGACGCACGATTCCGCAGTTCGACGTGCTCGACGCAGGCAACGCGACACTCAGCGAGGCCGTGCGTCGCGCCGGCTTTCTGAACGGCGAGATCGTCTGCATCGTGAGCGAGGCGGAGTTGAAGAAACTCCTCGACCGGCAGACCCTGCCCGTCTCGGCTTACGCGCGGAAGGACGGAGGCGCGCAGTGACGAAGCCGATCCCGATCACGATGCGAGTCCTGTACGTCCTGATTCAGACGGCGGGATTCCTTAAGCTGACGAGGGGCGACATCCGGCACCTTGCCGGATTGCCGCCCGACACCGAGATCACGCGCCCGATCCGCGACCTGCGGAAGGAATGGAACGGGAAGCTGAACGTCGTCCATGAGTCACGCCGTAATGACGCCAGCGGGAAGATCGAGCACGTCTACTGGCTCGACGCCAATGACCTGCGGCGAGCCGAGTCGGTCTACGAGGCGAGGATGCCGCGATGAAGGCCGCGCTCTTTTTCGCGTTCCTCGCAGGCATCGCGTTCGCCAACATCGTTAACGCCGTCCTTCTGTACCTGATGCATCGGGTCAAGCGGCGACAAGTCTCGCAGCGTGACTACTTCGACCCGTGCGGACCCGAGTGCCAGATTCGCGGAACGTCGCACCTGGGGATGGACGGTTCCGTCTTTCACGATTTCGTCGTCGAGGCCGATGATGGCGCAGTCGAGGTTCCGGCGTCACTCTTCGACCAGATCGTGCCGCGGAGCAGGAGGCAGCATTGAGGATGCTGTCGCTGTACTCGGGAGCCGGCGGGATGGACTACGGCGCCCATCTCGCCGGCGTCACCGTCGTCGCCCACTGCGAAGCTGACAAGTGGTGTCGATCCATCCTTAAGCGGCATTGGCCGGAGGTGCCAACCTTTGAAGCGGACACAGAAATCACAGCAGATGCTCTTCGCGCTCTCGGGATCGACGGCATCGACATCGTCGCCGGCGGACCTCCCTGCCAACCGTTCAGCGTCGCCGGGAAGCGAAGAGGAACCGTGGACCCTCGCCACAGGTGGCCGGAAATGGTCCGCATTGTCGCCGAAATCCGGCCCTCTTGGGTCGTTGTCGAAAATGTTACTGGCTTCGACTCTGTGGCGGAGCGTCTTGTACGTCCTGACCTGGAGCGGCTCAGCTACGAGACAATCCGGTTTGACATTCCGGCTGCAGGCGTCGGGGCGCCGCACAGGCGGGAAAGAATCTTCGTCGTGGGCTACGCCGCAAGCGCACGACGGGATGGGCGGGCCGAAGACGCCCGAGCAGATCGCGGCGATGCGGGAGAGGACCGGTGCAGGAGTACGGAACCTGTGCGAGGAAGTAATGCCATGGGCCACCCCGGATGCGGGAGCGTTCAACGACTCGGAGTCACCGGAGAGCTGGAAGGCGCGGCAGGAGGCGATGGCGGACAAGTTTGGGCGCGTGTTTCAGCATCAGCCGCTCGGCCTTCAGGTGCGATCCCCTTGGGCCACCCCGACGAACGAGGACGGGGAATCCTCGGGATGGCGACCGAACAAGCCGATGGAAGCGCAGTCGCTGAATGCGCAGATCACGAAGGCGGAACCCTGGCCGACACCGACCGTCCAGGACGGAGAGAACGACGCGGGGCCGAGCCAGTTCGCGCGGAACACGTTGCCGCTGAATGCGGAAGTGGTGAGGCAGGAAGCGGGACCGTGGAGCACTCCGCAAACGAGCGACCGAAAGAAGGGGCTGAGTCTGCGCGAATCGCGCCGCTCCGACGATCTGCCGGACGAAGTGCTGAGAGCGGGAGCGCCGGGCCTGCTGAATCCCGACTGGGTCGAGACGCTGGTCGGCCTGCCTGTCGGCTGGACGAAATCGAACGGACCATCGCTGCTCAATGCTGGCCCGCCGCACGCGGACAGCAGCAGCTCGAGTGGGAACCGCCGCGAGTGACGACCGAGAAACACGAGCGGCGGAAGAGGCTGAAGGCGTTAGGCAACATCTGTGTTCCGCAGCAAGTCGCGCCGATCTTCGCCGCAATCATGGACATCGAAAATGGAGGTGCAGAGTGAAGGAACCTAAGTGGCTCACCGTTGCGAGGGGCGAGCGCCCAGTGCTAGAGGATGGCGATTACTACGTCGTTCCTGAGTTCTACACGCAAGCTCCCGACGGGTCATCCCTGAGTGTCTACGGCGAGGTGCGCTACAAGATCCTGCGCTGGCCCGACAGGCCCGACGGTCGCCTGATGCGCTACTACCCGTTGCCGCCGCTGTCGCACGATGGAGAGGAGGCGGGACCGTGATCATCTACGGAATCGATCCAGGCCCGAAAGAGTCCGCACTTGTCGGCGTGGAATTCGGCGAGCCGGTGAAGATCACACGCTGCGAGATCCTGCCGAATGGCGAGCTACTCGAGCTACTGCGAGGCATCTACTACGGTGGCGTGACCGCAATCGAGTGGCTGTCGTACTACGGCCCGACAACGAGCGCGGGAAGCGAGACGTTCGCCACCTGTTTCTGGGTTGGGCGATTCTTCTCGGTTGCGGGCATCGCGCGCCACCCGCTACTGATCGAGCGTCGCGAGGTGCGCCTCTCGCTCGTCGGCACGCCTCGCGCTGGAGACCCAGAGGTCAGGCGCGCCCTGATCGAGCGGCTCGGCGACAAGGGAACAAAGAAGAGCCCTGGCCCTCTGCATGGCATCACCTCGCACGCCTGGGCCGCTCTCGCGGTCGCGGTCTGCGCTCACGATCACCTCCTTGGCGTCCCCGGCTGTGCTAAGGTCGCGAACGGAGGTGTCCTGTGCGAAAGCTAGGTGCTCGGGTGATGGATGCGCTGGCGGAGGCGGACGCCTTGCGATCGGCAGAGATCGCGGTCGCCGTCGGGGCGGATAGGAACACGATCTCCTCGACGCTCTCGCGCCTGCTGCAGATGGGCGTGGTCGTCGCGCTTCCTCCACCCGATGACCGCCGCTACGGTCGCGGGCGCCCCGCTCGGTTGTATCGTCTAGCATCCTGAGCGGGAGGGGCGCGTGTCGCACGAAAGACTATTCGCGTCGATCATTCATTCCACGATTTGGCGAGAACCGGACCACGTCCGCATCGTCTGGGTCACGATGCTCGCAATGGCGGATAGACGTGGATGCGTCATGGCGTCCATACCCGGCCTTTCTGACGCCGCGCGCGTCACGCTGGAGCAGGCCGAGGATGCGCTCACGGTCCTACAGTCGCCCGACCCGTACTCGCGCACGCCCGACTACGAGGGGCGGCGCATCGAGACGATCGACGGAGGATGGCGCCTGCTCAACTGGCAAAAGTTCCGCGAAAAACGGGTCGAGGGCGACCGGCAGGAACAGGTGCGCTCGGCCGTCTCCAGGTATCGCTCGCGCAAGCTGATGTCTGGTGACGATCCCACGCAGGCGGTACGCGCTGCCGTCCTTGCACTCTGTCCATCCATGCGTCGTGGCGTCGAGGAGCGGAAGATCAAAGAGTGGATCGAGCTATTCGGGGGCGACCACTGGAAGGTGTGCGCCGCGTTCGCCGGCGTGCCGTTCCATGTCACTCAAGCTCGCACGCCCGCGTATCTGACGCGCCTGCTCAAGGCTAGCGTCGCGAGTGGAGAGGTCGATGCGCTTCCCGCAGGCGAGCACGCGCGGTCGTTCTACCTTTACGTAGCGACGCGCGTGAAGCTACTAGCGAAAGGCGACGAGAAATAAAAAGGGCGGCAACATGCCGCCCTTTTCGTTCTCTCGCGCGCTACGGTTCAGGATGAGTAGACCACTTCGCCGGTGTCCAGCAGCTTGACCTCGACGCGCGAGTCGCCGACGGTTCCGGTGATCTGTAGGTTCCCGATGTGCGCGACGAACGTCCTGCGGTCGGCGCCGCCAGCGGCGATGATCTGCACACCGAGGTTACTCGGGCCGTTGCTCCCGCCGGTCAGCGTGAGCGTCACATGGTCGTTGGCGTCGTTGCTTCCGGTGCCGACCTCGACGCGACCGCCGAGATCCCACCCGCGAACGTGACCCTGTGCGCCCGAGCGCGGAGTGCCAGTGCGAGTCGCCGGGGTTTTCGCTACTCCAGAAATGCTTGCGTAGAACCTTGCCATGCTTACGTCCTCCTTGCTTTACGAACGATACTCCCGCCCCGCTCGAAATGCAAGCACCCGGATCGGAACGCGCGGAGCTGCTCGAGCCGGACCTCGAGCGGGAAGGCTCAGGCGCCTCGAGAACGACCGCGGGAACGCCCCCAGGACGCGCGCC
>JBAZBK010000033.1:0-47242 GCA_041671505.1 Thermoanaerobaculia bacterium | reverse complement strand
TAGCCCCCGGCTTCAGCCGGGGGAAGGATTGCGGACGGCCAGTCGTGCGCCGCTTCAGCGGCGCGACGGTCGGCTCGCGTCGCGCCGCTGAAGCGGCGCGGGGGACGACGACGCGTGGCCATCCCCCCGCCTGAAGGCGGGGGCTACCGATGTGCCGGCGCTGCGCGCCGGAGGCGAGGCGGCAGGGATCTCGCTCGGTCCCGGGTGACGCCTAACTCTCGTCTCGAGATGCGGCCCCTCCGAGCCGGCGCGCAGTTGGCTCGATTCGGCGGGACCCTCGTATGCTGTGCTTCCGCGCGAAGCGAGGACGTAGCAGCACCGAACCTGACGACGTCCGACGACGCCGCGAAGCGGCGAGACATCGGTAGCCCCCGGCTTCAGCCGGGGGAAGGATTGCGGACGGCCAGTCGTGCGCCGCTTCAGCGGCGCGACGGTCGGCTCGCGTCGCGCCGCTGAAGCGGCGCGGGGGACGACGACGCGTGGCCATCCCCCGCCTGAAGGCGGGGGCTACCGATGTGCCGGCGCTGCGCGCCGGAGGCGAGGCGGCAGATCTCTCGCTCCGTCCCTGGTGACGCCTAACTCCCGTCTCGAGGTGTGACCGCTCCCAGCCGGCGCGCGACGACGAGTTGCCATACGAGGTAGGTCGCCACGACGAGACGGTTCATCGCGCCCGCCCAGACCTCGCTGTTGAACCCGCCGGCGCGCGGCACGGCCCATCCGAGGTAGGCGATCATCAGGACGAGGCTGATCCAGGTCGCGTGCGCGGAGGTCATGACGATCGCGCGATGCGGAGTCCATGCGCGGTTCGTCCGCCAGAGACTCGCGCTCGTGAGCATCGCGGCGAGCGGGAGACCCGGAATGCCGATCATCGATGCGATCGCGTGGAGCATGCCGCTGGTCGTACCATCCTCGGGCTTCGTAGTGACGGGGTCCTGCGGGAAGAGGCCGGCGACGACGAGAGCGAACGAGACGACGAAGAGCACGGCGACGCCCGCTCTTCCAGTCGAGGATCGAACCTCCTTGCGGACGGCGACGGCCAGCGCGGCACAGCTGCCGGCCCAGACGAGAAAGGCGAGCTGCATGATCCAGGCGTGAGCGCCGGTGGCGTACTCGCTGATAAAGCGCCACGACGGCTCGAGCTCCGGCTTGATCGCGTGCAGGGCGACGATGACGAGGGCGACGGCGATCGGGCCGGCGGCGGCAAGGCGCGCCGCCGTCGGGCTTGCGAGCGTCGCGGGGCGTGACGAGGCGACGCTGCTCATTTCGCGCTCCGTTTCGCCTTCGCCGGCGCCGCGGCACGCGTCGTGCCTCCCGCCCAGCCCTTCTCCTTGAACACCGTCCAGATCGCCATGGAGTGGCCGTGCCCGAGGCCGAAGTCGTCGCGAAGCCAGGCGACGAGGCGCGTCGCGGTGAGCTCCGGGCCTACGATGCCCTTCTTCTTCGCCAGGGCGAAGAAGTCGTCGGGGGTCTTGCCCGTCTTCGTGCGAATGTTGTCGAGATATGCTTGGAAGGTCATGGGTCAGTCTCCTTTCGTCGGTGCAGCTCTCTCAAATTGAATGTAGAAAGCTATATTGAATATGTCAAGACGACCGAGAAGGCAGTATGTGTCGGAATTGCGAACTCAGGCGGCGGACGAAACGAAGGAGCGCGTGCTCGGCGTGGCGAGAGCGCTCTTCGCGCGCCACGGGATCGACCGGACGACGATCGCGCAGATCGCGGAGAGGGCGGAGGTGGCACCCTCGACGGTCTACGCGCTCTACAAGTCGAAGGAAGGGATCCTGCGCGGGCTCATGCGCGGTGCGCTGTTCGGCGAGAGCTTCGTGGCGGCGCGCAGGGAGCTGGAGGGCGTCACCGATCCGGTCAGGCTGATCGCGCTGTCGGCGCGCGTCGCTCGCGCGATCTACGAGGGCGAAGCGAAGGAGCTCGGGTTGATGCGCGGAGCCTCGGCGTTCTCTCCCGCCGTCAGGAAGCTGGAACAGGAGTTCGAGTCTCTACGCCTCGAAATGCAGGAGGAGCGCGTCACCCTGCTCTTCGCGAGGAAGAAGCAGAAGCAGGGGCTCTCCATCGACGAAGCACGACGGATTCTCTGGATGTACACGAGCCGCGAGGTCTACCGTATGCTCGTGCAGGAGAGCGGCTGGAGTCCCGACCGCTACGAGGAGTGGCTTTCCGAGGCGCTGGTCGGCGCGCTGGTCGGCGCGCGGTTCGCCAGACGTTAGGCCTCGGGGATGCCGGCTTCTGCCGGGTGAGGATTGCGGACGACCGGTCGTGCGCTGCTCGCCGGAAGCCGGGAGGAGGATGCGATGAGACGAAGCGCGCAATCGATCGTACTGGCCGCGATCGTCATGGCCGCCGGAGCGGCGATGGCGGAGTCGCCGGCGGCGAAGCAGGCCGACGAGGAGAAGGCGGTCCTCGCGGCGATGGACCGCTTCATGATCGCGATCTCGACGGGCGACGTCGAGGGACTGAGGAAGCTCTTCACGCCCGAAGGAGTGACGCATCGCGCCCTGGTGAAGAAGGACGGCCCGCCGGAGGTCGTCGCGAGACCGCAGGCGTACTGGTCCGATCCGGCGCGGTTCGAGGGGCGGACGCTCCACGAGCGCTACTGGTCGCCGACGCTGCTGCTCCGCGATCCGATCGCCGTGGTCTGGGCTCCGTACGAGTTCAAGATCGACGGAAAGACGACCCACTGCGGCATCGACGTCTTCGATTTTGTGAAGATCGACGGGGAGTGGCGAATCGCGAGCGCGATGTGGACGGTGGAGCCCGACGCCTGCGCGGAGCTGCGTCCCGCGGACACCTCGAAGATCCGGCCGAAGGGCTGAACGGCGTCAAATCAGGGGCCCGGGCCCCTCAGGTGTAACCTCGGCGGCCTGGAGAACGTCGGATTCATGGACTTTCTGGCGCTCTCCGCTATCATTTCCGCGACCAGTTCACTAAATCGTAACGATTCCGGAGTCAACCTGCCGATGAACAAGATGATATTCGCAACCCTAGCTATCTGTGCCGCGACCATGGTGGCCGCTGTCGACGCGTCCGCCGGGGTCGACTCTTCAACGCGCAAGGAAGTTCAGGCGCGGGTACAGTCGCTCGGGGCCGACATCAAGTGGAACGCGAAGGCGATCGAAGCGCTCGAGTTCAACTGCGACGGCCAGGAGGACTACGTGATCGGCGGGCGCGCGGGGAACCGCTTCTACGTCGCGATCATCACCGGCCCTCTGTCGATCGGTGCGGCGCCGCTCACGGCCGACTTCGCGATCGGGACGGGCGAAGAGGAAGCGCTCTGCGAGAAGAACCCGAAGCTCTTCATCGGCAGCATGGACTACAGCCCCGCGGAGATGCTCGGCGAGATGCCCGAGGGATTCACGCAGTCGGCGACGTGCAACGAAATCGATCTCGGCGGCGAGTGCGTGAAGTACCACCTCTACTGGAACTCGGTCGCGAGCAAAGTCAGCTGGTGGAAGTAGCGGCTCGTTCGAGAACATGAGCAATGACGACGCGGCCGCGAAAGCGGCCGCGTTCAGTTTATGCAGGCGAGAAGGCGAGAGGCGAAAAGGCGAGGGGCGATGAGCAGGCGCGTGGAGCGCGAAGGCGCATCTCGCGTGGTGGCGTGCAGCGCTGCACAGATCGAGCGTGCGCGAAATTCGTCCCGAAGGGACGACGGAGAGTAGACGGTGGCAAGTCCTGCGAAGCGGGACGCAGCCACCGGTGAGACGGCCTGGGACGACCATGCGCCCCGGAGGGGCGCATGAAATCCTGACGGCTTGATCCGGTGGCCCCTACAGCACCACCCTCGTGTCGCCGCTCCGCTTCGTCGCGCCCACCTTGTCGAGGTGCTCGAGCAGCGGGATGGCGATCTTGCGCGAGAGGCCGAAGCGCTCCTTGAACCAGCCGACGTCGATCGTCTCGCCCTTGTGGGTCGCGAGCTCGATGCGCGCCGCGGCGACCGCGTCTTTGTGGATCAGCACCGTCTCGGCGATCCGGAGGATCGCGCCGGTCTTCACGAGATAGCCGACGACCCCTTCGATCACCTTGTTCTTCTGGTTGATCGTCTGGATCAGCTCGGAGACCGAGGGAGGCTTGAGCCCTCCGTCGAGGAAGCGCGCTTCGATCTGCCGCGCGAGGTCCCCCTCGACGCCGGAGAGCCGCTTCGAGCGTCCGGGCACGTCGGCCTGGTCACCGTCGATGACGACGATCTTCTCGCGCTGGAGGTCGGCGAGGGCGAAGGCGGTGAGGGCTGGATCGGCGTCGCGCGGGAGAAGCCGCTGCAGCAGCTCGCTCTTTGGCACGGCGGCCGCGGTCCGGTTCTGCGTGAAGTAGCGGCCGAGGAACTCCATCGCTTCGCGGCGGAGCGCGGCGACGTGGTCGACGTGAAGCCAGCGAAGCCCCGCGCCTTCGCCGACGGCGACGAGGTCGCGCGGCGACGCCGTTCCGAGAGAGGCGAGGATCGCCTCGCGCGGCATGCCCCAGCGCGTGACGAGGTCGGCGAGAGCAATCCCTCCGATTCCGCCTAACCTCGCGAGGAGCTGCAGCACCTCGACCGGGCTTCCGTCGGCGAGCGTCGCGAGGATCTCGCGGCGCGTCCCGCGCTTGAGGCGCGGCAGCAGGGGATCGACGATGCGACCTCCGCCGATCGTCAGCGGCGGCGAGTAGCGGCGGATGACGAAGCGATCGCCCGCGACCGCGCATACGGGCGCCTCGAGCGTGACCTGGAGGAACGCCTTCGTTCCGGGGGCGACCTCCTTCGTTTCCGACGCGAGGATGCGGACGCCGCCGAGAAGCTCGGAGGCGAAGTGGTGGAAGCGGATGCGCGTCTGGTCGGCGAGCGGCTTCGCGTCGGGGAGGAGCTCGAGCTCGACGGTGACGAGGCGGCTCGCGCGAAGCGTGCCGGGACGCACGAGCTGCTCGCCGCGCGCGACCTGCTCGACCGCGACGTCGGCGAGGTTGATCGAGGTCCGCTCTCCCGCCTCGGCGCTCTCGCGCGCCTCGCCGTGCACCTGGATCTTGCGTGCCCGCGTCAGCGCTCCCGACGGAAGGATCTCGAGCGGCTCGTCGACGGAGATCGATCCGCTCACCGTGGTGCCGGTGACGACCGTGCCGAAGCCTTTCATCGTGAAGATGCGATCGACGGGCAGGCGGAACGCGCGCGCGGTCGCGTCGCGGTCCGCGGCGGCGCCGACCTCGCGAAGGAGGGCGGCGCGCAGCTCGTCGAGCCCGGCGCCCGTCGTGCTGCTCACCGGAACGACCGGCTTTCCTTCGAGGAAGGTGCCGCGCGCGAGCTCTTCCGCCTCGAGCCTCACGAGATCGAGGATCTCCGGCTCGACGAGATCCGACTTTGTCACGGCGATGACGCCGGTGGGAATCCGGAGCAGCTGGCAGATCGCGAGGTGCTCGCGGGTCTGCGGCATGATCGACTCGTCTGCGGCGATGACGAGCAGCGCGCAGTCGATCCCGCCGACGCCGGCGAGCATGTGCTTGACGAACTTCTCGTGACCCGGGACGTCGACGAAGCCGATCTGCAGGTCGCCCTCGCTCCAGTGCGCGAAGCCGAGATCGATCGTGATCCCGCGCCGCTTCTCCTCGGGGAGCCGGTCGCAGTCGATCCCGGTGATGGCGCGGACGAGCGAGGTCTTGCCATGGTCGATATGTCCCGCCGTGCCGACGATGCGACGCTTCATGGCGAGCATTCTGTACGAAACAAGGCGAGAGGCGATAGGCGAGGAGGCGAGGAACGGGAGAGGCGTGTCGTAGGGGCGACGCGGTGCGTCGCCCGTTCGGGCGGCATACCGGAGATGAAGGGGGCTTGTCATCCCGAGCGCAGCGAGGGATCTGCTAAAAGATCTACCTGATCCACTCCACAGTCGCAGATTGGCGTTCGCTGTCCCAATCGCAATCCACCGCAATGGAAGCGGCCACTCAATCTTTAGCGGATCCCTCGCTGCGCTCGGGATGACATGCGGCGTTGCACGCCGCCGAGAAGGCGTTGTCTCAATCCTGCGGAGCGCTCCCGGTGCCTGCTGATCGCCTCTCGCCTATCGCCTTTCGCCTACTCTGTTGCCATATTGCTCCGCGAGCGGAGGCGGCACCTCGGTCTTCTGTCCTACGGCGCGCTTCATGTCGATTGCGTTAACGATTGCCTGGCCGCGGAAGTGGTTGTTGGTGACGACGTAGACGTCGCCCTTCGTGTCGAGTGTCTTCGCGGTCTCGACGAGTGGCGCGAGCTCTTCGTCGGTGTAGAGGTAGTCGTAGCGCTCCCACGCCTCGTCGTGATGGAACCACTTCGCGTAGTTGCGCCCGTGGAGCCGCAGGTAGCCGACGTTCGACGTGGAGATCGAGGTGGGGGCGAGCGAGTCGCCGATGACGGGCTGATCGATGTTGGCGAAGCCGACGCCGAGGCGCTCGAGCAATGCGAAGAAGTGCGGGTCGTCGAAGCCGCCGTGTCGAACTTCGACGACGAGCGGGTACGGGGCGAACGCTTCGGCAGTGTCGGCGATGCGACGCAGAGCCGATTCGGTATTGCGGAAGCTCCAGGGGTACTGCGCGAGCAGCGCGCCGAGGCGCCCTGCTTCGGCGAGAGGCTCGAGGTAGCGGTGGAACGCGGCGATCTCCGCGGCCGGCGGGAACGACGCGTCGTGCGTGAAGCCCTTGAAGAGCTTCGTGGTGAAGCGGAAGTCGGGATTGGCGGCGACGCGCTTCACCCAGCTCTTCGCGTGAGAGGGAGGAGGCGTCCTGTAGAAGGAAGAGTTGACCTCGATCGTGTCGAAGTAGTGTGCGAGGTATTCGAGGGGATCGACCTTGCGGCCGCCTGCGGGGTAGACGATGCCGTTCCAGTCGTCGTAGCTCCAGCCTGCTGGTCCGATGCGTATCATGGGGGTCTCCGTCAGGGGGTGGAAGCGGGAGAAACGTGCCGCTCGAGTTTGCACGTTGCCAGCCTCGAGGTCATGTGTCACACTACAGTGAAATATTCCAGCTTTTGCCCCCGGTCTGCGTTTCGTCGTCTCCCGGGTCGGGGCGGAAGGGGTGAGACCCAGCCAGACGGCAACGCCATCAGATCGTGAATGCGGGGCTACTCCGCGGCAACCCCGCCCGCGCAACGGGCTGCGGCAGTTCAATTCAGTTCACTGTGAGGTTTTTTCCTCAACATCAGGAGAAGTCTTTCCATGGAATTCCAAGACAGAAATCTCAACTGCGTCGATTGCGGCGGAACCTTCGTCTTCACCAGGAACGAACAGGCCTTTTACGCGGAGCGTGGATTCACGAACGAGCCGAAGCGCTGCAAGAACTGCCGCGACAAGCGGAAGACGGGCGGCGGCGGCGAGCGCAGCGGTGGCGGCGGCGGCAGCCGTGGCGACCGTCAGATGTTCTCGGTCGTTTGCGCGAGCTGCGGCGCGCAGACCGAGGTGCCCTTCCAGCCGGTGAGCGGCAAGCCGGTCTACTGCCGCGACTGCTACTCGTCGCGTCGTCGATAGACACGATTCATCACAACACGATCTGAAGAAAGGCGGGCCGGAAGGCCCGCCTTTTTGAATTTGCGCGATCGTGCGCGCCGCGAGGCGGGCGAATCAAGGAATTGAGAATTGAGAATTGAGAGATGGCTTGTCGCCGATGGCCGGGAGTCCCGGCGGACCCGAGTTACCGCCGTCTCTCAATTCTCAATTCTCAATTCCTTGATTCGCTTCTCCTTGACCTCCCCCTTCCCCCTACCTAGAATGGCGCCGCTTGCGCGGAAAAAAGTTCATGCCAGTCGACTCGGTCCTCGAGCTGATCGGGGACACTCCCGTCGTCCGCCTTCGAAAGATCGGGGGCGAGGGCTGCGCGGACATCTACGCGAAGCTCGAATCGTTCAATCCCGGCTTCTCGGTCAAGGACCGCCTGGGCGAGGCGCTCATTCGCGACGGTGAGTCGCGCGGGGTCCTCAAGCCTGGCGGGACGATCATCGAGCCGACTGCGGGCAACACCGGCATCGGCGTCGCGCTCGCGGGCGTGCAGCTCGGCTACCGCGTCATCCTAGTCGTCCCCGAGAACTTCTCGGCCGAGAAACGCGAGCTGATGGCCGCGCTCGGTGGCGAGGTGGTCCTCACGCCGGCGAAGGAAGGAATGAAGTTCGCGATCGCGAAGGCGGAGGAGCTCGCCCGGTCGATCGAGGGGGCGTGGGTTCCGCAGCAGTTCAAGAATCCGGCCAACGCCGAAGCGCACTACCGCACGACGGGCCCCGAGATCTTCGAGCAGATGGAGGGTCGTCTCGACGCCTTCGTCGCCGGCGCCGGCTCGGGCGGCACCTTCACCGGCTGCAGCCGCTATCTCAAAGAGAAGATCGCCGGCGTCCGCTGCGTCCTGGTCGAGCCGCAGGGCTCGGTGTTCCAGGGTGGCGAGGCGGGGCCGCACGAGGTCGAAGGGATCGGGTCGTCGTACATCCCCGAGTCGCTCGACATCAAACTCGCCGACGAGATCATCATGATCCACGACGAGCCTGCGATGAAGATGGTCGCCCGCCTCGCGCGCGAGGAAGGAATCCTCGCCGGCTCGTCCGCCGGCGCTGCGATCTCGGCAGCCCTCGGTGTCGCCGAGCGCCTCGGCCCCGGCAAGCGAGTCCTCGCGATCATCGCCGACAGCGCCGAGCGCTACATGTCGAAGGGGATTTTTTCGAAGTGGCGATAGACGAGTACTGAGTACTGAGTACTGAGTACTGAGTGCTGAGTGGGTGCCACGATCCGACTGTTCGGCGGCCTTCAGTGAGTGGTGGGCAGAGGCCCGCATTCCACTTCTTGAATGACCTTCATGAGAGCTTTGCATTTGACTCAGTACTCAGTACTCAGTACTCAGTACTCTAGAAACGCGGAGGTACGCCATGGGTATCGCAACTGACTGCATCCACGCCGGACAGGAGCCTGAGGAAGTCACGGGAGCGGTGACGGTCCCGATCTTCCAGACCTCGACATACGTGCAGCCGGAGCTGGGGCGGCACAAGGGGTTCGAGTACGCGCGGACGCAGAACCCGACGCGCTTCGCGCTCGAGAGGAATCTCGCGGCGCTGGAGAAGGGGAAGCACGGGCACTGCTTCGCCTCGGGGATGGCGGCGATCGACTGCACGATGCGCCTGCTCTCGGGCGGTGACCACGTCATCGCGGGCGAGAACATGTACGGCGGGTCGTTCCGCCTCTTCGACAAGGTGCTCCGCCGTTTCGGGCTGGAGTTCACCTACGTCGACACGTCGAACGTCGACGCGGTGCGCGCGGCAGTGAAGCCGAACACGAAGATGCTCTACCTCGAGACGCCGACCAACCCGATGATGACGATCTCCGACATCGCGGCGTGCGTCGACGCGGTGAAGGGTCGCGGCATCCTGACCGTCGTCGACAACACCTTCATGTCGCCTTACTTCCAGCGCCCGATCGAGATGGGAGCCGACGTCGTCGTCCACTCGACGACGAAGTACCTCAACGGCCACTCCGACTCGGTCGGCGGGGTCGTGGTGACGACGACCGACGAGCTGGGGCAGAAGATCGGCTTCCTGCAGAACGCCGCGGGGGCGATCCTCTCGCCGTTCGACTCGTTCCTGGTGACGCGCGGCGTTAAGACGCTCGCGGTGCGCATGCGGCAGCACGACGAGAACGGGCGCGAGATCGCGGCCTGGCTCGCGAAGCAGCCGAAGATCGTGAAGGTCTACTATCCCGGGCTGCCGGAGCACCCGCAGCACGAGCTCGCGAAGCGGCAGATGTCGGGCTTCGGCGGGATGATCGCGTTCGAGCTCGGGTCGTACGAGAAGGCGAAGGCGTTCCTCGACAAGGTGAGGCTCTGCTCGCTCGGCGAGTCGCTCGGCGGCGTCGAGACGCTGATCTCGCATCCGGTGTCGATGACGCACGGCTCGGTGCCGCAGGAGACGCGCGAGAAGCTCGGAATCACTCCCGGGCTGGTGAGGATCTCGGTGGGGATCGAGGACGTCGACGACCTGAAGGCCGATCTTTCGAATGCGATCGCGGCGCTCTGACGTCGTCCTCATGCCGCGAATGGCGATATGATTTCCACGGAGACCCGAACCATGAAACCGCTTGCGACCTCGTCGAAGAAGATCGTCTGGACGAAGCCCGATCCCGCGAAGAATCAGTACGTGTTCCGCGACGGCGACGACGTCGTCGCGAAGCTCGAGTGGAAGGAAGACTCGGCGCACGGCGAATGGCACGACGGCAGCGTCGTGATGAAGAAGGCGGGTTTCCTCAATCCGCACATCGTCGTCAAGAAGTCGAAGGGCGGCGAGATCCTTGGCAGGTTCGAACCGACGATGGGCGGCGGCGGAATCGTTCAGCTCACCGACGGCCGGAGCTACACCTGGATCAGCCACGCGTGGCAGGCCGACTGGCACTGGGTGACGACGGCGGGCGAGATGTTGCTGCGCTTCAGCTACACCGGCTTCGCGGTCGACGGGAGCCCGGAAGGGATGATCGAGATCGCGGAGCAGACCCCGCGCGGCGCCAATCTCCCGGCGGCGCTGCTGCTCGGCTGCTACATCATCCATCTCGTCGCGGAGAGCGGCGAGAAGTAGGTCGCGGAACGCGTGTGGAGTGCGCAAGCGAAGCCTGCGCTCTTCCCCGGCGGAAGCGGCAGCTTCCGCTCCCTGCTTCGAGCCACCAACCCAGTCCAGGCGAATCCGCAGCATCCGCGGCGCTGCGCGCCGCCGCGAAAGCTACGCTTTCCCACTCCACATGCCTCTCGCCTTTCGCCTCTCGCCTGCGTTTAGAATGTGCCCGTGCAACTGATGCCTTTCTACCTCGTCGCCGGGAGTTACCTGCTCGGCTCGCTTCCGTTCAGCTACCTGATCACGCGGCTCTTCTCCGGTGACGACATCAGGACGCGCGGAAGCGGAAACGTCGGGGCGACGAACGTGCTCCGGACGCAAGGGAAGCTCCCCGGCCTGCTCGCGCTGACTCTCGATCTCGCGAAGGGATGGTTCGCGATCTGGCTCGCGCGCTGGATACTCATCCAGCCGTCGTGGCCCTGGCCGCTCACGGGTGGAGGCGGGCCGGAGACGTCGCGGGCGTTCTGGCTCGGGCTTGCGGCGCTCGTCGCAGTCGTCGCGCACGTCTTCCCGGCGTGGCTCGGGTTCAAGGGAGGCAAGGGGGTCGCGACGGCAGCAGGGGTCTTTCTCGGGCTCAACCCGGCCTCGATGATCTTCGCCGTGGTCATCTTCCTCGTCGTCGCGCTGGCCACGCACTACGTCTCCCTCGGCTCGGTCGCCTCGGCGGCGTCGATGCCTCCGGTGCTGAGTTACGTGTTTCACGAGCCGAAGTGGATTCTGATCTTCAGCGCGGCGATCTCGCTGCTGATCATCGTCATGCACCAGTCGAACCTGCGGCGCATCCTGGGCGGCAGCGAGAACCGATTTCCGAACTGAGGGAGGGAGCCGTGAAGATTACGGTCATTGGAGCGGGGTCGTGGGGAACTGCACTCGCGGAGCTCACCGAGCGCTGCGGTCACGATGTGATGCTCTGGGCGCACGAGGCGGAGGTCGTCGCGGCGATCGCGGAGTCGCGAAGCAATCCGATCTACCTGCCGCAGGCGAAGTTCAGCTACCGGCTCGAAGTGACGAACTCGCTCGAGGCTGCGGCGAAGTTCTCGTCGACGCTGCTCATGGTCACGCCGAGCCATCACTTTCGCCGCGTCCTCGGGACGCTCGGGGAGCACCTTCCCGGCCCGGTGCGGGTCATCTCGGCGACGAAGGGAATCGAGAACGACTCGCTTCGCCGCATGTCGGAGATCAGCGCCGAGGTGCTGGGTGACAGGCTGACGGCGTTCGGCTGCCTTTCGGGGCCGACGTTCGCCGCGGAGCTGTCGCGCTGCGATCCGACGGCGGCGGTGATCGCATCGGCCGACGACGCACTGGCGAAGGAGATCCAGGAAGCGCTCTCCTGCAAGTACTTCCGCCTCTACACGACGACCGACGTCACCGGGGCGGAGATCGGCGGGTCGATGAAGAACGTCATGGCGATCGCGGCGGGCATCATCGAGGGAATCGGGCTCGGCTCGAACACGACCGCGACGATGATCACGCGGGGCCTGCGCGAGCTCAGCCGCCTGGGCGAGGCGCTGGGCGGGAAGCCCGACACCCTTACCGGCCTGTCGGGAATGGGCGACCTCGTCCTCACCTGCACCGGCGCCCTCTCGCGCAACCGGCGCCTCGGTGTGCAGTTAGGCCAGGGGAAGACGCTCGCGACGATCCTGGGTGAGTCGCGGGAAGTCGCCGAAGGAGTGAAGACGACGAAATCGGCCCACGATCTCGCCAACAAGCTCGGCATCGAGATGCCGATCACGCACGAGATGTACCGCGTGCTCTACGAGGACGAGACGCCGAGAAACGCGATCCAGCGGCTGATGACGAGGACGCTGAAGGTGGAGCACGCGTAATCGAAGTACTGAGTGCTGAGCGGGGCGACGTGCACCGCGCAGATGATTGACGCAGGGGCGACGCGGTGCGTCGCCCTTTTGCTTCAGATCGGAACGAACGTAGGACTTGCCGCCGCGCGACAGCGTTCGCGCGCCCGGCATCCGGCGCGCAGCGCCGAGACATCGGTAGCCCCCGCCTTCAGGCGGGGGTTGCGTTGCGCGAGGTTGATCGGCGCCGCTTCAGCGGCGCGACCGAGAGCGCGCAGTCGCGCCGCTGAAGCGGCACCGTCAAATCTCCCGGTGTCGCGGTCCCCCGGCTGAAGCCGGGGGCTACCGATGTTTCGCCGCTGACGCGGCGGGGAAGGATCTGATTGCGATCGCGGACCCGCCCTTACGGGCGGGGCTAGTCAGAAACGGCCGCTTCCGCGGCCGCGTCGTCGACTGAGCACTCAGCACTCAGCGCTGGCTATTCGTACCTGAGCGCCTCGATCGGGTCGAGGGCCGCGGCGCGCAGGGCGGGGTAGATCCCCGAGGCGAGGCCGACGAGCATCGAGACACCGGTGGAGAGGACGAGCGAGGTGATCGTGACGACGGTTGGCCATCCCGCCGACGCCGCGACGACGCGCGCGAGCGCGACGCCCGTCACGATGCCGACGAAGCCTCCCGCGATGCTGATCGAGAACGCCTCGATGACGAACTGCGTCCGGATGTCGACCGGCCGCGCGCCTAACGCGCGACGGATTCCGATCTCCCGCGTCCGCTCGAGCACCGAGGCGAGCATGATGTTCATGATCCCGATGCCGCCGACCAGGAGCGAGATGCCGGCGATCGAGCCCATGACGATCGCGAAGATCCGCTGCGTCTTCCTGCTCTGCTCGAGCAGCGCCTCGGGGACGATGATCTCGTAGTCCTTCTCGCCGGCATGGAGCCGGTCGAGCAGCGTCTTCATCAGCTCCGCCGCGGCCGCGGGGGAGACGCTCTCGCGGAGGCGAACGACGAGCTCGTCGACCGGCGAGTCGAGCGGGTCGCGATCGAACTTCCGCTGCGCCGTCGTCACCGGCACGTAAATCTCCCGCGCCGTCGACATCGCGGGCATCCCTTCGACCTTCGAGCCGCTCCCGGGCGACGCCCCGAGGACGCCGACGACTTCGAGCCAGACGTCGTTGACCTTGACCGTCCTGCCGATCGCGGTGCCGTAGCCGAAGAGCTCGTTCCTGATCCTGGGGCCGATGATGCAGACCTGCGCGTGGGTCCGTTCGTCGAGCGCGTCGAGCGCGCGGCCTTCGACGAGCGGCAGCGCGCGCGAGCTCGTCCAGGCGACTCCCTGCACCTTCCCCTCCGTCTTGCGGCCGGCGGACGAGATGCGATGGACCTTCACCTCGACTCTCGGGAGCACCACCTCGACGCCGTCGACCGCCTCGGCGATCGCCTCGCCGTCGCGCGTTGAGACGCCGAGTGACTTCTTGCGGATCTCTTCCTTCTCCTGGTTGTCGAGCGGGATCGTGCGGATCAGGACGTTGCGCACGCCGAGGCTTCCGATGGAGGCGAGCGCCTGCCGCTCGGCGCCCGCGCCGATCGAGAGCATCGCGATGACGGCGCCGACGCCGAAGATCATGCCTAACATCGTCAGCGTCGTCCGGAGCTTGTGCGCGCGGAGGTTCGCGAGCGCGGTGAGGAGAGCCTCTTCGAAGGTCATTTCCGCGCCTCCTTCTCCTGCTCCGGGTCGGCGAGGGCGATGACGTCGCCCGCCTTCAGGCCCTTTTCGACGATGACTTTTCCGGGCGACGCGGAGCCGAGCGTCACCTCGACCGGGACGAACTTCGAGCCGTCGCGGCGGAAGACGACGCGCTTTCCCTTCCGCTCGAAGAGGGCGTTGCGCGGGATCGCGATCGCCTTGTCGCGCTTCTCGAGCGTGAGCGTGGCGCGGACGCGCGCGCCCGGCTTCATCACCGCGGGATCGGTCTTCGCGATCTCGACGACGGCGCTGAAGAACTGCACGGGCACGCCGCGGGTGCGCGGCCTCGCGAGCGGCTCGACGCTCTTGATCGTTCCCTTGTGCATCGTGGCGCCGTCCGACTCGACGACGAGCGAGACGGGGATGCCGGCCTTGAGCCCGCCGGCGTCGGCCTCGAGGACGAAGATCTCCGCTTCCATGACGGAGAGGTCGGGGAGCTCGCCGATCGGGAAGCCTCGCCACACGGTCTGGCCCACTTTCACGATGTCGCCGTCCCACGGATTCGGCTTGAGGACGAAGACGCCGTCGTGCGGCGCGCGGATGACGAGCGAGTCGAGACCCTCGCGAGCGCCGTCGAGCTTGATCCCCGCCATGCGGCGCTCGATCTCGGTGAGCTGGCGGTCGGCGGAGGCCTGCTGGCCGCGCGTCGTCTTGTTGCTCTCGGCGTTGTCGCGGCGCTGCAGCGCGAGATCCTGGTCGATCTGCGACTCGATCACGACGAAGCGCGCGAAGATCTCGGGATCCTTCGATGCGAACTGGCGCGCGGCGTCGTACTCGCGCTGCGCCTGCGTCGCGTCGAGCGTGAGGTTCTTGCCGACTGCCGCGCTCAGCATGTCCAGACGGTCGAGGTTGTTCGTCGCGGTGCCCGACATCGCCTGCCCTTCGCGCATCTCGGTCTCGAAGTCGGTCGGGTCGAAGGTGACGAGGATGTCGTCCTTCTTCACGAGCGATCCGTTGGCGAGCAGCGTCGCGATCTTGACGGGCCTCCGGATCCTGACCGGCGTGGTGACCTGCGTCGACTTCACGGCGCGGAGCTCTCCTTCGGCGGTCACCTGCCTGCGGAACGGAGACTCGGTGATGGCGAGGATGGGAACTCCCGGCGCGCGGCGCCACCGCACGACGAGGAGAAGGGCGATCAACGCGACGACGATCGCGGAGGCGAGCGCGGCGAGACGCCGGCGCTTCATTTCGCCTCCTCCTGTGAGCCTGCTTCGCGCCTGACGACGACGCTGTCTCCCGCGTCGAGGCCGGAGAGCACCTCGACCTTCTCGCGGTTCCGCTTGCCGAGCTGCACGCCGACGTCGCTCATGCCCCACAGACCCTTGCGCCGGACGACGGGGCCCGACGGCGAATCGAAGATCGCGTCGAGCGGAACGACGACGGCGTTCGCGACCCTCTCGTACTCGACGGTGCCGCGATAGCGCATGCCGGGCTTCATCAGCGTCTTGTCGACCTTGTCGAGCGCGATCTCCACCGGGAGCACCTTGAGCGGAACGCTGCGCGACTCGTTGCGGACGCCTTCTGCGACGATTTCGATTCTGCCCTCGAGCTCGAGGTCGGGCTGCGCGTCGAGGCGGAGCGAGACGCGCTGTCCCTTCGCGAGGCGCCCCGATTCGGCTTCGTCGACGTCGCCGCGCGCGCGCATCTTCTCTAGGTTCGGAATCTCGACGATCGGCTCGCCGCGCCACGCGGCGTCGCCGACCTTCTTCTTCCGCCCGTCCCACGACTGGATCATGACGACGATGCCGGCGCGCGGCGCCTTGACGGTCATCGCCTCGATCGCGAACTCGAGCTCGTGAATCCGTCTCTCGGCGCGCTGAAGCTGGCGCGCGAGAAGCTCGAGCTCCTCGGCGGCGGCGCTGTCGATCGCCTTCAGCCGCGACTCGAGATGGACGATCTCCTGCCGTGCGATCTCGTGGTCGGCGCGCGCTTCGTGCAGTTCGGCGCCCTTCATGACGCTCGACGGCGTCTCGAGCTTGAGCGCCGCCTTGCGAAGGCGAGCGCGCGCCTCTTCGAGCGCGAGCGATTCGGCGGCACGCTCGAGCTTCAGGTCGGCGCGGCGCTTCTCCATCTTCTTCTGCACCGAGTCACGCTCCGCTCTCTGTTCCTCCAGCTCGCGCGACTGCTCGTTCGTGTCGAAGCCGACGACCGGGTCGCCCTTCTTCACGTCCGCGCCTTCGGTCGCGAGGCTCGAGATCTGATAGCGCCAGACGTTCTGGAGCTGCGGCGGCGTCAGCGTGTCGCTCTCCTCGGCGAAGAGCGAGCCGCGGACCTCCGCGCCGATCACGAGATCCTCGCGCTTCGCCTTCTCGAACGACGCGTTCTTCTCCGAGAGCTGCCGGTCGATCGCGGCGACTCCCAGCGCGGCCAGCGCGATCGACGACGCTACGATGGCGAACCTGCGTCGCGCCGGCGTCACGACCGCTCCTTCTCTGACGGGACGGAGGAGAGGACCTCCCCTTCGTCGAGTCCGTCGAGGAGCACGCACTCGTGGTCGTTGCAGGCGCCGAGCTTTACGGGAACGAGGCGTCCGCGGTGCAGCCGCGCCTTCGTGCCTTCGGCGCTCTCGACGAGAGCCGCGCGCGGGACCAGGAGCACGCCTTTCGTTTCGGAGCGGATCACGGTCGCGCGCACCGAGAAGCCGGGGCGAAGCTTGCTGGTCGTGGCGTCGTGGTCGATCACGATCGTCGCGACGAAACCGCGGCGGAGGGTGTCGGGCGTGAGGCTGTTCGCCGCCGTCGTCACCGACTCGACGCGGCCGGAGAGCTTGATCTCGGGATAGGCGTCGGGGACGACCTCGACGCGCTGTCCCGGCACCACTCTGCCGTCGTCGACGTCGATGACGACCGCGCTGACGCGCAGCGTCTGGAGATTCGGGATCGAGATGATCTCCATGCCGACCCAGACGGTGTCGCCCTGCTGGAACTTCCGTCCGGTTTCCGGATTCTCTCCGACGATCGCGACGCCCGGCTCCGGTGCCCGGAGCGACATCGACGCGATCGCCTGCTCCGCCGTGCCGATGTCGGCGCCGGCGGATTCGATCCTGATCTGAACGTTTGCGATGGTCGCTTTCTCGGCGCGCTTCTGCGACTCGTAATCGTTCTTCGCCTTCTCGTGCGCGACCTCCGCGCGGCGGAGCGCGAGCTGGTTGTCCTCGTACTCGCGACGCGGCAGGATCTCGGGAGGGATCGCCGCCTTCGTCTTCGCCTTGTCGAGCTCGATCCGGCTCTTCTCGAGCTCGAGATCGAGCTTCGCGAGATCGGCCGTGGTTCGCGAAGCCTGTTGTGTCCGCTCCTGAACCGCGTCGGCCCAGGCATCGCGCTTCTGCTCGAGCCCGGTTGAGAAGGGGGTGGAGTCGAGCTCCGCGAGAAGCGCGCCTTTCTCCACGCGCGAGCCGTCGGCGACGATGGTCTTGATCGTCGTCTGCCAGTTCGGCAGGCGCGGCACGGTGATCGTCACTCCCTGCGACGCCTCGATTTCGCCGGTGAGGTGAAGCTGCTCGCGGAAGTCGCCGCGCACGACGCGGGGCGGGGCGGCGGACGTCGCCGTGGAGGCGTCGCTGCGTTGCTCATCGCAGCCCGACGCGAGCATGCCGAGGCAGAGAAGAACGAGTGTTGTCGTGGCTGTGGATCGCACGCTGTGTGTTCGACGCCTCGCCGGGGCTTCGGGTTTCGTCGCGCGACCCGATTGCCCGAACGGCGCGATGCCGGTTCCGTGGATCGTATCGTACGCCTCCTATCGTGACTCTTCGGAAACGGAACTATCGTCGGATGTGAATCCGTCGCGTCGCGGCGGGCGTAGAATCCGGTCGGAGGCTATCGCTCGTGGAGCGTGAGAACCTGGGGCACATGCTGCTCGCAGCGAATCTGATCGACGAAGTGCAGATGTCGGTTGCGCTCGAGCAGCAGAAGCGGACGGGACGCAAATTCGGGTCGACCCTGGTCGAGCTCAAGTTCATCGACGAGAACGTGCTCGCGGCGTTCCTCTCGAAGCAGATCGACGTGCCTTGCATCAGCCTCCTGAACATCGACATTCCGAAGAAGGTGCTCCGCCGGCTTCCGGCGCGCGTCGCGCGCGACCTTCACGCGGTGCCGGTGCGTTTCGACGGCGACAAGCTCCAGGTCGCGATGGCGGATCCGACCGACAGGGTGGTGATCCGCGCGATCGAGGAGGCGACGGGGATCGGGGTGATCCCGATGATCGCGCCGCAGAGCTCGATCGAGAAGATGATCCGGGAGCTCTACCCCGAGCTCGCGCCTCCGTCCGACGCGGACACCACGGTGACCGACCTTACGCAGGGGCAGAACTACAGCCAGCCGTCGGACCCGATGTTCATGGATCTCATCGAGGAGATCGAGAACGCCGACCTCGACGAGCGACTCGCGAAGATCGAGGCGCGTCTCGACGAGATCTGGATGCTGGTCGAGCGGGTGCTGCGAAAAGTCGAAGCGGCCGACGCGCTCCGCGAGAGGCTGACGGCGAGACATCTCGAGTAACGCGGTTTTGTAGCGGAGGCGTCCCGCCTCCGCGCGACGGCCGGAAGCCGTTGCAGCGAGTCGTTCCGTTCCATGCCGATGATGGTCGTTCTCGAGTCAGGATCCGATCCGCCGGGAGGCCTCGCCTGGTTTATCGTGGGTGCGCCTTCGACGGGCCGGGTGTTTCTCGTGATCGAGCGCGGTTCGCGATACGAGGTTCGATGGTTCTTCCCTCACGCACAGTGGCTGCAGTGTGAGCCGGCGTCGGTGGTCGAGGCGGAAGCCGCGATCTCGTCGGTGAGAGGTCGCGAGGCCGACGGGACGCTCGCCTGGAACGACGTCGAGCGCGCGACCGCGGTGTGGCGCACGTTCAGGGACGGCGGGACGGTGGCGTAGTGGCGGAGGCGAGGCTGAAGTTAGAGTTTAGAACGTTGAATTTTGAATCCAGAAAGACCGGAGCGGCTTCGTTTCTGGGTTCTCAATTCAGCGTTCTAACTTCTAACTTCAGCTTCTCCTCCGCTAAATCAAGACCATTGGCCTGAAGCCGGGGGCTACCGATGTCGCGGCGCTGCGCGCCGCCGCGAAAGCTCTGCTTTCGCACTCCACATGACTGCTTTGACCTTTGACCTATGCCCTCAAACCTGCCTTACGCCTCTTTCGCCACTTCCTCCAGCTCCGCCTGCGCCTGGGCGAGGCGGGCGACGGGGACGCGGAAGGGGGAGCAGGAGACGTAGTCGAGGCCGACCCTGCGGAAGAAGCGGATCGAGTCGGGGTCGCCGCCATGCTCACCGCAGACTCCGACCTTGAGCGACGGATTCGCCGCGCGGCCGTTCTCGGTGCCGAGACGGACGAGCTGCCCGACTCCCTCGGTGTCGAGCGACTCGAAGGGATCGCGCGCGACGATCTTCTTTTCGATGTACGACGGCATGAACGAGCCGACGTCGTCGCGCGAGAAGCCGAACGTCATCTGCGTCAGGTCGTTCGTCCCGAAGCTGAAGAAGGCCGCCTCGACGGCGATCTCGCGCGCCATCAGCGCCGCGCGCGGAATCTCGATCATCGTGCCGATGATCAGCGGCACCTCGACTCCCTTTTCCTCGAACACCTTCTTCGCGGTCCGCTCGACGAGCTCCCGCGTGATCGTGAACTCCTTCACCGTACCGATGAGCGGGATCATGACCTCGGGGTGCACCTCGACTCCCTGCTTCGCCACCTCGCACGCGGCCTCGAAGATCGCGCGCACCTGCATCTCGTAGATCTCGGGGAAGGTGATGCCTAGGCGGCAGCCGCGGTGGCCGAGCATCGGGTTGACCTCGTGGAGCTGGCTCACCTTCGCGCGGAGCTCGATGAAGCCCCAGTTCATCTCGCGTGCGACGGTGGAGATCTGCGCCTCGGTCTGCGGAAGGAATTCGTGCAGCGGCGGGTCGAGCAGGCGGACGGTGATCGGCAGTCCGTCGAGCACGCGGAACATCGACGCGAAATCGCTCCGCTGGAAGGGGAGGATCTTTTCGAGCGCCTTGCGGCGCCCCGCCTCGTCGCGTGCGAGGATCATCTCGCGCACGGCCAGGATCCGCTCCTCCTGGAAGAACATGTGCTCGGTGCGGCAGAGGCCGATGCCCTCGGCGCCGAAGAGCTTGGCGACGTGCGTGTCGTGAGGCGTGTCGGCGTTGGTCCTGACCTTCTTCGTCCTGATCTTGTCGGCCCACTTGAGGAGCCGGTCGAAGTCGCGGAAGGTCTCCGACTCCTCCGGCTTCATCGAGCGGTCGATCAGCACCTGGATGACTTCGGACGAGCGTGTCTCGAGGCGGTCGTAGATCACCTCGCCGGTCGAGCCGTCGATCGAGAGCCAGTCGCCTTCGAGGATCGGCGGGCGCCCTTCGACGCGGAGCTCCTTGCGCGAGTAGTCGATGCGCATGGCGCCGCAGCCGACGATGCACGGCTTGCCCATGCCGCGCGCGACGACGGCGGCGTGAGAGGTGAGGCCGCCGCGGCTCGTCAGGATTCCCGCGGCCGCGTGCATGCCGGCGATGTCCTCGGGCGACGTCTCGACGCGCGCGAGAATCACGGGGTCGGGCCCCTTCGACATCTCGACTGCGTTTTCGGCGGTGAAGACGACGCGGCCTGACGCGGCGCCCGGTCCTGCCGCGAGCCCCTTGGCGAGCAGCCGGCCGTTGGCGAGAGCGGTCCGCTTCAGGTTCGCGTCGAAGACCGGGGCGAGCAGCTGGACGATCGAGCCGGCGTCGACGCGCCTGACGGCCTCGCGCTCGTCGATCATCTTCTCGTCGACCATGTCGATGGCGATCTTCACCGCGGCGAAGCCGGTTCGCTTCCCGGTGCGGGTCTGAAGGAGGTAGAGCTTTCCCCCTTCGATCGTGAACTCGATGTCCTGCATGTCGCGGTAGTGAGACTCGAGCTTCCGATAGACGTCGACGAGCTGCCCGTAGACCCCCGGCATCATCTCCTCGAGCGATTTGCCCGGCTCGCTGGCGAGCTCTTTCGAGATCGGGAAGGGAGTGCGGATTCCGGCGACGACGTCCTCGCCCTGCGCGTTAGGCAGAAATTCGCCGTAGAAGCGCTTCTCTCCGGTCGACGGGTTGCGGGTGAAGGCAACGCCGGTCGCGCAGTCGTCGCCCATGTTGCCGAAGACCATCGACTGGACGTTGACCGCGGTCCCCCATTCGTCGGGGATGTTGTTGAGGCGACGGTAGGTGACGGCGCGCTGGTTGTTCCAGGAGGCGAAGACGGCGCGGATGGCGCCGTGGAGTTGTTCGCGCACTTCCTGCGGGAACTCTGCTCCCGTCCGGTCGCGGACGAGCGACTTGTAGCGGGTGCAGAGGCCGCGCAACGCGGTCGCGTGGAGGTCGGCGTCACCCTTCGCGCCGTGCGCGTGCTTCGCCTCGTCGAGCAGGTGCTCGAAGTGCTCGTGGTCGACGCCGAGGACGACGTCGGAGTACATCGTGATGAAGCGGCGGTACGAGTCGTAGGCGAAGCGCTCGTCACCCGAGGATTTCGCGAGACCCTCGACAGTCGTGTCGTTGAGCCCGAGGTTGAGGATCGTGTCCATCATGCCGGGCATCGATGCGCGCGCGCCTGACCGGACCGAGACGAGAAGAGGGCGCGCGGGATCGCCGAAGCGGCGGCCGACGCTCTCCTCGAGTCGCGCGAGATTCGTCGCGATCTCGGGGTCGAGCCCCTCCGGGTAGGTCATGCCGTTCTGGTAGTACCAGACGCACGCGGCGGTCGAGATCGTGAAACCCGGGGGGACGGGGACGCCGATGTTCGTCATCTCCGCGAGGCCCGCGCCTTTGCCGCCGAGAATGTCCTTCATCGAGGCGTTGCCGTCGGCCTTGCCGTCGCCGAAGAAGTAGATGTGGCGCGTCATGTGATCACGCTCCTGAGAATGTCGGTCGAGAAAGCGATGAGTTGACGCGAATGATATCGCAGGGATGGTGTCGCGCAGGGTGGGTCAGGAAATCGACGGTGCTTTCGAGATGGCGCCGCCCGCGGGAGATGTCGTCCCGAGAAGCGACCCCGCGCAGCGGGGGAGCGACGAGGGACCTCGCAGGCTGGTACAGACGTGCCACGGGCGAGGGACACAGAGGCTCAGGAGATCATTTGTACGAGCCTGCGAGGTCCCTCCTTCTTCCCCCGCTACGCGGGGTCAGTCGTCGGGACGACAGGCCGTTCGACTCGCGCCGCGGGCGAAGGAACCGGGTCCTGGTGTTGCCCTTCAGTTTCCGGCGAGCGAGAACTCGACCTGGTCGTACATGAGCCGGTAGATCGGCCGGACGAGGTCGGTCCGCGATCGTCCCTCGACGACGATTCGCTCCTTTGGCAGGCCCGAGCGCTCGAGCCCGGCTGCGAGCCTGGATGCGCGGGCTCGCGCCGCTTCGAGATTCTTCGCCTCGATCCACGAATCGCACGCGACGACCTCGAGCCTGACCTTGTAGGTCGGAAACGACGCGAGGGCCTGGCGGATGAAGCCGAGACCGCTCGCGCTCGCCTCGAGGTCGAGATCGCCGTCGGGACGGAAGACGAGCCCGTAGAGCGGGAAGCGTCCGACCTTGCGGATGTGGACGTCGGCGATCTTCGGGATCGGGACGGTGAAGCGAGGGGCGTCGCCGACCCGCTGGCTGATCCAGGCTTCTCCCAGGTTGAAGTTGAGCAGAGGATCGATCCACCACCAGAGGCCGGAGAGGTGGGTCGACGAGGGGTCGACGTCGAGCCGCGCAATACCGTTCTCGTTGCCGCGGCTCCAGGCGAGTCGCGCGCCGCGGCCGGCGACGGTGCCGTAGAAGATCATCGGCGGCTCCATCCGCACGACGCCGTAGACCACGTTGCCATCCTGGGAGAGGTCGAGCTCGTGTCCGTTGACGTTCCAGCGCCCTGAGAAACTCGGTGGTGGCACCGGCTCGAGCTCCTCGCCTCGCGCGTGCAGCGACGGGACGAGGGTCACCTCGTTGTCTTTGTGGTTCGCGAGCGTCGTCACTTTCAGGAATCGGACCTCTGTCGGCGTGACGTCGAAGAGCTGGGGGCCCTGTTTCGTCGCGAGGTCGACCGTCTGTAGCCCGGTGAACGTGATTCCATCGACCGACCCTTCGAAACGGAGGGTCTTCACCGGCCCCGTGATCGATCCGGGATCGCCGGTGGAGGCGCCGACCTGCCGGATTTTCGTCAGGGCGGGAAGCTCGACCACGAGCCACTGCACGGTGTCCTTCGGCGGCGAGATCCAGATCGTGCCGTCGTCGCCGTCGACTGCGTTGAGCGAGCTCGCGACGTACGAGAGCTCGCCCGAGCGGTCCGTGACGACGACCCCGCGCGCCGGCGCGAGAAGCTCGTCGGAGGCGACGGTGGACCAGTTTGCCGGGCGTGCCGCGGGGTCGGCCGGCGGCGGCTCGGGAGACGGCCATCCACATCCTGCGACGGCGAGCGTGCAGGCGAAGAGCGCCGCGGCAACGGCGCCGCGCGCGAGACGGTCAGCGGTTCCTGAGCTCACGTCGATCGACGACCACCTTCGTCACGTCGGCGATCATCCCCGCGGCTTTCCCGACCGCGTGGAGAAGCGCCATCCTGTTCTCTCTCAATTCTGCATCATCGACCATGACCATGACGTCGACGAAGAACTTCTCGAGCTCGGGAGCGAGGCCGGCGAACGACTCGAGCGCGCTGCGGTAGTCCTTCGCCGCGACGAGCTCGCCGATCTGCTCGCTCACGAGCGTGGAGAGCTCGTGGAGCCTCACTTCGGTCGGATGATCGAGGTGTGATTCGTTCACCGCTCCCGGCTGCGCCGTCGCGACGATGTTCGCGATCCGCTTCGCCGAGTCGAGGATCGACAGGAAGCCGGCATCGGTGCGAATCGAGCGAAGCGCCGCGATGCGCGCGCAGAGATCGGTGAGCGAGTCGGCCCAGCGTGCGCCCATCGCCGCCGCGATCTCGTCGTAGGCGAAGCCCCAGGGTGCGCCTTCGAGGATCGTGCGAACGCGCTCGGCGAGGAAGTCGAGCAGGTCGCCTTTCGCCGCGGCGGCGTTTCCACCGTGGACCGCGATCGCGATGTCGACCAGCTGCTCGGGGCCGATCGCGATCTCCCAGCTCACGTTGTTGAGGAGAATCTGCACGAGCCCCTGCGCCGCGCGGCGGAGCGCGAACGGATCCTTCGAGCCGGTCGGGCGCGCGCCGATGCGGAAGAAGCCGACGAGCGTGTCGATGCGGTCGGCGAGCGAGACGATCGCGCCGGCGGCGCCGCGAGGAAGCGGGTCGTCGACGCTGACCGGCTTGTACTGGTCGTAGATCGCCTGCCAGACCGGCTCCGGGAGCCCTTCGGCGCGGGCGTAGATGCCGCCGACCTGTCCCTGGAGCTCGGTGAACTCCTTGACCATGTCGGTCATCAGGTCGGTCTTCGAGAGGCGCGCGGCGAGGGTGATGTCCTTCTCGTCGTGCTTCGTCGCCTTGCAGATCGCCGATGCGATCGCGACGATGCGCTCCGTCTTCAGCTTGTAGTCGCCCAGCTTCTCCTGAAACTGGAGATGCGAGAGATCGTCGACGCGGCTCTCGAGCGTCCGCTTCCGGTCGGTGTCGTGGAAGAACTTCGCGTCGGCGAAGCGGGCGTTCGTGACGAACGAGTTGCCGTGCGCCGCGTTGCCGTCGAGGTCGGCCGCGTTGTCCATTACCGAGAGGTAGCTGCTCGAGAGTGATCCGTCCTTCTTGAGAATCGGCAGCTGCTTCTGGTGGACGCGCATCACCATCACGAGCACCTCCTCGGGGATCGAGAGGAACTCGTCACGGAACGAGGAAAGGACGATGCCGGGTTGCTCGGTGAGGTAGCGCCACTGCTCCCAGATCGACGCATCCTCGCGCGGGGTGCCGCCCGCCTGCTTCGCAAGCTCGCGGCAGCGATCGCGCATCGCCTTCTCGCGCTCGGCCTCGAGCGCGACGACTCCCGCGGCGCGAAGCCTCGCGAGGTAGTCGTCGTACGACGAGACCTCGATCGGCTTCGGCGAGAGGACGCGGTGGCCGGTGGTGACATTCGAAGACCTGACCCCGAAAAGCTCGATCGCGACCGGCTTGCCGTCGAAGATCGAGACGATCGAGTGGACGGGGCGGATGAACGAGTGCTCGCCGCGTCCCCAGCGCATCATCTTCGGCCAGCGGAGGCCGGCGACGATCGCGGGGATGCGCTCGCCGAGGATCTCGGCGATGGCGCGACCTTCGACCGTCTTCTCGACGGTGACGTACTGCTCGCCGCGGACGACGTTGTCCATCGTCGCGTTGTTCTTCTTCAGGAAGCCCTGGAGCGCCGGCGTCGGCTCTCCCTTGTCGTCGAAGCAGGCGCGGATCGGCGGTCCCTTTACCTCGAGACGGCGGTCGGGCTGCTTTTCCGGCAGGCCGGCGAGGCGGAAGAAGAGGCGGCGCGGCGTCGCGCCGATGGTGACGGACGTCGCGGGGTCGATGCCGAGCTCGCCCTTGCAGAGCTGCTCGAGGCCGTCGCGCAGCCCCTGGTGCGGGAGCATCCAGGCGGGGATCTCTTCGACGAGAAGTTCGAAAAAGTACTCGTGGCTCATGGGGGGATCAGCTCGCGGCGGCGCCGCTCTCCTCGTCGAAGTATTTCTTTCGTTCCTCGTCGCTCAGCAGCGGGAAGCCGAGCTTGCGGCGCGACTCGAGGAAGGCGTTGGCGCAGGCGATCGCGAGATCGCGGACCCGCTTGATGACGCCGACGCGCTCGGTGACCGAGATCGCTCCGCGCGCGTCGAGCGTGTTGAACATGTGCGAGCACTTGAGCGTGAAGTCGTACGCCGGAAGGACGAGCGGGCTCTCGAGCGCAAGCAGCCGCTTCGACTCCGCCTCGTACATGTCGAACAGCTTCCAGTGCATCTCCACGTCGGCTTCCTCGAAGTAGAACTTCGAGAACTCGTACTCTTCCTGCTGCCGGATCTTGCCGTAGGCGAAGCCTCCGCCCCATTCGATGTCGAACACCGAATTCTTGCGCGAGAGGAACATGGTTAGGCGCTCGAGGCCGTAGGTGATCTCGCCCGACATCGGCGCAAGGTCGATGCCGCCCGCCTGCTGGAAGTAGGTGAACTGCGAGATCTCCATGCCGTCGAGCAGCACCTGCCAGCCGACGCCCCAGGCTCCGAGGGTGGGTGACTCCCAGTTGTCTTCCTCGAAGCGGATGTCGTGCCTGGTCAGGTCGAGCCCGATCGCGCGCAGCGAGTCGAGGTACATCTCCTGGATCTCGAGCGGCGAGGGCTTGAGGATGACCTGGAACTGGTAGTGCTTGTAGAGGCGGAACGGGTTGTCGCCATAGCGGCCGTCGGCGGGACGGCGCGACGGCTGCACGTAGCCGACCTTCCACGGCTCGGGGCCGAGGACGCGGAGGAAGGTGGCCGGGTGCATCGTTCCGGCGCCCACCTCGAGGTCGAGCGGGCATTCGATGATGCAGCCCTTCTCCGCCCAGAAGTTCTGGAGCGAGAGGATGAGCTTTTGAAATGTCAGGTGGTCCATAAGGGGCGCATTCTAATGGAAGAGGAGGGGCGGGACGAAGCGCCGCGGGATTCGGAAGGCGGATTGCGGAAGGCGGAATGAACGGCCGGGCTCGGGCGAAAACCGAAATGTCGAATGTCGAATGAAGAATGCAGAATGACGAAGAGAATCGCGCCGCTGGACGGCCAGTTCTCCATTCCTCATTCTTCATTCGACATTCGACATTTCGGTTTCTGAGCCCCGCCCGCGGCAGATGAGCGTTTCGCGCCGCCTCGGGCTCCCATTGCGCATTCCGAAATCCCCACTCCGCACTTCCCCCTAGCGCCCGGCCGCGCGGAGCGCCGCCTCGATCTGGTCCAGGTGATGCCCCCGGTGCGAGCCTCGGTCGAGGTTCGGTTTGTCGGGGCGCGCGAGCGCGGCGGCGATGACCGCGTCAGGAAGCTCGAGGAGGAGCGCGTCGACCTCCCTTGCCGCCCGGACGGCGAGCGCCATGGCGCGGTCGGGAGGGAGCATTTCGAGCAGCGGCTGGAGTGCGTCGTTGAAAACGTCGCCAGCGTAGGCGCCAGTGCAGTCGGTGCCTGCGGCCCACGCCCGCATGAGGCAGAGTCGCTGCCGGTCCCAGAAGGCGACGTGAGAGAGGGCCACGGCGATCGTCCAGCCGTTGGGGAGCCGCAACGCGAGGTCGCGGGCGTCGAGGCGCGCGACGAGTGCCTCGAGACGCGCCGTTTCGCGGCGGTTGCTTTCTGCGAACTCGGGAGAGACGGGCATTGGCGACTCCTTTCCGATGTGAGGGGCGGGGCGCCGTCGTTACTTTGACCGAGCGCCGGTCGCGGCGACGAGAGCCGCCGGGGCCTTGCGGCGCCAGGCGTAGGTGATCAGGTCGCGCAGCTCGGTCTCGGCGATCACGGGGAGCCTGACGAGCATCCAGTCGTAGCCGAGGTAGTGATCGGTGACGAAGAAGGTCTCGGGCCGCGCCTTGATGAGCGCCTCGCGGGTGCCGCTGTCGGTGCTCACGACGAGCGTCTCGCCGTCTTCCCAGAGACGCGCAAAAAGGCGGTTCTTCACGCGGAAGGCGGGGGTTCCGTAGCAGAGGCCTTCGGCGACTTCGGGCAAGGCGAGAGCCAGCTTTCGTGCCGTCCCGAAATCGACGACGACGGGCTTGCTGCTCTTTCGGCGCGTGGCCATGGCGGAACCGCCGCGCCATACCGCCACCTTGCCCTCGAGAGCTCCGGGATCAGTACCGATTCCCGGGAGAGCCGTCGCGCTCGCGACTGCCGGCGGGTTGGCGCATTGACGATCATCTCGCCGTCCCGACCCGCGCGTCAAATGCGGCGCGGGCGAGCCGGGCGGCGCAGAACCGGATACCATCTCGGTCACATGCCCGATGGAGTGTCGACGACGGCGCGCCCGAAGGATCACCGCTGGCGCGCAATGGGGCTTCTTGCGACCGCGGAGCTGCTCGCGATGTCGCTCTGGTTCGGGGTGTCGGCGGTCGGGCCGCACGTACAGCGCGAGTGGGGGCTCGATTCGCCGGCGCTGGCGTCGCTGACGCTCGCCGTGCAGCTCGGCTTTGTCGCGGGAACGCTGACGAGCGCGACGCTCAACCTTCCCGACGTCTTCCGCCCGCGCTATCTGGTCGCGCTCTCGGCGCTCCTCGGAGCCGCGGTGAACGCGATCTTCGCAACGCACGCGCACGGCCTCGGTGAAGGGCTCGCGCTTCGCTTCCTCACCGGCTTTTTCCTGGCGGGGGTCTATCCGCCGGGGATGAAGATCATGGCGAGCTGGTTTCTCGAGCGACGCGGCCTCGCGCTCGGCGTGCTCGTCGGCGCGCTGACGCTCGGCAAGGCGGCGCCCTATGTCATCAATGCGATCGGGAGCGACGCGTGGCGGGCCAACGTTCTCGCCGCGTCGGTGCTCGCGGCGGCGGGCGGGCTGCTCGTGCTCCTCGTCGGCGAGGGGCCGCACGCGCGGCCGAGCGCGCCATTCGACATTCACCAGGTGACGGCGATCTTCCGGAACCGCGCCGTTCGGCTCGCGAGCTTCGGCTATTTCGGCCACATGTGGGAGCTCTACGCGATGTGGACCTGGATTCCGGCGATGCTGCGCGCGAGCGTCGGCGCGTCGGGCACGTCGAGCCGCGTCGCCGAGATCGGCTCGTTCGTCGTCATCGGTGCCGGCGCGTTAGGCTGCGTCCTCGCCGGGCTCTGGGCCGACCGCTTCGGCCGCACGCTCGTGACGTCCGTCGCGATGCTCGTGAGCGGGAGCTGCTGCCTCTTCATCGGCCTCACCTTCGAATGGCCGCTGCTCCTTCTCCCGGTCGCCGCGATCTGGGGAGCGTCCGTCGTCGCCGACTCCGCGCAGTTTTCCGCGTGCGTGACCGAGGCGGGCGATCCGCGCTACATCGGCACGGCGCTGACGATGCAGACCTGCATCGGCTTCCTGCTCACGATCGGCTCGATCGAGCTCGTGCCGGTCGTCGTCGAGCTCGTCGGCTGGCGCTGGGCGTTCGCCGTCCTCGCGCCGGGCCCGGTCCTCGGCACGCTCGCGATGCTCCGCCTCCGCGCGCACCCCGCATCGCTCGCGATCGCGAGGGGGAAGCGGTGATGTGGAGTGCAGCCCGCAACATCGGTAGTCCCCGCCTTCAGGCCAATGGACTTGAGTTAGCGGAGGAGAAGCCGAAGTTAGAAGTTAGAACGCTGAATGTTGAATCCAGAAATGGGCTCAAACGTGCGCTTTCTGGGTTCTGAATTCATCGTTCTGCGTTCTAACTTCCGGGTTTTCCCCTTAACTCAAGTTCATTGGGCTGAAGGCGGGGGCTACCGATTTTTCGGCTCTGCGCGCCGATGAGACACATTGCAGTCGTTCCACTCATCCGGCGGGCCGCGCAAGCTACGCTTTCGCACTCCACATCATTGTCTCCACACGAGCCTGTGCGAATCGGGCATTGCCCCGGTGACGCTCGACGTCGCCTCTCGTGACGCGCGCGCCTCCGAGATCTTCGCCCTCCCCGAATAATCGAAGCGATGCCTTTGGCGTCCGCACCGAACGCGCGACGCCGGGCCGGGGACCGACCGTGCTGCGACGCCTTTCCGCGAAACTGATCTTCTCGCTCGTCATCATCGTCCTGCTGGTGAAGGGGATTTCCCTCTGGGTGAACCTCTCCACGCAGGAAGCGGAGCTGCTCCAGAGCATGACCCGGGGCGCCGACCAGCTCTCGCGCAGCATCACGAGCGCGACCTGGCACGCGATGCTCTCCGACCAGCGGACGAGCGCCTACCAGGTGATGAACACGATCGCCGAGAAGCAGGGGGTCGAGCGGATCCGGATGTTCAACAAGGACGGGACGCTGATGTTCTCGACCGTCGCGAACGAGAAGCTCCGGATCGACGAGAGCGCCGAGGTCTGCACTCCCTGTCACGCGCACACGCCGCCGCGCGTGAACGTCGAGCTGCCGTCGCGCACCCGCGTCTACCGGAGCGACGACGGGCGTCGCACGATGACGATGATCACGCCGATCTACAACGAGCCGTCGTGCAGCGAAGCGTCGTGCCACGCGCACCCTGCGAGCCTCTCCGTCCTCGGCGTGCTCGACCTGCGGCTCGACGCGAGCCGCGTCGACGAGGAGATGCGCGCGATCAGGATGCGCACGGCGCTGCTGACCGTCGTCGAGATCGCGCTCATCTGGGCGTTTCTCGTCTTCTTCACGTCGCGATTCGTCGAAAAGCCGATCCGCAAGCTGATCGACGGGACGCGCGCGATCAGCGAGATGCAGCTCGACCAGCCGGTGACGATCAAGTCGAGCGAGGAGCTCGCCGAGCTCGCCCACTCCTTCGACGCGATGCGCCTCCGCCTGAAAGGGGCGATGGAAGAGAACGCTGAGATCACGCAGCAGCTCGAGACGAAGGTCGAGCAGCGCACGGCGCAGCTCAAGGTGGCGCAGCACAAGCTGATGCAGACCGACCGGCTCGCCTCGCTCGGCCAGCTGGCCGCGAGCGTCGCCCACGAGATCAACAACCCGATCTCCGGCGTGCTGAACCTGTCGATGCTCATGCAGCGGATCCTCAAGGACGACGGCATCCCGCCGAGCCGGATTCCCGAGTTCCGCAAGTACCTGGGGCAGGTCGCGGGCGAGACCTCGCGCGTCGGGCGCATCGTCTCCGATCTGCTCTCGTTCTCGCGCCGTTCGAAGCCGCAGAGCACACAGGCCGACCTCAACGCCCTCATCAGGACGACGGTGTCGCTCGTCAACCACAAGCTGCAGCTCGCGAACGTGACGGCCGAGCTCGATCTCGCCTCGCCGCTCCCCTCGGTCTGCTGCGACTCGTCGCAGATCCAGCAGGTGATCATGAACCTCGTGATGAACGGCGCCGAGGCGATTCACGGCGGCGGGACCGTCACGGTCAGCACGCGAGCGGCCGACGACGGCAAGTCGGTCGTGCTCGAAGTGCGCGACACCGGAAGCGGGATGCGGCCGGAGGTTCTCGACAAGATCTTCGATCCCTTCTTCACGACGAAAGAGGAAGGGAAGGGGGTCGGCCTCGGCCTCGCCGTCGTCTACGGGATCGTCGACGCGCACGGCGGGGAGATCGAGGCGGCGAGCGAGCCGGGCAGGGGCACGACGTTCCGCGTCACGCTTCCGCTCATGCCGCCTAACGGTAAGGCAGCCGGAAAGGGCTGAGGGGATGATTGCGATCGCGACGGCCGGTTACGTCGACGGCGAGGCGGCAGCCTGGATCGAAGGCTGCCTCGCGACCGCGATCGGCGTCGACACAGAGCGGATCGCGCCGATGCCCGACATCGACTACGCCTACGACACGGGACGCGGTCAGTACAGCTCGACGCTCGTGCTGCACGACGCGATCGCGCGCGTTCCGCGGAACGCGGCGAAGCTGCTCGTCATCACGGAGCGCGACATCTTCATCCCGATGCTCTCGTTCGTCTACGGCCAGGCGCAGCTCGACGGGCCGGTCGCGGTTCTTTCGCTCGCGCGGCTCCGCCAGGAGTTCTACGGGCTCCCGCCGAACAGATCGCTGCTTCTCGTCCGCGCCCGCAAGGAAGCGCTTCACGAGATGGGACACACGTTCGGGCTCACGCACTGCAGCGATACCGGCTGCGTGATGAGCCTCTCGACGAACATCGAACAACTCGACGCGAAGGGGAGCGATTACTGCGACGGCTGCGCGACCCTTCTGCACGAAGCGGCGGCAGGCGCCGGCGGCGCAGCGCGTCCGGAAGCACGCTCAGGAGGTTTCAGGTGAAAAAGCACTGGGAAGTACTCGTGGTCGACGACGAGCCGGTCATGCGCGAGTCGCTCGCGGCGTGGCTCGCCGAGGACGGCTATTCGGTCGACACCGCGGAGTCGGGGCGCGAGGCGATCGCGAAGTCGGCGGTGAAGGACTACGCGATCTACTTCGTCGACCTGAAGATGCCGCCCGGCATCGACGGGATCGAGACGATGATGGAGTTGCGGCGGATCCATCCCGACGCCTCGGTCATCATCATGACCGCCTACGCCACCGTCGACACCGCGATCACCGCGATGAAGGAAGGGGCGCAGGAGTACATCGTCAAGCCGTGCAATCCCGAGGAGATCTCGCTCCTCGTCGGGAGGATCATCAAGGTGAAGAACCTCCAGCGGGAGAACCTGATCCTCCGCAAGAAGCTGACGAAGCAGTACAGCTTCCACGACATCGTCTCGAAGAATCCGAGGATGGTCGAGATCTTCGACCTGATCCGCGACGTCGCGAGCCTGCGGAGCACGGTGCTGATCCAGGGGGCGAGCGGCACGGGCAAGGAGCTCGTCGCGCGGGCGATCCACTTCTCGGGCGACCGCGCGTCGAAGCCGTTCGTCGCCGTGTCGTGCGCGGCGCTTGCGGAGAGCCTCCTCGAGTCGGAGCTCTTCGGCCACGAGCGTGGGGCGTTCACCGGCGCGGTCGAAAGAAAACGGGGGAAGTTCGAGCTCGCCGAGGCGGGCACGCTCTTCCTCGACGAGATCGGAGACATCTCTCCGAAGCTTCAGGTCGACCTGCTGCGCGCGCTGCAGGAGCGGAAGTTCTTCCGCGTCGGCGGGAACGAGGAGATCAGCGTCGACGCCCGGGTGATCGCGGCGACGCGCGTGAATCTCGAGGAAGCGGTCGCGGCGGGGACGTTCCGCGACGACCTCTACTACCGGCTCAACGTGATCACGATCCAGCTCCCGACGCTCCGCGAGCGGCGCGAGGACATCCCGCTGCTGGCTCGAACCTTCGTCGAGCGGCTCGCGCACGAGCTCGGCAAGGAATCGGTCGAGATCACGGAGGGGGCAATGCGTCTGCTCGTCGACCACGAGTGGCCGGGGAACGTGCGCGAGCTGGAAAACGCCATCGAGCGTGCGCTCGTGACCTCGAAGGGTCACGTGCTCGACGACTACGACTTCGCGTTCATCCGCCGTGACGGCGGCCGGGGCAACGGCAGCGGATGGACCCCTCCCGACAACCTCTCGCTCGACGAGATCGAACGCCAGGTGATCGCTGCGACGCTCAACCGCACGCGCGGAAACGTCAAGGAAGCGGCTGCCGCGTTAGGCATCGACCGCTCGACGCTCTACGACAGGATGAAGCGGTACGGGATGAACAGAGTGACTGCTTAGGCGAGAGGCGAGAGGCGAGAGGCGAGGAGCAGGCCAAAGGCCATAGGCCAAAGCAGGCATGTGGGGTGTCGCGCGGAGCGCCGCATCTGTTAGGCAATTCAAGGGCACTGCGGCGGCGTGGACCCGTAAGGGTCCGCCGTTGAGAAGCGTAGCCGGACCCGTAAGGGTCCGGTAACGAATCGCGCCGAACTGACACAGCCGCGTAAGCGGCAGCACATTCAGGAGGCGGTTTGGGCGCACGCCGGGACGACCGAACTGTCGTCGCTCGCGCGGCCTGCGCGAGCTTGCGCTCGCTTCGAGGAGTGGCGTCACTGGGTGCGGCGAGCTCTCGCCGCACCCAGTGGTGGAAAAGCTTCAGGCTCGCTTCAGCGCGATCATCGCGACGCCGGCGAGGAGCAATGCGAGCATGGCCAGCTCGCGCGCGCCGAGCGCCGGAATCGCGACCCCCGCGACCGCCGGGTCGTTGTTCGTGATCGTTCCGAGCCCCTGCCCGTCGGCAATCGTCGCGCCGGAGGGAGTTGTGAGATTCACGAAGAACGTCTCGTCGGGCTCGTTTGCCGTGTCGCCGACGACCTGCACGACGACGGTCTGGGAGGTGTTTCCGGGCGGGAACGTGACGACGCCGCTCGCCGTCCCGTAGTCGCCTGGCTCGGTCGCCGTCCCGTTCGCCGTCGCGAAGTTCACGGTGGTCGTCAGCGAGCTCGGATTCGACAGCGTCACCGTGAAGGTGAATGCGGCCGATCCCGAGTCGCCCTCGGCCTGCGTGACGTCTCCGATCGAGATCGTCGGCTGCAGCTCGTCGTCGTTGATCGTTCCGGTGCCCGAGCCGTCGGAGATCGTCGCGCCGGAGACGTTGGACAAGGTGATGGTGAGGGTCTCCGCGGGCTCGTAGATCCCGTCGTTGGCGACGTTCAGCGTGACCGTCTTCGACGTCTCGCCGGTCGCGAAGCTCAGCGTTCCGTTAGACGGATCCGACGCCGTGTAGTCGCCAGGTGTGGTGGCGGTGCCCGGTGTGACCGCGTAGTCGACGGTGACGGCCGGTGCGGTGTTGCCGGACCGCGTGACCGTGAAGACGATGGTCGGGTCGGTGCCTTCGGTCACCGTCGGGTCGTTGACGATGAGTGAAGTCGGCCCGTCGTCGTCGACGATCGTGCCGGTTCCGCTGCCGTCGGTGATGCCCGCCCCCGAGGGGCTGGAAAGTGTGACGGTGAAGGTCTCTGTCGGTTCCGGAGTCACGTCGCCGTTGACGACCACGACGACGTTCTGGGTGACCACTCCCGGCGCGAAGGTGAGGGAGTTGCTATTCGCGGCGTAGTCGCTGCCGGCGGTCGCGGAGACGTTCGCGGTCGCGAAGCCGACCATGATCGTCGACGCGCTCGGGTTGCTCAGCGAGACCGTGAAGGTGAAGTTGGACGTCGCCGCGTTCAGCTCGAACTGCGAGACGTCGTTGATCGAAAGCGACGGCACCGGGTCGTCGTTGTTGATCCTCCCGAGACCGGCGCCGGACGTCAGCGCGCCTCCCGTGGGATTGCTCATGGTGACGTTGAAGGTCTCGTTCCCTTCGAGCTTCGTGTCGCCGTTCACGAGAACGGTGAAAGTCTTCGACGAGTCGCCCGCGGCGAAGTTCAGGGTCTGCGCGGTGGTCGCGTAGTCGCTGTCCGCCGTCGTCGCCGTTCCGTTGCTCGTCGTGAGGTCGACGGAGGTCGGCGAGGCGGACGTCGGGCTGAGCGTCACGGTGAAGATGAACGCGGTCGTTCCGGCGTTCCCTTCGGCGAGTGTCACGTTGCTGATGGTGAACGTCGGCGTCAGCGCGTCGTCGTTCTGGATCGTGCCGAGCGCCTGGGCGTCGGAGATCGTCGCGTTCGCCGGGTTGGTGAGATTGACGACGAAGTCCTCGTCGGGCTCGTCAGTCGTCTCACCGAGGATCGTGACGGAGATCTGCTCGCTCGTGTCGCCCGGGACGAAGGTCACCGTGCCGGAGTTCAACGTGTAGTCGCTCCCCGCGGTCGCCGAGTTGTTCGCCGTCGCGAAATCGACGGTGATCTGTTGCGAGCTCGGGTTCGAGAGAGTGACCGTGAAGATCATGGAGTTCGACACGTCTCCTTCGAGCTGCGAGACGTCGCCGATCGAGATCGTCGGCTCTGTGTCGTTGTCGGCGATCGTTCCGGTGCCGGAGCCGGAGCCGGCTGAGATCGTCACGCCGCTCGCGCCGCTGAGGGTGACGGTGAGGTCCTCGCTCGGCTCGAACGTGGTGTCGTTGACGACCGTGAGGGGAATCGTCTTCGTGACCTCGTTGCTCGCGAAGTTGAGCGTGCCGGCGAGCGTTCCGGTGTAGTCGCCAGGCGTGCCGGCGGTGCCCGGGCTCACCGTGTAATTGACGCTCGCGACCGGCGCCGTGTTGCCGGTGCGCGTGACGGTGAAGACGATCGACGGATCGGTTCCCTCGGTCGCGGACGGGTTGTCGATCGCCAGCGACGACGCCGCGTCGTCGTTGGTGATCGTGCCGAGTCCCTGGTTGTCGAGGAGCGAACCGGCGGAGGGATTCGTCAGGTTGACGAAGAAGTCCTCGTTGGGTTCGGGGGTCGAGTCGCCGCCCACTGAGATGGAGACCGGTTCGGAGACGTCGAGCGGATTGAACGTGACGGTTCCCGAATTTGAGGTGTAGTCGCCGTCGGCTACCGTCGCGCTGTTGTCTGCCGTCGCGAAGTTCACGGTGATCGTCTGTGCGCTCTGGTTGGAAAGTGTGACGTCGAAGGTGAAGGTCGATGCCCCCCCGGTCCCTTCGACCTGCGTCACGTCGCCGATCGACACGGTCGGCGAGTCGTCGTCCGTGATCGTACCGGCGCCGCTCGGGTCGATGACGAGCGCGCCGGTGGCGCCGTTCAGGTCGACGGTGAACCCTTCGGTCGGCTCGAAGACGCCGTCGTCGATCACGTTGAGCGTGACGGTCTGCGCCGTTTCGGCTGCGGCGAAGTTCAGGGTTCCGGTGAGTGTCGCAGGGCTGTTCGCGGTGTAGTCGCCCGGAGTTCCGGCGGTTCCCGGATTGACGGTGTAGTTGACGCTCGAGGCGCCGGTGGTGTCGCCCGAGCGTGCGACGGTGAAGGTCATCGTCGCGTTGGTACCCTCGAGAGCCGAGGCGTCGCCGATGTTGAGCTCCGTGGCCGCGGAGTCGTCGTTGAGGATCGTGCCGAGGCCCTGCGCATCGGAGATTGTGCCGGCAGTCGCGTTGGAAAGGTCGACGACGAAGGTCTCGTTAGGCTCGGGCGCCAGGTCGGTGTTGACGCTGATGCTGACGGGTTGCGTGAGCGACCCGAGCGCCGGGAAGGTGACGGTGTTGTTGGTCAGCGTGAGATCGGACACGTCGGCGGTGCCGAACGCCGTGGCCCAATCGACGGAGATGGCGACCGAGCTCGGGTTCGACATCGTCACCGTGAAGTTGAAGGCGGTCGTCCCGACCGGATTGCCCTCGTTCACGCTGACGTCGTTGATGCTGAATGTCGGCGCGTCGTCGTCGTCGATCGTGCCGCTGCCGCTGTTGTCGGAGATCGTCGCGTTCACCGCGGTGTTGAGGCCGACGGTGAAGGTCTCGGTGACCTCGAACGTCGTGTCGTCGGTGATGTCGAGGACGACCTGCTTCGTGGTCTCGTTGGCCGCGAAGTTGAGCGTCCCGGAAAGGGTGCCGGAGAAGTCGGCGGGCGTTGTGGCGGTACCGGCGTTCGCGGTGAAGTTCACGGACGAAGCGAGCGCAGTGTCGCCCGTCTTCGTCACGGTGAAGGTGATCGTCGGGTCGGTTCCCTCGGTGACTCCGACGTCGTTGATCGAGAACGCCGGCGGGTTGTCGTTTCCGGTGTCGTTGATGTTGACCGTCGCCTGCGCCTGAGCGCCGATGACCGCGCCGCTCGGATTCTGCAGTTGAAGCGCGATGGTCTCGCTGTTCTCCCAGGTCGAGTCGTCGACGATCGTGATCGTGACGGACTTGTTCGCGAGGTCACTGTCGGCCCAGTTCACGGTTTCGGGGCTGGTGAAGCTGTAGTCGACGCCTCCCGAGGTTGCCGTCCCGGTCAGCAGGTCGGCCACGTCGACGCTGACCGCGCCGGCGCCGCTCCCGGTCCGCTGCAGCGTCACGTTGATCGAGCCGCCGTTCTCGTTCACGTTATAGACCGCGCTGACGAATTGCACCTCGTCCTGCACCTGGGCCGAGGCGGAGAACTCGGAGGTGTTGTTGATTGCGGAGTCGTCGGGGAAGCCCGGGCGATCGGGTTCGCTTCCCGCTGTCGGAGTGATGTCGGTGACGGTTGCGATGATGTACGAGCCGGGACCCCCGGCTGCGCAGCCGGCCGTGCCGGTCGCCATGCCCGCCTCGAGGTCGGGCTCCAGGTCGTCCTGGAGCGAGGTCGTCACGTTGACGTCGCAGAGGTGGGTGAGCGCGGTGTTAGGCGCGTCGCCCTCGTAGAACTCGATCGTATAGTTACGGTTCTTCGAGCTGCGAAGCGTCCAGGTCGTGCCGCCCGCGGCGGCGCTGTCGAGCGTGAGCGTGTTCTGCTGCCAGTTGGCGTAGACGAACGAGGCGCCGCTGCTGCTGCGGTCGATCACCGGGTCGTTGTCGGTGTCGTCGGGAGCGTTGTTCGTCTGGTCGAGGTCGATCGGCAGACCGGTGACGTTCGTAATCTCGTTGTGCTGGATCAGGTTGCCGTAGGTGCCCGATCCGCCGTCGACCTTGATCGCGTGGTCGCCGTTGTACGCGATCGTGTTGCGCTCGTTGGCGAATGCCGCGCCGCCGATCCGGGTGCCGCTCGCGTGGAGCCAGATGCCGTAGCCGGCGTTGCCGTTGTTGCCGCCGAGCGGCGTGGTCCCGATGTAGTTGGCGTGTGCGGTGACGTCGTTCGTCGACGAGTTGCCGCGGATCACGAGGCCGTGGCGGTCGTTGCTCGCGATCAGGTTTCCCTCCACGAGCGTCGGGCCGCCGATGTCGATCTTCGTTCCGACGACGTTGATGCCGTCGCCGTGGTTTCCGATATTGATCGTTCCACTCGGGTCGCTGATCCCGACGAGGTTTCCCCAGATCCGGACACCGTTCGCGTTGCCGTCGGAGACGAGGATTCCTCCCTGGAAGCAGTTGATGTTTCCCGGCGAGCAGGCGTCGCCGTCGGTCTGGCCGTTGTGACCGATGACGTTGCCGGGACCGATCACGGCACTCAGGCCGAGCGGATTGACGACGTACGGTGGATCGGACGAGACGTCGTTCGCGTTCGTCGGACGCGCCAGCGCAACGTTGATTCCCGATCGACCGTTGCCGAAGTCGTCGACGAACGGCGTCGCCGAGAACGGGCTGGCGCCGATGACGTTGGTCAGTACGAAGTTGGGGAAGGGGACGGCTCCGGTCGAAATGTTGATGCCGTCGCCGTCGTCGTCGAGGTTGTGGCCGGCGATGATGTTGTCGAGCCCGATGAAGTTCATGTATGCGCCGGCGTTTATCCAAATGCCGTGCTCGGCGCTGCCGCCGGCCACTCCGTTCGGAATCGCCGCGGTTCCCGCGAGATTGACGCCGATCTTGTTGTTGAACACGATCGTCGTCGACGTGAACTTGCCGTGGATGTCGATGCCGTGTGACTCGTTTCCGGAGATCACGTTGCCGGTGATGACGTTCGGGGGGAGCTCGGTCGCCGCTACGCCGAGGAACGCGATGATGCTGGCGATGTCGGTCAGGTCGCCGGGAAGGCCGGGAGGGAAGGTCGGAAAGAGGCCGTCTTCCTGCGCTGCGCTGATGTTGATCCCGATCGTGGCGTTCGTGTTCGCGGCGATTGCGCTGCCGGCGGTGTTGGTGCCGATGAAGCAGTCGGACACGACGTATCCGTGACCGCTGAGGTCGATCGCGGCGAGCCCGGTGCAGCCGTTGATCACGAGGTGCTCGAAGCGCGAGTTGTTCGCCTGCGGTGCGGCGGGAAACGGGCTGCCGCTCGAGTCGCCCTCGTTGGAATTGGCTGCGAAGCAGCCTTGATCGTTGCCGTTGATCACGACGCGGGGAGCACCGCCACTTCCGTCGATGACCGTCGGCTGAATGATGGCCGGCAGGGACGCCGTGAGCGTCACCGTCGAAACGCCGCTGAAGGTGATCTTGTGGAGGGTCGCGGGCACCTCGTTGTTCGCCTGCTGAATCGCGGCGCGGAGCGTGCACTGATTCTGGTTGCCTACGGCGGCATTCGTGTCGCAGAAACCGTCGGCGAGGCTGGCGTCGGCGGCGTCGGTGCCGAGGTTGACCACGAAGTTGTAATCGACGGCAAGCGCGGGAAACGCGGTCAGGGCGACAAGAAGGCCAAGGCAGGCGGCGCGAGCCGTAAGCGAGAGGGGCATCGATTCCTCCACGTCAGGGGGTCGGGGCCAAGAATGCAGCCGGTTTTTAATTGAAGAGGGGAGTTTAGCAGGTAGCGACTGGCCGGTTTCAGTGAACTTCGAAGATAGGAGGCGAAATCGGAAACTCGCGATGTAAGGCGCGTGCGGCGATGCGCGGATGGCGGCGTAAGGCGGGCGATGTTAGGGCGAGGGGCGACAGGAGTCGTGGGGCGGACGGGCGAGACGAAAGCATGAGGTGAATGTGCGTCCCGAAGGGACGCCGGAGAGCCGGTGGCGAGCCGCTAAGCGGCACAGCCATCGGCTGGAATGTGGCGCAGGCACTCCTGCCTGCGCGCGGCGCGAAGCGCCGCACTGACGACGCGTCGAGGTCCGGATTCATGGGTCGCCTTCGGCGACGCGCAGGCAGGAGTGCCTGCGCCACATAAGGCGGCTACTCTCCGGCGCCCTTCCGGGGCGCTTCTTTCCTACGGCTCCAGGAAGAGCATTCCGCAGACGTCGTCGAACTTGTCTGCCGGGATCACGGCGGCGAGGTCGTCGACCGGGGTGCCGCCGTCGGCGAGCGCGGCGCCGACTCCTTCGCTCGCGAGCGCGAGATGAAGGCGCTCGACCTCGCGCAGCATCCAGGGGCGCGCTTCCGCCGCGTCGAGAAGATGCCGCGTGTCGGCGCGATCGCCCTCCGGGCGCAACTTCAGGATCCAGTCATCGTCCTTCGCGCCGGTCGCGATCACGTCCCCTTCGATCGGCGCCATCACGCGCACGGTGACCCCGTTCTTCGTCGCGACCCAGGCGGTGCCGTTCGCGGTGAGCTTCGTGCCGGGCTGCGGCAGTACGATCGCGTCGGGCCTGCCCATCAGGTGGCTGCCGAGGTCGTCGAGCCCGATCGTCAGCGTTCCGTCGCTCTCCTCGCGGACCCAGGTGTGGCCGCGGTGATAGAGCCGGTCGGCAGGCATCGCGAAGCCGGCTACCGTCGCGCCGAGCGACGCATCGGCAACGGGCGCGGCCGTTGCGGCCGCGGCGACGAAGCGCGGATGATCGGCGCAGTGGCGGCAGTCGAAGCAGTTCTCGCAGGTGCGCGAGGCGACTTCGCCCGACAGCTCGTGCCGGCAGCGACGGTCGCGTGCGGGAAGATCCTCGAAATCGGCGTGCCAGGCGGCGGCCTCCGAATTCGCGGTGCCGGAGCGGCGCAGCGCGCGAAACAGCGCGATCACGACGGTCGAGAGAACGACCACGACGACCGTGTAGAAGATCCCGAGGAAGATGATGTGGCCTTCGTCCCAGGCGAAGTCGTAGATTCCGGGCAGCACGATGACACCTCCGTCAGTACTTCTGCAGCTCGCGCTCCTGCGGGAAAAGGCGCAGGTAGCGGAACGAGAGCGAGTAAAGGATCACGCCGTAGGCGATGACGAAGAGGAACGTCGCGACCTCCTGCCAGCTCGGCCAGTAGGTCATGAAAGGATCGAACTTCAGCGTCGGCAGCGCGAGCGTCTGGATCGTCATGACGAGGCGGTTCAGCGCCACGCCGAAGCTCGCGAGGATCGACGCGGTGACGAGCCAGGGGAGGCTCCGCCGCCTTGCGGGCGAGATGAAGATCAGCGCCGGTACGAGGCCGAGCACGACGATCTCGACGAAGAGCACCCAGGTGCCGAACGGCTCCCATGCGTAGAACTGGCTCGGGTTCGCGCCCGTGCGCGGCGCGGTCTGGTTGAGCCAGACGATCGTGTCGATGCTCTTGAAGCCGACGTAGACGATCAGCAGCCAGCCGGAGATCTTCGCGAGCAACTCGTAGACGCCGTGGCGGACGAGCCGCAGGCCGGAGATCTTCGACACGATCGACGTCGTGAGCAGCACGAACGCGGGCCCCGTCGCGATCGCCGAGAGGATGAAGAGGAAGAAGGTCGTCGGCCAGATCGCGAAGCCGTCGCGGAAGGCAAACGGCCTTCCCTGCAGCACGCCGTACAGTCCGCCTAACGATCCCTGGTGGAAGAACGAGAGAAACGCTCCCGTCGCGGCGAGCACCGGCATCAGCTTGTGGAGCTCCCCCTCGAAGACGAGGAACGAAGGAACCTTCCGGAGCTGCCGGTTGCGCAGCACGATCGGCAGGTACTCGATCGCGAGCACCGTCAGGTAGACCGTGATGCAGAAGGTCACCTCGGTGAGCATCGAGTGGACGTTCGGGTGCCAGAAGGTGAACCAGGCGCGAAGCGGCTGGCCTACGTCGACGGCGAGCACCAGCACCGCGCCGGAGTAGCAGATGAAGCCGATCACGACCGCGCTGTTGATCACCGCGCGCAGCTCGTCGCGCCTGAGGATGTAGAGAAGGAAGCCGGTGAAGAAGGCGCCGGCGCCGAGCGCGATCACCGCCAGGTCGAGGAAGATCCAGAGGCCGAAGGCGAACCGGTTGTCCATGTTCGTCTGGTTCAGTCCCTTGATCAGGCAGAGGCCGATCGCGAAGATTCCGATGCCTGCCATCACCGCCCAGGGTGCGAGCCACGCCAGGAACCGTTGCGTCGAGCAGCGCTTTGCGCCGCGGAGGATGAGAGGCTTATCCACGAGTGACCTCGCTTTCTCTCGTCGTCACGTCGGCGTCGGCAAGGCGCCTCACCCACGCGCGAGCCGACGTGTAGTAGACCTTCGGGTCGGTGCCGAGCTTCTCGAGGAGGCGGAAGGAGTCGGGCCCCTTCGCCTGCTTTGCCACTTCGGTGCGCGGGTCATCGAGGTTGCCGAAGGTGATCGCCTTCTCGGGGCACGCTTCGACGCAGGCGGGAACGTAGTCGGCCGGATCGAGGTCGCGCTTTCCGCCGGCGGCGGCTTTCGCCTTCGCCGCCTGCCAGCGGCCGTGGCAGAAGTTGCACTTCTCGACGACGCCGCGCATGCGTACGGAGACGTCGGGGTTGAGCGTCGCTTCCATCCCCTTGGGCCACTTCGGGTCGAACCAGTTGAAGTAGCGCGCGTGGAAAGGGCATGCGGCCATGCAGTAGCGGCAACCGAGGCAGCGCGACGGGATCTGGCTGACGACGCCGGTCTCCGGGCTGACATCGACCGCGTTCTGGGGGCAGACCGCCACGCAGGGCGTGTGCTCGCCGCACTGCTGGCACGAGATCGGGAGATAGACCGAGCGGTTCTGCGGGAACTGACGGCCGTTCGAGACGCGCTGGACGCGAAGCCAGGTGAGGCCGGTCCGGTCGTCCGCGGAGGCGGGAGCGGGGGGGACGTTGTTCTCGACCGCGCAGGCGGTGGCGCAGGCGCCGCATCCGTTGCAGCGGTCGAGGTCGATCACCATGCCGTACCGCGCCCTGGTGGTTTCAGCGGATTCCATTCATCCCTCCATGAGCTCTGCGTCGACGGAGCACCAACTGCCGTCTTCGGCCGGAGTGAAAAGTTCGAGTGCGGCGCGATCGCCGGGGCGCGTCTTGTGGCCGAGCGCGACGGGATCGGGGGCGACCGCGAGCTCGACGACGCCCGGCATGACTCCTTCGTCCAGGGAGAGGGCGACATGCAGCGAGCCGGCCGCGGTCAGAAGACGCGCCGTGCGCGCGTGGCCCAGGCCTAACGAGGTGGCGGTGCGCGGGTTGATCGCCGCGCGCCCGGGCGAGCGACGGAGCTCCGACTCCTGATAGAGCTTCGAGAGCACGGGCGAGACGACCGCGGTGAGCGTCGTGTCGCGCGAGGCACGCGGAACGAGCTTGAGCACCCGCTCCGATCGGCTGCTCGCTTCCGGCGCTTCGTCGGACAGGCCGGCGAGTCCCGTAGCGAGCGTAAGGCGGCGCGCAGTCGTGACGGCCGCGCGATCGCCGCTCCATCGGCCGCCGTCCTCGAGCGCGGCCCAGAGCTCGTCGGGCGAGCCGAAGGAGGAGACGAGTGCCCGCTCGTTGCCGGAAGGCTTCGTGACGCTGCCGGTACCGGCGGCGTGAATCCGTGCGACGCGTTCGTGCGAGAGCTCTTCGGAACTCTTCCAGTCGCTACCCAGGTCGATGCGCGCGGCATCGGCGATGAGGCGGACGAACGCGACCGGATCGACCGATCCTTCGCGCGCCGGGAGGATCGGTGCGGAGATCGAGAGGGCAGGGGCGGCTTCGTCGCGCGTCGAGGGAAGCTCCTGGATTGCTTCCAGGTAAGGGGCGGTCGGAACGACGAGGTCGGCGTGACGCGCGGTGCCGGCGAGGAAGGGCGAGAGCGCGACGACGAGCGAGCCGCTCTTTGCGAGCTTGCGCTCGACGAGCTGCCACGGGAAGGCGATGTCGCCCGCGGACGCGTCGACGAGGAGAAGCGTGATCGACCGGTCGGGGATCGACTCGAGGCGGGCGACGGGAGCGAGCGGCTCTCCGTCGCGCGGCGCGGGCGTCTCCACGCGGTCGACGACGCGCCCCGTTCCGCCTAATAGCGCGTTGAGCCCGAGGATCGCGATGCGCGACTGCAGGGGGAGCGCTCCCCCGCCCGGCTGCTCGCCCGCGACGACGATCGCGGGGCCGCTCGATGCGAGCTCGCTCGCCGCGGCGGCGATGTCGTCGGGCGCGAGCCCGGTGATCGCGGAGACGCGCGCCAGCGGGTAGTTCGCGACCAGCTTGCAGTAGGCGGCGTAGTCATCGATCGACTCGAGCGCTCGGGGGTCGACGCGCTGTTCGGCAATCAGGATGTTGGCGATGCCGAGCGCGAGCGCTCCTTCCGAGCCGGGTCTCGCGGGGAGCCAGTGATCGGCGATCTCTGCGCTTCGCGAGCGCATCGGCTCGACCTGGATCAGGGTCACCTCGCCGCGGCAGGTGTCGCGGAGCCTTCCCCAGCCCTCGGCGATCGGCGCGCCGAAGCTGAGGATCGTGCGCGCTTCGGCGAGATCGAGGGTGGCCGGCTTCGCTCCGGAGCCTAACAGGGTGTCGAAGGCGTCGAAGCTCGAGCCTTCGAGCCCCGGAGCGGCGACGACGGAGGCGCCGGCGATCCCGCCGAGGAGCCGCTGCCAGGCCCATGAGCCGCTGCGGCCGGGACGCATGTCGAGCACGACGGTCGAGCCGACGCCGGCTCGCGTGGAGGAGAGCGCCTTCGCCGTTTCGCGCACGACCGCGTCGAGAGGCATCGTCGCGGGGCGTGCATCGCCGCGGGCGATGCGAAGCGGACGGGTGATCCGCGCCGGGTGCCAGGGGAGATGGTGGCCGGTGAGGCCGGAGGGGCAGAGGCCGTGCGGCGGATTGGCGGCGCGGAGCGCGACGGGCGACTTGCCGACGCACTGGGCCTCGATCGCGCAGGCGGAGGGGCAGAGCGTGCAGACCACGGTGCGCGTCGAACGCTCGCCTCGCGGCGGCTTCGGAATCCAGCCCCAGTTCTGCGTCCAGATCGCGAGGTCGTCGGTCAGGCTCCATGGCAGCGGCGAAAGTGCCGTGCCGACTACCGCGCCTCCGGCGAACCGCATCACGTCGCGGCGTGTGACCTCGAATTTCATCGTTTGCCCCCGTCTCACTTGTGGCAGGTCAGACAGCTCTCGCGCACGCCGTGCTTTTCGTGGCACGCCGAGCAGTCGTTCATCTTCATTCCCTCCCATTCGGCCCTTGCGAGGCGTGTGGGAGAGGGGCCCCAGATGTCGCGGCTGTACGAGCTGAGCCGATTCTCCTGGTAGGGACGCAGGCGGTCGGAGCCGCCGTGGGGGCCGTGGCAGCGCTCGCACTTGATGGCGGCGAGGCCGATGTGCGGCGCGTGGGAGAAGTGAACGTTCTCGGGCTGCCGGGCGTAGACGAGCCACGGCACCTCGCGTCCCTTCGCGACGTACTCCTCGACGAAGCGTTTCTCGTTCGCGCTCTTCCCCTGCGGCTCGGTGTGGCACGGCTCGCAGGTGGCGATCGGCGGAAGGCCGGCGAAGCGGCCGTCGTCGCCGAGAGGATGGCAGTCGGCGCAGGCCATGCCTGCCGCCTCGCCGGTGTGAACCTTGTGGCTGAACTGGATCGGCTGTTCGATGCTCTTGTACTGGAGGCGCGGGAAAGCTACCCAGCCTAACGTGAGCGCCGACGCGAGTCCCAGTGCAAAGGTGATCGGTCCCCTTGGATTCATCACGAGCTCCGTCCTGCGGCGTGAAGCGAGAAGAACTGGTTGAAGAGGTCGAGCAACTCACCGCGCTCGAGCTGCGCCGCGAGATTCGGGCAGGGGGTTCCCCCGTCTGCCATGAAGCGCGCCCCCTCGTTGCCGCGGCGCGCGAGCGCGTCGTGGATGTGGAGGGCGAGCCTCGACGACTCGGTGAGCATCCATCGCGCCGCATCGTCGCCGTGCCTGAGGCCGGCATCGTCGGCGGGGGCAGTACTGCACTGCTCGACGCTCTCGAAGAGCCATCCGGTACCGTACGGATCGCTCGTGAGCTTCGCCGGGCTCGTGCGCAGGTAGACGTTCGCAACGGCGCGGCGCAGCGGCATCGGGAACACGAGCTGGAGGTCGACGCCGTTGACCGTGAGCACGGCGACGGGACGCCCGTCGCCTCGCGGGACGACGAAGCTGATCGCGTCGACGTTGCCGATGATGCGCGCGAGGAAGGCGTCGATGCCGACGTGGCGGCATCCGTCGTCGCCGACGTCGAGCCACATGTGGTTCGGGGCGTAGGCGAGATTCAGGGGAACGGGAATGCCGTCGACGAGCGGGGTGCCGTCACCCGGATGGCGGCGCGGAGCGCGGCCTGCGGGAGCGACGAGCCGCTCGCCCGTCGGATCGGCGTGCGCGAGGAAGACCTCGCAGAATCGGTGTGCGTCGGAATTGCAGTGGGAGAGCAGCGCGTCGCTCGCCGGGATGTAGCGCGGAACCGCGGCGCCGCCGCAGTACTCGACCCGCGCATCGGAGAGGAAGGGGCAGCTCTCGAGCTCGTCGGGAGAGACGGCGTGACGGGCGGCCGCGGGACACGAATGCCATGAGGGAGAGGAACAGCGTTCGTGTCCCGCGTCGCGCGCGGCGTCGACGATCATCTTCCGATACGCCGACGCCTGGCAGTACTTGACGAGCTCTTCCCTGAGAAACGGGCATCTCATCGCTAGCTCCTTGCCGCCCGCCCGCGTCACTTCTTCTCGGGCTCGTCGTGCTTCTCGCCGCCGTCGGCCATCGTCAGACCGAGGCCGGGAACGTGAAACGCGTGGTCGTCCTCGCCGAGCGCGACGCGCGACTTCGCGGCGACCCGCTCCATGATCTCGACTGCGACGCCCCACGCAACCGCTCCCACGCAGGCGACGGTCACGACGCCGAGGCCGATGTTGGTGATGTTCAGCCACATCGTCTGAGGATCGAAAACCTGAATTCCAAACATTGAGCGCCTCCCACTTCCGTTTTGGTCCGCCCCGTATGCCGGGGCACTCCGGTAGAGGTAGAGGCAAGGAACGTGCCGACGTGGGGCCGGAGCCCGGGGATGGGGAGTTAGTCGAGTGATGAGAGTGAGTTAGGCGGAATTTCGATCTGTGGAAGGCGGAAATCGCGGCGTGATTCGTGTTGGGTTTCCCTACGCGGAATCGGGAAATCCGACAGGGTGAAGGGATTCCCGACGAGGGGGCGAGGGGGTGATATGGAGCGCGATCTGGCACCCCTGCCGGGGTGCTGACCATCGTGGCGCGCGCGGACCCCGTGCTTACGGGCGTGTTGCCCAAATAAGAATCTATTAACAAACCGTATTAGTGAGTATAATAATGGGCGTCAATTGAGGTGGCGCTCATGATGCGCAAGCAACCCCCACCGCAGCCGCAGTTGTTCTAC
>JBAZBK010000032.1:0-49044 GCA_041671505.1 Thermoanaerobaculia bacterium | reverse complement strand
ACTTCTCTGCGAGGGCTTCGCGAGGGCTTCGAGGGCTTCGAGGGTCAAAGCTTCGCTTTTCAGAGCTTAGAGCTTAGAGGGTCAGAGCTTAGTTCTTCGGAATCGCCCGCGGGAGTGGGTCAAAGCTTAGGACTTCCGAGTCGCCCGCGCCCGCGCAATTCTCCCTGCAAGCAAGAACGACGAAATGTCGATGTCCACCGGATCAGGTGAAGACGTGAGCCATCAAACATCGGAAAACGGCAATCTTTCCGCACTCCACCCGTTTCCGCCAGCGACGGCGGTGAGCCTGCCCAAATCCGGACGGCTCGAGGCGCACCTGGGCGCAGTTCGACCCTCACGTCATCGACGTCGGAACGATGCGGTTGTCGGAATTCGCGAAGGATCGGTTCGTTCGCGCTCAGCCGAGCCAGGCGTAGGCCGCCTCGAGCGTTCGCCGGAGAACCGGGTCACCGCGCAACGCCCGGTCGGCTGCAGCGACGAGATCGCTAACCCTCCCCGTGCTCTGCAGCCTGAGTGCGGCCGCAATCGATCGCAATCGGTGCAACCCTTCGTACCATCCGAGCCATGCGGCCAGCATTCGGGCCATTCCGCCTCGCGCCTGACGAAGGTCTCGCGCCGAGGTTTCGGAAGCCGCAGCCACCGCGTCGATGATCGTCGCCATCTTCGGCCGCCCCACCTCGCGCTGTTCGCGCGGATGCGCGTCACTGCGCAGCTTCGAATCGACGACCTGACGCATCGAGGCGACCCACTGCTCCGTCCCGAGGTAGATCTGGCGCTGCACCTTGTCGAACAGCCGTTCTTCGGACAGAAGCTTCTCGTCGACGTAGGCACGGTAGTTCGCCCGCCAATCCTCCGCCTCACCGAAGAGCGCCGCGATCTCGCCGACTCTCAGCCATTCGGGCGCGGCCTCGTAACCGGCCGTCGCGCGGTAGCTCGACCAGCGGTACTGCTCCGGCCGCTCCACCATCTTCGCGCGCACCGGATTGAGCACCACGTACCGGAGGAGCTCAAGGTAATACGACTCCTTCTCCACAAGAAACGCGTGGAAGCGATCACCCATGAGATGCCCCCACCGCTTGTGCTCCCGATTGAACCAGGCCGCGTAGCTCGCGTTGAGCCACTGCATCCCTCGGGAGAGCGTTGGCGTCGGCGTCTCGATGACGAGATGGAAATGATTCGTCATCAACGTGTACGCCGTAACGACCCATCCGAAACGGCGGACGACCTCACCGAGGAGTTCGAGGAAGCGAAGTCGGTCGTGATCGTTGAGAAAGATGTCGCCCCGATTGTTGCCGCGCGAGGTGACGTGGTAGACAGCTCCGGGATACTCGATCCGCATTGCTCGTGCCATACAGCGAGGATCCCTCGGGTTGCTCAAAGCGCCGAGGAATCTACATTGGGTAGCGCCCACAGCCCGTTTTCGCCTCGGATCGGCAGTTCGGGCTACGAGGAGTAGACCGGCTGGCGCAGATCGAAACCAAACAGAACTACGAAGCTCTGACCCCTTCTGCTGACCCCTTCTGCTTCTGCTTCTGCTGACCCCTTCTGCTTCTGCGAGCTCCTCGAGCAACTGCGGAATGAGTCACCGGATGAACTGGCGTAAGCGGGCTCTCCGCTTCGTCGGCGGAACGACGGATCAAGCCCCCATGCCGCTTCCCCCTCCCCTCCCGTATCATTGCCCCGATGAACGATCGGAACGTGGTGAGGCATGATGGACATGTGATGCGCGAGGATCGCGAAGCACTGCTCGGGCAGCGCGGGGCGGTCGTATGGCTGACGGGGCTTTCTGGCTCGGGGAAGTCGACGATCGCGTATGCGCTCGAGTCGCGGCTGCTCCGCGCGCGCCATCTCGCCTGCGTTCTCGACGGTGACAATCTCCGCCACGGCCTCAACGCCGACCTCGGCTTTTCCGACGACGACCGGCGAGAGAACGTGCGACGCGTCGGCGAGGTCGCGACGCTCTTCGCCGAGTGCGGCATCATCGCGATCGCGTCGCTCATCTCTCCTTTCCGCGCCGATCGCGAGCGCGTCCGGCGCCGCGTGCCGGAGGGACGCTTCTTCGAGGTCTTCGTCAACACGCCGCTCGCGATCTGCGAACAGCGCGACGCAAAGGGGCTCTACGCGAAGGCGCGCACCGGCGAGCTCCCCGAGTTCACCGGCATCTCGTCACCCTACGAGACCCCCGAGGCACCGGAGCTACTTCTTCTCACGGGAAACTCGAGCGTCGACGAGGCGGTGGAAGCGATCGAGGCGATGCTGCGTAGGGCGGGAGTGCCGGGGTGACGCCGAGCGCCGAGCCGCAGGCGCGAGCCTGACGCACCCGCGGTGGAAGCGGCGACGCGGTATGCAATGCCGAAGCTGAGCTATTGCACAAGTGAGTCGGGCTCGCAATGCTTGACACGAGCCTCACTCCACCTCGCCTGAAACGAATCGAGGCGGGCGAAGCCGCCTCGATTCAGGGAATCGTCGGGTTGGTGGCGGCTACGGACGCGCGGTCGACAGCGGGACCTGCGCGTCGGTTTTAGGATCGTCGTTGTTGATGAGGATGACGGTCCCGGCTACGGCACCGGTGCCCATGACGAGCGCCGTCTTTTTCCAATAGACCGGGCAGAGCAGGTCGTCGCCGTCGCGCGCGATCTTTTCGCGGCAGTCTTCGTTCGGCATCATGTCGCCCTGCGCATTGACGAGAGCGACGATCCCACCGCAGCGGAAGCCTGGAGGCGCCGCTTTCTGGTCAGACTTGGTCAGCCCGATCACGAGATTCCGCGCGATGCGCTTCTCTTCGTCGGTCATCTCGACGTGCTCGCAGCCGTTCTTCACCTCGACCTTGAACGTGTCGGTCGACGCGCTGCGCCCCGAGGCGTCGATCGCCTCGATGCGGTAGTTGACGTGGTCGACGTCGGAGAGCGCCACCGGAAGGAAACCCCAGTAGCGGCTCGGGTTGTCGTCCGACGGACGCATCGCTACCCAGTAGTCCTCGCTCAACGACTCGGCGTTAAAGAAAATCACGACCTGGTCGATACGCTCGCTACTGACCACGTCCGCAATGATCTTCACGCTCGTGCAGCGGTCGGGGAAGCACTTCGGCGCCGTGTGAGACACGGCGATCCGCTCTGCCGACGCGGCAAACGGGACAAGGAAGACTGTGAGGACGGCCAGAAGGGTCTTCAGATTGATATACCTCCCCTCGCAAGAGCGGGGGCATGCTCGAATTTCAGAGTAACGTGACGTACCGCACTCGTCAACGTGTAACAACGAGGCGAGAACCCGTAATGCTAACGAACGATAGGGTTTAACGCCCTCCGCGCCAGGAATCTGAGGTTGATCGCAACTATCACTCATACGTAACGGGAGTCGCGGTCAGTCGTCCGGCAAATACACCAATTCCTTCCACCGCTCAAAATTGCAAAGCTGAGCGCGCGGTCGGGCGTCGCCCCTACTGCCCTAAAACGGCCTTCACGTAAAAATCGACGAATGGACTCGGGGCGAGTCTCGGCGCGCACTCGGCCATGAGCGTCTTTGCAGGCTCGGGCTTGCCCGTCTCGTGGAGAACCACGGCCGCGTAGAAGCGGTAGCGATCCTCCCCTTTGCGGAACGGCTCGACGAGCGCGATCTGCGCGTCACCGGTCCGCCAGTCGCGCGCGAGGCACGACGCTTCCAGCATCGCAAGGCGCAGCTCGCGGCTGCCGGGCGTCCTGGCCAGCTCGTCGCGAAGAAGGCGCTGCGCGTCGCCGGGACGGCCGGAGCTCATCAGCTTTTTCGCGCTCGTCAACGCCGCACCTATCCTGTCCTGCGATCCCGTAAAGCTTCCGCGTGACGCCTCGGTTCGCGCGTCGACGACATCGCCGGTGCCGTTGACCGGCGTGGCGGCGGGAAGCTCGGGCGCCGCTGCGGTGACCGTGGGCGCGGCTGCGGCGGGCTCCGCCGCCGGTGGCGTGGCCGCGGCCGGCGCGACGGTCTCGCCTACCGCGGGCGCTTCAGTGGAGTCTGGCGGAGGTGCGCTCTGCTTTGCGCTTCGCTCGCGCGCTGCCGCCATCGCGCCGGCCACGTCGCTGCGTGCGAGGTCGGCCTCGCTCACGCGCGGCGCGACGGCGTCGGCCTGTGCGAAGCTCTTCGACCTGGTGTAGACGACGAGCGCGTCGGCGGCGATGCCAGGGAATGCCTCCCAGGCCTCCTCGGGCGTGGCGCGGAGCTCGGCAAGCGCTTTACCGTCGTCTTTGCGCGCGGTGAAGATCGCGAGCCTGATCGCGTGCGCCTCGTGCGCGCCGGCATCGGCCTTCAGCGCTCTCTCGCTCCACTTGAGCGCCGCCCTGGCGTCACCCCGCGCACGCGCGTCGCGCGCGAGCGCGAGCGGCCATTCCGGGTTCGCCGGCTCGGCCGCAGCCTTCGCCTCGAGCTGCTTTCGACGCTGCTCCGGCGTGAGCTCGCGCGTTTCTTCCGCTGGAGCTGCGACCAGATGCGCGAGGGATGGCACCGTCGCCACCGATTCCTTCGGCAGCGTCGCGAGAAGCAGCTTCTCGAAAGCAGCACGCTCCTCGCGGGACATGGCAGCCTTCGACCAGGCGGGGTACTGACGCTCGATCGCGAGGAAGCGGCTGAGCGTCTTGTCGAGATCGTCCTTGCGCCCCGCCGCCGATTCCGCCATCGCGAGCCGCGCGATCCCCTCGGCGAGCAACTCGTTCTTTTCGAGGAACCCGAAGTTGGCGATGTGGAGGTAGTCGATCGCCTCGGTGTAACGACCCGCGCGGTACGATTCGGCGCCGAGGCGGAGCTGCGCCTCGTAGAAGTCAGCTCCGGACGCCGGGAGCGCGCCTGCTATGATCGTCGCGGCGAGAACCGCCGCCAACGCTTGAAATTTCGTCATTCGGTCCCTTTCGAGAACTTCGGCATCGAGCGTACAAAACCGCTCGAGTCGGCCGCGTTCTTCCTGCTGCTCGTCTTCGTGGTCGCGGCGCCGTTCCCGTGGGGCGCGGTGCTGGTGGGCGGCAAACTGAAGATCGAGCTTTTCGCGTTCGCGATTGGAGCCATGATACTCGCCTCGCGCGCGCCGGCCTCGGCGCTCCGCCCGATCGCGATTCCCGCGGGCGCGCTGGCGCTGCTGGCGCTCTTCGGGGTGCTGCAGGCGGCGCCGCTCGGCGCGCCTGCGGTGCGGGCAATCGCACCGTTCAGCGCATCCGTTTACGACGACGCGAACGCGATTCTCACGCTCTACGGGAGGGCGGCGCTCGCCCCACGGATCAGCATCGCGCCGGCCGACACGATCGCCGCAGCGCTTCTCATCGCGGCGTACGCGTCGCTCTTCGTCTCCTCGGCGGTGCTGCTGCAGTCGCGCCGGAGGCGGCGCGTCTTCGTCGGCGTGGTCGTCGCGAACGCGGCGATCCACTCGATGTACGCGGCGGCGGTGTTCGGGCCGCGCTCGACGGGCAGGATCGCGGGGCCGTTCGTGAACCCCAACCATTTCGCCGGCTATCTCGAGGTGGCTCTCGGCCTCGCGTTCGCGATCCTCTGGCGCGAGGCGCTCTACAACCGCGAGCGTGGCCACGGCGCCAAGGACCACGCGGAGACGATCGAGCGGCGGATGATGCCGATCGCGTCGACGGTCTTCGCGTGGGGGATCATCGCGACGGGAATCGGACTGACCAAGTCGCGCGGCGGCGTCGCGGCCGCGCTGCTGACGACCTTCGCGGTCGTCCTGGTCGCGCTGGGGCACCAGAAGCTGCGGAGCCGCACGCGGCTCGGCGTGACGGTCGGCGCCGTACTGCTCTGCGCAATCGCGCTCACCGCGCTCGTCGCTCGCGACGAGCCGATCGTCCGCTACCTGGAGTCGGACCCGCGCGAGATCGGGGGTGACACGCGCCTCGCGCTCTACCGGGCGTCAATCGACGCATGGAAGCTGTCGCCTAACGTAGGGGCCGGGCTCGGCTCGTTCCGCGAGGCGTTCCGCCACGTGCAGCCGCGCTCGATCGTGCAGCTCGTCGAGCAGGCGCACAGTGATCCGCTGCAGCTGCTCGTCACTGGTGGGTGGATCGGCTTCGCTCTCGGGGCGATCGCCGTCGGATCGGCGCTCGTGCTCCTCATCCGCTTCTGGCGCGCGCAGCCGCACCGCGAGGAGAGCGCGCTCGCCCTCGGCGGCATCAGCTCGATCGTCTGCCTGCTGGTTCACGGGCTGGTCGAATTCAACTTCTCGATCCCCGCGATCCCCGCCACTCTCGCCTGCGTCGCCGGAATGGCGCTCGCGGCGGGGGTGTACGCGAGGGAGTGATCGACGTGGAGTGTCCCGCGAAGCGGGATGAAGCGTTCGCTTCAGCCAACCCGGGATCCGGAGGCGAAGCTGCGCTTCGCCAAGGAGAGGCGAAAGCTTCGCTTTCGCACTCCACATGCTTCCGCGCCCCGATCACCTGATCGTCGCTTCGCCTAACTCCACCGGCCCGCCCGCATCGGTGCGGATGGAGAAGACGAGACGGCCGCGGAAACCCGACAGGGGGACGTCGAGCGCCTGCGCGTCGTGGACGACGAAACTGCCTGCGCGTCCGTTGCTCCATCCCCACGACACGAGCGCCGGCTGCGACGCCTTCATCGTGACGTGCAGCGTGGCGCGCGACATCGTCGCCGGTTCGACGCAGAGCGCGAGCGAGCCTGATCTGCTCCACGCGCCGGCCGGGTAGATGCGCGGAGCGGCCGCGGCAAGTCGCGCCGCGAGCGCCTCGCGCTCCTCGCCTGCCGATGCGTCGCGAAGGACGAGAAGCGCGTCGCATTCGTCGCGTGCGGTCGGCGCGAGCTCTTCGAGGATCGCGCGCGCACGCGCGACGTCTCCTCGCTTCAGGAACGCACGCGCGATCGCGACGATCGCGGGAGTCCACTCGAACGCCCCGCGCGAGTCGGATGCGAGCAGCAGCTCGCGCGCTGCGAACGGCTCTCCCCCTTCCGCGAGCGCCGCCGCTGCGACTGGATCGGGAACGGCGGAAAGGCTCTCTGCGAGCCGCGCGAGCGAAGCTCCGTCCGCATCGCTCGCGCGCCCGTCGAGCAGGTGTCCCAGTAGCCTTGCGCGCGGGTCGTCGGGCCAGCGGCCGCGGCGCATCGGAGGCACGAGCTCCGCGACACGCGCGACCTGCCGCCGCGCAGCCGCCGTGTCGATCTCGCCGAGGCGGTTCGCGGAGAGCCACGCCGGGATCTCCGTCGCGAGCCCGTATCGGTCGCGGCGTCGCGCGAGCAGCTCGATACGCTCGAGCCCTTCGGCACGCGACTGGAGGATCGCGGCATCGAGCCGCGAGCGGATCGCCGCCGCCGCGTCGACGCGCCCTCCCTTCGCCTCGCGCGCGAAGGCGATCCGCAGCACCGGCATGTCGTTGGGAAGGAGCGCAACCGCCTCATCGGACCCGGCGAGCGAGGCCACGGCTCCATAGCTGCGCTCGACGAAGGCGGGGCTGCGCATCGCGGCACGCAGGGCGTCGCGCCGGAGCTGCCGCGTCGTGATCCGGTCCCAGGTCTCGAGGTAGGCTCCACCGAGGAAGGCACGGACCGAGAGGTTGCCCGGGGCAAGCCTGATCGCCGCGAGTGCGGGGAGCTCCCAGCGCGCCGCGTCGCGTGCGACCGCTCCGGGCGACTCGCGACGGCTCTTCGTATAGGCGAGCTGCGCGAGCATCGACTGATGAAAGGACCATCCGGGGCGGCGCACGATGGCGTCGAGCGTACGCTCGATCGCGTCGTCGACACGATTTCCGGTCGTGGCCACCGATCGAAGCCATGCGGCTCGCGTCGCGCTGTCGAGATCCTTGAGCCTCACGCTGCCGTAGACGTCGTCGAGCGTCATCGACGCCGCGATCACCGCGCCGAGATCGGCCTGCGGCTCGAGCCGCATCGTCGCCACATCGTCGGCGCGCCGCAACTCGAAGTCGTAGCGCGCGGCGAACGCGTCGAGCTTCCCGCGCTCCGTGCGATCGTCGCGCCACGCCAGCCACGACGCCGCGAGCAGGGCGAGGGAGACGAGAGCGAGGAGGAGGTTGCGGAGAGGACGCATTTCGGATTTCGGATTTCGGATTTCGGATTTCGGATTTTCGCAGCGATGCGTTCCCCGTCAATCCGATCGAAAGAAATCAAATCGTACGGCTGGGCGAAGCCAAATCCGCAATCCGAATTCCGAAATCCGAAATCGCCTCACCCGTCTACTTCATGAACGGCGTCCCCGCCGCCTCGGCGGTCTCGCCTTCGCCGTAGTAATGCCTGTAGTAATACTTGCCGTAGCTCGAACCGTCCTCTTCGAGGTTGTTGAGCAGCACGCCGAGGATCCGGACGTTTGCGCGGTAGATGTCGTCGCGGACGCGGGCGACGACGTCGCGCGGAGTCTTGCCCGCGTGGACGCAGAGGACGATACCGTCGGCGAGGCTTCCGAGAAGAAGGGCGTCGGAAATCGGCGACACGGGCGGAGTGTCAATGATGATGTGGTCGAACTTCTCCCTGGCGATCCGGAGCAGCGCGGCCATCGCCTTCGAGGAGAGGAGCCCCGACGGGTTAGGCGTCGTCGGTCCGGCGGGAAGGAGGAAGACGCCGGGGGCCTGGGTCTGGACGATCGCCTTCGTCGGGTCGTCGTTCTCGGCGAGGATGGAGACGAGGCCGTGGCGGTTCGATACGTGGAAGACTTCGTGAAGGCGAGGCTTGTGGAGGTCGGCGTCGATGAGGAGCACGCGGCGGCCGAGCTGTCCGAGCACGGCAGCCAGGTTGAGCGCGGTCGACGTCTTCCCTTCGGCCGGATGCGACGACGTCATCACGACCGTGTGCACGCCCCCCGCCTGTGAGAGCAGCAGCGCCGTGCGGAATGCGCGGTACGACTCCGCGATCGTCGAGCGCTTGCTGTAATGAGGAAGGAGCTCGATCTGCGTCTCGGCTGGGGCGGCCTGCGACGCCTTGTCCTTTGGCGATTTCTTCCGCTTCGAGAGGTAGCCGTAATAACCATAGCCCTTCGCCTTGCTCGAGGCGGCGGGGATGACGCCGAGCGCCGGAAGCCGGAGGTAACGATCGACCTGTTCGGGCGAGCGCAGGCTGCGATCGAGGTACTCGCGAACGAAGATCACCATTACGCCGACAAGAACGCCGAGCAGCACCCCCATCATCAGGTTCTTCCGGTAGCTCGGCTTAAAGCGGGTCCTCGGTGGGAGTGCGCGGTCGACGATCCGCACCGCCGACACCTGGTCGCCGCTCAGGCGCGACGCGACCTGCGTCTCAGCCTGGCGTTTGAGGAGTGAGTCCAGGAGCTCGCGCTTGGTCTGCACCTCGACCTGAAGGTTCGTGTACTCGACCGCATCGCGGTTCAGGTTGCGCACCTCGCTCTTCTGTCCACTAAGGACCGACTTGAGGCTCTCCTCCCGGCGAAGCGCCGTCTGATAGTCGGAACGCGCCATTTCGCGCGCCTTCGAGGACTGGCGCGCGATTTCCTCGCGGATGTTCTGCTTGCCCTTCTCGATCTGCGACTTGAGTTGCGTCATCGCCGGCCAGTCGGGCTTGAAAAGGTTGAGCTTCTCGGCGTAGTCGCGCTCGAGCTTCGAGTTCTCCGCGCGGAGCTGCGAGATGAGACCTCCCGAGGCCTCGTCGGCGAGCACCTCGGACGAGGAGTTCATCGTCTCCTGGTAGCGCGCCTCCTTGGACACCCGGTCACCGACCGCCTCGGCGTAGTCCTTGTTGAGCGACTCGAGCTTTTGCATCGTCACGTTCGAGCCTGCTTCGAGCGTGATGATGTCCTTCAGATCGCCGTAGGCCGAGAGCTGCTGCGACTTGCGATCGATATCAGCCTTCATCTGTTCGATTTGCGTGCCGAGAAACTTTCCGGCCTGTCCGAGCACCTCGAACTTCGACTCCATGTTCCACTCGATGTACGCGGTGGCGACGGCGTTCGCGACATCCGCAGCGCGCTTCGCGCTCGGCGCGGTGTAGGAGAGCTCGATCAGCCAGGTGCGCGGAATGGGCGTGGCCTCGATTCCCGCAGCGAGCCCTTCCGCGACGAGTTCGGCATCGGCCTGCGCGGCGATCTGCGCGTCCGGATCGGCACCGGAGCGCCAGAAGGCCAGAGCGGAAACGAACCCACGCTTTGCCGGCATCGGGGACTCGTCGACCAGGTTGAGCTTCTGTACAACGCGCGACGCGATCTCGCGGCTCTTCAACAGGTTCGTCTGAGTCGGAAGGAACTCGGCAGCCGGCGCGGCAACCGCCGTCGTTCCCGATCCGAGATTGAATGGCACGCTGCGATCGGGCTCGACCTTCAGAATCACTCGGGCGCGGTAGACGGGCCGGGAGAGGAGCGAAATCACGACTGCCGCGACGACGGCAAGCGCGACGCAGGCCGCGATGACGCGCCGCCCGCGGACCACCAGACCCCAATACTCGGCAAGGTTCAGCTCAGGCTCGCCGACGGCGTCGGACGACATGAAGTCGCCCTGTTCGTTGCCTCGTGAGGGAGGCACCGACGTGAAGGGTGTCTGTCGGGGATCGAGTGCCATCGTTCAATCAGCCTGGACGAGCCACCGGGCGGCCGCGCCGCCGAGCATCCCGCGGCGGCGACTCGAGGCGGAGCAACCCTGCGTCAGTCGATGAGGCACTCAGCAGCACGCCACGCCCACCCGGCAGGACCGCCTCGCGGCCCGTCCTGATTCCTTCCTTCTGTATCAGGGACGCGAGCTCGAAACCGGCTCGTTATTGTCCCCGCTGTTATTCTCGATGATGACCGCACCCGCGATGACGCCGACGCCGAGCGCGGCCGCGCCGAGATAGCCGACGCCACCCGCTCCGGCCGTTGCCGCGCCGGCAACCGGGGCGCCGCCGGCATTCGCAATCAGCGGAACTCCGGCGGCGTCGAAGCAGGGATCGCTCTTCGCAAGCTTGACTTCGTCACAGGCGTTGTTAGGGGAAAGCGTCTGGTCGACGCCGAGAACCTTCGTGATTCCGGCACAGGAGAAGCCTTTCGGCACGCCCGTCTGGGTCGCGTCGGTGAAGCCGATCACGGTATCCATCGCTGCCGCCGTCTGCTCCGGAGTCAGCGCCGCCACCTGACAATCGCTCGTCACGGGAACCGTCGCAGGTTCCGACGCGGTCCTCGCGCCATCCGCACCGAGGGCGACCACACGGTAGGTGATCGACGTCGTGTCGCGGAGGGGAGCGGGAAGGACCGCCTCATAACCATCGGCGGTCTTCGTCATTTCGATGTAGTAGTCGGGACCATCGGAGCCCGCACGGAAATAGACGCGCACCGATTCGGGAGCGGGCTCGCCGGCAACCGAGGCGTCAATTACGGTGCGTCCGCAAAGCGACGACAGGCAGGTCGGCGGGGCGCTGGTAACAATGAGCGGTGTCTGCGCGATCGCACTCAGTCCCAGGATCAGGACGGCGACAGTCGACAGCGACACGGGCCAGTTTCTCATGGCGACACCTTTCCTCCAGAATAAGAACGAGCCTAAGATAGTGCGATCGCGACAGCAAGTCAAACCGAATGACCCGTTTACATCATAACCGTAGAGTGCGCGGGGCGAGCGATTGAGCGGCGGAGCGGGAGCGTTCGACCGGTTGGCCCGCCTGCTCACGATCGCGATCCTCGGGGTCGCGATCGTCGCGATCCCCCTCCCCTTCGGCGGCGTCCTTCCGGGCGGGCGGCTCCTGATCCAGACGCTCGCGTTCCTCGCGCTCGCCACCTCTGCGGCGATCGGAACGCGATCCGGACTGGGCAAGGCACGCTTCGCGCTCGTACCGCTCGTGACGCTCGGCGCGCTCGGCGCGCTCCAACTCATCCCGCTCTCCCCTGCGATTCTCGCTCGCCTCTCGCCCGCCAGCGCCGAGATCAGCGCCAGGACGAACGAGGTGCTCGCGCTGTTCGGACGGCCGGAAATCGCACCGCGAATCTCGATTGCGCCGACCGAGACCGTGCAGGCGACGCTTTTCGTGCTCGCATGCGCCTCGTTCTTCTACGCGGCAGCGTCGATCAGCACTCGCACGACGCGCCGGCGCCTCGGGTGGCTCCTGCTCGCCGCCTCGGCCGCGCACATCGCCTGGGCGGTCACGACGCAGCGCGACACCGAGCGGATTCACGGCGCGTTCGTGAATCCCAACCATCTCGCGGGCTACCTGCAGATCGCGCTCGCAGTTGCGTTCGCCTTCGTGGTCGAGTCGATCCTGACCGGTGGCGACCGCGAGTCGCGGCGCAAGGATCCGCTCGACCGGCTTCAGCGCCGCTGGACGCCGGTGGCGTGGCGCGCCCTCGCCTGGGGCGTGATCGTGATCGGCATCCTCGTCACCCGCTCGCGCGGCGGCATCACGGCGGCCGCGATCGCGTCGGTCGCGATGCTCATCGTCGCGCTCTCGTCGCGACACGTCAGACACCACCGCGCCTTCGCGGCTGCAGGCGTCGGGGCGATCGTCCTCGGCGTCGCGATCGCATTCGCCACGACGGGGCGGTGGCCGCTCCTTCGCTTCTTCACGACCGATCCGCGCGACGCGGAGTCGAACCTGCGCGTCACGCTCTGGCGCCTGTCGATCGACGCGTGGCGCGACTTCCCGCTGTTAGGCTCGGGGCTCGGAACGTACCGCGAGGCGTTCCGGAGAATCCAGCCCGACGGGATGAACCTGCTCGTCGAGCAGGCGCACGACGACGCGCTGCAGATGCTCGTGACCGGGGGCATCGTCGGGCTGGCGCTGGCTGCGGTCGCGATCGGGGCGATCGCCCTGCTGCTCTGGCGCGAAGCGATCGCAAACGATCACCGCGAAGCGAGCGCCTGGTCGCTCGCGGCCCTCGGTGCGATCGTCGCTCTCTCGCTGCACGGCCTCGTCGAGTTCAACTTCTCGATCCCCGCAATCCCCGCAACTCTCGCGATCGTGACGGGACTCGCGTGGGGCGCGTCAGCGGGCGACGTGGCGAGCGGCGAATGGCGTTAGGGCGGCGCATGTCGGACGGCTCGCGAAGTTGACACCGCTCAGGATTTCGCTCGGAACCATTCGCCGATCGCCTCCATCGCGACACCCACATCCCTAACGCTGCATCAACCATTGCCTTCGGCGCTCGAGAACGGCGCGGGCGCGATAGCCCTTCGACCGACCCGACTCCGAATGCCTCTGCCGCGCGAGCTCTCGCCGATCTGCCCGCCTCCGCACACTGCAAACGAGAGCGGCGGCCCGAAGGCCGCCGCTCAGGTTCTACTGCCTGGAATCCACGTCAGCGGATCGTCACCGTCGCAGTCACGCTGTTCGTGCTTCCGCACGAGTTCGTAACCTTCACCCAGTACTGCGTCGTCACCAGGAGCTTCGGCGTCGTGTAGCTCGTCGAATTCGTGCCGACCGGCGTCGAAGTGTTACCGCTGGCTCCCTTGTACCACTGGTAGCTGAGCGTTCCCGTGCCGGTTGCCGCGACCGTCAGCGTCGTGGTCGTGTTCTTCTTAATGGACTTGCTCACCGGCTGGGTGGTGATCGTCGGCTTCTGATTGACCGTGATCGTCGCGCTACCCGAGGCGGTACCGGCGCAGGAGGCACCGCTGACCGCGGTGACCGAGTAGGTCGTCGTAGTCGATGGCGTCACCGTTCGAGTCGCCGGCGACGTCGCGATACCCGACTGCACGAAGCCGTCGGACCAGGTAAGGGTCCACGGCCCGCTTCCTGTTAGGGCAACGGTAATCGTCGCTTGCGTACCGTTGCAGACCGTCGCGCTTCCACTCACGACTGCGGTCGGAAGCGGCGTGACCGTGACGACAGCCGAGCCACTCGACGTACCACTGCAGCTCGCATCCGAGACCGACGTGACCGAGTAGCTAGTCGTGCTCGACGGGTTCACGGAGCGCGACGCAACACTCGTCGCGATGCCGTTCTGAACGAAGCCGTCAGACCAGGTGATCGACCAGGGCGCGGTACCCGTGAGCGAAGCCTGAACCGTCGTCGAGCCACCGGGACAGATGCTCCCCGCCCCGCTCACCGCCGCCGTCGGACGCGTATTGACAGTCACCGCCACAGGAGCCGAGGTCCCCTGGCAACCGATGTCGTTCGTCACAGTCACTGTGTAGTTCCCCGGCGTGGAGACCGTGATCCACCGAGTCGTCGCGCCATTCGACCAGAGGTAACTGGTTCCGGTAATCGACGACGTCAGCGATACTGACCCGCCTTCGCAGAAGCTCACCGGGCCGCCCTTCCAGATCTCGACTACCGGAAGCGAGCTAACGTACACGCTTTGTGGATACGAGGTCTTGGCGCAACCGCTCGCGCTCGTCACCGTCACCGTATACGAACCGCCGGTCGACACCGTGATCGACCTCGTCGTCGCCCCGTTGGACCAGAGGTAGCTCGCGCCAGCGGAAGCTGTGAGAACCACCGAGCCTCCTTCACACAACGAGATCGGTCCTTCCGCGGTTATCGTAGCCTCCGGCATCGGGTTCACGGTTACCACCGTCGGGGCCGACGTCGTCGCGCAACTGCCAGCTGCAGTCACCGTCACGCTGTAGCTGCCCGACTGCGTCACCGTAATCGACTTCGTCGTCGCACCGTTCGACCAGAGATAGCTCGAGCCGGTTGCGGCGGTAAGAACTACGGATCCACCTTCGCAGAAAGTCGTCGGGCCGCTTGCGGTGACCGCTGAGCCCGGCAGCGGGTTGACCACCACCAGCGTAGCGGCCGACGTCGTCGAGCAACCGCTCTCGTTCGTCACCGTCACCCAGTTGTTGCCCGTCTGCGTCGCCGTGATCGACTGCGTCGTCGCGCCGTTCATCCACAAGTAGCTGTACCCCGGCGATGCGGTCAGGACGACCGAGCCGCCTTCACAGAAGGTGGTCGGGCCGCTCGCCGTGATCGTCGGCGCGGGTTTCGGGTTCATCGTCACCGCAACCGTGCCGGAGGTGGACGAACAACCATTCGCGTTCGACACGGTCACGCTGTAGTCGCCTGGCTGCGTGACCGTGATCACCTGCGTCGTCGCGCCGTTCGACCAGAGGTAAGTTGAGTTCGGCGGAAACGCGACGAGAGAGATCGACCCGCCTTCGCAGAACGTCGTCGACTGAGCTTCGATCGTTGCCACAGGGGTCGGCATCACCGTGACAGCCGTCGGCGCCGAGCTCGTCGCGCACCCGCTCGCATTCGTCACCGTCACACTGTAATTGCCCGACTGCGTCACGGTAATCGACTGAGTCGTCAGGCCGTTCCAGTTCCAAAAATAGCTCGCGCCTGGCGGCGCGGTCAGCACGACCGAACCACCTGCGCAGAACGTCGTGGGGCCGCTCGGCGTGATCGTCGCCTCCGGTACGGGGTTTACCGTCACCGCCGTCGCCGCCGACGTCGTCGCGCAGCCACTCGCGTTCGTCACCGTGACGCTGTAGTTGCCCGACTGCGTCACGTTGATCGACTGCGCGGTCGCACCATTTGACCAGAGGTAGCTCGCACCGTACGACGCCGTCAACGCGACCGAACCGCCCGCGCAGAACGTCGTCGCGCCGCTCGGCGTGATCGTCGCCGTTGGGAGCGGATTCACAGTCACAGCAGTCGCTGCCGAGGTCGTCGAGCAACCAGTTTCGCTCGTGACACTCACACTGTAGCTCCCCGACTGCGTGATTGTGATCGACGGTGACGTCGCACCGTTCGACCAGAGATAACTCGCGCCAGGCGATGACGTCAGCTCGACCGAACCGCCCGCACAGAACGTCGTGGAACCGCCAGGCGTAATCGTCGCGACTGGTTTCGGATTCACCGTCACCGCCGTTGCTGCCGACATGGTCGAGCAGCCGTTTACGTTCGTCATCCTCACGCTGAAGCTGCCTGACTGCGTCACCGTAATCGACCGCGTCGTCGCTCCGTTCGACCAGAGGTAGCTCGCGCCGATCGACGACGTCAACACCACCGACCCTCCTTCGCAGAAGGTGGTCGCCCCGCTCGGTGTGATTGTCACTGCCGGCAGCGGATTAACCGTCACTGTCGTCGATGTGGATGTCGCCGCGCAGCCGTTCGCATTCGTCACCGTCACGGTGTAGTTGCCTGACTGTGAAACCGTGATCGACTGCGTGATCGCGCCGTTCGACCAGAGATAGCTCGAACCCGCCGATGCCGTGAGCAAGACTGATCCGCCTTCGCAGAAAGTCGTCGGGCTGCCCGGCGTGATCGTTACCACGGGCGGCGGATTGACCGTCACCGTCGTCACCGCGGACGTGTTCGAACACTGGTACGAGTTGGTCATCCTCACGCTGTAGTCGCCCGACTGCGTCACCGTGATCGACTGCGTGGTCGCGCCGTTCGACCAGAGATAGGCCGAGCCCACCGAGGCGGTGAGCACTACTGATCCTCCCGCGCAGAACGTAGTCGGCCCGCTCGGAGTGATCGCCACTTCCGGCAGGGGGTACACCGTGACGATCCTCGCCGTCGAGGTCCCGCTGCAGCCGGCCTGCGTCGTCTCGGTGACTGTGTACGTGCCGCTCTGGGTGACCACCAGCTGAGTTCCCACGACACCATTCGACCAGCGATACGTCGATGTCGGGTTCGGTGAGTTGATGTCGAACCTCGTGCTGCCACCTTCGCAGAAGCTCAGCCCTCCCGCAACGCCGAATGACGGGGCGGGGGTCGCCTTCGTGAGCACGATGGGGTCGGAGCGATCGATGCAGAGATTCGGATCGATAAGGCGCACCTCGTAGCTGCCTGGCACCGTCACATTGAATGTGGCATTGAGCCCGTCGACGGCACCCGCGTACACCCCGTCGCGGTACAGATAGAACGTGTAGCCGCTGATCGTGCTGAGGTCGGAGATCGTCGCGTTGATTGTGATCGGCGAGGTGCCGCAGATCACAGTTCCCGAGGCCTGAACCGCGAGCGTCGGCACCTCGTTGACCTGAACCCAGTAAGGGTCGGACAGCACTACCGGTCGGCCGCAGTACGGCGTCGCGTAGAGCAGAATGTCGTAGTTTCCAGGCTCTGCGAAATCAGCGCCTTCGAGCCAGTAATCAGGTCCGGTCTCGTTCACGAGAAGCGTGATCGGCCCTCCCGTACTCGGACGATAGGCCCACTGGTAGGACTGGATCGGCTCGTTGAGGTACGGATAGATGCGTCCTCCGACCGTGTTCTCGCAAATCGACCACGAGCCAGTCCTCACCAGGGGCACCCGCGTGTAGTCGTTCGCGACAACGAGTGTGTAAGAGACGCTCGGGCTCTTGCAGCCGTCGACGAATCCAACCACGCTGATCGACTGGTCGGAGCTCGGTGAAATCGTGACCTGCCTCGTAGTCGCGCCGTTGGACCAGAGCACCGAGTCGTACGATCCAGTCGCCTCGAGGACAACTGGCTGACCGGGACAGCTCGGATTCGCGCCGGACACGAGGGTGATGGCGGGCTGCGGCGGAGCCGCTGCGCAGGCGGAGGTAAACTCCACGTAGGAGATCGAGCTTCCAATCGACGGAATGCCAGCATCGAGACGAATCCGGTAGGCTCCTTCCACGTCGGGCACGATGCTCGGAGTAACAGTGGAGGAGTCGTCGATCACCGCTGAGGACCCGGCGGGACGCAATTCGAGCGTCCAAGTCCACGCAGTCGCCGTCAACGGAACGATTCCGAGTTGAAGGCGCTCACCTCGGTATGTCGTTGAGGACAACTTCGTCGCTCGATCCGCGATGGATGGAGTTCCTCGCATCACATCGCCCATTTCACCAGAGACGAGGATTTCCCGCGTACCGAGGGCCGTGATCTTTTGCGGGCGGTTGAGATATCCGAGCGAGCCAGTGCCTTCCCTCGTGCCACGCCAGACCATGCCGCCAACGGACACGACGACTCCGTTCGCGCTGACTCGGCGCACACCGTAGTTGCCGCTGTCCGCAACGTAGACGGCGCCGTCCGGTGCAACTGTCACGCCTTCTGGCGAATTGAATCGCGCCTGCGAGCCCGTGCCATCGGTACTGCCGTAGGCACCTGGCACGCCGGCGAGAGTCGTTACCTGACCGTCCAACGTCACCTTGCGGATGCAGTCGCTTTCGTAGTCCGCTACGACGAGGAAACCCTGGGGATGAAACGCGACATCGGAGGGAAACCTGAACTTTGCCGCTGCGCCGACTCCGTCGGCGAATCCATACGTGCTACCCGCAACCGTTGTCACGTCTCCAGCAGGAGTAACCTTGCGAATTCGCTGATTACTGCGGTCGGCAACAAACACGTTTCCTGCATTGTCTACAGTCAGTCCGCTTATCCCGCAGAACGAAGCCGCGGAACCAAACCCATCGGCCGCTCCACACGACTCCACGCCAGCAACGGTCTGGACGAAGCCTGTCACGTCAATTCGTCGAAGCCGGTTGCCGTCACCCACGTAGACGTTCCCCGAGGTCGGGTCGAAGCCAAGCGCAAGCGGATACGCGATCGACGCACTCGCAAAGTCGCCGTCAACGGATGTGGCCAGGCCGTTGCCGACGGTGGTCACGCCGCTCAGGCCGTGTCTCGTCACCGTGTGCGAGATAGGATCCGCGATCCAGTAACCTCCAGCGCCATCCGGCGTGAGCGAGAAGACCGTGTAACTGCCGACGCCTGCAGACTCCTGGCGAAAGGTCAGGATCTCACCTTGACCGTGTGCGGAGATGCACACAACCAGGCTCATCAGGGTGGCGAGTACGAGGAGCAGATTCCGGCGCTGCGGTATCGCAAAATTCATCATTTCTCCGATTGAATACGTTGTGATCAGACCGGCTTTCGAACGAGTGCCCCCGACTGATGCAGCCGAGCGCGCCCGATTGGTCGCAGCCAGAGTGACTGGAGTCGCATGCCGCGCAAGCGGCGACGGTGCGCGGACCGCATGTGAGACCTTTGAGTTGAGACGGGAAGGCTCGTTCTTGATCCGCGCCACGCGGCAGAAGCTTGCGGACCGCGGTGGGCTCTCGACGAGACGAGCGAGAACCGTTGAATCACCCATTCAGAGGACGGAGCCAGCGAACCCGCGGACGAGCAGAAGAAGCGAGCGGAGCCGGTTGGACGATGAGCCGCTGCGTCGAACTGCTCCCGACGCGTCGTCATCCACTCCCGTGCTGGCGGGTAGATGGCTCGATGGCGATATTCGTTCAAGACGAGCATGAATGCATTCCACCGTCAGGACGTCGACGCGGCCTGTTTTCTAATCCAAGACGATGGCGGGCCAAACCAGCACAAAACTGTAACAATTCCAGCGTCCGTTGATAAGTGGTAAAGATCACAAAGGTTTGTGTTCTTCGCCCGGCGGCTCGAAAGACGCAATTTTCCCGAAATCACAGAGCCGTCAGTACTTGCGGCAAACCGAACGCTCGGTACGTTTTTGGAAGGATCTAAACGTGCAGGCCGGAAATTACAGAGTGGCCAAATCCGCCCGACTCCTGTGGCCCGATTTGGAGGTGCCGAGGGGATCGAGGATGGCTCCCGTCAGGCGGATGCTTCGGCTGGACCGGGGTGGTACTCGACGCCGACGAGGCGCAGGTCTAATTGTCGTCCGTCACTTTCTACCACACCCCGGTCGTGCGGGTTCTCCGTCCTCCTCCCCTCTCCCCGCATGACTCGATCCCTGCGTCTCGAATATCCCGGAGCACTCTGGAACCTCACCAGCCGCGGCCACGAGAGGCGCGATATTTTCCGCAACGACCGTGACCGGCGTCGATTCCTCGATCTCCTCGCGGACGTCGTCGAGAGGAACCGTTGGATCGTCTCCTCGTACGCATTGATGTCGAATCACCATCATCTTCTAATGGAGACGCGCGGCGCGACTGGATGTGGTGGAGGAGGTGCGGTGAGGGCAGCACGGCGGTACAGGGAGACCACAAACGTCAGGCACTCGCGCACGTCGCCTTGGCTCCGTTTCGACGCCTCAATTGGCGAAGCGCGGAGAGAAACGCGTTAGTAGTGATATCGCGACTGAAGAAAGTCGTTGCGGCCGTTCGTCACAAGGCAGACGATTCGATGCTCCTGTGTAAGGCGGCGAGACCAGACTCCGGACGCGAGATGTTTGAGAGGCTCCGGTTTTCCGATGCCGGAGAACGGTTCTCGCATAACGGCCTCGACGAGTGCAAGAGCGCGGAGCGCAACTTTTCGATCGATGTCGACCCAGTAGCGCAGGTCCTCTCGAAACTCGGGGTGAAATACCGCATCCTTCGCTCGTCGAGGAGCCTTCCCGCCGGCCTCACTCTTCGCCAACGCCGAGCTCCAAGCGAAGGCGCTTCACCGTGCTCGTCCGACCTTTCTTTCCAAGGGCGCGAGACAACGAGCGAAGGAGACGCTCGGCGTTCTTCGGAGAACGCAAAAGATGGGCCGTCTCCATGCTCCGCTGATGACGCCAACGCCAGGGTGCGTCACAAGGTATCGTCCGCAGCCGCTCACGTCCACCCGCTCAGCCGAGACTCCCCCACAGCCACATCGCCGCGTAGGCACGCCACGGGCGCCACGCCTCCGCGCGCTCCCTCGCATTGCGCTCGCTCACCGGCTCGCCGCCTGTGCCGAGCGCCTTACGAATGCCGAGATCGCTCGCGGGGAACGCGTCGGGCTCACCGAGCGCGCGCATCGCGATGTAGTGCGCGGTCCAGTTGCCGATCCCTTCGATCGACGTCATCGCCGCTACCGCGTCATTGAGCGATCCTGCCGAGTCGAGCCGAACCGCCCCCGATGAAACTGCCGCAGCGAAGCGCCGGATCGTCGCCGCCCGCGCCGACGTTAGGCCGACATCGTTCAGATCGGCCGCAGCGACACGTTCCGCCGACGGGAAGATGCGGTCGAGGAGGTCATTGCCGGTCTCAACGCTCGAACCCAGGCTTTGCACGAGGCGAGCGGCGAGTGTCGACGCCCCTTTCACGCTCACCTGCTGACCGAGGATCGCGCGGATCGCGAGCTCGAAAGGATCCCATGCGCCGGGGACGCGCAGCCCGGGGCGACGCCTAACCAGCGGAGCGAGGCCGCGATCGCGTGAGAGTGCGGCCGTGATCGCCGACGGATCCGCGTCGAGATCGAAGAGGCGCCGGGCTCGGAGAACGATCGTCCCGAGGGCTTGCGCGAAGTCGATCGGGACGGATAGAAGCAGGGTCGCGGCCGACCGGCCCGACCTGACTTCGACGATGCCCGCGCTGCGTCCGGAACGGATCGTCCTCCGGTACACATCTCCGTCGATCACTTCGACTCCCGCGATCGCGCGCATGCGGAGAAACCCGAGGATCGCCTTCCAGTCGAACGGCTCGCGATAGCCGAGCGTCAGTTCGATCGTTCCGTGCGCCGCCTTCGGCTCGCGCCGTCGCACCGCCGTCGGTGCGACGCGCCACGCCTTGAGCGCCGCGTCGTTGAACCGCCGCAGTGATGCGAAGCCCGCGCTCTGCGCGACCTCGGTTATCGGGAGCGCGGTGTCGGTCAGAAGGCGGCGCGCCAGGTGAAGGCGCCGCGTTAGGGCGACCGCGATCGGCGACGCCCCGAGATGCTCGTCGAAAAGACGGCGCACGTGGCGGGAGCTGACCCCGAGGCGTCGCGCCAGATCGTCGATGCTGCGGTCGTCCAGCGCGCCATCGTCGATGAGCCGTAAGGCGCGCGCGACGGTCGTCGACGAGCCCGCCCACGCCGCGGTACCGGGCGCGGTCTCGGGTCTGCAGCGCAGGCAGGGACGAAACCCCGCCTCCTCCGCGGCGGCCGCGCAGGCGAAGTAGGTCGCGTTCTCGCGCCGCGGCGCGCGCGCCGGACAGACGGGACGACAGTAGGTCCCGGTCGTCAGCACCCCGGTGAAGAAGCGCCCGTCAAACCTCCGGTCACGGGCGAGCATCGCGCGGTAGCACTGGGCTTCGTCCATCTGCATACGTTGCAGTATGGGTTGCTCCGGCGAAAACGGCTCGCCATTTTCGGACGTGGACGAAGGGGCAAATCGCGACCGTACGGCATTCGGATTGCGCGACTCGTTCAACGGCTCCGGCCGCTCCATCCACCGTAGACCCACCGGGTCGTGAATTCTCACCCGCGGCCTCTTTCGCCGAACCTGATTCTACATACCGTAGCATTCACGGCATTTCGCACTCCCCGAGGTAGTCTTGAGTCGTGGTCGGAGAGCTTTTCTCGTCGGATCGAGTCACGCTGCGCTCCTCCTCCGAGGACAAGATCGACTTGTTCCGGTCGCTCTTTCGAGGCAGGGAGGACGTCTGGGCCCGACGCTTCGAGAGCAGGAAGACCGGCAAGTCGGGATACGCTCCGGCATGCACGAACGAGTGGGTCCGTGGGCTCTGCGAGAAGCCGCGCGTGAAGTGCGCCGCTTGCCCTCACCGCCGCTTCCTTCCGTTGACCGCCGAAGTGATCAGGCGGCACCTCTCGGGCAACGACGAGGCGGGCGCGCCGTTCGTCGCGGGGATCTATCCGATGCTCGCCGACGAGACGTGCTTCGTCCTCGCCGCCGACTTCGACAAGGCGACCTGGCGCGACGACGCGGCGGCGTACCGAGAGACTTGCCGTCGGCTCGGCCTCTCCGCCGCACTCGAGCGCTCGCGCTCCGGCAACGGCGCGCATGTCTGGCTCTTCTTCGAAGAGCCCGTCCCGGCTGCGCTCGCGCGACAGATCGGCACACACATTCTGACCGAGACAATGGAGCGACGCCCGGAGATCGGCTTCGACTCCTACGATCGCTTCTTCCCTAACCAGGACACAATGCCGCGCGGCGGCTTCGGCAACCTGATCGCGCTGCCGCTGCAGAGAGAAGCGCGCGATCGTGGGAACAGCATCTTCCTCGACGACGACCTCGCGCCATGGCCCGACCAGTGGGCGTTTCTGTCCTCGCAGCCAAGGGCACGGCGCGCGCACGTCGAGCAGATCGTTCAGCACGCCTTGCGTGGCGGTCGAGTCATCGGGCTCCGCTTGCCACCCGACGATGAGAACGAAGTCGAGCCGTGGACGTCCGCATCGCGTCGCCGCGCGCCCCGGCTTGTCCACACCGACTCGCCCAGGTCTCTCGATCTCGTTCTGGCCGACGAGCTCTACGTCGCGAAGGAAGGGCTGCAGCCCGCGCTGCAGAACCGACTGCTGCGGCTCGCCGCGTTCCAGAATCCCGAGTTCTATCGCGCGCAGGCAATGCGGCGCCCGACATGGAAGGTCCCGCGCGTGATTGCGTGCGCGAGCGATCACCCGCGTCACATTGAACTACCTCGCGGGTGTCTCGCCGACGTTCTGCAGCTCTGCGAGGAATCAGGCATCGAACCAAGCTTGCGGGACGAGCGGAACAACGGCACACCCATCAGCGCGCCGTTTCTCGGAGCGCTCCGACCCGAGCAGCAACTCGCCGCCGCTGCGATGCTCGCTTGCGACACAGGCGTGCTTTCCGCCGCGACGGCGTTCGGCAAGACGGTGGTGGCCGCATGGTTGATTGCCCAGCGCGCCGTGAACACGCTCGTCCTCGTCCATCGTCGCCAGCTCATGGATCAGTGGATCGAGCGCCTCTCGGGCTTTCTCTGCATCTCTCCCGACGCGATCGGTCGGATTGGCGGCGGCCGCGATCGCCCGACCGGCGTCATCGACGTCGCGCTGCTGCAGAGCCTGGTTCGCAAGGGCGAAGTCGACGAGCGTATGCGCGACTACGGCCACCTCGTCGTCGATGAATGCCATCATCTTCCGGCGTTCACGTTCGAGAGCGTCACCCGCCGCGCAACGGCAAGGTTTGTGCTGGGATTGTCGGCAACGGTCGTGCGAAAGGACGGCCACCAGCCGATCATCTTCATGCAGTGCGGCCCGGTGAGACACCGCGTGACCGCGACTGCTAACACGGCCGCTCGTCCCTTCGGGCAGCGGGTCGTCGTCCGCCCGACTCAGTTCTTCGCAACCGCCGCGTCGGAACTCGACAGCCGTTCGGGATTTCAGCGCCTCTGCAGCGACCTCGTCGGGGACGCGCACCGCAACCGACAAATCTGTGACGACGTGCATGACGCGCTCCGCGACGAGCGTTCACCGCTAGTGCTCACCGAGCGCAACGAACACCTCGACGAGCTCGAATCACTACTTCGTGGTCGCGTCCGAAATCTCATCGTGCTCCGCGGCGGCACGAGCAGGAGAAAGCGGACAGAGATCGCGACTCTCCTCGCTTCGATTCCGCGCGACGAAGAGCGCGTGCTGCTGGCGACAGGCAGATACGTCGGCGAGGGCTTCGACGACGCGCGGCTCGACACGCTGCTGCTCACCCTCCCCGTCTCCTGGCGCGGCACCGTTGCCCAGTACGTCGGAAGGCTTCACCGGCTTTGCGACGGTAAGCGGGAAGTCCGCGTACTCGACTACGCCGATCTCAACGTCCCCACGCTGTCCCGGATGTTCGAGAAGCGCTGCCGGGCGTACGAGGCGGCAGGGTATACGATCGAACTGCCCGCGAGTGCCGTGCCCGGCTGGCCAATCGACGTGACGCTCCCCTCCGGAGCCGCCTGGAAGCGCGAATACTCTGCGAGCGTCCGCAGGCTTGCCCGCGACGGAGTCGAGTCGCCGCTGGCAAAGCTATTTGCTTATGTCGCGAGCCCGATCGCCGACGACGCGGAGGGTGCAAGCCGCGCACGAAGCGCCGCCGAAGCCTTCCTGTACCAGCGCCTCGAAACGCTCCCGGTGACGAGAGGGCGCTTCCGCCTCAACACCCTCCTGCCGATTCCATTCGACGGTCAAAGCGTCATGGAAGCCGATCTGCACTGCGCCGACTCGCGTATCGTCATCGAGCTCGACGGCGCCCAGCACCTCGGGGACGCCGACGCCTGGCGTCGTGACCGTCGGAAGGACCGCCTGCTGCAGGAGAACGGCTACCTCGTCCTTCGGTTCCTCACGGACGACGTGAGCCGTGAGCTCGACGGCGTGCTCGATGCAATCGTGCGAGCGATGGAGAACCGCAACCGCTCGTCGGAAAGCCGGCTTGCGACACCCAGCCTCCCACGCTACCTGGTCGAGTAGAATCAAAGCATGAGATCGCACGAGACCATCGACCAGCGAAGTCTCGCGATGGTCCGGGCCATCGTCGCGAAGATCGACGCCGATCCCGCGCGCACGGGGCTCGAACATGCACGGGAAGTCTGTCGCAACTGGGTCAGCGCAGGAAACCGTCCCGCGATGGAGTGGAGCGTCATCATGGCCCTTCCGTGGGAAGAGATTCGCACGATCCTGCTCGACGAGTCCGAGGAGGGCCAACGGCTTCGGCAGAGCGACCCGTTCTGCGGAATCCTCTCCCCCGAGGAGCGCTGGACCATCTATAGGGAGTTCGAAGAGCGATGACTCGCGCCGAACTCGAGCACATCCTCCGTGCCGCAGTCGCGATCACCGGGCGACGCGAGTGGGTAATTGTCGGCAGCCAGGCGATCCTCGGTGCCTGCCCGGACGCGGCAGCCGAACTTCTCGTTTCGCAGGAGGCCGACATCTACTCGCCCGAAGACGAGGATGCATCGGATCTGATCGATGGAACGATAGGCGAACGCTCACCGTTCCACGAGACCTTCGGCTACTACGCTCATGGCGTAGGGCCCCGGACCGCGGTTCTTCCTTCCGGTTGGCGGTCAAGAGCGGTGCGGGTCGAAGGCCCTGCCACCGGTGGTGCCGTCGGACTCTGCCCGGATCCCGCCGACCTCGCGATCAGCAAACTCGTCGCTTGGCGCGAAAAAGACCGCGAGTTTGTTGCAGCAATTCTTCGGCACGGCATCGCATCCCCGGGCGAACTTCGATCGCGGACGGAGGAGCTCGCGGCGGCGCTGGGTCGCGAGGTCCTGGAGCGTATCGCACGCCTCACCCGGTCATGACAAAGGAACCAGCACACACGATTCGCAGTCGCACTCCAGCGGGCAGGTGAACCTCGACGCTGGATCGACACGGTGAGCCGCGATCTCATTCAAAAAGGAAAGTTTGAACGGTAGCCGCAGTCGGATGGCGGCAAGCTCCGTTTGCGCGCTCCCTCGAACTTCGCTCGCGCGCCCTTCCTGCGTTTCGAGCGCACCTGGAATTCGACTCCCCGAGGGCGGCTTTGCTCATCGTCGCGCCACGCCGCTGGATCGGAGCGGTGAGCATGTCTCCCGTCCGCTCCTCCTTATCGAGGATCGCGTGCGCCACCGTCTCGGGCAGCGGGCCGGTCGAAGGGGATTCGTCATATTGCGGCAGACACAACGTTCACGTTCCCACGTCGATCGCGCGGCGGAAGATCGCGCGCTCGACGCACTCGCGAGCACGCGCAACATCTCTACTCCTGCGATCCGCCTCCTCCTGCGAGCCAGCGCGCTCATCACCCTAGGCACGGCCCTCGCCCTCGGCCGTTGGCGCGACGCGCGCGATCCTGCGACTGGCGCCTTCGCCGAGCACTGCCAGGCCGAGCTCAAGAACGACGAGCAACGCGAGACGCTCGACATCATCCGCGGCCGCATTCTTCGAATGCCCGCGGCCGAGCGAAAACGCTACACCCCCGAGGAACGCTTTCGGATCGTGGTTCACACGCGGACCTACGGCCTCTCGCACGAGGAGGCGGCTGAGCGGTTCATGGTCGATGCTGGCACCGTCGGCCGTTGGGTTCGCGACGCGACGCGCGAACCGGACAAGGAAACGGTCGGGTCGCTGCTGAAGCCCACCCCGCCCGTCCATACGGTAGACGATGTCACGCGCGAGCTCGTCGCGCTGCTCGACCGAATGCGTGTCGGCGGTAGCAAGCGCATCGCGCAACTGCTCACGCGTGCGGGACGGAAGATCGGCACCGAGAGTGTGCGCCGCATCCGCAACTCTCCCCCGGTCATCACGCCGCCGAACGAGCCGCCTTCACGATCCGTGCATTCACACGCGCTTCGCGCGAATACGCCTAACCACGTCTGGATGACCGACATCACGAGCGTCCCGAGCCTTTTCAGGCTCTGGACCTTCAAGCTCGTCGTCGTCCTCGACGTCCTTTCGCGCTATCCGCTCGCCCTCCGTATCTTCCCGAGCGAGCCGTCGAGCGACGAGATCGCCGCGCTGGTTCGCGAATGCGCGGATAGATTTGGCCCGCCGCGCCACTTCGTCACCGATCGCGGATCGCAATTCACAGGGGAGGCCTTCGTCTCCACACTCCGCGACCTCGGTGTCGCCCATCGATTCGGCGCGATCGGAAAGTCGGGCTCGATCGCGATCATCGAGCGCTTCTGGCGAACGCTGAAGGAGATGATCGACTCGCGCTTCATGCCGCCGCTGTCGCTTCGGCATCTCCACGACAAGGTCGATCGCGCTCTCTTCTACTACGCGACACTCCGCCCGCACCAGGGACTCGGCGGCGCCACGCCGACCGAGATCTACTTCGGCCTCACTCCTGCGATCGTGAACCCCACGCCAGAACCGGAGAGGCTGAAGGCTCGCGGTCTGGCAACCTCGGAGGAGCTTCCGTTCGAGATCGCATATCTCGATCCCGAGCGTCGCCTCCCGTTCCTCGTTCCCGCGCGCCGCGCGGCCTGACACCCGCGCACACATCCCCAACCGTTTCACCCCGCCGACCATCATCGCGGTTCGGACGCCACTGGTGTACTAACAGAGTGAATATTCCTCGCAAACTCCCTCGCTCGCTCCCGCGTCCAAATCCCACGTTCGTGTTAGGAGCCGATCTCAGGCCCATCAATCTTGGGAAATCACGCAGCAAAACCTCGAACAAAAGCACCAGCAATTCCCGATGGGGTACTACACCCTCACGCGTGAGCGATGGATGCAGCGGGGACAGGGAGGCGGACCGATCGGGCGCGCTGCACGAGTCGGCCTAAGAGCGAGCTGGCCCGCGTGGGCCGCGACGCGCGAACCGTGCAGATCGCACGACTTTGAGGCCGCGGTCCACGTCGGGCCGAGCGACCTCTTAGACGCCCCACGGGCGAGAAACGCACGGGCACAGCGGCGGGTGGGTGGAGCGATCGAGTCACGCGAGAAGCAAGCGCGGCGCGGCCGTTGCGGCGCGCAGTGTCGCCCACCTTCTCCGCGAGCCCTCGCAACGGACGTGCCGCGCGGTGCCACGAGCACGGGCGGGTGGGCGGAGCGCTCGAGCTGGAAGCGCCCGAGCATGGCGCGGCGCTTGCCTGCGCTAGCCTAACTGGTGACCGGAACCGAGGTTCTGCAAGCGGCGCGCGGTGCGTCGCGATGCGAATCGAGAAATCGACTTCAGTAGAACTCACAGTTTTAAGCACTTCTTACGCAAGAATTCCTCGAAGCTGGTGGATATCTCCGAGATTTCGCCGAAGTCGGTGTCTGAGATCGAAACCCGACCTCGACGATCGAAGCCTAATGGATTCCCGCCTAGATCGTTCGTGAAGATTACCCAATCATTCGTACCAGGCCAATTCATCTTCTTGAAATGTTCGTTCATCTGCACGACAGACCAGCACGTCCCCATTGCCTCGACCTGGCGAAGCCCAAAGATTGGGTACGAACCCACCATCGCTGCACCGTAACGTCTGAGAAATTCTTCATAGTCACGAGGGAACGGAAGCCCAATCTCTTGCGCCGCAAGGTCGATCTCTGACTGAGACGCGCCACCGGAGCGGAGCGAGGGAAACTCTGCAAAGTCGGAATCGAGAGCGTTCCAAGTGTCGTCCGTCATAGAAGTCCCTTGCGAAGTAGTTCCTCGTCAGCACGCGCCTTCCAGTATCGCTCGCGCCATTGGTCGAATTCTTCACGTTGCTGTGGTGTTAGGCCAACGCCCTTGAGATTACCAAGCGGATGCTGACGCCGGTTGCCGGACTTGTGAAAGGTTATGGGGATTTCCACGAAGGGGCCAGCCGGATTCTGGCCCATGTGGTGAACCTGAATCGGAATGCCGTCGACCGTCTTGCCGGCAAAGCCCTTAGCCCGCATCTCGCGCAGCGTGCTCTCTGAAAGATGCGACAGATCACGGGCAGCTCTCACTTCAAAACCTTCGAAAATCAGTCTGGTTTTGCTGAGACGCTTGATTCCGCTGCTCAGTCGAGCGACGCGGACGAGCGCGGATCCGCCCTTTAGAACGACACCCTCCGCCCCGCCCTGCGCGAGCTGCGTGCCGACATTGACGGCCTTGCCTCCGACGTCTTCGAAGGTAGCCTCCTGCAGCTTCGCACCGCGATCTTCGGTTCCGTAGACCCCGGCCATTTCCTCGGCCACGTCCTGGGGCACATCGCGCTTCTTCTTCGGATAGCTTTCTCTCAGCGCTTGCTTGTAGTTCCCTTCGACTTCGTCGCCCAGGCCGATCCATCGTTTACCGGCGCTGATGATCTTGTCGATCACGCCCGGTTCCTTCGGCGCGTTCGGATCGACAACGGGCCGCGTCTCTACAAGCTCCTTCAGTTCCTGCTTGAGCTCAGCCCGCCTGCTGAAGTCGAACTCTCCGAGCTGGCGAAGCTCCGCGAGAATCTCATCGCTACGCTCGATCCAGTAGTCGTCGGTGCCGGTGGGGTCGCGGCGATCGACAGGATTCGATCCGGCAAACGAATACAGATTGCTCGAATCGACGTAGCCCTTGGGATCGGGTGAGAGCCACGATCCAGACAGCGGCTGATACCAACGCTCACGAACGTAATTCAACCCGGTGAAGGGCTCAGTGTACGGATGCGCGTGAAGGCGCGCGCTCAGAATGTCGTCGAGCGGTGTATCGCTGCCTGTCGCGCCTAACAGTGCCAGACCCTCGACTTCGTATAGGCTCGACGTGCGCTCCTCGCCGCCTGGGACTCCATTGAGAAACGACGTCAGGGACGCGAGGGACTCGCGCACTTCGACGGGCAGCTGCGCTGATGAGTAGACCGGCGTTGTCGAGACCGCCCACGCCGGCACGGGAAGGACTGGAACATCCGCTCCCCATGCTGAAGCGCGCAGTGCGTTCGTCGCCGCGATCGAGATGGCGGCGGCACCCGAGGTGAGCTCCGCGTACTCACTCCCCGTGAGCGTCCACCGTGCGGTATTGGCATCGGCGAGCGACGGCGCGACTCCGGAAACGCGGATCACCGCTCCATTCGTGTCGATGGCGGCGAGCCGCACCCCGGCCGGCATCGAGGCGGGAGCAATCGCTTCCGTCGAGCGGATCTCCACCGACACGCTCGCAAGGGTTCCATCGGAGTTCTTGGTTGCTCGGACCGCAACCCGATCGATCGCCGCGCCGGCGAGATCGAGCTCTTCGCCGCCGAAGGGGTCGTTGCTCAAGTTCCGGGCGACGATCTCCCCCATTTTGTTGACGACTGCCTGCAGCGAGCCTGCGCCTGCTTCGTCGTAGATCGGGTAGAGGTAGTTGACTGTGTTAGGCGCGAGTGGGTCGACCGTCGCCGTCTCGATCGGGTCGTCGTACGACATCCCGCCGTGGATGACCTGCTTGAGGATTCCGCCGTGCGGATCACTCGCTATTGCCCCCGCTTTGGCGACTGTGATGAGGCGGTCGCTGATGGGATCCCAGACGAACGTGACTTCGGCGGCCTCACCGTCAGCGCGAATGACACTCGCGCGATCCTCGAGACGCCAGTCGCCGGACTGGGGATTGGCGACGGTCGTGTATTCGGCCCGCCGGCCGACGAGCCGCCCTGTGCCTGAATAGCTGAAGACCACGCGCCGCGCGGGAGTCGTGGCCGTGTTCTCCGTCGCACGAATGAGGCGGCCCTTCGCGTCGAACTCGTACGTGAAGCGCCCATCGTTCACCACTTCCGCGCCGCTGTAGCCAAAGGGGTAGACCTTTGGCCCTCTCGTCACGCGATCGATCTTGTGTCCGCCTCCCACGCGCTCGGTGATGGTCTTGGTCGGCGGGTCGCCTGGCGCAGTCGCGCCAGAGAGCTGCTGCAAGCGCCCCTGTGCTGTGCGGAAGTCAGCAGGAGTGAGCTGTTCGCTCGCCCGCCCCGGGATCGGCATCGAAGGATCAGCATTGAGATCCGAAGCACCGAAAAGTGAGGCTGCGAGGCGGCCGCGCGTATCGTGACGCCATCTCGTGTAGCGTTCCCCCCCCGAGATGCCGAGGAGCTTCGCATCACTCTTGTGCAGCCCGTCGTGAGTGACTTCGCTTCCGGCGATGACCACGCCATTTACCGTCACGGCCAGCTTGTTCATGAGGGACGTCGTCGGGTGATACCCATAGGTGCGAACAACCGGCACGCCTGGTGTGCTTGAAGAAGCGCCCGCAAAGACCGTACGCACATCGGGCCGTCCGGCGTTGCGGTAGCTCGCCGTCATGAGAGCGACGCCCGCCGGATCCGCTGGATCGCCGGCCTTGCCGACAACGGTGAGGTTCCCCACCGCGTCGTACTGCTCGACGATCCACGTTGCCCATCCCGGACCAAACGCGAGACCCGCATACGCGGGCATCGACCAGTGCGTCCGTTCGCCCTGTTCATTCCAACGGTGATGCTGGACATACTCGTCCAGAACGACCGGCGGCGATGTTAGGCCCGTCCCATCCTTGAAGCGCTTCTGCGAGGTCGTCTTGGGATTGCCGTCGAGATCGAAATCACTCCACGTGACTTCACTGTCCCTGTTCAGCCACGATACAACCCGGCCCGCGGAGTCGTAGGTCAAGCGATCGAGCACACCATCCGCGCCATCCCGAATCTCGGTGAGCTGGCCTTTCGTGTTGTAGGTGAAGGCCTGCTTGCGTCCCTGGCGATCGGTCACCGACTTGATCCGCGATGCTTCCCACTCGACGCGTTCGGTGGTTCCGTCGGCATACGCTCGCACGAGCGGCCTGCCGATCCAGTCTCTCTGCGTTGACGTCGGCTCGTTTACCGCATCCTCGTAGCGCGTCTCGGCGCCGGTCGCGTCATGCGTAAATTCGTTCTCCGAGCCATCCGGCAGAGTCTCTTTCGTCACGGCCCCGCGCGAGTCGGTGTCGTACCGCGTCGCCGGCTGGCCGGGCGGTTGGCTCTCGCTGCGGCTTCCGAGCTGGTCGAACGTCTCGCGCCATTCGAGGCCGCCGAGACGATTCACAACCGGGTCGCCGGTGGTGTTGTACTCCGTCTGCGTGGTGAGAGCGCTTCCCGACCGTTCGGTTGTCGTGGTCTGCAGAGGCAACATTCCAACGTGAGCCGTTGCCTGCGTCCTCGTGGAGATATCCGTCAGACCCGCGACGCTTCCCGCGCCCACCGCGTAATCGACGAGGCGGTCCGCTGGATCAAAGGTCGATTTCGTGACCCGCCCGGCTGTTGCAGTCGATGTCGTACGGCCGCCGCCATCCCACGCGAAGTCGGTTCGCCGTTCGGTCGTCGCGTCGATCTTCGTACTCTGGTTTTTCAAGGTTCCGGCGTCGGTGAACTCGTAACTGCTCCCGCCCACGACCTGTGGCGCCGGATCCGCCGAGAGGTCTTCGATGCTCTTTGCACGCGCCCACTCATCGAACTCGGTCGTCGTGACCGTTCCATCCGCGTACTTCGTCGCGATCGCGCGACCGTGCGCGTCGAATGCCGTTGCCGACGCGGTCAGGCCATCGGACTCGAAGACGATGTTGTCATCGAGGTCATATCCCAGGCGCGTCTCGATGTCGCTGCTCCCGGGACCTGTCTCGAGGTGCGTGCGCATTGCGCGACCTAACGAGTCAAGCTCGATTGTAGTTACCGCGCCACCGGGCTTCGTGGTCACGATCCGGCGATTCGGCAGATCGTAGCTCGTCGTTGCGACGATCTCGCCGCCTTCCACGGCAACGCCATTCCGTTTCGTTTCGGTGCGCCGACCCATCACGTCGTACTTGTAGCTCGTGGTGATGTCGCTCGTTCCCTTCTTCTCGACGATTCGATCGAGTCGTCCCGTTGCGCCATAGAAGAACTGCTGATCGACGACCAGCGGGTCGCCGGGCCTCTCGATGCGCACGCGAACCGCGCGCCGCCATGCGTCGAAGTCGGCCGTGGTCGTGACGCCGTACGGATCGATCTTCACTTCGCGGTCTTCGGTCGGGTAATCGAGCGTCGTGACCAGATCCTGCGGTGAGGCAGGTATCGTGATTCTCTTCGGCCGCCCTCGCTTCTGTGCCGGAGCACTGGCATCGAAGTATTCGATTTTCCTCTGCGATCCGGCGGTAGCTTGCGGATCGGTTCCGCCCGTGGTCGCGACCTCTTTCAATTGACCCGTGACATCGTATGTTTCTGTCGACGTTACGCCGCTGTTGGCCGATTCCGGCGCGGTGTTGTGGCGATGCGCCTCGGGCACGGCGATGGCCTTTCCATTGGCCCTGATCGACGCGATGAACGAGCCCGAGTTAGGCCCACTCTGGTAGACGAACTCTCGCGTGATCGGCCCAAGGCTCGTGCTCGTGGTCTGAGATGTCTTCGATACCGGCAGCGTTTTCGCGGACGGCAGAGCCAGCGGGGTCGCGGTTACGGATTTCCTGATAAAGCCCGCACCATTGAGGAGCGGCTGCCATCCGTTCGCGATCGAGCGCACGCCCTGGACGGTCGCCGAGTCGAGCATCCCCTCTCGGCGATAGGCGATGTTGTAGGTGCGGTCCTGAGGCGACACGGGAGGCGCCGCGGCGCTCAGCGCCGCCGGAAGCTCGCCAATCGGCGTCGTGCTCGTCGGCACCTGCTTCTCGACGAGCGTCGCGATGTGCACGCGATCGGCGAGCTCATCGTCGTTCCGTGCCGTGAGCGTGTATTCGCGCTTCTGCCCTAACACGTCCGTGACGGACACGGACGTTTCGGAGTTGTAGGTGATCGTCGCTGTCTCGCCCGTCGCCCACGTCTCGCGCTTCACGCGGTCGCGGTTCACGCCCGTCACTTCATAGTCAAACGTGACGCGTGGCGTCGTCTCGCCGGGGTCGGTAATCTTCACGAGGTTGCCGAGCTCGAGCACATCACCGTACGCCGCGCTCGTCGGTGCGTACTCGTAGGTGATCACAGATTCGCTCACGCCCGTTACCTGGGGCAACCGTACCCTGATGAGTTGTCCCTTCGGATTGAACTCATAGCGGGTCTTGCGATTCCGCCAGTCGGTGATCTCCTTAACGTACCCGGAGAAGGCACCTGCGGTGCCTTCTTCGCCGTCGGCCCAGTACGTGATGGTGCTGACGCGTCCGACGGGATCGACGATGCGCACGAGGCGCCCGCTGTCGTCGTAGAGGGACCGGATGACGTTGCCGCTGCCCGGTTTCGTCACATCGAAGAACTCATCCGATTCGGAAGCGAGGCGGCCGTACTCATCGAACGACGTGACGCGCCACTTCTGATCAATGAGGTTCCAGCCGCGATCGGTCCGCACAAGCTTGAGGAAGAGGCCCGCAGGCGACTGATACCCCGCGCTCCCACTTTGTACGAAGAGCCAGATCTCGCCCGTGCCGTCGCGCAGTTCCACGTCGCCTGTCGCGAGCACGCGGAGCCGGCGGAGGATTGGAGAATCCCACCCCTGGCCGAACACTGTGCCGCCGATGGTGCGCGAGCGGTACGTGCGGCCGAAGACGACGTTCCATCCAGCGCGACCGCCCGCATCAAGGTCGGTCGCGGAGACGGCGAGCTCGCCACTGTGAAGGAGGTAGCGCCCTTCCAGCATGCCCGTCGCAACCGGCGCATCCTGCGCCGCCTCACGCTCCTTCGGCGGGCGGGCCGTTTCGGCGTGAATCACGGGGATCCGCATCGTGAACTTTGCGGGATCGAGGAGGGTTAGGCCACTACCAACGGCAGGGTCGAGCCGCACCGTGATGAAGCGGCCCGGGGTAGCGAGCTCGTAAACACCTTCTGCTTCGCCTTTGTCCTTCAGGTGCGCCGGCCGCCCGCCCTGGAAGCAGCCCACCTTCTCTTTGTCAGCGTCCGCAGTCCACGGGTACCCCGGGCGTGCACGCGGGTCGGCGATGGCGACGATCCAGGGCGAGACGAAACGGTTGTAGCCTTCCTGATTCCGCAGCTCCGCCGCGAGGGCGGCGGGCACGGCGCGCCGCATCGGCACGGTGATCGTCGATGCCGGCAGGGAGCCGGCCGCCCGAGTGCCGATGGCGCTCGCGAAGTCGCTCGCAACGATGATTCGGAACTCATCACCGGGAAGGTCGTCTGCGACCCCGCCCGGAAGCTCCATTGTGAGGCGGAACGCGCCTAATGAAGCGTTCCTGCAAGCCTCCGATGCAGCGGCAGCGCCGCCACAAGCGTAGCTTCTTGGCAGCCGTTCGCCGAGAGGCACAATCGCCCCTGCGGGCTTCGGCTCGCCGCTCGTGTCTCCAATGATCTCGGCCTGCAGTGGTTTGTCGATGGCCGACACGACGTGCGTCGTCTTCGCGAGAAGCTCGCCACCGTAGGCGATGCCGGTCGTCGGATCAATGACGGGAGGGACGGTACCCGTGAAGAGCCCAGGCTCGGAGCTCCAGAGGATGCGCGAGTCGGGGGCGCCCACGCCGTACGCGCCGCGCCCGAGGAGCGCCGCCTTCGTTGATGGGAAGAGCTCATCCGGTGTCGAGACCAGTGCGCGCTCGTCGATTCCGGTTAGGTCGACGAGTTGGAGCCGCCCTTCGCAGTCGACGACGGAGGCCATCGCGGCACCCGGGACGAGCCTTACTCCATACGCTCCCGCGGGGATCCAAATGATGCTCGCGAGATCCTCGTGGATGCGCCACGGCTCTTCAGCCTCGTTCCCGGTTTCGATCACGAGAAGGCCATAGCCTCGTGCGGCGACGAGGTTGTACGTCGCCTCGTTGGCCGCGTATACGACCGAACCAACGAAGTTGAGCTGTGGCGCGCCGCCTGGGTAGATCGCTTTCAATGTAGCGAGCCGCGGATTGTCGAGGACGAGACCCGCGCTCTCCCGGTGTGCGAGAACGAGGCCTTCGGGGGCGCGGCTGTAGCGCGCGTCCCGCGTTCCCGTCGCGAGGTCGCAGTCGAAGATCGTCGAGCTGATCGCGCTGGTCGTGTGGAGATCGAGGACACCCTTCACACGATCGATCGCATAAAGGAAGAGCTTGTTCTCACTCGAACGAATGGCGATCTCCGGCGAGAAGCGCACATCGTGGATGACCGCGGGGTCTTCCTGCGTGAAGTCGTAGTCGTTGCGCCAACGGATGCCCGCGGTGCACTGTCCGCTGTGAACCTTGAGCAGAGCGATCTGCTCTTCGCTCTTCGTTGCAGCGCCCGAGTCATTCGACTCGATCGCGTTGAGGTCGTAGACCCCTACACCGAACCCGAAGAGGGACACGACGGCCCACGTGCTGCGGTTGCGGACGACGCGGAGCGTGTCGAAGGGACCTGCGACAACGCCGGTGATGGTTGCGGGCACGCCAGCTTTTGCGTCCCCCGACCAACGCATCTTGCTGGTCACGTTCTCGATCGTGACGCGCTGGAGCGCATACGGCGTTCCGTACCATGGAATCGAAACGTCGAACCGCTTCGCCTCTCCCTGCGTCGTGAGGTTGCTGACCGTGTAGGCGCTCAGGAACTCTTCGCGACGGAGCGAGGGCTCGTCAATGTCCTGGTGCAGCACCTCGAAGCGGCGCGGCACAGCCTCGGCCCGATCCGATTCTGCCGTTAGGCCAAGCGTCCCACTCGTCGCACCGGGCGCCCACGAGATTGTCGTTCCGGCGCGTGCAAGGACGCGGGACGTGTCATCGCAGCCGGTGCTGGGCGTCCCCTTCTTCGCGAGGAAGTCCTCGATGCGGTACGAGCGGAGAAATCCGAACGTCCCGCTGTTGATCCCGGTCGTGAAGATGCGCCCGTGGTGATCGGTCTTTACGGCCCAATCCTGTGAGCTGCCGCACGCCTGCGCGTACGGCGCCTCAGCTCCGAGGAGCGCGGATGGATTCGCGACGTCGTAAGCGAGCGTGCCGCTATCCATCGCCGCGACGAACAGGGTGTTCCCGAACAGCGCGAGCATCCGGATCGCGCCTGCCGGAATGTCGAAGTGCGAGAGCTCGCCCTTCGGCGCCCGGACACGGAACCAGAGGTACTGGTCGCTGCCGCCTCCGGCCGCGCTCGCGCCGTCTTTGTACTGGCCCAGCTTCAGCGCCGGATCGGAGGAGTCGGCGATGTCCTTCGATAGTGTTAGGCGCACGAGGGCGCCACGGGGAAGCGAGCCCGGCGCCGAGAGGATGATGCGGCGGCCGATGGAGTCCATGTCGAATACGATCGTGTCTGTGATGTCAGTGAACGCCGGTGAGGCACTGGCGCCGTCAGCGACCTCCACCGTGATGAGGTTCGGAAGAACGTCCCGTGGTTCACCGTCCATCGCGATCGGCTCGTTGAAGACGATGGAGATGTCCGAGAACGGATCGACTTCCTGCTGCTCGATCGCGATGACGAGGAGATCTCCGAGCTTCGCTGCGAGCGTGACCGGAAGCGTCTCGGAGCGCACGCTCTGGTACACGCCACGGTTCACGTTGAGAATCCCGATGCGGAGCCCTGCTGCCAGCGTCGTCCGCGAGACCGTCGCAATCTCCTTCGAGTTGAGCTCGACTTTCAACCCTCGCACTGATTCGTCTTCGACATCGACGACCTGGAGGGTCACGACTTCGATGCGTCCCGGGGATGTCCAGATCGGGTAAGGACCAGTCTCGTTCTCCTCGGGCGATCCGGCGGGGTATGGCCCACTGCCAACCGGAATCGCATCGTACACACGCTCGCTCGCGACGAGTCCGGTCCGGCGGTCGATGCCCGTCATCGTGAAGGCCTGACCCTGAACCACGGGGAAGGCCGCGCAGTCGCGACCGCTGCCGAAGTAATAGTCCGCGAGATAGAGGGACTTGAACTGACTGTTCGTCAGCTCGAGAGCCGTATCGGCCGAGCTGAAGAACGCTGCGCCTAGCGAGAGCGAGCCGCCGCCCATCGTGAGCGACACGCCGACGTACTCGCTCGAGCGCGTCGTACGAAGCAGGCAGCCCTTCGCGCCGAAGTCGAGCCAGCCGCCGGTGGCGGCGTTCAGCGTGCTGCTCGATGTCTTCGCACCCGCGGCCTGCGCGGCGGTCTTGAACTTGCCGCCATCGATGCGGAGCGTGTCGACGAGCATGACGCGCGGTCCCATCGCGGACGCACCCACCGCGCCCAGGTACCAGGCGCGCGCGGTGTCGGTACCCGCGGGCACGGGGAGCTCGAGCTCGAGCGGGATCTTCGCCTCACACGGTGTGCGCGCATCGCCGCACTGGAGGTTCACTGTTAGGCCCGTTCCGAACGAGAGCTCGGATGCGACATCTGCAACCGTCCGGAAGGCCGTGTCGTTGGCGACCTTCGCCGTGACGATCGCAGGCTCCGTGAAGGCGCCTGCAGGAACGGTGATCGTCACGTTCTCGACCGTTGTGAAACTCGCTGCCTCACCAACAGGCGGAACGAAGCCGAGCCCGTTCGGATCCGCGAAGGGTCCGAGGCGCACGACGCCCATGAGGATCCCCGCGCTGTTCACGACGTGGAGGTCGATCACGTCACGGATCGAAACTTTGTCCGTTCCGCCATCGGTTCCGATGTCGAACCGGAACGCGCCGGTGATGTCCGCTTGCGCCTGGTATTGCGTGATGAAGGCCCGGCTGCGGCGCACCGCGACGACGACGGCGTTCGAGGGAACGGCGCGCTCGTTGGGATCGGCGGAGCCTTCACCGGTGATCGTGGAGACGCCGTCGGGCGTCGGAATCGTGATGCGGATCTTGTCGCGGCGGATGCCGCCGCCGAGAAACTGCTCGACGGTCGCGAAGCCGTATGTGCGAGTCTCCCCCATCGGCGTGCCGTTCGATGCGCGGATCGTTGCACTGACCGTGACGACGTAGCGCGTGTTCGGCGCGAGGCGGAGCTTCTCGCTGTTCGCGATGGCGGTCGTCCAGGTGAGCGACGGGCCGTTCAGCGACACGACGCCCGGCACGCGTGCGCCGCTCGTCGTCGCGACGATGATTGAGTCGTTGCTCACCGACGTGGGATCGAGCGACTTCGAGACATCGACCATGATGTCGCTCGTCACGGCGATCTCGGTCCCGCTCGTTTTCGTGAGGTCGACGACAGCAAGGTTCGCCTTGAAGACGCGTACGGCCGTGACGGCCGCTGGCTGCGGCGCTAGCACGAGCGTGACGTACTCGACCGAACCGGCCGCGGGAGCGGCCGCCGCGTGAGGGGCGCCCTCACCGGTGGACGGGTGCTCGGCACGAAGCTGATACGCCTCTGCCGGAACCGGGACACTGTAAATGCCGGTGACGCGCGTGACGTCCGCGACGCCGAGCGGCTGCGCGCCGATTGCCTGCGATTGAGAACGGACGCGGCCGCCGCCCACAACGGGGCCGGTCGCGCTACCGAGCCTAACGAGGCCGGTTGCATACGCGATTTGTTGGTTCGCGGCGAGAAGGAGATAGCGTCCCTCGCGAATGATGCCATCGAGCGGCAGGCCTTCGCGTCCGATCGTCGTCGTGCGCTTTTCGGCGGTTGGAACAAAGCAAACCGACGCGAGCTGGACGATGGTGCCGTAGGAAGTATCACCGAGGATTTCGGCGAGGATCAGCTGGCGTGTCTCGGCGGTTTGCAGCGCAAACGTTGCGTTCGCGGACTTGAGCAGCTCGACCGGTGCAGCGGCGTCGGGTTGGCCATCGCCATCGAGATCGCTCTCAGCGGGCTGCGTCGCGCGACTCAGCTCAAACTCGAAGGCGGAAACGACCGTGAAGCCTTGAATCGTTCCAAACGGAATCAGGTCTGCGATCGGATGCACCTCGGCCCTAACGGGCTCGGGCGTGGCCCCCGCGGGGATGTCGACAGTGACGGAGCCGTCGCCCGGCACGCGGCCGCCTTCACTGCCAATCAACGTGCCTCTATCGAGGCGGCCCGGGTAAGGATGAATCCGGATGTGCTCGTAGCCGACGTTGAGGAAGACCTCCGTCGCGCGCTTCGACGGCGCGAGGTGGAAGGTGGCGGCGGCGGGAGCGCCGTCGAGGTCGCGGTAGAGGATGAGGTCTGTCGCGAACGGTGGATCAGTGATGGTCGAGCCGTCGGAGAGTGTCAGTTCTTCGTCGATGTAGGCCTGGACGGCGGTACCAGACGGAGGAAGTGCCGCGAGCTCAGGGCCGAGTGCGGAATCGGCCTCCAGAATCGCGGTCGTTCGCTGGTTCGGCATGACGACACGCGGGTTGAGCGTGAATGACTTCTCCGTGAGCTGGTCACAGGCGCCCGCGGCGAGGCAGGGGTCGGTGACGCCCTGCAGGGCGACGCCCGCGGCGGGTAGTGACGGAGTGACGAGACCCGGCCCCTTGTCGGCGTATACGAGCGCGTAGGCTCCGTCGCTGGTGATCGCAACGGTGGCGGTGTTGCCTTCGAGGCTCACCGCGGCGCTGACGACGGTCCATTCGTCGCGGGCTGCGTCGTATCGGACGCCGGTGAGGCTTTGCGCCGCTGCGGTGATGGCCGAGGCGTCGACAGTGAACTTGAGAGTCGCGCTGAGCGCCACCGCGGCGGCGGAAGCGTTCGTCAGGCCGTTTTGCAGATCCCTCGCTGCGCTCGGGATGACACTGCGCGCTCCTCTCGTGCTCACTCGGTTGCCCGACTCAGCGACACGGCCGTTCGCTCCCCCGCTCACGACGACCTCGGCGCTCGCCAGAGGCGACCAGCCGAGCGGGAGGAGGCCGGCGAGCGATTGCGCGTTGACGGACGTGAGCGTTACGGACGAGCCGGCGTTGACGCTGCCGGAGGTGACGGTGAGCGAAACCGGCGTCGTGACTTCAGGAGCGCCGCCTGCATTCAACGTCAGGTCGCCCGATGCTACGACCTTCGGCTCGCCTCTCTCCTCGAGACGGACGTCGATCGGAACGACGCCGGCTCCCGCGGGAACGACGATCTGACGCCAGACCGTCGTATAGCCGGGTGCGGAGACCTCGATGGTGTGAGCGCCTTCCGGAACGAAGATGGTGTAGCGGCCACGCGCGTCGGTCACTGCAAGCAACGACACCGGCGGCACGGGCGCCTGGGACGCCGCCGCGCCGAGAGTCACGGTCGCGCCCGCGAGCGGGCGGCCCGTCTTCGCGTCGTAGACCTCGCCCGTCAGGTAGCCGTCGCCGGGGTTGCCCTGTGCCGCGCCGCCACCGGCGAAGAAGGTCTGGCTGAAGGGGGCGGTGAGCGCGTTGCCGCTCGCGTCCTTCACGCTCGTCGTCACGGTGAGCGTGAAGGTCTCGTCCGCAAGGTTTCGTTCGGGGGTGACGATGGCCGTCACCGGCGTCGAGAGCGTGACGCTTCCGCCGATGGCGATGCCCGCGGCACTCGTCAGCCTGATCGAGCCGCCGACGCCTAACGTGGAACCGTCGATCGCATCCGAGAAGACGATCGAGATCGCATTCGCCGTCGTGTCGTAGGTCGCGCCCAGGACGCGCGTACCGCCGCAGTCGACGCGGACGCAGACGTCCGACGCGGGCGAGAGCGAGCCGTCGGTTCCGACGGTGCGGACGCGGACGAGCTGGTAGCCGCTCTGGCCGGTCAGAGGAAGATCGAAGTGGAAGGCGCCCGTCGCCGATGCCGTGGCGGTGAACTGCCACGACCCGGAGTCGAGCTGGACACGCGCGTTCGGCACGGCCGTGCCGTCGATTCCGAGCGTCGTCCCGCAGACCGATGCGGGAGGCGTGGTGACCTGCGGCGCCGTCTGAGGCGCAGTGATCGCGGTGACGAATCGGCTCTCGTATGGCGCGCCGAGCGCGGTACCGGCAAGATCCTTCACCGTCGAGGCGACCTTGATCGTGTAGCTCTCCCCTTCCGCCAGCGGCGTGGACGGAGCGAAGCTGACGACGTCGCGATCGACTCGCAGCACGCCGCTGACGGCCTGACCATTCGCCGCGACGAGCGTGACGCCGCCTGCAACGACCGAGGCCCTGTCGACCGCGTGAGTGAAGGCGACGAGCGTCTGGATCGTCGTCGACACCTGGACGGCACTCATCGCCGGGAAGACGAGCGTGGTGTTCTCGTCGTCCTTCCGAATGGCGAACGCGCCTGCGAAGCGGGTCACGCGAATCGTGTCGAACGAGCCGCCGCCGCCCGGCTCGGACACTCGGGCAACGATCGGAGTGATCGCGCCGCTGTCCGAAACGTGGACCGAAGCGTCGAAGGTAATCCGGACTCGGCCTTCGCCGGCCGGCTCGCTCATCGCATTCGTGGCGAGACCGTTCACCTGCACCGTCGAGCCCACCGCTGCCTCGGCCGTTCCGCGGACGATGACTTCGTCGCTGGCTACATACGTGTTGTCGGCGGGTTCGCTAATCGAGACGGATGGGACGCCCGCGGTCCGGGTGACGTCGACGAACGCCGAAACCGGGAGCCCCGCGGCATCGACACCGGAGACCGTGATCCTGTTCGAACCTATGTTGAGCGGCACGTTCGCCAGCAAGAATCGTCCGCTCGTGTCGTTGTACTCGTTCGTCGACACGGCCGGGGTGAGCGACGTCGGGTCGAGGTTCGACCACGTTCCGCTGACGTCGATCGACGACGCTCCAGTGACTACGGTTCCAACCGGCGAGGTGATTGCGATCGCAGCCGCATCACCGAAATAGACGACGCGTCGCGTGGCAGTCGCGGTGCGCATCGACGAGGTTTCCGCGCGCGCGGCGATGATGTTCAGCCCTGTCGCGACCCTGACACCGTCGACGGTGAAGCTCCTCTGCGTGTCGATGTTCGTGTCGAGCGGCTTCCGCACGCCGTTGACCGTGACGGCAACGACGCCCGAGCCGACGGTCCCGCTGACGCTGATCGTTCCGGTGGCGTTCTTCCCGAGCGACTGCCCCTCGGTGGGAGTTGTGATCGTGACCGTCGGCGCGCCCGTCACGCGCTCGAGTGTGTGCGTGACTTCGTCACCCAATGGATTGCCCGAAGCGTCGGTGCAGACGATCTCGATCGTATTGAGCCCTTCGTTGGCGAGCTCGACGCTGACGCAGAACGATCCGTCGACAACTTCCGCCGCAATGCCGCCGACCTTCACGCCGGGAGCGCTGGTACGCCCCGCAATCCGCGTCACATTCGACGCGATGATCGATCCGGCCTTGGGGTCCAGCTGGCTCACTCTGCAATCCGAGGTTGTACCCGTGCCGGAGCCGATGGTGAAGCTGCGTTCGACGCGCGTCTCGTTGCCTGCGGCATCGCGCGCAGTGGCGAGCACCACGTGACCGCCCCGTTCGTCGATCGTCTTTGGCGCCGTCGACGCATTGCCATCGATCGTCAGCTCGAGGGTCGGCGCGGGTGACTGCGCATCCGACAGTTCGACGCTCAGCGCTGCGCGCTCGGCGAAGCGGGCACCATCACGCAGTTCTGCCGCATTTGCAAGCAGCTTTAGCGCCGGAGGAGTGAAGTCCGCGGTAACCTGCACGGACGCCGTCGCGCTCTTCCCATCCTTTCCGAGGGACGATGCGGAGATCGCGTTCAATCCCTCGGTGAGCTCGAGCGTCGCGCGGAAATCGCCCGCGGCGTCGGGGGTCAACGTCGCCTTCGCCTGCCCACCGAGCGCGATCGTGACCGATTGCACGTTTGCAGGCGTGATCACGCGGCCGCGAACCTCCGACTGCGGACGGTTCGTGAGCGATTTGTCGGTCGGATAGAGGAGAACGATCGCAGGGCCAACGCCGGCGCGGGTGACGGTCACCTCGGCGCGACCGCTGTTGCCGGCCTCGTCGCGGGCAACCGCGACGATGACGTTCTCGCCGAGCTCCAGCGCGACGGTCGCGCTGAAGGCTCCACTCGAAAGCGTCGCGCTGACGCCGTTCACGGTGACGCTCGCGGCGTCTCCCGCGGTGCCGGTGACCGTGACGGTATCCGAGGCGATCGACGCGCCGGCGGCCGGCGCCGTGATGACGACGGCGGGCGCGGTCTTGTCGATCGTGAACGTCACGCTCTTCGTGCCGAGATGCCCCAGGTCGTCCGTCGCGCTAGCGGAGAGCGTGTGGCTGTCGTCCGTGGTGATCGCGCTGCCGATCGAGTAGCTGGCACCGTCGAGCGTCGCGACGACGGTGGCGTCGGGGTCGCTCGAGGTGATCGTCGGCGTCACATCTCGATTGAAGAGCGCGTTCGGCGCGATCGGCGTGCCGTTCTCGGTGATCTCCACGACGGGCAGCGCGGTACGCACGGCCACGGTGTAGTCGACTGAGCTCTCATTGCCCGCATCGTCCGCAGCGTGCAGTGTGAATCGGTTCGTCCCTTCCTCGAAAGGAACGCCCGACAGCGTGAAGCTGCCGTTCGAAACGACCGCCTCGATCGGCGGAGACCCGGCCGCGAGGAGCTTTACGGTCGTGGCGTCGGAGGAGACCGTGCCCGCGACGGACGACGGCATCGTGCCAACGGTGCCGCCATTGCCGGGGCTGAGCGCGGTGAATACGGGCGCCGTGAGGTCGATGGAGAAGGAGACGGTCTTCTGTTCTTCGTTGCCCGCACAGTCGCGCGCCGAGACGACGAGCGTGTGGTTGCCTTCCCCGGCGATCACGCTGCCCGAGACGAAGCTGCCGCTGTCCAGGGTCAGCGTCAGCGCGACGGACGGGTCGGCGTCCACCGCCCGGACGAAGAGCGAAACCGCGCGATTGACCCTGGTGAGCGCAAACGAGGCGCCGCCCTCCGTGACTTCGATGACGGGCTGAATGCGGTCGACACGCACGGTGAGCATAGCGTTCGAGGTGTGGCCCGCGCTGTCCGCGGAGGTGACGGTGATCTGGTGAATGCCCTGCGCAATGCCGGGCAGCGAGACGCTCCACGTGCCCGCCCCGAGCTCGAGTTGCGCCGCGACCGGAGCCTGGCCATCGAGTGCCACGGCCACCGACGCGAGGCGCGCGTCGCTCGAGGTTCCCTGAATCACGAGATCGCTCGCATTCGTGCACGAACCGTTCGCCGGCGAGAGCACCTGCAACGCGGGGCCACGGGTGTCGAGGATGAGCGAAGGCGTCACGTTGGACGCGTTGCCCGCGCGGTCGGTGCCCGTGATGGCGAGCGTGTTCGAGCCCTCGAGCAGCGAGACCGCCGTGAGCGACCAGCGCTTCGTCGCAGCGTCGATCGTCGCTGGCCTGCCGCCCACCGTCACGCTCACCGCGTCGTCGGCCGCGCCGGAAAGGTCCGCGATCGCGGCCACGACCACGGAGGAGGGCGCGGGCGTCGCCAGCGTAATCGTCGGTGCCGTCTTGTCGATCCAGAAATGGAGCGGCGCAAGCGTCGTCACGAGGCCGACCTTGTCGGTCACCGTGACACCGATCGTGTGCTCGTTCTCGGTCGTTACCGCCGGGCCCGACCATATCGAACTCGTCCCGTCGACGGACGAGCGCGTGAAGGTGGCGGTCGCACCGTCGATCGTCACGACCACAGTCACAGCCGTCAGGTCGGTGACCGAGATCGACGGAACGACGTCACGATTGAACCAGTGGTCGACCGGGAACGCCTCGCCGCCTTCGAGCAGAGACACTTCGGGCGCGTTCTTGTCGATCGTCAGCCGCAGAGGACCCGCGGAGGTCTCGTTCCCTGCCTTGTCCGAGGCGGTCGCGTTCACGGTGTAGACGCCGGAGCCTGTGATCGCGTTCCCTGACGTGAACGGCTGGTCATCGACCCGGATCGTCGTCGTCACGGGGCCGATCGCATCGGTCGCGTCGGTGGTCACGATCGCGTCACGGCCGAGGATTGCTCCGTCGGTGAGAGGAGTGCCGCTCTCGAGAATGATGAGGGACGGCGCCACCTGGTCGATCGTGAAGGTCACGCTCGCCGGCGTCGCGTTGCCCGCGGCATCCGAGGCCAGAACGGCGATCGTATGCGTGCCGTCGGTCGCGATCGGTCCGTTCGAGTAGAGGTAGATGTTCCCCGTCACCGATTCCAGCGTCACCGGCCAGGGCGAGCCGTCGAGCGTCACCTGAACCGACGGCGGGATGCTGTTGTCGATCTCGATCTTCGGGTTGACGGGCCGCTTGAAGTACTTGCCCTCGGGCAGCGCCTCGCCATTCTCGAGGATCCGAACCCCCGGCGCGTTCTGATTGATGACGAAGGTGATCGATTGTGTCGTGGTATGCCCTGCAAGGTCAGTCGCCGAGGCCGTGATGGTGTGCTGTCGATTCACGGCGATCGAAGTGCCGGGCGCGTAAGGCTGACCGTTGAGCGTCATCGTCAGCGGCGCCGGGGTCAGGTCTTTGACCGTCGCGGCAAGCGCGATCGCGGTGTTGAACCCGCCGCCCGAGAAGGGGGCGCCGTCGCGCGTGATCGTGACTTCAGGGGCGGTCTTGTCCACCGTGAAGTGAAGCGGGCCAACTGCAGTCTCGTTGCCGACGCGGTCGCGGATCGTCGCGACGAGCTCGTGCGGGTGCTTCTCGACTCCGTAGAGCGGTGCGGGCGCGAGTGCGGTACCGGGCACGAACGACTGCCCGTCGAGCGTCGCCACGACCGTCGCGGAGGAGAGATCATCGATCTGAAGATTGAGGCTGACGTCGCGGTCGAAGACGTGCCCCTCGGCGACGACGCTGAGTGGATCGGTGCCTTCGAATACGACGACGATCGGCGCCGTCTTGTCGATATAGAACGAGACCGATCCATCCGACTGGTTGCCGAGCGAGTCGGTGGCGCGCACGACGATGACATGCGTGCCTTCGGTCGTCACCGTGGTCCCGGAGGTGAAGGGAGCGCCGTCGAGCGTCGCAGTGAGTGTCGGATTGGGGTCGGTGTCGTCGGTGGCGACAATGATCGGCGTGATGTCGGCATTCGTCTCGAAGCCGGTGGCGAGCTCCACGTTGCCCGCGGTGGTGCGGCGGAAGAACTGAATCGTCGGCCCCGAGTGATCGATCGGCGACTTCGCCAGGATTTCGTCGATGTACGAATCGCCCTTGACGGCCGTCCAGAGACCGATGCGTCCCTTCGTCAGGCGCTGAGCCACGTCGTCTTCGACCTCGATCTGGAACGACGTGGGCTCGCTCGACCCATCCTTCCAGACTCGCGCCGCGATCTCTGTCTTTCCATCCGAATCGTCGACGCGGATGAAGAAGCGGTACCAGGTGTTGACGTCGAGCGTGACTCCCGTGTCTCTGATGCCCTTCAGGCGGGCTGACTGGTCTCCAAGGGGATTCACCGGATCCTCGAGCGCCTTGTCGAAGGCGAAAAGCTGCATCGTCAGCTTCGACGACGTCGGCTGCGACCAGAGCCCGAGGAGGTAGTACTTGTCGGCGTTCGGGTACTGCGAGAGGAACGTGACACCGATGCGTCCGTCGTCGCGCGTTCGGATCAGGCGGCCGGAGAACTCGAATCGCCCCTTCGCGTCGAACTCCTTCGTGGTGAGGGTCGAGAACGTCCCAATTCGCGGGTTGCGCCCCTCGGGTTTTCCGGAGGCAGACTTCGTGCCGTAAACGACGTTAGGCGCCTTGTTCCCCTGCGTCGGATCGGGCCAGGTCTTGTAGAGCCCGTCGGCCACGGGACCGGGATTCCCGATGGCGGTATCGACCCAGCCCGGAAGGTTCTGCTGCGTACCATGCGACTGGAAGTCGTCGCGGTAGAGGACCTCGGAGGGGGCCTGGGCGAAGAGCGTGAGACTGGAAAGCAGCATTGCCGCGAATGCGATCGCCCGCACGGCGGCTCGACTTGTCCCTGCGACAAGGCGGCCGGATACGTGTGCTCGGGTGAGCTTCTCCGCAGAGACTTGCTGTCGATTCGAGGTGATTTCAACGCTCTTCGTCATATCGATTCCAGTCACTGAGTACGTCTAATACAAAACATCGGGCGCGACGGCGTCGGCCACGGAAATCACCGTGTGGCAGGCTCGCCGGTTGCGTTCATGGTGATGGTGAAGCCAGAGGATGCGGCGTTGTCGAAGTCGACGATCGTCGGGGCTGCCTTGAAACCGCGCGACCAGACGATCGTGCGATTCGCGAAGGAGAGGTTTCTCCCGGCGACTCCGCGCAATCGGACGGTCTCGTGTGGGGCTGCCGAGATTCGGTACACCGCTATCTCGCCGTCCGTGAGAATCGCGACATGCCCGTCTCGAACGAGTGCGTCGAGAACCGCGCGTCCCTGAGGGAGCTCCGCGATCGGCGACCAGTTCGATCCGACGCGCGAGAACCTCGACAGCATGTTCCCTCCCCATACGATCAAATCGTCGCCTGCGGCGCGAACGTTCGTCGCATCGACCCTCACCTTCGTGAACTGGCCCGCGCCGGAGACATCGTACGAAGCGACGAAGCGCCCTTCCGCGGTGTCGAGGAGCACGTGGACCGCCTCACCCGAGACGGACATCCCGATGACGCGAGCGCCGTCGGGCAGCGTTGCGATCAGGTCGAGCGCGGGCACGCCGCCGGTCACGTGGACTGACGAGAGTCGCTGCTCGCCCTTTTCGTCGCTCCAGATCATTGCGGCGTTCGATCCATCGGATTCGAGCGCTTCGATGGCACCCTCGAAGGAAGGTGCGACGACCCAGTTGCCACCTTCAACATCGATTGCAGCGATCGACTCGCTATCTGCCGCAAGGATGCTGGAGCCGACGACTGCAATGTCGTGAGCGGATGTGGCCGAGGCCCAATCCACCGTCCGCACCGAACGGGTTTCGCTGTCGAAGATGTGGAGCTTGTCTGTGGCGACCGCGACGAGATCGGACGACGACGCCAGATCACGCACTTCCGGCGTCTTCGGAATCTCGAATCGACCCCTCGCCTCACCGTCGGTCGAAAGCACCGACAACCGAAGCTCCGTGCCGCGGCGGAACCACCGATGATTGTCGAACACGCGGATCGACAGGACGTCACCGTCGCGGCCAGGCCAAGCGGCAACGTACGCGCCCGACGCGTCGCGCGTAGCGTCGATCGTCGATGCTCCGTCGGTCAATGACACCGTACTGATGCCGTCACGATCGGTGATTGCCGAAGCTTCGATTCGGATCAGCCACGACGACCCGTCGACGCCAACAGCAATCGTGACCTTCCCAGCGTCGATCGAAGGAGCGTCGAGGTTATGCACCTGGTAGAACCGCTGACCGTCCTCGACGTTCGCGGTCGCCTTCTGGAACGCATTGGAAACGAGCGCTTCCGCAGTTGAGTTGCGTACGGGGTCGAGCGAGGTGAGAGTAGCTCCTCCAAGGATGTTCACTACCCCGTCGAACCGGTACACGCCCTGCCACGCGTCGTCCCTGGCCACGCTGAAGCTCTCGCCTTCCGGCACGTCCAGCACCGCGACGCGCTTTACCGCGGGCGTCTCTCCCGCCACCGCTTCGATCCCCTTGATCCGGTACGTCCACTTCTGCGTTCCGCGGCTGATCTCCACCCAGTGCCCCACGAAGTACGCCGGAATGTCCGTCGTCCGCGCCGTCACCAGCTTCGCTCCCGCGCTCCCG
>JBAZBK010000031.1:0-51265 GCA_041671505.1 Thermoanaerobaculia bacterium | reverse complement strand
TCGCTCGCAAGACCAGACGGGCAGGTGTGGATCGTCCCCGAGCCCATTTCCGCAGAGTCGCTCGATCCGATTCGGTGAGGGAAATGGCAGGTGCAACGCGCATGAGTCATTAGCTCACATCGACGACTATAATGCAAGCTATTTATGGATCACTACACTAGCGCAGAGTGAAATAATGGGTCGCCGTTGCATTCTGGAGTTGGAGGACTATTCGTTTGAGCGACGAGCCAGGCTTCTCTACAATCACCTCTATTTCAGCGACCTGCCGCAAGAATACAGAGACGTATTGCTGAAGGACGACTTGTTTCTCGACATTATCAAGCACGCACACTTCAATCCGCGGGTGATCGAGTGGCTATCGACTTATTCCCGTTCGGCACACGTTGCCGTGGAGGGCTATCGAACGCATGTATTGTCGCTGTTGACGAGCCCGGAAGGTATCTGGGACCACGCTTTCCGTAGCCAGATTTCGAACGCGGCGCGTCACGTCCTCCTCAGTTTCAATACGGTCGGAGAATGGACGGCCATTACGGATCTCGAGCCAGCTTTCATCGCACTCCATCGGCTTTGTGCCGCCAAGTACAATGAACGGATCGGTCCGGGCGACTTCCGGCGCGCACTTCAAGAACTCGATGGTGGTTTTTTGACGTGCAATGCGACGCAGCTTAGCTATCTCAATCCATCAGTTCGGGAGTTCGTGGCTTCCGTAATTTTAGACGAGCGCGAGACCGCAGAAGATTTGATCAACTCTGCCGTGCGGTTTAAGCAGCTCGTCAACATCTGGAAGCTTGCGCGGACGCGGCCGGGTAGCGAACTTTGGGCCCTTACGCTGAACACAGAGCTTCTAGGTCGAGCTTTGCTGCGCGTGCTCGATGGTCCTTCGACTCGCTGGGAGAAGTCGGTGCGAGGCGGACTCGTCGGATATCCCATCGATTCGAGCCTTGAGATTCGACTGGCATTTCTTGCGGACGTGGCGGCGATTCTTGAGTCGCGGCAGCTCGCCGAGATGGCTCTGCGCGTGGCCGACAACCTGACGAGAGAATGGGAGCATGAGGTTGTCGACTTCACGTCGGTGCTCAGGTTGCTGGGTTCAATCGGGAAGAACAGGTGGTTCCTGGAGCACGGCGGCGAGGATGTCTATCGCAACCTTCGCCTAGGGCTTTTGGATGGACTCGAGTTCGCGAGAGCTGATGATTGGCTCGATCTCCTTGCCGTTCCTCCGAATGTCCTCGAGTGGGATGACGCTGAAGAGCTGCGACTCCAGACCGCGCTTCGCGTATTCGAGGTGAAGGGGGCCAGGGATGAGCGCAGTGACTGTTCGACCCTTGACGAGCTGTCTTCGTTGCGAGACTCATTCGCCCGACTGTGTAACGAGTACGGGCTGGACTTACGCACGCAGGTCGGGCAACTGGACGAGGACATCACCGAGCGTGAGGAGCAAGCGGAGAATCGGGACAATAGCGACGAGTACCTTCGAGAACGCGCAGTTGTGCGCCCAGCTGTCTTCACGGAGGACGACGTTCGCGAGATGTTCCGCACACTCAGCGAAGGGTAGTGAAAGCTTTTGAAGCGGACGGTTGCGCAAGCGTTTGCGGCGATGCTGCGTGCCATGGCAGCGTTTCCGAGAGTCCATACGCTCACGGTGACGGCGGGAAGGCCCTGCACCTTCCCCTCAGGCAGTGCAGGTCACGGCCTCCGCGTCCCTATCGGCGCTCCGGCGCGGCGCGCACTCGCTGCGGCTCTACCACCTGTAGAGCGGCTGGGCGGGGACGTTCGTCTCTAAAGTACAGCCACTTGGAGTCCGTCGCTTTCTGGACAGATTTCGAAGGCTTTTGGTCAGCAGACTGAAATATGAAGCTGTGAGTGCGCCTCCAACCGATCTCGACGCGCGACACGGTGTCGCTAGGTTGTATCATCGGTCAGGCGCTTAGGCCGGATTGAGAGCGCGCTGGTGGGTCGGGTAGCCTGAAAGACACGAGAGGGCAGAATGCTAAGGGATCTACGAGCGCTCGAGGATAGGGATTTTGGCTTCGAGCTTCAAAAGTATTTTCGGCCGCAGAATCCTGTCGACCGCGTCGATCTGTTGCAAGGTCGCCAAGGTCAGGTTCGTCAAGTTGACAGGGCAGTAGCTTCAACCGGGAGGTCGGTGTTCGTGTGGGGTGATCGGGGCGTCGGCAAGACCTCGCTCGCGATCGCTTCAGCACAGAACAACCTCCCGACGGGCGTGCACCCGCTGGTCGCGAGTTGCGATTCGAGGAGTTCAGCTCTGAGTCTTGTCAAATCGATAATCGAAGATCTCATCGGGAAGGATCCACTGAAGCCTACACTCGGGCTGAGCGCTGAGCTGGCACTAGGACCCTTGAAATTGGCGGCAGATCGATCGACGAGAGACTTTGAGATCACGAACATCAACGATGCGGTGCGATTGCTCTCCGCCGGCGTCGACAAGTGGAGAGAAAACTTTCGGGGTTTTCGGCCGATTGTCATCGTCGACGAGTTCGATTTGCTTCCGGAAGGCGAACGGAGATACTTCGGCGACCTGGTAAAGCAGATCGGTGACCGGCAGCTCATGACTACGTTCATGTTCTGTGGAGTGTCCGAATCCTTTGAGGATTTGCTCGCCGGCCACGAATCGGCCTATCGATACATCGAGGCGGTTCAGTTAGAACGCCTGTATCTAGATGACGCGATGGAAATTTTGAAAACGGGAGCGACGGCGCTCGGGCTCGAAGTACACCCAGATCACCAACTACGGGCCGCTCAGATCAGTGACGGCTTTCCGCACTTCATCCACCTGATCGGCAGCTCGCTGTTTTGGGAGTACTACGAGGATAAGAGTCGAGCAACCAAGCTTGAACCAAGGCATTTCGAAACGGGTATTATCCGCGCGGTACAGTCTACGGAAAAGCGCCTACAGGAGCTGTATAACAAGGCCACCCGAAAGTACACTGGCGGATGGGATTATATACTCTGGGCTGCGGCAGACCATCATCAGCTTAACCAGTCCAGTACGACAATTTTCGACTCGTATTGCCGGATCGTTAAAGATGCACTGCGCGTCAAGGCCAACGACCCGGCGAGCACCCTTCCTGAGGTCGTGTCGTCGAACGAGAAGCGGCAAGATCCGTTTGATAGGGCCCGCTTCAACACCAAGATGAACGCCTTGAAGAACGCGCCTCATGGACACGTACTGAGGGGCTCCCGTTCCGGTTGGTATCGATTCGGAATACCGATGTTACGCGGCTACTGCCGCCTCATCGCGCATCGTCATGGGATTCGATTGGGGATCGAATACCCAATCTCGAAGCCGTATCCGACTACGTGACTCCGCGGTTAGGCCACGTGGTTCGCAAGCCACGAACCGGGAAGTTTTTTGAGCGGCGTAGCAACGGCATCATTCGGTCACACCGCGAAATCGCCGATTCCGTTCAAGCCCCAGCTCTTCGCCACCGCCGTCCATCGGGTGCGTCGTAGGCGAGGACGAGGCCTAACGCGGCGAGGGAGTCGAGGACGCCGGCGAGTTCTTTCTTCTTTGCGCCTTTGAATGCGTGGGCGACGTGGTCGGCAGTGACGTGGCCGTGGGCGGCGTTGACGAGGTCACGCACCGCGCCGATCTGGGCGGGCAGGGTGTCGGGCCACGGGGTCGCGGCCGCGGGCATTTTCTTCGCGCCCTTGTGTTTCTTCGCGGCGACTTCGGCTTCGTCTTCCTCGATGGCGAGCTCGGTTTGGGTCGACGCGTTGGTCCCCTCGGGGTTCTGGAACTCGGGGCGGAGCCAGCGGACGAGGCCGCGCTTCTCTTCCTCGGCGCGCTCGGCGTTGAGGGCGACGAGGCGCTCGAGAATCTGCTCGTCGGTCAGGTCGTGCGGCCAGCCGTAGGCGTCGAAGACCGCGGCATCGAGGTCGTCGTGGATCTGCTTGAGCACCGAGACGAGTCCCTGCTCGTGAATCGTCTTGTCCTTCGCCGTCAGAGCCTCACCGGTCCGCAGCTTCTCGAGGACGTTGTACATCCCGGTGATCGTGAGGTCGGGATGGAGCGCTTGTTGGCGCTTCCGGTGCGCGTCGAGCTGCTCGCCTAATAAGCGGATGCGTTGGTTCATCGGGTCGCTGGCGGCCGGGAAAGAAAAGGCGTCGAAGCAAGTTGCCTTCGTGTACACGGGGCGGTCTTCAAGCGTTCCGCCGGCGGCTTTCGCCCAAGTTCCATGAGGCCGACTTGAGAGCACACCGAGGACGAAAGCGTCCATTGATGCGATCACGGTCAGTCGATTGTCGGGGAGTACGGCCGCTTCGAGGAAGGCGAACACGCGGTGCTTCGCGGTTTCGGGTGTCACGATAAAGCGGTGCAACTCCCGCAGCTGATCTCGGAGAACCGGCCGTTCCCAACCAAAGCGCCACCAGGTTCTTCGGATCGATTCTCGCCGGTTCTGTGCTCGCTCAGGTTTTACGCGTTCGAGCACGTGCTGATAGAGCGCCGGATGATCGAGCCGCGCCCGCTCCTCGTCGTAGCCAAAGAAGTCGATCACCTCGACGTCGCGCGAGGTCTGCATGAGATCCTTGCCGTTCAAGTACCGGCGCAGCACACCCGCCTGCCGTGCGGTGTCCGCATCGTCCTTCCACCGCCCTGAGACGTCGGAGGCTACGATGAAGCCGTCTCCGTAGAGTTGCACGCCCGGACTCGTGATCCCGTCGTTAGATCGAAGCGGCTTCGCGCTGACAACGGCGGCGCCGATCGTGAGATCAGCATGAATTTGTCCGTTGGATTCGATAGCGTCCATCAGGCAAATACCGTCAGCGCCCTCACGCTCATTCCGGATGAGCAGGAGTCGGCCAGTTGTCGTTCCCTTTTCGGTCACCGTCATCGCGATTCGAACGGCAGCTCCATCGGCTGCGTCAACCCAAGGGTGGTCCGGTACCGCGAACACAATTGATGCACCTTCCGACAAATGTGATTCGAGAACGCGGCGTTGAAAGACCTGAGTGATGCTGTTGGTCGTGATAAGCCCAAATCGACGGAGACCGGAAGTGCGCAATCGATTTGCGGCCTGCTCCCACCAATACATTACGAAGTCAGCCTTCTCCGGCATTTCAGGAAAGGTACTCCAAAGCGCCTCGACGTAGCCGTCTCCGAATGCGCTTCTCATACGCCAGCCCCCCACAAACGGCGGATTCCCCACGATGAACTCCGCCGCTGGCCACTCGGCTTTGCGCGGATTCACGTAGCGATAAACCGGAACCTGCGCCGATTCGTCGGGGACCTCTTCGCCGGTGACGGGGTGGAGCTTCATCGTCTCGCCGTCCCAGCGCGTCACCGGCTTGCCGTCGTCGCCCAGCAGGGGCTCCTTGCGATCGTAGGCGAGCACGGCATCGCGGCACTCGATGTTGTGGTAGTCGCGCAGGATCGGCTCGGTCGGGTGGCTCTTCCAGCCCCGCGTCCTGATCTGCCACTGCAGGAAGCCGATCCAGAGGACGAGCTCGGTGATCTCCTTCGCCCACGGTTTGATCTCGATGCCGAGGAACTGCTCGGGGGTGACGACGCGCCCTGACGGCGCGAAGAGGGGGCGCGAGTCTCCGAGGTTCGAGAGAAGGTCGAGCGCCTCGTTCTCGATCCGCTTGAAGAGGTCGAGCGCGACGTAGAGAAAGTTCCCGGAGCCGCACGCCGGGTCGAGCACGCGGATCGTCGTCAGCCGGTCGTAGAAGTCGCCGACGAGCCGCTGCGCCTCGGCTACCGCCTTACGGTTCGCGTCCGGGTCGCTCTCGGCAATCAGCTTCTGCACCTGCGCGCGGACGGTGTCCCACTCGGCGCGGAGCGGCTCCTCGATCGTCGGCTTCACGAGCCGTTCGACGTAGGCGCGCGGCGTGTAATGCGCGCCGAGGCTGTGGCGCTCCTTTGGCGAGAGGGCGCGCTCGAGGAGCGTGCCGAAGATCGCCGGCTCGACATCGCTCCAGTTGCACCCAGCCGCGGCAGCGAGGACGCGGAGTTGTTCCTTCGTGAGCGGCAGCGCGACGGGGTCGGCGAAGAGCCCGCCGTTGAACTTCCAGATCTTTCCAGCGCGGAAGAGCGATCCTCCGGCGTTCATCGTTTTCCAGAGGTCACCCAGTTCGCCGGGGAACGCCGCCGGATTCTCGATCCACTGCTCGTTGAGCGCCTGCGCGAAGATCCCCTTGGGCAGGAGATCTACGTCCTCCGCAAACATCGTGAACAGGCAGCGCATGAGAAACTTCGCGACAACCTCGGGCGCATGCCCCGCCTCCTCCAGAGTGCGCGAGAGCGTGGCGATGTGCCCCGCGATCTCGCGCGTGACGCGCGCGGAGCGCTTTGACGGGTCGAGCGCGTGCGGATCGGTGAAGATCGCCCGGAGCAGCTCGACCTTCGCCGGATCGCGTTCGAGCACGTCGAGCGAAATGCGCGAACTGAGCGCGTCAGGGAACTTGCGGTAATTGCGCGTGCCGTCGAACGCGGCGTAAAGGTCGAAGCAGTAGCCGATGTCGGTGATGATGATGAAGGGTGGGGGAGGCTCGATCGTTGCCGCGTAGCCTAACGCCTGCCCGAAGGCGTCCTGCATGACGATGTTCCAGGCGGGGGTCGCGCGCCGCGCGGTTCCGATCTTCTTCGACTCCGCCTCCGACCCCTGCTTCGCCTCGAGGATGAACGCGCCACGCTTGTAGAGATCGATGAACCCGATCGTGTGCTTCGCACCGTCATGGACGAGCGCGACGTCGCGCTCGAAGACGTAATGGTCGCTGTCGGGATCTCCCGTCTTCGGGTCGGGATGAGCGACACCGAGCACGTCGCAGAGGTCGCGGAGGAACGAATCCTTGTTCGCGCGCTCGGATGCGCCCGAGGCCTTCCACTTCGCGACGAAGGTGGTGACGTTCACGGTGGGGAGAGTGTAGCGAAGTGCGAGGAGGCGCGGGGTGGGAAGATCGGGCGCACCCGCAGCGTAGGCGTGCTGTCGAGAGGGCGATGGCGGGTCGTTCTGAGCCTTCTCAATCGTCCCTCCGGGACTTGATTCGGGCGACAGAGCTGGACAGAAGTGTCGACTTCATTCGACCCGTATCTCAACCGTGAGCTCCGCCACGAGCCCTGACCACTCGCCTGCGTCGAGTTGCACCGGTCGCATACTGGTCCTCGACCGAAAGGCACGCGGGTTGCGCAGCCAGTCACGCAGCGATTCCGCGACCCATTGTTTGTTTTCCGGAGCTGTCGGCGGGTGGTACTCGGTGAAGAGCCCGGAGAGGTTAGGACCCGCAGATCCGCGTCCCGCCGGGCCATCGGCGAGAAGCGCGCGGTGGCAACCGCCGCAGTGCTCGTCGAACTTCGAACCGGAAGCCCCGCCGCGGCGCGCGAAGCGGACCTGGTAGCCCGGATCGGCAGCCGCGGGACTTGCGCCGTGCAGGAGATACGCGACGACCTCCTCGGTCTGCGTCGCACTCAATGCGAATCTTGGCATCGACTCCACCGGCTCATGGATCGACCGTTCCAGTTCGCTCTGATCGCGTTTCCAGACTGCGCGATCGAGTGAGGTCGCGAGGCGGTTCCCCGTGTTGCCGATCGTGTGGCAACGGCGGCAGGCGAGTTGCCCGACCCGTCGCTCGCCCTCGCGCACGGCAGGGTTGGAAGCGAGACGATACTGCGCCGCTCTGCCGCGAATCAGGCGGTCATGCGCGAGCTCCTTCCGCGAAGCATCAGGATTGCCGCGGTGACACGACTCGCACGACCCCGCGTTCACATAGTGTTCTTCGTGACAGCCGGTGCAGCCGCCGCGCGCAGCGACGGAGGAAGGCGAAGGCCTCGTGCAGCCGATGACCACGACGAGTGCGATCGCGATCAGAACGGCGTGACGAGACACCAGTTCGCCCCCCGGAAGAAGAGACCGACGATCGTCAGGCCGACGATCGCGACGAATGCGAGTACGACGAGCGCCGCGAGCGCGCGATGCTGCTTCTGGAACCACGACGCATTCTGAATCTGCGCGACCGGCAGCCAGGGGAGCGCGAAGAGCAGCAGCGCGAGGACGAGCGCGATCCAGATCGTTATCGTGTCGTAGCTCACGAGCTCCTGAATCCAGAGAAGGAACCAGGCCGATTTCGCAGGGTTGGGCGGCCTCGACGGATTCGCGGCAACCTCGAGCGGCGCGGGAAACAGGATGGCAAGTGCGCAAAGCGTCACCAGGCCCGCAAGCAGGGCGCGCTTGACCGGGCGGAAGAAGTAGGGCGACGCGGGTACGCGGCTCACAGGTACGGAAGGAGTCCTTTCTGTCTTCGGATGACGAAGAAGTGCAGCATCGACATCGAGAGGAGCGCGATCGGAATGATCGCGACGTGCAGCGCGAAGAAGCGGAGCAGTGATAGAGGGCCGCCCACTCCATCAGGAACGAGCACGGCACGCGCCGCGTCGCCGAATGGAAGCGAACGGAGCAGCTCCATCCCGGTCAACGTCGCCCAGTAGGCGAGCTGATCCATCGGGAGCAGGTAGCCGGTGTATGCCTCGAGGACGCACGCGACGAGAAGCAGGCAGCCGACGACCCAGTTCATCTTCCGCGGCGCCTGGAACGCTCCAGTGAGAATCACGCGAAGCGTGTGCAAAACGAGGAGAACGAGCAGTGCGTGCGATGCGAGGCGATGAAGGCTTCGAAGGAAAGCCCCGCCCCAGACGTAGCTCTCGAGGAACTGGATCGAATCGTGCGCCGTCGACGGAGACGGGCTGTAGTAGAAGAGAAGGAGCAGTCCGGTGAGTCCGAGCACCATCAGGCACGTGAAGGCGAGCCCGCCGAGGCAGAACGTGTAGGTGATCGCGAGCGTGTCGCTCGCGACGGCCCGCGGGAACATGTGCCTGACGAGCTCCTTGAACATCATGCTCTCCGACTCTCGAGATCGCGCGCGCGCGCAGTCGACGCGCCTTCCACATGTTGAGTCGCATCCGCCACGCGCACGATGCCGTCGACCTCGCCCACCGCGAGGCGGCGGAGCCCATCGGCCGCGGGGCCCGCGAGACGCTTTCCTCCGCAGTCGAACCTGCTGCCGTGGCAGGGACATGCGAAGCCGTTCGCGTTCGCTGAGACCGTGCAGCCGAGATGCGTGCAGGCGAGGTCGAGCGCGACCAGCCCCGTGTCCTCTCTCGCGATCGCGACGCCCTGATGCGGAAGGACGAGCGCGCCGCTCGCGGGAATCGCCGAGGAGGGGACGACCGCCCGGGCGGCCGAGCCCCGACCGGCTATCCCTCTTGGCGTAAGGAACCGCCAGAGTCCCGCCGCGCCGGCGGCCATCCAGCCTAACGTCCAGAGCGCGGAGCGGCGTGATTGAGCAGATTCTGCCATTGCTTGACGACCTCTCGTGCGTATTCGGGTGACTTCGTGTTCATGCGTTCGTAGCGCTCCTCGGGAAGGAACGCGCCGTTGACGACGCTCTGTCCCTCGCGGTTCCACCAGGACTTCAGTCCGATCCCGTCCTTGCCGGGAAGGTAGATCCGATCGGCATCGGCCTCGAGAAGGAAGCGGCGCGGGTTATCGTGGCAGCCGCCGCAGGCGACCGAGCCGCGGCGCACCGTGTGAGGCGTGAAGGCGCGCCATTCGGCTGCAACCGGATGGTTCTCCCAACCGCGCGACGCGTCGGTGACCAAGAGCACGAAGCGCGGGCGGATCGGCGCGACGCGGCCCGTGACGTCCACACCGAGCGGAGGCGGATCCTGGCGCTTGAGCTGCGCGCTCTTGCTCCACGCTCCCCACGTGCGCAGTGGCGCGAACGCCTCGCGCTGCTCGTCCGTCGAGGCGCGGACGAGAAACGTGCCGTACTCCTGAGGCGCCCACGCGGCGTGGCAGGAGACGCACTGCATCCCGTTCATGTGCGCAGGAATCGCGTGCTCGGGGCTGGAGGCCGACGGCAAAGGATGGCAGTCGACACACGACTTCGCGCGGCCGCCGACGTGGAGCGAGCTCATCGGATGGCAGTCGGCGCAGAGCATCTCGCGCTCGAAGTGAACGTCGGGGAGCATCTTCAGGAACGGCTCGCCCTGCGACCTCGCTCCGCGCTGGTAGCGGCTGTGATCCTCGCGCGGCGCCTTTCCTTCGTACTCCCAACCCGCCGAATAGCCTCGATGGCATCGCAGGCAGGCGTGGTTCGAGGGGCGCGAGGTCGGGTGGATTGCGCCGTCGTGACAGCTGGTGCAGCCGGTGACGTGACAGCCGGAGCACGACGCGGAGAAGAAACGGTCTCCCTCCTCGACGCCGAAGGCGCGGTGCGCGAAGGCGCGCTCGCTCGAGCGCATCGCCATCGGGCCCGACAACACGGGCTGCGCAGTCGGATGACACGCGAGGCACGCGCGCGACGCCGCGTCCGGCTCGCGGCGAGCCGGCGCGGATGCTTCCGTGCTGAACTGGCTAACTCCGATCAGCAAGAAGACGGCGATGCAGAGCGTCGTCCAGCGCGTCATAGTCGAGCCTCGAGCGGTAGATGGGGTCGTCGGCCTTCGTGTGGCAGACGATGCAGAGATTCACGGAGAGCACGCGGCGCACTTCGTCATGGTCGAGTGGGCGGGCACCGGCGCGCGCGATCGCGGCGTGCGAGACGACGCGGCCGCGATCCATCGAGAGGAACGCGTCTAGCCCTTTGCGCGGGTTGCGCTCGCAGAGCATGGTGCTGCGGATGGCGCCGTCTTCGATGACGTGCTGTCCGAACCCGAGGAATGCGGGATTGCCGTGGCACTCGGCGCAGCCGACGGCGCGGCGTCCCGTGTTGTGCCCGTAGAACGGGGCGAAGCGCAGTTGCGGCTTCTCGCCGTAGCGTGCGACGGCTTCGTTTTTAGAGCGGCTGCCATCGGCCTCGATCACGGTGACGAAGGTCTGGCAGCCAGGGGTGACGGGTGCGATTCCACCACGCCCGTTGATCGCGAGCGGGAAGGGATAGAGCGTCCGGTAGTCCTCGGTTTCCGCGAAGGCGCCGGGAGTGTCCTCGTCCTTGACGAAGTCCCAGCTACTCTCTCGCTTGTCGTAGCTCGTATGGCAGCCATAGCACTGGGGGACTGCGCGAGAGTGACACGCAGCGCACTCCATCCGCTCGTGGCCGGCGATCGTGTGCGCGGGCGTGCCGGTGATCACCGGCGACTTCAGGATCCTTCCTTCTCGCTTCGTCGTGACGAGGACGGTTCCGCCGCGCTCGAAGACATTCGAGTACGGCCTTCCTCCCCTGGTTAGGGCGACGCGCATGCCGGGCGTCAACGGCCGGGCGTACTGGCGCGACTCGCGCAGCGGAGCGTCGCTCTCGCGTGTCAGCTCGACGAATCGCGGAGGATGGAGCGCGTCGCCGTGGCAGTCGGTGCAGCCGATCTCGAGCTGCGCCTCCATGTTCTCGTGCGCGTAACCGTCGCCCATGATCTCGCGCGAGGTGTGGCAGTCGATGCACTCCATACCGGCCTCGAAGTGAACGTCGGGCGCAATGTGCGTGAACGTGCGACCGTCGCTGCCGGCGACCGGGCCGGGCATGCCGCCCGTCGTGGGAACGAGCGCGTTGTTGCCGTCCTGGAGCCCGCGGTAGGAGAGCGACGTCCGTCCGCTGCGATTGTGGCAGCGCTCGCAGGCGGCCATCGGCGGCAGGCCTTGCATCGCGTGAGTTGCGCTGTGAGGCCCGTTTTCGCGAATCGTCTCGTCGCTCCCGGCGTAGGTGTCGCCGTCGCCGGGCGGGAAGTGGCAGGCCGCGCATCCGGCAGGGTGGCCGGGTGTGTCGGGCTCGTCGTTCGCGCGCGCGAGGTGGCAGCGGGAGCAGAACTTGCGATAGAGCTCTCCGGAGAGATCGTCGAGGCCGGCAACCGAAGCTTCGGCGATGGCTGAGCCGTCGGGCGCGAATTGTTTTCCGTCTACCGCGCCACGCCTAACGCCATTGCGCTGGCTGTCCCACGTCGCCTGAATCTGCGCGATCATACCGGCGTTGGTGAACATCTGGCTGCTGGTCATGCGGCCCACCTGATCGCGGTGGCACGGGCCGCAGCCGCGCTCCCAGCGATCGGCGCTCGAGAGATCGTCGAGGCCATACATGCCGGCGTGGGCCGCGCTCTTCTCGTCTGCCGCGGGATCGCCGCCATGGCAGGAGACGCATCCCGAGTGCGTCGATGACGCGACCTCGATGCTGCCGTGACACGCACCGCATCGCTCGCCATTCGTCGTCGCTGCGGTCGTCTCCCGGCAGCCGGCGGAGCAGATGCTGAGAACGATCAGGAGAAAGAGTGCGGACCGTGAGGTTAGGCTGGCTCCGATGGCGCTTCCAGCCGTGCGGCTTCCCGACGCGCTCGCGCGTGTGCTGGAGATCGTGCCTTGCCGCGAGCCATCCATCGACAGCCTTATGCCGGAGCCTCTCCGGGCGGCTCCTGTTCCTGCGTTTCGGAAGCGGCCGCTTCCTCGGCGGTCTCGTGTGTCTTGTCCCAGGCTGCCTGCGCCACCTTCACTTCACGCCACCACTTGAAGTGATGGTTGTAGGCGTAGAGCTCGTTGACCGTGCCGGTGATCATCGAAAAGAAGGCCGGGCGCTCCTCGGGGAAGATCGCGCCCATGTAGACGTGGACGACGAGCCCGGCGACGACCATGCCGACGGCGAGGAAATGAAACGAGACGGCCCAGCCGACGACCGCCGGACTGATGAGCTGGAAGGCCATGATCACCCCGGTGATCATCACCACGGGCACCATGAACCAGACGACCATCGAGAACGCCTTCTGTCCGGCGTTGTAGCTTCCCTGCGGAGGAAGCGGCTCGTCGCTCTTCCCGAGAATCTTCAGAGTGCGGACGATCAGCCAGCGAATGTCGTCCTTGTCGGTGACCTTCAGCATCTCGCCGCTGACGTAGTTGCGAAAGCCGAAGATGCCATACGGAAGAAGAACGAACATCCATGTCAGGCCGAGCGCGATGTGGAACTGCAGCAGGTTCGCCCGCCCGCCGAAGAGCCCGGTGAACATGGCGACGTACCAGTCGGGCGCGACGCGGAAGAGCGGCGACGAGATCAGCGCGATTCCCGTCGACACCTCGAGGATCCAGGTGATCGCGTTGAACCAGTGGACGAGAATCACGGCGACGTGGTGCTTCTTGACCTGCCGCTGAAGCATCGCCTCGGCTTCTGCCCTGGAGAGCGGCAGTGGCGCGAGCGGAATGGCGTTACTCATCGAAGTCGCCCTCCCCCTTGTGAAGTTGCGTGAAGAATGCGACGGCCTGCCCGAGGAACGTGAGCCCGACGACGCCGATCACGAGCGGCTTGAAGAGGCGCTTCAGCGTTTCTCCCGCGGTGATGAGCCGCGGCGGCCTCGGCGGGAAACTCGCCTGGACGAGATCGAGGTGAGCGTCGTCACCGAGGTAGAAGACGTTAGGCCCCGGGGCGACGGAAGCGGATTCGATTCTTCGCGCCCCGTCATGGAAGACCATCCTGTGCACGTCGCCGGTGCGGTCTTCGAGATCGCCGAAGTGTTTGGCATTCGCGGGACAGGTCGAGACACAGGCGGGCTCCGCGCCGCGCGCGATGCGCGGCGCGCAGAAGTCGCACTTGTCGACCTTCTTCGTCCTCGCGCTGATGTGTCGGGCTTCGTACGGACAGGCCTCGATGCAGAAGCCACAGCCGATGCAGACGTCCTGATCGACGCGGATGACGCCGGTCGCATCCTGGTACGTCGCCCCGGAGGGACATGGCTCGATACAGGGAGGATGGTCGCACTGGTTGCACTGCGCGACGTAGGTGCTCGACGAGAGCTCCGGGAACGAACCGGCGAGGGGTGTCATCCTGACTCGGGTTCGAGCCTCGCCGGGCGGCACGTCCCACTCGCCGTTGCATGCGACAGTGCAGGCGTGGCAGCCCACGCACTTGCGGAGATCGGTCACCATTGCGTATCTGGCCACTGCTCTGCTCCCTTTACGCCTTCACCGGGCGCACGAAGTTCACGCGCATTCCGGTGCCGCCCGTCAGCGGGTCGACGCTCACCTGGCTCATGAGGCCGTTGTCGGACGCGCCGCGGCCTCCCGCACGCCGCAGCGATTTCGATTTCTGCCCGAAGCCGTGGACCATGTAAGCGCAGTCGCTTCGGATCCCCTCCGTGACGCGAACCCTCACCGGATCGCTTCTGATGCCGTCGCCGTTCTCGAGGGCGACACGGTCGCCGTTCGCGATGCCGAAGGTCATCGCGACCGAAGGATGGAACCAGACTTCGTTCTCCGGCATCAGCGCGTGGAGCGCCGCGTTGTTCTGGCTTCGCGCAAACGAGTGCATCGGCGCGCGTCCGTAGATGAGGCGCACGAAGCCCTTGTACGGCTCGGCGGGCGGCGTGTAGCGCGGCAGCGGATCGGCACCGATGTCTGCGAGGTCCTGCGAATAGAGCTCGATCTTCCCGCTCGCGGTATCGAAGGTGCGCTCCTCGGGAAGCTTGTCCTCGAGGTACGGTTGCCCTGGAAACGATACGGCGCCGCAGTTCAGCAGCGTTTTTCCATCGAGCTCGAGCGGCGCCAGGAGCGTCGCGAGGTGCTCCTCGGGCGTCTTCCACGGAAAGAAGTCGCCGAGGTCGAGCTTCTTCGCGAGCTCTTTTGCGATCCACCATCCCGGCTTCGAGTCATAGAGCGGCTCGCAGGCGGGCGAGCGCACTGCGACGAAGGGGCGTTTGGCCGACTCGACGATCGTCGGCGGGTCGTACCGCTCGAGATACGTCGCCTCGGGGAGGACGAGATCGGCATACTGGATCTGATCGACCGGGAGCACGTCGACGACGACGACGAGGTCGAGCTTCTTCATCGCCTCGATCGTCCGAGCCGGCTGCGGAATGCTCTCGAGGACGTTCTGGCCGTAGATGATCCAGCCTTTGATCGGGTAGGGATCGCCCGAGATCGTCGCGTCGATGAGACCGTTGGTCACGCCGAGCTCCTCGATCGCGAGTGGGAAGCGGGTGCCAGCGCCGTCGGCGCGGCCGCGTGCCGAATCCGGGAAGTCAGGCAGCTCGAAGCTGCCGCGCTCGACAGGCGTCGGAAGGAAGATCCCTCCCTTTCGTCCCCAGCTGCCAAGGAGCGCCGTGAGGATGGCCATCGCGCGGGCGCGCTGCGTGTCGTCGCCGTACCAGGTGACGTGACGCCCCGGGTGAACGGCGACGGCGGGCTTCGCCTGTCCCATCGCGCGCGCCGTCTCGCGGATCTTGTCGATGGGAAGGTCGGTGATCGGCGCGGCCCACTCGGGCGTGAACTGCTTCACGTGCGCCGCGAGCTTGTCGAAGCCGGTCGCATACGAGGCGAGGTACTCGGTGTCGCAGAGGTTTTCGCCGACGAGGACGTTCATCCAGGCGAGGAGCAGCGCGATGTCGGTGCCGGGGCGGATGGGCAGCCACCAGTCGGACTTCGCCGCCGCGGTCGAAAACCTGGGATCGACGGTGATGAGCTTCGCGCCGCGCGAGAGCGCGGTGGAGAATGCGTTGATCTGCGAGGTGAAGACGTTCTCGCCGAGATGGCTCCCGATGAGCACGATGAGCTTCGATTCCTCGAGGTCGACGGGCTCGGGAGAGCCGAGCCCCTGGCCGAAGGTGAGCGAGTAGCCGACCTCGCGAGGGCCGCGGCACTGGGCGAACGACGGCTCGGCGCTGTTAGGCGTCCCGTACGCCTTCATCAGCGTGGCGAAGAAGCGAGCACCGTTGCCATGAGGAAAGAATGCGACGCTCTCGGCGCCGTGCTCCTTGCGCAGCTTGAGGAGCTTGTCGGCGAGGTAGTCGAGCGCCTCGTCCCAGCTGACCGGCTTGAACTCGCCGGCTCCCCGCTCCCCGGTCCGGAGCAGCGGCGTCTTCAGGCGGTCGGGATCGTATAGAAGTCGCGTCCCCGCGTTTCCGCGTGCGCAGAGGCGTCCCTGATTCTGAGGGTGCTCGGGATTTCCTTTCACGCGAACGACTTTGCCGTTCACCACCGACGCGACGACGCCGCAGCGCCAGAAGCACATCTCGCAGGTCGTCGCGATCTCATCGACGCGCTCGGTGCCACGCCACGCGGGGGGGTGAGATTTCGGCCCTGCCAGCGCGGGCGTCGCGGCGAGCGCCGCGCTCGCCGTGGCGGTGGCGCCAAGGAAGCGCCGGCGTGTGATCTTGCTCTTCATCGAATGTTCCTCACGACAGCGGCGTGACGGGAGTTGGCGGGGCCGAGGTTGCCGGGGAGGCCACTCGGTCGTAAACGCGACCCGGCATTTCGCCGGGCCGCGTCCACGATGACGCCGGGAGGGTGTGGCGCCTAACAGCCTGACATCGCCTTCCCCTTCTGGAAGGAGATCTCCTGATCGACTTTGAGCTTCGATGCGAGCTTGGTTTTCACGGTGATGACGACCGGTGTCACGTCGTCGGCGGTGACGGTGAGGACCTTTCCGTTGCCGTCCGCGAACTTGACCGGCGCGCTCTTTTTGATCCAGTCGGCCTTTTCGCCGTCGAGCGTGATCGTGATCTGGCCGTCGCCGATGGCCGTGATCTTTCCCTTGGTCGTCTTCGCCGTCTCGGCGGAGAGGGACATGGCGGCCAGTGCGAGAACTACGAGAACGAGTGCGAGCTTTTTCAACATTGCCTGTTTCTCCTTGTCTGGTCGACCGGGCCGTCTAGAAGACGCCGATCTGGAACATCATCCGGAAGGTGTCGTACTCGTCGAGCTTGTCGAGCGGGGCGCCGGTTACCGGATCGATGGGGGTGCCGATGTACGCGGTCTCCTTGTCGAACTCCGTCTTCAGGTATTCGAACGTGAGGCGCACGCGCTGGCCGCGGATGTAGTAATTGAGTCCCGCGCCGGTCTGGTCGATCGTCTGGTTGTTGATGCCGAGCAGGTGCGCGAACTCCCAGCTCTCCATGACGGCGTAGGGCTGCAGAAGGCCCATCTTGCCGATCTTGACCGGCAGGAGGTACGCAGCCTTCGCGAACCAGCCCTCTTTCTGCCCGTTGATGCCGGTGATGTTGGTAAGGCGGTCGCCGGCGTTGAAGTTGGTCTTGTAGGCATCGTCGAAGTCGACGTCGAGATACTGAGCGTTGACGGTGAACGTGCCGGCGCTGGTGGGGTACTCGAACAGCATGTCCGCCGCGAACGACGTGTAGTCGACCGTCTCGCTGTTCAGCACCTGGCCGGTGGCGGAGACGTTCTTGTAGACCGCGTCGGCCTCGTATGCTGCGCCGAGGCCGACGGTGAAGACCTTGAGTTTGCCGAGATACGTACCTTCGTAACCCGAGCCGGGCTCGGTGTCGAGGAAAGCGTAGTGAACGCGCCCGACGTACTCGAAGGAGCTCTCCGGCTCGATCGAGGAGGTCACGGCGGCGCCCGTGATCGGGTTGACGGCTTTCACCACGCCTTCACGGCCCTGGAAGATGCCGAAGTAGTAGCGAATCCGGTCGTCGTTGAAGTGGCCCCACATCACGCCGCCGATGTCACGGCTGAATTTCGCCGGCGACGAGCCGTACGGCGTATAGACGAACATCGATCGATCCTGCGAGAGCGGGGCGAAGCAGTCGTCGAGATTCGCGCGCGTGATCGGGATCTTCGTCAGTCCGATCTTGAAGTTGAGCGCATCCGAGTAGTTCGCGATCCCGTAGCCGTCGATGATGCGGATGTCGCGATCGTTCCAGTCGGTGTCCTGCGCCGCGACCGCATATCCGAGCGATCCCTGCTTCGTGGTGCCGCAGTTTCCGCAGGTCTGGAACTTGAAGCCGTAGGTGTCGTCCAGCATCCCGGTGACGACGAGGCGGAGCCGCTGGAAGTGGAGGTCGGTCCGTTCGCCCTGACGGTCGACGCCGGTGCCGTAGTCGGTCGTCTCCGAATAGAGCTGACCCTTCAGCTCGAAGTCGAACGTAGGATTGAACCAATCCTCTTCGTCTTCTTCCTTGGTTGCCGCCTCGTCCCCGGTTGCCGTGGCCTGGTCGCTTGCTCCTGCAACGGTGACCGCTGCTTCGGTGTTGGATGAAGCGCTCGTCGTCTCGGCCGATATCCCGATCGTCAGCGCTGCAAAGAGTATTGCCGTGATGAGTAGTGTGAGTGATCTGTACATGCGTCCTCCTAGATCGCAGGGCGATTCTTGGGGAGGGCGTTAGGGAATTACTTGTCGCGCGACAAGTTCGGGTCTGCGCCACGCATGCACGTGACACGCGAGGCGCATGGCGGGTGACGCGCGTCGCAGAGGCGAAGTCCGAGCGACCCCTGCTCGGGTGCGCTGCGATGCAGCGCTACCCGGCTGCGTTCTGCTCGAACGTCATTCCGAGGGCTTTGGCGGCTCCGCCGCGCAGGCAAGCGCATCGACATCGAGAATGCGATAGTCGCGCCGGCCGGTCCGTTCGATGGCGCCCTGCTTGCAAAGCCGGGCGAGAGAACGGGAGAGATTCTCCGCGCTGATGTCGAGTGATCGCGCGAGCTCCGCCTGGCTCGAGGGGAGCTGAATCTCGACGCTCCCGGAGCACTTGCCCGCTCGCGCCATGATCCCCAGCAGCGCATAGGCGACACGCGCGGTGGCGCCCCTGCGCCCGAGAAGCCCGACGTGATCCAGACAATCGCGCAGCCTGCGCGCGGTGTAGCTGAGGAGCGACGCGCACATCTCAGGATGCGCGGCGAGAGCGCGCCGGAAGTCGTCCCGGCCCAGCACGAAGAGCCGGGAATCGGTCACCGCGGATACCGAGACCGGGAACGGCCCGCCATCGAGGAGCGGAATGAAGCCGAAGAAATCGCCCTCGGCCAGGTTGAACACCGTGATCGAGTGTCCGCCCGGAAGATTGCGAAACGCCTTGAGGCGCCCTTCCTCGATCACGAAAAAACGCCCTTCGACTTCCCCTTCGTCGAACACCACGGTTCCCTTCGCGACCTGACGGTTCACGAAAAGCGGCGCGATCTGCTCGAGGATATCGGTGCGCACACACCCGAACGGGCTCTTTTCAAGTGGACCGAGAAGTCTGTGCGGCATCGTGTCGGCCATGGTATCGCGGCGGTCTACGAAATGATCACGGACGGCGCCGCCGCGCGACCGCTCACCCGCCGGTGTGCTCGAGCCTGAAGTTGACCGTCAGTTCGTGGACGACCTCGACCGGCTTGCCGTCGACCAGGAGCGGCTTGAACCGCCACTCCTGAATCGCGGCGATCGATTCCTCCGCGAACTCGCGATGCTCCGGATGCTCGAGGACGACGACCTCGACGACCCGGCCTCTCGTGTCGATCCGGTAGCGAAGCACGAGCGTGTCCTCGACTCCGTGCCTTCGCAGTTTGGACGGGTAGAGCGGGTACGGTTTCCACACGACTGTCAGCGGAAGGGACGTGTCGCGAGCGACGACGACGGTGCCGTCGCGCGGAGCGGGCTCGAGGGGCGCGACGCTCCCTTCGACTCCGCCGACGACACCTCCGATCTCTCCTCCCTCCACTCCTCCAGCGACGCCGCCTTCGACGCCTGCCGATACTGGCCCCGTCGTCGGAAGGAGCTCGGGGACTTCGTCCGGAATCGCGATCGGTGCGAACTCACCCGACACGCGCGTCGCAGGCCCGGTGCGGGCGACACGTGTTGCCGGTGGCGGTGGCGGGGGACGGGGCGGAAGAGGAACCGCCACGAGCAACCGATACGGCTGGACGACCTGGGGAGGCGTGGCGGGAAACGAGACGTCCCATGTCTGAACCGCGGTGATTCCGACCACCGCGAGGAGATGCGCGGCGAGCGAGGCGGGAAGCGTGCACCAGAAGAGGACGCGCCAGCTGCGTTTCCGCGAGACCACCGTCGTCGACTCGAACATTCGTCGCGTGTCGGCCCACTCTCGCATGAGCGGCGCGGGATCGTGCGGAAGGTCGCGCGAGCTGCTGGTGATTCTGTGGTCGGACGAAGTCATGAGGGGTCCGCGATGTCATCGGTTCGACAGAACGATGATCGGCAGACCCGTCGCGAGCGCGAGCGACTCGATGTTTGTCAGCGAAGGCGGCGACTGAAGCTCGTCCTGTTCGAGCACGGAGCGATCATACCGCCGGCGCTCCGCGCCATACAGCGACGGCCCCGGTTTCCCGGGGCCGTCGACGTCATCGATCATCGCGCGAGTGGTCTGTCGATATCAACCGCGTCCGCCGCGCCGGCCAGACCCCTGACCGCCACCCTGACCGCCCGAAGGCCCGGAGCCGGTGCAGCTGCCCGGGGTGCCCTTGCCCTGCCCCGCGCCGTACCCGGTGCCATCCTTCGGTCCGCTGCCCTGGTTGCCCGTGCCGTCGCCGGGGCCCTTCGCGCTCTTCTTCTGCGTCGATGTTCCCTTCGCGGCCTTCGTTTGCACGCCCTGCGCGGTCCCGGTCGTGGCGTTAGGCTGAGTGCCCTGCACCGTGCCGGTTGCCGCGCTCGCCGGCGCGCCGTAGCCGGTGCCGTCCTTCGGTCCGGCGCCCTGGTTTCCCGTGCCGTCACCAGGACCTGCCTTGCCTTGCTCCCCTTGCACCGAGGGAGCAGCCGTCGGAGTCGTCTGTGCGATCGCGGGAACCGCGAGGCCTGCGCCGACGATTGCCGTTCCAGCGAGAAGTGCGAAGAGCTGCTTGTAGTTCCGTTTCATGGTGATCATCTCCTTTGGGTTCGTTCCGGATCGCCCTTCCGCTCACCGGTTCACGTCGTTCGTTCAGGGCTTTCCGCCGCCCTGGTTGCCGTTGCCGCTGTTGCCCGAGCCCGAGCCGCTGCCGTCGCAGGTTCCGGTACCGCTGCCCGAACCGCTTCCGGTGCCGTCGCAGGTGCCAGTTCCGTTACCGGAGCCGTTTCCGGTGCCGTCACAGACCCCGGTGCCGCTGACAATCGGTGCGCCCGTCGCATCGAGAATCGTGCCGCGCTCCGGATCGGAAGCGACGATCGCGTCGAAGGTCGCCTGGTCGAGATACTGCGGCACGTAGACGACCGACTGCATCGCAAGGCTGTCTACGAAGGCGCGGAGGTGGTTGCGCGAGCCCTTCGCGAGGTTCTGGTAGACGGTGTCGAGATCCTGATTGTCCGAGCCCGCGAGCAGCGCGGTGACGTCGCGCAGATCGAGATCCTCGATGGTGGCTCCCGCCCGGAGCGCGTCAAGGATCGACACGCTCCCCCTGGCCACGAGGTCCGCGTAGAGCAGTCGCAGTGTCGCGTTCTGGAACGAGCCGGCGGGAAGCGACGCTTCCGGGTGGAAGATCTGATAACGATCGATCATCAGCTTCGCCGCGTCCAGGTGCGTCTGCTCGGACTTTGCGATGTTGGCGAAGATCCGGATGTTCCATTTCGCGCCGAGCGCCGTGTAGACGTCGCGTGCGAGCTTCTCTTCTTCGTACGTGAAGAGCAGCCCCTCGGCTTCCTGGGCCGAGACCTGCTCGACCGGCAGGGTGGCGAGATACGTCAGCAGCCCGCTCCCCTGATTGCCCGCCTGCCCGTTCCCGTTCGCGTTGTTCTGTGCAAACACCGCCGATGTCGCGCCGATCGTCACGATCAGTGCGACTGCCAAAGACATCGAGAGCTTCGTCGTTTTCTTCATGCTGTTCCTCACTTTCTCTTTTTCCGGCCTGTCGGCCGCTGCGAGGGACAAGTGCATGGGGCGTGCCATCCGTGTCGCGTGGGCTGGCCTAACCACACGGATCGCGGTGCAGCAGGGCCCGAAGCGAGCCTGGATGGGCACGAGGTCCCGGTCGGCCATCCCGTTCGCGGCACCGACGCCACCGGTCGGGAGTCGGTTCGCGAGACAGCGGCCGGGTCAAAACGACGCGCCCCGGACGCGCCTCCGGGTCATTCCGCCTCCGCGATGTAGGGCGCTGTCCCCGGTGCGGGGAGCCGGAGCCGTCGCTCGCAAGCCGCGCGCATGGGAGGTTCGCTGACGGATCGTTCGCGGGTGATGTGACGATCGAGCCTTCTCCGACCCTTACCCTATAATCCGTTGCGCGGACATGGCCCGGACGATGCGCCCGAATCAGAGCACGCGCACGCTACTCGTTGGACTGCTGGCGATCGCTCTCGCGCTCGCCGGAAGCACGATCGCGCTCGGTGTCGTGGCGAGCAAGGCGCTCAGGAGTCGCGATTCTGCCGTTAGGGAAGGGGCGCTCCTCCGATTCTCGCAGAATCTGGAGCAGGAGCTTCGCGCCAGCGATCCGGAGTCGGCCGGCGACGTTCTCGCCGCGTTCGCTCGTCAGCACGCCGCCGAGGTCGCATCCGTGGAGCTGCGGGCTCGGGGGCGCGTCGTAGCCTCCGCCGGGTCGGGCGGCGTCGACGCGACGTCGGTTTCCGTTGCGCTCGGCCCGGCATGGCGCTCGCTCGCGAGCGGGCAGGGGATGAGCGGCCAGCCGGGCGGCCCACCGTTCGAGCTGATTCTTCGCGCCAACCCGCAGTTCGGGAGCGAGCGCAACATCGCAAATGCCGTGTTCGTCGGTTCGATCGTCGCGGGTGCGGGACTTTTCGTATTCGCGGCGATCGCAGCCGTCGCGCTCGCGCAGCGGGAGCGCGTGGTCCTTGCCGCGGAAGAGCGGAAACGGCTGGAGACGACGGCGCTCGCGGGCGCAGGATTGGCGCACCGAATCCGGAATCCGCTGGCGACGATCAAAGGCACCGCGCAGATGCTCGAGGAACAGTCGGCCGATTCCTCGCGCGAACGAGCCACCCGCATCGTCGACGCTGCAGTGAGGATCGAGGCGCTGGTCGACGACCTCCTTCGTTTCGCGCGACCCGTGGAAGCTCATCCGGAGCGAGTCGACCTGAAGGCGGTCGCGGAGTCGCTGGCCGCGCGCACTTCCCGCGTGAGCGTGGCGACGCATGACGCGGTCGTCGCGTGGGCTGACCGGGAACATGTCGAGAGCGCGGTCGAGGAGCTCGTCTCGAACGCACGGACGTTCGATCCCGGAACGGTCGAGATCGCAGTGCTGACACGCGGTGACCGCGCCGTCGTCGAGGTCCGCGATCGCGGACCGGGTCTGCAGATCGATGCATCGCGCGCGATGGAGCCCTACGTGACGACGCGCGCGGACGGCACCGGTCTCGGCCTTCCGACGATCGCAACGCTCATGCGCGCCAACGACGGCGACGTGCTGCTCGAGGCGCGCGAAGGCGGCGGCACGGTTGCCTCGCTCGTACTGCCGCTCGCGGGAGCGAATTCGTGAGCACGATTCTCGTCGTGGACGACGAGCCGTCGTTCCGCGCGCTGATCCGCGACATCGTCGAGTCTCGCGGCCACCGCGCAGTGGAAGCGGGTGACGGTTTCGAGGCGCTCGAGAAGCTCGCGCGAGCTCATGTCGACGCGGTCATCGCCGATCAGCGGATGCCACGCATGAACGGGATCGAGCTACTCCGGAAGGTTCGCGACCTGCCTGCGCCCCCCCCGGTGATCATGCTTACCGCCCACGGAACGATTCCGGAGGCCGTCGAAGCGGTCCGCCTCGGTGCCTTCGACTACCTCACGAAACCGCTCGATTCTCCGGCCGCGCTCATCGCCGTGCTCGATCGGGCGCTAGGCGGAGACGAAGCATCGACCGAGATCGTCGCCGAGGGTGTCCGGATGCGCACGCTGCTCGACACCGCGGACCGTGTCGCGGCGAAGGACGTGTCTGTGCTCATCACCGGCGAGTCGGGGACCGGCAAGGAGCTGCTCGCGAGACGGATTCATCAGAAGAGCACGCGGGCGCGCGGGCCGTTCGTCGGCGTGAATTGCGCCGCGCTGCCCGAGACGCTCGCCGAGAGCGAGCTCTTCGGGCACGAACGCGGCGCCTTCACCGGGGCCGAGCGCCAGCGCGCGGGACGCTTCGAGGAGGCGAACAAGGGAACGCTCCTGCTCGACGAGATCGGCGACCTTGCGGCATCGATTCAGTCGAAACTGCTGCGCGCGCTCGAAGAACATGTCGTGCGACGCGTCGGCGGCAGCCGCGACGTGCCGGTCGACGTGCGGATCGTCGCCGCGACGAACCGCGATCTCGCGGCGGCGGTCGAGACGGGCGGGTTCCGGAGCGATCTCTTCTTCCGGCTTGCCGTCGTGCAGCTGGAGCTTCCGCCGCTTCGCGAGCGCATCGACGAGATCCCCCAGCTGGCCTCGTACCTCCTTCGAGATCTGGCGCGACGCCACGGACACGGTCGGGCCGCGCTGACCGACGACGCGATGGCGGCGCTCCGGGCGTACGACTGGCCGGGCAACATCCGCGAGCTGCGCAACACGATCGAGCGCGCGGTCGTCATCCGCGGCGACGCTCCCATTCGGGCGGAAGACCTCTCTTTGCACCGGGCCGCTGCGCCCGCTCGCACGGTGGAGCAGGCCGAGCGCGAGGCCACGCTCGACGCGCTGCGCCGTGCTGACGGCAATCGAGAGGCTGCTGCGAAGCTGCTCGGCGTCTCCGTGCGCACGCTCTACTACCGCCTCCGGAAGCTCGGGCTCAGCTGAGCTCCGTCCTCAGGCTGGAAGACCCGTCGGCTGCAGGGTGCAATTCTCCGACTGCAAATCGTTGCAGCCAGACACTCCTTCGCTGCGCGACGCGGTTCGCAAGTCAATCGCAAGCAGTGGTTTGAGCTGCCCGGATGAAGTGGCCCGGTTCGTGCGGAATGGATGGTGAACCTGAGGAGGTCCACATGAAGAAATCAATCATCGCCATCGTGATCACCCTCGTCGCCGTGGGTGTCTTCGCGCAGCACCGCAATCGACCCGTAAACCCGGCTGCGACGCTGGGCGCGGAGGCGACGTTCGCCGGCACGGTCACGCAGTTCAGTGCAGCGCCCGGAGCTGGAGCCCCGCGGCTCGTCATCCTCACGGACGACGCGCACAACATGACGTTCGAGCTGGGCCCCTACTGGTATCTGCAGCAGCAGAAGCTCGCGGCGGCCCCGAACGATCGCGTCGAAGTCGTGGCGAGGTCGTGCAGCTCCTGCCCGAGCGGTTATGTCGCCGTGACCGTTCGCAATCTTGCGACCGGCGTGACAGTCGCGCTTCGCGCTGCCGACGGCACTCCGCTCTGGGCTGGCCAGTCGTCCGGCAACGGCCAGGGGAACGGGAGCGTCAATCCTCCGCCGACCTGCCCTAACGGGAACGGATCGGGCAACGGGAACGGCAACGGCAACGGATACTCCGGCGGGAACAAAGGAGCCGGTATGGGCGGTGGCCGCGGCCAGCACTCCGGAATGTGCAACGGCGCGGGCCCCGACATGACGAAGGCAGCCACGTTCGAAGGAACCGTGGTCAGCTTCGCCGGTGGCGCAGGAGCGGGACGGCCGACGCTGGTTCTGTCCACGGCCGCCGGCAACCGGACTCTGCTCGTGGCTCCCTACCGCGCGGTCATGGCCGCTGGCGTGACGTTCACTTCGGGGGACAAGCTCTCGGTGAAATCCGCTCCGGTCGTCAACGACGGCGTCGAGGAGTGGGTGGTCGTCAGCTTCCGCAACGTGGCGACGGGGTTCGAGCTCGCGCTGCGGGATGCGACGACGGGCTATCCGCTTCAGGGCGGGCGCGGAAGGCAGTAACGACCTAACGCGACATGCGGAGTCGTGAGGCACAGACCCGACGGGTCTGTGCCTCATTTGCGTTTCGGGTGCCGGAGACGGGGCGGTGTTCGCCCTGTCCGGTTCTGAATCAGTTAGAGATTCCAGCCAGCTCGGTTGCGGGAAGGATGGTCGCGACCTCGAACTCGGGCGGGTCGGCGATCGCCTTCTTGACGGCGCACTGATCGACGGCGCGAATGATCGCTTCCCGGTACTTCTCGGGAAACTCGGCAGGGAGCGTCACTTCGATGCGCACCTTTCCGAGTTTCTTCGCTCCCGGCTCCCGGATCGGCTCGAGCGTCACACCGAGCCCCGCCGTCGGGATCTCGCGCTGCTCGCAGAACCGCATCGCGTAGAGGCCCGCGCAGGTAGCCAGCGAGCCGAGAAAGAGATCGAACGGCGAGAGCGCCGTGTCGGTGCCGCCGACCGCGACGGGCTGATCGGTGTGCACCGTGTGGTTGCCGAATGTCGCGTCAACCTTCATTCCGCCCGCAAACGAGACTTCGAATTTCATTTTTCCTCCTTCGGATTACGTTCGTCGTCGACCGGTGCCGTCACGCGGCGCGATCGGGACGCTCACGTCGGTACGCCGAGCCGGGGCAGGATGTAGATCACCAGGACGACGAAGAACGCGAGAGCGAGAAGACCGGTCCAGTTCATACGCTGTATTACTATATTACCATGTGCGAATATTCCGTCGCGGCCTTCCCGATCGGCTCAGAACGATGCCGACGTGGTGATGGCGAGACTCCTTCCAGGCTCGGGCACGCGTGCGCCTGAGCGAAACGGGTCGCGCTGGTACGACAGATGCTCCACGTACTGGCGATCGAATACGTTGTAGACGCCGACCGTGACCTGAAGCCGGCCGAACCGCATGCCGGCACGTAGGTTGGAGATGGCGTAGCCCGGTGTCTCCTCTTCTCCCAGATCGCTGTCGACCCGATCCTGCCGCGCCGCGAAAACTCCTTCGATCTCGCTGAATGTGCCGTTGTAGTCGTATCGAATGGCGGCGTTGGCCGAATACGGCGGAATCTCCGCCACGTTCGACGATTCGATCCCCTCCTCGGGGAGCGGCTCCTTGCTGGCTCGCACCGCGGACGCGCCGAGGGTCATGGAGAAGCCCCGCCCGAGAACGGCGACCGCCGACAGCTCGGCGCCAGTCATCGTCGCGTCGGTGGCAGCGTACGAGCGCGCCCTCGCGTTCATCACTCCAGGCACCTGGTTGATGCGCCCCTGCTCGTGCACGGTGATAAAGCCGTCGATCTCATCCCGGAAGAGCGTCGCGTCGATCGTGACGTTGCCCTTCACCGTGCGGCCCGAGAGGTTCAGCCCCGTGTTCCTCACGGGCTCGAGCTCCGGATTTCCCACCCAGTCGCTGCCGGCGCGCCGGAGTCCGAAATAGCGTTCCTGCGGGTCAGGAAGACGGACGGTCGTGCCGATCCCCGCGGATAGCTCTACGCCCGACGCCGGTCTGAACACCGCGCTAACTTTCGCCGAAGGATACGAGTCGCTCGACTCGGTGCGGCGGGTTCCGTTGTAGGCGAAGTAGAGCGCCGTGTTCGCGAGCTCGGCCGCGGCCCTGGACCGCGCCCAGTCGAGCCGCGCGCCGGCGTCGAGAGTCAGGCGTGACGAGAGACTGAACGTCCCCTCGACGTGGAGGCCGGCCGAGTCGATGTCGACGTCGGGCACCGCGGCCTGGGTCGTGTAACCCATTCCAGACATTTGTGTCTCGGCGAGCCAGGAGCGATGCAGAAAGTCGAGCCCCGCCTGCCAGCGTCCGAAATCTGCTTCGACTTCGAGCCCCGTCGATGCAGTGTCGGCCTCCGTTGCCATCGAGTACGGGCGCGCAGCGCTCGACGAGGAGGTCCGCCATTCGTCGGTCATCCAGTGCTCGACGCTCGTCGTGTAGCCCTGCGCGCGCAGCGAGTGAAGCGCGCTCCCGCGGGGAGCGTACTCGTACGACAGGTTCAGCCGGCTGGTGTCGTCGTAGACCGCGTCCATGAGGAGGTATGGGTAAAGGACGTGGTCCGCTTCCTGGCGCGCGAGCGCGAGCTGCAGCCGGTGAGTATCCGAGGGAGACCAGTCGCCGCGCAGCCATGCGGCGCCGATTCGGAACGCATCGGTGTCCTCGATGCCCGGGCGGTAGTTGGCGACCGACGTGAAGCGATCGCCGTTGCCGTCCGCGTAGGGTTGCGACTCTCGGTACGAGAGACCTCCCTGAATCGCGGCGCTCTTTCCCGATTGCGACAGCGTCACCGACGGCTGCAGGAATCCGAACGAGCCGAGCGTGAGCGTCGGCGACACGGTCAGGCCGGGTCCCGGCTGTCGCGTGACGATGTTGACGACGCCGCCGAGCGACCCGGCGTTTTTCATGTCGAACGGGCCCTTCCCGAGCTCGACGCGCTCGACCTCCGACAGGTCGGTGTGAAACACCGGCGGGTCCATGTTGTTAGGGCACGCGCCGTAGACCTTGACTCCGTCGACGAGGACGTTGAGGTTCTCTCCCTGGTAGCCGCGGAGCACGACGTCAGAGGCGACGCCTCCCTTACGGACCTTCGACATCCCTGCGATGCGGGTCAGTGTATCGGCGATCTCGCGACCGGGGCTCTCGCGCACCTGGGCCGCCGCGAGTGACTCCCGAGGAGCGGCGCCGATCACGTCGATGAGATAGCCGTAGCCGTCCGGCTCGAGGCGCAGCTCGACGATGCGCCGCTCACCGGGCTCGAGCTCGAGCGCCGACGCTGCACCGACGAAGCCGTCGAGCGACGCGGCGAGGGAGTAGCTCCCCGGCGGCAGCCCGTCGAGGTGAAAGAGTCCGCGGTCGCCCGAGACGACGAGACGCGTCGCGGGGCCGGTCAGACTGATGGTGGCGCCCGGAATACCGGTGCCGGCGCGGTCGGCGATGACGCCGGTGATTGACGCTGCAGCCGTGCCTGTTTCCTGAGAAGCGGCAAGAGGTGGCGCGGCGATCGCCGCTGCGACGAGCAGCGCGATGCCGACGCGCGAAGTTCGGACGTTCATGGGATTCCCCTTTATCGAGTCGAGGCGTACACCGGGCCGAGGCGTTGCCGGCCAGGCGTGTGAGTGCGCTCAGACTCGAGTTCTGGGAATCGGATCGGGCTGCCGTCCCGGGCAGCAGATGGTCGCTGCATCTCGCGGAAGAAACATCGCAGCGTGGGCCGCGGGCGGCGGCAGCGAGATCGCTGGCGCCGCCACGGCTTTGAGAGCGGTCATGACGGCGGGCGTGGAATCGTCCGGCAGGCATTCGCCGCACATCGTCGGACGCTCCGAATCGCGATGTTCGTGCGGAGAGCAGCAGACACAACCGCATCGGCTGCCGTCTTCGGGTACGGGGCACACGCAGTGCGGATTGCTGCACGCGTTGACCGCTCGCAATAACGCGATCTCCGCGCCGCCAAAACAGGGAACGAGCCAGGCGAAGAGGCACGCTCCGAGCAACAGTGCCGCAGTGGCACGCATCGGAGCGAGTCTATCAAAGGCGTCGGGCGACGGGTGAGCACGGCGGATGAAGGTCGCTCGATTCAGTTCGCTCGCCCTCAGAGTGATCCGTCGATCGGATGGATGCAGGAGGAGCCCTCCAGCCTGCGGGAGCGGAAGCCGGAGGCCGAACGCGCGGTGCTGGCGTTCGCCACTCCCGTCGCGTCCCGAATCCGACGTCCTTTAGCGCACGCTGAGATCGATCGAGGCTTGCCCCGATTTCTGCGACTTGTCGTCGACGACCCTGACCGTGAGCTGATCGCGATCGCCGAACACGGTCACGTTCGACAGAAACGTGATCGACTGTCCCTTCGCGGCCGCGAGCTCGTCGGCGCTCCAGGAAATCTTCTGCACTGCCTTGTCGATCGCCGAGATCGTGGCGCCGCTCTTGTCGCGGAACTGAATGAGCGCGGCGAATCCACCGTCGAACCTGCCGGCGGGACTCTTCTCGAACGTGAGCCTGTCGACGGGGATCATGATTCTCAGTTCGACGATTTTCTGATCAGGCGATGGGCTCGACGACTGGCCGCGCTCGACCGAGATCGCGATGTCGTTCGCGGGCGGATCGACGAGGAGATCGTCGCCCGTCCTGCGGGCAGGCGCCGCGGTTTCGGTCGACGCCTTCGCGTAGCGCAGGCTCACGCCTTTCGCCGTCGTCGTGATCTCGAGCGACCGCGGCGCTCCCGGTGCAAGGTCGCTGCGATAGCCGATCGAGTAGTAATTCCGGAGCCGCGCATCGAGCTGCTCGAGCGCCTTCTGCGGCCGCGTCCCGACGAGCGCGCTTCCCCCGGTGGCGCTGGCAAGCATCTGGAGCCCGTCGATCCCCCCCATTCCCGACGCGAAGTCTTCGGTCAGCGAGCCGGTATGTTCGTAGGTCTCGGCGCCGCCGGATTTTCCGGAGCCTGGTCCCTTCGGGTTGACGCCGTACACCGCGACGCCGCTCTGATTGGCCGCCTGGGCGAGACTCGCGAGCGTCTGGGTCTTCTGCAGACGTGCGGCATCCGTCATCGGCGAGGCCTTGCGAGCGGCTTTGTAGTACGGGCTCGAGGGATCGGAAGCGAGGACCTGCTGCACGTTCGTCAGGTACTGGTACATGTCGTTGCCGGGGAGGACGGGAAACGACTCGGTGGCGAGGACGACCACTTTCTTCCCGGGGAGCCGTGCGAGCGACTCGATGTACTTCCCGAGCGCGACCGCGGTCACGTCGAACTCGGCGGAGCGCTGTTCGGCGTAGTGCCTGACACCCGCGACGATCGTGTTGATATCGGTCGGGATGGCGTTCTCTCCGGAACCGTCCTGGATCATCGTGTTGATCTGCGACTGGACCCGCCGGCGCTCCGCTTCGAGTTGATCGCCGCCCGGGACCTCCTTCGCGATCGTGTTGAGCGTCGAGAGGAGCGGTGCCGGATCGCTCGTCCAGGCCTCGCGAACCAGCGTCTGGCTGCGTGACGTGACGATCTCGACGAGGTCGCCGCGCCCGGTGGCGTTCTTCACCAGAGTCGCGGCCGCGTCGATGATCCTCTTCTTGGTGCTCGCAGTCAGCGAGCTGTCGTCGAAGAAGATCGCGACGCGATGCTGGGTGGCTCCTGCCGGCGCGCCCGGTCCGCGCTTGACCTCGGTGAAGTTCGTCACCGCGCGCGCAGCGCCGTTCTCCATGACAGAGATTGTCTTCGGGTCGAGCCCTGAGACGATTTCACCCTTCGAGTCGAGAGCGACGACGTCGACGCTCGTGACGCGAACGTCGATCGTTTCGCTCAACTGATCCTTGGCGGGTGGCGACTGTGCGCCTGCATCCGGGCCAGGGAATCCGAGGCTTGCGATCACTACAAAGGCGGGAAGGAAGGAAAACGGTCTCACGCTGTCACCGTCCGAGGAGAAGTTGGTCGCGCCCTTTGCCGGGTGCGCGCCGCCCGGAACGATATCACTCGCACGCTGCTCCCGCGAGGACTGCGGCTATTGCGATGGTGGCGACAGCCGAGGTTCTCAGCGGCATTCCGCGTCGCCGAACGGGAAACACCCGAGCGCATGGATTAGAGCGGGTAGCGAGGATGGTTAGTGAGTCGGCGGTCGTGAGCTCGGCCGGGCTCGACGCGTTGGCGGCCATCGCGCGGCATGTCGAGCTCCCGGACGCTCGACCGACCGGAGGACAAAATGGCAATCGTTCATGTGACGGAGACGAACTTCGAAGAGACGGTGAGGGAAGGGATCGTGCTGCTCGACTTCTGGGCCGAATGGTGCGGTCCGTGCCGCGCGTTCGCGCCGGTGTTCGAGGCGGCAGCGGAACGGCATCCCGACGTCACGTTCGGCAAGGTCGGCACCGAAGCCGAGCAGCGCCTTGCCGCGGAGTTTCGAATCCAGGCGATCCCGACGCTGATGCTGATGCGTGACGGCGTGATCCTCTTTGCGCAGCCCGGGATGCTCCCCGCGGCGGCGCTCGACGAGATCGTCGGCAAGGCGAAGGAGCTCGACATGGACGAAGTGCGCAGGAACGTCGAGGAGCAAAAGCGCGCCGCGGCGGGCGACTCGACCGGAGGAGCTGACTGATGTGCAGGCGCGTCGAGTGCAGCGAGTGCGGGAAGCCGGGCTACGCCGGTTGCGGCAAGCACGTCGAGCAGGTGCTCGGTGAGGTGCAGCCGGAGAATCGGTGCCGTTGCCGCGAGGAGCGGGCCGAGCGCAAGGCGCAGAACGCCCGCCAGCCATCTCCCTGGGCCGACCGGATTCGCAAGCTGATGGGATAGTGGCCGTGACTCCGGGCCTCGCTCCTGCGCGTCACAGGAATAACTCCGCGGGGCCTGCACTTCAGCGAGCGACACCATGAGTCACGATCAACCAACGGGAACGCTGGCCCGGGAAGTCGCCCGGCGCCGCACCTTCGCGATCATTTCGCACCCCGACGCCGGCAAGACGACCCTGACCGAGAAGCTTCTTCTTTACGGCGGGGCCATCGACGAGGCGGGCTCGGTCCGCGCGCGCAAGAATCAGCGCCGCGCCACCTCCGACTACATGTCGATGGAGCAGAGCCGCGGGATCTCCATCAATTCGACCGTCCTCCAGTTCGAGTACGACGGCCACTGCCTGAACCTGCTCGACACCCCGGGTCACCAGGACTTCAGCGAAGACACCTACCGAACGCTTCACGCCGCCGACTGTGCCGTCATGGTGCTCGACGCGGCGAAGGGTATCGAGCCGCAGACGCGAAAGCTCTTCCACGTTTGCCGCAACCGCGGGATCCCGATCCTCGGCTTCGTCAACAAGATGGATCAGCCGAGCCTCGACCCGTTCCAGCTGCTCGACCAGATCGAGAAAGAACTGCTCATCGATGTCGTCGCGATGAATTGGCCGATCGGCAGTGGCCCGACGTTCCAGGGTGTCTACGACATCCACGCGAAGCAGGTTCACCAGTTCGAGCGGATGGGGAATGCGCGGAAGGCGCCCGAGAGAGTCAGCGGCATCGACGATCCCGCGCTCGGCGACACGATCGGCACAAATGCGTGGGCGGAGCTGAAGGAAGCGGGCGAGCTTCTCGAAGGAGTGGGCGTGGAGTTCGACCGCCAGCGCTTTCTCGACGGCAACGTCGTCCCGGTTTATTTCGGAAGCGCGGTCAACAACTTCGGCGTCGAGCCCTTCCTGCGCGCGATCCTCGAGCACGCGCCGTCTCCCACTCCGAAGCGCACGCCCGAGGGCGTCATCGAGCCGACGAACGCGGAGTTCACCGGCTTCGTCTTCAAGATCCAGGCGAACATGGATCCGCGTCACCGCGATCGGCTCGCCTTCCTCCGCGTCTGCTCCGGCACGTTCGAGAAGGACATGGAAGTCTTCCATCCCCGGCTCGGGCGCAAGGTGCGTATGACACGCCCGCACCGGCTCTTCGCGCGCGATCGCGAGACGGTCGAGGTCGCCTATCCCGGCGACGTCATCGGCTTCGTCAATCCCGGCCTCTTCCGCATCGGCGACTCGGTCGCCGAGAACGCGGCGGTGCGCTTCGATGCGATCCCCCGATTCAACCCCGAGCACTTCGCACGGCTTCGCCCTTCGCGCGTCGACCGTCGCAAGCAGTTCGAGAAGGGGATCACCCAGCTCGAGGAAGAGGGAGTCGTGCAGCTTCTCTTCGACGCGGATGGGCGACGCAGCGAGCCGGTCCTTGCAGTCGTCGGCGAGTTGCAGTTCGACGTTCTGCAGTCGCGCCTTCGCGACGAGTACAACGTCGAGACGACGCTCCAGCGGCTGCCTCACAAGATGGCGCGATGGCTGACGGCCGAAGGCAAGGTGCCCGACGACGTGCGCTACGCCGGAAGCTCGATGCTCGTCGAAGACCTGCGCGGCCACCGCGCGATCCTCTTCTCCGACAAGTGGGAGCTCGACTACCTCCTCAAGAACAGCGTCGGGCTGCACCTCGGGGAAACGCCGCCGGGCGACTAGCGGGACGCGTCTCGCGTCCGCGCGACGAGTGCATCCCAGGTTCGCTTCATCCCGGAATCGGAGTGTCAATGGCAATTCGTCCTGCGCACCGCGCTGCATGAAGTGCGGGGGATAGAATGCGGCGCATGGCAGACCCCCGGAGATTGCAGCACCTCATATTCAGGGCCGGAGCGGCCCTCGTCATCGCACACTGCTCCATTTTCGTCGCCGCGCAACAGCCGCCTCAGCCCATCGTCCGGATCACGGGCATGCTCTCCAGCCTCACTCCGGTGAATGGTGACGCCGTCCGCGTCGATGTGACCGTCGCCAACGACGGCCCGGGACGAATCAGCAGCGTGGCGTCAGGAGTCCGCATCGAAGGGGGATACGTGGTTGGCGTGCGGTGCGGGAGCTTTACGGCTTCTGCGTACCGCTCGGACGCCTCCTGCTGGCAGAGTGCGCTCGCCGCCGGAGCGCAGGCGAGCTACAGCGTCGACATCGAGGTCGGCAACAGCGCCGAGGCGCTCGTGATCGACGGAGCGATCTCGACATACAGCTATGGATCGATCGCGGCGCGGTCGACCGATTCGACGAAGTTCCGGATCGCTGTTCCGGTTGCGCATCCCGACGCGGTCGTCGATCTCGCGATCACGGCCGGCGAGGAACCTCAGCCCATTCCGCTCGCCACGCCGTTCGTCTACCGCACGACGGTTACGAACCTGGGCCCCGCGGAGGCGACCAACGTCAGGGTCGTCTCGGAGGATCCGTGGAGTCCGATCCTTCCATCGGACATCTCCGGTGCCGATTGTGCGCTGGTCGAGTGGCGCACCGTCTGCCGCGTGGCGAGCCTTCCTGCGGGAGCACAGGCGACGATTCGATACACGAGACGTGGCGAAACCTACCCAACACAGGAACGGCGAAGCCTCTTCGTTGTCGCCTCGCATTCGTACGATCCGGTTGCGGAGAACTCGTCGCTCGAACGACAAGTGGTCATCGGGCTCGCGGCGGAGCTCGCGCGCGTGCTCGTTCCCATCGTGATCTGGCCGACCGCGGGGGCGAACGGCTCGCTGTGGGTCTCCGAGTTTTCAATGTTCGTCGACGGGAGCGAGGAGCTGTTCGTCTTTCCGACGACCTTCGACTGTCCCGTGCTCTGCCCGGCGCCGCCGCTCTACGGCTCGATGATTCCACCGAGGCGTGTCACGGAGCCTCGGCCGACTCCGTATCAGGGAAGCGCCGGAATCCTGCTCCGCGTTGACAAGAGCCGGGCAGCTGAGATCACGTTCGCTTCGCGCATCCGGGACACCTCGCGCGCTCTCGACACATGGGGAACGGCGATTCCGGTCGTGACCGACGACGAGCTCGTGCGCGGGCGCCTGCAGCTCATCGACGTCGGCGCGGGTCCGCGCTTCCGGCAGACGCTCCGGATCTACGAGCCCGACGCGACGGGCGCGAGCGTGCGCGTTCGTGTATGGGGCGACGATGGGAACGAAACGCTGCTCGGAGACGAGACGATCGTGCTCGCGGTGCCTGCATACAATCAACGGGACGATGCCAACGCCGGGCTCCCGTACAGTCCCGGTTACGCGCAGCTCGACTTCGCCGCGAAGTTCCCCTCCGCGTCGCAATACCCGCGGCTGCGGATCGAGGTGGAACCGATCTCCGACGCGACGCGTTACTGGGCCTTCGTCAGTATCACGAACAACGAGACGCAGCACGTGACTCTCGTGACGCCCGAGGCGGGCGGCAGGCGTTAGGCAAAACAGGGCGGGCCCGGAAGGCCCGCCCTGCGGATTCGAGTTGCACGATCGATCGACTCGCGTCAACCCTGCTGTGCCTTGACGCTGATCTCGACGCGGCGGTTGAGCTGGCGTCCCTCGGCAGTGGCGTTCGACGCGCGCGGCTCGCTTTCGCCGTAACCGATCGCGTCGATGCGCACGCCGCTCACTCCCTGCAGCTCGAGGTAGTTCCGCACGCTCTCGGCGCGCATGTCGGAGAGGCGCTGGTTATAGGAGTACGGACCGGTCGAGTCGGCGTGTCCTTCCACGCGCAGTGTCGTGTCGGGATACTTCTGGAACACGTCGGCCAGCTTTTGGAGCTCGGCCTTCGCGCCAGGGCGCAACTGGGCGGAGTCGACGTCGAACAGGACATCGTTGTGGAGCGTGACGCCGATGGTGTCTTCACTCGGGCGCGTCACCTCGACGCCCTGGATCTGCTCGAGCTCGGCCTGCTGCTTGTCCATGTGGCGGCCGATGAGCGCGCCGATGCCCGCGCCTGCGGCGGCGCCGATGACCGCGCCCTTCTCTTTCTCGTTGCTCTGATGGCCGACCACGGCACCGACCACGGCGCCGGTTGCGGCGCCGACCGCCGCACCCTGCTTCGTCCGCTTGTGTGGGTCGTCGCTCGAGATGCACGAGGCTGCGAGCATGCTCGCGATTGCTACGGTGATGATCGTCTGCTTCAACATGGTGGCCTCCTTGGGCGTTGACTGCGCGGAGTGCCGAAGCGCGTCCGCGTTCATTCCGATGGACCTACAAGCCGTGTGCCACCCGGTTTCAGGAGTGTGAGCCGGCGCACGTTTTTTGGGGTCCGCCGATGACCTGCGGGGGGAAGTTCGCGAACCGGAGCTTCAAAAGCCCCTGAATTCAAGCCACTTCGGGCGCGCTGTGAATGATCGAGAACAACGGCTTCGCTCTCGCCGGGCAAGGCGATCGAGCCGGCGTTTTCGGCGTTCGGACGCCACAGTTGTCACTCCGGAAAGGCAGGAGTGGACGCGTCTGAGGACGTTTCTTCCGCGGCGTGGGTCGCCGCATGCTGGCCATGTCCGGCACGATTCGCATGTCGCAGGCCCCGCGAACTTGCCGCGTGTACGCCGCAGGACGGAACAGTGCGGCCGGCATCGCGGCGCGAATCAGAGCGAGGCGTGGGAGTCTGACGAGCAACCACGCCGCATCGCATGCTTGCTCTGAGGTGATGCTGGTCCTATGCTCGTGTTAAGGGCGCGCAGGCGCTCTTCCGGAGGAGCAATCGGTGACGACGCATCTCGAAGTATCGCTTCAGCACGATCTCGAGCAAATCCGTTCGAAGATCACGGAGATGGGGGAGCTCGCGGCGAGAGCGATCGAAGGGAGCATTCGCGCGGTAACCGAACGCGACCGGCAGCTTGCGTTCGCCGTGATCCTTCGCGACCAGTACATCGACGAGATGGAGAAGCAGCTCGACCGCCTCTGTCTCGAGTTCCTCGTCAGACACCAGCCGGCGGCCAGCCTCCTGCGATTCGCCTACTCCGCGATCAAGGTGAACCTCGAGCTCGAGAGGGTCGGCGACTATGCCGAAAGCATCGCACGCGAAGCGCTGCGGCTCACGAAGATCGGCACGCCGGTTCCGCTCGACAACCTCAAGCAGATCGCCGGTCTCGCCGTTCCGATGCTCCGCGACGCGATCCGTGCGTTCGTGACCGAGGACCCCGAGCTCGCCCGGAAGACGATCGAGGCGGACGAGGCGGTCGACCTGATGCGTGACAAGGCGACGGCCGATCTGACGCGTGCCTTTACCGAAGGCAGGCTGCCGTTCGAAGCGCTGAATCCCCTCGTACAGGCGACGCGCCGTCTCGAGCGGGTCTCCGACCAGGCTCGCAACATCGGCATGGAAACGCTCTACATGTGCACCGGCGAGTACGCGAAGCATCCCGGTTCCGAGGCGTTCCGCGTTCTCTTCGTCGACGAGCACAACTCGACGCTCAGTCTGATGGCCGAGGCGATCGGCACAGGGATGGGGGAGAAGGGGTTCATCTTCACGAGCGCCGGGCTCGATCCTGCGCCGGTCGATCCTAGCGTCGCGGCGTTCATGGCGGCCAGGGGACTCGACATCGCGCGCTCCGTTCCGAAGGCGATCATCCAGGTCCCGAATCTCGACCACTACCATGTGATCGTGCTGCTTTCTCCCGGCGTTCGCAGCGCGTTTCCGCGACGCCCCCGCCGGGCGGTATTGCTCGAGTGGGGGGTCGGGACGATTCCGGACCAGGGCGCAAGCGACGGCGATCTTGCGGCAGCGTACGAGTCGGTATTTGCGACGATCGATGGAGAGATCCGCGATCTCGTGTCGGCGATTCGCAACACCAACAGTTGAGGATCCGGGTTCCGGGGCCCGGGCCGGACAGGAAGGCCCGGCCCCCTCTTTACATCGAATTTACGCGAGCGAATGCAGATGCGAGTCCTTTCCCTGCGGTCCGGTCTGCTCCAACTGCACCCTTCTGCTAGACTTCCGCCGATTTTGCTCGATACGGTCTCGCCCATCCTGCGGCGACCCGAGCCTCGACCTCAGCCTTAGGAGAAACGCACTGTGAACACGATCAAGCGCTCTTCACTCTCGCTTTACTCATCTATCGGTCTCCTGGCTCTTTCCACAGTCATCCTGGCGGGCTGTGGTGGAGGGGAACAGGCTTCGTCGACGGCGCCGGAGCCGACGACGATCCAGGTCAAAGGCTCCGACACGATGGTCAACGTCGCACAGGCGTGGGCCGAGGAGTACAAGAAGGTCGAACCGGCGGCAGACGTCGAGGTCTCCGGCGGCGGTTCCGGAGTCGGCATCGCGGCGCTCGAGAAGGGCACCGTCGACATCGCGAACGCGAGCCGCGAGATGAAGCTCGAAGAGATCGAGCTCACGAAGAAGAACACGGGCAAGGAGCCGAAGGAGTTCACTGTCGGCTACGACGGGCTTGCGGTTTACGTAAACAAGGACAATCCGCTCAGTGAGATCAGCATCGAGGACCTCGCGAAGATCTATTCCGAGAACGGCACGGTGACGAAATGGTCGGAGCTCGGGGTGACGATCCCCGGCGTGACCGATGACACGATCGTTCGGGTCAGCCGCCAGTCGAGCTCGGGAACCTATGAGTTCTTCCGCGAGCATGTGCTCGCCAAGCACGACTTCAAGCTCGGATCGCGCGACATGAACGGATCGAAGGAAGTCGTCGAGCTCGTCGGAACGACGAAGACTGCGATCGGCTACAGCGGGATGGGCTACGCCACGGGCGAAGTGAAGATGCTGAAGGTCGCCTCGAAGAAGGGCGAGCCCGCGGTCGCGCCGACGCTGGAGAACACGCTCAGCAAGGCGTATCCGATCGCCCGTTCTCTCCACCTCTACACGCTCGGGGAGCCTGAGGGTGCAGTGAAGAAGTACATCGAGTGGATCCTTTCGCCGGCCGGGCAGGCCGTCCTTCAGGACAATGGCTACGTTCCGGTCACCGCTGCGCCGGCGGCAGCGCCGACCGACACGACCGCGACGGCCGCTGCAGCAACGCCCGCGACGAAGTAGCGACGACGGAAGCGAACTGATGACGGCGATACCCGCCAGCGGGGAGCGCGTACGGACCCGGCTCCCGGGCCGCAGGCCTCTCGCCCTCCTGGGTGAGCGCGCTCTCGAGGTTCTGATCCGCCTCAGCGGATTCAGCGCGATCTTTTTCGTGCTGGCGATCTTCTTCTTCGTCTTCCGCGAAGCGGTGCCTGTGATCTTCACGCCGGAGTTCGACCTCCGGGAGTTCCTGTTCAGCACGCAGTGGTATCCGACGTCGGAGATGAACGTCCGCTACGGAACGTGGGCGCTGACGGTCGGTTCGGTCGCCGTGACGGCACTCGCGATGCTGATCGCCGTGCCGTTCGGCCTCGGAGCTGCGATCTACATCTCGGAGTTCTCGGGGAGAAAGCAGAAGGAGATCCTCAAGATCGTCATCGAGCTTCTCGCAGCGATCCCGTCGGTGGTCTGGGGATTCATCGGCCTCACAGTTATGAGCAAGCTGATCGTCTCGCTCACCGGTGCGCCGGTGGGAGTGAACCTGCTCAACGGCGGGATCATCCTCGCGCTGATGAGCATCCCGATCATCGTGTCGATCGGCGAAGACGCGCTCAAGGCCGTTCCCGACTCGTATCGCGAAGCAGCCGAGGCACTCGGGGCGACGAAGCTGCAGATGATCCGGCGGGTGCTGCTTCCGGCGGCACGCAACGGTTTGCTCGCGGCGGTGCTGCTCGGCGTCGGTCGCGCGGTCGGCGAGACGATGGCGGTGCTGATGGCGACGGGTCACGCGGTGAAGATCCCGCACGGCCCACTCGACTCCGTGCGAACGCTCACGGCGAACATTGCCGCCGAACTCGGCGAGGCCGCGGCGGGCTCGCCGCATTACCGCGTGCTCTTCCTGACGGGAGTGCTCCTCTTCTGCATCACCTTCGCGGTGAACCTGACGGCGGATCTGGCGATCCGCGGGCTGCGGAGGAAGTAGGCGATGACTGCGATCGCACCGAGCCAGCGTTTCGTCCGGACGCGACACGTCGCGCGGAAAGAGCGGCATCAATCGATCGCGAAGTTCGTCTTCTTCTCGATGACGGTCGCGATGATCATCCCGCTCGTCGCGATCGTCGCGTACCTTCTCTGGAAGGCGGCGCCTTCGCTCAACTGGCAATTCCTCGTCGACGTGCCGAAGCGCGGAATGCGCGAGGGAGGGATCTGGCCCGCCTTCACCGGAACGCTCTACCTCGTCGGCATCTCGCTCGCGGTATCGGCGCCGATCGGCGTTCTTGCGGCGATCTATCTCAGTGAGTATGCGAAGGACAACTGGCTCAACCGGCTGATCAATCTTGCCGTGATCAACCTCGCGGGCGTGCCGAGCATCGTTCATGCGCTGTTCGGGCTCGGTGCGTTCGTTTATGCGGCCAAGCTCGGCTATTCGATCCTCTCGGCCTCGCTCACGCTCGCGATCATGACGCTGCCGGTGATCATCGCGTCGACGCGCGAAGCGCTCGCTTCGGTTCCCCGCTCGTTTCGCGAGGCATGCTGGAACGTCGGCGCGACGCGCTGGCAGACGATCCGGTCGATCGTCCTGCCCAACTCGATCAGCGGAATCCTCACCGGCGTGATCCTGCAGGTGAGCCGCGCGGCGGGCGAGACCGCGCCGATCATGTTCACCGGCGCCGTCTTCTTCAAGGCGGTCGAGAAGGGAACGATCTTCTCGTACAACCTCAACGACCAGTGCATGGCGCTTTCGATGCATCTCTACACCGTCTCGACGCAGGTGCCTAACGTCAAGGAGTCGATTCCGTTCGCAACGGCGGTCGTCCTTCTCGGAACGGTGCTTCTCGTGAACATGAGCGCGATCGGGCTCCGCGTCTGGCTTCGCAACAGGAAGAAGTGGTGATGAGCGTGCAGAGCGACACGACGATCGTCGTCACGGACCTGCGCCTCGCCTATGGCACGCGCGAGGTGATCCATGGCATCTCGTTCGACGTTCGCCAGAACGAGATCTTCGCGATCATCGGCCCTGCTCAGTCGGGCAAGACGTCGCTGCTCCGCTGCCTGAACCGGACGATCGACTTCGTCGCCGACGCCACCATGACGGGAACGCTGCTGTTCGAGGGCGAGGATGTGCGCAAGACGCGTGACGTCTTCGCGCTCAGACGGAAGATCGGAATGGTGGCGCCCCTTCCCGTCGGCCTGCCGCTCTCGATCTACGACAACGTCGCGTTCGCCCCGCGCTGCGCCGGGATGCACGACAGACACGAGCTCGACGGGCTGGTCGAGCGCTGTCTTCGCCAGGCCGCGCTCTGGGACGAGGTCAAAGACCGCCTGAACAGTCTCGGGACGGCGCTCTCGGGAGGCCAGCAACAGCGGCTCACGATCGCGCGCGCACTTTCGCATCAGCCCGACGTCCTCTGTCTCGACGAGTTCTCGATCGCGATCGACCCGGTGACGACGATGCGGATCGAGGACGTGCTCAAGGAGCTGAGCCGCGAGATCTCGATCGTGCTCGTGACGAACCTCGTGCAGCAGGCGCGGCGGCTCGCGAAACGGACGATGTTCATGTGGAAGGGCGAGATCATCGAGCTCGGCGCCACCGAGGTCGTCTTCTCAGACACGCCGGCGGACCGGCGCACCTACGACTACGTGCACGGGATCTTCGGATGAGCGACGCGCACGAGATCGCCATCGCCACGCGCGCGCTCGACCTCTGGTACGGGTCGTTCCAGGCGCTGCGCGACATCAACGTCAGCATCAAGGACGGGATCATCACCTCGCTGATCGGCCCCTCGGGATGCGGGAAGACGACGCTTCTTCGCTGCTTCAATCGCGTCAACGAGCGCTACGGCAACGTTCGCACGAGCGGCACGATCGAGTTGCTCGGGAAGAACATCTACGACCCCGACATCTCCCTCATCGAACTGCGGAAGTCGGTCGGCATGGTCTTTCAGCGGCCTAACCCGCTGCCGATCTCCGTCTACGAGAACGTCGTGTTCGGTCTCCGAATTCATGAGACCGACGGAAAGCCTCCGAAGTCCGAGCTCGACACTGCGGTCGAAAAGGCGCTCACGGAAGTGGGTCTCTGGAAGGATCTCAAGGACCGGCTTCACGACCGTGCCGTCGGGCTTCAGCTCGAGCAGCAGCAGAAGCTCTGTATCGCGCGGCTCCTGCCGCTCAAGCCCGACATCATCCTGATGGACGAGCCCTGCTCGGCGCTCGACGTCGAGGGGACGCGCGGGATCGAGGAGCTGATGTTCGCGCTCAAGGGCCGTTACACGATCGTCATCGTCACGCACAACATGGCGCAGGCGCGCCGCGCGAGCGACGAATGCATCTTCATGCTCCTCGGCGAGCTCATCGAGCATACCCGCACGGGCGACCTCTTCCTCAACCCGAAGAACCCGAAGACCGCCGAATACATCGAAGGACGCTACGGATAGTGTGGCGGCGGCACGGTGTGCCGTGGTGTCCGAACGGTGTCGTGCGCCTTCGGGATCTCCTTCGCAATCGGGTCGCATCGCACGACCGCGCGCGTGATCCTTCACAGAATCTTCGCATTCTCTCCAGTCCGCCTTGGGGCTGGCCCCGCTGACCACTTCATAGAATGCGAAGCCGACGCGACGTGTGAACGGCGGGCGAGTATTCAGGCCGGAGGCGGGCCGCGGGAGCGGGCCGGGTCCGGCGGGGGGCGGGGGCGCGCGGCGCATTCTGACTCGACATGTCCGGTGAGGCCTATCTTCAATCCCTGACGCCACAGTCGACGCTGGCCGAGCTGCCGGCGTGGGACGCGCGTCTGCCGATCACGGCGCGCGGAAGCGAAGTCGACGACGCGCTCCGCGGCAGCGACAAACTGCCGGGCGTCGTCGTCTTCGACACGAGGGGCGTTCTCGGCGCGATCTCACGAGCGCAGTTCCAGCAGCTTCTGAGCCGTCCCTTCGGCCGGGAAGTGTTCCGCCCGCGCGAGGTCGGATTCCTCCTCGGTGAATTGCTTCGAGGCGAGGCGATGGTCCTCGACGCGAGCATGCCGGTTCAGGAGGCGGTTCGTCGGTCGCTTCAGCGGGACGAGTCGATGCTCTACGAACCGGTTCTCGTCACGACGAACGGGTCGGGCGAGGTCCGGCTCGTCGATTTCACCGACCTGCTGAGAGCAGATTCGCGCATCTCCGCGATGCGGAACCAGCAGATGGAGGAGATCCTCGCGACGGTCCAGGAAGGATTCCTCCTGGTCGATCGCGACCACAGGATCGCATCCGAATATTCGCGTTCGGTCGAGACGATTCTGGGCCGCTCCGCGATTGCCGGCCGGAGTCTGCCCGAGCTTCTCGGCGAGGTGCTGGGCGGCGAGCATGCAGGCCTCGCTCACGGCTATCTCGAGACTCTCTTCAACCCGAATGTGATCGAGAGACTCATCGGCGACATCAATCCGCTCAAGTCGGTTCACGTGTCCAGGCGCGAGGGCCGGCCCAAGCAGCATCTCGGCTTCGCGTTCAAGAGGTCGACCGAAGGCAAGGCGATCCGCCGGGTTCTCGTCCGTCTCGAAGACCAGACGCGTGAGGTCGAGCTCGCGTCGGAGCTCGAGGAGCAGGAGCGGCTGGCGGGGCGGCGCGTCGAGCTCGCGATGGAGATGATGCAGGTCGACCCGAACGAGCTGACTGACTACCTGACGCGCTTCCTCGCGGAGCAGACCCGGATAGGCCGCCTCCGCTCGCGGGGCGACGGCGCCCCAGTCCGGAACACCATCGACGCGATTTTCAGAATCCTCCACAGCCTCAAAGGAGAAGCTGGAGTGATCGGTCTGCGGAGTTTCGCGCAGACGCTGCATCGCTCCGAGGATGTCGCGACAGCGCTCCGCGACGGCCTCGACGGGGAGGCGCGCGGACTCGAGCCGCTCGATCCATGGATCGAGTCGCTCCGCATCCTCGGCGCGGAGGCGAAGGACCTCATCGTGCGCCTTTCGACACTCGTTCCGAGAAAGACGAACGATCCGCCGCCTGTCCGAACGCCCGACGTCGTCTCGTCGATCGAGTCGTTGATCGCCGAGCTCTCGTCGCGCCTCGGCAAGCCTGCGCGCTTCGTCGCCCGATGGAAACCTGCCGATCTCCCCGACGCCTATTCCGCGGTGGTGCGTGAAGCACTGATTCAGCTCGCGCGTAACTCGATGGTTCACGGAGTGGAGACCGAGCTCGAGCGCCGCCGTGCTGGTAAGCCCGTTCCGGCGATCCTGCAGTTCGCGCTTCGGCGGCACGAGGAGGAGGAGCAGATCGAGCTCCTATTTCAGGACGACGGGCGTGGGCTCGATCTCGGACGGATCCGCGATAGAGCGGAGGCGCTGTCGGGCACCGCGGAGCTCGACGACGAACAGGCGGCACAGATGATCTTCCAGCCTGGCTTCTCCACGGCCGTCACGACGACGGGCGATGCGGGACGCGGCGTGGGGCTCGATCTCGTGAGAGACAGAGTGGAGGCCCTCGGCGGAGTGATCTTCGTGCACAGCGAGCCGGGAACATACTGCACGTTTCAGATCGTCCTGCCGCTTGAACCGGAGGCACACTCATGAGACTGCTGATCGTCGATGACTCACTCGTCGTGCGCGACGCGATCCAGCGCTCGGTCAACGACGGAACGATCGCAGAGGTCTTTCGCGCCGAGGATGGTGAGGAGGCAGTGTCGATCTTCAACCGTGAGCGCCCCGAGCTCGTGACGATGGACCTGACGCTGCCGCGGCTCGACGGCCTCGGCGCGATACGGAAGATTCGCGAGCTCGCGCCAAAGACCTCGATCCTCGTCATCTCGGCGCTCAACAGCCACCGCACGGCGATGGAAGCCATCGCGCTCGGGGCGTGCGGATTTCTGACCAAGCCGTTCACACAGCGCGAGATCTCCGAAGCGCTCGACCAGCTCGCGCAGCATGCGGCGACCCAGGACTGAAGGACGTGACGCCATGCACAACCTTGCACTCGGCCCGACTCTCGGTGGAGACGAAGCGATGAGCGAGGAACGACTCGATCGGGAGTCTGCCGGCCGTGCTGCGAAAACGCCGCGAAAGGGAAACGTGCTCTTCGTCGATCAGGACGAGTTCCTGCTCGACATGATCGAGTCGGGCCTGTCGCTGTCACGGCCCGAGTGGAGCGTCATCTCCACGCATCACCCCGCGGAAGCTCTCGAGGTTCTCGCGATCTACCCGAAGTTCGACGCCATCGTCACGGAGGTCGTCTTCGACCGCTCGGTCGTCGTCGGGAAGGCTTTCGTTCACGAGGCGGGGCAGCGTTACCCGGAGATCTCGATCTTCGTCATGACGTCCCGCGATCCCGAGGAGATTCGCGGCCTCGATGCGGCGGAGTACATCGCGAAGCCGCCCGACATCGACTTTCTCGTCAGCAGAGTCGACCGCGCGATCCGCCGCCAGGGCGAGAGTGTCGTGCGGGGAATCTCGCTGCAGACGTTCCTGCAGATCGTGGAGCTCGAGAAGAAGACCTGCACGGTCATCGTCTCTCACGGCGGGCGTGTGGGAGAGGTCTACCTTCGCGCTGGGCAGTTGATCCAGGCGCGCTTGGACGGCACCGACGGAGAAGATGCGCTGTTCGCGCTGCTCTCGATGCCGGACCACGCCTTTCGCATCGTCGACAGGTGCGACGCAGAACGGGGAATCGCCACGAGTCTGACGACGCTGCTGATGCGCTGGACATTGCGCGAAGACCACAAGAGGCGGGACGGAGCGGCTCCGCGTGAGGAGGACAGTGAATGAACGTCGAACAGTTCAAGCTCTTCAAGAGGATCACCCTCGACTACTTTGCCAAGCTGGCTCCGGCCGACGAGCAACCACTGCTCGGTGAGCCGCACATGCATTTCGGTGATCCCGAGCTGCTCGACTACACAAGCCTCATTGGAATCGACGGCGAGTACCAGGGCTGCATCTACCTGACGTCGCCGAGCGAGATGCTCAAGGACGTGCTGCTGATCAACGGAGAGCATCGCGATACGCCCGCGCACCTGAAGGACATGTGCCAGGAGTTCTCGAACGTCCTATCGGGCAATGCCAGCAAGGCCTTCGGCGGTAACTGGCAGATCTCGGTTCCGCGTTCGCTGACGAAGGACGAAGCGCAGACGCTCGAAATGCCCGAGTCGACGTTCGTCATGCCGATCAACTGGCGGGGACGGCAGTCGCTGCTCGTCGTCGGGCTTCGAGCGGCGCAGGAGGCGGCGTGAGCCGGAAAGTGGTGCTCCCGCAGGCGGTATACCGGCGCATCAGAGAGCCGCGCGCGCTTCCCGACGGACTCAAGCTCAGGGCGCTCGAATGGGCGCTCTACTTCGCGGTCAACGGAACGCACTCTGCCGCGGAGCTCGGGCGGCAGCTGCGTGCCGACCCGGCCGAGCGTGACGAGGCGCTCACGCGCCTGGCGAGCCTCGGGCTCGTCGACGAGCGAGAGATCGATGCGACCGAGTACGTTCGCGCGCTGGCCTCGGCCGGCGAGCGCGACGAGAGGACTCTGCGCGAGTTCCTGATCGGAGTGGCGCAGCGACCGGAGTCTCCCGTGGTCGCCTCGCCGCCTAACGAATCGGAAGCTCGGGCGAAGATTGCGCTGGCTTTCTCTGAGCCTTCGCCGTTGAGGCCGGTGCCGACCGCCGCTCCGCTCGCTGAACCTATGGTCGTCGCGCCACCTGAGCCCGCCCCGCGCCCCTCGCCGCAGGCTGTTCCGGTGCCGGCATCCGGCAGTCTCGCGCGCCCGGTCACGCCGCGCTTCGGATTCAAACCTCTTCCTCCGCCCGATGACGTCATCAAGGAGAATCGACCCATGCCCGCATCCCGTCGGCTCAGCCTTCGCGCGCTCATGAATCTCATCGAAACGCAGGCCGGAAGTCGCGAGGCGGGCCAGCTCGACATCTACAGGGTCTTCGTGCGAGTCGACACTTCATTGCTCAAGCGAAACGGCATCGAAACTCTCCGGTTCACCGAGGACCACCTCGTTTCGGATCCGGAGCTCGAGCAGGCGCTGGTGAAGAGCGTGAAGAAGACGCTCGGGCTCAACTGCCCCGAAAGTATATGGGTCGAGTTAGCCTGACAGGATTGCAGGCGTCCGACAGGCTGTGCGACCGGAACGCCTTCGACTAGCGTACACCGCGCGCGTTTTCCGCGCGCCTCGCGGTGACGGCGAGTGCCGAGACGTGGGTGTATCGATTCTCGGCGGAGACCGAGAGGTCGAGGCGGCAATTCTATCTGGGCGGGCTGGCTCGACGGCTCGACACTCGATGGTGTGGTCCGCTCGTCACCGCACCGCGGAGTAATCGTCCCTGGCATCGCATCCAGCGTAAGGTCAGCGCCGCCGAAGGGCCACGACGAGGAGCCGCTGCGACCTCCCTGCCTCGTGAGTAAAACCGGTCGGGCGACCATTCAGATGGTCGTGGAACGCGGAGCGCAGATTTCCGTCCCGCCGACGGAGGAGCATCCACCCCGCGCGCGGCGTTTTCGCGGGAGCGTCGACCGCTCGAAGGTTCATCGACTCGCCGTCGAGGTCGACCGCGCGTTGCTCGATGCAGACGACGCCCGCCGTCTCGGGCAACTCTTTACAGCGAACGGGAAGCGTCGCCGAGGGAGGAAGGACGAAGCGCGCCTCGAGCGCGGCGCGTTCCTCGGGACGCACCGCGCTGGTCACCACGTGCCGGCCGCCTCCCGCCTCGATGATCAGCGAGTGCGAACCGCGCGAAACGTAGAGATCGCGCACTTCGTCTCGCCAGAATCGCCGCTCGACGCCTAACGGGCCGACTCCGCGCCAGACGACGTATTCATCCTGCGCGACGGTCAGCGCATCCCTGCCCGCGAGCATCCGCAGAAGCTCGTAGCCCGCGCCGAGCCCGCCGATCGTCCAGAAGACGAACCAGAGCAGCACGAGCCCGGCCACCAGCCAACCCGCCGGATGCCCGAGGAGACGCGCAAGCTGATTTCCCTCCTTGTCATGCAGCGAGCAGACGATCAGTCGCAGTGCGAACCACTCGCCCGCGCGCCATCCACACAGCCAGAACGCGAGAAACGCGATAGCGATGAATCGCGCCCGGCCGGAGGGCCGAAAGACGAGGTGGACGGTGCCGGCGCCCTCGTCGACTTGCACGATCCCGATCATCGCACGACAACCGCCCGTCGCGAGATCTCAGCATGTGCAATCGGCGTAATTTCGCATCAGAAGCAGTGCACCTGCGGCGAGCCTTAGCGAGACACGAAGAGGGCGCCCGCAGGCGCCCTCTTCGACAGATTGCAGTGTGACGGAAGGATCAGCGGTTCAGAACCGCGTCGCCGGTCTTGTTGTCGGTCACGGCGCCGTAGACGAAGAGCGGCGCGGTGGAAGTCCAGGTCACGTAGAAGTTGCTCTGCGCGCGATCGGCCTCGGGCACGGACGCGATGAGCGCGAACGCAGCCTGCTGCACCATCGAGTAACCCGGGATCGTGACGCTGTTGGAGCCGAGGACGGCACCGTTGCTCGTGCGGCGGGCGACGAACGTCGCGGTAACCGGCGTCGAGCTCGGATTGAAGTAGCCGATGTTGGTGCGGAAGTCCGCGTCCTGAGCGAGGAACGACATCGTACCGCTGGTCGCGCCCGACTCCTCGGCTTCGAACGCGAAGCCGGCCGTCCCCTTCGCCTCGGCGCGGAGGTCGTTGATGACGCGTCCGTTCACGAGCACGTTCTGATCCGCGGTGATCTTCACCGCGCCTAGCCCGTCGGCGACCGCAAGCGTTCCCTGCATCACGTCGACGAGTACCTTCTGCTCGCCCGGCGCAACCTGAACCGTTTTGGTCGTCGTCGGAGCTGCTTGGCCCGCTGCGCTCTGCGCGAAGAAGTCGATCGTAACGTTCCCAACGGCTCCTCCGCTGTTCAGAATGCTCAGGTCGGTCACGAAGTTCGTGCCCGCGGCACCCTTGACCTTGCCGATGACCGGAAGATATCCGGTGCGGACTCCGTCACCGGTTCCCTTCGTGAGCTGACCACGGATCGCGCCGCTGGCGAACTCCGCGTTCTGAAGGTTCACGTAGTAGCCGGAGGGATTCGCGTTGATCTCGTTCGCGAGCTGCTGCGTGATCGTCGTCGTGCCGCTGCCGAGAGTGGAGACGGTGAAGGGTACCGCCACCGCTCCGCTCGCGCCGGCAGCACCGGTGTAGATTCCCGCCGCCGTCGGCGTGCCGATGTTCTGCGACCAGACGACGTAAGTGAGCGTCGTTCCGTTGATCGTCACGACCGCGAATCCGGTTCCGTCCGTGTCACCAGGGCCCGGAACCTCCGCAGCGCCAGTGAGCTGAGCGCTGTACGACTGCGCGTGTGCCGCTGGCACGAGCGCGAGAAGAAGCAGTATCAATCCAAGTCGTTTCATTTCTTTCTTCTCCTTCATCGTCTCGATCAATTGTCGGAGAACGTCGCCCAACCGGAGAGAATCCAATTGTTCCCCGGTGCCACGGCACCCTGATAGTCGACCGCCTTGAGGAAGCCGTTATCGGGCGGAACCGCGACGAAATCGGCATCCAGAGCCGGCGAGTCGCTCAGCGGCGTGAGGTCGGGCATGAGCGTCTTGAGAAGGCTTGGCGTGCCGATGGCGAGCTTCGGATCAGTGTTGCGATTGTGCTTGTTGGTCGTGAAGACGAAGGTGCGCGACTGCTCGCCGTCGGTGCGGCTCGGGAACGCCGCGTCGCTGAAGTCTCCGAAGAGAATCGAGTAGTCGAGTACCAGCGCGCCACTGTTCGCGTTGTTGTTCGTCGACGCATCACGCACGTTCATCGGTGCGTTCTTGCTTCCCCGGACGACGGCGTTGTAATGCTTGCCTGCGGAATTGCGGCGGATAACCCCGCCGTAGTTGCCCGTGTTGCTCGGAACGCGGACGGATGTGACGTTGTAGACCTGCGGGTTCGTCAACGGGGTCTCCGAGCCGCCCGTGGCGTTGTTGTCCGACTCGGTGTAGATGTTGGAATCGGATTCGTCGTTCTCCGCACGCTTGATCATCGCCGCAAACTGCACGCTGCCGGAGAACCCGAAGTCAAAGTCGAGGCCGTCGTCTGCGAACGCCACGCCGAGCAGGTGGCTCGCGTTGACCGTGCCGCCGAAGAACTCGAATGCATCATCCTTGTTGTGGAGGACTTCGACGTGATCGATGATCGTTCCGTTGCCGACTCCGCCGAGTGTAAGGCCGTTGATTTCCTGGGCCGTGGCGATCTCGAAGCCGCCGAACTCCAGCCGCACATAGCGAACGATGCCGCTGGAATCCGCTGGATCAGTTCCGCCGAACGCGTACTCCGGCGAGCTGGGAAGCCCCTCGAGGAATGCCTGACCGCCCGCCACGTTGATCGGCGCCTTGCCGAGCAGAACGAGGGAGCCCCAGTCCTTCTGCGCGCGAAGGCCGGTTCGCTGCGCCGAGGTGAAGGTGATCGGGCGTCGCGCGGTCCCGTCGGCGATGATCTTGGCGCCACGCTGGATGAAGAGCGTCGCTCGACCGTCTCCACCGTAGATCACTGTTCCGGGATCGATCGTCAGAGTAATACCCGAGGGAACGCCGACGTAGTCATGAAGAACGTAGCGCGTGTCGGCGGTCCAGTGCTTCGAACCGCTGAGCGTGCCCGTGACGCTTTCCGACGCGGTCACGTAGGAGTACATCGCGTTCGAGCGCGAGACGATGCGCTTGCCGACCACGTCGCGCAGCTCGAAGACGAACTGATGCAGCCCAGGCTGGCCGCTCGGCACGGTGATCGCCGGGCCGAGCGTTCCCGCCGACCCGAAGTTCAGCTGCCCGCCCGCGGCCGAGCCGAAGAGCACGAAATCGCTCAGCTTCGGCACGAAAACGGGGACCGGTCCCCCTTCGGCGGAGCCGAAGAGATCCGACTGAACACCCGCCGCCAGCTCGGTTCCCGAAGCCTGATAGTAACGGCGCTCGCCGGTCGTGCGATTCTCGCGATACAGGTACATCGTGACAGGCGCGCCGAAACCGTTCGGATCGACCGTGACGCGAAGCTCGAGCGGCTCGCCCGGAAGCAGAGCGTAGTAGTTCGTTTCCGTGAGCACGATCGGACGATGTCCGGTCGCTTCGAGGCTGTTTGCCTCGGCGAGCGCTTTCTCGAGCAGATTCGCGGAGAGCGGCGCGCGCCGTACCCATTCGCGCTCACGCGGGTTGGCGCCTTCTTGCGGCAACGCCAGCGCTTGCACGCTGAGCAGGCCGATGGCTGCGATCATCAGGATCCTTCGCATGTTCTAAACTCCTCCTCATTGGTTTGGTGCTTCAGAACGGTGTGTAGCTGATGCTCAGGGAGATCTTTCGCCCCGGCTCGTAAAGCCGCTGCAATTCGCCTCCCTGAAAGTACTCACGCTTCTCGTCGAGCAGGTTTACGCCGGCGAGCTTGAGCTCGACTCCTCGCGCGAAATGGTGAAGGCTCTGCGTGATGACGAAGTCGAGTGACGTGAAGGACGACTCGTAGGTGTCTGGAAGGCCATACGCGCCGACCTCGGAGAGTCTCTCGCCGCTGTACGAGCCGAGCACGCGGAACATCGTTCCCCACTCGGGCTGGAAGTACTGCAACGCGGCATTGGCAACGTTGTCTGCCTGCCCTGACCTGCCCCCGGTTTTCGTACCAGCGCGAATGAGAGTCGGTTGACATTAGGCAGCACGCTCGGCCGCCGTTGCTGTTGCCATTCCCTTTGCTGATGCCTTTGGT
>JBAZBK010000030.1:0-56059 GCA_041671505.1 Thermoanaerobaculia bacterium | reverse complement strand
CTGCCGGAGCTTCTTCACGATCTCTTCCGGGGTGTGCTTTTTCTTCTTCACGACGAGCCCTCCAGCCCCTGTCCGGGGCGTTCAGACTCTCATATCATCTGGATCGGTTTTCGGGGAGCAGGCCAGCACTGCTCGCCTCCGCGGTCCTCGTCGACTACGCTCTCCACACACTGCAGCTCGCGTGGGTGGGTCGCTATTGCGGAATCGTCGGAACCGCGCTCCTGCTCATCTCGTTCGTCTACTCGCTCCGAAAGCGAAAGCTGATCAAGGTCGGCTCACCGAAGTTTCTTCTCCGGAGCCACGAGACGCTCGGCTGGATCGGGGCGCTCGTGCTGCTCGTCCACGGAGGCGTCCACTTCTACTCGCTGATCCCCTGGCTTGCAGTACTAGCGATGCTCGTCGTCGTCGCGAGCGGCCTCACCGGAAAACTGCTCCTCGAGGATGCCCGGGCGAGTCTTCGGGGCCGGGAAGAGGAGTTGAAGCTCAAAGGACTCTCGGCGGAGGAGATCGAGAAGGAGCTCCTGGCGCATTCCCTGCTCGTCAACACCATGAAGGAATGGCGGAAGGTCCACATGCCTCTCACGATGGTGTTCCTCGCGCTCTCGCTGCTTCACGTCACGGTTACGCTGCTCTTCTGGAGGTGGTGAGATGAAGGGCACGCGCATCGCTCTCGCCGTTACTCTCTGCCTTGGCACGATCGTGATGTTCCTCGCGCCGTACTACGCGCTGACACCGGGAACGCTGCGCGCAGGGCACCTCGCGCAGAAGAACGACTGCTTCTCCTGCCACACGCTTCTCGCGGGCGCTCCCGCGGACAAATGCTCTGGATGCCATCAGCCGGGCGAGATCGGACTGCGCACGGTGAAGGGGGAGCCCCTCCCGAAAGCGAAACCGCTGGCGCAGAAGATCCACCAGGCGGCGTTCCCGGAGTGCGCTCCATGCCACACCGAGCACGGCAGCCGGCTCGGACCGGACGCTACCCGGCGTTTCTCGCACGAGCTCCTCCCCGCACCCATCGCCGCCGATTGCGCTGCGTGTCACGTCGGGCAGCGTCCCGCGGACGCGCTCCACGCCGCGGTCCCATCCCAATGCAGCCAGTGCCATGCGACGAAGGGCTGGAAACCGGCGACCTGGAATCACGACCTCTCGTTCCGCTTCGATCGCAAACACCCGGCGCGCTGCGCAGATTGTCACGCGCCAGGCACGAGCCTCAAGGAGTACAGCTGCACCGGTTGCCACGAGCACGCGCTCGAGCTCATGCAGCGCGAGCACCGCGAAGAGGGAATCACCAACCTGGAGAAGTGCCGCAGGTGCCATCCGTCCGGGAACGAGGACGACACGATCAAGGAAGGGGGACGAGGCCCGGGAGGCGGACGCGCAGAGGACGACGACTGACGTCTCCTGCGTCTACCGTGCGTCGCCGCTTCATGTTAGGCCGGCTCCGGCGTTCCCGCACGTTCTCGCGAGTTGGCGTGTGAGCAGCTCATTGCGATCAGCGGCGACGGCCACGCACCCGTCCATCAGAACGTTCGCCCGATGAAGAGGTAGAGAGCCCGCTCTCCGCCTTCCGAAAAGCCGACTGCGAAGTACGCGGGACCGAACATCGTATCCGCCCCGAGGGTCAGGGTGCCCGAGTACCGGAGGTCATTGAGGCTCACGTCGGCCTTCGTATCCCACAGATTGCCCGCCTCGAGCGAGCCGCCAACGTAGATGCCGTCGCCGAGACCGATCGGCAGATCGGTGAGCCGGTAGAGGTAGAGCGCCGTGGCGTATCCCCCGTAGTGTCCCGTGATGCTGGCCCCCGGCACCCCGGAGATCTTGAACAGGCCGCCCAGTGCGAAAACCTCGGGATGCTCGGAATCGAGCGCGCTGAAGACGTTCGAGAGGCCTAACAGAGTGTGCCGCCCCCGGGTCCCGGCCAGCCCGACGAATCCGATCAGGTGCTGATACTCCACGTCGGCGCCGAGTTCCTCACGCGAATCGAGGTAGTCAGCCACGACGAAATACCCCTCGCGGGGAAAATTCATGTTGTCGAACTGGTCGACGACGGCCGAGAAGTGAATGCCTCCGAGCTCCGATTCGATTTCGTGAGGAAGCCCGGTCGGAGGCCCGGCGCCGTCGTCGCTACGCGCCTCGGCGGCCGCGCTTCCGCGCGCGATGCCGAGCCTGAGCTCCGCGTAGCGGCTCAGCTGAAGCCCAAGGTCCGCCTCGATCTCTACGGTGCCGGTCCGGTACGGAGCGACCGCGCCCGCGGCAACGGGCACCGGCAGATACTCGGTCGTCGTCCACTGGCGCGCCTTCACTGCCGCGAACCAGGTCTGGCGGAGTGAGAACGGCTGGTAGAGCTCCGCCGTGACCGCCGGATGCTCGCCGAGCTGCGCCTGGATCTTCAACTCCCCACGCCTTCGATTGAGCCGCGTCATCGTGTAGTCGGCCAGCACGTCGAACGAGCTCTCACCCTCGAGGTCGGCGAAGACGTTGAGCCCGAAACGGAGATAGTTAGGCCCCCACGGCTTGTCGATCGCCTCGATGTAAAGCTCGAAATCGCGGTCGACCTGCCTGAGGCGGAAGTCGATCCGCTCGTAGTCGCCAGTCTCGTAAAGGCGCTCCAGATCCTCTCGAATCGCCTGGAGCTCCAGCGGGTCGCCGGGACGCGTCTTCACCTGGCGCATCACGAACTTCGCATCGGCCGTCGAGCTCTGCGTGAGCTCGACCGAGCTCACCTTCGCGTCCGAAAAGTCCCTGATGAGCCGGAGTCGCTCGAGGCGAGCCTGGAACTCCTCCTCGGGAATCGAGTACTTGCCCAGCTCCTCGGCGACACTGCGCGCCGCCGCCTCTCCGAACGGAATCATCTCGACACCTCGCTCGAACTGAGACGACCCGAACCCTCCGAGCTGCGGCTTGATCACCACATTCGCCAGCTTGAGCTGATCGCGAACGTTGTTCGCCACCTGAAACCCGATGACCTGCCCCGTCACGCTGCTGATCGACCAGAGCTTCTTCTTCTCCTCCGCGGGCTCGCTGCTGACATCGACCGCGATGATCACCTCCGCGCCCATCTCCAGGGCAAGGTCGACCGGCAGGTTGCGCGCCAGCCCGCCGTCGACGAGCGTGCGCCCGTCGATCACAATCGGCGAGAAGATCCCTGGAAGCGACATGCTCGCGCGCATCGCATGTCCCAGATCTCCTCCGCGCAGCACCACCAGCTCTCCCGTCTCGAGATCGGTCGCCGCCGCACGGAACGGAATCGGCAGCTTGTCGAAATCGTCGATCCCGGCCGCCCGGAGCGCCAGCAGCTGGAGTCCGAATCCGAGATTCTGGCCGCTCACGAGGCCCGGTGGCACCTGAAACGAGCCGCCATTGAATCCCAGCTCGAAGCGCGTGAGGTAGAGCTGGTCGTCAACCTTCCTCCGGTAAGGCAGATGCCGCCGCGGCGGCCTGTCGTCGAGAAGATTCCGCCAGTCGGTCGTCGCAAGAATCTGCTCCAGCTCAGCGGGAGAAACGCCCGATGCATAGAGACCGCCGACGATCGCCCCCATGCTCGTGCCGGCGACGTAGTCGACCGGAATCCGCATTTCCTCGAGCACCTTGAGGACGCCGACGTGAGCGCTGCCGAGTGCCGCGCCTCCGCTCAGCACCAACCCGATTCGCGGCCGCGCCGGGGGAGTCTCCTCCGTCTGCGCGGCAGAGCTCAGCGCCATGAAGGCCGTCAGCAGCGAGCCGATGGCCAGAAGGGCACGTTCTCGTTTCATGCGACACCCGAACGCGGTCGTGGACGATGTTAGGGAAAGCAGGGACCAGGAAGCACGAGCGCGAAGAGATGGTAGCAGTTCCGCCGCGCGCGGCGAAAAAGGAACGGGCGACCCGCTTGGTTCGCCCGTTCCACGTCACGTTGCCTGCTTTGACCTATGACCTTTGACCTCTGACCTGCCTTACCTACTTCCCCAACTCGTACAGATACTCCACGAACGACATCACGGCGCCGTCGTAACCCTGGATGCCTGGGTTCGCCGACTCGATCACGTAGTACTCGTCGGGCGCGTGGGCGCCGCTTCCGTGGCCGAGGCCGAAGTGCGCGGAGCCGAGCTTCAACGGCTCGCCGGTGAAGACGTAGCCGGGATACGAGCCGGCGTTGCGCGGCCACATCATCGGATCGATGCCGGCGCGCTTGAGCACCGCGAGCTGTGCCTGGATCACCTGCGCGGTCGCGGGAGTGCTCGTCGGATCGTAGCCGCCTGTGACGTTGACTTCGATGTCGCCAAAGCCGCGCTTCGCGAGATGCGCCTTCAACGCCGCGACGGCGTCGTCCTTCTTCATGTCGGGAACGAGCCGCAGGTCGATCTTCGCAACGGCGCGGTGCGGAAGGACCGTCTTGCCTCCCGGCCCGGTGTAGCCGCCGACGAGCCCTTCAATGTTCACGGTCGGCTGTGACTCGAGCCGCTCGTTCGCCTCGAGCCACGGGAGATCGTCGATCCAGTGCTGCACGCCGAGCTGCTTCTTCGACTGCGCCTCGTTACGGCGCTTCGACGCGGCGGCGATCATCGCCTTCTCCTCCGCGCTGAGCGGACGAGGCGTCGGATAGCCCTCGATCGTGATCGTGTTCCCATCGGCCGATACGAGCGTGTCGAGCGCCTTGACCAGATGCCACGCCGGGCTGTCGACCATCGCCTTGAGCGACGAATGGATGTCCTTGGCCGGGCCGCGGCCCCACGTCTCTCCGCTCGAGACGAGCTCGAGCTCCACGACGCCTTTCGCCCCGAGGCTCACCGTCACGACGCCGTCGAGATCCTGCGACGCCGACGGCATGAACACTCCGATCGTCCTGCGGAGCGCCGCCTCGACTTCAGGGCGATGGACGAGCTGGCCGATGTGCGGTGAGCCGATCTCCTCCTCGCCCTCGGCAACGAGCACCAGGTTCACCGGCATCGTCTTGCCGGCGCCGCGAATCGCGTGGATCGCAGCGAGGAGCGCCGACTCGGGCCCCTTCTGATTGACGGCGCCGCGACCCATGATCACCTTGCCGACTCCCTGCTTGTCGACGAAGCGCGCCTCGAGCGGAGGAGAGCTCCACTCGGCAGGGTCGAACTGCTTCACGTCGTACATGAAGTAGAGGCCGACCGTCTTCTTCGCGCCGGCGTCGAGCGTCGCGAAGACGCCCGGCTTCCCGTCGGTCGCGATCACCGTCACCTGCTGGAACCCCGCCTCGCGCGCCAGCTTCGCCATGTACTCGGCGCCCTCGGTGGAGTTGAGGTTCTCCGCGGCGATCGACGGAAGCGCGATCCAGTCGCGCAGGCGCTTGACCGCCTCGTCGTGGCGCTTCGCGACCTCTGCCTTGACGGCCGGGAGATCGTTGCCCGCCGCGCGGGACGGCACTGCAGTGGCGAGAGTGGCGAGTACTGCGAATGCCACCGTGATCATCTTCCGCGTCACCAACGACGAGTAGTCAGGCATGTTTCGCTCCGTTCGTAGAGCCCGCGTCCCGCGAGCAGGGTCGCCGGCGTCCGGCCGGCGACGCAGATTATCCTCCAACCGCCGCGCATGTGGAGTGCGCAAGCGGAGCTTCCGCGTTCATCGGGAAACGCGGGACACTCCACACGCATCCCGGCATCTTCTGCGTAGTTTCCCCACGAAACCTTCTCGCTCGTGCGTGGAAAGCACTCTGGCTCGTGCATGCGCCCGACCCTACAGTGTTGAACAGCCGCTCCCTCGACTGAGCGAAGCGGCCGCAACGGCAGCGAACGCCCCACGAAGAGGAGACTCCATGAGCGGTCCAGTCGAAGCACCACCCGATGACGTCGTCCGCGAGCACGATCGCCAGGGCTCGGCCCGGGACGACCTTCGCGGCAAGGTTGACGAAAAGGTCGGAAAGTCGATCGAGCGCGAGACCGACGTCACCGCTCCCGACGAGCAGGCGCAGGTCAAGTCAGTCGCGCACGAGATGAAGGCGAAGTCGGTGAACGAGCTCCGCAGGTCGGAACGCGAGCTCGACAGCGGCCGCGTCTTGAAGCGCGTCTACCAGTTCGTCAACTACGCCTTCTACGTCGCGTACGGGCTCATCGGCCTGATGATCGGCCTCGAGCTCGTCGGAGCGCGGGACAGCTCTGGATTCATGCAGTTCATGCGCGCGGTCACCACTCCGCTGCTCGCCCCGTTCCGTCGCGTCATGCCCGATCCGTCGGTGGGGAGCTCGAAGCTCATGCTCTCGTTCGTGCTGGCTCTCATCGTCTATGCGCTCGTCCACCTTGCCGTCCGAGGAGTCTTCCGGATCCTGATCCGCCGCGACAGCGCCAACCTGTAAGCTTTACGCGACGGGGTCCGGGCAACTTCACGCTCCAGCTCCGTCCTTTCGCCGCGCCAGCGCCGAACATGGAAAGCAGCCCTCTGCGCCCAGCGACTTCTACTGGCGCGCGGCGAACGACCCGACGATAATTCGCCATGCGCTCAACTCTGTTGGCCGTCCTCATGGCGGTCGTGTCGGCATCGCTCCAGGCAGCCACGCAGGGAGGCGCGATCCCCGTCCCGCTTCCACTCTTCCCGCAGAACAACTGGTGGAACGTCGACATCAGCGCGGCGCCGGTCGATACGAACTCGGCGAGCTACATCGCCGTCATCGGCGGCGCAGCACAGAATGCGCATCCCGATTTTGGCGGCGACGACCCTGATGTCGTGAACGGCGTCTTTGGCTTTCCCTTCATCAAGGTCGACGGCGCGCAGACGAAACTCCAAGTCTACTTCGACCCTGACAACGGTTCTCCCGACGAGAGTGACGGCGACGGCATTCCCTTTTATCCGGTGCCCGCCGAGGCGATCACGACCATGGGATGGGTGGAAGGAGGACAGCCTGGCAACGTCGACGTCCGCGCCGACGGCGATCGCCACATCCTCATCGTCGACACGACGAACAACCATCTCTACGAACTTTACAGCGCCTGGTACAACGGCACGAACTGGGAAGCGCTCTCCGGCGCCTTCTTCGACATGAACACGAACAACCGCCGCACCGAGGGGTGGACCTCGGCTGATGCCTCCGGAATGGCGATCCTCCCCGGGCTCGTGCGCTACGACGAGGTCTTCGGGCCCGACGAGATCCGGCACGCGCTTCGCGTCACCGTCAACGCCACGAATGGTTACGTCTACCCCGCCTCGCACGTCGCCGGCAGCACGGCGGGAGCGCTGCCGATGGGCGCGCGCCTGCGGATGAAGGCGAGCAAAGACCTCTCGGGTTACACGTCCGAGGTCCAGAAGATCTTCCGCGCATTCAAGAAATACGGCCTCATCGTCGCGGACAACGGTTCGAACCTGTACGTCAGCGGCGTCTACGACACCAACTGGGACAACGGTGTCCTGAACCCTGCGTTCGCGAGCCTGACGGCGAATGACTTCGAGGTTGTGGAGTTAGGCTGGAAACCGACCCGGAACGTCGTCCTTACGCTGCCACAAATGGTCAGCGCCAACGACCCGACGACGGCGACGCTCACGGTGTACGACCAGAACTACCAGGTGGCGACCGGCTACACGGGCACCGTCCAGTTCACCTCCACCGACGGCGCGGCAACGCTCCCGACCAACTACACCTTCACCGGCGCCGACGCGGGGACGCATACCTTCACCGGGGGATTCACCCTCCGGACACCCGGCTTCCAGATCGTGACGTTCAAGGACACGGTGACCGCCACCAACACCGGCTCGGCAGGCAGCGCCGTCGGGCCCGGAACGCCGGTCATCACTGCCACGGCGACCGGCCTGACCAGCGTCGGCGTCAGCTGGACCGCGCCATCGGGCGCCACGAGCTACGAGCTCCTCAGGACCCCGGCCTTCGCAGGTACGGTCACGACCGCGCTCACGACTTACACCGATAACAGCGCCGTCGCGAATTCAACGTATGTCTACCGCGTGCAGGCGATCGACGCCTCCTCGAACCGCTCGCCGCTGAGCGCGCCCGACGTTGCGACGACCGTCGTCTTCGCGGACGAGCCGCTCGTCGCGGGCACGACGATCGTGAAGAAGAATCACATCGACCAGCTCCGCACGGCGATCAACGCCATGCGCACGCGAGGCGGACTCGTCGCGCTGGCCGGTCTCACCGACCCGACGATCACGGCCCAGGTGACGCTCGTCAAGGCGGCGCACATCACGCAGCTCCGCACCGGCCTCGACCAGGCGCGCGCCGCGTTAGGGCTCGGCGCGCTCTCCTACACAGACGCCGTGCCGACGATCGTCAAAGCGGTCCACGTGCAGCAGCTCCGCAACGGCGTGAAGTGAGGCGATAGGGGGCAGGTCTCGAATCTGTCCCCGAGCTCCATCTAAAGTACAGTTTCGAGGCCTGACCCCGCGTCCCGCTTCCCTCCCGTCACTTCACCGCGTCGTCCAGCCTGCAGACGAACCCCCACCCGCCGCCGAGCTCGCTGACGGCGAGCACGAGCTCGTTAGGCCCCTTCTTCAACGGAAGGTAGAGCGCGTCGTTCTCGGGACTCACGATTCCGAGAAACGCCGGGTCGCGGAAGTTCTGAGCGCTGCGGCCGCGGTAGAGAATTCCTCCGTTCAGGAAGACGCTCACGTCGTCGCTGTAGCCGATCGAGAGCTTCCTGACCTCGTCGCGCTCCGCGACGATCGTCGTGCGCGCGTAGACGACCTTCATCCCCGGCTGCGGCTCGAGGCGCTTCGAGAAGTCGTTCGCAAACGTCACTCTCGGGTGCGGGCTCTCACGATAGCGATTGACGGCGACGAGGCCCGGCGGCTCCGCCTTCACCTCCTGCCACGGAATCGCGTCGAGCTCCTTCCGCGACGGCGACCGCTCCAGATCGCGCGCCAGCGCGTCGTATGCGGGCGAGAGACTCCATTTCGTCAGCGTGCCGCGCGGCATCGGCGGCTCGTGCCGCACCCATGGCACTGCCGCCGTCGTTCGCAGCTCGAAGTTCGAGAAATAGGTCGCGCCCGTCAGGACCGCCAGCGCCACCTGGCCCGTCTGATTTCCGCTCTTCAAGTCGTCCATGACGAGCGCGGGATCGTCCATGTTCTCGACGAAGAGCTTCGCCTGCGCGCCGGTCACCTCGAGGCGCAGGTGGAACCATTTCTCTTTCGGGATGTCGACCGCGCCCGTGAAGCCGGGGCCGTTGTAAAGCTGCCAGTTGAGTCCGGTGTTGAGCACCGGCGTGTACTGCATCGCGTCGGGCGCCTTCGATTTGTGCGGCCGGAGATAGACCCACTCGCCGCTCGCGCCGTCACTCGCGATTCGAAACTGGATGCCGAAGAAGCCGCGGGCGGCCGGCGTCGCGACATCGACGTCGATGATGCCGTCGCGCATCTCCAGTTCCTTCACCGACGCGGCTCCCCCATCGAGCAGGAGACACTTGCGCCCGAGGTATTCGATCGCGCGCGCCTGGCCTTCCAGCTCCCAGCGAGGGGAATCGGAGGGAAGCGAGAGCGGCGTCGGCGTCAGGGCTGCCGGAGAAGCCGGGCTCTGCGCAAACGCTCCCGCCGCCAGAGAAGCAACGATCAGAAACAACACCATGATCAGACGGGTGGACCGGGATCGATTCACGGCAACTCCCTTCAGCGCTCTCGCAGCCGCCTTTGATCGGTAGCTCCTGCGGTAGCCAATCATCGGGGAATTTCGGTCACGCCGGCGGTCCCGTGATGGTGACGAATGGGACACTGGCGGATCGGGTACTCGAAGCTCCGACCCCGCTCAATTCGACGCTTGCATCGGGGGCGGTCGCAGTACGACCCGAAGCTCCGTCAACCCGTGATCGCACAGGTTGCACGTCACGAGGTTCACGAAGAACGGCACCAGCCCCGAGATCAGGGCTTCGCCGGCGACTTCGCCTTCGATCCCGCCACCTTGCGCGCTCGTGGCGAAAACGCCTCCACCCGCCGTGACCATCGAGAGCGTGCTCGCCAGGGCCGAGCCCCCGCCGTTGCGTCGCAGCACGATGCGCTCCTCGCCGAAGCCCTCCTTGTGGATCATCGCGAGACAGTCGGGCGCTTTCCGCGGGAGAAGGACATGTCCCGGAGTTACCGTAGTCCGACGAGTCGCACCACACTGGACCACCACGTCGGCGCCCTGAGGCTGCGACTCGAAGGCGATCGACTCGTAGCTGGCCAGCGACGAACAGCCGGTGCCCGCGAGGGCGAACAGCCCGAGCACGACCGAGACGAACGGACGCATTGCATCCTCCTTCGGGTTCCTGCCTCATCAATTTACCCCTTCCTGCAGGCGCCGGCGGAGGAAAAGGGGACGACGGGGTCAGTGGACGATGCGACGACGGGGTCAGAGCTTCGGTGTTCTTCGGACTCCTGTGTTCTACGAGTAGTAGATCCTCCGCTCAATCCCGGCAACTCACCCCGCAACTCTCGTCGGCACGCGAACAGCCGTCGCGAGTCGAACCTGCTCGCAAGACGTTGAATCGTCATGCCTTTCGGGGTGATCGACGAGGATGGCAGAACTCCGAAGCTCTGACCCCCGTCCTTCAGACCGTCAGCCCATCGCAGACCTCGCGGCAATCCGCGCTATCCTTTTTCGAATCCAACCAGTGGAGGCACCGATGACGACTCGAGAATTCTTCACGAAACGATGGAACGCCGACCGCCGCGCATTCGTGCGCGTGCTCGAGGCATTGCCGTCCGACCAACTCGCCTACAAGCCGCACGAGCGCTCGACGTCGGCGGGAGACCTCGCGTGGCAGATCGTCGAGGAGGTCCGCTCCCTCGCCGGAACGAACGCGGCGAACGAGCTCCACTTCGAGATGACGCCCCGCCCGGCGACGACCGCCGAGATCGTCGCAGCCTTCGAGCGAAGCGCTTCGGCGCTCGAGGCGTTGCTCCCGACCATCGACGACGCCCGCTGGGAGGGGACGGTCAAGTTCATGATGGGAGGCCAGCTCCTCTCCGAATCGAACTTCGGAGATATGTTCTGGGGCTTCTTCCTCGACCTCATCCATCACCGCGGCCAGCTAAGCAGCTACATCCGCCCCATGGGCGGCAAGGTGCCGTCGATCTACGGCCCCTCGGGAGACGACAGCGGATCGTGACGCGAGGCAAAACGATCGGGCTCGCTGAGCGCGCCCGGCGGAGCTTCCCGCTTCCACGCGCCTAACGCGGCCCGCCGCAGGCGGTCAGTTCCACGTCGCGCCACGAGGTCGCCCGGCAGTTCCCTTCGAGGAGTCGCTCGATTCGAGCGCGGCGCTCCCCGTTCTCAGCGGGGTGTCGCGCGAGCGAGTAACGATTCGGAGCAATGAGCATCGCTACGAGCGCGAGATATTGCGAGCGATCGAGCTCCGTCACGTCGCGGCCGAAGTAGACGACGGACGCGCGCGGGAAGCCGGCGACGTCCTCAGCTCCATTTCGCCCCAGGTACGCGAGATTGAAGAACAGGTCGAGCTGTTCTCGCTTCCCGACCGACGCGTCGAACCCGACGGCGAGGAGCGTCTGCTCGAGCTTCGCAAGCGGTCCGGGACGGAACGACTCGAAGTAGAGGACCTTCACGAGAGCCTGGGTGATCGTCGTCCATCCCGCTCCCGGCGTTCGCAGGTCGACACCGAGGTGCGCGAAGAATTGCGGGTCTTCCACGGCGAGAAGCTCACGCTCACGCTCGGCGGGGAGCTCGCGCATCGTGCGCAATGGCGGCGGAGGGAGGTGCTCTGCGATGCGCCGCGGCGCTTCCCATGCGCCTCGCGCGATCGTCGTCGCGGGAAGAACGACGGCGATGAGCGCCGCAAGCACCGTGGCCGCGCGCAAGCCTCGTCGTCGACGATCTCGCCCCATTGCAGAGAGCCTGCTCCGCAAATGTGGCGACGCTGCGGCGGCGGCGTGAAATTCGGAGAACCGCGCGGTGTCTGGCCGGGAGGTTGGGATGGGGCGTCTTCCGATCTAGGCTATCCTCCTCGCCATGCGGTGGTTCGTTCGCGGCGACATCGACGGCTTCTTCGGGCTCGCGCTCGACAACCTGGTGCAGCTGCTCCTCATCGACGCGCTCTGCCGCTTCGTGCTCGGCTTTCCTCCCGAGCTCGTCTACGGCCGGGTGCTGCCGGGCGCCGCGATCTCGATCCTCGTCGGCAACCTCGCCTACGCGTACCAGGCGCGACGCCTCGCCGAGCGCACGGGTCGCAGCGACGTCTGCGCGCTCCCCTACGGCATCAACACCGTCTCGCTCTTCGCGCACGTCTTCCTGGTGATGCTGCCCGCGAAGGCGCTCGCCATTCAGGCCGGCGCCGCCGACCCCGGGCGCATCGCCTGGCAGGCGGGGCTGCTCGCCACGCTCTGCTCCGGCGTGATCGAGATCGCCGGGGCGCTCGTCGCCGACCGCGTGCGCAAGGCGACGCCGCGCGCGGCACTCCTCTCCACGCTCGCCGGCATCGCGCTGGCGTTCATCTCGGGCGGTTTTCTCTTCCGCACCTTCGCACACCCCGTCGTCGGCCTTACGACGTTCGGCGTCGTGATCCTCACGTACTTCGGTCGCGTCAGGTTCCGCGGGCGGATCCCCGGCGGGATGGTGGCGGTCGGGTTAGGCACGATCCTCTCCTGGGTAATCGGCATCGCGCCGGTCGGCGTGCGTCCCACGCCCCCCGTGCTCCATCTCCCCGTCCCCGTGATCGGTGACCTCGTCGCTGCGATCGGCGGCGGCCATCTCATCGCGTACCTCTCCGTCATCGTCGCGATGGGGATCTTCAACGTCGTCGGCTCGCTGCAGAACATCGAGTCGGCGGAGGCGGCCGGCGACGCTTACCAGACCAGGCCCTCGCTCCTGATCAACGGCATCGGCAGCATCGCCGCGGCGCTCTTCGGCTCGGCCTTCCCGACCACGATCTACATCGGGCACCCCGGCTGGAAGGCGATGGGCGCGCGCATCGGCTACTCGGTGCTCAACGGCGCGTTCATCACCGTGATCTGCCTCACCGGCACGCTCGCCTGGATCGCATGGGCGATCCCGATCGATGCGGGGATGGCGATCGTCCTCTGGATCGGCATCGTGATCGGTGCCCAGGCATTTCAGGCGACGCCTCGCGCGCATGCACCCGCCGTCGTCATCGGCATGCTCCCGGGCCTTGGGGCCTGGGGCGCGCTCCTCGCGAAGAACGGCCTGCGCGCTGCCGGGTTAGGCACACCCGATCACCCGTTCGGGCCGGCGATCGTCGGCGAGTTCCTCAAGAGCGACACCTGGATCCACGGCGCCTTCTCGCTCGAGCAGGGGTTCCTCTTCACCTCGATGCTCCTCTCGGCAGCCGTGGTCGGCGTGATCGAGCGCCGCTGGCGCGTCGCCGCGGCCTGGTGTGCCGTCGCCGCGCTCCTCTCCGCGACCGGTCTCATGCATTCCTACCAGTGGACGATGGCCGACACGGCGATCAGGCTCGCCCCCGCCTGGCCCTTCGTCATCGGCTACGGCGCGATGGCCATCCTCTTCTTTACCGCGCAATGGACCACGGAAGAAGGCGCGGAGCACTGAGGAGCAGGGGGTGTGAAGTCCCAATGGCCTTGAGATCGCACCGGAAAGGCTGAAGTTAGAACGATGAACGATGAATCGAGAACCCGGAAACGCCGAAGCGGACTCATTTCCGGGTTCAACATTCATCGTTCAACGTTCTAAATTCAGATTCTTCCGCTTAACTTAAGGTCACTGGGACTGACCCCGGCTGCGCGACGCCTACTCTCTCGTGGCGCTCAACTCTTGACGACGACCGTGTTGCGGCCTGACGCCTTCCCCTGGTAGAGGGCCTCGTCTGCGCGCCGCAAGAGGTCGTTCATGTCGCCGCTGCCGTCGAAGAAGCAGACGCCGATCGTGAACGTGACCGACAGCGGCTTCCCCTCGAACTCCCAGCTCCGCTCGGCCGCCAGCCGCCGGATCTTCTCCGCGATGATCCGTCCCCCTTCGAGGTCGGTGTCGGAGAAGAGGAGGATGAACTCCTCCCCTCCCCATCGAGCGACGTAGTCGTCGGTGCGCACCGCGTCGCGCATCAGCGCGGAGACCTGCTCCAGCACCGTGTCGCCGGCGTAGTGCCCGTACCGGTCGTTCACCGCCTTGAAGTCGTCGATATCGGCCATCGCGAGGACGAAGTTCCGGTGGTGGCGCGTCGCGGAGGCGATCGACTGCTCGAGCTTTTCGAGGAAGTCCCGCCTGTTGGGGAGCTTCGTGAGCATGTCGGTGCGCGCCATCCACTCCATCCGCTCGTGGCTCGCGCGCAGCTCCTCGTTCTGCTTCCGCATGCGCTTCAGCGTGACGGAGAGCTGGAGCATCGATCGCGTGCGCGCGATCAGCTCGAGCTCGTCGACCGGCTTGCGGATGTAGTCGACGGCGCCAGCAGCAAGCGCCGCCTCGAGGTTCTTCGAGGTCGTCATCACGCCGGTGCACATGATCACTAGGATGTCGCGCGTCGCCTCGTCCGCGCGCAGCCTGCGGATTAGCTCGATCCCGTCGACGACCGGCATGTCCCAGTCGGTGATGATCAGGTCGGGCTGCTCGGCGCGCGCGATCTCCAGCGCCTTCTCCGGCGACAGCGTCTGCAGGACTTCGTAGCGCGGGTCCCCCATCGCCTCGAACACGCGGGCGATCACCTGGAGGTTCGTCGCCTCGTCGTCGACGATCAAAACCTTCTGCAACTCGTCCGCGGTCACGATCGGACCTCCTCCAGCAGCGCGCGGAAACCCGCCTCGTCCGCGAGGAACACGGCGTCCCTGACTCGCGCCGGCCACGAAAGCCCGCGCGCGCCTGGCTCGCTCTCGAGACGCGCGAGGACGGCGTTCAGCGCGCTGACGCGGTAGATCGGAATCTCCTCGAGCTCCGTCGCGTACGGCGCGAGCAGCCGCCGCTCCTCCAGGGTGAGCCCGGCCGCAGCCGCGAGTGCCACGCTCGCACGAGCCCCCTCGGGCTCGTGCGCACCGCCCGTGGAAGCCGGGTCAGCCCTGCGCAACGTGAACCAGAACGTCGTCCCCTCCCGCAGCTTCGATTCTACGCCGATGCGTCCGCCGAGCGCCTCGACGGCCAGACGGCAGAACGTGAGCCCGAGCCCCGTCGAGCGCGATCCGCCGGAGCCGCGGGCCTCGACCTGCGCGAATCTGTCGAAGACGTGATCGAGCCGCTCCGCCGGGATTCCCGCTCCGTCGTCCGCAACCTCGAGCCGCACGAACGTTCCAGCGGGAGCGTTAGGCGCGCTCGCGGCCTCGCGGATCGCGATCCGCCCTTCCTCCGTCGTGAACTTGATCGCGTTCGTCAGCAGGTTCACGAGAACCCGCTCCACCAGCTCGGGATCGACCTCGACCGCGGTGTCCGTCGACAGCTCGTTCTCGAGCCGGCGTCCGCGCGCGAGGAACGAGACCTGCTCGATCGCGCGATCCGCGATGTCGCGGAGGCGGACCGGCTGCAGCTCCACCGGCATCCTCGCCTCGTCGAACCGCTGCACGTCGAGGATGTCCGACACGAGGTTGCGCATCTGGCGCGCCGCGCTGCGCATCGCCCCGCCACCGACCAACAGTTCCGGCGTCTGGAGCCCGCTGAGGATCGCGTTCAGCGGGTTCTTCAGGTCGTGGACGATCATGCCGGTCATCCCTTCCTTGAATGCGCCTAACTCGACGAGCTTCTCGTTGGCTGTCTTCAGCTCGCCCGCCTTCGCCTCGATCTCTTCCTTCTGCCGGACGACCTCCGCGGTCCGCTCGGCCACCTGCGCTTCCAGCTCGGCCTGCCGTCGCCGGTACGCTTTCAGCCGCGCGAAGTAAAACGCGAACGGCGCCCCGAGGACGAGGAGAACGTAGACGAGCTTCATCCACCAGGTGAGCCACCAGGGAGGAAGGATCGTCACCTCGACGGCCACACCTTCATCGTTCCAGACGCCGTCGTCGTTCGACGCCACCACCTGGAAGCGATAGCGGCCGTGAGGCACGTTCGTGAAGACGGCCTTCCGGTCTCCCGCGCTCGTCGAAATCCAGTCGTCGTCGAACCCCTCGAGCCGATAGCGGAAGCGGTTCGCCTCGGGTTGCCGGTAACTGAGCGCGGCAAACTCGAAGGCGAACAGCGAGTCGGCGTGGCCTAACGTGATCGCGCTCATCACCGGCGGAGCTTTCTCGAGCGGCGTGCCGTTCCCGATCGGCACCGGCTTGTTGAACAGGAGGAACGACGTGATCGCCACGGGCGGCTTCCGGAGGTTCTTCCCGATCTCCCGCGGCAGGAACGCGTTGAACCCGGCGGTGCCGCCGAAGAAGAGAAGCCCCGACGGGTCGCGCATCGCGGCGTTCGAGTTGAACTCGTTCCCCTGGAGACCGTCGCGTCTGTCGAAGTTGTCGAACGTCCCCGCATTCGGATCGAAGCGGCTGAGCCCCTTGTTCGTGCTGAGCCAGAGCTCGCCGTCAGCGCCTGCAAGCACGGCGTAGACCGTATCGTCGGCCAGCCCGTCCTTCGAGCGATACGCGCGGAAGCGCCCGGTGGCAGGATCGAGGCGGTTGAGCCCGCCGCGCGTGCCGAGCCAGAGCGCGCCGCCCGCATCCTCGTGGATCGAGAACACCGTGTCGTCGCTCAGCGAGTCGGGCTTCGCGGGATCGTTCTGAAAGCGGTCGAAGTCTCCGCGCGACCGGTCGAGGCGCGCGAGGCCGCCGCGCGTCCCGATCCAGAGAGTTCCCGCCCGGTCCTCGTGAATCGAGTAGACGTTCGCGTGGCCGATCGAGCGAGAGTTCTTCGCGTCGTACGGAAACCGGTCGAACCCGCCGTCGGGGCGGCGGCGATTCAGCCCACCGCGAACCGTCCCGATCCAGAGCGTGCCGCTCCTCTCCTCGAACAGCGTCCTCACTTCGTTGTCGCTGAGCGAGGCAGGATCGGCGGGGTCGTGGCGGAAGTGCGTGAACGTGCCCGTCTTCTCGTCGAGGAGATCGAGGCCGCCGCCGTCGGTCGCGACCCATATGCGCCCGTCGCGATCCTCGAGCACGTCGAAGACGCTGTTCTCGCTCAGCGATCCCGGCTTCGTCTCGTCGTGCGCGTAGCGCGCGGTGCTCCGCTCCGCCCGGAGGTCGAAGTTCTCGAGCCCGGTCTTTGTGCCTAACCAGAGCCGCCCTTTCGAGTCGCGCAGGAAGCACCAGACGTAACTGTCGGCGAGCGACTCCGGCACGCCGGGCCGGTGCCGCACGAGACCGAAGCGGCGCGTCGAGAGATCGAGGACGTCGAGCCCGTTCGTCGTGCCGACCCATAGCAGTCCCTCGTCGGAGATGAAGAGCGAGCGGATGCGGTCGTCGACGACGCCTGTCGGCTCGGCGCTGTCGTGTTTGAACGTCCACGAGCTTCCGCCCGCCGGGTCGAAGCGGTTCAGCCCTCCGTAGCTGCCGAACCAGATCCCGCCGTCGATATCCTCGGTGATCGCGAAGATCACCCCCGTCGATCCCGCCTCCTCGCGGAGGACGCGGAACGAGTCGGTCGCACGGTCGTACAGATCGAGCCCGTCGACGGAGCCGGCCCAGAGGCGCCCCTTCGAATCCTCGGTTAGGCTGAGGACGTTGTCGTGGCCGATCGACCCCGGCTTCCCGTCGGCACGGTAGTGACGAAAGGAGCGCCGGTCGCTCTCGAGGCGGTTCAGGCCGCCGCGGTTGGTGCCGACCCAGAGGCTGCCCGTGCTGTCTTCGAGCGCGTAGAGCGCGTCGTCGCTGCTGAGCGTGGCGGGATCCTTCTCGTCGTGCTGCCACGTTCCGACGACCTTCATCGTCCCGGGATCGAACTCGGCGAGGCCGCGATTGGTCGCGAGCCAGAGGCGTCCCGTCGTGCTCTCGCATATCTGGCGCACGTAGAGGTCGGGAATCGCGTTCTCGAAGTCGTCGCTCTCCGGGCGATAGAGGCTCAGCCCCTCCTCCGTGCCGATCCAGAGCCTCCCCTTCCGATCCGTCAGCAGGTGCCGCACGTAGTCGCGGGCGAGGCTGCTCGGGTCCGACGCCTCGTGGCGATAGGTCACGAAGCGGTGGCCGTCGAAACGGTTGAGGCCGAAGGCGGTGCCGACCCAGATGAAGCCGGCACGGTCGCGCGCGATCGCGTTCACGTAGCCGCTCGAGAGCCCTTCGTCGACGCCGTAGTGGCGAAACCGAAGAGACGGCTCGGCGAGGACCGTCGCGGATGCGGCCAGCAGGAACACGAAGGCGAGCAGCGCCCTCTTCATCGAGCCTCGGGCGAGACGACGCGCTCCGGTCCGCGGTGGCATCTCAGCCCATGGCGCCATTGGCGCCAGATCGTAGCACGGCCCCGGCCACGGCAGCGTCAGAAGCGCGCGCCTCGAGACGGGCCGCGCACTGCCGGCATGCGAAGTCGCGCCTCCCTCTCTGGCCCCGCGCCCCGATCCGTGTCACTATCACGCACACACCAATGTCTATCGAAGCGATGCTGCTCCTGGCGGCAGCTCTCGTCACAACGCCGGAGGTGAACACACCGGTAACGGTCAACGTCGACGCGACCGCGAACGTGCACGCGATCGACGAGCGGATCTACGGTGCCGCCTTCGCCGACGCCGCCGCGATCTCCGACCTCGGCATCACACTCAACCGCTGGGGCGGGAACGCCATGAGCCGCTACAACTGGGCCATCAGCACGGCGAACCGCTGCAAGGACTATTACTTCTACAACATCCCCGACGGCGTCTCGGGCGACGGATCGAACGGAGAGTCGGCCGACGACTTCATCGGCATGACGCGCGGCGCCGGCGCGCAGCCGGTCATGACGATCCCGCTGATGTCGCTGCTTCCGAAGGACCGCGTGAAGCGCTGTTCGTATCCGCAGAGCATTTACCCTGTCCAGGAGGCGTTCATCACCGACGAGATCACCTGCGGCAACGGGCGCAGTCCGGACGGCAATCCCAATGCCGACGGGCCGCGCATCCTCACCCTCCCCGACCCCAACAACATCGCCGCGACCTATCCCGCCTCACACCAGGGCGATTGGGTGCAGCACATGATCGACACATGGGGCGACGCGGCCAGCGGCGGCATGACCTACTACTCCCTCGACAACGAGCCGGGACTCTGGAGCTTCGACCACTGGGACGTCCATCCCGACGGCGCGACCTACGACGAGGTGTGGGGAAGGATGGAGGAGTACGGCGCGCTCATCCGGTCGAAGGACGCGAACGCGATCATCACCGGCGGCGAGGAGTGGGGCTGGTCGGGTTACTTCATGAGCGGCATCGACATGGAGAACGGCGACAACGCCGACCGCGACGCGCACGGCGGCGTCGAGTGGTACGACTGGATGCTCGACCAGGCCAAGGCTTACGACGACCTGCACGGCGTGCGCATCCTCGACGTCCTCACTGCGCACTTCTATCCGCAGAACGGCGAGTTTTCCAACGACGTCTCGGCGACCATGCAGGGATTTCGCAACCGCTCCACCCGCGCGCTCTGGGACCCGGCCTACGTCGACGAGTCGTGGATCGGCGGAACGTTTCACGACGGCATCGTTCAGCTCATCCCGCGCCTCAAGTCGTGGGTGTCGACTCGCTATCCCGGCACGAAGATCGGCATCACCGAGTACAACTGGGGCGCCGAGACTCACATCAACGGCGCCACCGCCCAGGCCGACATTCTCGGCATCCTCGGCCGTGAAGACGTCGACATCGCCGTTCGCTGGGTCGTGCCGCCCACCGGCTCGTTCGTCTACAACGCCTTCAAGATGTACCGCAACTACGACGGCTCGCATTCGAAGTTCGGCGACACGAGCGTCAGCGCGAGCGGGCCGAATCCCGACAACGTCGCGGTCTTCGCCGCGCTCCGTTCGTCCGACAACGCGCTCACCGTGATGCTCGTCTGCAAAGCGCTCTCCGATACAACTCCCGCGACGGTGAACCTCGCGAACTTCACCGCCTCCGGCAACGCGCAGCGCTGGCAGCTCGATTCGACCAATACCATCACCCACCCGGCCGACGTCACGGTGGCATCGTCGTCACTGTCGCTCTCGCTCCCCGAACGGAGCATCACCCTGCTCGTGATTCCAGGTCCCGTCGCGCCGCCGACTCCCACCGGCTTTTCCGCAACCGCGACGAGCACGACGCAGGTCGCACTGGCCTGGACTGCATCGGCCGGCGCGACCCAGTACGAGATCCAGCGGAGCGTCAACAACAGCGCGTTCTCCCTCTGGAACACGACGGCGAGCACCACGATCAACAACGCCGGCCTAACGCCCGACACGACCTACCTCTATCGCGTCCGCGCCACGATCGGCGCCGCGGCGTCGTCGTACACCGCGATCGATCCCGCGACGACGGTCATTTTCACCGACGATCCGCTGACCACCAGCACCACGGTCAAGGCCATCCACGTGACGCAGCTCCGCACCGCCGTCAACGCCATTCGCGCCGCGGCGGGCCTCTCCGCGCAGTCGTTCACCGATCCCGGTCTCGCCTCCGGAACGCAGATCAAGGCCGCGCATCTCACCGAGCTTCGCACCGCGCTCGACCAGGCGCGCTCCGCGATCGGCCTCGGCGCCATCTCCTACACCGACGCGACCATCACCGCGCAGAGCACGAAGGTGAAGGCAGCGCACTTCACCGACCTTCGCAACGGCGTGAAGTGAGGTTGCGGTAGACTCCTCCCGACTCCCCCGTATCACGGACGAACGCCCATGCCTGACGACGCGCAGCGCGACCTGCCCTCGGATCCCTCCGCGACCTTCAATCCGGACATCACCGACATTCTCGCCGGGCGAGACGATCCGCGCACGACGCCGCGCGACGCGATGCGTACGCTGCCTCGATGGGATGTCGCCACACCCGATCGCGGGCCCGGCGAGGCGAGTGAGCGTCCCCGCTTCGTCCTCCACAGGCGCGCCGGCTTCGGCGGCTACGGCGAGGTCTGGGAAGCCACGCAGTCGTCGCTCAACCGCGTCGTCGCCGTCAAGGTCATTCGCGAGAATCTTCGCGGAGAGAAAGGCGTCGGCTGGGCGGAGCGTTCGCTCGGCAACGCCGGCGACGCGCTGCGCCACTTCGAGCAGCAGCGGGCGCTGATGTTCGAGGTCACGCGCCGCGAGCCGACGAACAGCAACTGGCAGCGCGAGCTCGCGTTCAGCGAGGCGGTGATCGGCCGTATGCGGCGCGCCAGCGGCGACACCCGCGGCGCCGTCGCGAGCCTCGAGAGCTCGAGAGACATCCTTCGCGACTGGGCGAGGCGCGACCCGTCGAATTCCGCCTGGAGACGCGACGCCGCGGTGAGCCAGACGCTCCTCGCTCAGGCGCGCTGGGCCGCGGGCGATCGCCCGACCGCCGTCTCCGAAATGACCGATGCCGCCTCGACGCTCGACGCCCTCGCGAAGAGCGACCCGTCGAACTCCGGATGGGCGCGCGACCTCGCACAGACGCACCGCTTCCTCGGCCCGATGCTGTCGGCCACGGGAGACGCCACCCGCGGCCGCGACGAGCTCGAGAAGGCCGCGTCGATCATGGAGCCGCTCACGCGTGACCTGAAGGCGAGCCCTCCTCCGTTTCTCGACACGCGAGCCTCGGCGCTGCTGCTCCTCGGACGGACCGCGGAAGCGAAGCCGATCGTCGCCCGCCTCGCCGAGATCGGATGGAGCGATCCCGATTACGCTGCCATGCTGCGCGAGACGCGTGCGAAGAAGTGACGGCCTTGCGTCACAGCCGGCAAGACGGGATCAGCGTCGCCGCACGCTTGCCGAACGAACTACTTCGGTTGTCTCGCGAGTTGAAGTCTGAACCCGGAATCAGGCGCGGGGTGGGGGTTTCCGGGTTCCCAGTTCATCGTTCAACGTTCTAACTTCGGATTCTTCCCCTTAACCTAAGGCCATTGGGTGTGACCCCGAGCTCGCCCACAGCGCCGCAACCATCGCCAAGCCGATCACGGCGTAGAGCACGCGGTAGCGGGTCTGCAGGCGGCAGACGCTCGCGTAGGTCAGGCCGTTGCCCAGCGCCTGGAACGACCAGAACAGTTGAACGGCGAAGAGGGGCACCACGGCCGCGAGCGGGCGCGGCAGCATCTCCTGCAAGGCAAGCACGAGCAGGAGAACGTGGGCCGCGGTGAAGAGGCCCAGGCTCGCGAGAAACGCACGGCGCGGGCCGAAGATGACCGCGTTGGTCCTGACTCCGCTCTCCGCGTCACCTTCGTGGTCGCGGATCTCCTGGGTCAGGTGGCCCGCGGCGAAGATCAGCGCGAAGAAGGTGGCGATGGCGACGCCGCGCCGATCGATGGCATTGCCGAGAGAGTAGCCGAGAAGGAAGTGAACGAAACCGCCCGCCAGGTGCGTCGCCGAGTTGACGAGCGGCCGGCCTTTCCAGTTGAACCTGGGCACGGAGTAGAGCGCGCTCAGCGCGGCGATCGCCAGCGCGAGGCCTAACGTTACCCATCCGAGACTGCCGAAGAGGAGCAGGCTCGCGACGAGGAGGCCGGCCGTCAGTGCTCCCATCTCCCTCCGTCCCACTCCCCGGACCGTGAACACGCGGGCCGCCTTGTTAGGGTCGGCGAGATCGGCGGTCATGCCCGACCAGTCGTTCAGCATGAAAACGTGCGACACCAGCAGCACGTTGGCGACCACGAGAGACGCAAGCGGCGCGAGGTCCTCTACCCCCGGCTGCCGGATCGCGAACGCGGCGCCGAGCAGGGGCGAACCCTGGAGCACGAGGATGTCCTGCGGACGCAGACAGGAAAGATAGCGAAGCGGGGACGCCTTACCCGCCGGGACGGGGATCGCGTCACTGTTCATATTCGGCATAGAGCCTCAGCCAGAGGGCGTAGCCGGCATCCTCGGACCAGTAGTATCGCGGGACCGTCGCGGTCACATCGTTATGGTAAAGGAGCGGCGGATTCGTTCGGATGAGCGCGAAGTCGTCGCGCGCGAGCTCGCGCAGCACCGCCCGGACGAGCACCGGGTCGGGCGGCGTGCCTCCGGGCGTCGTAGCGTCCCTCAGCAGCCGGACCACCGACACCCAGATCTGCTGCTCCGGAACGTCCGTGCGCATCCGCGACTCCGGCAGCTCCAGCGCGCAGCCGGCGCGGCGGAGATCGGCCAGGCGCAGCATCGGTACGAGCGGCGCCTTCTGGTAGTAGACCCAGACCCGGTCGTCGTCGGCGACGGGGCGGAGCGCCTCACAGAGCGCGCGGCCCGCCCCCGGCCGCGCTTCGGCGAAGAGCTGCAGCAGGTGCATCTGGATGACGAGGTCCGCCGGGTTCGGATCGCTGCCCGGATCGAGGCACTGGTAGGTCTCGCGCGGCGCGAGCCACGTTCGATAGAGCCCCGCGGGAGTGCGATAGCGCTCGATCGTCGCGAGCGCCGCGGTCAGCCGGCTGCGGTCCTCCGCGGGCGCAAGCCGCCACACGAGCGCCGTGTCGTCGGTGTCGGGGGTGATGGCGCAGCCTAACGTTCCGATGCCGGGTCCGTCGGGAAGGCCGTGGTAGCGCACGAGCCCGCCCGATTCGATCTGACCCGTGAGGTGCGTCCTCGCACGTTGCAGGTTCTCTTCGAGTCCGGCTCCGGCAGCCACCGGGCCCAGCAGGTCGACGAGCATCGCGGTCAGATAGGTGTTCATCTCCGGACGCGGCTCGGCAAAGCGCGTCCCGCTGGTGAAGGCGGTGAGCCAGTATCCCTGCGGCTGCTGATGCGCGCGAAGCAGCGACGCCGCCTTCCCGAAATCCTCGGTTAGGTCGGCGGGCAGGTCCAGTGCCCGTGCCACTCGCTTCCCATCTCCGGCCGGCGCCGCAGCGACGCCCGCCCCGGGCGCGCTCCGCACGGTCAGCGTGCGCACGGCGAGATAGCGTGGTTCGCCGTTCGCGGAGGCCCAGGCGACGGCCGTCAGGTGGTGCTCGCCGGGAGCGAGGCCGGCCGTGTCGAGCGGGATGCGCCAGCCGGCGAGGCTCGTCTCGTGCAGCGCGCCGCGGACGTCGGGACGATCCAGGAACACGCTGGTGGCAACGACCCGCCGGTCGTCGATCATCACCGCCACCTGAACTGGCGTCGCGTCGCCGGCGAGTGCCCAGCCCGCGGCGAACGCTTCCTCGCCGGCGATGACCTCGGAGGTCGCGCGGCCTCTCGTCTCGACCGCGTCGAAGCTGCCGCGCATCTCGACCAGCAGCTCCGCCGGAGCGAGCCCCGCCTTCAGCGACGTGACGAAGGGTGCGTTCCGCCAGCGGAACGCGCCCCTCATGCCGTGCAGTTCCGCGCCGCGGTCCGCCGCGAAGAGCGGGAGGTCGAGCGAATCTCTGTAGCAGAAGGCGCCGATGGCCTCGATGGCGACCGCCACGCCGACCGCGAGCACGAAGAGCGCGCGTCCCACGCGGCGCTGCGCCTCGACGACCGGCACGAGCATCCAGACCAGCAGCGGCAGCAGGTCGGTCATGAAGCGCGGCCCCCAGGAGAGGCCGCTCCGCCAGTCGGCCTTGGCGTAGAGCACGATCTGGAGGACGACGGCGACGGCCATCGCCAACGTCAGCCGACGCTCCTGCCGATCGTCCGGCAGATGCCGCCGCGCAAGAATCAGGAAAAGAAGGAAGGGTGAGAAGACGAGCAGCCCGCGTGTCGGGCTGACGAGCAGCCCGGCAACTCCGGTCAGGAAGTCGTGCTGGAAGAAGCGCACCTTGCCGGCCACGCCGTAGCCACCCATGACGTTCGCGGCCGCGTCCAGGTTGTAGAGCAGCACCGCGAACATCGGCAGCGCCGCGGCCGCGGCAAGCAGCGGAGCGCGGCGACGGCCCGCCCACATGAGGCCGTAGACCCCGAGCGCTGCAGCGAGGATGAGGTCGGGCGGACGGGTGCAGGCGATGAGCCCCAACAGCACGCCTGCCGCAATCGTGCGCGGCACGCTGCACCGCGCGGTCAGCAGCAGCAGCGCGCCGATCACCAGGAGCTGGGCCATCCCGTGTTGCCACAGCGCCTGGCTGCTCACGACCCAGGTCGTGGTGCCGAAGGCGTACGCCAGCGTAAGCAGCATTGCGGTCGCCGCCTTCGCGCGTCGCCGCAGCAACAGGAAGAGGAGCGAGACGGAGAGCGCCGCAACGAGCGACGCCGCGAGCTTCTCCATCACTCTCGCGACGAAATCGAATCGCGTCTCGGTCCAGCCCCGCAGGTGCAGGTAACCGACCGCGGGCACGTAAAGCGGCGCGACGAGCAGCGGCACCATCACGGGATAGAGCGAGATGATGCGCCCGTCGGGCCGCTTCAGCAGCCAGTACGCCTTGTCGCTTCTCCCCTGCGCCGCGACCGTCGCGATCGGATTGAAGTAAATCGTGCGGTACTGCACGATCGCGAACGGCAGGTAGCGCGCCGGGTAGGTGTCGCCGGCGCTGATCAACCGCAGGTTGGCGTTGTAGATCACGAAGCAGCAGAGCCCGATCAGAAGGCTCGTCCGCAGTCGCGTCCGGTCGCGGACCTCGCCCTCGGGTCGGGCATCGGACGCAGTCGACCCACCCGGCTTCGGGGTCATCGCGTCGTGGTCATTCGCGCTCTCTTCCTGCGTCATCGCTCTCGTCCCGCGCGATCGCGGGACGAGGCCGAGACTACTACATCGCGCGCGAAGAACGCATGATTATGGAGAGCATCAGGGCGCGCTTCCCCTCGCGAACATCCTCCCCCATCGAATCAGGAGATTCCTTCCGGCACGATCCCCCTGCGTCCGCCGCAAGCGCCGCGCGACGCCCCGCCTAACCCAGCCCGTCCGGCCTGTCCGGCAGAACCAACCGCTTCCATACGAACGTCCATGGCACGACGAGTACCCACAACGGGGCCCAGATGAAGATCCTGGCCATCTCCGCGGCCGGCGAGCCTGCTAGAGCGCCGACCAGCCAGAGCGGAAAGGCGACGATGATCACCCACAGCGACTTGTAGAAGATCATGAAGATCACGATCGGCAGCCATCGCAGAGGGTTGATCATTCCGAAGAAGGCGAGCGTCGAGTATGCAGCCCATACGCAGAATGCCACGGCTCTCACGTGATCCCACGGACCGTGATGGCTGATGATCGACGTCCAGGAATCGAACCCCACGCAGACGAACATCAGGAAGTAAAGAATCCTCAGGAGCAGGATGTTGATCGGACGCACGCCGTCGTACCGGACGTGGTCAGGCGTGAAGCATGCTGTGATGAACGACATCGAGTTCTCCTTCTCTTGCCTTTTGTCTGATCCGCCAGACGTTGTGGAGTTCGTGACGGGGACGATGCGTCTCCTCGCCATTCGTGTGAGGCGATGCTGCGCGGTGCCGCGGCAAGGGGTCAACGCGCGTGCGACGAACGACGGCTCCTCGGGGTCGAGTCGCCGCGCAGGGCGACGAACAGCGAGCGCGTCGGGAGCAGGCGCTCGCGATTCAGCCGCGATGCGCGCCGCGATGCGCTCCGCTCACATCTGCCGGAACAGATGCACGTAGTTGCGGCTGACGGGCAGGACTTCCTTGCGCCCCTTCAGGTGGATCTCCGCCGTCTCGTTGTCGCGCCGCGTGACGTGGCTGATCGACCGCAGGTTCACGACGATCGAGCGATGCACCTGCGCGAAGTGATCGGGATCGAGCTGCGCGAGGAGGTCCTTCAGCGTGATGCGCACGACCGCCTCGCCCCCTTCGCCCCCCTGGCCGCGCCAGGCGACGAGCGTGTACTTGGCGTCTGCGCGGATGTAGTCGACCTCGTCGACCGAGATCAACCGCAGCGTCTGCCCGACCTGCGCGCGGATCCAGCGCAGCGGCGCGGGAGCTGCGTTGCCCTGCAGTTCCGCGAGCTGCGCCGCCAGCTGCTGCAACAGCGCCTCGCTGTTCACCGCCGGGCGGGCGGACGCGAGACGCTCCTTGAGCCGCCCCACCGTCTCCGCGAGCCGCTCCTGCTCGACCGGTTTCAGCAGGTAGTCGAGCGCGCCCTGCGCGAACGCCTGCACGGCGTAATGGTCATACGCCGTCACGAACACCAGGTGCGCGCGGCGGCCGATGTGGTTCGCCGCGTCCATGCCCGAGAGCCCGGGCATGTGGACGTCGAGAAAGCAGACGTCCGGCTTCCGCGCATCGAAGAGCGCGATCGTCTCGCGCCCGTTCCGCGCCTCGCCGACGACCTCGAGCTCCGGCCAGACCTGCGCGAGTTGGCGCGCGAGCGCCTCGCGCAGCAGCGGCTCGTCGTCGGCGATGAGCGCCGAGGGACGTGTTCGCATCACTTCACCCCTTCCACCGCCGGAAGCTCCACCTCGGCGTTGACGCCTCGCGGTTCTCTCGCGCTGACACGAAGCTCTGCGTCGCCTCCGAACATCAGCTCCAGACGCTCGCGCAGCGTCGACAGGCCGGTGCCTAACCCGTGGCTCGTCGGCCGCAGCCCGACGCCGCTGTCACTGACGCGGAGGATGCAGCGCTCGCCCCGACGCTCGACGTCGATCTCGATCGAGCCTCCGTCCTCGCTCGGGTCGATGCCGTGGCGCACCGCATTCTCCACGAGCGTGAGGAGCGTCGTCGGCGGGCAGCGCAGCGCGAGCGACGACTCGTCGACGCGCAAATCGAATCGAAGACGATCGGGCATCCGCATGTGCATCAGCTCGAGATAGGCGCGGACCATCTCGATCTCCCGGCCGAGCGTCGCGGCCGGCTCCTCGAGGAGCGGCACCGCTGCGCGGAGATAGGCGACGAGGCTCCGCAGCACGGCGGATGCGCGCGGCGATCCCGCGTCGACGAGCGCCTGCACGTTGGCGAGCGTGTTGAAGAGGAAGTGCGGGGCGACCTGCGCCTGCATCAGGTGGAGGCGCGCGTCGAGCGCCTGGCGCTCGAGCTCGCTCCGCTCCAGCTCGAAGGCGAGCGCCTGGTCGCGCGCGAACGCTTCCTTCTGTCGCACGAGCGCCCCGAGCGCGGTCCACGGAGCGAGGAGGATGCTGAGGAACGTCAGCATCATGAACCCCATCATCCGGTCCTCATCCTTCCAGAACGGCGCTGCGCCCGGGGTCGTGGTAAGGAGGTACATGGTGACGGTCGTCATCGGCATGGCGACGCCGACGGCGACGACCTGCAGCGCCCATCGCGCGAGCCAGCGCGGCAGCCGCGCCGGCCAGCGCTCGAAGATCCCGAACATGAGCAGTGCGACGAGCGCGAGGGTCACGGTGCGAAGCAGGAGCGGCCACGGCCCGTTCGTCCACTCGGAGCGGAGCAGCCACGCGACCCCGATCGCGAGGGCGAGCGCGACGAAGAGGCGCCGCCAGACCCTCGTGCCGCCTAACAACGGCGGCGTTGCATGACCGGCCGATTCGAGCATGGCTCAGGATACGTCAACGGAGAACCGCGACTCGAATTTCCAGCCGCGCCTCCATATCGGCCCCGTTCGTCGGGCCCCGTCGCGCTTCGACGCCGGACAACCGCCGTCCGTCGCATCACCGCTGGCGCCTGACCCTCCCCTCCGCATAGGCTCACGCAGACGGGCGAGGATTGGCGTTCAGCCGGCGCCGGCCCGACTCGGACGAAGAACTTCTCAGCCCTGATCGCGGGAGGTCTCTCTCCCAGGAGGCTCGACAACGATGACGACAACGACGAACGCCAGGATCGCCGGCTTCACCTTCCTCTTCTACATCGCGGCCGGCCTAACCACGATGGCCATGTTCGGGCGGGCGACCGGCGGCGCGGGGATCGCCGCGAAGCTCGCCGGAATCGCCCGGCACGCAACCGAGGTGCGGGTCGTGCTCGTGCTTCTGCTGATGCAGTGCTTCGCGGCGATCGTGCTCGGCGTGACGCTCTGGGCGCTCACGCGCGAGCACGATCCCCATCTCGCCATGCTCGCCCTCGCCTGCCGCGTCGGCGAAGGCGTGCTCTCCGCCACCTCCATCCCGGCGACGCAGAGCCTGCTCTGGCTCGCGACGGCGAGCGGGAAGGATGCGCCCGAGAGCGGCGCCGCGCATGCGCTCGGCGCGTACCTGCTGACGGGAGACGTGGCGCTCACCGCAACCTTCTTCGCCGTCGGCAGCGCCATCTTCTGCTGGCTCCTCCTCCGCGGCCGCATGATCCCCGCGCCGATGGCCTGGCTCGGCCTCGTCGCGTCGCTGCTGCTCGTCGTCGTTCTCCCTCTCCAACTCGGAGGCTTCGTCCACGGCCCGTTCGCCGCGCTCGTCTGGCTCCCGATGCTCGCCTTCGAAGTCCCGTTCGCCCTCTGGCTGCTCATCAAGGGCGTTGCAACGCCGGCGGGAGCGAAGACGGCTTGAATCAAAGGAGTCACACACCGCTGGAGTTGTATGGCTGATCGCTGAACTTCGCGACACTGCCGTTCGGAGCGCTGGCGTCCCGCCGCACGGAGCGCTGGCCTCCGGCCGGCCCGCTCGAAGCAGCGAATTCCAACGATCCATCGCCCGGACCGCGCCACTTCCAGCCTCGGGTCATTTCACCGCGGCAGGGCGATGTTCCAGAGATCAACGGTTTTTGCACCTCTCAGGCGCGAAGTTGAAGTTACCGAGCGAGCGCCATACCTGCGCTACCCAACAACCAGGAGCGGAGTACCGCTATGCGTGTGCCCGACGAGGCGCGCAACAACCGAAGTCGAAAGGAGCAGAACATCGTGAAGATCAGGAACTCGATTCTCGCAGCCGTCGTGATGGCCATGGCGATCCCGTGCCTCTCCCAGGAGCGCGGATTCCCCCGCACCGAGTGGACCGACGGCACGCCGTTCGTCTTCAACGGCGTCGAGTACGACAGCCAGGAAAACTTCATCATGAGCGGCCGCCGCTGCGGCAGCCAGCTGCAGCCGGCCGAAGCTGCACTGATGGAAGCCGACTTCCAGCGCATCCTCTCCGAACAAGGGCTCGCCGAAGTCACCGGCGGGACCATCAATGTCTACGTCCACGTGATCAACAAAGGCTCCGGCATCACGAACGGTGACGTCCCCGATTCGATGATCGCCGCCCAGATGAGCGTCCTGAACGATGCGTATGGACCGTGGGGCTGGTCGTTCAACCTTGCGGCGACCGACCGTACGACGAACGCCACCTGGTACGACGGCTGCTACGGGCGCGCCGAAACCGACATGAAGGCGGCCACGCGCCTCGGTGGCGCCGCTGACCTCAACATCTGGACCTGCAATCCGAGCAGCGGCATCCTCGGCTACGCGACCTTCCCTTCGGGCTACAAGCGGAACCCGTCGATGGACGGCGTCGTCATCCTCTACTCGTCGCTGCCGGGCGGTTCGGCCACCCCTTACAACCTGGGAGACACGGCCACGCACGAGGTCGGGCATTGGATGGGCCTCTACCACACCTTCCAGGGTGGATGTAACGGCAAGGGCGACTACGTGGCCGACACGCCGCCCGAGAAATCGCCCGCGTTCGGATGTCCCGCGGGACGCGACAGCTGCACCAGAAAGGCCGGCATCGACCCGATCGAAAACTTCATGGACTACACCGACGACGCGTGCATGGATCGTTTCACCGCCGAACAGGACGGCCGCATGGACGCCCAGTTCACGACGTATCGCTACGGCTTGTAACTTCGAGAGCGACGGCAGATCGGAATGGGGTCAGGTCTCCTATCCGTGCCCTCGACAGCGCCAACGTACAGATTCGAGACCTGACCCCGACGCCGCCACATCTCACGCAGGAGTATCGTCCGCCGCCCGGCAAGGAAAGCGGCGAGAGAAGGATCAGAATCACCCATCAGGAGCGCTGGCGTCCCGCCGGCCGGACCGCTGGCCTCCGGCCTGCTCCTCGCCGAACCCTGCGCCGCCGCCGCGCGTCGCCGCCCTAACACAACGCCCCTACCTCGGCGAAATCAATCGCACGCCCGGAAAGTACGTACGGTACCGTCGCGCGTCGCGCGTCAGCAGGCGGAGACCGGCGACCGCGGCATGGGCACCGATGTAGAAATCGGCAAGGGGTGCGCTCCTCTGCCCGCCTCGCCGCCTGTACGCAACGAACGCCTTCGCAGCGAGGAACGCTGCCTCGTACGGGAGGTCGAGACGGCGGAACGCAGCCGCGGGGACGAGCTCCTCGAGCTCCTCGATCGTCGCGAACCCCGCCGAGATCTCCGCGAAGATCAGCGAATTGATCGCGAGCGTCGACTCGTCAGCCGCATGCGCCAGCGCTTCGGCCGACCACTCGGCCCACTCCCGATCGTCCGTCGCGACGTCGAGAATCACGTTGCTGTCGACGAGCGTGATCATCGATCACTTCCGCGTCAGCGCGAGAATCTGGTCCGTCGACATCTTCACGCTGCCCCGCCCTCGCAGGCGACTGACGATTGCCTCGCCACGGCCAGGTCTCGCCGGGTTCTTCGCCTTCACGATCTGAACGCTGTTCCCTTTCGCGACGAACTCCACCTCGGTGTCGGGCAGCAGCCCGAACCTCTCCCGGATCTCCTGGGGAATCGTCACCTGCCCCTTCGACGTAATCCGCATGACCTGGCCTTTCTTACTCTTACCAGTAAGAATGGACCCGCGGATACGATAATTTCAGGCTGCGCCGGCGTCCCGCCGAATGGACCGCTGTCCTCCCGCCGGCATCCGCTCGCCGCTCTCGCGGCGAAACACCGGCGGCCATCCTCTCCGTTACCGCAACGCCGCACGCTGAACGGCCTGGATCGCGGCGTCGAGCGCCTGAAGGAAGCGAGAGCGATCGCGGTTCGTGAACGGCGGCGGACCCGAGATGATCTCTCCCGCGCCTCGAAGGTGCGAGAGGATCTCGCGGGTCGCCAGCGCCTCGCCCACGTTGTCGTCGGTGAAGGGATTTCCGGTCGTCCCGATCACTCGCGCTCCCTTTGCGAGGCTGCGCGCGGCCAGCGGGATGTCGCCCGTGATGACGATGTCGCCATCCTCGGCGTGCTCCGCGATCCAGTCGTCGGCGACGTCGATCCCTTCCGGCACCACGACGAGAGTGAACTTCTCGTCGGGAGGAACGCGCTGCGGCGAATTGGCGACGAGCGTCACGCGGAGACCGTAACGCCGGGCGACGCGATAGACCTCCTCTTTGACGGGGCAGGCGTCGGCATCGACATAGATGTTGAGCACGGGGACCTCTCTCGCGACCAGGGTCAGGCCTCGAATTTATACTTCAGGCACGACGAAAGTACAGCGTCGAAGCCCGGTGCGAAAGGCGCCATTGTCGCTCGCCACCTCACCTGGGATAAGATTCCACGACACGATACGACTGGCCCCGCAACGCACTCCCGAAGCAAACGGTCACGGGAATGTTCGGCCGGTGCGCGAGGCTGGACCCGGCAGATCGCCAGGCGGTCATCCCGGTTGAGGAATCCCGGAAAATTCAATGGCAACATTCGTCGACGGCAACAGCAAGACGGTCTCCGGAGAATCACAACTCGTCCTGATCGTCGATGACGACGAGATGATCACCGAGGGTCTCGCTGCGGGGCTGGAGCGCGAAGGCCGCACGCTGATCACCTGCAACGACATCGAGTCCGCGGAGCTGGTCGTCGAGCGCATGTATCCGTCGCACATCGTCGCCGACGTCCGTTTTTCCGGCCCGTTCGCATACGAGGGGCTCGATTTCATCGGTTTTGCGAAAAAGCACGCGCCGGAGACGCGCATCATCCTGATCAGCGGTGACGCGCCGGAAGCGCTGCAGCTCGAGGCCTCCGAGCGCGGGGCCGTCGCGTTTCTCAAGAAGCCGTTTCCCGTCAGTGAGCTCGACGGGATGCTCGATCTGCTCCACTGCTCCGCCACGTCCGCGCTCGGGGGCTACGCGCGCGTGATCCGGATGGCCCCGCTCGACGAGATCATCCGCAGCGACCAGCTCCGTCCGCAGTTCCAGCCGATCGTCCGCCTCGACGGAGCGCCGGCCGTATTCGGCTACGAGGCATTGGCGCGGTACCGCACCGACTCGTTTCTCCGCGATCCCAGCCTCCTGTTCAAGTACGCATCGCGCAAGAATCGCGTCGTCGAGCTCGAGCTGGCATGCATGTCCCGCGCTCTGCACGACGGGGCGGCGCTCTCGCGCAAAGGGCTGCTTTTTCTCAACGTCCACCCCGCCGCATTTGCCTCCGCCGATTTCCACGAGACCGTCGCCTCGCAGGCTCGAGGAGCCGGCGTCGATCCCGCTCGAATCGTCCTGGAGATCACCGAGCAGGGCTCGCTCGCCAACAAGCCCGCGGTGATCCGTAACGTGGGCGAGCTGCGCGAACTGGGAGTGCGCTTCGCCTTCGACGATCTCGGCATGGCGTATTCACACCTCCCGATGATGGACGCAGTGCGGCCTTCCTTCCTGAAGGTCAGTCAGGACTTCGGGACTTCATTCGAGAAAGATACGACCAGGACGAAGATCGTCATGAACATCCTGTCGCTGGCTCGCGACTTCGAGAGCGACTTGATTCTCGAAGGAATCGAGGAGGAGTCGACCGCCGTGATGGCGACCCACCTCTCCATCCCGCTGGGACAGGGTTACTACTTCGCGCGGCCGGCGGAGGCGTCCGAGCTTCTGTGAGTCCGCCGGCGTCAGAGCAGCATCCCGCTCCTGTAGCCGCAGCCTTCGCATGACTCCGGCCAGCGTCTCTCGATCACGGCGCGGCGGAAGTTTGCGTAAGGCTCAGACTCCCAGATCTCCGCGAGCGAGCTTTCGTTCAGATTGCCGAAGACGTTCAAGCTCTCACGAACCGGCGGCGACCCCGCGGAGGCGTAGCGGCAGCATGCGGCGACCTCTCCGGTATTGACGACCACCGCGGTCTGCATGAACTCGCACCTCTCGTCCTCGGGGGGGAGCGGCTCGGTGCGAGGAAGGAGCAGCGTCACGCCGGAATCGCGCGCCACGGCTCGCGCCTCGTCCCACACGCGCCTGACTTCGGAGAAGTCGAACGACGGGAGGCTGTCGACTTCGTAGTTCACATGGACCGTCGCGATCCCGCAGCGCGCGGCGAGGCGCACGTACTCGGGCACTTCACCGAACGAGTCGGGAAAGACGACCATGTTCAACAGCACGATCGGCTTCGCCCCAGCGGCCTCGGCGTGGCGCTCCATGAATCGCGAGATCTTCTCGACCAGCCGGTCGAAGTGACCGCCGATGCGGATCCTCTCGTAGGTCTCGCGCGTCGCGCCGTCAACGGAGAACGCGATCAGCCCCACCTCTCCCCTCAACAACTCGTCGTCGTTTTTCCCGCCGAGGAGAGTGGCATTCGATGCGAACCCGACGATGCCGTCGGCCGGCATCCGGCGGCGGAGCTCGCGCACGATCTCGAACAGCCCCCGGTGAAGCAGCGGTTCGCCTAACCCCTGCAGGGCGATGAAGGGAACGCCGGGAGCCGCCTCCATGACGCGATCGAGGATCGGCTGCGGGATGTCGGCCGCTTCGTACGGCATCGTCGATCGCGCGCACATGATGCAGTCGAGATTGCAGCGGTCGGTCACCGAGGCGAAGATCCGGCGCAGCGGCGGAGTCCGCTCCCAGCCGAGGAGGTAGGTCTCGACGATCAGCGTGCCGGAGGGCGTGGCGGCGCCGAGAATCGTGACGTGCATCGCGACCGCCCCGGTCTCGCGGAATCCGCTGGCGCGCGCATCGACCAGTGTCCCGCCGTCGTGCGCGGCGAACGTCGCGCCGTCCCACGTAATGTCGAGACGACCGGCCGCTGCTCCAGAGCCGGCGGCCCGGACATCCCAGTAGCCGAAGTGTCGACGGCCGGGGACGGGAGCCGTCGCGGGATAGATGTCGACGCGAACCGCCGAGCCCTTCGAGTCAGGCGACGCGACACGGATCGTTACGACCCCGCCCGGAACGATCGGCTCGAAATACGAGACCTCGAGTCCCGCGCCGCGACGGACGATGCGTCGGCTCGAAGGCGGTTCTTCCGTGCGCGGCGTCATTTGCATGGGAGCGGGCGCCAATTCAACACAGGGCAGGGCGCGAGTCAAGGAGAAGGCGGCGGCGATTCACGCTGCGCGTCGATCGGTGCACTTCGTCCGGGCCGCTCTCGGTGCGCTCGGCCTCACCAGGCCTCTCCGCGCGCGAGCACCCGGTCGGGGTCCTTCGAGACGTGATCGTTCTGCTCGAGAGCGCGGGAAGCGAGCTGAGCGCTTCGTTTCCCTGAGCTCGACAGGCGGGCTCAGGCGCGCAGGTAGTCGGGTCGCCAGTTTCGAATCGCCTTCTTGATCTCGCTGCGGCTCACGATCTTCTCGTCGAGCACGCGGCGCGCGAGCGCGGGGAGCTCCTCGTCGCTCGCGAAGCGGAGCGATACGAGCTGGCCCATCGTGAATTCGCCTAACCGGCCGCGCAGATCGGGGCAGAGTCGCTCGATGCGCAGGCTCTCCTCGAGCCGGATGATGCGGTCCTGCACCGTGAGCGGGAACGCGCGCGAATACCAATAGACGACCGCGAGCGCCAGCGTGAGAAAAAGCCCGAGCACCGAGGCAGCCGAGAAGTAGCGAACCAGCTGGTAGATCGAAAGCAGCAGGCTCCCTGCCAGCAGCGCCGAGGCGGTGTAGTGAAACATCGGAACCATTCGCGAATGATTCGCGAAACTCTGCGGCGCGTCGCTCATCGATCATTCTCCTTGCGGGATGCGGCGGCAGAATACAACCGGCATCGCAGTGAGACAACTTGCGGGGCTCGGGTCAGGTCATCGAAATTACTCGGCGCGAACCGCCGTCATTCCGAGCGAAGCGAGGAATCCGTAAACGGCTCACGTGACCATCTCCTCAACGACAACGCAATCGACGACCCCGGAGTTGAGCTATGGAAGCGATCAGAAACCTCTCTACATAGATTCCTCGCTCCGCTCGGAATGACAACCGCCGCTGGGCGCTATTGCCATCGCCACTTGAACTTGATTTACTAACCCGCACACCCCCATCGCAATCGCGCGAGCCGCCGGCTCCAGCGACATCGACCTCAGGAGCCGCCGAGGCATCACACGCTGGCGCGAGTGCGCCAGGAGGTCGAGGCTCTCCACTCCAGCAAGGGGGATGCAATGAGCGATCACGATCAGGGGACCGAGCACAAGTCGTTCGTCAAGCCGGATGAAGTACGGGAGTTTCCGAACGGACGCGCGGAGATTCTGACGATCGGCGGAGGGGCCGTGGGCCGGCTGCGGTTCGAGCCCGGCTGGCGCTGGTCGACCGACGTCAAGCCGCTCGCCGGAACGTCCAGCTGCGAAGCGCCTCATTTCCAGTACCACGTATCGGGACGTCTCGCGATCCTCATGGACGACGGCACCGAGATCGTCGCGGGCCCAGGAGACATCACGTCGCTTCCCAGCGGACACGACGCCTGGGTCGTCGGCGACGAGCCGGTCGTGGTCGTCGACTGGTTCGGCGCGAGCCAGTACGCCAGGGCCACGTAATCGCCGTTCCGTTAAGCCATCGCGGTCAGACCCGAACTGCGTAGAAAGCACGCTTGTTGGAGCGCGAGCGCGCAGCTAACGTTCTACCGGGCCGCTTCGTCACGCCGAGGGCGGATCAACGTCAGCAGGAATCCGCACATCGAAGAAGCGGCGCCATGGAGAGCGGAATTCACCGGACGTCGAGACGCCCCGATTCGAAGAGGGAGGCAACATGTCGATGTCCGGAGGCGGAAAAGCTCCAAAGCAGATCACGTGGGTGATCTGTCTCGTTCTCTACGTAGTCGCCCTGATGACCCGATTCGGAGTCGTCAGACTCGGCGGCGATATCGCCACCTGGTCGTGGATCATCGGCTTCGGCCTGCTGTTGCTGGCAGTCAAGGTTCGCAACCTCTGAGGCTCGACGGCCGTCTGCCCCTCGGGGCAACCTCGAGGCGGCCCCATTCGGCTTATACTCCTCCGACTCGATGCAACTGACGTCCGGAACGAAGCTCGCGCACTACGAGATCGCTGCCGCCATCGGCAAGGGCGGAATGGGAGAGGTCTATCGCGCGAAGGACACGCGGCTCGGCCGCGACGTGGCGATCAAGCTCCTCCCCGAGGAGTTCACGCGCGACGCAGAGCGGTTAGGCCGATTCGAGCGCGAGGCGCGCCTGCTCGCGTCGCTCAACCACCCGCACATCGCCGCGATTCACGGGCTCGAGGAGTTCGACGGCAGCCGCTTCCTCGTCATGGAGCTCGCGCCGGGCGAGGATCTGTCCGCGCGGCTCGGGCGCGGCGCGGTTCCGCTCCGTGAGGCGCTCGAGATCGCGGCTCAGATCGCGGAAGCGCTCGAAGTCGCGCATGAGAAAGGCATCATCCACCGCGACCTCAAGCCGGCGAACGTGAAGGTGAGCGACGACGGCGCCGTGAAACTCCTCGACTTCGGGCTCGCGAAGGCGCTCGACAGTGAGGAGGGCGATTCCGACATCTCCAACTCGCCGACGATGGTCCGCGCGGCCACGCACGCCGGCATGATCATCGGCACGGCCGCCTACATGAGCCCGGAACAGGCTCGCGGGAAGAAAGCCGACAAGCGCGCCGACATCTGGGCGTTAGGCGTGGTCCTGCACGAGATGCTGACCGGCGCCCGGCTCTTCGGCGGCGAGACCGTCTCGGACACGCTCGCCGCGGTGCTGCGCGGCGACATCGACTTCGCGACGCTCCCCGAGGAGACGCCGCGCGAGATCCGGACGCTGCTGCGGCGCTGCCTCGAACGGAACCCGAAGAACAGGCTGCACGACGTCGCCGACGCGCGGATCGCGCTCGCCGAGGTTCTCGAAGGGCGAATGGACGACGCCCCACCGGCGCCCTCCTCCGGCGCAAAGCGCGGGCCTCGAGCCGGCGCGATCGCCATCGCGATCGCCTGCTCCGCGGTTGCCGCCACTTTCATTACGTTAGGCGTAACGCGGTGGCTCGTGCCCCCCGCCTCCGCGGCGGCCGCACGCAGCGCTCACGTCAGCATCGCGCTTCCCGAGGGGTACGAAGCGGGCTCGACTCATCTGCGCGCGGTCGCGATCTCTCACGACGGTGCTCGCATCGCCTTCGTCGGGCTGAAAGACGGCAAGAACCGGATCTTCGTTCGCGCGCTGGACGACCCCGAGGCGACGGCACTCGAGGGCACCGAGGGGGGCGACGGCCCCTTCTTCTCCCCCGACGGACAGTGGATCGGCTTCTTCGCCGGATCGAAGCTCCGCAAGATCGCGGTCGGCGGGGCGGCGCTCGAGACGCTCGCCGATGCGCCGAGCCACCGGGGCGGCGACTGGGGCGACGACGGATACATCTACTTCGCGCCAACCAACGTCGGCGGCATCCTGCGCGTGCCGGAATCGGGAGGCGCCACGACCGAGGTCACACACGTGAACGCGGCTGGCGGCGAGATCAGCCATCGCTGGCCGCAGCGTGTCGCGGGAACGACCACCCTCCTCTTCTCCATATGGACCGGACCGGGCGACGACGAGCACCACGTGGCGATGCAGACGCTCGAGGCCCGGGAACACCACCTTCTCGTCAAGGGTGGCGATGCCGCGCAGTACGCAGCGAAGCCCGGTCTGCTCCTCTACACGCATCACGGCCAGCTGCTCACCGTGCCGTGGAAGCCGTCGCAGCAGGACCTGGGCAAGGCGGTGCCGGTTGCGGCCGCCGAGCAGCCTAACGAGAGCATCGGGAACGAAGGCTGCGGGAACTACTCCCTGTCCGACGACGGAACGCTCGCGTACCTTGGCGGCGGGCGCGCCTACGGCGCCATGCGTCTCGTCTGGATCGACCGGCAGGGCGCGCAGACACCCGTGCCGCTTCCCGATCGCGTCTACGAGAACGTGGCGATCTCGCCGGATGCCAGCCGGGCCGTGCTGCAGACCCGTGAAGGCACGACGAGACTCTGGATCTACGACTTCGCTCGCGGCACGCTGACGCCGCTCGGCACCGGCGCCGGGAGCAGCCAGGCGCCGCTCTGGACGGCCGACGGCAAGCGCGTGATCTACCGCGGCACGCGTAAGGGAACGCGAAATCTCTACTGGATCACGGTCGACGGCTCGGGCGACGAAGAGCGCCTGACCACGAAGCCGGGCGTCATCCAGACGCCGACGTCGGTCTCCTCCGACGGCCGCATCCTCCTCTACAGCCAGACCGGCCCGGAAGAGCCGGAAGGGGTCGGGGCCTGGGTCCTGCCGCTCGACGCCGACCGCACGCCTCACCGCCTCTTCCCGATGCCGGCCACCGGTCAGGACGCCCAGATCTCCCCCGACGGCCGATGGGTCGCCTATCAGACGACCGTGTCGTCGCGCCAGGAGATCTTCGTCGCACCCTTCCCCGGTCCCGGAGAGCGACGCCTCGTCTCGACCGACGGCGGCACCGAGCCCCTCTGGTCCCGCGACGGCCGCGAGCTCTTCTTCCAGAGCGGAAGCCGCCTGATGGGCGTCACCGTGACGCCTGGCGTGACCTTCTCCGCGAGCCCCCCGCGTCTCGTGCACGAAGGCCGGTTCTTCCGGACGATCAACGGGAACACGAGCTTCAGCATCACGCCGGATGGCTCCCGCTTCCTGCGCATCCAGCCGCTCACCCAGGAACCGGCGATCACGCGCATCGAGCTGGTGCTCAACTGGTTTTCGGAGTTGAAGCGGCGAGACGCGGGCCGGGCAGAATAAGGGCCGATCGACGCTCGGGGTGCGGGTGTCGATGCCTCGTTCGTTCGAGTCGAACCCGATTGACGCAAGCAAACGCCTCTACGCGACGCGAGCAGCTGTCATTCCGAACGGCCCACACCATCGGCGCAGCGCCCGAGAACAGAAACTGCAATCAGCCGCGAGGATCGCGCCATCGTCCACGAGCGTACGGATTGTCATCCCGACGACCGATCCCGCGAAGCGGGAGAGAGAGGAGGGATCTCGCAGGCTCGTACAGTTGAGGTTCGACGCGAACTCTCTTGCCAGTGGCACGTGAGTACCAGCCTGCGAGATCCCTCCTCATTCCCCCGCTTCGCGGGGTCAGTCGTCGGGACGACAACGCCCTCGGGCGCGCTACCTCCAGAACCTGATCTCCTGGCACGACGCGGGCATCTGGCACGCTTCGCAGGTCCAGCCGCGTGGGGAGAGCTTGAACGGGCTCTCGTTCTCGTCGCGGAAGAGCGTCTTCGTTGCATGGCACCAGTCGCAGCGAACCGCGTACGGGTTCCCGATCTCGGGGCTCGCCCGGAGGATCGCGATCGCCGCGTCCTTCTCGCCGGCGATAAGGTCATCGCTGAGAAGGACTTTCCGTGCAGTCGTGCGAACTGTGTTTCTGGTCGTGTGACTCATGATTCCTCTATCGGCCCAACGTCGCGAGGCCCGCTCCGGCCCTGCGTCGTCGAGGCGACACTCCTTCTGCGATCCGCTGCCGCCGCAACGCCTCGGCGGAGATTACGCCTAACGAAGGCGGGCGACCGTGGAGATCTCTCAACTCCTGATTGAGCGCACATAGGCGATGACGTCCTCGATCTGCGTCGGCGTGAGAGCCTTGTTCCGGTGCGCGGTCGCCGACAGGCCCCCCGGCTTTCCGTTCGTGATCACCGACGAGAGCTCGCTGTCGGTCAGGTTCTGCACGGCGGCGGATCGGAAATCGGGGATGCTGTTCTTCGTGCCGATCGGGGTGTGGCCGCTGGCGTCGGCACCGTGGCACGACGCGCACTTCCCCTTGAAGATCGAAGCGCCGTTCGCGACGTCACCCGCTGCGACAGGCGCAGGAGCCGGCGCGTTAGGCGGCGCGGCAGCTTCGGCTTTGTCCTTCAGTGCCTGGCCCGCCTGTTCCATCGCTTCCCCGCCGGCGGCGACGGCCTGGCGCGCCTCTTCCTTGAGGCCCTTGCCGACCATCTTCGCGCCTTCGGTAATCTGCTCCGCGCCATCGGCATCCGTCGAATCGGTCTGCATCGTTGTCGTCGCGTCGGACGTTGCGGCAGCCTCGGTCGAAACGGACGTCGTCGTGGTTGAGACTTCAGTGGTCTTCTCGCCGCATGCGACGAACGTCGCCAGGACAACCAGGCTGGCGATGGCGAAACTAGTGTTCTTCCTCATTGTGCTTCCTTTCAAATACGGCCCCATCGAAGGGCTCCAAAGCTCACTGCCCGCTGGAATGGAGGCCTCTCGACGACCGTCCATTCAGCGCGGAGAACCGCTCGTTCAGACTCTAGTTCTGGCGTCGAGTTCCAGCCAGCGTGGTTTCCACGCATGCCTACGGCGAAGCCGGTAGAAACTACGGGGACCGAGGCACCACTCTCAGCCGCAACGCGGCGACGCGATCGTTAGCTCGGGGCGCCAGCCCCGAGAACGCGGTTCGAGACCTGCCCCCCGATGCCGGAGTAGAGTTTCGAGGGCATCCCCCCGATGTGACTCCCGATGCCGATGCCACGCGACCGGAGGCAGGGATGAAGAACGAGGATTACGGGATCGACGCGCCGACCGTGGTGCGAAACCTCGCGGTGATCGGGGTCGTGCTCGTCGTCGCGGGCGCAGTGGCGGTGTTCGGCGTCCCTCACGACGTGGAGCACGCGAGCCCCATCGTGCGGCTCCTGCGCAATGGCCTTCCGTCCGGGATCGTCTGCATGATCATGGCTTGCTGGATGCTCGCCTCGAGCAAGGGGCTGAAGTTCCAGGTCGCGCGAGCGCGCCGCGCAGTTAGGGAACGGCCCCTGGGTCAGGTCCTGGACCGATGCTCCAGCGATCCGAGACACTGCGGCGGCGCCCTAACGCGCCCCCGCCAGCTCACGCGGGAACTGACCGGACGCGACGTCAGCCCTCGAAGCTCCACTCGGAGGCAAGCTGATGGACAGAGTCGAGGCCTGCCCCCGGATGCACAAGGACGTGACCGTTTCGTCCATCGTGTGAGAGACTTTCCGGTACCGCTCCGAACAGAACACGATGCTCATCAGCCACGCCTTTCGTCCGATGATCGACCTCGAGAGGGAGCTCGCGGCCCTCTACGGGTCATGGGCGGACCTCTTCTCGTCCGACACGGAAGCGTCACGGCTCTTCGCGAGGCTGAGCCGGGAAGAGACCGGGCACGCGAGCCTGATCGAGTACCAGCAGCGCATTCACCAGAAGAACCGTCAGTTCGAGAAGGACGTGCCGATCGACGCGACGGCCCTCGACGCGATCATCGCCGAGATCCGCCGGCTGCGAGCCGGTCCTCCTCCCATGTCCGTGACGCACGCCCTCGTGATCGCGCTCGGCATGGAAGACTCCGCTGCCGAGACCCACTACAAGAACGCGATGCGCGAGGCGAACGAAGACGTCGCGCGCCTCCTGAACAACCTCAGCAAGGAAGACGGTGCGCACGTCGCCACGCTGAAGGAGTTTGCGTCGAAGCGCGGCATCCCGCTGACTTGAGCCAGGAGCGGTTCAGGGGGTTCAGGGGGTCAGGCCTCGAATTTGTAGTTTAGACATCGCTAAAGTACAGTTTCGAGGCCTGACCCCCGGCCTGACCCCCGGCTCAGACCGCCTAACCACACCGCGCCGCTTCAGCGGCACGACACGTCCCCCATCAACCCGCCCGCTCCAATCGCCCGCAGCCGCGCACAGCTCGTGGTGACGCGGGATACAGCAATCGCGTTTGCAACGACCTATGTTTGCTCTACTGATCCAAACGCAGAGCCTGTCGCGAAGCACTCCGCTTCCGGCTGGAGATCTCGTCAACGTTCAAGGAGAAATCCGATGCGTCGTCTGCTTGGAGTTGCGACCCTCGTCGCGCTGCTGACCGGTCCGTCAGCGATCGCGGGAAACCTGCTGCAGAACGCCGAGTTCGATCACGATCTCAGCGGCTGGGTCGTCGATCCGGTCGTCGCCGGAAGCTGGCAGGCGCTCGATTCAGCGAACGAGCGCGCCTCCGGCAGCGGCACGGTCGTCAACTCCGTTGCCGGGGGCTACGAAGGTGGGCTGCAGCAGTGCGTGGCCGTCGTTGGCGGGCAATCGTACGAAACGAGCGCGCGTGTGCTCATTCCTTCAGGCCAGACACTCGGAAGCTCTCAAGCAGGACTCAGAGTCCTCGGTTGGTACGCCTCGTCCGGCTGTTCAGGCACGAGTCTGGGCTACGGAGTCGGCCAGGGGATTACGAAACAGGGCGAATGGACGCAGATCATCGACTATGTGGCCGCACCCGCCGCGGCGCACTCGGCGCTGATCGTCTTTTCGGTCGGGACACAGCCGGGCTTCGCGCCGATCCATGCCAGCTTCGATCACCTCTTCTTCGGCGCGGCGACGCCCGACACGCCCGGCGCTCTCGAGACCCTCTACGTCCCTGCGGTCGCGTCACTTCATGGCGGCAACGACGCGTTCTTCCACTCCGACGTCTGGATCACGAACCTCTCGTATCAGACGAGCACGACCGTGACGCTCGTTTATCGCTGCTACGCATCGCAGACGTGCAACAGCAGTCCGAAGACGGTGATCCTCCGCCAGCGCGGCACCGCGATTCTCAGGGACATCGCCGGCACGACCTTCGCGTCGCCCGAGACCGGCGGGGCGATGGAGGTGACTCACGACGCCTACGTCCCGATCGCGATCGCATCGCGGCTCTACACGCCGGCAAGCCAGCCGACCTACGGCTTCTCGTTAGGCGCCCGCTCGATTCGCGACGCTTCGACGCGCGCGGCCTTCTCCGGCATCGCGGGCGGAGGGCCGACGAGCTCCGGCTATCGCTCCAACGTCGGCGCCTACAATCCCAACGACGCCCCCGCGAACCTCACGATCACGCTCTACGACGCCACGGGAAACCAGCTCGGCTCACCGGTATCGCAGAGCGTGCCAGGGCACACGCCGGTCCAGGTCAACGGGATCTTCGCCGCCGCCGGAGTTTCGTCCGCCTCGCTCATGACCGACGCGAGCGCCGTCGTCACATCCGACGTTCCGGTCTTCAGCTTCGCGTCGACACTCGACAACGTGTCGAACGACTCGTCGTTCCTCGATCCGGTGAGGGACTGGGCAGCGCAGCGGTAATCGAGCGCGGGACATACGGTTCGACAGCGCTCACCGGCAAGTGTCCGATCGCTCGCGAATTCTTCATGTTTCCGACCTGACCCCACCTGCTCGGAAATACTGGTGGGAGCTCCTCGCCTCGATTCCCCTTGCAACGGGAGATTCAGGGAAGTTTCTCGTTCAGGGCGTTTGCAGTAATCAGCATGGAGATGAGCCAGGCGTCATTGGTCCTTCGAAGCGCCGTCACGTAATTGCCTCGCGTCTTCCAGCGCTGCCCGCCGCTCGTCCACTCGAGGGCCTGCGTCCCGCGCACGATCGCCAAATCGCCGGAGCCGGCGATCTGATCGATCGTCATGGCGTAGCGATCGAGATGGAACGGCGGCGCACCAAGTGGCCACCAGTAACGCCGAATCGCCTCGCTGCCGACCAGCGGCTTCTTGTCTCCGGGCACCATGACGGCGTCCGACGCGAGCTGACGCATGACGCCGCTCTCGTTCCCTGCGAGCCACTCGGTGACGTATTTATTGAGGCGCGCCTGGATCGCGGCGGTATCAGCCTCCGAAAGCGCACTCGAGTACGCGGGCGTCGCAAAAAAAGCAACAGTGATCATCGCGGCGGTGATGGCTTGTCGCATTTCTCATGCTCCGATGCACACAATCTAGCAGTTGAACGTCAGTGCCGTCATCACGCTTGTGTCACGCAGTCAACACGAATTCGCGACTGCCCGTGCGGGAAGCGACGTTCGACGCGTGCGTCCACGGCGAATGTCGTGGAGAACAGGAAACGTTCGAGGTGTGACCCGGACGCGTCTTCGCCGATCGACCAGCGCTCAGTGTCTCCGGTTCCATTCCTCGAGAACACCACCGATCGAATGCGCATCGGGCGCGTACACGCCAAACGCCACCGCCGAGATCCAAAGCAGGAAGATCACGAGGAGGGCGGGCCAGATCGTCCGCCTGATTGCGTTGACGATCCATGGAGTCGACGTCCTCGTTCTCAGGCGATGGTAGAGGCCGCCGACGAGCAGGGAGTCGAGGAGCAGCTCTGCGAGCAACGTCGGAGCTGTCGCGATGAAGTAGAAGCTCACCGCCCCGATACCCAGGACGAGTGCGGCGGCGGCAACGATGGCGCAACCTTCGTCGCCGCAGCCCCCTGCATCGAAGACATCGGGAACGTCGAGCGAATCGAATCCTGAGGACCTCGTATCGGGCGAAACGTCGACGACGTCAGCCAGCTCGGATTCGGCACGCGCGTGATAGAGCCTGACGAGGACCATCACGACCGCGATGAAAGTCACGTACCCAGCCAGCGCCGCGAGCGGATAACGCTGCCACATCTCCGTCATGCCACGTCGCAGCATCATGACCGACGATGCGAAGCCAACGCCAAACGTTGCGAGCAGCGCGAACGCCATCTCAAACCTCGGCAGATGATCGCGCTCGAGATAGGCGCGCAAGCGAGTGACGATCTGTCGCCGCGAGTGAGTCTTCATCCGCGACAGATCCTACAACGCGGCGGGACGTTCAGCGCTCGAGACCAGAGTGAGGGCACGGCTGAAACACCGAACTGAGGATTGATAGATCCCGCATACCGCCCCCTGCCGAAGCGCCACCTTCCGGAATGCTGGCGCCCGGAGCGCCGGCACCCTGCCGGCTGTTCCGCCGGCTCCCAGCCGGCCTAATCGCGAGTCCAGAAACTCCTGACGCCACCCGTCTCACCCCACCTCATCCTCGAAATCCATTTCGCGAAGGCGCTGCTTCTGCTCGCGCAGATCGGGATGGCGGAACACGCGGTAAGGCCGGCAGAGCCAGCAGGAGCAGAGGGTCATGGTGTCCGCGTGACGCAGCTGCTCCGGAGCCTCCGCCTCGTGCGCGCGGCGCGCCTCATCCAGCTGCTGCGCGTCGTGAAGGTCGGCGTGCGGATGCACATCCTCCTTCGCCTGGTGCGGAAGTTCGCGGCGAACGCCTACGTCGTCGGCCTCACGACCATCTTCCTCCTCGTCGCAGGGTGGGGTCAAGGGTGGGGTCAGGCCTCGAATCTATACTTTAGGCGCGGCTAAAGTACAGTTTCGAGGCCTGACCCCCCGCCCCCCCCGCCGCCTCACTGCCGCAGAATCTTCGCCAGCGCCTTCCCCTTCGCAAGCTCGTCGACGAGTTTGTCCATATAGCGGATCTTCTGCATCAGCGGGTTCTCGACCTCCTCGACCCGAATGCCGCAGACCACGCCCTTGATGAGCGACACGTTGGGATTGAGCCTGGGCGCCTGGGCGAAGAAGGCCTCGAGGTCGTTGGCCGATTCGATCTGACGCTGCAGTCCCGCCTCGTCGTAGCCGGTCAACCAGCAGATGACCTGATCGACCTCCGCTTTCGAGCGGCCCTTCGATTCCGCTTTCTTGACGTACATCGGGTACAAACTCGAGAACTTGATCGCGAAAACTTTCTCCAGGCGCATTGCCACTCCTTGATCGGATTGACCTCGACGGGCCGGATCTGCGAGCGCAGTGGGCAGTCTCCCAACTCCAGCGGCGCCGCTCGGATGATACAACCCGCCGGCCGACACTCCTCGCCGCGTCGGCGGCGCTCTCCCGACGCGCCGTGCGTCAGCGCGGCACGCGATCCGGAGCGCAGCAACGACACCCGGAGCGCCGGCACCCCTGCCGGCTCTCCTCGCCGCACCAGCGCCGAAACATCGTCAGCCCCCGGCTTCAGCCGGGGCGGGACATCCCGCCTAACCATCCCGCGCCGCGTCGGCGTCGCGTCGCTCCCCTGCGCGAATCGTTCATTTTCCGATCTGCCCCCCGCTCTGCCCCTCCTCCGCTGCCGCCAACGCCGGGCATCTCCGACCGTTTCAGGCTTCCGATCCGACCCTACCGGTTATAGTCTCCAGACACGACCCCAACGTTGGAGGACCCGTCGAATGCTCTGCGACCGCACCATCCGTCCCGCGATCACCGCGCTCGTGTTAGGCGCACTCCTGCTCTCCGCCTGCGCTGGAGTCGTCCCGCCGCCCGCGTCGCCGCCGCTGCCTCGAGAAACCAGATCGGAGACGGCGGCGCAGCACGACGTGATCGTCGTCGGCGCCGGCCTCGCCGGCCTGACGACTGCGAGGGCGCTCATGGCAGACGGTCATGACGTGCTCGTCGTCGAGGCGACCAACCGCATCGGCGGTCGGGCGTACACCGACACCACCAGCTTCTCGATTCCCGTCGACCTGGGCGCCGCCTGGATCCATGGCGTCGAGAAGAATCCGCTCACCGGCCTGGCCGACTGGCTGGGGTTCCACCGCGTGCCGACGGATCTCGACGGGCCCGTCTTCATCGGGAATCAGCAACGGTTGTCGGACGAGCAGATGGAAGCCTTCGGCGAGCAGTACGAGGCGATGGAAGAGGCGATGGAAGAGAAGAGGTGCGAAGGGGCCGATGTCGCGGTTTCCCAGTTCCTCCCCGAGTCGGAGTTCCGCGCGCTGCTCGCCGCCAACATCGGCCCGCTCGAGGCCGGCACCGAAGCGGCCGAGACCTCCAGCCTCGACGCATCGTCATTCGAATCCGACGTCGACGACTTCGTCGCCGAAGGAATCGGCACTCTCGTCGCCCGTCTCGGCGAAGGCATTCCCGTGCGCCTGAGCTCGCCCGTCACGGCGATCCGTTACGGCAACGGCGGAGTGGACGTTGTCGTGACGTCCGGAGACAAGGTCGAGTCGATTCGCGCCCGAAGGGCGGTCGTGACGGTGTCCACGGGCGTGCTCGCAGCGCGCAGGATCACCTTTCAACCCGACCTGCCGCAGTCGAAGTGGGACGCGATCGAAGGGCTTCCGATGGGGCTGCTCAACAAGGTCGTGTTCGAGTTCGACGGCGACATCCTCCCGGAGGAGACACCCAATGAGTGGGTGCTCTACCAGGACCCTGCCGGAGTGGCGGCGCCTTCGGGCTCGGCGGTGATGGCATTCGTGATCAAGCCTCTCAGCGCAAACGTCGTGGTCGGTTTCTACGGAGCGGACCAGGCCCGGTACTACGAAAACGCCGGCGACAAGGCGGCCATCGATTACGCCAGGACGGCGCTCCGGCAGATGTACGGCGACGAGGTCGTCTCCCGCATCAGGGACGACAAGAGCAAGGTCACCAGTTGGGGCCGGAATCCCTGGACCCTCGGTTCCTACTCCTCGGCCCGGCCCGGAATGTCGAAGATGCACGAGGTGCTTGCGGAGCCGGTCGACGACCTGGTCTTCTTCGCGGGCGAAGCGTGCGGCCCGCCCGAGTTCAATGGCAGCCTCGCAGCCGCCCTGGTGTCCGGCCGCAAAGCCAGCCGGCAAGTGCACAACAGCCTCACGGAAGTTCTGCTGCACGCGCCTTAGTGCGAGTGGACGGGGCCGGACGTCAGAGTCATGGGGCAGGGGTCAGGCCTCGAATCTGAGAGTCATGGGGCAGGGGTCAGGCCTCGAATCTGTAGTTCAGGCAGAGCTAAAGTACAGTTTCGAGGATGACCCCCGACACGGCCTGAAGTTAATCATCCGGCTGTGACCCTATGACTCTATGACTCCGGCAGAGCTGACTGTTGCTCCGGGACGTTGCGCGGGAGTTTCAACAGCATAATAATTGCGCGGGCCTCAGGTAGTCGCGCCGCCGTTCGCTCGCGTCATCCCCTCGCCTCGGAGACCTCTCATGCGCACCCCGTTCACGCTCCTCCTTCTGCTTGGTCTTTGCCTCCCTGCGTCTCTCCTCGCTTCCGAGCCTCGGATGGTCGCTGACTTGCGGACCGGGTATGGGATCGCAGTGTCGTCCTCGCCGGTTTACATCGGCCGGCTCGGCGATCGCGCGCTGCTCGTGTCCACGCCTTCACTCTCGAGCTCCGCGCTCTGGATTACGGACGGCAGCGAACAGGGCACCGTCCGGCTCCTGTCGTTCACGAACGACCGGCGCGTCTATCCGCCCGTAACGGGACCGATCGTCGACGGAGGGACGGTCGTTTTCGGCGCTCCCGATGCGAGCGGCTGGCGATTTTGGAAATCGGACGGAACCGTAGCAGGCACGACCGCCCTGACCCCAGGGGACACGGCCGTCGCGTACCCAATTGCCGTGCTGGGCGGGAAACTGGTCTTTCGCCGCAACCGCAACGAGATCTGGGTGCACGACAACGACGGCAGCCGCCTTCTCCGCACCATCGACACGAGCGCGTCGTCGTCGAGCTACTGGAGCTCGACCGACGCCTGGAATGGACTGGCATTCCTCGGTAACGAGCTCGGCCTCTGGAAGAGCGACGGCACGGAAGCAGGCACAGTCAAGATCTCGTCGACCGCCGCATACAACCTCACGCCGACAGCGCGCGGGTTGTTTTTCGACGGACGGAGCGTCGAGTCCGGGTCGGAGCTCTGGGTGACCGACGGCAGCGAAGCCGGCACGCACCTCGTGGCCGATCTGACGCCCGGCGCCGGCTCCACGCTCTCCTCATCGGCGGCCATCCGCGAGTTGGGTGACGGAATCTTCTTCGTCAGCTCGCTCGGAAAGATCGGAGTGAGCGACGGGAGTGCGAGCGGCACGAGAGTGCTTCGCGAGGGCAAGCCGATGAGCTGGAGCTCGACGGCGACCGTCTGGAACGGCGTCGCCTATTTCGGATTCGATGACGGCGAGCATGGACGCGATCTCTGGAAGAGCGACGGCACCGAAACCGGCACCCGGATGGTGCTCGACGACGACACTCCGGTCGACCTGGGTGCGCCATCCGGCCCTCTCGTCAGCCCGATCGCGTCGGGCACGACGCACATCTACTACTGCTGGGGAAACAGGTTGCTCCGCAGTGATGGCACAGCTGCTGGAACCGTCACGATCTCGAGCGCGTTCAGCGGCGGGAGACTTCTCACCGTCGGAGACCGCTTGTACTTCAGCGGATGGAGTACGCAGCATGGCAGCGAGCCGTGGGTCAGCGATGGAAGTTCGGCGGGGACCCACCTGATCGCGAATCTCCGCACGGAGGCGCCCTTGTCGTCGTCTCCGCGCAACTTCGTGGCCGGACGCACTCTCTCCTTCTTCCTGGCTGACTCGGAGGGCTCCGTCGGCATCTGGAGAACCGACGGAAGTTCCGAAGCGACTCGCCTCATCGTCGAGGGCAACGACTCGTACTACCCGCCCGGCCAGATCGTCGGAGTGGTGGGAGACACGCTTTACTTCTTCAAATCGAATGCGCTCTGGATGGTCCGCCCCGAGGACGAGACGCCCACCCTTGCGAAGGAGTTCACGAACGATGAGGGCGAGGCGACCCCGATCGTCGGCGGCTATTCGATCGCAGGGAAGCTGCTGCTGAGGGTGGATCCGGGATTCCGTGACGAGACCTTGATCGGCGAGCTCGGGGCCGGCGGATTTCCTCAGTTCACGCGTATTGCGAGCGACGTCTGGCCGTCGTCAGTGGCGACGCTCGGCGGGCAGCTCTATTTCATGAGCGGTCCCCGACTCTACACGACGAACGGGGACGAGGCTGGCACGCGCGTCGTGGCGCGCATCCCCGAGCCGAACGCCAGTGTCGGCATCTTCGTGGCGAACGAAGGGGGACTGCTGGCGTCGATCAACGGACCGAGGCTTTGGCGCTTCTCAGGCTCGGGCGGCGATGTCAGGGAGCTCGAGGCGGGACAGCCGCCCGATGGCGCAAGCGCGTCGCTGCCCGTGCAGGTAGGATCGTCGCTGCTCTACCGCGTGGTCGGCTCCGCCCGGAACCAACTCTGGGCACTCGCGGGAGAGTCGGCGTCGATCCTTCAGTCGTTCAACACGAAATACTCCGCCTCACCCGAGATGGTCACGTTAGGTCAGGGCGCGATCCTGACCGCGGACGACGGTGTGCATGGCATCGAGCTCTGGTACTCGGATGGAACCGTGGGTGGGACGCTGCTGCTGCGCGACATCAACGGTGGCAGCAATTCCAGCGATCCGCGCGGGCTGTTCGTCGCCAACGGAGTGGTCTATTTCTCGGCGTTCGAGCCCGAGCACGGGCGCGAGCTCTGGCGAACCGATGGCACGCCGGCAGGCACCTACCTCGTGTCCGATATCGCTGCCGGAGCTGCCGGATCGAATCCGAAAGGCTTCGGGACCGCGCACGACACGATCCTGTTTAGCGCCGAGACGGCGGAGAGCGGCAACGAATTATGGGCCTACACGCCGTCGCCGGTTCCCGTAATCGACATCGTCGACGGCCGTGCCACGGAGGGAAGCGGCAAGCTCACGCTCGAAGTGCGACTGACGTCGCCTCCGGCCAATCGAGTCGTCACCGTCGACTACAGGACGATCGACGGCACGGCACGCGCGGGCCGCGATTATCGGACCGCTGCCGGGACGCTGCGTTTCGAGCCGGGGACCACGCGACTGGAGATCCCGGTGGAGCTCCTCAGCGACGAGACCCCCGATGTCACGCGGGCGTTCACGGTCCTGCTCGAGAACTCCACCGTGCAGTTGTCGCGCGCAGCGGGGGCCGGGATCATCGACGATGACGACACGCGGCTCGACCTCCAGGTTTCGCTCGCCTACTCCGACCACGCGCTCGTCGTCGCCGTTCGCAACCTCGGCCCCTCCATGGCATCCGATGTCGAGCTCTGCTGGGCCTCCCGATATTCTTCGTTCAGTGTCGAGTACGCGTGCGAATCGCTGGGCGAGATCCCTCCCGGCGGCGAGACGACGCGCCCGGCCCACGAACGCACCGGCGTCGTCGTGGCACGCCTGACTCAATACGAACGCGACACGAACCCCGACAACAACCGGATGAGCTGGCTCGGCGACGAGTGGTTCTCCTCGTTCATGTTCGTCAATCCTCCGAATCCTCAGGCGGGATCGACGGGAACGATCTTCCTCCGGCGAGCGTCAGCGACCGACGCCGGAACGATCACTCTCGAGAGCACCGATGCGGCGGTCGTCAGCGTGCCCGCTTCGGTCGCGTTTCCGGCGGGTACGTACTTCACCACGGCGTCATTCACGGCACACAAGCGCGGTGAGGCCACGGTCAGCGCAAAGTTCGATACCAACACGAACCTCAGGACGCACATGCACGTGCTCGCCCCTGGAGACGCTGCCCGCAGCAGCGTCCTCGTCGAATTCAACGCCCTGACCGGGCTCTATTTCGGGGCCAATAACCACCTTCAGGCATTCGTCCGCGGAGCGACGCCCGACGGCGTCCTGCCCACCGGCACCGTCTCGTTCTACGAGGATGCGAGGCTGATCGGGCATGCAGCGGTCACCGATCAGTCGGCGACGCTTACCTTCCGTGACGCAACCCCGGGCGACCACATCTACAACGCCGTCTACAACGGTGACTCGAACTTCTTCGCGACTCCGGTCGAGCGCGTGATGCCCGGACACGCCTGGATGGGAACTGTGGCGTCGGTGCGCGCCACCCGCATGGAGGATCCGACCAGGGTTCTCATTACGATCGAAGGGGTTCCCGGATATTCACCCGAGGGGACACTGGGAATTCTCGAAGATGGCGTAACTCCCCGATCGGCCTGCTGCGCCCTCAAACCGATTAACGACCGATCGTCCACGACGATCGTATGGGACGTTTCGCCGACCGCCAGAACCTTGCGGATCGTCTACTCCGGGGATCCCAGGTACTACCTGTCGACCCGACATGACGTTTCCATCAACGAGCCCCGGACGCGGCCAGTTAGGCGATGAAGAGTCGAACGTCATGGGTCAGCACGGGGGGCACACCTCGAAAGCTTCCTTTGTAAACTCGCGATTACTGTCCCACATCGTCACCGTGCGATCCGAACGCGGGAGATGGGGTCACGTACGCGGGAGATGGGGTCACAGCTAGAATACGGCCGAGGGGTCACCGAGGGGTCAAACACCGAGGGGTCAAAGCCGGACTATCGGCTGGGGTCACGGACTATCGGCTGGGGTCAGGCCTCGAATCTGTACTTTGGCCGTGGCTAAACTACAGTTTCGAGGCCTGACCCCCGATGTGACCCCCGATGCCGATGCCAACTCGAGGCCACCGCAGCCCGCAAACAACTCCCTCCGCAACCCGGTGAAAGGAAACTTTCGAGGTGTGACCCCGGATGTGACCCAGGATGTGACCCCGGATGCGAAGGCCGCGGCCGGGTAACAAGCCCGGTCGCGGCGGCGACGGTCGTATCCAACCTTCCGTTCTACTGCGAAAGTTCGCGGCAGTTCCGAGCCGGGGGGACAGTCGGCCAGTTCTGCTTAGTCGCGGCGACCCGGACGAGCGTTCCTGGCTCGACCTGCAGTCCGATGAACTGTGTCGCGTTCGCGGTGATGACGATCGACAACGCGTGCTCCACACCGTCACCGAAGTCGGCCGACATCGTCCCCGAGCAGTCGTCATTGACGATGTAGGTTCCGGCGAACTCGAACGCCATCGGCGCGCCGTTTCCCGCGACAGTCTCCTTGACGGTCGTCTTTCCGGCTCCGTCGAACGCTTCGATTCCGATCGCGGTGAACGGCCCGAACGGTCCGGTTCCTTCTGAAGTAATCGCCCACGTTCCCTGAAGCGTTTTGAGCGTGCAGGGCGTCTCGCCCCTGCCTTGCGCCCGCGCACCACGCGCGGAAAGCGTCATGACGACGGCAAGTGTCCAGATCATCGTTGCAAAAGTTGCTCGTTTCATCATTGGCCTCCATTTCGTCTGCGGGTTCGTCCCGTATGCAAATCAAGATAGGCCGCTCCGCGAATGGACTCCTCCCGGCTCTCAGACATGATTCGGATAGAATCCGGACACCAATGTCCATGACAGTTGGCTTCGAGGCCTACGAGTTCGGTTCGTTTCGCCTGGACGTCACGCAGCGACTTCTCTTTCGCGACGGCGTCCCCGCTGCGGCGACGCCGAAGGTTCTCGATCTGCTCGCCGTGCTTGTCCGCAATCGCGGTCGAGTCGTGATGAAGGAAGACCTGATGCGCGAGGTGTGGCCTGACACCATCGTTGACGAGGGAAGCCTGACTCGCACGGTCTCCCGTTTGCGCGCGCTGCTCGAGGAAGGAAGTGACCCGCCGCTCATCGAGACCCTGTCGAGGCGCGGCTACCGGTTCGTGGGCGAGGTTCACGAGCTGACCGAGCCAAAGCGCTCGAGTCGGACGCTCGCGGTCCTGCCCTTCGCGCTGATCGGACCCGCAGATCCGGCTGTCGAATACCTGGGCATCGGGATCGCCGACGCGCTCATCACGCGGCTGAGCCGCCTTCGCACACTGCGCGTCAGGCCGACGAGCGCCGTCGTCCGGTTCGCGGGGTCGAAAGAAAGCGTTGGCACGATCGGGGCGTCGCTCATGGTGGAGGCAATTCTCGAGGGACACATCCAGTTTCGTTCCGACCGCATCCGCGTCACGGTCCAACTCGTGAAGGTCGACAGCGAACAGCCGCTCTGGGCGGAGACATTCGACGAGCCGGCGGTCGACTGGTTCGACCTGCAGGACTCGGTGTCACGCCGAGTCACCCAGGCCCTCGCGATCGAAGTGAGCGCCGACGAGGCACGTGCCCTCGAAGGGCGCGGCACGGCGAGCCGTCAGGCCTATCAACTCTATCTGAAGGCGCGCTACTTCACCTTCCGGTACACCCCGGAGTCGATGCAGAAATCGATCGAGCTCTACGGGGAGGCAATCGCGACCGATCCTCTGTTCGCGGCCGCCCACGCGGGGCTCGGCATGGCGAGCTTCATCGCTGCTGGCACCTTCGTTCCCGCGGCCGAGGCCGTTGCGAATGCAACGCGGCACGCGACTCGGGCTCTCGAGCTCGACGATTCGCTCGCCGATGCGCAGCTGACGGTGGCGTTGCTCCGTTTCGGCGAGCACGATTCGGCGGGCGCGGAAACTTCGCTCCAGCGCTGCCTCGATCTCGCTCCACACAACGCGCTCGCGCACAGTGTGTTCAGTTGGCAACTGACCGCGCGCCAGCGATTCGACGAGGCTATCGCTGAGGCGGAGTGTGCGCTCGCACTCGATCCGGCCTCCGTCACGATCGCCGTCGATCGCGGGCTGCCGCTCTACTACTCGCGGAGAGCCGCGGAAGCGCTGGAGCATTTCCGTCGCGGAGTCGAGATGGACCCCGAGTTCTGGTATCCGCATTACCACTCGGGAGCGGCGCTCATGCTCCTGGACAGGATCGCGGATGCCCGCGAGGAGTTCGACCGCGCGGTTGCGGTGTCGCGAGGAGCAATCGCGGATGCGCTGACGTGGCAAGCCGTCGCCCACGCGCGGCTGGGAGATCCGGCGGCCGCACGAGAGCTCGACGCTGCGCTCTCGCGCGGGGAGGTCGCGCTCTCGCCCTACGAGCACGCGGCGTACCGCCTCGCAATTGGCGACTCCGCGGCCGCACTCGAGCTGCTCGACCGCGCGGTCGCCGAATCCGACAAGTGGTTGATGTGGATCGACGTCGATCCACGGTTCGACTCGCTCCGATCGAATCCACGATTCAAGGCAGTTCGTGCCTGGCGGCACGTCTCCTGACGATCTGCCCGGCCGTCAAGGGGAAACGGGCCAGGCGTTAGGCGCCCCGAAAACGTTTCACATCCGGAATTGGGGTCAAAGCTTCGATTCTTCCTTCCTCGCACGCCCAGACCCAACTCTGGATTCTACCCTTCGCAGAACGCTCTTCGCGCTACCCATCCTCTTGGCAGTCGCCTGGGTGGCCGAATCGATCGCAGCTTTAAACAGGTGTGAAGTGGGGGTCAGGTGAAGTGGGGGTCAGGCCTCGAAACTGTACTTTAGCTCCCACGAACCCCGGTCGGCGATAACTCATAACCTCCTCTCGCTCTCCGGAGCGCCGCGCGCACGACTCCCAACTTCTCCCGATACCCATCGTCGGCTCGCTCGAGGCGCTCGGAGCTCCGAATGAGTTTCGAGATCGCTCCCGGCGTCACGTCGAGCCACTCGCCGATCGCCTCCATCGCCACGTCTCCCTCGGTCCACCCGAGGTACGCGAGCGCCTTTCTTGCCGGCCAGCGGCTCCGTCGCTTCAGCGCCTCGATCGAGCCTCCGCAGAAGACACTCGCGACAGACGCGACGACTTCGTCGAACGTCGGCAGCACCGGCCGCCGCTGGCCGCGGGGATGATCGGCCGATCGCGGCTTCGCGTCGACGAGCTGTTGCATCCGGTCACAGAACGCCGCGCCACCGAGGTAGATCTGTCCTACGAGACCCTCCCATGGGTTGTACGTCGCGCCGCGTCCGTCGGCGACGAAGCGCCGATACTTCTCGTGCGCCGCCGCCCTGCTGCGCTCGTCGAACTGCGCGAGCGTCCAATCGACCTCGAGCCAGGCTGGCGCAGGCGCCAGGCCCGCGGTCGCCTGGTAATTGCTCCACGTCCAATCGCCCGCGTGGATCACCGCCCCGCAGCGCACCGGATTGAGCACGATGTAGCGCGTAAGCTCGAGCAGGTGTGATTCCTTCTCGACGAGCACGCCTTTGAACCGTCCCTGAAAGACTTGGCCGACTCTCGAGTAGCGGGA
>JBAZBK010000029.1:0-56255 GCA_041671505.1 Thermoanaerobaculia bacterium | reverse complement strand
AAGCTACACTACCGAAGTCAATTTCGGGCGTGTAGCTCAGATGGTTAGAGCGCGACACTGATAATGTCGAGGTCCCTAGTTCGATCCTAGGCACGCCCACCAGAAACTTTAGGTTCGAACACACGGAATGGCCCAAGAAACAGGCTCTCCGCCATAATGGCGAGGGGGCCTGTTTTCGTCTCCCAGGGTCCGTTAACAACGGACCTGTGGACAACCGCGACCGTGGCCGGTGTTTCCGCACGGAAACACCGGCCGGTCCTGAAATGCCATATTCATGGTGGCCTTGTCTGGTGTCCACATCTGCCGAAAGTCGCTTCCTCGACATGCCCATCGGCTACCTCGAGCGTCGCACAAAGACTCGGAGGATCGAACAGGCATCGTCCCATCGCATGAATAACAAATAACTCGGTTGGATTATTGGGACTATTTCGCTGACACCTTCTTGACATGCAGAGCGTTTGCTCGGCGATAGATGGGGACACGAAATGCTTCGGCTTGGGAGTAACGGATGGCGAAGGGACAGGGAAACGCGTGCGGAGCAATTTTGGCACCGCGCCAAGCTCAGGTGACGGCTTTTTCGACTGCCAACAGCTTCATTCCGCTCACCGATTGGGTGCTTGCCACCGGTGTCGACACGGCGAAGGTGGTCTGGCGCAACGTCGGCTCAACGACCCTGACCACACAGCCAGCCTACCAGACGGCCCCCGTGCGCACCGACAAGCCTGACTACCCGCAGGCGCTGGGCGTTACGACACTGGCGACGAACAACGAGGCGATCACGTCAAACGTGTCCTTGTCGTCCGCCACCAGCGCCAAGTTTTGGATTCGCTTCGGAATCCTTTACAAGGCGACGTCGGGCACCTTCGGCACTGGAAACGTCTGGATGCAGGCAACACTTGACGCATGGGGCCAAATCGTGACGCGCGAGGCGTCGTTGCAGCTTGCTGCTGAGACGACGACAAGCGAGTTTCAAGCAGTCACGCCGTGGATGCCCGCCATTTTCGCGGACAAGGTGAAGTTTGCGCTGGCTTTTCCGCAGCAAACTAATCTGTACATCCGACCGGTTTTCCAGACCTCGACCACGCTTCCTGGTAAGGACACTTCGAACTGGGATAGCACGAATATGGGGAGCGAAATTACGACGGTGGGAGAGACCTGTACGGCCGAACTTCCGTCCTTGGGAACGCCGTTCGCCGCGAAGATGTGGGTCCGCTTCGGCATTCAGTATCGTTCGAACGTAGCGGGTCGGGCCGAGGGAAATGTCATCGTCAGCGTCGCCGTGCGAACGGTCTAGGAGATTCGATGTCTTGCGCAGGAATCACGCCCGACAAGTCTGTTCGGGTGCAGTCCTCTTCCACGTCGGCATGGACGTATGCCGCAACCAGCGACTGGCTGCCCGCAATCGGAGTTGACTGGTTGAAGGCAGTCCTCATGATGCGTCAGGCGACGAACTTGACGGCTCACGTAGCGTACCAAGTGGCGCCCGTTCGGACGGACAAGCCCGATGCCTGGGTGACCGGGTTCGATGCGGACATCACGGCCAACGGGGCTCGTACGACCGGCATTCGGACCATTAGCGGTGCGACGGGGCCCGCGTTCTTCGTGCGGTTTGGCGTGGCGTACAAGGCGACAAGTGGCTCTTTCGCCGAGGGCGAAATGCTGATGCAGTCGTCGTTTGAGCGGTGCGGCCGCATCGTCGGTCAGCGAACGCTCGAGATGGAACTCGGAACCAGCAGCACGTACGACGAGCCGTTCACGGAATGGATTCCAACGATCAACGCCAATCGAGCGAAGTTTGCGGTCGTCATGACCGGTGTGAGCCACCTCCAGTGCCTTCCGATTTTCCAAACGGCGACGGCTTCGCAGGACGCACCGGGCGCCTGGGCTGCCCTGCCTGGCGCGACGCAGATCAAACCGCCTTCGGGAACGGTGCATGAGACCTGCACCGGGGAGTTGGTTCCTACGGGGCTATACTCGGCGACGTGGGTTCGATTCGGCCTTCGGTTCAGTGCGGACACCGGCTCTAGCGCCACGGGTATAACGACCGCCGTCGTCGCGGCACGGTCCTAGGGGGAACGATGTCTTGCAATGAAAGTTCTGGTGCGCTGCTGCGTCACGTGCGCAGTCTCCAATCCACAGAGTATCTCTTTGAGCCCTTTTCGCCTTGGTATCCGGTGGTCGGCGTGGATGCCGTGCGCGTTTCGGTTCAGCAGGCAGGAGGCGCCGTCAACCAAACGGACTTCGAAACGAAGTTTGCCATTCAATACGCTGCGTTGCGCACCGAGACACCAACGGCTTGGACGGCCTACGGGTCGGCGCGAACGGGCGCCCCCGCCAGCGGCTGCGGAGACACGCCGATCGCGGCTGACGCCAACGCGAACATGTGGTTCCGAATTGGCGTGGGCGTTAAGTACGCGGCGGGCTTTTCGCCCGATGGAGCTGATGTCACGTTGGATGCGACTTGGAATGCCTGCGGCCGGATCGCGGACGCGCGCACGTTTGACGTGGCGACGTCCCCCGTCGGCCACACCTCGACGATGGTCCTCACGGACTGGCTGCCTCGCTTGGACCTCGATCGAATCAAGGCCAGCATCGAGCCGTTCTCGATGCAGAAGACATCGGGAACATTCAACTTCCAACTTGCGTACCAAACCGCCGACACCGAAATCGAGTCGCCCGGAGCTTGGACGGCAATTGGTTCAAGCTACTCGAACAACAGTGGCACTCCAAACACCGGAGAGCTCTCACTGCCACCCACCGCCGCGATGTGGGTCCGATTCGGCATTCAATACTGGCAAACGACCTCAGGGCTGACCACGATGTCGTTCAACACGATCATCGGCGTCCGAAAGGGGGTTCTCGGCGCGCCAACGGACTGGGGCACCAAAGAGGGAGGCCTGGCCCTGCGATGGAACGGAGCCACGACCGAATACTACAATGCCTCGAGCCCCTACGGCGACACGTACGACAGCCCGTCGCGGCCATGGGCTCTCGAGGCTCTTGCTGATACGGTGGGCAATCCATCCGGACCGGGCGTTTGGCCCAATCCTGGTTCCGCCTATTGGATTGGGTACGACGCCAGCACGGGTGAGTGGGGCGTATACACGGGTACGACGCCTGCCCGTGTTGCGGGCACAGCGCTTTCTGGTCCAGCGCTCGCAATCGCAAAGGTTTCAGTGGACAACGCCTCCCCGGCGGTGGCAACCTTCCAAGTGTCGTTCGATGGTGGCGTATCCTTCTCGACGCTGTACACGCGCGCAGATGCGACGTGGACGAATCGGGGATATTATGTTCAAAGTGGCGCAGTCTACTCGGTAGAACGCGAACAGCGTACTTAGGAGCCCCAATGCAGCGCGTTCTCACTTCCTTCGAAGATCGTCGAGTGACCAGCCTTGGAACCAACGGTGTCCAGCAGAGCGACAGCGTAGAGGCCTTGACGGACTGGTTTCCAGCGGTCGGCCTCGATGAGGCCAAGGCCATCGTCTATGCGGGACAGAATGTCGGGGCGATGACTTGTGATTTCACCGTGCAGACTGCCGTTTTGCGCACGGATGCTCCAGACGCCTGGTCCGCCACGCTCTTCAGCTTCGGAAATGTCGCCTTTCAGAGTTGCACGTCAGAGGTATCGCTGACGGGCGTGCTAACGAATAAGATGTGGGCACGATTCGGCGTGCTCTACCGCAAGAGCACGACCGGCACTTACGCCCAGGCGGACCTGGGCGGTCAAGTCTCGTTCGTATCACGGGGCATGTTGGTCGGGCAGATGCCCACCACCATGCTCTACGCCAACACCTGGGTCAACGGCAATCCCGGTGGATGGGCGACGCGATGGTCCACCGATTGGGTGTCCGCGGAATGGTGTGACAAGGTTCGCGCGGCCATCGAACTCGGACACGACGTGACGGGAACACCGGAGGTCCGTTTCGTATACCAAACGGCCACCTATCGCACATCAAACCCCGACTCGAACTGGGCGGCCGTGGGCGCTTCCACATGGACCGCCGGAGGCACCGGCTACACGGGGGATGTGTCGCTTTCGCTCTCGGGGAAGATGTGGGTGCGGTTCGGCGTACAAATTCGGTCAACGGATGCGCCCGCCTCAGGAACCCTCGACGGTGTGTCGGTGACCGCTGCGGTTGGTGTGAGGCGGACGTGAGCGCTGTTCGTAGTTGCGGGACCGGCGGTGCCAACTGGAGCAATCTGTACCTTCGTTTCTGACAAGCTACTATTCAAGGTCGAAGACCCCATCAGCGTAATGAGGCCGGCATGATGTCAACAATGAGCGACCCCCATGCTACGATGCGCGCATCTGCTATTAGGGCAGCAGGCATCGCAGCGACGCAATGTGGAAGTAGGCGTGGACGGGTAGTTGGCGACGTCCGAGCCGACTTGGGATTGTGGCCCGACACCATCGTAGAAGGCGCGCCGTTCGCTGTTTCCGCCGTCGGCGGGCTGACGAGCAATTCAAATGTTGGATGCGCCGCGGACGGCGGAAACGTCCTGGCAATGCGGCGATCGCTTTCGCGAAGTCCTGGTGGAGTTGGGAGCGAAATGTTCGATTTGCCAGCGACACTCAACTCCCGCACTGGCAACCAAGGACCTACCAGGGGTACCAGGGAGGAGCCAGAACGGACGGGAAAACATGGACATACCGATATCGACGACGAGTCGTGCAACGGTACGCCTGGTCAATGCTGCTGCGAATATAAGCCAGGGGAATGCGAACATGATAATGTTTGCTGTTCGTGGCTGTGGAAAGGCGAGTGCGAACCCGAAACGATACTAGTTCAGGAACCCTGGCTACCTGCAGGTTTTCGATATTTTGGCGACACCATCATTACTGCGGCCGGGGAAATAATTCACATGGGTGAATCCCCTGTTCCGAAAACCTGCGCAAGAGACTTTGCAGAGTACGACACATGCGCTGAGTTTCGACAGGGCAGGTGGGAATGGTTCGAGAACAAGACCCTCGCAAAGAAGGCGCTGCTTTCTCAGGCGCGAGGTGCGGTTCCAGGGGAGGAAAAGACGGCCACTAGTATCTGCGAGCCGTCTGGAACGGGTACACACCAGTCCTTCTATTTGCGTGGCAAAGTGATCGGCAGTATTTGTTGCTGTGATTGCTGCGAACAGCCCTACGGTGAAGAGGCGTCGCTCTCAGAAACCTGCATCATTTGTTAACATGACCAAGGCACACTGGACACTCGACGACCAAACTCGAAATGCGGATCTTGCGCGCGTATGTTTAGGGTCTCAAAGCGTGTCATACACCGTATTGCGTGTTGCTATGGCCCTCGCGTACGTGCCTAGACTGAATCTCGTCGATCGTGCCGCCAAGATTCTTGACGAAGCGGACACCGAGAGCATCGGGCAATCAATGGAATATGCTGCAACGTTTTACCGACGTTTGGCAGTCGCCATCGTCGCTGGGCCCACGGAGGAATACCAGCATCGGCTGACCGCAATGTTAGATGCCCCCGGCGCCCGTCCAAGTGTACGCCGTAGCATGCTGTTTTCGTTTTCCGAACGTGTTCGCAAAGCATGCCTTGGCCCGACCGGCCTCCGAGCCAGAACGGGACTGTCGAATGCTGTCAAAGGATATTTTGCTGCTCAATTCCGTCCCGAGTCGGCCGCGTTAGCCTGGGGTGCGGAGGTGTTCCTTGTGCAGCCGACGAATCACGCCTTGAATGCATGCTTTTCGTATGATGACACCCGATACTGCCCCGGGAGAGAGAAGTTGCTCGTGTCGGAGTTTAGTCTATTGAACGCTGTTGTTCATTTGCGGTCATCCGAGGCGGATCTGGGAGATGTCTGGCGTGCGTCCGAGCTCGCTGAGGCCGCAGTCTGGCTTTCCCGTTCGTTTGCAGAGCATGAAGTTGAGCAGACGGCGGTCCATTATCGAACTCTTCCCAGAGTTCGGGAGGCGACCTCGCTAGCGCCATATCGCGACATCGCAAAGTATAGGGAGTCGCTTAAGACTGCTGCGCAGACTATCGGTGGCAATATATCTGGGGGAATAGTTGCGCTCCCAGCCAGATCCCCGCGAAATAGATAGCTGTCGGCTTAGGGAATTTCACACGTTCTCGCTGCGCTCCAACGGTGTCCGCGCGAGGGCTTCACCACGGGAAAGCTGACCACGGCCGGTTCTCGTGTGCGTCCAAGCCACTGCTTCGCGCGAGACGTTTCCACAGATCTTGCCGGCGCTGAAGCGCTTACGGCAGGCTATCGAGAGGCGATGATTTCGAATTCAACGACCACGGGAGACTTGGCACGACCAAAGACCGTTCTGCTCCGACAATTGTTGCTGATCGCTCAGGAATGCGTGATGCTCCGATGGTGCTGCACTGGAACTGTCCAAGCCAGCAGGGATCCCGTAGGTCCTCATCGCGCCGGCAAATTCTTGGCCGAGGCCCAAAGCGCGACGCGCCAATGGGTCCTTCCACGTCGCCACGCCGCTAACGCTCATCGCCTCCGCATTGGCGCATGCGAGAGCCGAGACACGAGCCAGCTCCCACGTCCGCCGGGAAAACGCCAGTCCGTGCCAACGGGTAGTGCCACGTGACCGCCTACCACCGTAGGTGACCTCAGCCTCGACCAGCCAAGCGTTTTCCATAGCACGAGGACCGAAGACACGCTCCTCATACACCGGCGCCCCCTCGCTCAGTACGTCGCCATCTCTGCATACCCCAACGACCACATCCCTATCGCTTGGGCAGCCGAAATGCCACGTACTTCCACTCATGCCGAGCGTCGCTACGGCAAGGGCATCATTGGCGTGGGTCTTGCGTGCGGCCTCCACCGCGCAACGTGTCGCGTCACGGAGGGCACACGCCCAATCACCGCTCTCTCCCGAGGCGGAAAACTTCAATCCCACCGGCACTTCGCCAACATTGCTTTCGCCTCGGATCTCGCTCGTTCCAAACGACGACACCCATTGGACATCCGCCGAGCCATCTGCGTAAGCTCTTGAACTCCATGCAATCTCGGCCGAATAATCCACGCCAACGTCGTCCCGCGACGCGCAATTTAACAAAACAAGAAGTATCACGGACGACCTGCCAAGCCACAGTCGCCCCCAGACGTGCAGCTGTAAGCATCAAACGAGAGCTTGTTTGCCGTATTCGCCAAGCCCGTCATTCCTTCGTATGGATTGTATACGGCGTAGCCGGCGTCTTGGGTCAAGCGGGAGTTGATATCCAGGAACGTTGGCTTCACGCCCGCCCGACCGGACAGGACCACACTCCCCTGATCGCGCCACGCCACCAAGATGGCGTCCACCCCACCCGATCGGATAAAGGAATCGAAATCGCCGGCGCTCGGCATATTCGCCCAATCGTGATCTGTGCGCCAGTGTCCATGCACCTGAACAATTGCGGCTCCGTCGGTGCTAAGGTTGGCGAGCAGACGCCTCAGGTCAATCTCGTGAGCCTGTCCAGGCGGGGCCGCCACGAAACCCTCAGTGCCCTGCGCCGTAACGAAATAGTATCCCCCGTGTTCGAGCTGTGAGGCCATTGCCGATTCGCCGGCCCAATTTGCCGCCTCCCCAAGATTGGCCGGCATTGCCCAGTGCTCTCCGACACCGGATTTGGACTCGATACCGCTCCTGAAGGCCAGTGCTTCGGCCGACGCCGCGCCCTGAAAAACCGTGAATCCGCTCGACTGCGCAACAACCGGCTGGGACAGAGCCGGCAGTGACCACGCCGGATCCCATCCCGTCGGGCTCACGGGCTCCGGCGCCTTGCCGCTAGCGTCGCGCAGACTTAGCGCGTTCCATCGCGCATAGGCGTAGGGATTGCCGCCGTATGGGTCACGTGCCATGTTCACGCCAGCCCTGGTTGTTGCCAATGGATCTGGTGAAAGGAAGGTTCTCGACCGCTCGTCAAAAAGCCGTGCCCCCATGCTGATCAGTGCGAGTTTTCCATCACGAGGAAGCCCGAGCCAGTGATGCGCGATGTCAGCGTTCCCAGTCTTAGACATGACCGAGCCATACGGGTCCAGTTCAAGGGTACTATTGACCGCAAGATCCTCCTTCATGACCTTTGTGGGCGTTCCGTGAACGTCAGCGGAAGTGGCAACCAGGGTACGTCCGTTCTCGATACGACCGACTTGGAACCCGCCGATCGATAGCATCGTTCGGTCCTGTCCGTTCACGTTCTCCCAAACGCCAAGGCGCTTAATCATCTTTCCTTCGACTACCTCAACGGCGATCGATCCATCGTAGCCGTATGACCTGGACATACCGGTTTTTCTTCCATTCGTCGCAAACGTCGGCCGGCCGGCCGCATCGTAGCCGAGAACAATTGTTTCCTTCAGGCTGCTGTCCTTCCAGGCCTCAATGCGCGTGGCGCTTCCACTGGCATCCCAAAAGTAGTCATATCGATGGTTGTCGACAGTGACGCTATGGATCTGGTGCGACGCGGGCACCTCGACATAATTCCGCGAATCCAGACCTGTACGCGAGAGCGGAACGCCGCCATCTGTGAGCGACCACTGCGCCGCGCCACGCTGAGTCGCCACGCGAAGCCGACCTGCGGCGTCGTACCGATATCGGCTCGCCTCGGTGCTGCCCAGTAGTGCCCTACTCTTAATGAGGCCGTTGCCAAGAAAACCGTAATCGTGGGTTGTCTCCACATCAGAACCATTCGGACCGAGTCGCCACCGCATCCGACCTACGCGGTCTAGATCGTCGAGCGTCAGTTTGAGAGACAGTTTCCACCCGTCCTTCGGAAACCCAACAAACCTGCCACGGCCATCGTATTCTGGCATGAACGTGATGTCCCGACTATCGGCCAACCTAACGCGCTTGCTCGAAAGGCGACCGAACCCGAAGGAGTTGTTGATTACAACACCATCGGGCGCGCTCTCTTTTGCTATACGATCTTGGTGGTCGAGGGACTGTCGATGCGTCGCCGTGGAACCGTCAGGAAAGGTGCGCTTCTCGCTGGCGAGGCGCCCTAGCCCGTCGTACGTGAAGGCCACGCTTCCTGCTGCGTCCGTGACGGAGGTCAGCGCGCCCGGCACGAGTGAATCCCACGTGTACGTTTCAACTGTCGTGAGACCGCTTCCATCCTGTTCATGCTGCACGAGCAGCACTCGTCCAGCCTCGTCCAACTCGTAGTGAACATGCCGATTCGCACTATCAAAGGAGTCCGTTAGATGTCCGTCAACATCGTACTCGAACCGATGCTCACCAAAATCGTCGGACGTGACGGAGAGGAGTTCTCCGATTGATGACCAGTCGAAGCTCGTAATGACTCCGTCAGGATCAAGAGCATTGCGAATGCGGCCGAGGCCGTCCCACTCGAACTCACTAGGAGCAAGCTCGCCCAGATCGTTCTGCGCCCAAGTGAAGCGCTCGTGACCAAGCCCGTCGAACTCGTGGTGGGTCGTGAAGTTCTCGGAGTCTGCGACAACCGTCTCCCATGGGTCAGTAGTCACGTCGCGCGATACGCCCCCGATGGCATCGATGGTGTGGTCCCACTTGCCAATCTCGTCGTAATAGCGCTCCGTGTAGAGGTCCGCCCCGAACCCGACGATCGGCGTTGCTGAAGTGTAAGGGGCACCCGTGCGGCGAACCTGTCCATCGGGATAGTAATCGACGTCAGACACAAGCCACTGCGATCCTGGCATCAGGCGACGTGTCTGGATCAGGTTATACCATCCATCGAAAAACTGGACGGTGGTTGAATCGACAGAGCCGTCGTCCTGGTAGGTCGTCGTCGTCGCCGAGGGATTGGCGCCATCCATGTACGAGACTGCCAGAACGGGGAAGCGCGGAACGCTCGGCGACTCGCGGTAGCGTTCGAGTGGCCGCCGCCACCCATCGAAGCTCGTAATGACCTTCGCGCCACTGGGGGCCGTGGACGAAGTGGTATTGCCCCATACATCCTTGACATGGCTCGTCACAAGGCCGACCGGATCTGTCTCGTAGGCCACATAGACCGAGGTTGGGTCGTATAGACGTTCGGTTGCCGCTCCTCCTGGACTCGTCGTGGTCGCCACCTGTCCAAAGGCGTTTCTCGTGATTGCCCAAGCCCGCGTCTCGCTTGGGATGCCCACCCCCTTTCGCTCGGCTTCCACGCGAGTCGCGTTCCCATGTCCTGCATCGCACGCTATGTGGCCGTCGTAGTAAATGCGACGACGCTGGAGTAGCGGCAACTCGCCCTGAAATGGACGTCCAGCACGTACGTCGGCTACGCACGCGGCGGCAAGGCCGTTGACGCCTGCGGTTCCCCAGGTAAGAGAAAACTCTACCTCGTCGAACGGCGGCAGGTTTGGTGAACTGCCGTGCAGTTGTACCAGTGTCAGGTTCGCGTTCGCGTCGTAGGAGAAGCTCGCTGAGCGACTTCTAAACCCAGTCATCGAGTCGTCGGCGAACTCCCGTTCCTCACTGACCTCGCCCACTTTCCCGACGACGGATGCCTTTCCGTCTCGAGGGAGGAGCTCGTCGTAGGTCGTCGTCCTGACAATCCGCGGTGCGCCGGGCGCTCCGTACCTCACTTCGGAAACAAGGCCCGTATACGGATAGTCCAAACGCCGTAGCCACTGCGAACGGCGGTACAACGAGTCCGTGACGACTTCTTCTCCAAACCCGAGGAAACGGCGTCGGACGGGATCCCACTCCCCGAGGCCAAAGTCATACTGGACCGACCACTCGTTTCCCGTCACGGAATCGAGTTCAGTCACCGTGTGAACAACGGCAAATCCAAGGTGCTGCTGTGTCACGCCGGGCAGATCGAAGAATGTCCCGCTCGGCTTCGATTCGCCCGACGGGGAGTAACTGAGCGCCGTGTAGGTCACAGCCGTCTGGACCCCAACCAGGAGACCGGCGGGTCGCGAGAGCCATATTGCAGTTGCGTCGATGCTGTTTGCGATGGCCACGTCGGGTCGACCATCGCCGTTCCAATCTCGCGTATCGACCAAGCCGTCGGTGGATGAAACAAAGCTTCCGAAGGCACTTTCGGTCGCCGTGTAACTGGCAGCGAAAGCAAGCGGACGATCCGCATCAAGGGTCTCAATGCGGAATCCTGCAACCGCATCGCCCCCGTTCAGGTAGACGGTGCTGGCCTCCAGGTCCACAAGATCGGACAGGCCGTCTCCGTCGTAATCCAAGAGCATCGAAGTGGTGTAGGAGGCTGACTCGTTCGGATTTGGGCGTAGCTCGATGTGACGCAGCATCGCTCCGGGCGCATACGAGAACGGGCCGGAATGCACAGACCAGTACCCAGCGTCCACGAAGTCGGTAGCGGAGTTGTCTGGCTGTCCAAGATACACATGCCATCCCAGATCTTCGACAACGACAAAGTCAGGCAACCCGTCACCGTTCATTTCGGTCACACCCGCGTCTTGGGTCGCGGACCGCTGTTGTGTACCGTGCCCGTGTGTTATCGCAGCACGCAACGGGCACACTGTGTCACCGTCATAGATCAGAAAGTCGCGGTCGCCATTGCACCATGGCGCGTGAACCGTACGAGGAGTTGCCTCCCATGCCCTGAGTGTCCTGGAAAAACGGTATACATGAAACCTATCCGAGCCAGCGCCGCGTACCAAATCGAGTCGCCCATCTCCATCCCAATCGTAAAGTCCGCTGAACTCGACCGCCGTCTCAGTGTCATCGCCATGGAGTTCTCGATACGTCCCGACAAGGGCCCGAGGTCCATCGTATGGGCGCGGAAGCGTGCTTGAGGTGTCACCGATGCCCTCGGGTGATCCCCAGCGCACCACAATGGAGTCGTTCGTTGCCCGCGCCACGTCATCGAAACCATCGCCATCAATGTCAGCGATGGCGACGTCCTCCAACGCCGCCCCGAGCGCCTGGGTTCCAAAACCGACTGGGTTGGACCATGCGCCCTGCTCGGCGCTAAGCGGGATCGCACCTGCTGGATGGAGCCTATTGGACGGGGCAAGCTCGTGCTCGACTACCTCGATTCCGGCATGAGCCAAATGGGCGTAGTTGACGCCGTCGACGTCGATCCCGTCAGGAAGCGGATCTCCGTTGACATTCGCGACTGCTAGGGTCGAAAAACCCGAGGAAACTCCGCCGATCATTGTGCTGCCGCCATCCGTCTCGCGTTCCCAGAACTTTTGAGGAAGCGACCAATGAGCGGTGTCTTCGTCCCATCCGGGCAAGCCATATGCCATGGTGTACGCGCGCGTGTTCGCTACCTGGCCATTGAAGGCAGTGTCTTCAACCGACTGCAACCGATCCGGGCAGTCTTCGTAGTCCAGACGCAAGCGGCGGACGTGCTCGGAGCCAACCTTGACCTGTATCGTCGCGAGCCGCTGGTCGTGAAGGATCTGTTGGGCGAAACGCATGTCCGTGCGCACGCAGGCGCGCGGTTCATAAAGGAAGTCGACAGTTATTTCTGCAGGGTCGCCATTTGCGTTGCCGCCGTAGCTGACTTGCTCAATCCGCCCGTCTTCGGTGTACTCGTAGTCAATACGATTTCCGTTCGCGTCCTGCTTCCGAAGCAGAACGTATCGGTCTTGAATGAGAGGTCCGCCGGGGATTGCCCTTCGAGCATACGTCCAGATCTCTCCCGTCTTGCCGGTGACGGTCATCCGGTTGCCCGCAGTGGGCGTATAGATCTTTCGCGACTCTGACTGGTCTTCGAGCGGCCTATAATGGGCAAGGTAGAGCCCCGAGTAGAGCGGCACCAACGGGCCGTCTGGTCCGACAAGTGCCTCAAAGTCTGGAAGGTCGGGCGTTGGGTTCTCGACAATTGCGGGAATGCCGAGCGTCCAACCGAGGCCTAGCTGAAAATCGTCGCTCGAAGGCGAGTAACGAATAGTCAGATCAGGTGTGTAGCGGCTGGGAGGTAGGTCTACCCTGATGGAGTACGAGGCGCCCCCCAGAGGTGTCGCATCCACGTGGCTGCGTGCGGCTTGTCCCTCCGGGAGGTTCCAGAACCTGGAAATGTCTGTGTCGGACCACTCTTGCCAAGCCTGACCGTACGCTACCGTCGATCCGACAAGCCACAACACGAGGACGTTCATCCATCCCTCCCAAGCGTCAACATGTTGAGCCTCCCACCCCTCACGGGCGCGCGCAAGGCGCGGCACCTGGATCCTGGGACGAAGGTAGGCGAACGCCCCGCCGATCAAGTCGACGAGCGGCTACGGGACGACCGCCGCGCGCGACCACGACATGGTCGAGCACCTCGATCCAAAGCACGCGGCCCGCAGCGGTTACGCGGTGCGTGACGTCGATGTCTTGGCGCGACGGCGCCGGGTCGCCGGATGGATGGTTGTGCGCCAGCACGATTGCGTGCGCTCCGCGCCGGAGCGCGAACCGGAAGACCGTCGGCGGGTCCACGATCGTGAAGCCCGACGAGCCGAGGCTCGCCGTGTCAACGGCGAGCAAGCCCTGTCTACGGTCCAAGGAGATGACGACGAGGTGTTCGCGATCTTCCAGAACGAGCCGAGGGCGCAGCAGTTCGTACACATCAAGCGCGTTGCGGATTCTCACAGAAGTCGCCCTTGGCGCGAGGGCACGTCGGCCGAGCTCCGTCGCCGCCGTCAACCGCGCCACCTGGCTACGGGTGAACCCGCGCTCGACTAGGTCGGCGACATCGCAGCGTGCGAGGTCGTCGACGGCGACGGGGTGCGACCGCCCACCGGCCACAACGAGCACGAGTTCATGATCGAGCAGGGCGCCGGGGCCAAAGACCAGCAACCGCTCCGTGATTTCCCGGCTCATCGCGACCTCGTGCTCTCGGGCCGGCAGCTTGGGTGGCGTCGGATCCGGCAGGTGTACCTGCGGATGTTGTCCTGCTGGAGCGCGAGGTAGAGGACGTAGGAACGGGAAAAACGGTGAACCATGGAACCTCCTGTCCTTCCAGCGTGCTCCTTAGGAAGGCGGTCGATGGAGGACGGCCCCGTGGTTGCGACATCACCGGTCCATTTGCCGGTTAGGGTCGGGAGGGGTGCAACCGTGCGCAGATCGCTCCTCGACATGCAGATCGACACCGTGACCTGGGATGACGTCAAGGCGTTCCTTGCCCAGGATGAGTCTGACATGCGGCTCCGACCGCCCGAGGGCTCGCGGCTTGACTTCAAGTCCGCGGGGGTCGACGACGCTGGAAAGACAGTTGTCGCCTTCGCGAACACACACGGCGGGTGGATCTTGTTCGGCGTGAAGACGAACGAGAAGACCGAGAAGGGTGACGGGGGGAGCTACCCGATCGACGTCATCAGTGTCGTTCCTCGGCTCGAGGAGCAGGTCGTGAGCCACATCCTCGCGACCGTGCGTCCCCGTCCTCCGATCCGCTCGAAGCTCGTCGCGGGCGATGGAAAGGCCATCCTCCTCGTCCACGTGGACTTCGGCGACGATTGTCCCTACGTCTTCATGCACCGCTCCGCGGAGCATGTCTACGTTCGCCGTGGTGATGCCGATCGCATGGCGACACGCGAGGAGATCGTGGCCCTCGTCGGCCTTGGGGATCGGCGGCGTGCAGCCGAGGACGTGGGAAACGCGCCCATTCCCGTGAGCAGTCGGTTGCAACCGTTTCGTCGTGTTCAGGGCACTGGGCGCCCGAACACGCACGAACCCACGCCGAACGCCATCCGCCTGGTCTCGTATCCCGTCCCGCAGCAGCTACTCATGCAGGGGGGCGACGACGAGGAGCGGTTTATGAAGATCGTGAAGGGTCCGATCGCTTCGATCATGCCTGAAACGAGGCTCTGGGGCACCTCGTTCCGCGAGTTCGACGCGACGCTTGGCGATGAGATCGTGCGCTGGCGTCTCGAGCACCGCGGCAACGTTGGCCTTGGTCTCGTGCTCGACCCGGCTGGAGCGTGGGACCTTGGCCGTACGATCAGCCTGTCGTGTGCCATCGCGCGGGTCACGCTCGACCTGGACGCGGCGCTCGGCTGGTCGGGGCGGCGAATGATCGCGCTCGACCACATCGGAGCGCATGTGCCCGTGAAAGGCGGGTCCTTTGACGCATTGATCTACGGTGCCATTGACGAACGGCCGCTGGACGCCCGTTTCAACGCGATCGGCACGGGGAGCGTCATCAACACGCGCTTTGGCGCCCGTGTCGCGCCGGCTGCGACGGGCCCCGACTGGCTGGCCGCCTTGACCGACCTCTGGCTGCCCGTGCTTCGCGAGCGCGCCTGGTACCGAGGCTCGCGCGATCAGCTCGCGCTATTCGTGGGGCAGTGCCTTGTTCATCGCGGCGTGAGCGTGTTTCCGAGCCTGCCCAAGGGCGGGCCCCTGTAGCAACTTCGCCCATTGCTACGTTTAGCGAAGTGGCTAGATCCGCGGCATGCCCACCCCTATGCCCACCGTCCACCAGGTCGAAGCGTTCGCGCGGCACCTCTCTGTTGAGCGTCACCGCGCCGTCTCCACCGTCCGCGGCTACCGCGCCGAGCTTCTCGAGCTTGTGCGTCGTGCCGTCCCGTTGGAGCGCAATGCGCTCGGCGAGTGGGTGCAGAACGGCAGGAACGGCCTGCTCGCTGTCAACACCCGCAACCGTCGGCTCGTTGTCCTACGGCTCTTCGTGCAGTTTCTCGTGGAGAGCGGAGAGCTCGCAGCAGATCCGACGGGCGGGCTGGTCCGTGCCCGCCTCCCACGCTCGACGCGGGTCGCGTTCACCGTCGATGAACTTCGCCGCGCGGTGATCGCGGCACGGAGCGAAACGGTGCCGTGGCGCGCAACCCGTGATGAGGCCGTGATTCGCTTGCTTTTCGCGACCGGACTCCGGATCAACGAACTTCGCGGCCTCGACCTGGACCAGGTCGATCTACCCGCCCGCCTGCTACGATCAGTGCTCCGCAAGGGCGCGGTCGTGACGGACGTTCCGCTCAACGACGACGGTGCTACCGCGCTCGGCGCGTGGATCGCCGTGCGGCCGACGACGTCGAGCACGGCGCTCTTCACAAGCGGCAAGGACGGTGATCGGCTGACGATTAGGACGTACCAGAAGCGTCTGGCCGAGCTTGGCGAGGCCGCAGGCCTCTCGCAACGTCTGCACCCTCACGCCCTCCGTCACGCGCACGCGACCGGACTCCTGCGCGTCGGGACGTCCACCGCGCTCATCCAGCAGAGCCTATCGCACGCGTCGATCGCCACGACCCAGCGCTACCTGCACTCGGATCTAGACCTGTTGCGCGCCGCCTTGGTCCGCCTGCCGGGCCTCGGCCACGTCGGGCCGTCCAACAAAAAGAAGCCATGAACGCTGGTTCACGGCTTTTTTGCTTCGACCTCTTGCGGTACGTCCATCGTAGCATCTAGCGTACTTCTCCGCGGTCACGTCACCGCGATCGTACCCGGAGCCGACCGAGGGAACCAGTCGGCCTGTGGACGAAAACGGAGGAAGAAATGCGTTTGTTCAACGTTCGCTCAGCGCTGCGGCTTGGTGGTCTCGCGACGCTCGGCATGGCGATCACCATGGCCTGCGCGCCCAAGCGCTCGGTGGCGCCCACCCTCTATGAGCCCACGTTCACCTACGAGCCGGCGGCCCGGACCGGCGGCAAGGGCGTGTCGATCGCGCTCATCGAGCCGTCCTGGCCGGACCTCCTGCCCGGCCAGAAGTTGAGCGACCAGGACGCGAAGTACGCGAAGTCCATCATGTCGACGACGACGCAGATGCTGACCGGCGCGGGCATCACCATCTCTGGTCCGTTCAAGTCCGTCGACGACATGACGTTCCCCGAGAAGCAGCAGGCCGACCTGATCCTCACCCTCGGCGTCCACACGAAGGTCGACGTGCCGCCCGTGAAGACGTCGATCAGCACGAACTTCCTCACGGCGGTCATGATCGGCGGGGGCGAGACGACCTGGTACGAGGCGAGCGGCGAGTGCTCGACGACCACCTCGGTCGACCTCGTCTTCTGGGAGTCGCTCTCCAAGCAGCGCATGTGGGCCAAGACCGTGACGGTGGACGGCACGTCGCTGCCGTGCTCACTCGAACGGAGCAACAACACGCAGAGCTACACCTTCTTCGTGGCCAACGAGTACTTCCTGGCGCTCCAGGAGGGGTTCCCCCAGGTGATGGCCGGCATCGAGCGGTACCTCGATCCCGCCGAGGTCGCCCTCGTGAAGTCGCAGTCGCTCGAACTGCGCGAGAAGAAGGTCTACTGATGAGCCTCGGGCCGCTCCTCATGGGAGGCGCCGTCGCCATCCTCGTCGTCCTGGCGGTGCTCGCCGGCGTCGTGGGCATCATCGTGGCTGCGGTCGCTGGGCGTCGCGGTGCCGGTGCGCTTGGTCTCCTCGGCGGGGGTAGCATCGGGTTCCTCGGCATCGTCGCGGCCATCATGAGCCGCACGATCGCGGTGATGACGTTCGGAGGCGAGTCGAAGGCATTCGAGGTGGTGATGCTGCACGACATGAACGCGGTCGCGAACCGCACGATGATCGTGGCTGGCGTCGGCCTCGGGATCGCGCTCGTTGGGGCCGTCGTGGCCGGCGGATCCCTGATCCTCGTCATCTGGCCGCGCCGCGAGGAGCGTTCGTAGAACCACCATCGGATCACCTTCTATTGACGAGAACATCGGATTGAACGGGCCGTTCTTCGGCCACGGAGGCGACATGATGCGGATTGTAGGAATGTTGGCGGCACTGGCGGGCGTGTCCATGGCGATGACCGCGTGCGGCGGCGGCACGTGCTCGACGATGAGCAACTCGGACGGCGATCAGGCGGACTACGACGCGGCGTACGCGGCCTGCTTCGACGACGGACAAGCCGACGTGTGCGCCGGGGCGGCGCAGGGGGCGAGCTACGACACCTCCCCGTTCGACGTCTGCGGCGACGGTTTGAGCGACCAGGGCACCACCGGCTGCGAGGCCGGGTACATCGACGGCTTCGCGGCCTGCCCGTAGTGGACGGCTCCATGCGACGGATCACGCTCGTCTTCGGCCTCGGCAGCTACCTCGTCGCATGCGGCGATGAAGAGGCACGCGCGATGCGCGACTGCGAGCACTACGTCAGGATCTGCACGGACTGCGGGAACTGCGATGGTGCGGAGGTCTGCGTCTACGACGAAGCCTCCGGCGAAACGTATGTCGTCACCACTACCTTCGATCCGTCGGAGCCTGCGCCCCCTCTCGCGAGCGGGAACCGAGAGTATTGGGACCAAATGGTGTCGTGCGCCAGGGACGATTGCGCCTTCACGATCGCGTTTGACCCCGAGGCGCCTGCGCCACCGCAGCCGTGTACACGCCCCTGACCAAGCCACGACCAACGGAGGTACCGATGCCACGCAACGACAACCGATCGAAGGGCGAGAAGGACGCGTACCACGAGGGCAAGCGCGATGTGACCCATCAGCGACGCCGGATGAACGCGGAACGGGCCAGCGATATCCGTGCGCATGGAACCGAATACGAACGTCACCGAGCCGCGATCAGCGCGCCAAGGCCTGCTTGTACGCGGCGGGCGTGAGCTGCGCGACCGGCAGGGCGAACTTGGCGCGGTGGGTGCCCAGGCGCTCGAGCGCCCAGGTCGCGTAGGCCTGAACGTCGAGGCCGAGGCGGCGGCAGGTGGCGGCGATGCCGAGCAGTACAGCGGCGCGGTGGGCGCCCTCGGTGCCGCCGGCGAACAGGCAGTTCAGCCGGAGCTTCGCGACGGCCTGGAACTCGCGCTCGGAGGCGCTGTTGTCGAGCGGAAGGCGCGGGTCTTCGAGAAAGCGCATCAGCGCGTCCCAGTGGTTCCGGTAGTAGCGGATGGCCTTCGCGAGCGGGTCGCTGGGGACGAGCGTCGGATCGACGGCGTCCATCCACTTTCGAAACGTTGCAGCGAGGGGGGCGATTTCGCGTTGTCGCCACGCTCTTCGCGCGTCGCCGACGAGGCCCTGTTTTCGTGCCTCGTCGTCGGATTCGAACATCGCCGAAATGAACCGCGCGCCCTCGGCAGCGAGCTTCGGCTGCACCTCCTCGGCGTCGCGAAACTTCCGGCGGCCGTGCGCGTTGCAGCCCGCTTCGATGACGTCTTCGCGTCGGAACGTCGCGTTGTAGCGGCTCTCGGCGTCCACGAGCAGCGTGCCGCGGAATCGTGCGAGCTTGCTCTGCTGCGTCTCGCCGCCCTTCTCGGCCTCGTACTGGAACACGACGAGCGCGTCGTGGTGGTACACCTCGATGTGCCCGTGGTGTGCGCCGAGCTTGGGGATCAATACCTTGAGGCCGGTGGCGTCGGAGGCCATCAGGTTGCCCGCGAGAAGCTCCCTCCAGTGCTCGCCGTCGATGGCCTCGAAGAGCTCAGCGAGCACCTCGATTTGCGACACGTAGAACGAAATCGAGAGCATGACGCCCTGGGCGCCGAGGTAGCGGCGGATTCGGTCGAGCGGCACGAGCAGGACGAACTTCTGGACGAACAGCCAGGCGAGCCACTCGCAGGTGACCTTCGAGCGTTCGAACGGCGCCGGCGGCGCCTCGGCCGTTGTGCGCCCGAGACAATCGCGGCAACGGGCGGTCTTGCGGTGAACGACGCGACGGCGCTGATGCGCGGCGACGACGGTGAGCTTCTCCTCGACGACCTCGTCGACGATCTCGAGGTTGCGTCCGCTGCAACACGAGCACGCTTCGGGCGTGAGCACCGAGGTGTCCGCGGGGAGGTGCTCCGGGAGCGGTTTGCGGCCCGTGGGCTTACGGGGCTTCGGCTCGGGTCTTGGCTTCTCGACCGGCTCGGGGAGCGTCGGGCGCCCTTCGAAGGCCGTGGTGGCCTCCTCCGGCAAATCGGGCGCGGGTTCTGGGGCCTTCGGCGGCCTCTCGGCCCCGCGCTTCTTGCGCTGCGCGATGACGAGCAGCTCGGAGACCTGGTCCGTCAGTCGCGCGACCTTCGACAGCAACGTCGCGATCTGAGCGCGCAGTTGCGCATTCTCAGCGCGCATGGCTTCGAGTTCGGTGTTCGCGTTCGCCACGAGCGTATTCGATCACGCCGTCAACGCGCTGTCGAACGATTGATCGAAAAGCCTCAGCGAAGCTCAGCGTCCAGGTGACGGCGTCCGAGCGTACCAACGTCGTCGCGGCGCGCGGAGGTCAATTCCAGCCAGCAGGGAGGCCAACGCAGGGCCGTCGACGGTGACCCGGTCGCCATGTTCGGCGACCGGGGGAAGCTCGAACGTCCCGCGCTCAAGGCGCTTCTGGAAGATGCAAAACGCGGTCGCGTCGAAGAACAGCACCTTCACGAGCCGGCGCCGACGATTGAAGAACACGTAGAGGTGCCCGTCCAGCGGGTCGAGGCCCATCGTCCGCACGCGACCCGCCAGCGAATCGAACGAGCCGCGCATGTCGATCGCGTCAAGCGCCACGAACACGCGGACGTTCGGCGGTAGGCTCAGCACGCCGCAAGAACGCCGACCAGGCGCCGAAGAACGTCGCCGTCAAATCGGTCGTCGACCTCCACCGCGTATCGGTCGACGTGCACGACGTACGTCGATGCCGGCTTCGGCACGTTCCCGACCACCTCCACGAGCCGCAAAGGGACGACGTCGCCGCCCTTCCTCTGGTCGAGAATCACGCGCCACATGTTCAGCGAGCGGCCGTCGACGTCGTTCTCTCGCGCCCACCGCGAACGTGACAGGCCGCTCCGGGCCGCCAGGTCGAGGCAAGAATGGGCATCGGCCGCATCGCGAATCTTCCGACGGGTACAAGTCATCGAGCACCTCCGTGCTTTCGATCACCCCGTCGCGGTCATTCGTCCTCAGGCCGTCGCTGATGGGTCACAGCGCGATGGGGAGAAGGGCCGCTACAAGAGCCAGGGCTTCGTGCAGATGGTCGGCGACCAGATCTTCGGCAAGTCGGCTGAACGCAAGAGCTACGAAAAGGGCAACGATCGCGGGCGGAACGGGAAGAAGGGCCGGTAACGCCGAGTTACTTGCCTAGCATCTTCCGCCGTGACGGGTGCCACGGTCGCGGTTCGGGGAAGAAAATGCCTTTGGCTCGGAAGCCCACAACGTCGGCTTCACGCTCAAGGGCCACATCACCGTCTTCCAGCGGCATTGAGCTAGTACGCTGTATTGAGAAGTCCTGTCCTGACCGAATGATTCGTTCGACGCGCGAGTTATGATAGTACATCGCGAGACGAATGCCATTCGTGGTTACAGGCTTGTGAAGCACGGTTCGGCCGTGGATATCCTCGGCCCAAACTTCGCCGTCTTCAACATGGAGGAACCCGAAGTCTACGACCAAGGCGTTGTCGGGCTCTCTGGAGTTCAATGGAGCGACGACCGAAATGACCGCGTCGAATACTGCGGTTCGGGGCTTGAGGTGGAACAACACATATTTCCGATTGTCGAGGTCGCTATCTACCTGGAAGTGCTCAATGAGCGGCTTGGCGGGGTCGAAGCTGTATCTACGAAGTCGAATGTGACGGGTGATGAACTCTTCCGGGAGGTTGATCGCGCTGTCACGTAGGGTCTCGGAGAGGGGGCGGCTATCGAGCGCTCCTGAAATCTCATGAACCATGTCCAAAGGCGGCTTCTGATAGGAGAAGTCGAACTTGTTGCATCGGAGCAGCACGGCGAGGTCGTTCACAGTTTCTTCGCTCGAACTTGCGGTCTTGCCGCCGATTGCATTCGAAATGTTCTTGCGACGCGATGCCTTACGTGGGGCGCGGCTCGTCCAGTCACCATTGTCGGGGAATCGGTCGCGGATAAGCCGTTCCAAAGACAGCTTGTTAATGATGTAGGACGCTTCCTTCCCACGCCCCGCGGGCGGCTTCCCGATTTCCTCCTTCTTTTCCTGCTCGTTTTCCATCGAGATTGTCGTCGTCCTTGCCCTCGGAATCGTCGGCATTATAACGGTTGCAGCCCGTTTTTTAGCTGAGCTACATTCGTCGGGATGGTTGGGGAAACAAGAAATCCGACCATCAGGAGACGGTCGGATGAGCTGAAGGGCGACGAGGCCCCGCAAGGTAGACGAAGTGATGCCGTCCCGGACGTCGTGCTCATGGCGCGACGGCTCCAGGACGAACCCCCCCCGACCATGAACCGATCCGGAGGGATCCGACGATGGACAAGTCCGTCGCGCGGCATCGGCCGCTTTGTATCACGATTTTCGATAAAAATGCAAGTTATGGGCATTCTAACGTTGTCCCGGATGCATCCGCACGGAGCGAAGCTCCGATTGCGCAACGCTACCGCGATCCGAAGATCCGATCTACGGACGCGTCGAGCGCGAGCCGCGATGAGCTCGCGATACCCACGATCCTCGTTCACCGGAGCGAGCTCGACGGGCTGTGGTCGGCCACGTTCGCGGACGGGCGTCGCGGGCTGACGTGGCTGGGGTTCGACGTGGCCTCCGCCGAACAAGCCGAGCGTGAGGCCGTGACCTGCTGGCCGTTGGTCGCGCGGGTGCGCGTGATCGACGACGTGATCCTCACCCGCCCCGCGCCTCCCGCTCGCCGGGGTGCGATGTGAGCGCCCGTCGCTGGTTCGCCTCGGGCTTCGCTGGGGTGCCACGTGGCACCCTCCTCGGCGCCCTGAAGGCCGAGGTGAACGCGGACGCCGTCGCGATGGCGCCGCCCGCTCCCCCGATCCCGCTCGCGAACCCAGATCTCGGTGCGTCGGGCAATCTGCACCGGCGGCGCGCGACGGTGATATCGAACCGAGACGCATCGCACGTCGCCGAGCTCACGAGGATCGATGGCCGCCTGGCCGTCGTTGAGAGCGAACTCCCAGGGGCCGAAGCCGCTGTCCGCATGGCCCGTGCGGAGTTGCCGTCCTGGCCTGGCCTGTTGCGGCCGTCGTTTGCTCGCGCCCTGGCGTTTCTTGGCGACAGCGCCGTCTATGTCACGATATCGCTTGCCCTGCACGGGGAGTCCTGGGGCTCATTCCCGGACCTCGACGACCCCGCGCGTGCCGACATCTTCCTGTCCGCCGTTGCGATATCCGCGCCGATGAGCCTCGCGGCCCCTACGATGTGGCGCCGTGGCTGGCTCGGGAAGCTGGCCGTCGTGGCGCTCGTTGGTGCCGTGGCGCACGTCCGCTACCTGGATGCGGCGCCTCTCTTCCCTGCGTCGGGTCTTGCCGGACAGGTGGCGCTCCACGTGGCTCTCGGCGCGATATCGTGTGGCATGCCCATCGCCGCGTGGGCGATCGAGGAACGCTTCCTCGAACGTCGCGAAGGCGAGGGACGGCTTCGACTGGCCACCGCGACGCACGTCGCGTTGGTTCGCGAGTGGAACGCCCTCCTCGATCGAGCGGAGCACCTGATCGCGCTTCGCGGACGGGACGCGGAGGTGCTCGATGAGATCGACCGTGCCTACCTCGCCGAAGTTGCGAGCTACGAGACGCGCCTGCACGGCCATGCCCTCGCGATGGTCACCCGCGAGTGGCGTGCGCGACAGGGCGCGATGGCCGGTCTGGCCGCGTACGACATGGGCGTCGCTGCCCGCAAGGCGCTCGCGATCGGAGCGGTGGGTGCCGTCGGAGGGACGGCGGTCGCGCTGATCGGAGCCGCCGCCGCTGGTGTCGGAGGTGTCCTGACGCTTGGTGTCGGAGGGGCCCTGGTGGGCGAGGGAGTCGCCGCAGTCGTCGTCTCGCTGGTGATTGGGGTCGCCGTCGTGTGCGGGCTCCTCATCGGCGCGGGAGTCGGTTCCATCTTCGTTCTGGGCGTCACCGTGCGCGCCGTCGTGCGGCTGTTGGAGACCTTTCTGCCGTGGCTCGGCGAGCGCCTCGCCGAACTCGGGGACGTCGGGAAGCTCGCTGTCGATGCGATCCGCTTCGTGTTCCAGCGGGTCGTCGGCCTGCGAGATCGCTTTGCGGCAGGCTTCCCTCGCTTGCTGCCGTCCCACTTCGCGCCCGCAGATCACGACAACACGCACGAGCCGTCGCAGAAGGTGAAGGCCGCAATCCACGTCGCGTGCGTCGTGTTGGCGATCGTGGGCGCAACCGCCTGCACCGGCCCCAGGCACCCCGTTGCCGTACGCGTCCTCGTGGACGACAGCTCGTCGGAGATTACGGAGGCGTGCAGGGGTTCCTGCAACGCCACCGCCGAACGCGACGTGTTCGACGCTCTGACGAAGCGCCGCGTTCCCGTCGGCTCGACATTTGACAGCGACGTCCTCACCGGCGACATCGACATCGTCGGCCGGTACGTCTCGCACCCGTGGCCTGTGGCGCCGTCGATCGACCTGCGCCAGAACGCATGGCGAACCAATGGAGAGGCGGCGCTCGCCACGTCGCCGGAGCTGTCGGGGGCGGGCGGTAGCGCGCTCTTCGCGGGGCTGTGGGCCGAGGGGCGCCTCTTCTCCCACGCCGAACACACCGAATACCTCGTGGTCGCATCGGACCTCCGCGATCGATCGCCAAACCCTGACCGGCGAGGTCGGCTGCTGTGGAACTTCGAGCGGGAGGTGCCTGCGCCCGACGACGTCGTCGCGACGCTGCGCGCGCACGACCTCATCCCGGACCTTCGCGGTGTGCACGTCGTCGCCTGCAACGTTCATGGGGGCAACTCCACCGAGGCTGCGACGTGGAGCGCGTCCAAGGAAGCTGCCGTCGAGACCGTGTTCCGAGTCGTTGTGCTCGAAGGAGGTGCTGCGGACGTCGCTGTTGTCCCGCGCTGCGCTGATGTGTCGCTCTGAAACCCGCAAAAAGGACGGTTCTCATGTCGATCTTGAACCAACTGGTCCTCCTCGGCTTGCATCGTGGTGGACGTGAGGTGAGCAACCACCTTCTGCCGGCGCTCCGGCCGCGGAGTGTGTTCTTGGCAGACCCCGAAACGGGTCGCGCCGAGGCGGTCGCTGAACGGTGGCGGACGCGGGGCGCCGTCACCGAGGCTCGCGTAGCGCGTCTGGAGGACGTCACACTCCCGCGCGGCGCTCCGATCGTCGCCACGGTCGATCGGATGGCGTCAGTCGCCCATGTCGTCGAACACGCGAACAGCGACGAAGGCGTATTCGTGCAGGCGGTGGGGACGGTCGGCCGCCTTGCGGGCGGCGCGGCGCCCTCCGTCGGGATCCGCAGCACCGTCATCCGGTCGCGCGATCGCGGCGCCGAGCGCCTCTTGTGGCGGACGCTCGCTGACCTCGTCCCGCCCGCGTCGTCGTCGGAGATCCGGCGCCCGGGAGCCGTGGCTTCCGTCGCGCTCGATCGGGCGCGGAGGACAACCTCGGAGCGCACGGCGAAGGTCGTGCTGGAGCGGGACCGGGAGATCGATCGCCTCCTCCTCTCCGAGCTGGCCTGGAACGATCAAACCTTCCCCATGGTGATCCGTGCGTCCGAGGCGGCCACGGATGCCGAGCGCGTCGAAGAGGCCGCGACGGTGGCGGCGGAGAGCATGGCGCAGGCTGTCGCGCTTGTGCGCTCGGGCGAACGAGTCGATTTCCATGTGTTCACGGCGTCGGGGCGCCGGTCCGTCCTCATGATGCGCCTGCCCTTCGTGCGTGCGGGCGCCCCGACGATGCCGCGGATCGCCGCGGGGCTTGCCGCTCGCGAGGCCGCTCGCGCCGAAGCACGGGCTGCGGCTCTGGTTGCTGCTGCCGTGGTCGTGTCCGCGGTGCCGATGTCCGCGCCCGTCCTCACCGACTGAAGGAGGTCACGATGCTGTCGTTGAGCGCGTTCATTAAGGTCGCCGTCTGTGTCTGGGGACTCCTGTCTCTCGCCTTGGGTTGGTGGGGTTCTGGTTGGCTCGGCCTCTTCGCGGCCTGCTTCGCGATCTTCATTGCGGCCCCGATGTGCACGAAGGCTGAACGCCCGGACGGGCGCGCAGCCTTCGTGTTCGTGTGGGGCACGCTGCCGATCTCGTCCATGTGCGTGGGCGGCCGCGTCATGGACCTGTTCGCCGACGCCGAGTCGCGTGCGCTCTCGTGGGCCTTGTTTTTCGCGATCGCGCCGTTTGGCACCCTGCTCGCTGGGCACGCGCTCTTGCGGCTCGACCGGCGGGTCGAGCGTACGGGCGGTGTGCCATGAGCGCGCCGCGCGCAGGGTCCTGGAAGCTCTTGGCCGGCGGGTTCGGCGTCGCCTGTCTCGCCGCCGCGTTCGGGATGGACGTCGTCGGGCTTGGTGGGGCCGTCGCGGTGCCCGCGCTCGGAATCGCGGGCCTTGGGCTCATGCTCGGCATGGAGGAGCTCTGGCAGGGTGCCGCGCGCGTCGCGTTCGCCGCCATCGGCTACGGCATCGCGGCACAGTCGGGCGGCGGCGCGCTTCGCTTCGTTGCCGAGGATCCGCGCTTCTGGCTCCTCGTCGGGAGCGCGGTTCTGCTCATCCTGTTGTACGCGGTGGTACGGACGCTTGCGGCGATCGCCGCTGTGAAGCTCCCCGAGCCGCGCAGGATCGGCCGGACACCGATGCGTGAGCGCGCGCCCGAGTTCACGCGCGCGACCGAAGATCCGTTCGCACCTCCCCCGGCGCCATCGACCGAGGACGAACTTGGCGCGTGGCGGAGGCGCCGGTGAGCCCCCTTGGCGTTGATTCAGCGGGCCAGGTGCGTGGGCTCTCCAGCGCCAAGGACGGCCGTCACATCGTCGTCTCCGGCCAGACAGGCGGCGGAAAGAGCGGCCTCCTCATGCAGATCCTGGTGCCATGGCTCGGAGACGGGCTTTCAGCCGTCGTCGTCGACCCCAAGGGTCAGACCGCCGCCGAACTCCTCGCATTCGCGTCGTACTACGACGTCGTGCGGCCCGAGGAGATCGGGATCATCAACTTTTTCGGTGCACACGCGACCCCCTTCGATCCGTGCGCCCGCGTCGAAGGCGTCGACGACTTTACGCGAGCCGATCTCGTCGTCTCCTTCGTTGCCGCGCAAGTCGATGGCGTCGGACAGCGCATGGTCGATGCGCTCTACTGGGCGGCGCGCGCGGTGATCTCGCGTGGTGGATCCTTCGCCGACGTCCCGGAGATCCTCGCGAGCGACGACTACGCCGCGCGCTTCGCTGCCAGTGTGCCCGACGAGGAAGCACGAGCCTTCCTCCTTCGCATCGGCGAGCGTGTGCCGGCGATGAGCCGCAGTGCGCTCGAAAGCCGCATCCGCTACCTCACGCGGTTGCCTACGGTACGGGCGTCCCTTTGCTGCGGCGCGTGCATCTCGCTCGACCAACTCGTGCCGCATCGCGGGCTCGTGATCGCGGATCTGGGCTCTGCGCCGTCGGCCGACCTCGCCGATGCCGTTGGCTCCCTCGTCGTGGGCCTCGTGGGTCGAGCGGTGTATGCGAGGCGCTCGCAAGTCGAAGGCTGGCTCGCCGAGCCGCCTTCCCCGGCGCTCGTCGTGATCGACGAAGCCCAGCGCGTCATGCGTTCGAGCGCCCAGGATGTCGAAGACTGGCTTTGCGCAGCGCGCGCCTACGGCGTGAGCGTGGCGATCTGCACGCAGTCGCTGCGTAACCGTGTGTTCGACGAGAAGTTCGTCGCGGTGCTGCGCGCGAACACGTCGTATGAGGTCGCGTTCCGACCCGACAACGACGTGATCTCCGACCTCGCGCACATGCTTCCCGTGACGGGAATGCGCCGCAACGCGGCGCTTCCCGACAAGCGGCTGTCCCGGAAGGAGGAGATCGACCTCCTTTCAGATCAGCTGCGGAGGCTGCCACGTCGGCACTTCCTGCTCGCCGATCGAACCGGAGCACGGGCGACGGTCGAGACGCTGCGGTCCTTGCAGCTCCCGTACGAGGAGGCAACTGGAGCCTTCCGCGCGCTTCCTGCGGAGCGGCGCTTGGAGCTCACCCGCGGGAGCCTGGCGCGTCCCGTTGCAGAACTCCTCGCACGTTCTCGACCCTCGCTCCCGGTCGGAGTGGACGCGTCGGGTGCCGTGGAGGGCCGTGGTGATGCTCCCGCGGCACGGCGTCGCGGCCTCAAGGTGGTGTTTTGAGATGATCACTCGCCTTCGCCATGCCCTTGCGGAACAGCGTGGACACCACGGCGAGTGGGTGGTCTTCGCGGTGGGTGCGCTCCTCGTCCTGCCCTTCGCGGCGCTCATCGACGCCGTGATTGCTGCCGGGCGGCGCGCGCGCCTGGCGGCGGCCTTGCAGGAGTCGTCGTATCGGTGCGCCTGCGGGGAGACGACCGACCTCGGCCGCGCCTGGCTTCGGTGCGGAACCTGCGGCGTCGTGACGGTGCGCCACGCGTGGGCGTCCTGCGATTGTGGAGCATTTTCCCATCTGACCTGTGTGTGTGGACGCACGATCTACCACCCCGCCGTTGACCGTGAGGGGGAGCCTTGATTGCCGTGCCCCACCGTACGGAACGCCGCGAGCGCGCGTGCCTGCCGCGGCTCACGCCACGCGACTGGGTGGCACTCCGCTTCGTCGGCGAGGCCGGTCCAGCGCCCTCTGATGCCGTCGGGGTCATCATGGGAAGCCCGTCCGACGTCGTGGTGCGTCGCCGCGTGCGAGCGTGGCGTGACCTCGGGCTCGTGCGCGTCCTCGTCCCCGCGGTCAACGCCCACAACTGGCTCTCGCTGACGGAGGCCGGGCGGCACGCGGCATCCGACAAGTTCGGCATGGAGGCTGGTCGCCTGCTCGCCGAGCGCACGCTGCCCGCCGCGCAGTTCCTCGCGCACACCGCCGGAGTGGTGCGCCTCCGCGCCGCGGTCATGGCCGCGAGCGTGCTCGTGAAGCCTGTACTTGAGCTCGTGCTCCATGAGGATGAGCGCCAGATCAGATCCCGCCGTGGCGTCGGTCGTGGCGAGCGCGTCGCGATCCCTGATGCGATCTTCGTCGTCGAGTACGAGGATGGCGCTCGGCGCGCGGTGGTCATCGAGCTCGATCAAGGCGCCACCGCGAGCCCGCGTGTCTACGCCGAAAAGGCTCGCGCATACTACGCCGCTCGGCGGGCCGGGCAGCAGGTCCACGGCTGCACCGACTGGTCGGTTGGCATTGTCTCCGTGAACGCGAGCGAGCGGCGAGTCCACCGCCTGGCGCTCGCGGTCGGTGACGCCGTCGGCGCGAGCGCCCTGCTCCACTTCGCCCGCGGCGAGGAGCTGACGCAGGCGACCGTGCTCGCGGCCGAAGCATGGCAGACGATCGCGGCCGAGCCCGGTGCCGTGGAGGCGCGGCTCGTGCCCTCCAACCCATTCCGTCAGCCTGTGCTGTCGAAGCGTTCCGTCCGTCAGAACGCGGGAGACCCACGATGAGGGGCTCCCTGCCGATGTTGTTGAAGGTCGAGGTGCGGCGACGGCCGTGCCTTGCAGGGTTTGCTTTCCGGGCGCTCGCGCCCGCGGGAGGTGGTTGCCGGAGCACACTCCGGCTCGGTGTCTGGGTGCCCGCGCGTCGGCTTGCGTCGACGGCAGCGGTCTCCACGACGAGCGACGCGACGGGTTCAGGGTGTGGTCGCCCCAACGACTTTTATCTTGAACTCCTCTATGAACCACAGAAAGCCCGTTTGGAAGGACGTCGTCATCGACGCTTTGCGCCGTCTCCCGCCTGGAACACACCACCTGCTCGCGATCAACGAGTCGGTGCGTGCGGTTCGGGTGGAGCGCGCGCTTGGCTTCGCGAGGACGTGGCAGGCCACCGTGCGGCGTGTGCTTCAGGAGCTTCGTCCAGCCTTGACGTCCACGGACGGCAAGGGGAACTGGACGTTCGCAGCGCGAGACGAGAAGACCGAGCCGCCGAAGGCGTAGTGTTTGGCGCGCGGGGTGCCTGGACCATCGCTCGGTCGGCCGGGGCGACTGCATCCTGGTCCGTCCGTCGTTCGTTCGCGGGGCGCCGCTCCGCGTGGTGGGAGACCTTGGATCCGTCGCTCTTGCGGCACATCGCGGAGGGTGCTGTCGGGCTCGTCCCGACGCGCTCACTGCACGCATCGTGCGTCCCTGCGCCGTCCCTTGTCGCCATCGGCGTCATCGGCGGCGTGGGCATCGACGAGGTGTGTACTGTCGCGCCTTCGCAAGAGGTGCAGACTGGCACTCTGTCGGTGCGCCTTCGCGGCGTGCAGATCGGCGAGGTCTCCTTCCGCGTGGGTGGCGATCGGTGCGGCGGGTGGCGGCAGATCTGCGTGAAGCTCTCCGGTCGGCCGGGCGGTGTTTCCCGAGTCGCGTGGCAACCAAGAATCGCTACAACAACGCTTACAGCGCTCTGTGCGCTTGGAGGTTCCCCTTGCCGGAGCGACTGCTCCGGCTTCGTGTCGCGTGCGCGCGTGCCCGTGGCGCTCGCACGAGGACCGCGACCCGGCCGGCCTGTTCGCGCCCGCCGGAGCGCCAGCTCGTCGTCTCGGAGTTTCTGGCTCGACGTCACATGTGAGATCCCGCACCGGTTGCTCTTGCAGCCCGTGTTCGTCGGGAGTGTCGGGCCGGGGCTTGTCCTCGGCTCGACCTTCCACGCTCGCCTCGGCGATCCCGTCCCGTCCTCGCCCGACCTTCGGTCAGGGCCCGGCGGGGCGGGCGCCGATCGAGTGGGAGGGCGGATCGCAACTGGGGAGTTGGCGACCGACCTTCCGCTCGATCTCGGTGCGCCCTGCGGCGCTCTGGCAGTCGGGGTCTCGCGTGGTGATGCTTCGGCTGGTCCTCTCGAGCGTGCGAGAGCCGCTCCGGTGCGAGCAGATCACCGGCCGGGTCGCGTTACCTCCTCGCCCGCGCGGCCGCCATGAGCGGCCTCACCCGCACGATGCGGCGCCTGTGGCGCGCGTCCTTGGGTCCAGAGAGCATCCTGACGCTCGAGGAGTGCGCGGAGGCCCTACCGTGCCGCACGAGTGAAGCTCGTGCGTTCCTGAAGGCCCACGTCAAGCCTTTCGGCGAGGTGGGCAACGTTGTCGTGTGGCGGTGGGGATCTGTGCTCGCTACATTGAGGAGATCTGACGATGATCACGAAGCGACCGGTATCAGTGAAGTTCGGGGACTACACGCTCTCGCCCAAACGCACGCGCACGACGGCGGCGGGGAGCGAGTGGTATTGGTGGCTCCGCCTGCGGAAGAACGGCCAGGAAGGCCAGTGGGCGGTGGGGTGGCACAAGACGCCCGACACGGCGAAGGCAGCGGCCATGAAGCTCCTCGTCGAGCTCCAGATGCCGCGCCGCCCGTCCGTCGGCGGAAGCGCGCCCTTGACGGCGTGCCTTGAGGCGTACTGCGAAGCAGTCGAGGGCATGTCGCATCTGCGGGCCTCCACTCGTCGGGGGCGCAAGTACGCGGCGCGCATCTGGCGTGACTTCCTCGCCGAGACTGCGGCCGACCTCACCTGCGCCGCGCTCACCGTCGACCACCTTCGCGCGTTCCAGCAGTGGCTCGATCACGACGGCTATGAGCGCACGACGCAGCGTCTCATCCTCATGAACGCGCGGGTCGTGATCCGATGGGCCGTCGAGGCGTGGGCTGTGCCGAATCTCCGCGTCCCGACGATCGACGTACCGCCCACGAGGAAGCGCGTTCCAACGAACACGGAGGTCGAGCGCGTGCTCGCGGTCGCGGACTCCGAGCTCGGCGCCATGCTCCGCATCGCCCGCTACACCGGCCTCCGTTTCGGAGAGATCGCGTCGCGGTCGTGGGACGACGTCGACCTCGCCGAAGGTGTCATCGCGATCGCCGACCGCGGCGACTGGAAGCCGAAGACGAAAGATAGCTACCGGACGGTCGCGATCGACGAAGTGTGCGTGAAGGCGCTTTGGGCGCTCTCGCCGCAGCCCGGCAAGCCGGTGTTCGGGTCGACATGCCGCCACCTCCACCGCGACTATGGCGACCGCCTGAAGGCCGCCTGCATCGACGCCGGTGTGCAGGACTTCACCTGGCACGCGCTTCGTCGCTTCGTCTCCGACGGCCTCCGTCGCGCGCAAGTAGGCATCAAGGTGTACCAGATCGCGATGGGGCACTCGGTGCAGACGGCGCTTCGCGAGTACCAGCAGCCGACGCCCGAGGAGATCCGCGACGCGTTCGCCGCTGGACAGCGCGCCAACGGCGCAGTGAACGAGGGGGATCGGAGGTCTCGAAGGCCAAGCTCGGGACACAGCGGTGGACCCAAGAGCGGATACACCGCGCCAAAGTTCACGTTGAAACGTACTCCGTCGACTTCATCAATAAGGTTCGGGTGGCGTCCGAGTGGTAGTCTGCCTGATGAAAGTGACGGTTGAGTCGTGATCCGATCGTCCCCGGTCGTCCCTCGACGTCCCCTCCGCGGACCCAGACGCGGATACAGTTCGTTGCCTCGTGAAACCGAACGGTCTGATGCTCCTAAGAAATGGCGTTCATCCGTTGTGCGGATACACGCTCGGGTACAGTGATCAGCCCGTTAAAATCCGAGTGGTAGCGCGCTCTGCCTGCCCGCAGCTCGATCGGCCGCCTGACGTCCTTCGTATTGAAAATGAAAGTCATTTTCAATACGGTAGAGCCATGGAGGTTCTATGCACCTGGTCCCGATCGTCCGCCTCTGTGACTGCCCGAGGGGCTGCATCGTGGTGCAGTTCGGGTGCGTCTTGATCCACCTCGACCGCGCTAGCTTCATCGTGCTCGCCGACGAGGTCGCGCGCATCACCCACCTCCTGCGCGCGCCCGTGGCGATGGCGGAGGGGTAATGGAACCGATCTCGATCATCGCCGACCACGATCTCCTCGCCACGGTCATTGCCGTCGTGCTTGCTCGGGCTGGGTTCGCGGTCCGGGACGACGGCCCCTTCGTCGTCCGTGCCGGTGCGCATGCGGTGGTCATCGCAGGCCGCGGACGCGAGGTCACGCTCGAACGCCCCATCTACGAGTCCGACCTGGTCGCCGCCGTTTCAGATGTCGTTTCAGACACCCACCGATCGTTGGCGCCATGAAGGTGTCCATCGACGAGATCGACGAGGACGTCCTTCTTGTCGTTGTCGCCGCGACCGGTCTCGGGGGCGGTCTCGATGGCGAGCCCCTTCTCGTCGCGACCATGCGGTCGGCCGCAAATGATCTCGGGACCCCTGCGCAAGTCGCCACGGTGCTCGACGATGAGGCATACGCATCCGTGGTGGCGGCGTCCGCGGAGTTCCGCGCTGCACTGCTCCGCGGCGACATGGGCGCCGCCGGGCGTGTCCTCTGGCGAGCGGCTCGGACGCCGGGACTCGTATGGAGGATTTTCGAGAGGAAGGCGCGGGACGCGATCATCGTCCACGCCCTCGTCCGCGTGGCGAATGCCGAAGTCTTTGCTGCCGCCGCCAAGTGAACCGCGCGTCCGCTATCGTCGTCCCGAGCAGGGGCTTCGGCAATATCGTCGTCTACCGAGGCCGCTACCAATGTGACGGGGACGACCCGCGGCGTGTGCTGGGTGCTGGCGTTCGTCTGTCCCGCCTATGATCGCCGCTAGGTGATGAGTGGTCGAGTGTCGGCGACGGGCTCGTGTGTGTCCGACGGCGGTGTGTGGGGCGATCGTAGCGTTGCGCCCAAAATCGCACCGCGCGGAACGTCAGCTGCGTCATGAGGTGGGCTGTCATGTCGCCGTCAGGAGAACTCCATGACCGTTGCGCGCGATGGCATCACGGCGCTGCACGACCGTCGGTCGACCAGAAGCAAAGGGCGGCGGTTCGTTCGGCGCACGCCCCGACCGCGCGCCCGTCGTCGAGCCGCCGGAAGACCGCGCGCCCGCCACACGCCGGGCAGGTGCCACAGTACGCGCCGATCGCCAGGGCCCGTTTCCACGCTGCCTCGCGGGGAAGTGACCCGGCTCGTTGTCGCGTCGCGCCCATGGCGAAGCCTACCTCAGGCTCGAGCGCGCAAAACTTCGATACGTGATCAGTTCGCTTTGCGGCGAATCATAGACGACGCGCGCCGGAACCAGTGGATCCCACACAGAGTCAGTGGTAGCCTTCCAGTGGTTACCGAGACGACGACCGACAACAACGAGAGCGAGGACGCCCATGAACCCCTTTGGTAGGTACCTGCGTATCCATCGTGTAGCAGCCGAGTTGAGCCTGCGCCACGTCGCGGATCAGCTCGGCGTTTCCCATGTGTTCCTCGGCGAGGTCGAACGCGGCGTCAAGCGCAAGCTGCCCGAGAAATACTGGAAGAAGCTGACGGAGGTGGTGCCTGGAGTCACGATCGAGGGCCTCGAAGAGGCGGCCCAGGCGAGTGGCAGCCTCGACACGCGGGTGAAGGCGATGCGGAATGCCGAGCAGGGGCTCGTGTACGCGTTGGCGCGGCGCATCGAAGCCGACGAGCTTCCTTCCAAGAAAATGCAAGAACTCCGGCGGATTCTCGCGCTGGATGACGAGGAGGAGTGATGAGCCAGATCCCCCACGGCGAGATCAAGATGCCGCCGCTTAGCAGTGCGGACGCCTGTAAGATCGCGGAAGCCGCGCTCGGCGTTCTCGCTCCAGAGATGCTGGAGCGTCCACAGCCGCTCGATCTCATCGACATCATCGACCACCGTCTTCAGCGTTTCGGTGTCCACGTTGTTCCGGCGACGGCTGACGAGCTGGCATCAGAGTACGGCGCCACAGACCCCACCGGTGATCCCGGGGACCCCATCAACATCTTGTTGAGGGAGGACGAGTGGGAAAGCGTCTTCCAGCGTGGGCGGCGAGCGCATCACAGTCGCGGAACGGCTGCGCACGAGATCGGCCATGCGATCGTCCACGTTGAGAAGATCCGGCGACGGATGCGACTCCAACTGCATCACCTGCTCGCGCGCGTTGACGTGACGTCGATCAAGGCGTACGAGAGCCCAGAGTGGCAAGCATGGGCCGTCGGCGGTTGCCTCTTAATGCCCCCGAGCATGGTGCGATTGCTTTCTGATCGTTCGCCCGGCGCTGTTGCCGACCTCTTCGAGGTGAGCGAGGCGATCGCCACGCACCACCTGCGGCGGATGGCCCGCATCATCGAGGGGAGGTGAGGGCCTAGAAACGCGAAAACGGCCCGAAGACTGAGCCTTCGAACCGTTCGGTACAAGATCATCTCGGGAGAGACGACCTCGCAGGTGCAAGCGCAATGTCGCACCTCTCCCTGGGCTGGTCAAGGCCGACGTCGGTTTGCCCTGATTAACCAACCCGTAGTGTAGAGGTAAACGTGACTTCAAACTGTACTTTTTGTGGCAGCGCCCTCGTGTTCTGTCGCTTCATTCGGCGTGGCGGGCGTGTGATTTACCCGTCGAACGCCAGGTGTTTCGTGTTCTGTCGCAACAAGTCCTGTCCGCGGAGGAGTGCATGAGCCGCCGCGGGACTGGAATGGAGGCCGTCGCCAAGATTGTGGGCGCCGGGCTCGTCGTGGTCGGCGGCGCGGTCGTCACAAAACGGTGGTACGCCGATCAGGCTGCGTCCGGCACGCCGAAGGAACAGAAGGTCGTGCGTTCATTCTACGAGCGCGTGGTCCTGGTCCTCGGCGTTCGGCGTGTGCCACGGCTGTACTTCGCGGCCGTCGCAAACGCTGAGTACCGCAGCGATCAGCACGTGGTCGTCATCAATGTGTCGTGGTTCAAGCAGATGCTGGACTTCTACTGCAACGACGACGTCTGTGTGCAGAGCGTGCTTCTCGGCATCCTCGCGCACGAACTCGGGCACGCGCTGACGACGAATATCGACCGCTCGACGGCGGCCGGGCGGTGGCGTTCAGAACTCGCCGCCGACTGGCACGCGGGACGCGCGCTCGCGTCACTTGGTCTGCCGTGCGACGACCTCGAGCACGTGATTGCGCACCTGTCCAGCCACGGCTCGGATACCCACCCGCCGGGGCACCAGCGGGCGGAGGCGATCCGGCAGGGGTACTGGCGCGGCCTCCTGACGGCCTGATCGACACCCTTGGGGGCGACGCTCACGATGGGCGTCGCCCGTCTACATACTGAACAAATGGACAGTGGGTCTATCGCATCGTATCGTTGCACCCAACTCATGGAGGAGACATGCACGTCATCTCGTTGCCGCCGCCGCTCTCACCGCGGGTGACGGTCAAGTCGCTCGCCGAAATCATGATGCTCCCGGCCTTCGACCAGGAGCGCGCGCTTCGTGATCAGAAATACCCGCGTTCGGACAAGGGCAAGAACCGCGTCCCCTACTACCAACCCGCCAACCAGGCGTTGAAGTCCTACGTCGAGTGCCTCGATGTGCGCGTGATCGAACTCGCCATCGACGAGCAGGAAGCCAAACGCATCGCCGCTGTTGAGGGCGACGACGATCCCCCCGCACAGCGAGTCACGCGCATCGAGCACAACCTGCGGGTCCTCGCTGCTCTTTCGACGTTCCCGCGGCTCCGTGAGGTCACAGGCGGCAGGCGAGGGCTAACCCGGGAGACGTTGGTGGCGGGCGTCTCCGTGCGGTCGACGCCGGAGCTCCATGTCATCATCGACGGCGAGATGCGCCATGTGTTCGTGGAGTGCGCAGAGGAAGTGAACGAAGATGAGGCGCGTCGGACCCTCGAACTTGCGCACTGGCTCGAACGCGAGGTCGGGGACGCCGACGCGTCGATTAAGAACTTCGAGTACTGGCTGCTTGCCGAGGGGCGCGCGCTCTCAGTTCGGTCATCACGAAAAAGCACGGTCGATCGCGCGCTCCGCACGCTGCCGATCCTTGCATCAGCGTGGGACCAGATCGCGCCGCCGAAGGCGCGGCAGGCCCGGCAGGCGGCGAACGACGGCGGGTAGGAAATGCCGTGGTACAAAAGGGCGCGGCGACGTGGGCCGGAGGTGCGACATGATTGTCGATCCCAGTGTAATGGTCGTACTGGCATGGGTGGCGAGCTACGCGGTCAAGCGCGGCGCGGACTGGGCGCTGGATCGCATCACTGCTACCCCGCTCGAGATCAAACTTCGGGCGATTGTTGATCGTTGGGCTGCGGGATTGCCTCCCGGGGTGGCCCTGCCGCATCCTGAGGCTCTTTTTGTTCTGCGGGAGTACGATGCTGTGACGCCACTCCAAGAGGCTCTTCGCGACACCTTGACCTCAGGACGCCTGCCCGTGGGGGAGCTCTGGTCAGCCGCCCTTGGAGAGCAGGCCGATCAGATCGAGGCAAGCGGCAATGGTGACCTTGTTCCATTCTTTTCTGCCGGCCGGGACGCACGGAAGCCTCACCTCCTGGTTCTGGGGGACGACTTTGCCACGTGTTGCATGCAAGATGAGGCTGTCTTTCGGCTGTCCGTTGGCAGCACATTGCTAGGCATGGAGCGTGCCCTACGCGTCCAACCCGACATTATTCGATCAGTCTTTCGGACGGAATTCGAAGAGTTCCTGCACCGTCTCGAAGATTTAAGACAGCCAAGCGTATCGAATCAAACGAAGTCGGCAGACACCACTTCTGACAATAGCGCTGGGGTCATCGTTGAGAAAGACCCGGAGCACGGGACCAAGCGGGTTCAAAGCGACCCACACTCCGAGAAAAAGCGGTCGCGCGACGCTGCGACTCTTCGGTTCTTTTGGTCAAACTTCTCATATTCGATGATGTCGGATTACGTTGTCGATGCTTACAACTACCGCATTAATGGTCGTTGTCTCGTGTTTGTTGATTGGCTTGCCGAGTTCGGGAGGTCGTCAAAGTTCTATTACTACGATTCGGAGCTCAAGGCCGCCACCGAACAACTCTGCATCTCGTTCGCGGGACCCAAAGACGAGCACTGGGTCGAGATCAGGGACTCTAACATGTTTCGGTTTCTAGCTGCTCACGAGTTTGGCGGAAAGTGGAAGGATTGGAACGCAGAAAGGGAACAGGTCCAACGCCACATGCGCGACGCGAACGAGGCAATAAAGACTCTGATACGAATCACCCGGGAGCACTACCTCGAGGTCGACTTGGAGGATGCGGACGCGATTGCATATTCCAGACTGATTGCCTCGAACACGGATGTGTAGGGCCGTAGTGTTTCCTGGGCAATCCGAAGCAACGCCGGCCCATTGTGGGCGTGCGGCTCAACTGTCTCGCAGCAACCAAAGCTACTCTCCTCGAACCCGACACCCCTTATCGAGCATTCTTCGGGCGGCTTGGGCAAGCGCAGCCACCATTTGATTGCGACGCGCCACCCTCACTCCTCCTTTTTTGACCTCTTGCCAGGACCCTCGACATGCTGAGCGTCCATCGTGATCGCGAGACGCGAACAGACGCTCTGACGAACCTGCATCGGGTGCTGAAAGAGATAGAACTGGTACCAGACCAGGTGCCGAACGACTGCCTGTGCCAAACGGCTGCTCTCGCATTCGTCGTAGAAACGGAGGACATCATCCTTCGGGAAACCGACACTGCAATCCATCTTAACTGAGAGCCCGATCAACCTGCGCGACGGTGAAGCGGCAGGCCCGAGCACCTCCCGGAACGTCGGGTTCAGTTCCTCCATCGCCATACTTTCGGAGACAATTCGGACAATCCCGAAAACGGTGCGTTCCATGAGGCTAAACAGCGCAGCTTCCGCCGCGACTTGAAGACGCTGGCCGGCGCGCGCTTCCGGGTGGTGCTCCTCGATCACCCTCTTGAGCAGATCGAGCATCATGCCACGCTGCTCGGACATGCCTGCCATCGCACGCCCAAGGACCCGCAGCCCCAAGCCACAGGCCTCGTCGACGAGCTCCCGCTTGCGATCACCTGGAAGTGACCCGGGGAAGTTCCGCAACACCTGGCCAAGAATCTGAATGGTCTTGATCGGGGCCAGGACACGTTTCACTTCCTTCACGAACGAGTCGTTGCCGGAGTCCCCTGTGAGCACGTCGGCAGGTTCGTGATCGCCGGTCTCGCGATCATGCTCATCCCGCCGCCGAAGTTCATCACGTTGGTTCTCATCGGGCGTGGTGGACGGGAGCGCAAGAAGTGGATGCTCGACGGACAGGGCGTTCAGGAACTTGGTATCGTCGACGATGTCGCACTCGTTCGCCCCTAGTGCGAGGGCTCGAGAATTGTCGATGATCGACCGCAGGACGAACGGGTCCTTGGAGAGGTAAGCGAGGAAGAGGATGATGTTCGACGATCCTTCTCGGTGAAGGGACTCCAGGAGGACCTTCACCGCATCACGAACCGTGGTTTCGTCAAGATGGTCGCGGAAATATCGCGCCACAAAATAGTAATAGACGTAGGGGTATGCAAAGACGAGTTGACCATCACGCTCTGCGAGTAGCCGCGTTTCCACGAGCTCCCGAATCACCGGCCCGAGGTCAAGGTCGATCGAAAAGTGCCGGCAGTAGTTTGCGTGCCACGGATGCAGATCTGCTTCGGAGCTCGATGACACGCCCGCCTGAAAGAAATGGTAAGCAAGGCCAGCTAGGTAGTTGTACCTCGCGTCGATGTCAGACGGCCGCCGGGCACGCTTTGCCAGCGCGCTGGTGATCAGGGCTTCGTAAAGGTAGCCATGCGATCCGGCCGAGTTCGCCGTGGTGTTCGCCATGGTCGAGTGTTGTGACAGGAGAATCAACACGAAGATCGGATAGCTGGGAATAGTGTTCCGACCGAGCATGTGCGTGATGGTCTGCTCGGAGTCCTTTACGCGTCGGCGAATTTCGCCCTCGTCGACGTCGGTCGAAGCCTGGTACGTCAGGTTGTGCCACCGTTCGATGAGGTCGCGTCGCCGGAGGTGTCCGAGCGGCAAGACTTCAACCTGCGCATATTCAAAGACTGGGTGTTCCTCGGTGGGATCGTAGGCGACAACCTCCTCCCACGCGAGATCGTCGGCACACAGGAGGCAGACAAACTCGAAACGATCCTCGAGTGCCCGCAGGAGCTTGCTGCGATCGGCACGGTTACGGCCAGCACGGTGGAAGTTGTCGATAACGACGGCGCGATCCGTTTTCTCCAGCTGGAGATAGGCCTCCACACTGTTGCTACTGTACTGGCCCTTCACGCAGGACCGCACCATCGCATCCACCTTGACCGCGCCCATCTTGAGATCTGCGCCGTCGAGGAGAATCGGTGTTTTCCCTGCCTCGCGCAGATCTCGCCAGATGCGCCGGGCAAGAGAGGTCTTGCCGCCGCCCTCGGGAGCGACGAAGAGCACGCGCTGTCGATTGAGCAAGAGCGCAGTCGGTAACATCGGGACGAGTCGTGACGGTTGCGGCTTGAGGCGGGTGATGTCCGTTTCGCGCAGGTCCGGGTACACGAAGATGTCCGACATGCGCAGCGACGCGGATGCCGGGTGCGTGAGGTTCGCGCCGACGTCCTCGAGCGTGCTCATGAACTCGGCAGATGGCTCGAACTGACGCTGGAGACGGTAGCGGTTCCGAGCAAAATCGAGCCACGCCACGTCCGCATTGAATGTGAAGGGGTCATCGTGCCGCTCGGAAGTGATGACGACCTGGGCGAACTTTCGTGCCTTTCGGTGGACGAGGAGCACGTTGAACGACGACGCGACGCTGTCGTGGTCTTGGAGGACGCCACCTTCCACAAATTCGGCCGCGCGTCCGTCGCGATCGAGCTTGTGGTAGCCAAACGGGACATGCTCGTGCCCGGTGAGCACCACATCTGCGACTGACTCGACCATGAGGCGAACTCGACGCGCATTCTCGCTCTCCAGCCAGCCATAGGGATGGTGAAAAACGAAGAGCCAAAGTCGATCAGCCGCCGCATCCCGGATCGGCGCCAGCACCTCCTCCACGTGCTCCTCGGGGAGGTGAAGTTGCCCCTGACGCTCGGCTTTTCGAGACGTCCAGGCTGTGTTGATGGTCGCAACGATAATCTCGTGGGTCGCCAGGTCCGCGATGGAGATGATGCCCGTGTCCGTAGCGGGAGCGGGCGACTGCCACTTTGCCTTGAAGGCCTGGAAGTTGCGCTGTGGCCGGACACAGGCATCGATCACCGCCCTGTCGGGACTCTTGGGCAGGTTCCCGAGGAGCTGTTCGCGCACGCTGTCGTGGGAAGAAAAGTCGCAGTCATGGTTGCCCGGAGCGATGACGATGTGGAACGCTTCTGCGGCGATCCGTCGCTTGCAGGTCTCAAGCACGGCCTGCGCGAACCGGCCGGCGATCTCGTACTCGTCCTCGTGTCCAGCGAAGGCCACGTCTCCGCTGATGACGATGAGTAGCACCCGGAACCGCGGAGCTAGGCTGTGGACGGCCGAAACGAGTGCGTCAGCACGCCCTGCGATCGGGTTCGCCACGCCCTTCCTGAAGTGCAGGTCGCTCAGGTGGAGGATCGCATCACACTCGGCGAGGTCGTATTCTGCCACGCTGCACCCCTATTTTCAGGGACTATCCGACGCCCCGCCGCGGTCAAGCGAGCGATGAAGCCCGCCCCGAATCGCCTTCCTTCAGCGCGATCAGCGGATGATGAACGCTGATCGTCACGGCGTCTGGTGGTCAGCACGCAACTTGAACGTGTCTACCCGGCTACTTCTTCGGCTTGCCTGACTTGTTGTCACTCGGGTCATTGAATTTGTATCCGCGCCCTGGTTCGGTAGTCGGAGGCAGTGGACGGCCCTTCGGTACGGTCACTTCCCGCCCCGGGTTGCCTCCTCGTGGTCCTACCTCCCTGTACTGGCCACTGCCTGGCGCCTTGTCACCCGGATGTAGCGGCGGTCCAGATTTCTTCGACATGTGTCCTCCGTGCGCGCATGCGCGTTTTCTCTGTCCACTCGACGTTCGGCCGGTTCTCGGGCGGGGCAGGCGGTCGAGAATGCGTGAATGTTCTCATGGATCGCATTTGAGATCCACCGAACCGTGAGAAGCGAAATGCGCCCTGCCTCCACGTCGGAGACAGGGCGCTACGCGGTCTTACGGCACGCTTGTCGATACTCGCACCGCCCGCACAGGTAGTTCGGGACGGGGTGGAAGGCGTCGCGGGTGATGCTCGCGTAGGCGGCCGTTGCCACCTCGGCGAACCACCGCTCGTCGCGGTCGCTCACGTCGGCCTCGATCACGAGGATGTCCGGCTCTTTGGTCTTGAGAAGCTCGATCACCTGTAGGCGTGGGATCGAGTTCTTCGTCTTGCGCCAGGCGTACCGGTAGGCCGCGAGCTGGAGGAGGTAGCTCCCCACGCTCGTCTTCCTCGCCGCCGTCTTGATCTCACCGATCACGTCCTCCTCGAGCACAAGATCGATGAAGCCGAGGAGCGGCACCGGGAGCGCGCGCCGCGAGATCGGGTCGATGAGCTCGACCTCGAACCGCAGCTCGCTCGCCACGGGCGTCACGGCCGACAGCGCGTGCGCGGCCAGGCCGACCAGGCGCTCGCCGAGCGTCTTCAGCTCGGCCGGATCCTTGTCGTCGAGGTCGAGCTTGTCGATGGTCGACTCGGCCGTGAAGTCCGCACGGAACGTGCGCGCGAGCGCGGTGCCCTCGGGCACCACGCCCTTGAGCCGTTCCTCGACCCACCAGCCGATCGCGCTGTGGACGGCCTTGCCGAACACCAAGTCGATCGACGCGCGCTCGGGCTCGCGCCGTTCGATGTAGCGGAACAGGTAAGCTCTCGGGCACCGGAGGTAGAGGTTCACCTGGCTCACCGAGAGGTGGGCGGGCCGCATCAGGCGGCGTCCTTCCACCGGTCGATGAGCGACGAGGCCATCTTCTTCGTGATCTCGGAGAGCGAGTTCACGTTCGCGGCCTTCACGATGTAGTCGGTCGCGTCCTGTCCTTCGATGCCTTCCTGGGCCACGATGCGGTACAACAGGCGCTTCTGCGCGTCCGTCATGCCGTCCAGGTTCCCGCTGCCACCACGCCGGTCGTCCTGCCCACGACGATCATCGCGGGGGCGATCGTCCCGGTCCCGTCGGTCGTCCCGGCGGGGTTCCTCGCGGCGATCATCGCGCGGCCGGTCCGGCTCGCGGTCGCGGCGCTCAGATGGACGCTCATCGCGCCGGGGGAGCTCGCGCACGTTGTCGCGTTCCCGCTCCTCGCGGTCGTCGAGCGCGACGTCGGCATCGCCCTCGGCCCCGCCGAGTTCTTCGAGGCAGACCATGCCGATGTTCACGGCATCACGCAGCGCGCGCGCCTTCGCACGGGTCTCCGCCATGCGGATGATGTGCGGCACGATCTTGCGGTTCACGTTCGCGGGGCTGGCATCCCCGATCCCCATGAACGTGCCCTTGCTCGTGATGACGGTCGCGGCAGCGATCGCCACCTGACCGTTGTCCTTCGTCGGCATCTGCGTGAGCATCGTGCCGATCGACTTCAGGCCTTCGTCGTGCGCACGGGACAAGAGCCCGGCATACGTGGCCACTTCCTTCTCGCTCACCACCCGCCCGTTCTGGTCACGGACGGCGATCTTTACGGTCAACGCTTGCATGTCATCCTCCGAGGTCGGAGGTGTTTCCGCACGGAAACACCTCGCCTACCGGACAGCGTGCGGGTTCTCGGCATCGAGGCGGGAGGAGAGCGGCGTGCCGCGATAAACACGGGGATTGACGTCAAACAGCGGAAGAAGGTACGGTTTGGCGGTATTGGCGCTTTCCCTTTGGCTCGCGGCTACAATGGGGAGGTGCTCATGCTCGTCACGGCCGTGGTCGTTTCAGGAATGCTGTTCCTAAACAGCGTCGTTACGCTAATTCTGTTCTACGCCTTGAAAGATTCAGCGCCGCTTCCCAAATGGGCCCTCGCCTGGATCATGATGGCGAACGGCGCCGAGGCAGTTGTCTTGGTTGGTGGCATCTGCTGGATGGCGTACGAAAACTGATGCTGGTAATGGCGACGTAAAGGTGCGAGGCATGCCTCGCACTTTTTTCTTTACCGGCTCGCGACCCGGTCGTCTGCGGGAGCCCCATCACACCGGCCCCGGATCCTTGTCCACGCCCCACAGGGTTTAGATGTGATGCCAGCCGCAGCCCATACGGAGTCGGGAGACGCATCGACGGCGTGCCTTCGAGCGCTATGACGCTGGATGGTTGCCGTTCCCACCGATGTCACCGCGGGACTGGACGGGTAGGACCCTCCCGCATGCAGCGAAGGAAACGGCGTAGGCGTAGCTGGACTGGCCGAGCCATAAATTGGGTCTAGCTGCGCCTCGATGGCATCGAGCCTGCGGCTCGTCGTCTCCAACGTCGCCGAAAGCGTACGCACCAGCATCTGGTCACTGCGTCTTCCGGCGAGCAAATCGGCCCTCTCGTCATTCCACTCGATACGTTCCCTCCGATCCTGCTCGATGATGACGTCCTTCTCGCTCAGTTTCCGATCGCATTCGGCGCGCACACCATCGATGTGCAATTGCACGGCAACCACCGTCCCGACCACCATTGCAGCGAGCGTCCCCGCGATCCCCGTTACCCCAATCGCAATGGTTGTGAAGTCGGACATGGGACCTCTATTTTCATTGTACACAGGGTATTGCTCGGTGTGCCTGCTATTTCTTGGGAGTCGACAGGTGTCAGGTTCGGAGCGCCAAATGCTTGTGCTGTAGGCTCTTGGCGCGCGGGCACCGGCGTTTCCGTCTTGACGCTTCACTCTCATGCGCGCGGGACGTCCAGATCTACCTCTAACACGGCCTGCTCGCCGTCCACCACCTCGAACACGCCGTAAAAGACGTGCTCGACCGAGACGTGGAAGACGCGAGCAATCTGCATGGCCTTCTTGATCGACGGCTCCCGTCCCCCGTTCTCGTACAGGCTGATGACGCCCCGCTCAACACCGATGCGGACCGCAAGATCGACCTGTCGGAGAGGCGGGTTGTGGGCCAGTCGCAGAGCCTTGATGGCGTTCAGTCGTTCACGCATATCCCCCTGATCGTAGCGTTCCCTCCGTCGTCGCCAGAGGTGGGCGCCGTACCGTTTCCGGTACGCGAACGCAAAGACCCGCCCGCCGAGCGTGTCCTGGAGAGACGACGCGCGACGAACGGGTTTTTACTAAGCATGGACGAGCAAAATACTGCCCGCGATGGTCTCCAGCCACCGCGAACCTGCTCGTTGCGCTCCGAACGGTGCCCAACTCGCTCGATCTCGTCAAGAACCCCGCCGCCATCGGGGTCGTTTGCGATTGTTGGTCATCGTTCCGTTCCCGTGATCGCTGAGCGCCGATACGGGAACGATTCGACCGCCGACCTGGGGATTCTCTCCTTTTCTCCCTCTTCTTTCTCTCCCCTCCAGACCTCCTCTCTCTTGTATCTCTCTCTTTTTCTCTCTCCCATCCCGGATTCCTGATTCGCTTTCGCTTTTTGGGAAGAAGAACCTGAGGTCTCCACCCACGCGCGAGGCCGTCGGGTATCGCCGACGGTACGGCGCCCACCTCCTGAGGCTTCGTAAGCATCGCTATCCTGGGAGGGTATGCAAAACATCTCAACCATCCTGGCTGTGTTCGAGGAGGACGGAACGGCCGTCGTGATCGCGGGGAACGCGAGCGAGGCGCGGGTCCTTGTGCGTGTTCGCCAGCTCGGCGAGTCGGGCGCGGTGATCTTCGCCCGCATCGTCGAGGCCTTGTTCGCGAGGCCCGAGGCCGGGCGCACGCTCGTCCTCTTCGGCGCGGACGCATCGTCGACCGTCCGCAAGTTCGTCCTGCCGGCCGGCACGGCGGTCGTCCGCTTGCCCGCGTGGAGCGTCGTCGCACGCGTGCTTCGCAACGCCGACCAGGAGCACGACGGTGAACGTCGTCCGATTCCACCCCGTCTATGAGCGCGCCCATCATCCTCGGCATCGCGGTCACACGCCACCAGGTCGGGCTCGTCGTCCTCACCGTCGAACGACTGGAACGCCACGAGATCATCGGCCTCGACGGTGACGCGCCGCTCGAACGGCTCGACGCGAAGGTCCGCCAGATCGTGAGCGCGCACGGCCCGAATCGAGCCGCGCTCACCTGCCCACGAGCACGCGAATCGACGCCCATCGTGGCCGCGGTGCGGGAACGACTTGGTCCCTTGCTGGGCCTTACCGTCCGCCACGACGAGCTCGTCGCCCAGGCCCGGCGGACGGATCAGCCGCCGACGAATCGCGCTCGCGCCAGGGCGTACACCCAGAGGTACCCGGACCTGCGGTCGCGCATCCCGGCCCTGCCACCGCTCCGGGCCATCCGCACGGCCTTCGAGCGACACCACGAAGTCCTGTTCCGTGCGCTCCTGCTCGCCGACCTGACCCTGATCGCCTCGCTAACTCCCGAACTTCCGCTTCTATGAAAATTCTCCGCCTCACCCAGCGCGACCTCGACCTTCTCGGCAAGCTCGGAGATCACAGGTTCCTGGACGTGCGACAGGTATCTGCCCTCCTGTTTCCCTCCGAGAACGCCGCGCGACACCGCCTTCAGGAGCTTCTCGCCCATCGGCTTGTGCACCGACTCTACATGCCCGTCCGCCCGTACGACCCGCGTGCGGTCCAGGTGTACGCCCTGTCCGCGAAGGGCGCCCGGCACGTCCCGCGGTCGCGAGCCGATGCCGCGCGTCCGGCGACGTTGTCGACGTCAGACAGGCGCAGCGGGCTCTTTCTCGACCACACGCTCAAGAGGAACGACGTGAGGATCGCTCTCGAACGCCTCGGCGAGACGCACTCGAAATTCACGATGTTCAACTGGAAGCAACGGCGCGAGGACGTCGAGTTCCGCACCACCGACGTGCGCGGACGGCGCCAACGCATCGTGCCGGACGGCGTCGCCTACGTGCGCGTCGGTTCCGAGGTCGAAGTGTTCCCGATCGAGATCGACCTGGGCACGGTGCGCCTTCCGAAGATGACGGCCCGCTACAAGGGCTACTGGCGCGACTTCACGGAGGGCGGACCCCGCGTGCGCCACGGTCCGGTGCCGTACCGGGTCCTCACGATCACGAACAGCCCGGCCCGGCTCGAAGCCCTTCGCACGGCTGCGCAACGCGCACCAACCCGAGGTCGACGCGGCAGCCGCTTGTTCTGGTTCGCGCTCCTCGACGACCTCGACATCCACGAGCCTACCAAGCTCCTCTGCCCGATCTGGACGCACGCCGGCTACCGCCCCGATGGCGCGACGAGCACGCGGGAACCCTTGTTCCCAAACCTTGATTCTTCACAACCAGCCTATGACCTTCATCCCAAGACCACACTACCGCCCACTTGGCGACGTTCCGAAGTTCCGCCGAGTCCCGCTCTTCCAACCCCGGCGACCCTCCCGCTGCGGTAGATGCGGAGCCAAGATCAATCGCATCAGCTGCAAGATTGGCGGCCAGCCGCGCTGCTACAACTGCCGCGACGCCTGACCTATGCCGCGCAACCACGCTTCGGTGCGCCATCGCAGACGGGCCTGGCGACGCCTCCGGACGATGTTGACCGAGCGTTGCGGCGCGTGCCGACGAAAGCTCGACGTCGCATTCACGCGGTGCGCCGGCCGGCCCCTGTGCTCGAAGTGCACCGCCCCGCGGCCCCCTGGAGATCCAACGCGTGGGCCGCTCCGCAGAACCGGCACCGTGTAGTCGGCGTGGACGGTGACCGCGGGGAGCACGGCCCTGCTGGCACTGGGGGCGAACTTGGACATCGACCTGCGCCTCTCCGAACCGGGAGAGGCGAGGCCGGCGCCGAAGTCTCGGACCGGAAGGAGAAGACATGCTTGCATTGACCATCCGCGGCTCGACCGAGCTCCTCGACGAGTCCGACCAAGAGAAGGCCATGGGCCGCTACTGGGAGGCTCGGAAGGGAGGCGACGAGACCGCGAAGCTGGAGAAGATCGACAGGAAGCCTGACGACGATCCCGAACCGCCCCGGCCGCCCACGGCGCCGGGCCAGGTGTCGGCTGTCGCGCAGACGCGGATTGCCCAACAGGACCGCTCGCTCAAGGTGAATGGCTTCTCGATGGCGAAGCCGCTCTTCGCGGCTGGAACGCGCGTGTTGCCGCTCGGCGACGAGAATTTCAAGCTCGAACGACGCAAGGTCGACGACCTGCCGCTCTGGAACGACGCCTCGAACCGCGCGTTCGCGATGATCACTGCCGAGAACCGACAAGACGTCGATGTTCTGCTGCGCGACGTCCGCATGACGCCGCAGGGCGAGATCCTCGTGAAGGGCGAGCCGCACGCGATCGGGGAGGACGCGTTCCACCAGCTCGTGTCGCTCATGGGAATCGGCTCGGGCGCCCGCTACCTCGCGGGCTGCCCGATCGACCTGCGCGCTACGAACGTGAACCGCCAGGCCCAGCTCCAGCGCAACCGCACGCTTCGGCTGCGGACGCGCCGGGACGGCGAAGGCCGCGCGGTGTTCGCGACGGTGACCCCGAGCTACGCCTCGGTGGACACCGATCGCGTGCTCGCCACGGTCACGCCCGACCTCGCCGACTCGCACGTGGAGTTGATCTACGACGGGACCGGCGTTCGCGCCACGGGGCTGTTCATGCCCGATCAGATCGTGGACCTCGCTGCCGGCGACATCTTCAAGGTCGGCGTGCGCATCGAGACCGACGACACCGGCCGAGGCCGCATCCGCGTCTCCGCGGTGGCCTTCCGCAACCGCTGCCTGAACCTGATCGTGATCGGCGAGGGCACCGTCGAGACCGTGTCGGCCGTCCACAAGGGTGACCCGGCGCGCATCCTCGACACCGTGAAGGACGGCGTGATCGCCGCTCGCGCGAAGGTGGGCGATTTCCTCGAAGCCTGGGGCCACGCGCGGAAGCGCACGATCGACGTGACTACCACGCTCCAAAACTGGGTCAACGAGAAGAAGCTCGGCAACATCGCCGTGCGTGACCGCGACGAGGCCGTCGAACAGCTCCTCCGGAGCTGGCGCGCCGAGCCCGGCGACACCCTTGCCGACGCAGTGAACGCGGTCACGCGCTCCGCCCACGAGAGCGCGTGGTGGACGCGCGACCTGCGCGCCGAACTCGAGCAGCGCGCGGCGAACCTCGTGTTGGTGCCCGCGTGATCGCGCACCCGAAGGACGTGCCGCTCGTTCGCGAAGAGGTGCTCCTCGACTGCCCGAATCTGGTGTTCACCGAGCAGGGCATCGCGCGACTGGACGACGTAATGACGTTCCTCCAGAAGCTCGATGAGGCCGCACACCCGCTTGCGAAGCGAGCGCGCGAACAGTTCCTCGACCGCCTCCGGTACCTGAACGACTACGGCGGACCGGTGAGCACGGACGATCCGCGCCGCCGCTTCCGCGTGACGCTCGGCTGGGACTGGGCGGCGCTCTCGTTCTCCCTGACGTGGTCAAGCCTGAACCTGAAGACCAGCGAGTACGCCGTGGCACTCCAGGGCGGCCTCATCTGGCACGGCGGCCCGAACGATCCGTTCGTCGTGAACCTCGATCCGGACGCCCTGTGGGGGATTCATACATGAACCGAACCCTCGACGAGCTGCTGACCATCGCCCTCTTCGGTCGGCTGACCGATGCGAACCTCGAACGCGCCCGACACGTCGTGGGGCAGCTCGGCGGCGTCACCGGCGTGCTGGCAGCCGATGCCGGCGCGCTCGTGGCTCACGGTGTCTCCGCTCGGGATGCGGAACGCTGGGTCGCCTTCGGAACGATCGCCGGGCACCCGATCCCCGCGGAGGGGTTCGTCATCCGTGATGCGGCCGACGTGCATCGTCTCGTGGGCCCGGCACTCAAGCGCGCGATTGACGAGCACCTCGTGGTGCTCTGCCTCGACCGACGCCTCCGCGTGGTGGCGCAGGTCATCGGCACAACGGGGAGCGCGAGCTTCACCGTCGTCGATCCGTCGCAGATCTTCCGGATCGCGGTCGTCCATCGTGCCGCCTCGATCGTGCTCGTCCATAACCATCCGTCGGGCGATCCGACGCCGTCGGCGCAGGACCGCGACGTGACCAAACGGGTCGCGCTTGCAGGCCAGCTCCTCGGCATTCCCGTTCTCGACCACGTGATCATCGGGGGCGATCGCTTCTGCTCGCTCGCTGAGCAGGGCGATGTGCCCTACGCGAACGATGTCGCCCCGCCGTGGGCTGCATGACCTCCGAGCAGGCTCCCATGGGATGCCTGCTCGTTTTCTCATCGCCGCGGCCATGCATGCTAGCTAGACTCGCGGCACGTCTGTGCCGCGTCCGCATTTTTGTTTGCGATCACGGGTTCGTTGCAGTCAGTGTCGATCCCAGTTGCACGGAACTCGGCGGGAGCATGCATTCTTCAAGACGTCGGATATTCCGGCGGATGTCAACAAGAATCCGAAAAAGAATCCCAGACGTCCAGAGAACAAAAACCAGCATAGTGCCTACAATCGGAGCGGACGTGAAGCTTTCTCCGAACGTCTGGACAGAAAGATCGTATAGCTTAAAGACTACCGTTACGGAGAACGTTATTGCTGCGCCGGCAACAATATTAAACAGATTGCACCAGAACTGATGTGCATGTTGCAAGTACGAAAGAGTATTCGTATCGTCTCGCCATGCGACGGGATAATCCAACGGGTAGGTATGCGTCATATCTATGGCCAGAGCCAGCACGGCGAAAGCGGCGCCGAACGCGATGTTAAACTTGAAGTTGCCGTTCAGCCCAAGAAAATATATCATTACAGGGGAGATCGGCAGCGTTGTTGCCCAAAGGAGTCCGATCACCACGATCCGAAGTCGGTATTTTCGCGTATTGTACATTAAGTATTGAAGGACGAGAACGAAGATGCCGCTAACAATGAGCAGCATGCACATCGCGGCAAGATAGAGTTCGGGCCGCAACAGATCCAACCGCATCTCTTCAAGCTTCGACCTATACTCAAGTGAGATTATCGCGACGCCATCGTTGCTTTCTGCATCCGTGGGCGCCGCGCCGCGCTCGTTGGGAAGTGGCCGATGCGGCAGCGTCGGGATGTTTGAATCCCTGATAAACTCGCGAACGACTAGAACGCCGTTGGAATCGGCCTCTCGGTACGTCTCCAGATTCGCATAATCCATGCCGATGGGCATGGCCATGGTGGCAACCAATGCCACTCCCGAGTACGCGCTCATCCATATTGCATGCCGGCGCTTCCGAGATCCGACGTCTTGCCAGAACGCTTCTTCGACAAGCACCTCATCCTTCCCGAAGACCGTTTCGAACGCTGACCAAAAATCTTCTTTGAGGCCCATAGCACACCGTTTTGGCAACAAGAAAAGGAGCGCTCAGCGGAGCGCTCCAAGAGTCTATTTCAGCGAGTTCAATACGGCAAGTGTGGCCAGCACTCCTACGCAAATAATCTGAACGATGGTTAGAATCAGGGCGGGCGTTGGAATGGTAGGTTCGTTCGACCCCCAACGGTGCATTGACGCACCGGCGCATGTGAACGCGACGATGGAAACGACGGTAACGACACAAATCTTCAGCACGAAGCCTCTGTTTGACAGTGCCAGATGACTCAAGATATGTCAAGTTGGCGGCCTCATTCGGCCTCCCATGGTTGCTACGCCGTGCCGATGGTACGCGACCCGGCCCTCGGCGGTGGCCAAAGCGGTGGCCAAACTGGAGGCGAAGTGAGTCGAACAGTGGTAATTCGGGGCGACGAGAGGCGAAGGGAACGGCGAGCCGAACGGAGCTGACGTTGGCCGTGTTCCTACGACTTTACGGGCAGATACACCGACCCACCCGCGTCGCCGAACCGCGCTATTTCAGTTTTCCAAGAGCCAGCGGATGGCGACGACTCGACGAGAATCGCCAACGGCGACAAGTATTTCCGCGCGGAAACACGCTGCCGGGCGATCGAGCGATGTCCACATGGTGGCCACGACGAGTGCGTTTTCAACGGGCGATGCACAGGGTATGGTCTAACGGTATGACCTCTGCTTTCCAAGCAGAAGGCAAGGGTTCGACTCCCTTTACCCGCTCCACAAAAGCCGACCTCATGGTGGCACTCGTAGTTAGGCACAAGCAGGCTTCGACACCCACGCGCTATTTCCTATTGCGCATCGGCGGCTCTCCAGCCACCACCCGCGCCGCGTCGTGCTGTGGCAAGAGGTCCAGTTCCGGGGGTGACGCGAGCAGCCGCTTCACTTCGGCTTCAGAAAGTATCGGCAGTTCCTTGTCAGCGCCTCGGAACGCATGCCACCTGTTCATCCAGATCAGCCACGGATAGGACAGCCACACGAAGACAAACAGGCTCACCCACCAAAATTGGAAAAGATACCAAACCCACGTATTCCCTGGTTGCCCCAAGATTATTTGCTGGCTTAGTATTCGGCACGTGCCCATTATGACAGCCAGGAAAGCCTGCATTGCGAGCCCGGCGTGGAAGTATTGCAGGCCATTTAGCACTGCGTCCCGATCGCGGTCCAGCTCCCGAATCGTGCCCACCACGTTGCGCATGGCCTGGGCACACAAGCTATCAAGCTTTGTCATCGTCTCTGCGTCAGTGTCCTGCTTGCGGCGTCGTTGCGCGAGCGATACCGCCTGCGAAAGTGGTTCTGTGAGCCGCGCTACTTCCTTGTCCTGTAGCGCCAGGATCCGCGAACGAAGTTGTTCGACGCCTCCCAGCGTCGGAAAGAGCTTCGTGAAGTACGCAATGAAAGAAACCAGCGAAACTGAAGAAACAAGGCCCACAGCCGCGTCGAATGCATCGAAGTCACTCATGAGGATCTTCCACGCTGATTCGAGCCAAATAGAAGGCCGAGCGCGCCCCCAACTACGGCGCCTGGGGGGCCTCCAATAGCTGCTCCGAGAGCAGCGCCAATCAATGCCCCCGCCGCTGCAGCTTGCCCCTCGTTGGTCTTTTGCGGCGTTTGTGCGACACGCACGTAGCTGTGACAACTTGGGCAGCGGTAATAGTTCTGATTGTCGACGAGGAGTTGACTTGGCTGCAACCGCACGCCGGTACGGACGAAGTTTGGGCAGGCAGAGTTCACGCATTCAAACACAGGCATAGGGGCCACCGCCAGCGCAGGAAGTGTAACCCGACGGCGAAGCCGTGTGAGCCAAACCCATCACTACTGTCGATGAGAGGCTACGAAGCGACGAGCGCAAGTCCGCGCCGAGCTACGGTCGCCATCATGCGGTGCGGCGATCAGAGATCCGAAACGACGTGAGCTGTCTTGACGTCTTACGTGAGGCTGTCGAGCCAATCGTAAGCGACGATGTCGTCCTCGTCCCATGTGGACTCGCCCGTCATAACCTCCCGTGCGACGCGTTCGAAGCACTTGGCGAGCCGTTCCCGAGCTTCGTGCTTGGGTAACGTGCCTTTTGCCCGGGTGTCGGCGCGATCGGCCTCCTTCCATGCCCCCACAGCCTTCGACAACTTGCCCATCGGGCCTCCCGTGTGTTTCTAACCGCGTGCGGGGCCGACGATCTGGCCGCCTACGCCGCCTTGCGTACCGTTTGAATGCGAGCAAGCGCTCCACTGCTCCACCCGTCCTCATAAGCGTTCCGACGCACGATGGAGGGCGGATGGCTGCACTTTTTCTCGTTGCAACCGATCTTGTAGAACAGTCGCGCACCGATAGTTTCGGACCGCGCGAACCAGCCGTCCAGGAACCCTGCAACCCAGTCTGCACCTGCCTCGCCGTCGCCGTAGGGCGTGGAGAGGACGCTGGCATCAAGCAAGTGGTGGCCGAACTCGTGGCCATGTATGCGAATCGCGGCTGCTCGCCACGCGCCCCAGTCGAGTTCGCGACTGGTTGGAGGCCGCCCACGACGACGAAGCTCGGCCGCGAAGATGATCTTACGGGACGGAACGTGGTCCAGAAGGTGATACGCGGATGCCCAGATTTCGCCACTATCGAGCAAGATTGTGCCGGGGACATACTGGCTTCCAGGTCCTTCATCGGCCGTCAGAACGGTAGTTGGTGCACAGCAGTCGGCTACCGCTGCGAACGTCGAGACGTTGCGCCTGATCGCGTGCACCAGTTCGGGCGGGATGTCGGCGCGGTCGTGGACGACGTACCCCTCCTCGCCGGGCTCGAAGACGAATAGTTCCGCATGTGTGAACAGGATCTGGCGTGAACGCCCGCAGCGCAAGAGCATGTGTGCCCCCTTCAAGTACTCAGCATGGCCGCGGCCGGGAGGGATTGGCTAGTCCATCCTGGTGCAACCCTGTGTTGCAACCCTATCGTGGGCGTTGCGCGGCGGACATGGACCTCGCTGTCCACGTGGACGCCATCGGTGAGCATGCGCTGCCGCGACGACTCCGCTGCAGGGCAGCCCGTCTCCAACTGGGAAAACGTGACGGTAGCGGCCGCCCCCGCGGTGCTGTTCTACCAAGGCTACGCGACCCTTCCATTTTCGGACACGATGGTGGGCAACCAGTCGGGAACGGACGGTACGACTTGGAGCGGAAATACTCTATCGACTACGCTCGCGAGCACGTCCGGACCATCGGGCCACGGCATTGGCGTGGCCGTAGGCATCACGTGGCGTTTGTGGTACGCGAACCACCTGTGGCCCGGGCCCCCGTGCGGGCATGCTTCTGGTGTATGCCCACCACCGCCCACCTCGCCACGCTCCTCTTCGCCCTCTGGCGTCGCCGATCCAGGGGACAACCGTCCTTGACTGAGCGCCCAGCGCCTCCGTACGCTAGGGAGACCCTTAATCTTCACGACCGCGACGTATGACCACGAAAGCCGTGGCCTACATCCGCGTGTCGACCGACGAGCAGGAGAAGACGGGGTACTCGATCGAGGCCCAACGCAAGGCCATCGACGTGATGTGCGCGACCTTCGGGGTGGAGGTCGTGCATCGGTTTGAAGAGTTTCATTCAGCAAAAGACGAGGGACGACCGGAGTTCGACTGCATGGTTCAATACCTCCTCGCCCACGCGGAGGTGCGCGCTGTCGCCGTGGACAAGACCGACCGCCTGTCACGCAACCTCATCGACATGGGCGTCATCAGGGACCGCCTGGGTTGCCGCATCCTATCGGCGAAGGACCCAGCTGACGACACGCCGGCCGGCCACTTTCAGCAGGACATCGCGCTCGCATTCGCGAGCATGTACTCGAAGAACCTCTCGATGGAGGTCAGGAAGGGCCTCCGCGCAAAGTTCGAGGCCGGTGGTCTCGTGTCCAAGGCCCCGGTCGGCTACCGGAACATCCCTCGGACCCGAACCGAGAGGGCCCGTGTGGTCGTCGACGAGTACGCCGCGCCCATCGTGACGCGCGCGTTCGAACGGTACGCGGCGGGAACCTGGAGTTTGACCGACATCGGCCTCTCCATGGCCGAGGAGGGTCTCGTGAACCAGCACCGGCGGCCGTTCTCGACCGAGAAGGTGCGGCAGATGCTCACCTGCCGCGTGTACCTCGGGCTCGCGGTGTACGGCGGCGAGGTCCGACCTGGCCAGCACCGGGCTCTCGTCACCGCCGAGGTCTTCGAGAAGGTCCAGCGTGCTCTGTCCGAGCGCGCCGTGAACCACGGCGAGAAGGGCATCAAGCAGTTCCTCCTCCGAGGGCTGCTGCGCTGCGGCGCCTGCGGGCGGCACGTCACGGCCGAGGACCACACTCGGGGCAGCTATTACCGCTGCGTGCCGCGAAAGGATGGGACCAAGTGCAGCCAGCCGCTCATCCGGGTGGACGCCCTCGACCGCGAGCTCGAGAGCTACCTCGACGGGCTCGCGCTCACCGAGGACGGCGGCAAGGCCCTGTGCGCGGAGCTGGATGCCCTTGCGGCCGGCGACGCCACCGACCGCGAGGGCAATCTCGCCACCGCCAAGGACAAGCTCGGCGCGCTCGACGGGAAGCTGACCCGGCTCGGCGACGCGTTCACGAGCGGCGACATCACGCGCGAGGTGTACCTGACGCTTCGGGACCAGGCCATGCGCGAGCGCGGCCTCGCCGAGGAGACGATCTCGAACCTGTCCGGCGACACGAGCGCGGATGTGGCGTCCCTCAAGCGGTTCATCACGCTCGCCACCTCGCTCCGCACCCTCTACGACCTGGCCGAGACCATCGTCGACCGCAAGGCTGTGCTCGCGACGTTCTTCCGCCGGCTCGTCGTCACCGACAAGCACCTCACCGACATCGAGTACCACACCCCCTACAACCTGCTCATCGGCCCCGCCGCGCATGCGGCGGTCGACCCGAGAGACCTGATGGACGCTCTTCACAAAACCTAGCGTTCTTGCTACGATGTAGCACGGACGGTACGCGAGCAACCGCTTGAGCATGGGCTAGTGACGTCCACCAGGGCCGGGGTAGCTCAGTGGTAGAGCAAAGGTCTGAAGAACCTTGTGTCGACAGTTCGATCCTGTCTCCCGGCACCAAAATGCAGAAACCAAACGGTTTCTGTTTTTTGTTTCGTAAGATTTACACAAACAAAAAAGCACCTATTCGGTGTTTTTTGGTTCCTATCCCATATGAACGACACAGCTAATGCACAACTTCGTGATCACAACGTCTTCGACCATCAAAGGATTCTATCCATTGAAAGGAGGTGATCCATCCACAGCTTCCGCTACGGATGCCTTGTTACGACTTCGTCCCTATTGCTGATCCCACCTTCTGCCGCCAATCGGCGACATTCGGGTGTTACCAACTCTCTTGACGTGACGGGCGGTGAGTACAAGACCCGAGAACGTATTCAAGGTGGCGTGATGATCCACCTTTACTAGTGATTCCAGCTTCATGGAGTCGAGTTGCAGACTCCAATCCGAACTGAGAACGGCTTTATGGGATTAGCTCCACCTTGCGGTTTGGCAAAAACCCTTTGTACCGTCCATTGTATCATGCGTGTAGCCCTGGACGTAAGGGCCATGCTGATTTGACGTCATCCCTTCCTTCCTCTCCCTTACGGAAGCAGTCTCATGCGAAAATATAACGCATGACAGGGGTTGCGCTCGTTA
>JBAZBK010000028.1:0-59009 GCA_041671505.1 Thermoanaerobaculia bacterium | reverse complement strand
ATCGCGGCACACAACCGTGATCCCCGCCCCTTCATCTGGTCCGCCGAGGCAGACAAGATCATCGAGAAAGTCGGTCGCGCCCGCGTTGCGTTGAATAATTCAAGAAGTAGTTGAATCACTACACTAGTCGTTCCGAAGCCTGAATCGCGCCTGCTAGAATGTGCTCACGAGTTGTAAGAATGAACCGAGATTCAGGAGATCGGTGAATCATCTCCATGAAATCCACCGTAGCTAGGTCTTGATTCCGGCCCAGATAGTCGCGACGGTCGCCTAGGAATGTTTGGCCGAGGAAGTCGTCGTAGTAGAAGATTTGCTTTCGCGTGGATCGAAAGAGCTGCCGAGCCTCGGAAATCTCTTCGGTGATGGCGACAGGTTCGTACCCGGCCTCTAAATGTGCGTATAGCAACAGCTCAGCCAGGGTGGTCTTACCTATGCCAGGCGGACCCGTCACGACGACGATACGAGTCTGGTCGAGAATCGCAATCGCACGGGGATAGGCGTCGCACTTAACGAATGTCGGAAGCTTTCGTCGAATGCGCTCAATCTCGAAGTCTGTTTGGCACAGAGTCGCATTGTGAAGCACTCGCTCGATAACACTTGTACTTGTTAGCCATAGCTTGAAGTTAGCGCGTTCCACTTCCGGGTGACGACTGAGCAGGCCCTCGATATCGTCTGCCCCGAGCACGTCTTGGACACTCACCACGAACGGAGCAAGAGCGCTCACAAGATCGTCTTTGTTGCCGGGCGTGAGGCTAACGGATGTCGAAATCACATATCGCGCAGGCCTGAGCCGCTGGACCTTCGGGAGTTCGCTATCTCGCAGATGCGTGAGTAGCTTTGCGAAGCCTGAGCCTGCGTAGTGTTTACATTGAACTATGGTTGCGCCGCCATCTACTTGCGCATGTCGAAGATCGATTCCATGGTCTCGGCCGCTTCGAAAAGCCTCGAGCGCGACATCCCATTCGGCCTGTAACAGGTCGCGTGTCAAGTCCTCAAAGTCCTGACTGGACAAGGATTTGAAGTCGTATCGTCCCACTCGGTCATCCGTCCCAAAGGGGCACCCAGGGTCAGGCCTCGAAACTGTACGTCGGCTGCATCGCCCTAAAGACTGCCATACCAGCACTTCAACTTCGCTGCCATGAGCTTCCTTCGCTCCTCAAGAAAGTCATCGTAACTCGGAACCCCGCCGTCGAGCAGCGATTCCGGCACGCTGCTCGCACGCAAGTTCTCTCGCGCTTCTTTGAGATCCGTGATCCCACCATACTTCGTCCTTCCTCCGTTGCACTGTTCCGCAAGCTCAGCGAAGTACTTATCCGGCGGCTTGTCGCCGATCGCGATGTTGATCTCGCTCTGGGCGATGACGAAGTTTGCGATCTGGTTGTAGCGCGAGCGTGTGAGGCCCTGCTTCTTGAGGTAGTTCCGTGGGTAGACGTGGTGGACGTCGCAGCGGTTGAGCACGAGGTCGCGAACGGTGATGTCGCGAGAGAGGAAGCCGAGGTCACCGAGCTTCACCTGCGCCGCCTGGTACGCAAGGAAGTAGGGGCTCGCAGTCGATGATGTGTCCATCTCTTGCGGCAGGAGCGACGACCAGAAGCTGTCGGGCAGCTCGGCCTCGATCACGGCGTCGGTGTAGGCGGCCAGGCCACGCGCCTCGATCTGCTTCATGTCGGCATCGAAGAGTGTCTCGGCGCTACCAGTAAATCTGCCGCGGAGCACCGACATGACGTACCAGCGCCTCACGAGACGTTCGAGGTCGGCCGCGTTCATTCCCTCGGCACGCCCGCGCAGGTAGAGCACGTAGGCGAAGTTCACGGCGTTCTGCGCGCGGAGGAGATCGCTGATGACGAACCCGGCCGAGCGCAGGATCATCGTGAAACGTTCGAAGTGTGTCTGGCTGATGAATTCGAGAATGCCAGTCTTCAGCTGCGCGAATGACTTCTCGGCGATCTCCTCTTCGAACTGCTTCGTCTCGAAGTTTCTCCCCGAGAGGAGAGCGACGAGCTCCTGCAACTTGCCGCGCCGGAACTGCGAGGTAAAGGCAACGCGAAGCATGTCGGTGTACGACGGGTCGTAGATGTCGTCGTTGACGCCCGCGAGCCAGGTCATCTTCGGGAAGAACTCCGACGCCGCGAAGGCTGGGTCCCCCTTCTCGATCTTGCTGAGGAATTCGGGGGCGACCGAGAGGTGGCAGAAGTAGTCGATCGCCTTGCGGAGCATGTTCCCGCCGTAGCTCTCGTTCGCGGCGATCTTCGACATCGCGAAATCGGCCTGGCTCAGCGTTGCTCCCGCAGAGTTCACGCGAATGAAGATCTCGGTGACGGTCTCGATGTCGAGGTCCTCCGCAAGGTCGATGATTCCGACATGGTTGTAGATGATCTTGCGCAGGCGCTCGAGGACGCGGGAGATCACCCTGCGGTCGGCGTTCGGATTCTTTTCACCGTAGGCATCGGTGAGCTCGGTGATGCTCGCATCGTGGTGAAAGACAGCGGCCACGTCGGGCAGCCAGGCGGGATCTTTCGCGATTGCGGGGTTCGCAACCTCGAACTTTTCCTCGCCGGGATGGAACGCGATCCGGATCGTGACCGTCTCGTAGTCCTTCGTCAGAACTTCCGTGCCGAGAATCGCGGCCATGAGCGCGGTGACGCGCTGCTGTCCGTCGATGAGGATTCGCTTCCCCCTGGAGCTCGAGCCGTCTTTCAGCTTGACCGTCGGATTGCGCCAGGCGATGAGGTAGCCGACCGGGTAGCCGCGGTAGAGGGAATCGAGGAGATCGCGGACCTTCACGGCATCCCAGACGAACGGGCGCTGGATCTCGGGGATCGCAATCTCTCCCGATTTGACCCAGGTCAGGAGGGTTTCGATCGGCTGTGGGGTAACGCTGTAACGCTGAGTCGACATCGCGGGGGCCTCCGCGGGTGACGAACGTCGTGGTGCGGCGTTTGCCGCTGAGATGCGTGCTGCTTTCCGGTGATCCCGCGCCGGCGTGATGCAAGGGGCCGTCGTGCGCGGGTGTTGGGGCCAGACTGACGGAGGGGATGGTAGCAGGAAACGGTCAGGTGTCCGAGGGGCTGGGTCACGGGCGGGGGTGATGCAGGGGCGGGCATGAAGGGTTAGGCAAGGTTGGCGTTGGTGACACCTGCGGGAGCTGAGCTCGTGGATGTGGTCGCGCCGCTGAAGCGGCGCCGGGTTGTTTGCTTGTCCTGCGTTCCTCCGGCTGAAGCCGGGGGCTACCGGTGTCTCGCCGCTGCGCGGCGTGCGTCGCCGCCGTGGAACGTGGTCGATCGGGATCGGGCGACGCACCGCGTCGCCCCTACGAACCACCACGTTGTCGCGGAGGGAGTCACAGCCTCACGCGGGCGGGGCCAAACATACGCCATGCCAGCGGGGGACGGCGGAGTGTTGCTACCCAGGGGTGCCGGCGGGACGCCAGCGGTACAGCCGGCCAGAGGCCCAATGGCGTTAACTTAAGGAACATGAAAGTGCAAGGCACGCCCTGCCGACGCAGCGCCAGGAGACGGCGTCTTTAGTTCCCGGCTCGCGAATTCGCTCAGGGTACCGATCATCGAAACCGAAATATCGAATGTCGAATGGAGAATGGAGAATGAAGAAACTGGGGCGGGCGGCTCGCCCACACTTCTTCATTCATCATTCGCCATTCCTCATTCTTCATTTCGGTTTCTGTACGAAGAAAAGCATCGGAAATTGCAGTGCCTCATCCCTTAAGCTAACGCCATTGCGGCCAGAGGCCAGCGCTACACGAGGCGGCGGTGCCATGTGAAGCGCGACGAGGCCAGCGCTGCGCGTTACTTCGGGTCACCGACGGTGAAGAGGTAGCCTGGGGCGCCTAACCGGTCCTCTCGACGCCGAACTGCTTTGCGTACTCGGCACTCAATCGCTGCCAGCCGTCGAACTTCATGACCTCGACGCCCACGATGCGTCCAATCGGCACGCCGCCGAGAAGGCGCTCGAGCACGTCGAAGCAGATGTGCCAACCTGCGGCACCCCAGGAGACGAAGCGACGATCGATGTCGTGCCAGAGCGTCAGGCGCGTGTCGTTGCCGAGCGGCTCGAGCTCCCAGCGGAGGTCGTTGCCAGCCCAACTGTACTCGAGCAGCCTCGGCGACTCTGCTCTCTTCACTGTGCTTTCGGATACCTGTGGCGTGGGAGCCCCGACGGTCGAGAGTTTCACCGGCCCCACCGCGGCCAGGTTTCGATCGGCGTCGAACGGCGCCCATTCGGAGAGCTGCGCCGGATCCGTCAGCGCCTCCCAGACCTTCGATGGAGGATGATGAAGCTCGCGGACGAGAATGAGCGTCCAGGTCTCACCCTCCTTTCGGACCTCCGCGCCGCCCGCGGGACCGGGCACATACGTATCGAGGTTGCTCATCGCTTCTGTCCTTTCCGGGGCGTCTGCCCCATTCGAGTCGTTCCCTGTCTCCGCGGCCGCTTCATCCTTCACTCGCCCGCCGCTACCCGCCTGGTCTGTTGGAGCTCCTTCCATGCCGCATCGATCACGTTGCGCCGGTACGCGGCGAGGTATCGCGCGTCCTCGTCCCAGGTCGTCGGGAAGACCGGCACGACGGGCCGAGGCTGAAGGTCTTCGTCGACGTTGACGAACGTGAACGTGCATTCGTTGGTGAGATCGCAGACGTTGTCGCCTCGCGCAATTCGCTCGACACGCGTCTCTACGGCGATGGACGTCCGTCCCGTGTAGACGACCCGGCTCGTGAAGCGCAGCTTGTCTCCGATCCGAACCGGTTGTTTGAAGTTGATCCGATTCACCGCGGCGACCACCGGACTGTGAGTCGCGAGCTCCTCCGCGTGAATCTCCGCGAGCTGATAGGCGCGGTGAATCAGGTAGCCACCGAAGATCTTCTCCGGCACGTTCTCCTGCTCGAGATAGACGCGCTCCCACGAGGTGGCGGAGAGCGAGCCTACGAGGAGCCCGCCGAAGTCCGGGGCGTCCTGTTCCCGATGGAGCCGCTGGAGCATCTCGAATTCCTCGCGCGTCGGAGGCTCGAGCGCAGCCTCCTGTTGTTCGCGGAACCGCCCTCTTCGGGCGATTGCGCGCTCCACACGCCGCACTTCGAGCGAATCGACCGGCTCGAGCGGCGGGATCTCGATGCTCCGACCCCCTTCGCGCGCGACCATCGTGAAGTAACACGACGCGACATGCGTGTCAGGGTATTTCTGCTCCACGCGGATCCCGACCTCCATCGACGTGCGGCCTACGTAGTTGATGCGCGCGAGAAAATGGAGATCGCGCGTCGCGTCCGCGGTCTGTCTGACGCGGATCTCGTCGATGGCTGCCGTGACGACTCGCACCTCGGGAGCGACTTTGCGCGCGTACGCCAGCGCCACTTCCTCGGCGAGCTTGTCGAGCGTCTCGAGGGTCAGGCCAAATCGAAGGTTGCCGGGCATCGGACGGTCGACGATCACGAAACGGCGCCGCAACTCGAGATCGCTCGAAAACGGAAAAACGCGGGTCATCGATGTCTCAATCGGTCTCATCATGCTTCTCCATGTGGCCAAAAACGAAAACGGCCCGTTACTCACGGGCCGTCCTGGTGTCGATCGTACATTGTTCCTAACACAATCGAACGCGACGGCCTGCCCTCCTGGTCATCGAACGAAGAAACTGGTGAAGCAGCACGTTCGCCATCATGCAGAGATGATAGCAAAGGCCGCGCACCCCCGCCGGAACCACGCTGTCAATTCGAGGTCAACCTGGCGGTGTGTTGCCTAATTTGATGGGGATCCTCGTCAACGACGCTTCCCATTCGGCCGCTGTGGGTGATCGACGCCAGGTAGGTCGGAACAGACTCGTCACTTCACGAGGCGCCGCCAGCGCAGGAGTCTGCGCGGCGTGACGCTTGCCGGGACCTGGCGACAAGGGGCACTTCGATCTCGCCTACGAGCGTGCGTCAGGGCGCCGCGTCCCGGCAGCCTCTGCCGCCCCGAGGAACTGGGAAGCCTGCGCAGGACGAGCAAAAAAGAAACCTTGACCAAGACGAATTCCCAACGCCCGGGCGGCGTCGCGCGTTTGGGCCGACTCGATTCCCTCGAGGATCAGCTCGCACCCGAAGTCGCGCGCCAGTGCCAGAACGTTCCTGACGATCTTCGTGCGCGCGGCTGCTCGTTCGAAATCTGTGCCGAAGTCCTGGCTGACTTTCAGATAGGCAGGACGGATCTGCTCGATGTGAGTCAGATGCGAGTACGCCATGCCGACGTCGTCGAGCGCGAAGGAAAATCCACGGCGGCGCAGTTCCCCACACTGCCGTTCCACGACTGCAGAGTCGCCGAGGGAGCTCTGTTCGGTAATCTCGAGTACGATCCTCTCCGCGGCGACACCTACTGTGGCCTCGGCCGCGGTCAGCGCGTCCGCGAGCCGCTCGTCGGCGAAGAGAGAAGGATGCACGTTGATGAAGAGCTTCGCCGTCACGGGCAGCACTGCCCCATGAGCAAACGTGCTGCGGATACATGCCAGCTCGAGATCGACGACCCGCCCTTTTCGCGCGGCGTACTCGAATAGAATGTTGGGGTCCGAGAAAAAGAGCCCGTAAAACCGCGCCAACGACTCGTAGCCATGCACCGTGTGCGGATGCGTCGTCGAGAGATCGACAATGGGCTGGAAACTTGGAACGAGCTGGCCGCTTTCGATCACATCATCGATTGCGGGAATGCGTACCACGGACGGCGGTCCGCCGAAGGCGGGTTTCATCGGCAGCTGACCTTCCAGCTCCTCGAGCCCGAACGGTTTCTGTTGGACGGCGTCCGCTCCGCGCTCGAGGGCCTCACGCTCCAACCCCTCGGCGCGAGCCCCGGTCATCACGATGATGCGGCTGCCCGGTGCATGCCGCTTGATGTGAGAGATGAAGTCGAGCCCCTCGAAGCGGAACGGGCCGGTCAGCCGCACGTCGGTGATGACGCACTCAAGAGGGATGCGCTCGATCACGAGTTGCGCCGACTCCAGGTCGCTGCACAGGATCAACTCGCGGCCCGGCTGTTCGAGCCCGTCGGCGAGCGCCTCGGTAATCGCGCGATCGTCGTCGACAATGAGGATCGTCTGCATGAGTGTCCCTCAGAGGGCTCTTTCGATCGCGGCCATGAGAGCCGCAACTTCGTAGGGCTTCTGCAGAAAACCGACGTGACCTCGCGCGAGCTCCCGTGCGAGATCCGCCTGACCACCGTGGCCGCTCGAAAAGACGACCGGCAGATCCGGCCAGCGCAGCGTGATCTGAGCAAACACTTCCCGGCCGTCGATGTCCGGGAGAGTCAGGTCCAGAACGACCACATCGGGGGCGAACTCATCGATGGCGCCAACGACTTCGCGGCCCTGGTCGACCACCCGGACAATGATCCCTTCCAACTCGAGCAGACTGCTCAATCCCTCGGCTACGAGGACCTCGTCTTCGACGAGAAGCAGACGCCGGATGTGCCCGCTGGTCTTCTGCGCTGCCACTGTCACCACAGTGTGGAGTGCTTCGTCTGCCCGTGGGAGGAGTATGTGGAACGCCGTCCCGCTGCCGGGAGCACTCTCCGCAAAGATCAAACCGCCGTGCTGGGTCAGCACCTGTCGAGCGACCGCCAGTCCCAACCCTGTCCCCGAACGCTTGGTCGTGACGAACGGATCGAAAATCTGCTCGAGCATCTCCGGGGCGATGCCGCTGCCGGCGTCGCGCACGGTCAACCGGACGAATCGCTCGTGTTCCGACAAGCCGCTGAGGAGGTTCTCCTCGCCGGTGGAGGTGGCCAGCGTCAGGGTGACCGCTCCTCCGCCCGGCATGGCATCGCGAGCGTTGATCACAAGATTGGTGATCACCTGCTGCATCTGAGCACCGTCACAGGGCGCGAAGACGTTCTCGGGTGGCAGGTCGACGGTCATCGTCACGCCGCTTCCCACGACCGCTTGCAGTTCTGGCTCGATCAGCGTCAGCCATTCGCCCATGTTGATGATCTGGCGCACCGGCGCGACGGCGTTTGTGAAACGCAGAATCTCCTCGGTGACCCGTTTGCCACGGCGCACCGAATTGGAGATCTGTTGGGTCGCGTTCGAGATCCGCTCGTCGTTGCCCGCCCCTCGACCGATGATTTCCACAAAGGGCTGAATGCCCATGAGCATGTTGTTGATCTCATGAGCGATGGTCGCCGCGACCCGGCCGAGGCCGTTGATGCGCTGCGCCTTTTCGAGTTGGCGCTCCATGCGACGATGCTCCTCTTGTGACCGCAGACGCTCGGTGATGTCGGTGATCATCGCCAGAGATCCGGCGAAATTGCCAGACGCATCACGGAGCGGACTGGCGGTGACGCGCGTCCAGACCGAGGTGCCGTCGCGCCGGCGAAACAGCAGATCGTAGTCATCACCCAGTCCTGATCGCCGGCGTAAGAGACGCGATTCGAGCTCGCTGATCGCAGTGGGATCGATGAAGTCGAAGATCGACCGGCCGATCATTTCCTCGGTCGTGTACCCGAGGATGTCGACCACTTTGGGGTTCACGAACGTGGTGCGGTTGCCGGCGTCGTCCATCCAGATGCCTTCCTGCGCCCCTTCGACGATTCGGCGATACTGCTCTTCGCTGCGCCGGAGCGCCTCCTCCATCCGATTTCGTGCCGCGATCTCTACGGTGAGCGCGGCGGTTCGTTGTTCCAGTTGCTCCTCTTTTCTGAGGTGGTCCAGAGCGAACGAAATATCGCCGGCCATTTCGACGAGCAATGCCATCTCCTCCTCGTCGAAAACGTTCGAATCCGGTGCATAGAGGACGAACAGGCCGATCGACTCACCGTCCATGACGAGAGGGAACAGCGCCGCAGAACGATAGCCGCGTTTCAGCGCCTCGACTCGCCATGTCTTCATGCGCGCGTCCGAGGCGATGTCGTTACACACCACGGGCACCCCGAGGGAGATGGCGGTCGCGGTCAACTCGCAGTTTCCGGGGGCATCCTCCATGCCCGTCAGATGGATCTGGGACAGGTAGCCGTCGTCGCGGCCCGCCCGCGCGACCGGCGTAATCTCTTGCGTGCCTGCGTCGAACGTCCCTATCCACGCGAACGTGAATCTGCCCTGCTCCACCGCGATGCGGCACGCCTCCTCGAAGAGTTTCCGCCGTTCCCGGATGCGCACGATGGTGGTGTTGATGCCGCTGAGCACCGCGTAAACCCGGTTGAGGCGAATGATCCTTGCGGTCCTCTCATCCACCAACTTCTCCAGATGGTCGCGCAGACGTGCCCGCTCCAGCGCAACGGCCAACTGGTTGCCGACGCCGTAGAGGACCTTCAACTCGTCCTCGTTGAACAGTCCCTTTTCCGGTCCCACCAGATTCATCACGCCCAGCGTCCGGTCGCCGAGCCAGAGCGGCACGCTGGCATGATAGAGAAGTCCGCGCGTGTCGCCCGTCGCATTGTGCAGGCGCTCGCACTCGAGGATATTGGTCACCGAGTCGAGTGCCCCGGAAATGAGCTTGCTGCGGCATGCGCAATCGTCGACCATTTCGCCGGGAGCCTCGAGCGCCGGCGGCAGGTTGCGCGCGGCGGCAAGCCGAAAGCCGGACTCTCCCTCCCGCAGGAAAATCCAGCCAGCCTGAATTCCGGGAAGCTCCATCGCCCGCTCCAGTGCCACCTCCGCCACCTCGCGCTCGCTGCCCGCCTGGTTGAGACCGGCGGCGACGCGGTACAGCCCGCTGAGCACCTGGTTGGAGTGCGCCAGCTCCTTCTCCCGCACCTTGAGCTCGTCGTTGATGTTGACCGCCTGCTCGTAGGTCGAGATCAGGAGGTCGAGGATCTGCTGCCGCTCGGAGGTGATGAAATGTCTCTGCCCTCCCAGATCGATCTCCAGGCCCATCTGCATCTTCTGGTTCCTGCGCAACTCGACGTTCATCAGGAGGTAGTCGACGCGCGACAGCAGGTATTTCTCGTCGTACGGTTTGCGGATGAAATTGTCCGCCCCGCACTCCAGGCCCCGGACGACATCGAGGGCGTCGGAAAGCGTAGTCACGAGCATGACCGGAATGTCCTTCCACGTTTCGTTCGCCTTGATCGCTTTGCAAAGGCCGTAGCCGTCCAGCTCGGGCATCAGGACATCGCTGATGATCAGGGTCGGTCTGAAGCGATCGAGCATCGCCAGAGCCTCGCGGCCGTTGGTAGCGGTCGTCACCCCAAATCCGTGCTGCTCGAGCAGGTGGGCCAGTCGCTCCGCCTGCGTCGGGCTGTCCTCGGCGATGAGAATCTCCACCTTCCCGTTCGTCTTTTTCCTGGATTTCATCACCGCTCCCTCTGCTTTCTTCTGTTCGCCAGGCTTGTCAATACCGCAGCGATTTTCTCGGGCGGCAGGATGAGCATCGCCGCATTGAGCTTGATCGCCTCGCCGGGCATGCCATGCACCACCGAGCTCTCCTTGTCCTGTGCGAACGTGACCGCGCCCTTGTCCCTCAGGAGCCTCAGCGCCTCGGCGCCGTCGCGCCCCATGCCGGTCAGCAGGCCGGCGACGGCTTGCCCACCGTACACTTCCGCCAGCGAACGAAACAGATAGGAGACTGAAGGGCGCAACCCGTTCTCCGGTTCGTCGTTTCTGAGAATGATCGTTCCGTCGCGTTCCACCCTCATCTGGACGTCGTCGGGAGCCACGTAAACGTGACCGGGAAGCATGGACGCTCCGTGCGTTGCGACGTGGACGGGCAGGCCCGAAGACTGCGCGAGCCATTCCACAAACCCCGCGGTGAAACCCGCCGCCATGTGCTGGACGATCAGTACCGGCGCCGGGAAATCGCTCGGGAGAGCGGCAAGAATCGTCTGTAGCACAGGTGGGCCGCCGGTCGAGGCGCCGATCGCGACGACCCTGACCTCTGCCGGTACCCGCCCGACGAGAGGCTCCGCGGGAGGACGGACATGGGTTCCTGGCAGCACTCGGGGCCAGCGCCGCACCACCCTGACTTCCGACATCAGCTTCACGGTCAGCACCAGCTCCCTCGCCGTGGCCTCGTGATCGGGATGGCCGATGCCCGCGGGCCGGCGAAGCACGGCCAGGGCACCCACCTCCATGGCGCGAAACGTCGTCGCCACTTCGTGAGGATCCGTGCTCCCGCTCACGATGACGATGGGCGTGGGACGCGTCTCCATGATGCGGCGCGTGGCCTCGAGGCCGTCCACCTTCGGCATGTGGATGTCCATCGTGATGACGTCGGGCCGTGTGCGCTCAACGGCCTCGATCGCATGTTCGCCGTCGTTCGCCGTTCCGATGACCTGGATATCGGGGTCCGAGCCGAGAATGTGCACGAGAAACTCGCGCGTCACCGGTGAGTCGTCGACGACCAGGACGTTGATCATTCTTTTCCCATTCCTCGATTCCTGCGTCTTGTTACCAAGGCCAGAAGCTAGAGGCAAGAAACAAGACGCTTGCCTCTCGCTTCCCGCTTCCTGCTTCCTGCTTCTCACAAACCTAGATCAGCCGCCTAACAACCTCCAGCAGGTTGCTCTGATCGAAACTGCTTTTTACGATATAGGCGTTGGCGCCGGCGTCGATCCCACGCTCGCGGTGCTCACGCGACTCCATGGCCGTCACCAGCACGACAGGCAACCCGGATAGCTGCTCGTCGGCCCGCACCCTGGCCGTGAGATCGAACCCGTCCATCCTCGGCATTTCCACGTCTGACACGATCAGGTCGAACGTGCCGGTCTTGAGCGTGGTGTAGGCATCGATCCCGTCCACCGCGGTCGTGACGTTGTAGCCCGCCGCCTCCAGGATGTTCTTCAGCAACGTTCTCGACGTGATCGAGTCCTCGACGACCAGGATGGATTGCTTTCCCGCCTCCGCCGTCGTCTCGGATGCGGGCGTCACTTGCGTCGCGGAAGGCTTCGTCGCCGATCTCATCAGGTCGGGCACATTCAGGACCGGCACCACCTGGCCCGTTCCCAGCACACTGGCGCCGGCGACGTTTCGCACGCGCGCGAGCTGGCGTCCAAGCCCTTTGACCATTACCTCCTGCTCCCCGAGGATCGCGTCCACCCGGAAGGCGATGCGATCCGCGCCCAACCCGAGCACGACCGCCTTTGCGTTGTGGGCAGACTCCCCCCTCGGGCGCGAAAGCTCCAGCATGTCGCTGAGCCAGACCAGCGAAACCGTCCTTCCATCGAGCGGGATCGTTTCGCGATTCTCCACTGTCCTGATGTCCGTGTCAGGCACCTTCGTTACCCGCTCCACGCTGGCCGCGGGGATGATGAAGAGCTGATCGCTTGCCTGGACGATCACGGCCCGAAACGTGGCGAGGGTGAGCGGCAGCACGATGCGGACGGTCGTCCCGGCATCGGGCCGGGTCTCCATGGCGATCGTACCGCCCAGCCGGTCGACCTTCTCCCGCACGATGGCAAGCCCCAACCCACGCCCGGAGATGTCGGTGATGATGGGGCTGGTAGAAAACCCGGACTGAAAGATGAGTGCGAGCCTCTCTCGTTCATCCAGCTTGTCGATCTCTTCGGCGGGAACAAGGCCAAGCCTGCCGGCCGCCGCCTTCACTTTCCCAACATCGATGCCCGTCCCGTCATCGGCGACGAGGATCTCGACCTTGCGGCTGTCCTGGTGCGAGATGGCGATCGTGAGCGTTCCGTGCGGCGGCTTGCCTTTCTGCTCGCGCTCCGCCGGTGCCTCGATGCCGTGATCGACGCAGTTCCTGAGAAGGTGAATGAGCGCGTCTTTCATCTCTTCGAGGATCCGCCGGTCGATTTCGATCTCACCTCCCTGAGTCACCAGCTCCACCTGCTTGCCCTGATCGCGCGCAAGCTCGCGAATGAGTCGGGGAAAGAGCCCGAGCAGGGAGGAAAGCGGCAGCATGTGCATCTCCTTCACGTCGTGAAGGAGGTTGTCCACCATCCCGCTCAGCGAACGATGATCGTGCTCGGCCGACCTCTCCAGCTTCGCCAGCCGATCTTCGATTGTTTTGAGTAACTGGCTCTCTGCGTCCAGATACTCGAGCACCTTCGTCAGTTCCGCTTGCCCTCTCTTGGCGCCATTCGTCTTGCCCGTCCGTGCGAGCGACCGTTCGATCATACGTCGAGCCGGTTGGACCTTTACCCGTTCCTTCTTCCAGACTGCAACCGCAGCACCGGTTTCGCGCAGCTCGATGACACGCTGGCCCGCCGCCAGTCGCGGTGCAAATAGTTCTTCTGTCCGTCGCATCACCGAGTCGAGTTTCGCCAGGTGGACCCGGATCGTCCGAGAACCAGGGCTGACAGATGGCAGCAGTCTGCCCGCGCCGGTACCCGGATCGGGTTGGTCCGGCCCGGAAGCAGTTGGAGGTTTTCCGGGCGCCGCCGCTTTCGACGCGTAGTCGAGCCGCTGGATCAGCGCGGCGACCGCCGGCTTACCGGACTTCCCCAACTGCTCATCAGGAGTAAGGAGCCCGGCGAGAGCGTCGAGCACCTGATGGACGAGATCGAAGAGCGGCGGCGATTCGGCGACGCGGTTGCTCTTCAATCCGGCGAACACGCTCTCCAGCGAGTGGCATACGGACTCGATCTCCGCGAGATTCACGGCTCGCGCGGCGCCCTTCAGGCTGTGCGCCTCCCGGAAGATCTTCTCGACGATCTCCATCCGCTGCTCGCCGACCGTTGCCCGCTCCAGCGCGAGGAGCCCCGACGACATCGTCTCGAGGTGCTCACCTGCCTCGATCCGGAACGTCACGAGGAGCTTTTTCAGGAAATCGTCGTTCTTGTTGGCCATGGCGTCGTTTCGATCTCAGGCGAGGTCGCAGCAATCAGCCTCGTTGGCTTCCGATCATGGCGCTCAGCTTCTGTCCCAACTCATGAAGGCTCTGCGCCGCGGTCTCCGCCTGCCTGGTGCCGGAGACATTCTGCATGCTCGCCTGCTTGATGTTCTCCATGGCCAGAGCCACCTGGTCCATGCCCACCATCTGCTGCTGGCTCGAAGCAGCAATCTGCACGGCCGCCTGGGCCGCCTCGGTCACGCTGTCGGCAAGCAGCCGGATCGACTCACCGGCTTCGGCGGACTGCTTGACGCCTGCCTCTACCGCCTTGTTGCCCTGCTCGGTGGCGAGCACGGCAGTGCTGGTGGCCTTCTGAATGTCGCCCAGGATCGTTCGCACCTGGGAAGTGGCCTGCCTGGACTGCGCGGCAAGGCTTTTGATCTCCTGAGCGACGACGGCGAAGCCCTTGCCCTGGTCGCCAGCTCTGGCGGCCTCGATCGCGGCGTTGACGGCGAGCAGGTTGGACTGCTCGGCCAGGTCGTTGACGCTGGCGATGATCTCCCCGATCGCCTGACTCTGCTCGGAGAGGCGCACGATGCTCTCCGCGATCGACTCCATCTGCTCCTGGATGCGCTGCATCCCCGCAATGGCGCTCTCCACCGACGTGCGCCCGGTCTGCGAAACCTGCGAGACCTTTTGTGCACTCTCGGAGACGTATCTTGCTTTCTGACTCGAGACCCCGGCGGTCTGCTTGACCTCCTCCACCGTAGCCGTGGTCTCGCTCACCGCGCTGGCAGTCTCGGCGGCGCCGGAGGCTACCTGCGTCGTCGTGGCGAGGATCTCGGACGAGGACGACGAGAGTTGGAGCACGGTCTCCCGGAGCTGCCGCGTAATGGACCGCGTCAGAAGTACGCCGAAGACCAGTCCAAGCACGATGGCAAAGACCGAAATCGACAACAGCAGAAGGAGGGTTCGCTCGAGTACGCGTGAAACATCGGACTCCCCTTCGACCAATTGCTTCTGCTGCAGTGCGATATATTGATCGCATTTGTCGCGCAATGCCGTGACCAAAGGAAGTACCGTTGCACCGTGGGCAATCGCCTCGTCGCGTTTTCCCTGCTCGAGCAGCCGGAGCCCCTGCTCCTGACCCTCGTTGTACTTTTTCTGGGCATCGGCAATTTCGTTGACGAGACCAACGCCCTCTTCAGACCGGGAGAGGCCGCGCACCTTCTCTAGCAGCACATCGAACTGCCGATGACTCTCTCGCAACTCGTTCAGCAAGCGGGCGTGCTGGTCGGGGTAAAGAAGGAGGCCGCGGTACTGGGCAACCTGATCCCTCGCCTCCTGCCTTAGCTCCGTGGCAGCAAGGATGGACGGGGTGTCCACGTCGAGAAATCCCGCATACGCCCTTTCGATCGCCTCGAGCGAATAGAACGCGACCGCCGTCATAAGTGCCAGCAGCGCCAGCACGAGCACATACCCGCCGATGATTTTCTTGCCGATGGTCATGGCGTAATCTCCTTCACCTGTTCCTGTACGATGATCTTCTCGTCCGCCAATAGCTTCTCCGCGTCGAGCACGACCGTGCGCTCGCGAGTCACTCCCTTCAGGTACTTCTCCCGGATGCCCGTGAGCGTGGGCAGGAAGGGCTGGACTTCGGAGAGCGGAACCCCGCGAAACCCGACGATGGCGTCGGCGAGGATGCCGACAACCATGTTGTCGGACTGAAGAACGATGACCTTGTTGAGGTCGGTCAATCCCTTTTCCGGGAGGTCGAAGAACTTCCTGATGTCGATGACGGAAAGAATCTCTCCGCGCAGGTTGACGATGCCGAGAACGAATGCCGGCGTGCATGGCAAGGGTGTGAGGTTCTCCAGTGGGTAAACCTCCCTGACATGGCGGGACTCGACCGCATACGTCTCGTGCGCCAGAAGGAACTCCACGAGTGCCAGCGTATCGGCGGCCGGGGGCTGTTCCGGCTCCCGGGCCAGCGCCTGAGCTCTGGCCTTCAACACCCGCCTCGACTCTTCGGGCTCCGGTGCCCATACGCGCTCGACCGCGGCGCGGGCCGCATCCAGGCGCTGCCGAACCTCGCTCCAGTCGACGGCGTTCTTCATTTGTGGCGTGCGTTCCTGATGATTCATGGGCGCATGCTCCTCACGTTCGGATCGTCGTCCGCGCGCGGCAAGCTGGCCAGCAACGACGTGATGATCTCGGCCAGCCGTCCCGCGGTCAGCCCCTCGGATTCCGGAAGGATTTCGTTAGGCGTGTGCGCGTGCAGCGTCGCGAGAGCATTCGCGAAATGACGCCTCGCCTCCCGGCGCCGACCCAGCGACAACGCCAGGTTCGCCAAGCCGAAGTGAGCGAGCACGAAGGAGGGGTTGAGATACAGTGCGCGCATCAGTGACTGTACCGCCGCCTCCGGCTGCCCCTGCTCCTGCCGGACAGTCGCCAGCAAATAGTGGTTCGCCGGGTTCGTCTTGTGAGCGGCGATCGCCTTTTCGCACCATTCGATCGCATCGGTGAGCCTGCCCTCGTTGGCGCAACGCCTCGCGGTAGCCGAAAGCGCGTGACCTCCGTCCAGATCGTCGGCCACGGCGTCGCGCTGCTGCCCCAGTGGAAGCGGCTCAGCGGTCACGGGCTCGAGCGGTGGCGATGACGCCTGCCAGGGGACCGTATCAGGCTCGACACATATCGGAGCTGGAGGCTCGATCACGACGGGTTTCGGCGCGGCACCCGCGTTTTTCCGGTAAAGCGCAACTCCAGGAAATTGAACTGCCGAAAACGAGGAAAACAGAATGTTCGAGGTTTCCGTGGGACTGACGGCCAGCCACCCGCCATCCACGAGCGAACGGTAGAGATTGCCGGAGACCTCCTTCACTCGCTCAGCGGTGAAATACATCAGGACATTCCGGCAGAAGATCACGTCCATCGCGTTGGTGTTGTTCAGGAGCGATGGATAAGCATCGTCGGCAAGATTGAGATAGGAAAATCTCACCCTGCTTCGGATCTTCGCGTGCAGCTCGAAGCGTCCGTCTTTCCTTTGCTTGAAATAGCGCTCCCGGACCCAGGTTGGGGCACCGCGGAACGACCACTCACCGTAGACACCTTCGGCTGCCTTCCGAAGGAACTGCGGGTTGATGTCCGTGGCCAGGACAGTCACGTTCCACGCTTCGGCATCGGCAATCAAACCGTCGAGGATCATGGCGATGGAATAGGGCTCCTCGCCGGTACAGCATCCCGCACTCCAGATTCGGAGACGTCGCTCGCCATCGTGCCGGGAACGCAGCAGCTCCGGCACGATCTGCTGTTCGAAGACTTGCAGGGTTTCTTTCTCGCGAAAAAAGTAGGTCTCCCCCACGGTCAGGTGACTGGCCAGGACTTCGACATGCTTCCGGGTCAGTGACACGGAGAGAAGCCAGCGGGCGCACGTTTCCACATCCGGATGGCCGAGCTCACGGGCGGCGGCCGCGACGCCCCGCTCCAGATCGGCCCAGCGCTCTTCGGGGAAATGCAGACCAAGGCCTTCGGCAACAAAGCCGCTCACGCCGGAAAGAAGCGAACGGGAAAGAGAGCGTCGCATCTCCACTGTCACGAATCGGCCTCCAGCGCTCGATTCAGGACTGCCTCTTCTTCGAGCGAGAGGAAGTCGTCCAGGTTGTGGATGAGGATCAACCCGTCCTCGAGCTTCACCACGCCGTCGACGTATTGCAGCTCAGGAAGCACGTCCTGCGCCGCGACGGCTTCCTGTTTGGAGTACTCGAGCACTCCGGTCACGGCATCGACCATGAGCGCGATCGGCCGTCGCGTCGTGCGTGCGATCACCATCTGGTCCGTCAGGGCAATCTCGCGCTCCGGCAGGCGAAAGCGCCTCCGCACGTTGATCACCGCGATGACCCACCCCTGCACGTTGACAACGCCGAGAACGATGTCCGGCGCCTTCGGCAGCGAGGTGACATCCACCGCGCGCACGACCCGGTCCACCGCGGCCACCGGCAGGCCGTAGCGCCGGTCACCGAGGGTGAAGACGACCAGCCGATTCGTTCCTGGATCAGGACGATGCTGCCTTGCCGTGTCCCCTGTCATGCTCTTGCTCCTGGCCGGTGCTCTTTGGGCAAGCATCCTCTTCTTGCCGGCTTCGACAGGCACTCGATGTACTCACTCTCGGTGAGGTCGCGCGACATGAGCGTCGCCTCCGCAGCGAGTCGGAGGACGATGGGGCCGGTCGTGTCTCGCGGTTCGGCCATGCTGCCAGTTGGTATAACTCCTACTACCTGTAGGAGTGTCGCGGGTGACCGAAACCCCACCTGGCGGAACTCCGGCGGTCTGCGATTCCACGAGCCAAAGCTTGTGCGGTAAGAAGGAACCTACACCCGGTCCCACTCACCGTCAACCCACTTCGGCCCCCGCCAGCGTCCTTGAATCACACGCGCACGACCCCATGCACGTGAACGGCGTTTCGTCTTTCCCCCGATCCCGAGCGCAGCTATTGGTTACTCTCCCCGGTCTGAGATGAAACCTCTCTGGTTTCGTCCGGTTCCCATTTGCGTCGTAGCCGTACTTCGTGATGCAAGAGGTGCTGTCGATCGATTGCGATTCCGTAAGAAGCTATCCGCGTCGATCGTTGCTGTGACTTACGCTAACAAGAGATGGGACGTGATGCGGGAAAGGGTGCCGGCCGGCGGGAAGTTGGGGTCGTCCATTGGGCCCCCGCGTCAAGTACGAGAGCGGTTCCCTGGGCGAGTGGCTGGCACTCGCCCGAATGCGAACGCGCTCGATGACGTCGTGCAGTGAATCGATCGGGGGCACCCTTCCGCCCGGGGAACCTCTTGCCTACTTGATACGGGACGCCAATGGATGATCCGAAGCATCCTCCGAAGCGTCGCCGCCAGGCGTCCGCCCACCGCGCGTTCCTGGAAGGCCTCAACGCGGCGAGTTCGGAAACTGCGCGAAAATGCGATGCCTTCCGGAAACGAATCACCACTGCGAAGCGTATCGTGTGTCATACACCTCGACCGCACACACGCCTTTCCGCGCGGACGCCGATCGCGATATTGATTTCGCTCTGCGCGATCACGAAGTTCGCGATCTGGTTGTAGCGGGAGCCTGAGAGTCCCTGCTTCTTGAGGTGATTCCGCGGGTAGGCGTGGTGCACGTCGCTTCGGTTAAGCTGGAGATCGCGCACGGTGATGTCGCGCGAAAGAATACCGAGGTCACCGAGCTTCACCCGCGCGGCCTGGTACGCGAGGAAGTGCGGGCTCGCCGACGACGAGGTGTCCATCTCCTGCGGCAGCAGTACTGTCCAGAAGCTGTCGCGGAGCTCGGTCTCGATCACGGCCTCGGTGTAGGCGGCGAGGCCGCGCGCCTCGATCTGCCGCATGTCGAAATCGAACGCGGTCTCGGGGCTTCCTGTGTATCTGCCGCGAAGCACCGACATCACCTACCAGCGGCGCACGCGCCGCTCGAGCTCGGCAGCGTTCATCTCCTCGGCGCGGCCGCGGAGGTGGAGCACGTAGGCGAAGTTGCAGGCGTTCTGCGCGCGGATGAGGTCGCCCGTCACGTAACCCGCCGAGCGCAGGATCATCGTGAAGCGGTCGAAGTGCGTCTTGTTGATGAAGTCCACTTCGCCAGTCTCGAGCGGCGAAAACGGTTCGCGGAATTCGCCTGCATTGGCAGAGTTTTTAGCGCCGGGCACGGATGGCAGAGCTACGCGACAATTCCGGTCACCTTCCCCGACTCGTGCTGCATGTACGCATCGACTCTGCGACCTCTTCGGGGTCGATGGGGATTCTTGGCCTCGCGTTCCGGGGGTATCGCGCTTCGCGCTCAACCTCCGGCTACCTTCCGCGACCCTTCCGGGGTCGAGATTCACGCCTAACGTAGCGGCGGAGCGGGTTGCGCCATGAGGGCCTCGGGGCCGCTTCCGCACGGAGATGGGTTCGTAGCTGGTGGTTCGTCGGCGGGAGTTCCGCTGCTGACCGTCGATGAGGATTCGCTTCCTTTTCGAGGTAGATCCGTCCTTCAGCCGCACCGTCGGATTTGGCCAGGCGATGAGATACCCGACCGGGTAGCTGCGGTAGAGGGAATCGAGAAGATCGCGGACTTCACGGCATCCGAGACGACGGCGTGCTGGATCTCGGGAATCGCGATCTCACCCGATTTGACCCAGGTCAGGAGGGTTTCGATCGGCTGAGGGCTAACGCCGTAACGCTGGGTCGACATCGCGGGGGCCTCCGCGGCTGACGAACGATTGTGTTGCGGCGTTTGCCGCTGCGTTGTTTGGTGCGTTCCGGGTTACACGCGCCGACCTCGTAAAGTGCCTGCAGTATGTTTGCGGAAAGAAGATGTCCAACCAGTCGCTGCGGGAGCGGTTTGGTTTGGCCGAATCCAAGGCAGCGACGGTGTCGCTGGTCATCGGATGGACGAAGGAAGCCGGTCTCATCAAATCCGACGATTCGGAATCGAGCTCGACGCGCTATGCGCGATACCTGCCGTTCTGGGCGTAGTGCTTTAACGCAAACCGCCAAGCCCTCGAGTTTCCCGCTGAAATGGCTGATAAAACGTGACTTACGTGCTTTAACACCAGGAGACCATTTCCCGGCGGCCGTGCGAGCTGAACCCGCGGCGCGGGCGCGGTTGGCAGTTCGCCCGCGCCGCCAGCAGTGGCTTTCTCCTCGCGCCGGGGGCGCGATCGGCACTAGCCCAGCGCTGCGCGCTGGGCCCCATTTTCAAATGCGCCGACCGCGTATACGGAGCTCGCGCGTAGAACCGCTCGTGGCGGTTGCATTTCGTCAGTTCCGAGGGATGAGGTTCCGCGCGATTGATCGTGGGCCAGGCCTCAACGCAGCTTCGCAACCGCTTTCTTCTTCCCTCGCCCTTTCTTCGCAGGTCCTAGCTCTCTGACATCGCGGATCCACGTGTAAACCGCGACGGTGGAGGGCAATCCGATCGTGCCTGCGGCGAGGGCGACGACCTGGTGAAGCTCGTCGACGGTGATTCCCATGCCGAGCGCCTTACGCGCGCTCGCATGCACTGCGCCTTCGCGCATGGCGCCGATCGCGATGCCGAGTTTGATCAGGCGCTGCGTCTTCTCGTCGAGCGGCCCCTCGGACGAGGCGTCGCCCATGATGTCCCAGGCATCACGCAGCCTCGGGAAGACTTCGCTGAACTCGTCGAACGCACGAGGGGGCTTCTGTGTCGTTGCCATCTTCTATCTCCTCCGATATTGGTCGTCGTCTTAGCCAGGCGAGAGCTTCGGGACGCTCGGCGTCAGTCGTGATCAGCGTTTCCGCTCCGACAGCCGGAAGCGGACGTCGCACATGTACTGGACGATTCGCCGCCCGCCGTCGGGATGCGACCCCTGCCAAGCCTGCCGTACACGCGCGCGACCGCGATCAAGTCGGGATGCCGCAGCTTCCGATAATCCAGGCCTGCCGCGCAGAGCTCCTCGCGCGGGATTCTTCGCGCCACCAAGAGGACGGCAGCGTCGGCCTCGAGATCGCGGTCGCCCGCGAGCGCTGCCCGCTGCGACTCCCAGCGCTCGGCGCCCACATCCGTCACCGCGTACTGGATCCACTTGCCCTCTCTACTCTCCGTGACGAGTCCGGCACTCCTCAACGCGGCGAGATGGGTCGAGAGCGTCGAGAGCGAAAGCCGCAGGATCGCGGCCATCTGGCAGACGAACAGCGGCTCGTGCGAGAGCAGCGCGACGATGCGAAGTCGCATCGGATTCCCGAGCGCCCTGTGTTGTGAGGCGAGAGCCGCCAGACCACGCAATCTCATTTCCAGATACTCCGAACTGTGCGCGCAACATGCGCATCGTTTCGTATTTTCTCGAAATGTCTTGTGCGCCCAAGCTGCTAAAGAACAACCACATACGTAACACGTGACACAGAAAACCTGTGATGACGTCACAGAACTCTCGTGCGTCGCGCTGCTCTGAATTCGCCAGTCCGGCACCCGGCTCGGTGACTCAAGCCACCGAGAGCCTGCATCCGCACCCCGATGATCGATCGACTCTGGTCCCGCACTCCGAAGACGCAGTTCGCAAATCACGAGGAACGATGATGCCGTGCAGTAGTTCAGTCACATCCATCAGGCGATCTTTGTATACCGCGTCACTCTCGCTGCTGGTTCTCTTCGCCGGATACGCGCTCGGCGCGATCCCTTGCCAGGACTGTCATGAAGAGCAGGTCGCGGCCTTCGCGACCAGTCCTCATGCCGCGCTCGTGCAGAACGACGTGAAGTTCTGCGCTTCCTGCCACGGCGACCCAAAGGCGCATCTCGAGTCGGCCGCCGCGGCGGACCTCGTCGGCAAGGCCGAGCTCGCGACCTGGGACGGCGAGCGCGAGGCACGTGCCTGCGCAACCTGCCACGAAGCCGAACAGCCCGCCTGGCGCGACGCGCCTCACACGAGTGAAGGCCTCTGCTGGAGCTGCCATGAGTCGCAGGCACTGCACTCGAAACGCGCCGACAGCCTGCCGCCAGCAAAGCGCCACCGCACCTGGGACCTTTGCACGCGCTGTCACGCCGAGCAAGCCGCCGAGTTCCGGATGGTCTACCGCCATCCCGTCGAGAGCGGCGACATCGATTGCACCGACTGCCACGACATCCACGGCAAGTCGTCGCTGCGGGTCGACCTCGTCGAGCAGAGCACCTGCCTCCGCTGCCACGAGGAGCAGAAGGGGCCGTTCCTCTTCGAACACGGCGGCATGGAGCAGGGCTGCACGAACTGCCATTCCGCGCACGGCTCGCCGCACCGTGGCCAGCTCCTGACCGCGGGTAACGGAGCGTGCCTGACCTGCCATCTGCAGAGCGACTTCGCCACGGTCGGCAAGGTCTCGCACGACTTCCTCCTCTCCGGAGGCGGCCGCTGCTGGGACTGCCACTCCGAGGTCCACGGGTCGAACACCACGCCGGACTTCAACCCCCGAGGGAGGAGGTGAGGCCATGAAGCTGATATATGCAATCGGATGCGCGCTACTTCTTCTTGCCGGGCCCGCGCTCTTCGCGCAGACCAGCGGCACAATCGCGGTCGGCGTCCAGGGCGATTCGTCGAGCGACGACACGTCGACCTTCAAGGAACAGAACAACGGAGAGGATTCGGGGGTCTTTCTCGATCTCCTCGACCTGCGCGGCACCGGTTCGCCCGCGTGGCACATCGACAGCCGGTTCAACACCGGCGGGCGCGGCTGGCTCGACCTCGAGGCGCGCAACCGGGCCTGGAGCGGAGGGTTCCGCCTCACGAACACGCGGTCATGGTCCACGACTTCGTTCGCGAACGGCACGCTCCCGTCCGGGACTTCGATCTCCACCCTGGTTCCCTCCGTCACGACGCTCGACCCGCTGTTCGGAATCGACGAGCCACACACCGACCTTCTGCGCGGTGAGGCGTGGCTGCGACGGTCGATCGGTGACGCGTCGAGCGTGACGCTGCGCCTCGGCGTGCGCGAGCGCGACGGCGAGCGCGTCCCCAACATCGGCGGCTTCTCCTTCAGTGATTCCGGTACTCCTTCGTTCTACGCGCCCGGCATCGAGACGATCGATTCGTCGACGACGTGGGGCGCGATCGAGGCCGTCTCCTCGATCCACGGCGTCGCGCTGCAACTCGACGCGGGCCTCTCGACGAGCGACAACCAGACGCGCCACGACCTTCCCGCCTATGGCGAGTCGGGGCTGCTCGACCTGAATCGATGGACGACCGGCTCGGAGGACGACTCGTACTGGATTCGCGTCGATGTCTCCCGTCCCTCGGAGCGCGTGTCGCTCCGGGGAGGAGCGAGCTGGTACGACGTGTCATCGACGCCTAACGGAACCGACCTGCGCGTCTCCGAGACGGGAGCCTTGGTGCGGGACGGGCTCCGCCTGACGAACGGGTCGATCGACAGCTCTACCGGCGCCGGCGCCGCGGGCCTGACCTGGAAGATCCACCCCGCGGTCGCGCTCACGGTTGCCGCGGACGTACGCTCGCAGTCCACTGAGGGGAGCGGCGACATCCTGCTGCGCGGGACGAACCCCGTCGCAACGTCGACGGATCTCTCGACCGATCGCGCCGGCGCGACGATCGACCTCTCGAGCCGCTTCGGTGACTCGCGACTCCGCATCCGCGGGAGGTTCACGACAACCGACGTCGAGCTCCGCGAGGAATCGAGTCCGTACCTCGAGGATCTCGAACGGTCGATCGACCGCTCCGAGCTCCGCGCCGACTTCTCCCACCGGCTCTCGAAGAAGACGAGGGGCCGCGCGTGGGGACGGTGGGCGGACGAGTCGGGAACGGTAGACGTGCTCGCGCTATACGCGGGCTACGCGCTCTCGGACTGGGATCGCGAAGATCTCTCGGGAGGCGTCGAGATCACGCTCGGCAACGGCGCGCGCCGGATGAACGTCTCGGTCAGCGGCGGCACGCGCGATCTCGTCAACGCCCCACCCGTCTTCGATCCGGTCTTCGACCCGTCGATCGTGTACGTCGACGCCGAGGGCGAGGTGAGCACGTTCCGCGCAGCCATGACGGGGATCTGGAGCTCCGCGCGCGCCACGACGTGGGGCGAGATCGGCTGGCTTTCGAACGAGTACGACTACGACGACGTCTACGACCAGCCCGGCTTCGCGCCCGTCAGCGAGGACGTCGAAGGCATGGTGATCGCCGCGGGCACCGAGGTCCGGCCGCGCGAGGGCACGCGCGTGATCGGGCAGATCGAATGGGTGCGCGACGACCAGGATCTCGACCGGACGCTCACGCGCGCTTCGCTCGAGGTCGCGCAGATGATCCGCTCCCGCTTCGAGCTCTTCGGGCGCTGGTATCTGGGAGACTCCGACGCCCCCCGCAGCACTCAATCCGAATACAGCGTCAACCTTTTCGCACTTGGAATCAGGGCGAATTTCTGACTGGAGCCTGACAAATGAAGACGAAACACAACCCTGCCGCTGCCATCGGACTGGCGCTCGCGATCGTCGTCGCGCTCTGCCTGCCCGGACTGGCATCACCCGCGAGTCCCGGAACGAAGGCTCCGCGAGCCGTCACTGAGAGTGCTCCGACGAACCTGACGGGCATCCACGATCCTCTCTCGCGCAACTACGACTCCGACTGCCTCAAGTGTCACGCGGACATCCTCAAACAGAGCGGCAAGGATCCGCGCATCCTCGCCTTTCACCAGGCGATGATCCCATACACCCCGGGCTACAGCGCGCGCAAGGGCGTCCAGAGCAAGAACTGCGTGACCTGCCATCGCGATGCGATCGACTTCTCGCAGGAGTCGGGCACTTCGCTCCGCCGCACGGTCAGCGTCGAGTCGTGCGTCTACTGCCACGGTCGCACGGGCCCGGGCCCGGTCTACTACGAGTGAGGAGAGCGCGATGCCACGCTACGGTTTTTTAGTCGATCTCAACTACTGCATTTCCTGCAAGGCGTGCGAAATCGCCTGCAAGACCTGGAACGAACTGCCGACCGACCGGGGCATCCATCGTCGTCGTGTCGTCGACGAAGTCTTCGGATCGGGACAGTCGGTCACGACCTACAGCGTCTCGCTCGCGTGCAATCACTGCGAGCGTCCCGCGTGCGTCGCGGCCTGCCCGAACGGAGCGCTCTCGGTGAGGCCCGACGGGCTCGTCGTGCATGACAAAACGAAATGCGCCGGCTGCAGGTTCTGCGAGTCGGTCTGCCCGTACGGCGCGCCGCAGTACGACGCGGTGGAGAAGGTAATCTCGAAGTGTTCCGGCTGCTTCGACCGCGTCGACCAGGGGCTTCAGCCCGCCTGCGCCGACACCTGCCCGACCGGCGCACTACGCTTCGGCCCGCTCAGCGAGATCGAGCGCGAAGGTGTCCGCGAGATTCCCCGATTCTCGAATCCGAACCGGACCTGGCCCGCGGTCAGGTTCGTTTCCAGGGAGCGCTAGCATGTCGAAGAAGAATCGATTCACGCGACGGTCATTCCTCAAGACCTCGGGAGTTGCAACCGCCGGGGTCATGGCGTCCTCGAGCCTGCTCGAGACACTCTTCTCACAGGCGTTCGGTCCGCTGTACGCGGCCGAAGCCTCCGTCTCTCGCCTCATCACGGCGTGCGGGATCTGCGACTCGATCTGCGGCATCCAGGGCACCGTCAAGGACGGTGTGCTCAAGTTCGTTGAAGGTCTGCCCGGTGATCTTCATGGCGGTGGAAAGCTCTGCGCAAAAGGAAAGTCCGCGTCCGGTTTCGTTTACGATCCCGACCGCCTGAAGTACCCGATGAAGCGGACCAACCCCGAGAAGGGTCTCGGCAAGGATCCGGGCTGGGTCCGGATCACGTGGACCGAGGCGCTCGACCTCGTAGCAGCGAAGCTCCTCGCGACGATCGACGAGCACGGCCGCGACTCGATCCTGCTGCTTTCGAGGCCGAAACCCGACATCTGGATGCGCTTCGTCAACGCGATTGGCACGCCTAACCGCTGCGACCACATGGACACCTGTTACCAGGTGCAGAAGATCATCCAGGGAAAGATGTTTGGCCAGCGCATGTTCGGGCACGACCTCGCGCAGACCCGCTACGTCCTCTCCTTCGGCTGGGACATGCCGGCGAAGGGGAAGAACGTCTACGCGCGGACCTGCGCCGAGGGGATGAAGGCAGGGGCGAAACTCGTGTTCTTCAGCCCCTTCCGCTCGGCCACGGCCAGCATCGCGCACGAGTACCACACCATCCGCCCTGGGTCGGACCTCGCCGTCGCAAACGCGATGATCAACGTGATCCTTCAGGAAGAGCTGTACGACGCTCAGTTCCTCGAGGCCTACACCAACTTTCCGGAGTACAAAGACGCGATCCTGGCGCATTTCGCGCAGTACACGCCGGAGTGGGCGGCCGAGCTCTCTGACGTTCCGGCGAGCGACATCGCGCGGATCGCACGCGAGTTCGCCACGACACGGCCCGGGATCGTTCCGAGCCACAAAAAATCGCTCGGCGCCAACTACGCGAACGGCTCGCCGATGCAGCACGCCATCGCCATCCTCAACATCCTCAACGGAAGCGTCGATCGCCCAGGTGGACTCTTCTACCAGCGCCTCCCGAACATTCCGTCGGTCGACGCGATCTATCCACCACCCGCGTACCCCGCCAAGGAAGGGACCTACATCGACGGAAAGGACCGTCACCCGTTCATCAAGAGCGCGGGCCAGGGGATGTGGTCGACGCTCGCAGACGGACTGACGCGCGTGCATCCGGGAAGGATCCGGATGGCGATCTACAACATGTACACGCACATGTCGATGCCGAACTGCAAGGAAGCGGCGGCGGCTCTCGCGACCATCCCATTCTCGGTCGTCATCGACACGCTGCCGAACGAGGTCATCGAGCTCGCCGACGTCGTTCTGCCTCTGGCGACCTGGGTCGAAGGGTCCGACATCACACAGCGCGAATACAACGGCCGGTACCCGCAGGCCGTCGTGCGCCAGCCGCTCGTACCTGCCCAGTACGAGGCGAAGGGGCTCGGCAACATTGCGATCGAGCTCGGGAAGCGCGCCTTCCCCGACTACTTCAAGAAGGCCGACGGAAGCTGGCTCTCGATGGGGGAGATCCTCGACGAGAAGGTGAAGCGCGCGGGGATCGCTTCGAGTTTCAGCGAGTTCAAGCAGATGGGGATCTGGTCCGACCCACAGCCGTTCGTGCCGAAAACTACGTTCCCCACCTCGAGTGGCAAGCTGCAACTCTACGTGAAGGACTTCGCCGACAAGGGCTTCGATCCCCTGCCGTTCTGGACTCCGAAGCGCGAGGAGCCGAGCGCGGAGTACCCGCTCTACCTCGTCACCACCATCCCGTCGGTCCACAGGCGCAACAGCACGCAGAACAATCGCTTCCTGCACGAGCTGATGCCGACGAACACCGCAACGGTTCATCCAGACCTCGCGGAGCAGCTCGGGATCGAAGCGGGCGACATGGTCAGGGTTCGATCGCGCGCAGGCGAAATCGCGCTGCCCGCGATGATTTCGCCGACGATCCGTCCCGACTGCATCCTGGTCCCGCATGGGTTCGGGCATCAGTCGAAGCTGCTGACGCTGGCATACGGCAAGGGAGTACGTGACGGCGACCTCGTTCCTTCCCAGACCATGGACGATATCCTTGCGCGCAGAGACGTGGGCGGATCGGCCTGCATCATGGACGCCGTCGTCAACGTCGAAGCGATATGAACGAACCATTAGCCAGCGACACAGAGCTCGTTCGCTGGGCCCGGCCTGCAGACGCGGGAGGCTTCCCTGAGGAGGCCTCCCGCGTGCTCGCGATGCTCGGTCTCGCGCTGTTGTCGGACCCCACCGAGGAGTCGTTGGCTGCGCTGCGCGAAGCCGCCACGCCACCGGTGCGGGGACCGCTCGGGGTGGCGATGGCTGATCTCGCACGCGCGGCCGGCTCGACCGATTTGCTTGCAGCTCGCGTCGAGTACACGCGACTGTTCCACCATCCCCAGGGAGCGATCTGCCCTCCATGGGAATGCGTTGCACGAGACCGTGCGCCGCACCTCATGGGACCGCGTCATCACGACGTCGTAGCCTTCTTCCGTCGCGCGGGCGTCGAGCCCCTGCGGGGCGAAAGTGAGAGCGCCGATCACATCGGCCTCGAGCTGGCGTTCCTCTCGCTACTCGCTTCACGCATCGCAGCGGGCGACGACCGGAGCGCGCTGTTCGCGGAGTTCTGGTCGTCGCACGTCACGTCGTGGATGCCCGCGATCGCGCGGCGAATCATCGAGGAGTCAAGGATCGAGCTGCATTTCGCTACAGGCAGGCTCTTGCTCGAGGCCGTGACTCTGCAGTTCCAGCCAGGAGTCCATGGCTATGGAGCGCTCAGCACTTCCGCGCAGGTCGGCAGATCAGACCGTTGGAATCGTTAACGAGATCCTGGTCCCTCATTCGACCTGGCACAGACGGTGATCGCGTCCACCGGAAGCTACGGCAGCTCACGCGCTAACCGAAAATCTTACGGAGCCTGCCGGCCCACGGCGAGGGCTCGCCCGCATCCTGCGCCTTGCGCTCCGCCCCCTCTTCCCGGCAACGACACCGATTCTCGGGCGGCACGCCCCCCAGGACCGCTTCGACGTGTTTACCACACCCGGCGAAACCCGGGCGCCCGCACTCGCCACACTCGACCCGTCTGCACATCAGACATCCCCTCCGGGCAACTCGCCCGCCGCCGCGCGCTTCTGCTCGTCGAAGTTTCTCCGCACCTCGTCCATGTCGAGTTCCTTCGCCTTGCCGACGATCTCGTCGAGCGTAGCCGCGCGGAGCATCCCCGGCTGCGAGAAGAGGGGCACGCCGTCCCGGAGCAACATGAACGAGTGCCAAGCTTTCCTCTTGCCGTCGAGCGCCCGGGGAACGGACCAAGGCGAGCCCCCCAATGACAGCGCGCGCAGGCCTCCGTATTCCAGCTCCGCTAGGAGAGGAACGCTCGCAGTCGCGCTCGGATCTGGTCTCGAATCCTGCGAAACTCCTCGAGGCGCTCTACGTCACTCCCCCTTGCGGCCGACGGATCTTCGAAGCTCCAGTGCAGTCGCGCTGCTGCTCCGGGGAAGAACGGGCACGCCTCGTTCGCGTTGTCGCAGACGGTGATCACGTAGTCCCACTTCTGATCGAGGAACCGATCGAGCGTCTTCGAAGTCTGGGAGGAGATGTCGATGCCGATCTCCTGCATCGCCGCGATCGCGAAGGGATTCACGCGAGTCTGTTCGGTTCCGGCGCTCTCGACCTCGAAGCGGTCGCCCGCCGTGTGCCGGAGAAGTCCCTCGGCCATCTGGCTCCGGGCGGAGTTGTGGGTACAGAGAATCAGCACGCGTTGCATCGACGCCTCCATTGCTTCAACCTCCGGCGCCTAACCGGCCGACAGGATCTTCCCGGCTCGCTCGAGGGCCGATGCAACCGCGGGCAGCTCGAGCTGCGTGAGGTCGAGGCCGACGCCGCAGAGCTGCTCGAGAGGAACGCGGCGCAGCGCCTTGACCAGGACGGCATCGGCGCGAACCGTCGCATCTCGCTCGAAGCCGGGCGAGATCGCGTCGAGGAGCGCGAGCGTCGCGACGTCGTCGACGAGGCGGTACTCCACCCATCGCCCGTCTTTCTTCTCGACGACGAGCCCCGCCTTCTTGAGCTCGGAGAGATGCTCCGACACGGTCGACGCGGCGAGCTTCACCACCGCGCCGATCTGGCAACCGCAGAGCGGCGCCTCGCGCAGCATGAGAAGCATGCGCAGGCGAACCGGGTGGCCGATCGCCTTGTGTGTCTGGACGGCTCGTGCGAGCGGGGTCGTCGTCATCGGGCGTCTCCTTCAAGGGAATGGGTCATCGTGTGATCTCCGCGCTCGCCGGGCCGCGGCTTCCGTCGTACCACCCGCGGCTCGCGAGGCACATCGAGCAGACCGAGAGCATCACCGGCACTTCGACGAGCACGCCGACCACCGTCGCGAGCGCGGCGCCCGAGCCCGGGCCGTAGAGCGCGATCGCCGTCGCGACCGCGAGCTCGAAGAAATTCGACGCACCGATGAGCGCACCCGGCGCCGCGACTTCGTAGTCGACGCGGAAGAGCTTCATCAGCCCGTAGGTGAGCGACGAGTTGAAGTAGACCTGGATCGTGATCGGCACCGCGATGAGGATCACGTGGAACCAGCGGAGCGTGATGTTCTCGGCCTGGAAGGCGAAGATCAGCACCAGCGTCGCCAGGAGCGCGATGACGGTGATCGGATGGAAGCGCGCGAGGAAGCGCGTCTCGAACCACTCCGCGCCCCTCGCGCGGATCAGCGCCACGCGGCTCAGCGAGCCGAGAGCCAGCGGGACCACGACGAAGATCAGCACCGAGTAGAGCAGCACGCTGAACGGGACGTCGAGCCCCGATGCACCCGTCACGAGCAACTTCACGATCGGCGCGAACGCGACGAGCATGATGAGATCGTTCACCGACACCTGCACGAGCGTGTAGGCGGGATCGCCCTTTGCGAGGTACGACCAGACGAAAACCATCGCCGTGCAGGGAGCAGCCGCGAGGATGATCACCCCCGCAATGTACTGGCTCGCGAGCTCGCGCCCGATGAGAGGCAGGAAAAGGTGATTGAAGAAGAGCCAGCCGAGCAGTGCCATCGAAAACGGCTTCACCAGCCAGTTGACGACGATCGTGATGAGCAGCCCCTTCGGCCGCTTGCCGGCGCGCGCGATCGACCCGAAGTCGATCTTCAGCATCATCGGGTAGATCATCAGCCAGATCAGGATCGCGATCGGGATGTTGATCTGGCTCCCGGTGCCGAACTCCATCGAGCGCAGCACACCGGTGACGGCGGGCAGAGTGAGGCCGATCGTCACGCCAAGGAGCATGCAAAGTCCGACCCAGAGGCTCAGGTAGCGCTCGAAGATGTTCATGCCGCTCGAGGTCTTGCTCATGCCGATTCCGTTCGCCATTTCGGATATTGACGAATTATAAGCCGGCCCCTGCTCCGGCCGAAAGTCCTAAAGCACGTTGAAGACGCTTCGAAGCGTTTCATAGATACCGACGAGAATCAGGACGACCGCGGTCGCCGGTCGCAACCATCGTTCGGCTCGCCCTACCGCAGCGAACATCGTGCCGACCCTCTGCGTGCCGAAGGCGATGGCGATCGCGAAGGCGGCGACCGGAAGGCCGGTGGCAATGCCGTAGACGCCGGGTAGCGCGAACACCGACCCGTGGCGCGCGGCCAGAGGGATCAGCATCCCGAAAAAGAGCGCCGCCGAGACGGGACAGAACGAGAGCGCGAAGAGGGCGCCGAGCCCCGCCGCTCCCCATAGGCCTCCACGCCTGACGCTTTCCTCCGCGGGCGGCCGCAACCCGCCCGGCAGCTTCAGCGGGATCATGTCGAGCAGCACCATTCCGATGACGATCAACAGCGGCCCGAGAAGCCTGTAGAGCGTCACTTGTAGAAAGGTCGACACCGCGAGTATCCGCGAGACTGCAAACACGGCGATCGCCGCAAGCACGATGTACGCGACGCTTCGCCCTAACGTGTAGAGAAGCCCCGCGCCGAGAGCGCGCCGCGGCGTCCCTCCCTCCCGACTGACGAATGCGACGGCTGCCACGTTCGTGGCGAGTGGGCACGGACTGATCGAGGTAAGGACTCCGAGCCACGCCGCGGTGCCGATCGCCAGAGCGAAGCCCGCGCTCTCGTTCATGGCGCCTCCAGGTAACCGCGAACCGCGTCCCGGACGTAACCGAGGTACGCGTCATGGTTTCCGACGAGCCCCCAGACCTCGTCGAGCTTCGCCCAGCGCGCAACGACGCCGTTCACCTCTTCGGTGACGATCACCGACTTGTTCGTGAGCCGGTAGTCCTCGACGAAATGCCCATTCTCCGCGACCTCGACGTTCACCGCGCGGAACTCGACGACTCCCGCAGCCACCTCGGGGCGAAACCCTTCCTCGACCGCCTCGCGGGCATATGCCTCGACCTTGCGACAGGTCGCGCAGCGAACGTTGCCGTGGAAGTAGGTGGCGACGATCTTCCGATTCTCGGCAGGGGCTGCTGCTGGCTCTTCTGATGGGCGGCTTGCCGTCCGGCTCTTCCTGACGGGCGTCGCCGGCGCTTCACGTCGTTCGGCGACAGGCTTCCCGACCGCTTCCTTCACCGCAGTATCCGCAGCGACGACCATAGCAGGAGGTGTGTCGCTGAACACCGGGGGCTCAGCATCTCGCGGAGCATTCGCGGAGGTTGAAGGAGTGCTCGCCCCGCCGATTCCACCTGTCGGCGCCGGAGCGAAGCGTTGCATCACGATCACCGCGACCGCGGCAAGCACGAAGATTGCGAGCACGATTGTCGCGATCGTTTTGAAACGCATGACTCGGCTCCCCGCGCGCGGCTACGAAATCCCGAGCAGCTCGCGCATTTCCGCGGCCTTCGGGATCCTTCCCGAGACGACCACCGTGCCGTCGATGACGACGGCGGGCGTCGACATCACGCCGAGTGCCGCCATCCGTTCGTACGACTCTTCCTTCACCAGCTCGACCTGGATGCCCGCCGACTCGACGACCTGCTGGACGACGCGGAAGGTTTCTTTGCAGCGGGTGCAGCCGGGACCGAGGACTTCGATGTGATGCATCGTGCTTCTCCTTGAATCAGAGGACTGCGTTGAAGATGAATCCGACGACGAGGATGCCGGCGGCGACGATTGCGACGAAGGTTGCGAGGAGAACGGGGCGCAGCACCTTCCGGAGGATGATCATCTCGGGAAGCGAGAGCGCGATCACCGACATCATGAAGGCGAGCACCGTGCCGAGGGCCGCGCCCTTGCCGAGCAGCGCCTCGACAATCGGGATGATCCCGGCGGCGTTCGAGTACATCGGAACGCCTAACAGAACCGCGAGAGGCACCGCCCACCAGGCGTCGCGCCCCATGAACGCCGCGAGGAAGTTGGTCGGAACGTAACCGTGGATTCCGGCGCCGACCGCGATGCCGACGACCACGAAGGGCCACACCTTGCCGACGATCTCTCTCACCGCGGCGCGCGCGTCGGAGAAGCGCTCGCTCCATCGCTTCGGCGCGTCGGCCGGAGCTTCGCCCGCCTGCATCGCCCAGACCCACGGCTCCACGTGCCGCTCGAGTTTCAACCGCCCGATGATCCAGCCCGCCGCGATCGCGATCGAGAGGCCGGTGACGAGGTAGAGCGCGGCGACTTTCCAGCCGAACAGGCCGAAGAGCAGCACGAGCGCGACCTCGTTCACCATCGGCGCCGAGACCAGGAACGAAAGCGTCACGCCGAGCGGAACGCCCGCGCTGACGAAGCCAATGAAGAGCGGCACCGCGGAGCAGGAGCAGAACGGCGTCGCGATCCCGAAGATCGCCGCGAGCACGTTGCCTGTCGCCTCCCGCTTCCCCGCGAGGGCGCGCCGTGCGCGCTCCGGCGTGAGGAAGCTGCGGAGGAGGCCGACGACGAAGACGACGCCGACGAGAAGGAGCAGGACCTTCGGCACCTCGAAGACGAAGAACTCGACCGCCGAGGCGAGGTGCGTGCCGCGAGTGAGCCGGAGCATCGAATAGGTGACGAGCTCCGAGAGCCGTGCAAGCTGCGTGTAGAGACCGATTGCGAGGACCGCGATGACGATGCCCGCGGCGAGGTGAAGCGGGGCACGGTCACGCTCTTCGGTTACAGGCTGTCCTCCGATGTCGGGCAGTGTCGTCATTTCGCCAAATCCCGAAATAGCGTAACGGAGAGGAAGCGAAGGACGAGGTGCGGGCGATCACACCGCAACGGTGACGGGTGGGAAGGTCGAGGGTGTCGAACAGCCCGCCCTACCCGCCGTGATGCCTGCGCAACTCCCGCAGGACGATCTCCGCCTCGGGTGCGTCACCCTGCTCGCCGTCGGCGGCGCTGTAACCGTCGATCGTCACGGCGACTCCGTAGCTCATCGCCTCGCGGTCGAAATCGGAGCGGATGACGCTGCCCGAGCAGCGCACGTTGATCGACCCGGGGATCCGGAGGACGAACTCGAGCTGCTCACCGCGCTCGAACGGAAACGCGGCGGTGAAGAAGACACCGAGGCCGCTGATGTCGCGCGTGATTCCGGTGCCGCCCCTCAGCTCGATCGGGATCGTCACTGGAAGTCGTTCTGCACGTCGTCGCTCGTCCATCGGGAATGGCCTCCTCGCCGTTGCCGCGCATCGGGATCGTATCGAATCACTGAGCCGCCGGAGAAACAATCGGGCTACGAATCGACGCCGCGACGTCCGCATCGCGGCGCGGTAGTATTCTGGCGATCGGAAACGTGCCATGACAGTCGAGCCTCAGAAGAGCGCGCCAGCCGGAACGAGCGATCTCCCGGCGGCGCCGATGATCAATCGCGAGCTGAGCTGGCTCGACTTCGACCGCCGCGTGCTCGCGGAGGCGGAGAACGCCGCGGTGCCGCTCCTCGAGCGGGTGAAGTTCGCCGCGATCGCCTCGAACAACCTCGACGAGTTCCTGATGGTCCGGGGCGGAGGCATCAAGGCACTGCTCCGCGCGGGACTGCAGAGCCCGTCGGCCGACGGGATGCAGCCGAAGCAGCAGTGGCGGAGCGTGCGCAAGAAGGCGCGCGCCCTGCTCGACGACATGTACGCGCTGCTTCAGAGGGACCTGGTGCCGAAACTAGCGAAGGAAGGTCTCCGGATCGTCGGGCCGAAGGATCTGAGCAACAAGGAATCGGCGGCGCTCGAGGAGTACTTCGCGCGCCAGGTCGAGCCGCTGCTCACGCCGCTCGCGACCGATCCGGGACATCCCTTCCCGTTTCTCGCGAACCTCTCGGTCTCGCTCGCCGTGCAGGTGGCGACCCCGAAGGGGGAGGAGTCATGGGCGTTCCTCAAGGTCCCATCGTCGGTACCTCGCCTCGTCGACGTTCCGGGTGACGGCAAGATGATCCCGGTCGAGCGGCTGATCGGGCATTTCGCCGGGCGGCTCTTTCCGGGGCTCGAGGTGAAGGTGGCGGTGCCGCTCCGCGTCATCCGCAATGCCGACATCGCGCTTCGCGAGGACGAGGTTCTCGACCTGCTGAAGTCGGTCGAGTCGGAGCTTCGCCAGCGCGAACGGAAGGAGACGGTCTGGATGGAGATCGGCGAGGGCGCCGATCAGTCGCTGATCGATCTGCTCTCCGAGGCGACCGGCACGCCGAAGGACGACATCTACGTCGCCAGCGGGATGCTGAAGGTCTCGGACCTGATGCAGCTCGCGTTCGTGAAAGGGAAGTCGTCTCTGCGCGACGAGCCGTTCAACCCGCGGATTCCGGCGCGCTTCGCGTCGAACGAGGACATCTTCTCGATCATCCGGCGCGGCGACATCGTGATTCACCGGCCGTACGACTCGTTCGGCGCGGTCGTCGAGTTCGTGCAGTCGTCAGCCGACGACCCCGATGTGCTCGCGCTGAAGATGACGCTCTACCGGACCGATCGCGACTCGCCGATCGTCGCGGCGCTCGCGCGCGCCGCGCGCGCCGGCAAGCAGGTGACGGCGATCGTCGAGCTGCAGGCGCGCTTCGACGAGTCGAAGAACATCGAGTGGGCCCGCCAGCTCGAGCTCGCCGGCGTCCAGGTCGTCTACGGCCTGGTCGGGATCAAGACGCACTGCAAGGTCTGCCTCGTCGTCCGCCGCGAGGGCGACGAGCTCCGCCGCTACGTCCATCTCTCGACCGGAAACTACAACGCGCGCACGGCGGCGCTCTACACCGACATCGACCTCTTCACCGCCGACGACGACTTCGGCGACGACGCCGCGCAGGTGATGAACATCCTCACCGGCTTTTCGATCGCGAGCGTGCAGGACGTGTTCGACGGCCGCGCGAGCGGGCTCGAGTGGAAGTGCTTCACCGTGTCGCCGATGGACTATCACCGCCGCGTCGTGGAGCTGATCCAGCGCGAGATCGAGCACGTGAAGGCAGGCCGCGGCGGCACCATCGCGGCGAAGCTGAACGCTCTCGTCGACCGCACGGTCATCCGCACCCTCTACGAGGCGAGCCGCGCCGGCGTGAAGATCGACCTCAACATCCGCGGCATCTGCTGTCTCATTCCCGGTCTTCCGGGCATCAGCGACAACATCCGGGTGGTCGCGGTGATCGACCGCTTTCTAGAGCACTCGCGCGCCTTCTGCTTCGGCAACGGCGGCGACCGCGACGTCTACGTCTCGAGCGGCGACTGGATGCCGCGCAACTTCTTCCGCCGCGTCGAGCTGACCTTCCCGATCCGTTCGAAGGCACTCCAGGCGCGCGTCGTCGACGAGATCATCGGCAGCTGCCTCGCGGACGACGTGAAGGGATGGGAGCTCGGCCCCGACGGCGTCTACCGCCGCCGCACTCCGGGGCCCTCGCCGCTAAGGAGCCAGCAGCACTTCATCGAGAGCGCCCGCAGCGAGGCCTACAGCTTCGGCCCCTTCGAGCAGACCATCTTCGAGCCCGGCTCGTTCCGGAAGAAGATGAAGAAGGCGAAAAAGAAGAAGAAGTAATCCCTACTTACTTCTTCTTCGCCACCGGCCTAACCATCTCGCGCGCGAAGACGGCGACGACCGACTTCCCGTCGGCGCGGTGTGCAACGTGTCCGTCGATAATCGCGATCCCGACGCTGGCGAGCGAGGGTGACATCACGTTCTGACGATGACCCGGCGAGAGCATCCAGCTCTCGACGAGCACTTCCGCGGTCTCGAATCCGGTCGCGAGGTTCTCGCCCGCGAGCGAAAACTCGAAGCCGTGCCGCCGGACCGCGTCGAACGGCGATCCACCGCCCGGCGGCCGGTGCTGCCAGACACCGCTCTCTTCCATGTCGTGCATCCGGTCGGCCGCCGCCGCGGTCAGCCGAGGATCGATCATGAGCGGTCCAAGTCCTTCCGCGCGCCGGTATCGATTCATCTCCCTGACGAGATTCGCGGCGGTGACCTCCGACCCGGCGCACGGAAGCGCAAACGTGAGCGCGAAAATGAAGGTAGCTATCCGTTTCATCGGCCTTGCCCGTCGTCCTGAGGGTACGCCCGGTCGGAACGGGAGGTGTGAAACGGAATTGAGAATTGAGAATTGAGAGATTGAAGGCGCCGCGATTGGGGCAGAAACGAGGAAAGAGGGCTTTCGCCCTCTCTCAATTCTCAATTCTTAATTCCGCCTGCGGCGGGACCTACCCGTCCGGCCGGACGCGCATGAAGAAGGTGCAGGCCTTCCCCGTCTTCGACTCCACCCAGATCGAGCCGCCATGCTGCGTCGCAAAGTCCTTGCAGCGCGCCAGTCCGCGGCCGCTCCGCTCCTCGGTGATCGGGTCGGGATTGAAGCCGGCGTTGAAGATCACCTCGCGCAGATTCTCGGGAACGTGCGCGCCGCTGTCCATCACGAAGAAGAGCAGAAGCGGCTTCCCCTTGTGCTCGAGCGAGCGAAGCCCGAGGACGATCTGTCCCCCCTCGGGGGTGTAGTGGAGCGAGTTCTCCATGAGGAGCACGAGGACCTCTTCGAGCTCGTGGTGGTTCTTGAATGTCTCGTCCCCCTCCTGCGCGTCGAGCTGGAGGAGAACTCCCTTCCTCGCCGCTACGGGCGTGAAGCGGTCGCCGACGCGGCGGACGACATCGTCCACCTTCGGCGCAGTCGTCGAGGTCATCGACTCCGTCTCTTCGACGCCGGGCGCGAGCTCGAACGCCGTGAGGATCTGGTCGATCGTCCCGGCGGCGTCGGCAAGCAGCGGATCCTGCTTGCGGTTCTTCGACGCCGTGACGAGCGCCTCACGAAGCGAGCGCAGCGGGAAGATGATCGTCTCCTGCGCGTAGTTCACGAACGCGCTCTGCAACGCCACGGCAGGATCCGTCGGACGGAGGATGAGCACGGCGCCGCCGGTCCCGCCCGAGAGCGGCACGACGGAGAACGCGACCTTGTGCGATCCGATCGAGATGTCCTTCGTGAACGGCACGTTAAGCGCCGGGATCGTGACTCCCATCTGCTTCTCGAGCTGGTCGATCGAGGGAAGCGATGACGGTTCGATGCTGAGCAGCACGTGGGCTTCGCCGGAGCAGTACTTGACCGCGCGATCGGAGCCGACGAGGAGCGACGGCAGCTTGGCCGCTGTAAGGACGTCGCAGATGCTCGACGGCGCGAACGAGGTCGACTCGACCGGGAACGGCACGATCGGCGCCTTCGGGAACGGCTCGGCCGCCGGCTTCGTCGCCAGCGCCACCTGCTTCGCGCCGGACGAGGGGGCAGAAGGAGGAGCAACAGAAGGAGGAGGCGCAGGAGCTGCCTTCGGCGCTTCGGGCTGCGGAGCCGGCGTCGAAGCGGCCGGCTGCGCGGACGCGGCCGGTCGTTTCGTGCGCGGGCGGTCGCACTTCTCGCAGAGGATACCCTGCGAAATCTGCGCCCCACACATCACGCACTGACTCATGCCGACACCTCCAGCAATTGCCGATCTTAAGCCCAACGACCGGAAAATCGGAAGTAAAGCGTGAGGGCACGGCATGCCGCGCCCGGGTGGTACCGGAAACCGGGGGGCTAACCCGCCAGCGCGAGCCTCGCACCGTCCGGAACGACGAGGCCGCGGTCGGCGAGATGTCTCGCGTGTGCAAGCAGTTGCATCTCGGCAGCGGAGCGCAGGGCGGCGTGAAGATCGGGATAGATCCTCGCCCGCAGCTCCGCCACGCCGAGCGGCCCGCCGGCAAGCGCGGCGAGAATCTGGCGCTCTCGCTCCTCGCGATGCGCGATGTAGTAGTCGATCCACTCCACCGCGTCGGTCCGCACCGGGCCATGCCCCGGATAGATCGCGCGCGGCGCGAGCGCGCGCAGCTTCCGCAGCGACGCCATGTAGTCGGCCATCACGCCGTCGGGGGGAAAGATCGCAGTGGTCCCTTCGCCGAGAATCGTGTCGCCGGTGAAGAGATCGCCCTCCGAGGTGAGGAAGCAGAAGTGCTCGGCGGTGTGACCGGGTGTCGCGATCGCTGTGATCGTGAGCCCTTCACTCTCGATCGTCGCACCGTCGACGAGCCGCTCGCTCACGATGTCATCGCCCAGAACTCCCTCGGGGGCAAGGATGCGGGCGCCGGTCACGTGCGCGACGAACGCCGCGGCGGGCGCGTGATCGGCGTGGCGGTGCGTGACCAGAATCGTCGACACGCGCGGCTGCGCGGCGACGAGCGCTTCGACGTGCGTGTCGATCGCGGGGCCCGGGTCGATCATCAGCGTCTCGCCGACGAGCCAGCTGCGCGTGCCGTCGAGCGTGAAGGGTGCGGGGTTGGGGGCGAGAACCGATCGGATCATGCGGGCTCCGGAAGATGAATCGACTTGCGCCCGTCCTCGATCACGAGCACGGGGCGACGGACGGGGATCGCGCGCCCGCGGCAGGCGGCGAGAAGCGCGTCGGCGCTGTCGAACGACGCGAGCGTCTGCAGGATTCTGATCGTCGCGAAGACGAGCTGCATCGAGCCGTCGCGATTGCGCGCGAGCGCGTCGGCAGGGCGCAACCAGGCGAGCTCGACGCCTTCCGTCTCGTCGGGCGTCCCTTCGGTGCCCGCAGCAGCGCGCGCGAGAAAGAAGAGCGTGTCATAGCGCTTCGGCACTCCTGCAGGAGTGATCCAGCGCTCGAACGGCGTGAGGAGTGGAAGCGCCGCACGCGCGCCGACGGCCATCTCGCGAAAACGCGACGCGTCGCCAGCGAGCACGCGGCGCAACTCGATCGGGTCGGCGTCGCCCGATCCAATCCAGATCCCGGTCTCCTCGAGCAGCTCGCGGATCGCACAGAGCGAGTACGCGACCTCTTCGCCGTCGCAGCCCGCGATCTCGCGGTCGGCCGCATCGAGCGCGCCTCCCGGAAAAACCCACGCGCCAGGAACGAAGGTGCTCGATTCGTGGCGGCGCATCATCAGCACCTCGAACGGCTCGCCTCGAAGAAGGATGACGCTCGCCGCCGGCACGGGAACGACGTCGCCCGCGGAGCCGGCGCCTTTGGGGAGCATCGCGCCGGTAACAGGGTTGCGAGTCATCGGCGTGTTCCGCTGGTGCGGAATTGAGAATTGAGAATTGAGAATTGAGAGATGGCGGAGGCGCGGGCGTTCGTTGCGCCGCCTGCTTTGGTCTCCTGCGCTTGTGTGCTCGCGTTGATCATGGTGCCTGCCTCATCTCTCAATTCTCAATTCTCAATTCGGCTTTTCACTTCCCCTGCCATCCGACCCACTCTTCGCCATCGGGGCCTTTTTCGCGTTTCCAGATCGGCACGGTCAACTTCACGCGTTCGATGATCTCGCGGCAGGCAGTGAAGGCCTCGTCGCGGTGAGGAGAGGAGCAGGCGATGACGATCGAGGCTTCGCCGACCTGAAGAAGACCGAGACGATGGACGAAGGCAATCGCGACGTCGGGATACGCCGCGGCGACCTCCGCGTCGATCTTCGCCATCTCCTTCTCCGCCATCGGACGCCAGCACTCGTAGAAGATCGACTCGACCGCGCGTCCCTGGTGATGATCGCGAACGACTCCCGCGAAGAGCGCGAGCGCGCCGTCGGACGGGCGCATGACGGCCTCGGTTAGGCGCTGCTGGTCGATAGGGGCGTCGGTGAGATAGCTCATCGCTGCGCTCGAATTGAGAATTGAGAACTGCGAATTGAGAGATGGCCGTTCCGCTCGGCCAGCGCAGCAACCTCGCCCACCTTAATGAGATTTAATAATGAATGTCGTTTATACATCTCTCAATTCTCAATTCTAAATTCTCAATTCGTCCTCACCTTAACCTCCCGACACGGGCGGTATGAACGCCACTTCGTCGCCGTCGCGCAGCACGGCCTCGGGCTGCACGTAGTCCTGGTTCACGGCGGTGAAGGGGGGCTTCTCGTAGGGCGCGAGACGCGGATAGTCGATGCGCAGCCCGTTCCAGAGATCGATCGCGCGCGTCCCGTCGGCGACCTCGAGCTCGCGCTCGTCGGCGCCAACGATGTCGCGAAGCACGGCGAATAGAAGGAGTCGTACTTTCATCGTCGGTTTCAATCGTAACCGCGGCTGAGGGATTCCGGGAAAAACGAAGCGGCCCCGTCCGCGAAGGATGGGGCCGCCTCGTCGTTTCAATCGTCCTCGTGTCAGTTGAGCCGCACGGTCCAGAGCACCGCGCCGTCGTTCGAAACGGCGACGAGAGACTTCACGCCGGAACCCTGAACGACTGCGCCGGTCGAGTCGACCTCCGGCTTGGTGACCGTGAGGTAGAGACCGTTCGCGAACGGCTTCACGTCACCGACGTTGCCGTCGATCGCGAGAGTCCAGATCGCGCTGCCCGAAGCCTGCGAGAGCGCCGTTAGCTTCGACGTATGGGTAACAGGCGTCGTCGGAGGCGTGCCCTGGCTCGCAAGCCCGTCGCCGTGCTGGATGGCGACGACATTCGCGCCCGCCGCGACGAGGCTCGCGGGCCCCAGCGTCACGAGCTTGTAGCTCCAGCCGGTTGCGCCGCTCGTGCGGATCGCGACGACCTCGAACTGCCCCGTCGCATCGGCCTCGAGATGACGGACGAGGAACGCCGTGCCGTCGGTGGCAACGACGATCTCGAAGCTCGCGCCCCTGCCGTCTCCGCCGGGGCCGTTGCCATTCCCCATCCCCGTTCCGGTTCCCGCACCGTTACCTGCGCCGCTGCCGCCGCCCATGCCGCCTCGCTCGACCGCAGAGCTCTGCGCGAAGGCCGCGCCTGCCATCGAGAGGGTTAGTACTGCCACTGCGAGTGTCTTGATCTTCATGATTCCTTCTCCTTGTGTCGGGAGCTCATCGGCTCTCCTGGAGAAGGTCATCGCAATTGGCGTGCCCGGTTTCTCACGCGATTCCGCGCTCGAATCGGGTCGTTTCGACTCACGGCCGGGGTCATCACGACCCGTCGCGCGTCGAATCGACTCAGGGGTGCTTGGTTCCCCCTCCGCCCTGCGACATACCCGGCTGCATACCGGGCTGCGTCCCCGGCTCGCCCCGCATGCCACCATCACGACCCGCCTGACCGCCTGCATCCCGGTTCGGATCGTTCGGCTTCGCACCGTGCTGCTCCCAGCCACGCTCGTCCATCGTCGGTGGCGACTGTCGCGATTTCGGAGCTCGTCCGCGGCCATATTCGGCCATCTCTCCCGCGCGCACCGCGAGCGGCGGGAAGCCCTTGTCGAACGGGTCGATCTGCACGATGCCCTCGAAGACGACGACCGAGGTGTTCCCCTGCCCGTCGACCTCGACGCCATAGCGCGTTCCGCGCACGGCGAGCAGCGCCCCCGGCGTCGCAACGACGCGCGGCTCGTCCCCCGTGAACGCATCGAAGATCGCCTTCAGGCGCCCGCGCTCGAGCCGGATGATCACGCCCGGCTGGTCGCTTCCGAGCGCCACCTCGCTCGACGACGAGATCTCGAAGCGCGCGTTCCAGCGCGGCGCCGCGACGAGCGTGGAACCGAGCCACCCGGTCTTCACGACGTCACCGCCCGACGCGGCCGTCCCTTCGCTGACGCGCGTTTCTTTCCCCTGGCTCACGAGCAGCACCTTGCTGTGAACCTTGTCGAACCTGTACGTCACCGGCTCGTTCGCCGGCCCAGTCGCGGTCGCCGCGAGCGTCGCGGCCAGCACAATCGATCCGAACGTCACTCGTTTCATGGCACGCCTCTCAATTCCGGCCCCTGGCCTCGATGCCATACCTCTTCATCTTCCGTGCCAGAGTCTTGCGCTCGATCCCGAGGATGAACGCGGCCTGCGTCTGATTTCCGCCGGCAGCCTCGAGCACGGCGACGATATGGCGCCTCTCGGCGTCGTCGAGCGATTCCAGCTCCCCCGGTGCCTCGGCCACGTTCGCGCCTGCGAGCGCGGCGACCTCCGGGGTCGCGGCCGGCGTCGCCGCCATTTCGCGCAGCACGCGTTCCGCGACCGCGGCGTCGGTCAGCGCACCGCTGTCGATCGCGATGCGCCGCACCGCCTGCTCGAGCTCCCGTACGTTGCCTGTCCACGGGTGAGCCACGAGCCGCTCGACGAGCGGGCGCGAAGGCCCTTCGATCTCGCCGCGGCCGAGCTCCCCCCCGAGGCGCCGGCGGAAGTGATCGACGAGGAGCGGGATATCGCTCGCACGATCGCGCAGCGGCGGCACGGTGATCTCGTAGCCGGCGAGGCGGAAGTAGAGATCCTCGCGGAAGCTGCCGTCGGCGACCATCGCGCGAAGGTCGCGATGCGTCGCGGCGATCACGCGGACCGTGACGTGCTGCTCCTTCTCGCTGCCGAGCGGCGTGACCGTGCCTTCCTGCAGGAAGCGGAGGAGCCTCACCTGGAACGCCGGCGAGACGTCGCCGATCTCGTCGAGGAAGAGCGTGCCGCCGTCGGCGCGGACGAGCGCGCCGCGCCGGTCGTGGCGCGCGTCGGTGAAGGCGCCGCGCACGTGCCCGAAGAGCTCGCTCTCGAGCAGCGTGTCGGGGATCGCCCCGCAGTTGAGCGCGACGAACGGGCCCTGCGGCCTCGCGCCTAACGAATGCAGCGCGCGCGCGACGAGCTCCTTGCCCGTGCCGCTCTCTCCCCGGACGAGCACCGGCACCGCGAGCGGCGCGATCTTCGAGATCGCGCGGTAGACGGCGATCATCGACGCGTGCGCGCCGACCATCATCGACACCGGCGCGGGCTCGATCTCGAGAATGTCGTGCTTCTTCGGCGCGATGGAGGCTGTGATCCGCGCCATCATGTCGGAGAGGTCGAACGGCTTGGCGATGTAATCGAACGCGTCGCCTCGCTCGGCGATCGCGGCAGTCTCGACGCTCCCGCGCGCGGTCATCAGGATCACCGCGGGGCGCGGATCGAGCTCGCGCAGCTCCTCGAGCAGCACGAGCCCCGTGTCGCCCGGCATGTAGATGTCGCTCACCACGACGTCGACCGCCTCGGAGGCGAGAACCTTCCTCGCTCCCGCGACGCTCCCCGCGCGGAAGACCGTGTGCCCCGTCTTCTCCGCGGCGATCGCCACGCTCTCCCTGATACCCGCGTCGTCGTCCACGACGAGAACCCTTGCCATCAGCGGCACTCCTCCATCACATCCCCTTCGCCAGCGGGAGCGTCAGCCGGAAGATGCTCCCTACACGCGCTCCGGGCCTGACACCGATCGCCCCGCGGTGCCATTTCGCAACCTCCGCGACGAGCGCGAGCCCCAGGCCGAGCCCTTCGGTCTCTCCCGCCGAGCTCCCCCGCTTGAAACGCTCGAAGATCGCCGCGCGTTCCGCCTCGGCGATTCCGGGCCCCTCGTCCTCGACTTCGAGCAGCGCGTCCCCGCCCTGCGCTTCGATGCGAAGTGCGACCCGGGCGCCGGCGGGAGCGTACTTCACGGCATTGCCGACGAGGTTGTCGACGACGCGATCGAGGAGCGCAGCGTCGCCGCGAACGACGACGCCGGGCGCGATCGTGGCGACGAGCGAGCTCGCCACGCCGGCACGAAGCAGCTCCGCACGATCGCGGGCGAGCGTCGACAGGTCGACGAGCGACGCCGTCGCCTCGAACTCGCGCAGCGCGAGCTTCTCGATCTCGAGGAGACTCGCGACCATCGCCTGCAGCTTGTCGGTCTCCCTCTCGATCAACGACACGACGCGCCTGGTCTCGTCCTCGCCGAGCCGATAGCCGGAGAGCAGCTGCGTCAGCCCGCGAACCGACGCGAGCGGCGTCTTCAGCTCGTGGGCGAGCACGCGGCGCGACTCGACGTCGCTCACGCGACGGCGGTCGACGAGCTCCGCAAGCTCGTCGAGCCGCTCGACGAGACCCGCGTCGTTCGCCAGGCGATCGTCCCCGAGACCGCTCGCGATCCGCGCGACCGCGGCGCTGCCGCCTCGCTGCAGCCGCCACACCGCGAGCGTCTCCGTGACGCCGACCGCCGCGCCAGCCGCGAGGGCGAGCGCGAAGACGGGCAGCACCAGCTTCGCAGCGAGCACGAGCGCGACACCCGCAAGCAGAGGGACGACGAGCATCGCGATGTCGGCCGCGACGCGTCGTGACAGTTTCCTCGGGCGAAGCGACAGCGCGATCCAGACGAGCGCCGCGCCGATCAGCCCGCTCGCGGCCGGCGGCACCCTGCGCACGAGATCGCCCGTGACGAGCGCCTCAGTCGCGGCAGCGTGGACGACGACTCCCGCGTCGGGCCGGCCCGCGACCGTCGTCGGCGTGACGGCGCGGTCGCCGAGTGCGAGCGCCGTCAAACCGATGAAAACTGCGCGGCCGCGTAGCGCTCCGTTCGCGCCACCGGCGAGGAGCGACTCCGCGCTCACCACCGGGACCTTCACGGTGCGGGCGCGAAACCCCGGCTCGAGCACCCGGCCCGGCGTCACGACGACGTCGTCGCGCATCGCGGCGGCCATCGCGATCGAGAGCGCGGGAAGGCTCATCGCTCCCGCCTGCTTCGTCATCGATATGCGGCGCATCACGCCGTCGCGGTCGAGCTCGATCATCCCGTGCGCGAGGCGCGCGCTCTTCGAAAGCGACTCGGGAGGCACGACCCAGTTGCCTCCGGCATCGAGACCGCAGACGAGCGTCGCTCCCGTGCGCTGTAGGCTTGCGGCCAGGAGCTCGTCACCGTCGCGCGGCTCGGCGAGAAGGATGTCGACGGCGACGGCCCGGGCGCCCGAGGCGGCGACACGGTCGACGAGAGCGGCGAGCCGCTCGCGCGGCCAGGGCCACGGCCCCTGCGCCCGGAGCGAGTCTTCGTCGATCGCAACGACCCCGACCGCGGTAACCGGACGCGGCGAGCGGACGCGCAGCATCGCGTCGCGCGCCGGGAGCTCGAAGGTCTCGAGCGTCGCCGAAGCCGAGACGATCGCGACCACAATTCCGGCGACGAGCGCCATGACCACCCGGGAGAGCCGGCTTTCCACGACTCGACGCTAGGCGCGTAACGCGCAAGCGTCAAGGGCGGAGAAGCAGGCGATAGGCGAAAGGCGAGAGGCGATGAGCAGGCGGCTTCGGGCCATAGGCCGGAGCAGGCTTGTGTGGCGCAGACACTCCTGTCTGCGCGCGGCGCGAAGCGCCGCAGTCGACGCAACGCCTTGGGCGCGAGGTCGCCTTCGGCGACGCGCAGATAGGAGTGTCTGCGCCACACTCTGCCTGCTTTGGCCTCTGGCCTTTGGCCTTTGGCCCGCTCATCGCCTCTCGCCTCTCGCCTCATCGCCTGTTCTAATACCCCCAATGAGCAAGACTTTGCTGTTGATCGACGGGTCGAACAACCTTTTTCGGTCGTACTACGCCATCCGTTCCCTGACGAACTCGGCAGGGCTCGCGACGAACGCGGTCTACGGCTTCGCGCTGATGCTCCGGAAGATCGCGAAGGACTACAAGCCCGACGCCGTCGGCGTCGCCTTCGATGTCGGTAGGAAGACCTTCCGCCACCGCGAGTTCGCCGACTACAAGAAGGACCGCAAGCCGATGCCGGAAGATCTCCGGCCGCAGGTGCCGCTCGTCTACGAGCTCTGCGCGGCGTTCGGGATGCCGATCCTCACGAACGAGGAGTACGAGGCCGACGATCTCGTCGGCGCGCTCGCCTACAAGGCGCGAAGCGAAGGCTGGAAGGTCATCCTCGCGACCTCCGACAAGGACTACTTTCAGCTCGTCGGCGACAACATCTCGATGTACCACACCGGGCGCGACAAGCTCTACGACGCGAAGATGGTCGAAGAGGACTACGGCCTGCCGCCGAAGCAGGTCATCGACGTCATGGCGATCATGGGCGACTCGATCGACAACATCCCGGGCGTCGCGGGCATCGGAGAGAAAGGGGCGAAGGATCTCATCAAGGAGTTCGGCTCACTCGACGAAGTCTACGCGCGCCTCGACGAGGTCAAGAAGCCGGCGCAGCGGAAGAAGCTCGAGGAGTCGAAGGACGCGGCGTTCATGTCGCGCGAGCTCGCGCGCATCCGGACCGAGATCGAGACCGGCGTCGACCTCGACGCGCTCGTCTGGGGCGAGCCTGACCGCGCGCGCCTCTGCGAGCTCTTCGCGAAGCTCGAATTCGGCTCGCTGCTTCAGGAGTACCTGCCCAAAGAGACGGAGAAGCCATCCGAGGTCGCGCGCGCGGCATCAGCTGCCGAGTTGAATGCGCTCTGCGAAGGCGCAGCGCTCGTCGCCATCGGCGTCGAGTCGACCGACGACAAGGACCAGTCGCTCGACCTCATCTCGTTCGCGACCGGCTCGGGCAAAGTGCTCGTAGCGCCGATCGGCGAATTGAAGGATGCGGTGGCGAAGATCTTCTCCGGCGACCGCGCCTTCGTGACGCACGACGCGAAGCGGCTCTTCCATGCCTGCGCGCGGCACGGCATCGCGGCTCCGTCGAAGATCGACGACACGATGCTCGAGTCGTACGTCCTCAACCCCGGCGCCTTCAGTCACGACCTCGGGTCGCTCTCACGCGAAAAGCTCGCGACGAACATCGCCGAGCGCAAGGACATCTTCAAGCATCGCGACCAGTTCGGCTTCGCGCAGGAGCTCGACCGGCGCGCGGGCGACGCCGCGAGCGTCGCGCAGCGGCTCCACGCGCTGCAGAAGCCGGAGCTCGAGAAAGAGCCGTCACTCGCCGAGGTCTACCGGACGCTCGAGCTGCCGCTCGTCCCCGTGCTGCAGAAAATGGAGGCGCGGGGGATCATCGTCGACTCGGCCTTCCTCGCCGAGATGTCGACGACGATGGAGGCGCAGCTCGAGACGCTCGAGACGCAGATCTACAAGGAGGCGGGCGAGACGTTCAACATCAACTCCCCCGCGCAGCTCGGCACGATCCTCTTCGAGAAGCTGAAGTACCCGGTGCTCAAGAAGACTGCGAAGACGAAGAGCTTCTCGACCGGGCAGGAAGTTCTCGAAGAGCTCGCCGGCATGGGCTTCGCCGTGCCGCGCCTCATCATCGAGCACCGCGAGTTGCACAAGCTGAAGTCGACCTACGTCGACGCGCTGCCGACGCTCGTCGACGCCGAGGGGCGAATTCACACGAGCTTCAACCAGGCGGTCGCCGCGACGGGCCGTCTCTCGTCGTCCGACCCTAACCTGCAGAACATCCCGGTCCGCACGGCGCAGGGGCGCGAGATCCGCAAGGCGTTCCGTGCGGCCGACGGCTTCGTGCTGCTCGCGGCCGACTACTCGCAGATCGAGCTGCGCGTCCTCGCGCACATGTGCGGTGACGAGGGGATGATCGAAGCCTTCCGCCGCGGCGCCGACATTCACAAGGCGACCGCCGCGACGATGTTCGGCGTCGCCGAGTCGCTCGTGAACTCGGAGCAGCGCCGCGCCGCGAAGACGATCAACTTCGGCGTCCTCTACGGCATGTCTGCGTTCCGGCTCGCCAACGAGCTCGGCATCTCGCAGGCCGAAGGGAAGAAGTTCATCGAGAACTACTTCGGCCGCTACCCGAAGATCCGCGAGCTGCTCGACCGGACGCTCGACGAGGCGCGTGCGACCGGCAAGGTCACGACGATGTTCGGCCGCGTCCGTTACATCCCGGAGATCAACAACAAGGCGTTCCCGATTCGCGCGAACGCCGAACGGATGGCGACGAACGCGCCGATGCAGGGAACCGCGGCCGACATCCTCAAGCTCGCGATGATTCAGCTCGACCAGGCGCTGGACGAGGCCGAGCCCCAGGCGCGGATGCTGCTTACGGTGCACGACGAAATCGTGATCGAGGTGCCGGAAGGACGCGCCGAGGCAATTGCGAAGGTCGTGAAATCGACGATGGAGGGAGTGTGCAAGCTCCGCGTGCCGCTCTCGGTCGACGCCGGTTGGGGACGTACCTGGTACGAGACGAAGCTCTGATGCGCGAGTGAGCGCAGAGAAAGCTGGCGATCAAAGGCTACCGATGCTCGAAGCGCGAGACGATGTGGCGCAGGCACTCCTGCCTGCGCGTCGCCGTAGGCGACCCGACGGGGGACGACATGCCGCTCCGCTGCCTCCCGCGTTCAGCCTGACCGGCGGCGCTTCGCGCCGCGCGCAGACAGGAGTGTCTGCGCCACACATTGCGCTGCTCGTTCTTCTCTTCGCCTTCGCTCTCGCATGCCGCGAGCCGGCGCCGCCGCCCCCTCCGCCTCCCCCGACGGTCGCGGCGACGGTGCTCGTCTACGAGACGATCGTCGCGCACGAGAACCGCTCCTTCCGATGGCAGGTACTGACCGACGGAGAGCGGGTCAGGTTTGGTGACGACGCCGACACGTGGCGCCTCGTCGACACGAAGGCGCGGACGATCGCCTTCGTCGACCAGTCGCGACGGACGACCCGAAGCGTCACGTTCGACACGGCGCTCGCCGCGCGCAAGACACTGCTCGAGGCTCCGCTCCCGCAGGGAGCTCCGCTCGCGAAAGTTTCCGAAGAGGCGGCGGGCGTCGTCGACGGGCGCGATGCGCTGCGCGTCTCGGTCGAAGCGGGAGGCTACAAGCGGGCGATGCTCTTCTCGACCGCGCCGATTCTTCCCGCGACGGCGAGCGCGATCAAATGGGCGACCGACCCGATCGACGCCGAGTACGCGGGAGTCATTCACGACTTGATGCCGGCCGTCGTCTCGAAACAGGGAACGCTTCTCGCCGATCGGAACGAGATCACGTACGAGGGAGGCGCGATGTCGATCGACACGCACCTCGTCTCGGTGACGAAGAGCCGGTTGCCGATGAGCTTGTTCGAGCTGCCGGTCGGGTTCCGGCCCGCCGGGCCGGAACCCGAATTGAGAATTAAGAATTGAGAGATGGCGGAGCTCCGGGCGGCACTCGCACCGCCACCATCTCTCAATTCTCAATTCGCAATTCTTTCTCTTGCGGAGCGTTCTTCTTCGTCGCGTAGCGACGAGCGATCGTAGCCCCCGGTGGCTGCGCCCGAAGGGCCAGCCACCGGGGGAATCACGCGCCAAATCTAAACGCGCCGCGTAGCGGCGCCAGACCTCCAGCGCTGCTACGCGGCGCGCGAAAATTCAATGCGTCCGGTCCCCCGGTCCCGCTCCGCGGGACCGGGGGCTAAGGTCGGCGGTCGCTACGCGACCAACAGGGCCGGCGAGGCACCGCGCAGCCGCCATCTCTCAATTCTCAATTCTCGATTCTTTCTCCTGCGGAGCGTTCTTCTTCGTCGCGTAGCGACGACCGATCTTAGCCCCCGGTGGCTGCGCCCGAAGGGCCAGCCACCGGGGGAATCACGCGCCAAATCCAAACGCGCCGCGTAGCGGCGCCAGACCTCCAGCGCCGCTACGCGGCGCGAATACATTCAATGCGCCCGTTCCCCCGGTCCCGCTCCGCGGGACCGGGGGCTAAGGTCGGCGGTCGCTACGCGACCAACAGGGCCGGCCACGCAACGCGCCGCCCGTGCGACCAACCTCCTGCAGACCGCGACACGTGGAGGTGTTCCGCCGCCCACGGCCTGCTTTGACCTTTGACCTATGGCCTTTGACCTGCTTCACCGCCTAACGCCGCACTCCCCTGCGCCTCGTCTCCCGCGTCGAATCGACCACGCGCCACTCGACGACCTCGCGCCCGTCGAGCCATCGAGAGGCGAAGAAGAGAGGGCCGTGGCTCGTCCATGAGTAGGGGATCGTGCGAATGAGCTGCCCGGTCGCGCCGATCGCACGCACCTCGAGCGGGGTCGACGCACTCCAGCCCGCGAGGGGGCGGACGGCGATCTGCGTATCGCTTCCCGACGGCTTCCGGAGCGTGACGCCCGCGCCGTCGCGCTCCTCGATGATCCAGTGTTCGCCGATGCTGAGCGGCACGCCGTTCCAGGTCGTGAAGAGCCCCGCGACCATGCTTCCGTCGATCGCGCGAGCGATCGCGCCTCCCGGCGCGACGCGCCCTTCGGGCTGCTCGAGCGGCGTTCGCTCCTCCACGTTCGCGATCACCTCCACCGATGGAAAGGCCGTCTTCGTCACGTTCGGAGCGAGCCAGCCGAACGACGTCGCCCGCTCCGTCGCGTAGCGCGAGAGGACGTAGCGCTGGAGCACCGAGGCGACGCGGAGGTCGTCGCGGTCGAGCCCGCCGCCCCGGCCCGTGTTGAAGATGTTCACCGTCGGGTTGTAGAGCGCGAAGACGGGGAACGTCCCCGTCGCGAGGCTCATCCGGAAGTTCGCCTTCGTCACCGGGTTGGCCCCCATGTTGTGAAAGTAGAAGAGCGCCTTGTCGCGGGCGGTAAGGGCGATGAAGGGATAGATCTCCCAATTGCCGGCGCCGAAGCGCTCGGTCGCCCATCCGTCGCCGTCGGGCGTGATGCAGCCGAAGAAGCCGAGCTCGTGGCCGAGGAGCCTGTCGAAGCCCGACTCCGTGCCTAACATCGAGGAGGAATGGCGGCGCGCGTGGTCGATCCAGCCGTCGAGGTACGCCGTGGGCGACGGCGACGCCGGGTTCGTGTCGAACAGCCATGGACGCGCGCCGATCTGGTCCTCGAAGAGGAGCTCCGAGCCGAGCCGCGACACCACCTCGTTCACGGCGTCGTCGGCGCGCTTCACGACGAAGGGGTGCCACGGCGTGACGGCGTAGCCGCCCCGCGGCCCGTAGGTCTCGAAGCGGAGGTCGCCGTCCTCCGTCCTCACGGCGACGTCGGAGAGCTTCAACGGAGACGGCAGCGCGTTGAGCGTCGGCCCCTGGTCGTCCCACCAGGTTGGATTCGTGTAGGGCATCGAGAGGTGCCCCATGCCGCGCGCCTTCGCGATCAGCGCGGCAAACTCCTCGGTCGTGCCGTGCATCGTGTTAGGCGGCAGGAAATCGGGATAGTCCTCGTCGAAGCCGCGCACTCCGTAGCCGGTGAAGTGAAGAACCGACGGCGCGGGGAGCGCCCGGAACACCGGCTCGAAGTCGGCGAACGGCCGGCGCATCTCCTGCATGTCGAACTTCAGGAAGGGCGCGCGAACGAGCCGCGGCAGGAGATTCCCCGCACGCGCCTCGAGAGACGGGATCGCCGCGATCCCGCTGTCGTCGCGCCAGGCGAGCGCGCTCCCCGCGAGCCCCGCGCCGACGCGAATCCGCATCCTCGGCGACGCGAAACGCTTTCCCGTCGCGAGCCTCGGCGCGAACGAGTGCACCACGACAGACTCGTCGACGCTCGATCCGTCGTCGTGCGCGATGCCGAGCCACGAGGGGCGAAGCGTCCCGTCGGGAACTTCGTAGAGCGCGAAACTCCCGCCCGTCAGATCGAAGGCGATGAAGTCGGCGAACATCCCCTCGCCCGGATACTTCGCGACGTACATCCTGTTCGCTGCGAAGAAGCCGGGGCGAAGCACGATGCCGGGGATGAGCGGAAGGAGCGCTCCCTTCACCTCCGCGTCGCGCAGCGCGATGCCGGCCGGGAACGCGACGTCGTCGAGCGGCGCGCCGAACGAGCTCTCGATCTCGATCGCCAGGTCGAGCCGCGACTCGTCCGACGCGGCAACGACGACGCGCGCCTTCACGACGTTAGGCTTACCCGCCGCGGGCGTGTAGTCCATCGTCAGCGTGCGCGACGCGGCCGACCAGGCATACGTAAAGCCGTCGGCGCCGCCCGCACGATACGAGCAGCTCGACACCTGGTTCGCCGCGACCCAGAGACAACCATCCCGCGCCCCGCGCGCGAGCGTCTGCCCCGACGGCACATCGACGATCGACGCGATCGCGCCGTCCGACTTGCGAAAGCTGACGCGGTAGTGGGAGTTCGAGATCGAGATGGAGTCGGCGGAGGAATCGTCGAAGAGGGGAGCGGCGGCGGCCGGCAGCGCCAGCGAAAGAGCGACGACGGCGATCAGATACGTCCTCCCGCGCACGACTCATGGTGAGTGCATGCGCGGTACGGCGTCAACGGTTGAAGGCGGGCCAGAGGCCAAAGGCCTCGACTCAACAGAGGAGAAGCTGAAGTTAGAAGTTAGAAGTTAGAACGCAGAATTGAGAACCCGGAAATGAAGCCTCTCCGGTCTTTCTGGATTCAAAATTCAGCGTTCTAACTTCTAACTTCAGCCTCTCCACCTCAACGTCAAATCCATTGTGGCCTCTGGCCTGCCCCTCCTCTCCTGCCTCCTCAGTTAAACTATCCCCGTGCCCCACAAATCGCTGGCTCTCCTTGCGCTGGTCGCGGCGTTGTCGCTTCCGCTCTTCGCGGAGCGCGAGCCGGGCGTTCTCCGCTGGGGTGGCGACGCCGAGGGAGGCGCGCCGTTCGTCGAGGCGGACCCGGCCGATCCTTCGATCGTGCGCGGCTTCGACGTCGCGATCGCCGAGGCGATCGCGAAACGGATGGGGCTGAAACCACGCTTCGTGCAGGTCGGCTACTCGTCGATCGACCAGTCGGTCGAGCGCGGCGACTTCGAGATCGGCCTCTCCGGAGTCGAAGACGCGCCGGCGCGACGCGAGAGCCGCGCGACGACGCTCCCCTACTTCGAGTTCCGCGAAGTTCTGACGCAGCGCGCCTCCGACAAGGTCAAGGCGCAGAGCCTCGCCGAGCTGCGCGGGAAGCGCGTCGGCACGCTCGGCGGGACGCTCGCCTACGACATCCTGATGGAAAAGAAGGACGAGCTCGCGCTCGAGGTCATCTCGTACGACGACGACGTCCATCCTTACGAAGACCTTCTCCAGGGACGTCTCGACGCGGTGCTGCTCGACCACGTCATCGCCGCGCGCTCGCAGCGGCGGATGAAGGGGCTCGAAACTCTCGAGCAGCCCGTCGCGCGCGGTCACTACGTCGCCGTGCTCGCGAGTGGCGATCGTGCGCTGCGCGACCGTGTCGACGACGCGCTCCGCGCGATGATGCGCGACGGCGAGCTCGAGCGGATCTTCCGCAGCTGGGACTGCTGGGACGACGGCCAGCGCGACCTCTACGCGCGCCTCCTCGGTGGCAGCGTCCCGCCCCCCTTCGAGATCGAAGGCGCGCCTGCCACCGCGGCCAACCCCGCCGCGACGACGCCCGCGCCCCGGCCAAAAGTACGCATCGCGAGCTACATCCCGTCGCTCTTCCGCGCGGCGGTGATCACGATCGTTCTCTCGTGCGTCGCGATGCTGCTCGCCGTCGCGCTCGGAATCGCGATCGCGAGCGGACGCATCTACGGCGGTCCGGTGACGCGCCTCCTGCTCACGATGTACGTCGAGGTGATGCGCGGCACGCCGCTTCTGCTCCAGCTCTTCGTCATCTACTACGGCCTCTCCGCCGTCGTGAAGCTCCCCGCCTTCGTCGCCGCGCTTCTCGGGTTAGGCCTCAACTACGCGGCGTTCGAGAGCGAGATCTATCGCGGCTCGCTCCAGGCGATCCCGCGCGGGCAGCTCGAGGCGGCGAGGACGTTAGGCCTGACCGAGGGCCAGGTCTTCCGTCTCGTCCGCGCGCCGCAGGCGCTCCGGCTCGCGCTCGCGCCGATGACGAACGATTTCGTCGCGCTGCTGAAGGACTCCTCGCTCGTCTCGGTGATCACCGTCGTCGAGCTGACCAAGCAGACCTCGATCCTCGCATCAAACGTCGGCAGCTGGCTCGTGCCGGGGCTGCTCTGCGCCGCGATGTACCTCGCGATGTCGCTCCCGCTCGCGCGGCTTGCGGGAACGCTCGAAGAGCGATGGAAGGTGCGGACATGACGGCGCCGGTGCTGAAGATCGATTCGCTCCAGCTCCGCCGCGGGGAGCGCGTGGTGCTGCGCGACGTCGACCTCGAGATCGGGCGCGGCGAGCGCGTCGCGCTGATGGGCCTCTCGGGAGGCGGCAAGACGACGGTGCTCCGCGCGGTCGTCGCGCTCGAGGCGTTCGACGGCGGGACGATCGACGTCGACGGCGTCGCGCTCCGTCCCGGCCCCGTGCCGAAGGAGTCGGCGCTCCGTGCGCTGCGCGCCAAAGTCGGAATGGTCTTCCAGATGCACTGCCTCTTCGAGCACCTCACCGCACTCGGAAACGTGACGCTCGCGCCGGTCCACGTCTTCGGGAAGGATCGCGCGTCCGCGGAGAAACGAGCGCACGAGCTGCTCGAATCGCTCGGCGCGGGCCACCGGCACGATGCGCTGCCGCGCGAGCTGTCGGGGGGCGAGGCGCAGCGCGTCGCGATCGCCCGCGCTCTCGCCGTCGACCCGCCGCTCCTGCTCATGGACGAGCCGACCGCGTCGCTCGACCCGGCGCGCCGCAACGAGCTCGCCGTGCTGCTGCGCGAGCTCGCCGACCAGGGACGGACTCTCGTCGTCTCGACCCACGACGTCGACTTCGCCCGCGACTTCGCCTCGCGCATCGTCGTCCTCGCCAAAGGCGAGATCGTCGAGCAGGGGCCGCCGTCGTCGATTCTGGAGAACCCGCAGCACCCGGAGACGAAGAGGCTGTTGCAGGGGGAGTGACCTCCGGTTTTTGTCATTTGTCATTTCTTCATTTGTCATTCCTCGGAAGAAATGACAAATGAAGAAATGACAAATGACAAAAGGAGCCCCGGCTGGAAGGAATCTCTCCCGCAGAGATTCTTCGCGCGGAACCCCCGATTGTGGTAAATCGTTCGCGACGAGCTCCCCAGCCGACGCCACGAAATGACGCGACGACCGAAAGAGAACATCCGCCTGCTGCTCACTGGCGGCGGTACCGGCGGACACGTCTATCCGATACTCGCGATCCATTCGATCCTCGCCGAAGAGATCGGCGTGAGTGAGGCGCTTTACGTTGGCTCGAGAGGTCGTGCGGAAGAGCAGATCGTTCCGCGTCACGGCATCAAGCTCCAGTTCGTCCAGACGGCGCCAGTCGCCGGCAGCGCGCCGTGGAAGCTGATTCCCGCCGCGTGGCGCAACGTCGTCGGCACGATCCAGGCCGCGATCACTCTCCTCAAGTTCCGTCCCGACCTCGTCATCGCCTCCGGCGGCTACGTCAGCGCCCCCGTCTGCTTCGCGACCTTTCTGCTGAAGCCGATCCTCCGCGCGCCGCTCCTGATCAACGAGCAGAACGTCATGCCGGGGCTGATGAACAAGGTCGCGTCGCTCTTCGCCGACGTGATGATGGTCAGCTTTCCGGAGAGCCCCTACTTTCTCTGGAACAACCGCTGCGTCTTCACCGGCTACCCGGTGCGGGACGACATCCTTCGCGAGCGCAAACGCCGCGCGATGCGCGAGAAGCTCGGCCTCGAGCCCGACCGCACGATGATCCTCGTCCACGGCGGCTCGCTCGGCTCGCGCTCGATCAACCGCTCCGTCACGCGCCTCGTCCCCATCCTCGCGCAGCTCGGCACCGATCTTCAGGTGATCCACTCGACCGGCCTTTCGAAGGGTGACTACGACGCCTGGAGCGACACGCTCGCCTGCCTCAAGAAGGCGTGTCCCGAAGGGACGACGTTCGAGGAATCCGATCGAGTGCTCGAGGCGCGGATCGGCGGCGGGCGTCTGATCTACAGGCTGCAATCGTACGTTCACGAGATGGCAGACTGCCTCTCCGCGGCCGACGTCGTGATCTGCCGCGGTGGCGCAGGAGCGATCACCGAGGTCTGTGCGGCGGCGCGAGCCGCGGTGGTGATTCCGAAGCGCGGGCTCCCCGGCGACCACCAGGAGCTCAACGCGCTCCACCTCGGTGAGGGACACGGTTGCGAGGTCGTCTTCGAGCGCAGGGGCAAGGACGGCGTCGACTTCGTCGTCGAGGACGAGCTCGCCGAGGTCGTCACGATGCTCATCACCTCGCCCGTGCGGCGCGCCGAGCTCGAGAAGAACGCGCGCGCCCAGTTCAACTCGCACTTCCGCGAGAAGATCACGGCAACGGCGCGCGACGTCCTCGCCCGGAAAGACCCCGAGTACACGTCGAGCATCGTCGAGCCCGCGGGGAGCCGCATCCTCCGCCAGGTCGACGTGCTCGTGCAGTTCCTCCGCAAGCAGCCGGCCGGGAGCACCTACCGCCGCCTCTACGGCATCAAGATGGAGGAGAACCTCGCCTCCTCCGACTGGCAGAAGCTCAACACCGGGATCAAGCTCGCCGGCGCCCTCGGGCGCGCCGACAAGATCGAAGACCTCCGGAAATGGGCGCGCGAGGGGAACGGCTTCATGCGCCGCAACGCGCTTCGCGCGCTCGACCATCTCGGCGCCCCGATTCCCGATCTCGGCGCGATCCTCGGCGGCGCGCTCGACGACAACTACTTCGAGGCGCGGGCCACGGCGCTCGAGATCGCCGGAAGTCATCACGCCACGCTCGGCGGTGACGCGGCCTTCGTCGAGAAGCTGCGTGCGACGTCGAAGCGGCGCTTCCAGCACTTCGACGTGCGCTATCAACAGCTGCGCGTGCTCCCTCTCTTCGTTCCGCTCGAGGAGTACTTCCGCTTCGCCGACCGCTACCGCTTCGCCGAGAACACCCGGCTGCGCCAGGCGATCCTCGACGGGCTCCGCCGCGCGCTCGACGCGGGGATCATCGGCAAGCAGGAGCGCGACGCCACGCGGCGCTTCATCGACGAAATGCCGGTCACGACGAGCGACTTCAAGCCGCAGTTCACCATCCGTGAGAGCTTCATCCAGCTTTACAAGCAGTTGTCGGACGACGAACGCGGGGAGGACGGGAAGTGATCGAGATCCTCATCGAGTTCCTGCGCGACAACGGGTTCCACCCCGGCTTCCTCCGCATATTCGACTACATCACCTTCCGGGTGCTGATGGCCGCGGTCACCGCGCTCGTCCTCGAAGTCGCCTTCGGTCACACGTTCATCGTCTTTCTCTACCGCGAGCGCTTCCGCGACACGGGAGGCGACTTCCTCTCGCTGAAGACGAGCGACAAGCGAGGCACGCCGACCGGCGGCGGCCTGCTCATCATGATCGTGGTCGGCGTGTCGCTGCTCCTCTGGGGGAAGCTGACGAACGAGTACATGATCGCGGCGTCCTCGGCGTTCTTCTACTTCGGTGTCGTGGGGCTCTTCGACGACTGGCAGAAGGTGCGGCTCAAGTCGTCGCTCTTCGGGCTGAGCCAGATCGCGAAGACGCTGCTGCAGCTCGCCTTCATCGTCCCGTTCGCGGCCTGGTTCGTCGCGATGAGCCCGCTGCCGGCTTCGCACCGCCACACGTTCTTCGTGCCGTTCGTGAAGGACTTCGCGCTCGACTACGGGCCGCTGGTCTTCGGCGCGTTCATCGTCTTCACCTTCTTCTCGATCGTGAACGCGGTGAACATCACCGACGGCATGGACGGGCTCGTGACCGGCCCCGCGGTGCTCACGGCGTCGCTCTACGGCATCTTCGGCTACATCCTCAGCAACGCGGTGCTCTCGAAATACCTCCTTTTCACCTTCCTTCCGGGCGCAGGGGAACTGACGGTCTTCGCCGGCGCGCTCGCCGGAGGGCTCTTCGGCTTCCTCTGGTTCAACGCATATCCCGCGGAAGTCTTCATGGGAGACACGGGGTCGATGTCGATCGGCGCGGCGCTCGCGGCGCTCGCGTTCCTGACGCGGCAGGAGCTCCTCTTCCCGATCGCCGGTGGCGTCTTCGTCGCGTCGATCTTCACCTCGCTCGTGCAGGAGAAGGTGGGGATGAGGCTCGGACGGCGCATCCTCGTGCGCGCCCCGCTCCATCACGCACACGCGTACAAGGGGATCGCCGAGCCGAAGGTCGTCGTGCGCTACTGGATCGTCTCGATCCTGCTGATGCTCATCGCCGCGCTGTCGATCAAGCTGCGATGAGGACATCATCCCCCGCCTCACGGCCGGGGAACTCAGAACGGCGCCGCTCCCGCGGCGCGAATTCAATTTCGCGATCGCGTTCCCCGCCCTTACGGGCGGGGCTATTCAGAATGCGGCCGCTGCCGCGGCCGTCTCAAGCAGCGCGATAACCAACACTACGGCACGGTTGAATCGCAATTCCACCTCCATGCCGCGTCAGCACCTCCATGCCGCGTCAGCACCTTCACGCCGCGGCAGCGGCGTCGTCTAAATAGCCCCGTGCGTAAGGGCGTGTTGCCCAACCGGTGTTTTCAGATCGAGGGCGTGGATTGAGTCGGGAGCCAGAGGCAAACTGGATCGAAAGTCGGCAGCGAGAGCGCGCGTTGAGCCCATGCGACCAGGGCTCGT
>JBAZBK010000027.1:0-74031 GCA_041671505.1 Thermoanaerobaculia bacterium | reverse complement strand
GCGTGTAGAACAACTGCGGCTGCGGTGGGGGTTGCTTGCGCATCATGAGCGCCACCTCAATTGACGCTCATTATTATACTCACTAATACGGTTTGTTAATAGATTCTTATTTGGGCAACACGCCCGTGAGCGTGGGGTTGCTGTACGGAGGTCTTCGTCGCGCCGCGGAAGCGGCGCCATCTGGACGCCCCATGCGTGAGCAGGGGGCGCCGCGCTAATGCGCGGCGCGTGCAGAATTCGCCGCTGACGCGGCTCTGAACTTGTTCCGACGCTGGATTCCCCACGCTCACGCGTGGGGCTAGTCAGAAACGGCCGCTTCCGCGGCCGTCGTTCACGATCCGCACATTTGATGTCGAATGCTGTGCTGGGCTCTCAATTCGCCACTTCCCCACTCGCCGCCGACTTCGCCGGCGCGAGCGCGCTCGCCGGCAACGCGACGTTTCCCGTCATGGTCGCGCCGCGAATCCGACCTTTCGCCTGGACGAAGGCGACGCCGGTGAAGATCACGATCATCCCGACGATGCCGTTCCAGCCGATCGGCTCGTCGAGGATGAGCCAGCCGAGGAAGAGTGCGACCACGGGATTGATGTACGCGTAGAGCGACGTGGTCGAAGTCGGCAGTTTCGACAGCGCGTAGATGTAGGCGGCGTAGGTGATGAGGGATCCGAACACGACGAGGTAGAGGAACGCCGCGAGCGTGCGCGCGTTGAAGTGGAAGCTCGCCGCGTCGCCGATCGCAAGGCCGACGAGCGAAACGAACACGCCTCCGAAGAGCATCTGCAACGCGGCGGACATGATCGGGTCGATGTCTTTCGACACGTGGTACTTGGATACGATCGAGCCCCAGTTCCAGCCGATCGTCCCGACCTGAATCGCAAGCACGCCGAGCAGGAACATCAGGTTGAAGCCGCCGCCGGAGAGCTCCGGGGCGACCAGGATCACGAGCCCCGCGAAGCCGATGACGAGGCCGATCATCTTGGTCGCCGAGAACCGCTCGCCGCCGCGCGCGCGCTCGAGAAGCGCCATGGCAAAGGGTGACCCTCCCACGAGAAGCGCGGCGAAGCCGCTCGTCACGTGGTGCTCTGCCCAGACGACGCAGAGGTTTCCCGCCCCGACCATGAGCACGCCGATCAGGAGAAGGTTGAGCAGGTCTGCGCGCCGGCGCGGAAAGCGCGCCCCCTGCAGCAGCCGGACGCCTAACAGCACCGCGCCGGCGATCGCGAACCGCAGCCCCGGGAAGAGCACGACGGGGAGCGTCTCGATCGCCACGGCGATCGCGAGGTAGGTCGTTCCCCAGACGAAACAGACGACGCCGAACGCGACGTAGGCGAGGACCTTCGATTCCCTGTTCATTCGCTTCCCCTTCCCCGCACGACGCCTCCCGACTTCTCACAGTGCGTCTGCATGACGATGGTGGTCCTGGTCGAAAGCGAGAGCGGCGGCTTCGCGAGCGACGACACGAGATCGTTGAGCGAGGAGATCGACCCGGTCCTGACTTTCATCAGGTAACAGTCGTTCCCGGCGACCGTATGGATCTCGAGAATCTCGGAGCGATCCATCAACTGGTCGAACGCGCGCCGTCCCTTCGCGTCGAGCGGCGTCGGAAGCTGCGCGGCGATGAACGCGGTGATGCCGAGACCGAGCGCTTCCGGATCGATGACCGCAGCAGTTCCCAGGAGGATGCGATCGCGCTCGAGGCGCTCGACACGGAGCGCAACCGCCGGGCGGCTGAGCCCGACCTGCTCGGCAATCTGCGCCGCCGGCGTGCGTCCGTCGGCGGCGAGGATGTCGAGGATCTTCCGGTCGATTTCGTCGATTCGCTCGTTCATGGCTACCAATCTGGGCAGTTCGTCAGAAAAATTCAAGTATCACTGACGAATCGTAACAATTCTGCACGAACCACGGACGATTAGCAAAGAACGGAAAGTCCGACCAGTCAGCGTCCGATGTCTACAGACACCAAGACACGAGCAAGCGCCATCGCGTTCGGAATCGTGGCGGAAATCGATCGTACGCGGAGAGGATCGACTGCCGTTCAGCAACTTCGCGGCCCGAGGCGTCGATTGCTCTGGCCTGTGGCCTATGGGCCCCTGGCCCGCTCTTCGCCTCTCGCCTTTCGCCTTTCGCCTTTCGCCTGCTTTGACCTATGACCTTTGACCTTTGACCTGCCTCAAAGGAACGCGCCCCCGGGTGATTACCCGAGGGCGCGCGGTCGGTGGGAAATTTGGAGGATGGTGATGCGGGGGTCGGGTTATGTCTGGCCTGGTCCAGCGATCGTGGTCGCCGGCGCGCGGGGAGGGACGGTCCGCGCGCCGGCGCCACGAGTCGTCAGCCCCCGACGGCCAGGGTGCGGGGGTATCGGTACTCCCGTCGAAACGTCGCCGAATTGACGAGGTCGCGGCGGAGGTACTCGATCTTGACGTCACGTTGCGGATCGGCTGCAAGGCGGAGCAGAGACTCCTTGTCGAGAACCACGGACGAGAGGCGCCAGCCGAAGCCGCGCCGGACGCGATACCGAATCGTCTTCGCGTTCTCCGAGTGCAGCTCGACCTGTGTCGGGATCACGCCGATGATCTGGCGCGCGACTTCCGTAATGCGCGATGTCTCTTTCTTCGCCAGTGGCATTTGCTCACCTCGTCGTGTTGCGATCACTAGTACAGACGTGCGAAACGACGAAAGGTTTGGCCCCGGGGTGCAAAATCTCTGTGAACGGGAGTTGGCGAAACGTCCAATGGCCGCGTGTCAGCGCAGCGGGCCCCAGTACGTCGTCGTGACGACGAGGTCGCCATTCACCGCGACCTGGCAGGCGAGGCGCTCGTCGGGAGCGAACGAGAGCTCGTCCGCTTTTTCGCGCTCGACCCAGGTCAGCGGACCGAGCTGCGTGGCGCCGTCGACGATCCGCACGCGGCAGCGCGCACACCAGCCGACTCCGCCACACGAGTTGCCGACCGGCGCGCCCGCGCGACGCGCAACGTCGAGAATCGTCTCGTCGGCGTTCGCCGACGCCTCGAGGCCGAGTGGAACGAAGCGGACGGTGGGCATGAGGGGATCAGTATCGCTCGACCGGGGGGTTGTTAGTTGTTAGTTGTTAGTTGTTAGTTGTTAGTTGTTAGTTGTTAGTTGTTAGTTGTTAGTTGTTAGTTGTTAGTTGTTAGTTGTTAGTTGTTAGTTGTTAGACCGTTGTCGTCGCTGGGAAGATTTCTGGCGTCGGTCGTTAGGCGAGTGCCATCGCTCGTTACCGACCAATGCCTCGCCCGCTTTGGTCGACCTCGGTGATGCACGGCACATCTTTCGCGTCGCCAGGTTTGACAGGCAATTGGACCCGCCACGCAACCTGTCTAACAACTAACAACTAACAACCAACAACTAACAACTCAACCTCTCCGTTCGACGAACATGCAATCCCCGAAGCTGAAGAAGAGGTACTTCTCGCGAATCGCTGCGTCGTAGGCGCGGAAGACGAGCTCGCGGCCGGCGAAGGCGGAGACGAGCATGAGCAGCGTCGACTCGGGAAGATGGAAGTTCGTCAGCAGCGCGTCGACGACCTTGAAACGATAGCCGGGCGTGATGAAGAGCGCGGTCGACGCGTCGCCCGCGACGACGCGCCCCGACTCGTCCGCCGCGCTCTCGAGCGCGCGAACGCTCGTCGTTCCGACGGCGACGACCCGCCCACCGCGCGCTTTCGTCGCCGCGACGGCAGCGGCAGTTTCCGGCGGGATCGTGAACCACTCCGAATCCATCCGGTGATCCGCCAGCAGGTCAGCGGTCACAGGGCGAAACGTCCCGACGCCGACGTGCAATGTTAGGCGCGCGATTCCGACGCCTCGCTGCGCGACCTCGCCGAGAATCTCGCGCGTGAAGTGAAGCCCCGCCGTCGGCGCGGCGACCGCACCGCGATTCGCCGCATAGACCGTCTGGTACGCCTCACGGTCGTCGGGGCGCGGCTCGTCACGCTTGATGTAAGGCGGCAGCGGCGTGACGCCGATCGTGTCGAGCTCGCTCCAGAACGCGCTCTCGTCGGCCGCGCCGTCGAAGCGGACCACCACGAATCCGTCGTCGAGCTTCTCTTCGACCGTCGCCACGAGGGCATCGGAGAAAACGAGCGCGTCGCCCGCTTTGACTCGCTTCGCAGGCCGGCAGAGCGCGTGCCAGCACATCGGCGCGACCCGGCGCGTGAGCAGCAGCTCGATCCCCTTCGCCATGTTGCCGCGCGGACGCGACACGATGCGCGCCGGAAAGACCTCGGTGTCGTTGAGCACGAGCAGGTCGCCCGCCGAGAGCAGCCCGGGGAAGCGATCGAAGGTGAGGTGCTCGATCGCCGCGCTCGCCGGATCGAGCCGGAGCATTCGCGAACGGCCCCGCTCGCGCGCTTCCTGCGCGATCAGTTCCTGCGGAAGATCAAACCAGAAGTCGCTTCGTCTCATCGAACCGAGAGCGAGAACCCGAATCGGAGCGTCTCTCATCCGCCTCATCCCGGCACACGCCCCATCCCCACACACGACCCGAACGGGCGCCACGACGGGTCAATCTCGACCCACCTGACCCACCCTCAATCGCAATATTGGCTCAAACACCGACCCGTACCAGAACTTACGATCGGACAACTCGCGTTTTTTCATAAGTTTGCGGTTCTAACCGTCATGGCGTGTGCATTGCTAGATCCAGCTCGGAAGTCACGAGGAGTGTCAGCCGTGCCATCGACCGAAACCGCCACGAACATCCGCGAAACTCGCCGATTCGTTTTTCGCCGTCCATGCGAAGCGAGCTTCGGCGACGTGCCAATCCGCCTGATCGACCTTTCCCGGTCGGGGGCTCAGGCGATGCACGCGGCGCGGATCGCGCCGGGCACGGAGTCGCGCATCGAGTTGACCGTTCCGGGAGCGAGCCGGCGGCTCTCCCTGCGTGCACGCGTCGTCTGGAGCCGGAGGGCGGAGTCGAGCGGCAATCAGAAGATCGGGCTGGCGATCACCGACGAGCGATTCGACCTCGCGGCCGATCTGATCGATCACATGGTGCGGATGCGCTGGGTCGAGGTCGACAAGCAGTCGACGAAGCCGGGCTTCTCCGCGAAGACGCCCTTCGCTCCCGCGCACTCGCTCGAGCAGGCGCGTCGCGCGCTCGCATTCGTCTCGAACGACTCACCCGCGGCGAACCGCTGGCGCGACCGCGTTCGCGCCTCGGCGCCTCCGACCAACCGCCGCCCGATCGAGGTTCTCGCCGCGTGGGAGCTTCTCGCGCGCTCGGTCGACGTCGAGCTCATCGACTTCGCGCATCGCGAGCGTGAGTCGTTCGTTCTCTCCGCCTCGGAACTGCTCGACGACGAGGGCCCCGGCCTGGCGATCGCCGAGGCGCGGCGTGCGCTCGACTTTCTCGCGCGCCATCGCACGACCGCTGCGCGCTGGTTCTCGCTCGTTCACGACGCGATGCCGGACGCGAGCCATCCGATCGAAGTGCTCGCCGCCTGGGAGCTGCTCGGACGCAGCATCGACGTCGAGGTCGTCGCGATCGCGCATCGCGAGCGCGCCGGCGACTGCGCGAGCGCCTGACGCCTCGCCGCTGCGCGGCCCCCACTTCTCTGTAGCGCGGCGCCCCGCGTTGCCTTATCGTTTCTCCCATCGCCCCCAAGGCGAAGGAGATGCTTACTTGAACGAGAACGAGACTCTCGTCGAACCGGCCGTCTGGACCGTCGACGACGCTGTGTCGCACTACATGATCGACCGCTGGGGCGGCGGTTACTTCCACGTCGACGCGGAAGGGCGCGTCGTCGTTGCGCCTCTGCAGGAAAAGGGCGGCACGATCCCGATCATCGACGTCCTGCGCGAAGCGCTCGACCAGGGTCTGCATTCGCCGCTCGTGATCCGCTTCCAGGATCTTCTCCGCCACCGCGTCGTCGAGCTCAACGAGGCGTTCGCACGCGCGATCGCAGAGTCGAACTTCCAGGGGCTCTATCGCGGCGTCTTCCCGATCAAGGTCAACCAGCTGCGCGAGGTCGTCGAAGAGATCCTCGACGCAGGCCAGCCGTACCACATGGGCGTCGAGGTCGGCTCCAAGCCCGAGGTCTTCGCCGGCCTCGCCATTCACAGCGATCCCGACTCGCTCATCATCTGCAACGGCTACAAGGACGCCGCCTACATCAGGATGGCGCTCATCGGCCGCAAGCTCGGCAAGAAGGTCATCCTCGTCGCCGAGAAGCTCTCCGAAGTCCGCGAGATCGTCCGGCTCGCCGCGGAGATGGGGGTGCAGCCCTGGATCGGAATCCGCGTCCGGCTCGTCTCGAAAGGCTCAGGCTTCTGGGCGACGAGCGGCGGCGAGAACGCGAAATTCGGCCTGTCGACCTCCGAGATCCTCCAGGCGATCGACATCATGCGCGAGGCCGGAATGGAGGACTCGCTCAAGCTGGTCCATTTCCACATCGGCTCGCAGATCACCGACATCATGACGATCAAGCGCGCCGTGCGCGAGGCGGCGCGTTACTACGCGAAGCTGCGCAAGCTCGGCCACTCGCTCGAGTATCTCGACGTCGGCGGCGGGCTCGCGGTCGACTACGACGGCTCGCGCTCGACCTTCCATTCGTCGATGAACTACACCGTCGCCGAGTACGCCAACGACATCGTCTACAACGTCGCCGACATCTGCGACGAAGAAGGGGTCCCGCACCCGAACCTCGTCTCCGAATCGGGCCGCGCCCTCGTCGCGCACCATTCCGTCCTCGTGGTCGAGGCCTTCGGCTCCATCGAGAAGACGCCGCTGCAGCGGGCGATCCTCAACTCGCGCGACCACAAGCTGATCGACGAGCTCGAATACATCCAGTCGCATCTCTCTTCCCGCAACCTCAACGAGTCGTGGCACGACCTGCGCGAGCTCAAAGAGCGCGCGCAGAACCGCTTCGAGCTCGGGCTCCTCGAGCTCGATGTCAAGGCGCGCATCGAGAACCTCTTCTGGGAGATCGCTGAGCAGATCCAGCAGATCGCCTCGAAGCTCGATCCGGAAGAGGTCCCCGAGGAGATCGCGACGCTCTCGACCGAGCTCGCCGACCAGCACATCTGCAACTTCTCGGTTTTTCAGTCTCTGCTCGACCACTGGGCGCTCGGCCAGCTCTTCCCGATCATCCCGATCCACCGTCTCGACCGGGAGCCGACGCTCGAGTCGACCCTGGTCGACATCACCTGCGACTCCGACGGCAAGGTCTCGAAGTTCATCGACCTGGCCGACGTCAAGATGACCCTCCGGCTCCACGAGCTGGACGACCAGCCCTATTACCTCGGCATTTTCCTGACGGGTGCCTACCAGGACATCATGGGGGACCTCCACAACCTCTTCGGCCGCGTCAACGAGGTCCACGTCTTCCTCGACGAGGACGAAGATTCGGGGTGGTACGTCGAGGAAACTATTCCCGGAAACACGATCGCCGAGGTGCTGCGACTCACGCAGTACGACACGAACGAGCTCGCACGGCGGATGAAAGTGCAGATCGACGCGGCGATCAAGGGCGACCGGCTGAAGCCGAACGAGGGGATGCGCCTGCTCGCCGACTACGAGCGGGGCATGTCGGATCACACCTATATGACGGAGGACCGGCGCTCGTGACCTCTCTGGGCTGTGATTCGCGTCACGGTCCGGAGACGTCTTTCCCCGTAAACGGAATGGTGATTTCGGGCGGTCTTGTTACGTCGTTCGAGTCTGGCAGTCCGGAGACTCCGCCCACGAAGAAGGAGAGTATTGAAATGCGCAAAACAATTCTGCTCGGGCTCATCCTGATGCTCGTGCTTCCCGTGACCGCTTTTGCCGTCGGTCAGGCCCGTATGACCGGCAAGGTCGTCGACCCCACCGGCAAACCGATCAAGGACGCCACCATCACCGTAGTCGCGACGGAAGTCCGCACCTTCAAGGAGACGTACAAGGTGAAGGACGACGGAACGTTCGCGGTCGCCGTCGTCGACGGAACGATCCGCTACGAGTTCACCATCGCCGCACCCGGGTTCCAGGAATACAAAGAAGTCATCAAGATGAAGCTCGTTCCCGAGAAGAACGACCGCACCTTCACTCTCGGCGCGCCTCAGCAGACGACGCAGCTGGTGACGACCACGGTCGTCGATCCGGCGACCGCCGCCTACAACGAGGGCGCGAAGATCGCCAACGAAGGCAACGTCGACGGCGCGATCGCGAAGATGGAAGAGGCGATCAAGCTCAAGCCCGAGCTCTCGGCGGGCTACATGGCGCTCGCGAAGCTCTATCTCCGGAAGAACGACTACGCGAAGTCGATCGCGACCGCGGAGAAGGCGCTCGAGCTCGTCGGCGATGACGACGACATGTTCGCGGTCCTCGCCGAGGCGTACGGGAAGTCCGGCAACAAGGCGAAGGCGGCCGAGTTCAAAGCGAAGGCGCCGCAAAACGCGCCCGACCTCTTCAACCAGGCGGTCGTGCACCTGAATGCGGGACGTGACGCCGACGCGGTGCCGCTGCTCGTGAAGGCGACCGAGCTCGACGCGAACTTCAGCGACGCGTGGTTCCAGCTCGGAATGGCCTACGTCCGCCTCGCGAAGAACCCCGACGCGAAGGCGGCACTGCAGAAGTACATCGACCTCGCGCCGAACGGCAGCGATGCGCCGATGGCGAAGGAAGTCATCAAGTACCTCAACTGAGTTGTACGATTTGTAACCGATTGGCGGAGGGAGCGCTGTGCTCCCTCCGTTTTCATTTGTGACGGCGCCGCGAAGCGGGCCGCAGAAGGGAACACGTCATGAAGCTCGTACGGGTACTCCTCCCCTTCCTCGCGATCGCTGCGCTTTTTAGCTGCTCTTCGATCGACAACGCCAAGGTCGACCTGATTCCACCCGAGATCGGACTACGCCAGCTCGGCGGCCCCGGCCTCGCCGGCAGCCAGGTCACGGGACCGCTTTCGGTGAATCTTCAGCTCACGGTCCGCAACCCGTCGCAGGAGACGATCACCCTCAAGCGCGTCGACTTCTCGACGATCGGCCAGGGCGCCTACGTCGTGCCCGGAGCGAGCAGGCCGTTCAACACGGTGATTCCAGCCGATCAGACCGTCGAGCTCCAGACGTGGGTTCCGGCCGAGTCCGAGGGAAGCATCATCGGAAACAACGGACCGGTCACGATGCGCGTGACCGCCTTCTTCGGCTCCGAGCTCGGCCAGTTCCGTAAGGTCTACACGATCAACATGAACACCGACCTGAATCCGAATCCGAAGCCGGTGGATTGAGGGCCGCATCCGCCCCGAACCTGGCGCCTCGCGTGCAGCCGACACTGCACGCGGCGCCGGGCCCCTTCTTCACTCTCAATTCTTCATTCCTCATTCGACATTCTTCATTTCGGTCTCCGCTCGAGTCGCGAAACCGAAATGAAGAATGTCGAATGAGGAATGAAGAATTGAGAAACGGGCAGGCGCTCTACTCGCTCTTCAGCGCCGGTTCGTGCCTCTCTCCGCACGAGCATCCCTCGCCGCTCCAGGGCTGCGGGTCGTAGCCGAGGTTAGGCGCAAGCCAGCGCTCGGCGGTCTGCAGCGGCACGCCCTTGCGGCGGTGGTAGTCGATCACCTGGTCGCGTCCGATCCGGCCGACCGTGAAGTAGGTCGACTGAGGATGCGAGAAGTAGAACCCCGACACTGACGACGCGGGCGTCATCGCGAACGATTCGGTCAGCGCGGAACCGATCGTCTTCTCCGCGCTGACGAGGTCGAACAAGGTCCGCTTTTCCGAATGGTCGGGACAGGCCGGGTAGCCTGGCGCCGGGCGGATGCCGCGGTACTTCTCGGCGATCAGGTCATCGCTGCTGAGCGTCTCCAGCCTGCCGTAGCCCCACGCCGCGCGCGCATCCTTGTGGATCATCTCGGCGAGCGCCTCGGCGAGCCGGTCGGCGAGCGCCTTGATCATGATCGATGCGTAGTCGTCGTGCTGCTCGCGGAACGCTGCCGCGTGCTCCTCCGCGCCGTGGATACCGACGACGAAGGCGCCGAGCCAGTCGGCGATGCCGCTCCCGACCGGGGCGACGAAGTCGGCGAGCGCGTGGTTCGGGCGCCCCGCGCCGAGGTCGACCTGCTGCCGCAGCGTGTGAATCGTCGCCCAGCGCTCCTGGCGGCCGTCGCCGCGCCAGATCACGATGTCGTCCCCGTCGGCGTTCGCGGGGAAGAAGCCCCAGGTGGCCCGCGCCTCGAGCAGCCTCTCGTCGACAATACGCGCGAGCAGATCCTCGGCGTCGCTCAGAAGCTCCTTCGCACGGTCGCCGACGTGCGGGTCGTCGAGCAGTTGCGGATAGCGCCCCCGCAGCTCCCATGCGTGGAAGAACGGCGTCCAGTCGATGAACGGGACGATCCGGTCGAGCGGGATCTCGCGCTCGATGCGCGTTCCCTCGAACGACGGCTGGGCGACGTCCGACGCGTTCCACGCGAGTTTCGGCGCGCGCCGTCGCGCCTCGTCGATCGACAGCAGCGTCTCGCTCGACGTCCTCGCCTCGTACGCGCGACGGAACTGCTCCTGATCCTCGCGGTTCTTCGCGACGAACGCGTCCTTGCGCTCCGCGCTCAGGAGATTCGACAGCACTCCAACGCAGCGCGACGCATCGACCACGTGCACGGTGTCGCCGTCGAAGCGCGGCGCGATCTTCACCGCCGTGTGAAGCTTGCTCGTCGTCGCGCCGCCGATCAGCAGCGGCACCTTCATGCCGAGCCGCTTCATCTCCGTGGCGACGTGGACCATCTCGTCGAGCGACGGCGTAATGAGGCCGCTGAGGCCGACTACGTCGACCTCCCGCTCGCGCGCCGTCGTCAGGATCGTCTCCGCGGAGACCATCACGCCGAGGTCGATCACCTCGTAGCCGTTGCATCCGAGGACGACGCCGACGATGTTCTTGCCGATGTCGTGGACGTCGCCCTTCACCGTTGCGAGGAGCACCCGTCCCTGCGACGAGCGAGCCGACGCGGCTTTCTCCGCCTCGATGTATGGCGTGAGATGCGCGACCGCCTTCTTCATGACGCGCGCGCTCTTGACGACCTGGGGCAGGAACATCTTCCCGGCGCCGAAGAGGTCGCCCACGACGTTCATCCCCGCCATCAGCGGCCCTTCGATGATCTCGAGCGACGTCGCGTAGTTCTTCCGCGCCTCCTCGAGGTCCTCGTTGAGATGATCGACGATCCCCTTGACCAGCGAGTGCGACAGCCGCTCGTCGACCGGGCGCGTCCTCCACTCCTGCTCCGCCTTGGCGACCCCGACGACCGCCTCGACCTGGTACGCCTCCGCGAAGGTCGTGAGGCGCTCGGTCGCGTCGGGACGACGGTTGAGCAGCACGTCCTCGACGCGCTCGAGCAGATCCTTCGGGATCTCCTCGTAGATGCCGAGCTGCCCCGCGTTGACGATGCCCATGTCGAGCCCGGCACGGATCGCGTGATAGAGGAACGCCGCGTGCATCGCCTCGCGCACCGGCTTGTTGCCGCGGAAGGAGAAGGAGACGTTGCTGATGCCGCCCGACACGCGGAGCGCGGGAAAGCGCCGCTTCATCTCGCGCGTCGCCTCGATGAAATCGAGGGCGTAGTTCGCGTGCTCCTCAATTCCGGTCGCGACCGTCAGAACGTTCGGATCGACGATGATGTCGCTCTCGTCGAAGCCGGCCTTCTCGATGAGCAGCGTCACAGCGCGCGTGAGAACCGCAACGCGACGCTCGAACGAGTCTGCCTGCCCCTTCTCGTCGAACGCCATCACGACGACCGCGGCGCCGTAGCGCCGAACGAGCTTCGCGTGAGCGAGGAACGACTCCTCGCCTTCCTTGAGGCTGATCGAATTGACGACCGATTTTCCCTGCGTGCACTTCAGCCCCGCCTCGAGCACCGACCACTTCGAGCTGTCGACCATGATCGGGATGCGCGAGATGTCGGGCTCGGACGCGATGAGATGGAGGAAGCGGGTGATCGCATCCTCCGAGTCGAGCATTCCCTCGTCCATGCAGACGTCGAGGATGTTCGCCCCGCCGTCGACCTGCTGGCGCGCGACCTCGAGCGCTCCCTCGAAATCGCCCTTCTTCACGAGCGAGGCGAACTTCGGCGACCCGGTGACGTTCGTCCTCTCGCCGATGACGATGAAGTTCGACTCGGGACGGATCGTGAGCGGCTCGAGGCCCGAGAGGCGCGTGAACCGCTCCGGCGTCGACGGAACGCGCGGCGGAAGGCCCTCGACGGCCTGCGCGATCGCGCGGATGTGGTCGGGGCCGGTGCCGCAGCAACCGCCGACGATGTTGACCCAGCCTTCGCGCGCATAGTCGAGAAGCGTCGCCGCCATCTGCGCGGGGGTCTCGTCGTAACCGCCGAGCTCGTTAGGGAGTCCTGCGTTCGGGTAGCAGACGACGAAGCAGCCCGCGATACGCGACAGCTCCTCGACGTGCGGCCTCATCTCCTCGGCGCCTAACGCGCAGTTGATCGAGACGGCGAGCGGCCGCGCGGGCGCGACCGAATTCCAGAACGCCTCGACCGTCTGGCCCGAGAGCGTGCGCCCCGAGGCGTCGGTGATCGTCACCGAGACGATGACCGGAAGGCGCGCGCCGCGATCCTCGAACAGCTTTTCGATCGCGTAGATCGCCGCCTTGACGTTCAGCGTGTCGAAGGTCGTCTCCGGCATCAGGATGTCGGCGCCGCCGTCGACCAGCCCCGCGGCTTCCTCGTAGTACGCAGCGACGAGATCGTCGAACGTCACGGCGCGGAACCCGGGGTTGTTGACGTCGGGTGAGAGCGATGCCGTCTTGTTCGTCGGACCCATTGCCCCAGCCACGAAACGCGGCCTGCTCGGGTCGCGCTCCATCACCGCATCGACCGCCCGGCGCGCCAGCCTCGCCGCCTCGACGTTGATCTCGCGGACGAACGGCTCGAGGCCGTAGTCGGCCATCGAGATCGACGTCGCGTTGAAGGTGTTCGTCTCGAGGATGTCGGCGCCCGCTTCGAGGTACGCGCGGTGGATCTCCTCGACGACCGAAGGCCGCGTGAGGCAGAGCAGATCGTTCGCCCCTTTGAGGTCACGCGGGTGATTCGCGAAGCGATCGCCCCGGTAATCCGACTCCGAGAGGCGGTAGCGCTGGATCGACGTCCCCATCGCGCCGTCGAGAATCAGGATTCTCTTCCGGAGCAGGGCGGTGAGCTCGTTGGTGCTGTCGGCGCGCATGACTCTCCTCGTCTTCAGGGCCGCTCGCAGTCCGCCCGAAACAAAACAGCCTCACGTCACGCGTGAGGCCGGGAGTCATCAATCGAGTAGTGAAACCTCTGACCTGATGGCGTTTTAGGCTTTTTTTAACCTGGTTGCAAGCGGCCCCAACTCAGTCCAGGTGACTCAAGGTTAGCAAAGGAGCTGCGGAATGTCACGGGCGCACCCTGTCTGCGTTTCTCTATACTCTTCAGCCGGAGCGACGATGCAACGCCCGACCGCGACGAACCGCCCCCGCCCTGCGACGCACGCTGGCACCTCCCGGCGCCCGGCGCCGCCGAAAAACGGGCTCTTCGCCGACCGTCGCGTCGTCGCGGTAGCCGCTGCGATCGTCATCGTCCTTCTCGCCTGGCTCTTCTGGCCCTCGCCGTATTCGAAGGTGAAGAACCTCGCATCGAAAGGCTCCGCGGTCCTCGCTTTCGGCGACTCGCTCACCGCCGGCTACGGCGTCACGAGGGGAGAGGATTACCCTTCGCGGCTCGCGGCGCGCAGCGGTCTCGAGATCGTCAACGCCGGCGTCAGCGGCGACACCACGGAGTCGGCGCTCGAGCGCATCGAGCCCGACGTCCTCTCGAGGAGCCCACGCATCGTGCTCGTCGGCCTCGGGGGGAACGACTTCCTCCGCGGCGTCCCGATCACGACGACCGAAGCGAATCTCAGAACGATCGTGCGGACGTCGCAGGGCGCCGGCGCGATGGTCGTGATTCTCGGATTCGAGTTCCCGAGCATCACGGCGAGCTACGCGAAGATGTACGAGCGCGTCGCGAGCGAGGAGGGATGCCTGCTCGTGCCCGACCTGCTCGACGGGATCATCGGAAACCCGGCGCTCAAGAGCGACGAGATCCACCCGAACGCGCCGGGCTACGAGCTGATGGCCGAGCGCGTCGCCGCGCCCCTTTCGAAGCTGATCAAGGCGGCTGACGCGGCGCGCTGACACCTCCCGCGCGCTTCCAAGAAACTGCACGACTTGTGACGCCCGAGGGAGTTGTCGTCCCGGCGACTGAACCCGCGAAGCGGGGGAAGGAGGAGAGACCTCGCAGGCTGGTACTCACGTGCCACGAGCGAGAGAGTTCGCGACGAACCTCAACTGTACCAGCCTGCGAGATCCCTCCTCCCTCGCGCCGCTCGGTCGTCGGGATGACAATCCGTGCACTCGTGGACGATGGCGCGAGCCTCGCGGCGGATTGCAGTTTCTTTCCGCAGGCGCTGCGCCGGCGCAGCGGGCCGCTCGGAATCACGGCGAATTCGTCGAGAGCGCTCCGCCACGTAACCTTCGAAGTTCCGCACTCATGACTTCTGTCATAGAGGTCTCTGCCGATCTGGTGCATCGTTGCGCAGCGTCGCGGCGGTGAGGCCGTCGATGCAGCCGACCGGGACCGACACGAGAACGATCGAAACCAGCGCCGGCGAAGTGCCGCTGAAGCTCGATGCCCGAACCGGCATCACCCTTCCGCCGAACTGCCCTGCGCTCCGCCAGACAACCGCCGGCTCGATCCGATTCCGCGATCGAGCCTCACACCTGCAGTACCCCGCGAATGCTCCGCCCGAATCGAACCGACCGCTCCCCGAGGCGCCGCGCGACGAACGCGGCTCCGGTGAGCGTCCGCGTGCTCGTTTCCGCGGGGCCATCCAACCAGGGAACTTCACATCCCGGTACGGCACGCCGCAACGCCCGCCCGGGAGCAACGACGTACGACGACAGGGGGGCAGCATGACGACGCAACCGGACCAGAAGAAACCGCTTTCTCCGTGGTGGAGACACGCCGCGATCCTCGTGATGATCGTGGGCTTTTCCGTTCTCAGCTTCATCACGATCCTCACGTACAACAACGCGCCGCCGATTCCGGAGAAGGTGGTCGACGGTTCCGGCAACGTGGTCACCACGCGCGCCGAGATCGAGCGCGGCCAGGAAGTCTTCTTCAAATACGGCCTGATGGAACACGGGAGCCTCTGGGGCCATGGCGCCTATCTCGGACCTGACTACAGCGCCGAGTACCTCCACCGCCTTGCCGAGATCAACCAGGATGCGATCGCGCGCAGCGAGCACGGCAAGCCGCTTGCCGATCTCTCGAAGGGCGAGCAGGCCGCAGTCGTCGCGACGTCCGCGGCCATACTCAAAGAGAACCGCTACGACGCCGCGACAAAGACGCTCGTCTTCACGCCCGGCGAGATCGAGGCGCTCAACATCCAGACGACCGAATGGAACGACTACTTCACGAAGAAGGACGCCGCTCCCGGCCTTCCCGAGAACTACATCAAGAATCCCGACGAGACGAAGGCGCTCGCACGCTACTTCTCGTGGGCCGCGTGGGCGAGCGTCGCCAACCGCCCCGGCAAGAACTACTCGTACACGAACAACTGGCCGTACGAGCCGCTCGTCACCAACACCCCGTCGGCGTCGACCTATCTCTGGAGCGCGCTCAGCCTCCTAACGCTTCTCGGCGGCCTCGGGCTGATCCTCTTCAGCTTCGGGAAGTTCGACTTCCTCGGATGGAAGGGTGACAAGGGCGCCTCACACGATCACGGCACGGAGCCGCAGAAGCTGACTCTCACGCCGAGCCAGTGGGCCACGGGGCTCTTCTTCGCGGTCGTCTCGCTGCTCTTCCTGCTGCAGGCCGCGCTCGGCGGCGCTCTCGCTCACTACCGCGTCGAGCCCGGCGCCTTCTACGGCATCGACCTCGCACAGTTCCTCCCCTACAACCTCGCGCGCACCTGGCACCTGCAGCTCGCGATCTTCTGGATCGCAACCGCGTGGGTCGGCGGCGGCCTCTTCCTCGCCCCGTGGGTCGGCGGCAAGGAGCCGAAGGGACAGAAGACCGGCGTCTTCGTCCTCCTCGGCGCGCTCGTCGTCGTCGTGTTAGGCAGCCTCACCGGACAGTACCTCGGCATCAACGACAAGCTCGGCAAACTCTGGTTCTGGCTCGGCCACCAGGGCTCGGAGTATCTCGACCTCGGCCGCTTCTGGCAGCTGCTGCTGGCGGCCGGACTCGTCTTCTGGCTCTTCCTGATGTGGCGCGCGCTGCGGCCGGCGATCGCGAATCCGGAAAAGAAAGAGCTTTCGTCGCTCTTCCTCTATGCGGCGGTCGCCATCCCTGTCTTCTATCTTCCGGCGCTCTTCTACGGGCCGCACACGAACTTCGCCATCATCGACAACTGGCGCTTCTGGATCATCCACCTCTGGGTCGAAGGCTTCTTCGAGCTCTTCGCGACCGTGCTCGTCGCGATCATGTTCCACCAGATGGGAATCGTGAGCTCGCGCACAGCGACGCGACTCGTCTATCTCGACGGCATTCTCTACCTTGGTGCCGGCCTCATCGGAACGGGACATCACTGGTACTTCACGGGCCAGGGAACGCTGAACATGGGGCTGGCGGCCTGCTTCTCTGCGCTCGAGGTCGTACCGCTGACGCTACTGACGCTCGACGCCTGGGACTTCATCCGCCTCCGCGACCAGGAGTGCTCCACCTGCGGTGAAGGGCTCGGAACAAAGCAGAAGTGGGCGATCTACTTCCTGATGGCGGTCGGCGTCTGGAACTTCGTCGGCGCCGGCGTCTTCGGCTTCCTGATCAATCTTCCGATCGTGTCGTACTTCGAAATGGGCACGACGCTCACCGCGAACCACGGACACGCGGCGATGTTCGGTGTCTTCGGCATGCTCGCGCTTGCCGTCGTCGTCTTCTGCATGCGTGCGATGCAGTCGGACGAGACCTGGAGGGGATCCGAGAAGTACGTGAAGTTCGGCTTCTGGGGTCTCAACATCGGTCTCGCTCTCATGATGCTGCTCGACCTCTTCCCCGGCGGCGTGCTGCAGCTCTGGGACTCGATCACGAATGGCTACTGGCACGCGCGAAGGCTGACGTTCCTCATGGACGGGCTCTACCACAAGCTCGAGTGGACGCGGCTCGGCGCCGATCTGATCTTCCTCGTCGCCGGTGCGTTGCCGATCGCGATCGGCGTGGTGCGCAGCTTCGTGAAGCGCGACCTGCGGCCGACGGAGTAGGACGCCTTCTTGAAGTCGGATGCGGAATGGCCCTCGGCACGAGCCGGGGGCCATTCTTGTTTGTTAGTTGTTAGTTTTTGGTTGTTAGACCATTCAGGGACCGCGACTCTATGTGGCGCAGACACTCCTGTCTGCGCGCGGCGCAAAGCGCCGCTATTCAAGTCAGCGAAGAGCGTGGTCGCCCCGCTTCGCGGAGCGACGCGCAGGCAGGAGTGCCTGCGCCACACAGGAGTGTTCGCCCCTCGTCTGCTCATCGCCTTTCGCCTCTCGCCTCTTCGCCTGCCTTACAATTCACAACCTCGATGAACACGCGCATCAAAATCTGTTGCATCTCGAGCGTCGACGAAGCGCGGATCGCGGTCCGTCACGGTGCCGCGGCCCTGGGACTCGTGTCGGCGATGCCGAGCGGTCCCGGCGTGATCGACGAGGAGCTCGTCGCGGAAATTGCCGCGGCCGCGCCGCCGGCGGTTTCGACGTTTCTCCTCACGAGCCTCCAGGACGCCGACGCGATCGTCGAACAGCAGCGCCGCTGCGGCACGAACACCGTGCAGATCTGCGATCACCTGGTCACGGGCAGCTACGCTGCCATGCGCCGCGCGATGCCCGGCGTGAAGCTCGTGCAGGTCGTCCACGTGACGGGCGAGGAATCGATCGACGAAGCACGCCGCGTCGCGTCGGACGTCGACGCGATTCTCCTCGACTCAGGGAACCAGAAGCTCGCAGTGAAGGAGCTCGGCGGCACCGGCCGCACGCACGACTGGGATCTGTCGCGAGCGATCGTCGAGAACGCCGGCGTCCCCGTCTTCCTCGCCGGCGGCCTCCGCCGCGAGAACATCGCCGACGCGATCCGTCAGGTCCGTCCCTTCGGCATCGATCTCTGTTCGAGCCTCAGGACCGACGGCAAGCTCGATGAGGCGAAGGTCGCGGAGTTCTTCCGCGCCGCACGAGAAGCGTGATGTGGAGTGTCCCGCAAGGCGGGACAAGGCTTTCGCCTCTCCTCGCCGAAGCGAAGCTTCGGCATGGCTGACCAGATGTTGGCAACGCAGGCAATGGCGGCGCGCAGCGCCGCGACATGACTAGCCCCCGGCTTCAGCCGGGGGTCGAAGGTCGCCGCGACCGTTCCGGCGCCGCTTTAGCGGCGCAACGATGCGAAGCGCATGCAACCGCGGTGGCGAATGCGCGAATCGACGCAGCATCCCGTCATTCGGGGCGCATCCGTCCCGCCGCTGAAGCGGCGCGAGAGGATCGGGCTGCTCGCAACCCCCGGCTGAAGCCGGGGGCTAGTGATGTCTCGTCGCTGCGCGACGAAGACATCCGGCCTCCATGCCGAGGCATTGCCTCGGAAGACTCGCGCAACCCGAGCGCTTCTCAACCCCAGCGCGGAAGCTGCGGCTTCCGCCGAGGAAGAGCGCAAGCTGCGCTTGCGCTCTCCGAATCAGACCAGCAGCCTGCCCAGGATCTCCTGCACCTTCTTGCCGTCGACCTCGTCACGGTGATTCGCCATGATCTCTTTCATGACCTTGCCCGTGTCCTTCTTCGACGTCGCGCCTGTCGAGGCGACGAGTCCCTTGATCAGCGCTTCGAGCGCCTCGTCCGACATCTGCTTCGGCAGGTAGGTCTCGAGGATCGCCAGCTCGCGCTTTTCCTTGTCGGCCAGCTCCTGGCGCGCAGCCTTCTCGTACTGCTCGATCGAATCCTGCCGCTGCTTGACCGCGCGGCGGATCACCGCCGCCGCCTCGGCGTCCGACAGCTCGTGCATCTTTTCGATCTGCTCGTTCTTGAGCGCGGCCTGCAGCATCCGGAGCGTCGAGAGCTTCTCCGCTGCTTTCGCCTTCATCGCGGCGGTCATGTCCGCCCTGACCTGTTCGGTGAGTGACATTGGTCCTCCCGGGTCGGAATTGAGAATTGAGAATTGAGAATTGAGAGATGGCAGCAGCCAGCCTCTCAGCCGACAACCTCGAGTCCGCCCGTACCTCACCGACAACGCCATCTCTCAATTCTCAATTCTCAATTCTCAATTCCGGAGCGGCATTTGACGCTCCAAGAACCGCTCCACTATCCTGCCCCCGTATGAGCTTCGACCTCGAAACGCTGCTCCGCGACAGCCGCGCCCTGCTCAGCGGGCACTTCCGCCTTTCGTCCGGCCTGCACAGCAATGCGTACGTTCAGTGCGCCCGGCTTCTGGAAGATCCCGCGCACGCCGGCGCGGTCGGCGAGGCGCTTGCCGCGAAGCTCCGGCCGCACGGCGTCGACAGGATCGTCGCTCCGGCGCTCGGCGGCGTCGTCATCGGCTACACCGTCGCACAGGCCCTGGGCGTGCCGATGATCTTCACCGAGCGGAAGGACGGCGCGATGACGCTCCGGCGGGGATTCGAGCTCGGCTCGCGCACCCGTGTCGCGATCGTCGAAGACGTCGTCACTACCGGCAAGTCGACCCGGGAAACGCAATCCGTCGTCGAGTCGCTCGGCGGCTCGGTCGTCGCCTTCGCGTCGATCATGAACCGGAGCGGCGGAGACAATCCGTTCGACCGCCCGTTCGAGTTCCTCATGCGCATGGCGCTCGAGACGTGGGACGAGGCAACCTGTCCCCTCTGCGCGAAAGGCATCGCGCTCGATGCGCCGGGAAGCAGGTTCCAGCGATGAACGAGTACACCGTCGTCATCGGCGACCGCGAACGCCACGTTGCCCTCGCACGCCACGGAGCGGCATTCGAGACGACCTCCGAAGGCGTCACCCGACGGATCGAGATCGTCTCGATGCGCGACCACGAGGCGATCCTCCTCGTCGACGGCACCCGCAGCGTCGTGCCGTTCGTCCGCCTCGGCGACGAGCTCCACTTCGACTTCGGCGGCGAGATCGTGATCGCGGAAGTCACCGCCGGAGCCCGGCGGAAGAAGTCGCGGCAGAAGGAGCATTCGATGGCCGCGCCGATGCCGGCGCTCGTCACGAAGATCCTCGTCGAGCCAGGCCAGATCGTCACGCGCGGCACGCCGCTCCTGATCCTCGAAGCGATGAAGATGGAGCACCAGATCATGGCTCCGTACGACGGCACCGTGGAGGAGATCCGCTGCAAGGCGGGCGAAATGGTTCAGCCTCCCGACGACCTCATCGCGCTCACGCGCACCGCCGAGGAGCCATGAAGATCGGCGTCGACCGCGTGCGGATTGTCGAGGTCGGCCCCCGCGACGGCCTTCAGAACGAGAAGGTGACGATTCCGCTCGACGTGAAGGTGGCCTTCATCGAGGCGCTCGCCGACGCCGGGCTTCGCACCGTCGAATCGGGCGCCTTCGTCCGCCCGGAGTGGGTTCCGCAGATGGCCGACTCGGCGGAGGTCTACGAGAAGGTCGCGAAGCGCGACGGCGTCGACTATCCGATGCTCGTCCCTAACTGGACCGGGCTCGAGCGGGCGATCGCCTGCGGAACGAAGTCGATCGCCATCTTCACGGCCGCCTCCGAGTCGTTCACGAAGCGCAACATCAACATGACGATCGACGAATCGTTCGAGGCCTTTACTCCCGTCGCCCTGCGCGCGCGTGACGAAGGGATCCGCGTCCGCGGCTACGTCTCGTGCGCCTGCGGCTGCCCGTACGAGGGAGAGGTCGCGCCCGAGAAGGTGCTCGAAGTCACCGCGCGGCTCATGGACCTCGGCTGCTACGAAGTCTCGATCGGCGACACGATCGGCGTCGGCACGCCGATGCAGGTCCAGGGATTGCTGCATCTCGTCACGCAGGTCATCCCGCGCGACCGGCTCGCGATGCACTTTCACGACACGCGCGGCATGGCCGTCGCCAACACGCTCGCCGCGCTCGAGCTCGGCATCACCGTCTTCGACGCGTCGGCGGGCGGTCTCGGCGGCTGCCCCTACGCGCCGGGCGCGTCGGGCAACGTCGCAACCGAGGATCTCGTCTATCTCTTCGACAGCCTCGGCATCGAGCACGGCGTCGATCTCGACAAGCTCATCGCTGCCGCCCGCGTCATCGCCCCCTGGCTCGACCACCCGCTGCCGGGCAAGGTCGTGCAGGCATGCACGAAGGGGACGTTGCCGTGGGGGACGCGGGTGGGGACGAACTGAGCTTCGCAGTTCGAGCGACTTGGGTTCTCGGGTTCAGCAGTGGGTGATCTTCAAGAAACCGAAATGGAGAATGTCGAATGAAGAATGAGGAATGAAGAAAGGGACTCCGCGCGATCGGCAGCCTCGTTTCTCAATTCTTCATTCCGCATTCGACATTCTTCATTTCGGTTTCCGTGGCCTCACCGCAAACGCGAATCCGGCCCAGGGCTTGAGCGTCGCCTAACGCAAAACGGGCGGCCCCTGGCCGCCCGTTCGTCGTTTCGGATCGTAGTTGGAACCTACGCCTTCGGCGTCCACTTCAAAATCGGCTGCCTTGCCGCTCTCGCCTCGTCGAGCCTGCGCACCGGGGTGGTGTGTGGGGCCGACTTCACGAGCTCGGGAGTTTCGGCGGCTTCGCGTGCGATGGCGAGCATCGCGTCGCAGAAGGCGTCGAGCTCTTCCTTCGGCTCGCTCTCGGTCGGCTCGATCATGAGCGCGCCGGGGACGATCAGGGGGAAGTAGATGGTCGGCGGGTGGAAGCCGAAGTCCATCAGCCGCTTCGCGATGTCGAGCGTGTGGACGTCGTTCACGAGCTGATTCTTGTCGTCGAAGACGACCTCGTGCAGCGACGGGTCGCTGTACGGGAGGTGATAGGCATTCTTGAGCCGCGCGCGGATGTAGTTCGCGTTGAGGACCGCGATCTCCGCCATGCGGCGCATCCCCTCGCCGCCCATCGAGCGCATGTAGGTGAGCGCGCGGACGAGGACGCCGAAGTTGCCGTTCCAGGCCCTGACGCGGCCGATCGAGTCGGGGCGGTTGAAGTCCTGGTAGAAGGTCCCGTCGTCGCGCCGCTCGATCGTCGGAGCGGGAAGGAACGGCACGAGCGACTTCGCGACGCCGACCGGGCCGGCGCCGGGGCCGCCGCCGCCGTGAGGCGTCGAGAAGGTCTTGTGCAGGTTCGAGTGGATGACGTCGATCCCCATGTCACCGGGCCGCGCCACGCCGACGAAGGCGTTGAGGTTCGCGCCGTCGCAGTAGAGGAACGCTCCCTTGCGATGAAGGATGTCGGCGATCTTGACGATCTGCCCCTCGAACACGCCGAGGGTGTTAGGCACCGTTAGCATGAGCGCGGCGACGTCCTCGGTCACCTCGCGCTCGAGCAGGTCGAGATCGAGCGTGCCGTGCGAGTTCGACTTCAGCTCCTTCGTCGTGTAGCCGGCGAAGGCGGCCGACGCCGGGTTCGTGCCGTGCGCGGAATCGGGGATCAGGATCACCTTGCGCGCGTTGCCCTGCTTCGCCAGCGCCTTGCGCACCATCAGGATGCCCGTCAGCTCGCCGTGCGCTCCCGCGACCGGCTGCAGCGTCACGCGCGGCATCCCGAAGATCTCCATCATCGTCTGCTCGAGCTGCCAGATGAGCTCGAGCGACCCCTGCACCTGGTGCTCCGGCTGCAGCGGGTGGCTGTAGGCGAAGCCTTCGCGCCGCGCCATCGCCTCGTTGATGCGTGGGTTGTGCTTCATCGTGCAGGAGCCGAGCGGGTAGAGCCCGGAGTCGATCGACATGTTCAGCTTCGAGAGGCGCGTGAAGTGCCGGATCACGTCGACTTCGGAGACTTCCGTCTCTCCTTCGATGTCTTCACGGAGCAGGCTCCCCGGAAGCAGCGACTCGAGCATCTCTTCCTTCACGTCGAGCTCGGGAAACTGGTATCCCTTGCGGCCCGTGCGCGAGCGCTCGAAGATCAGCTCCTCGGCGGTGTTGTGAAAGCTCGTCGACTTCGGAGCGGCGGCGGTTTCGGTGTTCGTCTTTTCGCTCATCGTCGGCTCCTTACAGCGCCTTCGCGATCGCCGCGGCGTAGCGGTCGATGTCGGCTGCGCTGTTCATCTCGGTCACGGCCGCGATGTAGTCGTTCGGTCTGTCGGGATACCAGGTGTCGAGCGCGACGCCACCGAGGATTCCCTCGCCGGCCAGCGCCGCGAGAAGCTCGCGCGCGGGCCGCTTCGTGCGAATCGTGAACTCGTTGTAGACGGGACCGGAGAAGGGGAACTCGACCTTGCCCGTGGCGGCAAGCTTGCTCTTCAGGTAGGCCGCCTTCTGCAGGCACTGGCTCGCGACCTCCCGGAGGCCGGCCCGTCCCAGCAGCGACAGGTACATGTTCGCTGCAAGCGCGATGAGCGCCTGGTTCGTGCAGATGTTCGACGTCGCCTTCGCGCGCCGGATGTGCTGCTCGCGCGTCGCGAGCGTCAGCACGTACGCCTTCTTTCCGTCGACGTCGATCGTTTCACCGACGAGGCGTCCCGGCATGTGCCGCTTGAGCTCGTCGCGGACGACCATGAAGCCGACGTACGGGCCGCCGAACGACATCGGGATGCCCCACGCCTGCCCTTCGCCGACCGCGATGTCGAAGCCGTGCGCTCCGGGAGGCGAGACGATGCCGAACGAGCTCGCTTCCGCGACGACCGCAATCTTCGCCGCCTTCGCGGCGTCGGCGATTTCACGAACGGCGTCGTAATCCTCGAGCACGCCGAAGAAGTTCGGCGACTGGATCGCGATGCCGAAGGTCCGCTCGTCGCACGCCGCCTTCATCGCGGCGAGGTCGACGCGGCCGTCTGCCGCCATCCCGATCTCGACGATCTCGAGCCCGAGATTCTGCACGTAAGTCCGGAGCGTCTCGCGGTACATCGGGTGAATCGACTTCGCGACGAGAACCTTGTTCTTCTTCGCCGCCACGCGCTGCGCGAGCAGAACGCCTTCGACGAACGCCGTCGACCCGTCGTAGAGCGATGCGTTGGCGACGTCGAGCCCGGTCAGCAGGCTCTGGTGCGTCTGGTACTCGAAGATCGACTGCAGCGTTCCCTGCGAGACTTCGGGCTGGTAGGGCGTGTAGGCCGTGAGCCATTCGCCGCGCAGGAGCATCTGGTCGATGCATGCGGGCTGATGGTGCATGTAGACGCCGCCGCCGAGGAACGACGGCTTGTCGTCGACCCGGACGTTGCGGAAGCCCATCGTCGTCAGCGAGCGGCGGATCTCGATCTCCGACCAGGGGCCGGGTACATCGAGGAATCGGTCGAGCTTCACGTCCTTCGGCAGCGAGTCGAAGAGGCGGTCGATCGAGTCGACCCCGATCGTCTCGAGCATTTCCCGAACGTCCTGTTCGGCGTTCGGGATGTAGCGCATCGGTTTCGTTTCCAAGGCAGGCTCCTCGGGTTGGGGTTGGACTTAAGACATCTCGCTCAGGAGTGTGCGCATGAGCAGCTGTCATTCCGAGCGAAGCGGAGCATTTGCAACGGGCAATGACGATGTGGCGCAGGCACTCCTGCCTGCGCGTCGTCGTAGACGACCCCGAAGTGTACCGGTACGACCGGGCGGCGCTTCGCACCGCGCGCAGACAGGAGTGTCTGCGCCACACCCGCGGCCTTGTCGTTAGTGACCCGCTTCCTTCTCGACGTACTCTTCGTACTCTTCGGCCGACATCAGCGCATCGAGCTCTTCGGGGGCCGAAAGCTTGACCTTCATCATCCATCCGTCGCCGAACGCGTCGGTGTTGACCAGCTCGGGGCGCGAGGCGAGCTCCTCGTTGACCTCGACGACCTCGCCGCTCACCGGCGCGAAGAGTTCCGAGGCGGCCTTGACCGACTCGATGTTGCCGAACTCCTCATTCGCCTCGACCTGTGATCCGACCTGCGGAAGCTCGACGAACACCACGTCGCCCAGCTCCTTTTGCGCATAATCGGTGATCCCTACCGTTGCGATTCCACCTTCGACGTGAACGTACTCGTGGCTCTTCGCGTAGCGGTTGTCCTCGGGTGCCATCGTCACTCCTTGCTCGTCCCGCCGTAGCGGCGGCCGGCTATTTTGATCTCTTGTAGAACGGGGTCGGCACCACGCGTGCCTTCGTCTCTTTCCCACGTACGAGCACGGAGAACTCCGTGCCCACATCACACATCCGCAGAGGAAGATACGCGAGTCCGATCGACTTTTTCAACGTGGGCGAATGGGTGCCCGACGTGACGACGCCGACCTCTTTGCCACCTTCGACGACCGGGTACTCGTGGCGCGCGATTCCGCGGTCGACCATCTCGAATCCGACGAGCTTGCGCGTCAGCCCTTCGGCCTTCTGCTTCTTCAGGACGTCACTGCCATTGAAGTCGCCCTTGTCGAGCCGGACGATCCAGTCGAGGTCGGCCTCGAGCGGCGTGTGGTCCTTGTCGATGTCGTTGCCGTAGAGCGCCATCTTCGACTCGAGGCGCAGCGTGTCGCGCGCGCCGAGGCCGATCGGAACGCAGCCGAGTGGCTTGCCGTCGGCGAGGATCTTCCTGTAGATCGCCGGGGCCGCGGCGGGAGCGACGTAGATCTCGAAGCCGTCCTCGCCGGTGTAGCCTGTGCGCGAGACGATCGCCGGAACGCCACAGACCTCGCCCTTCGCGAAGCGGTAGTACTTGATGTCCGCAAGCTTCACCGAAGTCATCGGCTGAAGGATCTTCTCGGCGAGCGGGCCCTGCAGCGCCATCTGCGCGTAGTCGGCGCTCGCGTTGACGACCGTGACGTCGAAGCCTTTCGACTGCTCGACGAACCAGGCGTAGTCCTTCGGGGTGTTCGCGGCGTTGACGACGACGAAGTAGTCGGTCGCGCTGTTGCGGTAGATGAGGATGTCGTCGACGAAGCCGCCGGTCGGATAGAGAAGGCCGGTGTAGTGGATACGACCGTCGGAGAGCTTCGCGACGTCGTTGCAGGTGCACTTCTGCAGGAACGCCTCGGCCTGCGGGCCGCGGACGAGGATCTCGCCCATGTGCGAGACGTCGAAGAGGCCGGCGCGCTCGCGCACCGCGGCGTGCTCCTCGAGAATTCCTGTGAACTGAACCGGCAGCTCCCAGCCGCCGAAGTCGATCATCCGCCCTCCGGCTTCCTGGCAGACTTCGAACAACGGGGTGCGCTTGAGCGGCTCGTTGGATGGGGCGTGGGACATGCGGGAGACCTCCGCCGCGGTGATATCAAACTGCAGGTTAAAGGTCAAAGGATGCAGATCACAGATGAGGCAGGCCAGAGGCCATAGGCCAAAGGTCAAAGCAGGCAGCGAGTGCTGTGGAATGCGCAAGCAAAGCTTTCGCGGCGGTGCGAAGCGGCGCGTCAAGGTGTCGAAGGGCGATTCGCAATTCCAGGGCCGCGCAGTCGCGAGGCGAAGGGCCGCGTCGCGTAGCGACGGCCGATCTTTGCCCCCGGTGGCCGCGCCCGAAGGGCCGGCCACCGGGGGGTGCGGATTCGCGTCGTTCGCGCGCCGCATAGCGGCGCCACAACTCCGGCGCCGCTACGCGGCGCGACTCAATTCAACGCTCCCGCCCCCGGTCCCGCTCCGCGGGACCGGGGGCTAAGCTCGGCGGTCGCTACGCGACCCGGAATCGTTCGTTTTTTACAATCTAACTGACTCAAACAATCAATTAGACCTATCAAAAATCCTGCCCTATCTTCCTCGCATCCCCGGCCGCGCGCCGCATCGGCGCCGGTCCGCATCAACTCAGGAGCGAAATCCCATGGAACTCACGTCAATCGGTTCTCCCCTGCTCTGGGGAGGGTTCACCGCCTTCATCCTCGCGATGCTGGCGCTCGACCTCGGGGTCTTTCACCGGAAGGCGCACGAGGTGCGGTTCAAGGAAGCGCTCGGCTGGACCTTCGTCTGGATCACGCTCGCGCTCGTCTTCAATTTCGGCGTCTACAAGCTCTTCGGCGCGCAGAAGGGGATGGAGTTCCTCACCGGCTACCTGATTGAAAAGGCGCTCTCGGTCGACAACGTCTTCGTCTTCCTCGTCATCTTCTCGGTCTTCGCGGTGCCACCGAAGTACCAGCACCGCGTCCTCTTCTGGGGTGTCCTCGGCGCGCTCGTCATGCGCGCGATCTTCATCTTCGCGGGCGCGGCGCTTCTCGCGAAGTTCCACTGGGTGATCTACATCTTCGGCGCGCTGCTCGTCGTCACCGGCATCAAGCTGCTCGTCCAGCGGAACGAGTCGGTCGAGCCGGAGAAGAACCCGATCTTCCGCTTCTTCAAGCGGATCATCCCGGCGACGACCGTGCAGAACGGGCCGAACTTCTTCACGCGTGAGAACGGGAAACTGCTCGCGACTCCGCTCTTCATGGTGCTCGTCGCGGTGGAGGCGACCGACCTCGTCTTCGCGGTCGACTCGATCCCGGCGATCTTCGCGGTGACGTCGGATCCGTTCATCGTCTACACCTCGAACGTCTTCGCGATCCTCGGGCTCCGCGCCCTCTACTTCTGCCTCGTCGGAGTGATGGAGAAGTTCCATCTCCTGAAGATCGGGCTCGCGCTCGTGCTCGTCTTCGTCGGAACGAAGATGCTGATCATCGACGTCTACAAGATCCCGATCGGCGTCTCGCTCGTGGTCGTCACGCTGCTGCTGGCCGCCTCGATCGCCGCGTCGTTCGTGTGGCCGAAGAAGGGGGAGGCAGGCGAAGTCGCGCCGGCAGGCTAGTGGCCGCGGCCTCCGGCCGTGGCGCGGAGGCCGGAGGCCTCCGCCACTAGCCGCCCCCTCTCAATTCTCGATTCTCCATCCTCAATTCGCCCTATGATTTCCCGATGCCGCTCAACCAGCTCTTCAAGACGAAGTCGCTCGATGTGCTCATCAGCGACACACACGAGACGGGGCATCAGTTCAAGAAGGCGCTCGGGCCGATCAACCTGATCGCGCTCGGCATCGGCGCGATCATCGGCGCCGGCATTTTCGCCACGGTCGGCACAGCCGCCGCGGGCGATTCGTTGCGCCCCGGAGCAGGCCCCGCGCTGATGCTCTCGTTCGTGCTGACCGCGTTCGTCTGCGCGCTCACCGCGCTCTGCTACTCGGAATTCGCGGCGATGGTGCCGGTCTCAGGCTCGGCCTACACCTACGCCTACGGCACGCTCGGCGAGCTCGTCGCGTGGATCATCGGCTGGGACCTGATCCTCGAGTATGCGATCGGGAACGTCGCCGTCGCAATCTCCTGGTCGAACTACTTCAACACGCTCCTCAAGGGCTTCGGGATCCATCTACCCGACTGGATCGTGATCGACTACACGACCGCGATGCGCGGCATGCCCGAAGTCGTCGCGGCGGCGCCTCACATCGCCGGCATCCCGATCGTCTTCAACATCCTCGCCTTCGGCATCGTGGCGCTGCTCACGGTCATCCTCGTCTGGGGAGTCCGCGAGTCGGCGAACTTCAACCTCGGCATGGTCGTCGTCAAACTCGTCGTGCTCGCGTTCTTCGTCATCGCCAGCGTGAAGTTCGTGAAGCCGGCGAACTGGACGCCGTTCATGCCGAACGGTTTCCACGGCGTGTTCGCCGGGGCGGCGATCATCTTCTTCGCCTACATCGGCTTCGACGCGCTCTCGACGACGGCCGAGGAGACGAAGAACCCGCAGCGCGACATGCCGATCGGCATCATGGGCTCGCTCATCATCTGCACGGTCATCTACATCGGCGTCGCCGCGGTCTTCACCGGGATGATCCCGTACGGCGCGCTCAAGGCGACGGTCGCGAGCGAGCAGGCCGAGCCTCTCACCCTCGCAATGCGCTACGCGGCGATGCCCGACTGGATGGTCGCGGTCGTCGCGTTCGGCTCGGTCGTCGCGTCGACCGCGGTGCTGCTCGTCTTCCAGCTCGGCCAGCCGCGAATCTTCTTCGCGATGGCGCGCGACGGGCTCCTCCCGAAGTCGTTCGCGAAGATCCACCCGAAGTACGGAACGCCGCACGTGACGACGATCATGACCGGCGTCTTCGTCGGCGTGACCTCCGCGATCACCCCGCTCGACGCGATGGTCGACCTGACGAACATCGGGACGCTCTTCGCGTTCATCCTCGTCTGCATCGGGATCACGATCCTCCGCGTGAAGGACCCCGACCGCGTGCGCCCGTTCCGCGTTCCGTTCGGCCCGTACCTGGTTCCCGGGTTAGGCGTTCTCTCGTGCGCGGGCCTGATCTACTACCTCCCGCCGTCGTCGTGGATGCGCTTCTTCTGGTGGCTCCTGATCGGTGCCGCGATTTATTTCACCTATGGATTCAGGCACAGCAGGCTTCGGACGGAGAAGTAGGAAAGCGGAATCATTCGCATCCCGGTCAACTCGCGTCAAACGGCAGGAAACCGAAATGGAGAATGTCGAATGAAGAATGAGAAATGAAGAACGTAGTGCGACCTGCAGAGTCCCGCGAGGCTCACCTTTCTTCATTCTTCATTCGACATTCTTCATTCGACATTCCGGTTTTCGCTCCGCGGTACCCGTTCAGCGTTTCGCGGCCCCAACCACCCGCCCGGCGATCACGGTGACGTCCGCGGTCGCCTCGACGCCGACCGAGACGTGCCCTTCCCCGACTGGCACGACGATCTCCCAGAAATTGCCGTAGCGGATGATGACGAACGCGGCACCTCCACAGTCGATGTTGCCACGCTGCGTGACGAGCTTGAGGAGCGTCGGGTTGACGATGAGCTCCTCGTACTTGTCCGACTCCGCGCTGCTCGCGCCGGCAAGATCGGGGCGCTGTGAGTATTCGAGTTCGCTGCCGAGGTACGTCGCGACGTAGCGAATGTCGGACGAGATGTCGAAGATCGCGGAGCGAATCGGGTTCATGCGTGGCCTCCGGAGGGAAGAACACGGCGTCGGGCGTTGGCGTTCGTGGTGTCGCGACGCTGAAGCGGCGCCGTCGGTACGCGCGGTCGCCGTCACCCCCGGCTGAAGCCGGGGGCTACCGATGTTGCGTCGCTGCGCGACGCCGGTCCGTCGGAGCAGCGCGTACCCTCGTCGCCGTCCCGCGGCCGCGGAAGCGGCCGCATTCTGAATAGCCCCGCGCGTGAGCGCGGGGGTTGTGACGGTCCATCGTCTCCATGAGCCGCGTGAGCGGCGACAGGGCGTCCCGCGCTCACGCACGGGACAAACAGAAACGGCCGCTTCCGCGGCCGTTTGAATTTCTCTTTCTTCGCATTCCCCGCCCTTACGGGCGGGGCTAATTAGACGTGGCCGCTGCCGCGGCCAGACTCGGCGCGAGCCGCCACATGCCTGCTTTGGCCTCTGGCCTCTGGCCTTTGGCCTTCTTATCGCCTCTCGCCTGCCCTACCCGTTGAGCATGTGTCCGATGAGCCCGTGCGCCGCTTCCTTGATCGTTTCGCTCAGCGTCGGGTGCGCGTGGACGTTGCGCGCGACTTCCTCGGCCGTAAGCTCCCACTTCTGCGCGAGCGTCAGCTCGGGCAAAAGCTCGGTGACCTCGGGGCCGATCAGGTGTGCGCCTAACAGCTCTCCATACTTCGCGTCGGAGATCAGCTTCACGAAGCCGATTCCCTCACCGAGGCCGAGTGCCTTGCCGTTCGCGATGAAGTTGAATTTGGCGACCTTGACGTCGAAGCCCTTCTCGCGCGCCTGCTTCTCGGTCCAGCCGAAGCTTGCGATCTGCGGGCGGCAGTAGGTCGCGCGCGGCATCATCACGTAGTCGAGCTCGATCGTCGGCGCGCCGGCGATGTTCTCCGCCGCGATCACGCCCATCGACTCGGCGACGTGCGCAAGCATCAGCTTCGCCGTGACGTCGCCGATGGCGTAAATGTGCGGGACGTTGGTGCGCATCTTCGCGTCGATCTCGATCGCGCCGCGTTCGTTCACCTTCACGCCGGTCTTCTCGAGCCCGTAGCCTTCGGTGCGCGGCTTGAAGCCGATCGCCTGCATGACCTTCTCCGCCTCGATCACCGCCGTGGAGTTGGTCTTGAGGTCCGTCACGTGGACGCGGACGCCCGAGCCGGTGTCCTCGATCTTGTCGACGCGCGTCGAGACGAGCGCCTTGATTCCCGCGCGGCGGTAGTGCTTTGCCAGCTCGGCCGAGATCTCCTCATCTTCGAGCGGGACGACGCGATCGAGGAACTCGACGATCGTCACGTCGACGCCGTAGTTCGACATCACGTACGCGAACTCGACTCCGATCGCTCCCGCGCCGACGATGACGATCGACTTCGGGAGCTTGTCTTCCATGATCTGTTCTTCGTAGGTCACGACGCGCTCGGACAGCTTCGAGCCAGGCAGCAGGCGCGTCGTCGCTCCCGCGGCGATGATGCAGTGCTTGAAGGTCACCGCGTCCTTCTCGCCGCCGTTGAGCTCGATCGACATTGCGTTCGGGCCGGTGAAGGTGGCCCATCCGTCGATCTCGTCGATCTTGTTCTTCTTCATCAGGAAGTGGACGCCCTTGACGAGTTGGTCGGAGACCTTTCGCGAGCGCCTGAAGGCCTCGCTGTAATCGAACGAAACGGTGCCTTCGATCTTCACGCCGTAGGTCTTCGCTTCCTTCGAGATCGTGTGGACGACCTCGGCGTTCCGCAGGAGCGCCTTCGACGGGATGCAACCGACGTTGAGGCAGACGCCTCCCCAGTACTTCTTCTCGACGACGGCGACTTTGAGGCCGAGCTGCGCGGCTCGAATCGCGGCGACGTAACCGCCCGGGCCTGCGCCGAGCACGACGACATCGTAGTTTTTCGACATGAGCGTCTCCTGATTTGCCGATATGGCGACACAAGGAGAGAACGCGTTCGGGCACCCCGCGGATGCCACAAACCCCTCCCCGGACTGATCGCGCGGAGTTTACCGCAAAGCGGAAAAAGTCGGAGGAGAGGGGTAGTGGCAACGGCCTCCGGCCGTTGCGGCGCCGCGGAGAGGCGCAAGGTTGCCGCGCGTTCAGGCAGGACGAAGCAGCCGGCACCGCCCGAACGACTTGTCGTCCTGATCCCGCGAAGCGGGAGAAGGACCTCTCAGGCTTCTACCATCGAGTTCCAGCGCGAGGTTTTCGGGCCGTGGCACGACAGTAGAAGCCTGAGAGGTCCTTCGTCGCTCCCCCGCTTCGCGGGGTCGCTCCTCAGGACGACAACTCGAACGAGCTGCGTTCATCGGGGTGCACCTCGTTCGACGTCGGATCCATGCGTCGCTTCGCGCCGCGGCAAAGGCGGGACGCCTTTGCTACGAACCTACGCCGTCTTCGCCACCGCCGTGTGGGTCGGCGAGATCTGGCGCAGGCAGCGTTGGTCGCAGCCGGCCCGCTCGGGCCAGTGCGAGCAACCTGAGAGCCTGACATGGACCGGCATTCCGAATGCGGCGGTCCGCGCCGCCGACCGGAAGTCGACCTGCACGGTCACCGGAGTATCGTCGCGGGGGCAGATCGCCTGGCGCGGAGCGGTCCACTCGCGGAGCGCGGTGCGGTAGTCGACCACGACGAAGATCATCGCAATGATCGCGAGAACGATCGGGACGAACAACAGCTCCGTGAGCATTTCCGCCTCCTCCGCGGCTCCCTCTCGCAACGGGGGAAACCGGTCCTTGATCAGTCTGGCGCCGTGCGACGGGGATCGGCAGTACCTCCAATCACGCGCCGGCGGCTCGCCGCTCACCGGGAGCTGTAGCAGAGCGTCACAAATTGCCGCCGGAAATTTGGACACCCGGGAGACGTTTGCGTAAGGGCCGATGACCGCGCAATCGATCCGCATCCGCGGAGCGCGTACCCACAACCTCAAGGGAGTTGATGTCGACATCCCCCACCGCCGCCTCACGGTCATCACCGGGGTGTCGGGATCGGGCAAGTCGTCGCTCGCCTTCGACACCCTCTACGCCGAGGGTCAGCGCCGCTTTGTCGAATCGATGTCGACCTACGTCCGCCAGTTCCTCGAGCGGATGGAGCGCCCCGACGTCGACGAGATCGAGAACATCCTTCCGGCGATCGCGATCGAGCAGCGCAACACGGTCAAGAACGCCCGCTCCACCGTCGCCACGGCCACCGAGCTCGCCGACTACGTCCGTCTCTTCCTCACCTGGTGCGGCGAGACCTGGTGTCCCGACTGCGATCACCAGGTGCATCGCGAGAGCCCCGAATCGGTCACGTCGAAGGTCATGTCGTCGCTCGACGGCGCGCGCGTCGTCATCGCCGCGCCGCTCTTCTTCGAAGCTGACCACCGCGACGTCGTCGTGGCGCAGCTCATCAAAGGGGGCTTCTTCCGGATCTGGGTCGACGGCAAGGTCGAGGACCTGACCTCGTTCGAGCTCGGCGACACGACCTTCGTCGACGTCGTCGTGGCGCGGCTCGTGGTGAAGGAGGGAGACCGCGGGCGCGTCGCCGAGGCGATCGAGCAGTCGTTCTCGATCGCGCGCGGCCTCGTGAACGTCCTCGAAGACACGCCCAAGGGCTGGGAAAGCCATCGCTTCTCGTCACGCTTCTCCTGCGACAGCTGCGGCCGTGAGTTTCAGGACCCGACCCCGCACCTCTTCTCGTTCAACTCGCCGCTCGGCGCGTGCGAGAGCTGCCAGGGCTATGGCCGCATCATCGGCATCGACATGGAAAAGGTCATTCCCGACCGGTCGATGAAGCTCGACGAGATGCCAGTCGCCCCCTGGAACTCGGAGGGCTACCAGGACTGCTACGACGACCTGAAGAAGGCGGCGGCAAAACACAAGGTGCGGATGAACGTGCCGGTGAAGGACCTGACGCCCGCGGAATGGGACGTCGTCTACAGCGGTCGCGGCACGTGGTACGGCATCAAGGGTTTCTTCGAGTGGCTCGAGACGAAGAAATACAAGATTCACGTCCGGGTCAAGCTCGCGAAGTTCCGGAGCTACGAGAGCTGCACCACCTGCAAGGGAAGCCGGCTCCGCCCCGAGGCGCTCAACGTCCGCTTCCGCGGCGAGAACATCGCGTCGATCTTCTCGATGAACGTCGGTGCGGCGAGGCGCTTCTGGGAGTACCTGCCGATGACGAAGCGCGAGGAGGAAGTCGCAGGGCATCTCCGCCGCGAAGTCCTCAACCGGCTCGTCTACCTCGACGAAGTCGGGCTCTCGTACCTGACGCTCGACCGGCAGACGCGGACGCTCTCGGGAGGCGAGGCGCAGAGGATCAACCTCGCGGCTGCGTTAGGCAGCGGCCTGACCGAGACGCTCTACGTCATCGACGAGCCGACGGTCGGGCTCCACGCGCGCGACAGCTCGCGCCTTCTGACCGTGCTGCACAGGCTTCGCAATGCCGGAAACACGGTCGTCGTCGTCGAGCACGATCCGCTCGTGATCCGCGGCGCCGACGAGATCGTCGAGCTGGGGCCGGGCGCGGGCGAGCTCGGCGGCAGGCTCGTCTGGACCGGCGGCGTCGCCGAGTGGGAAACGCGGCAGGCGAACGAAGTCATCGACGAGCCGCCGGTCACCTCCGACGAGGAGCCGCGCGCAACGCGCGGACGCCGTCCCGTCGATGGCTCGAACTCGATCCGTGTCCTCGGCGCGAACAGCCACAACCTCAAGGACGTCGACGTCGAGATTCCGCTCGACCGCCTCGTCTGCGTAGCGGGCGTGTCGGGATCGGGCAAGTCGACACTGATCCGCGACTGCCTCTTCAACGGCTACCAGCGGCACTTCCGCGGCGTTCCGGGCCTCGACGTCGGCTCGTACCGGAAGCTCGAAGGAGTCGCGCAAATCGACGACATCCAGCTCGTCGACCAGTCACCGATCGGCCGCTCCGCGCGCTCGAACCCTGCGACCTACGTGAAGGCGTGGGACGAGATCCGACAGCTCATGGCGGAGACGACCGGGGCGAAGCTCGAGGGGATCACGCCGGGGATGTTCTCCTTCAACACCGCCGGCGGGCGCTGCGACACCTGCGAGGGAGCCGGCACGGTCGTGATCGACATGCAGTTCCTCGCCGACATCGAGGTGACGTGCGACCAGTGCGACGGAAAGCGCTTCGGCGATCGCGTGCTGAAGGTCCGCTACAAGGGAGCGAACGCCGACGACATCCTCAAGATGACGATCGACGACGCGTTCCGCTTCTTCGTCGACAAGCGGAAGATCCTCAAGCGTCTCCACGCGCTCCGCTCGGTCGGGCTCGGCTACCTGCGGTTAGGCCAGTCGACGGCGTCGCTCTCGGGCGGCGAGGCGCAGCGCCTCAAGCTCGCGTCGTTTCTCGTCGGCACGGAGAAGACGAAGGCGCGCCGGCTCTTCCTCTTCGACGAGCCGACGACGGGCCTCTCGACGAAGGACGTGCGCCAGCTTCTCGGCACCTTCCGCGACCTCATCGCGCACGGCAACTCCGTGCTGGTGATCGAGCACAACCTGCAGATGATCGAGGCGAGCGACTGGGTGATCGAGCTCGGCCCCGAGGGAGGCGACGGCGGCGGCTACGTCATCGCCACCGGAACCCCGCGCGAGCTGGCGGCGAACCAGGAGAGCGTGACAGGGCGGTACCTGGCAAAGACGTAGGCGAGAGGCGATAGGCGAGAGGCGATGAGCAGGCAGGAGCACACCATTCGCCGGTCGCTGTCGCCTACTCATCGCCTGTCGCCTTTCGCCGTTCACCTTGCTCCTACCTGACCTCCATCCCCAACAACCGCAGCCCCAGGTCCCGAGTGTCGGTCGATCCTGGCTCGAGGTCGACGGGGCGGAAGGTACGGTCGACGCGGATCGCGATTTCGTGCTGGGTGTCGCCCGGAGCGAGCGGGATGTCGACGTCGAACTCGAACACTGTGGCGCTCGGCAGTCGCCGCGTGACGACCTCGCCGTCGTGTGCAACTTCCACGCTGCACGCCGCGCCGGTCTCGCGCGGAAGACGGAGGTGGAGCGTGACGGTGCGCTCTTTTGCGCTCGCGCCGAGGGTCATGCGCGACGCGCCTCCCATCCAACGCGCGGTCGGCCCGTCTCCCTCGTCGGGATCGAACCAGCCGTCGCCGAAACGGACGATCGACTCGACGGGAACGATCGACACCTCGAAGAACCGCTTCCGCGCCAGCCCGTCGAACGGCGCGCGCTCGCGGCGGAACACCCGCTCGGCGCCGTAAATCTCGCCTTCGGCGACCACGACCGCGTCGCGGCCGTCTCTCCCGATCGGAATCTCGTTCAGCGTCGCGGCTGACCTGGCGCCGTAGGGCCCGAGCTCGAGCCAGGCGAGCGCCGCGGTCGCCCCCTCGACCACCCAGACCGTCGTCGTGCGCGGGTCGTGCAGGCGCGCGACCTCGCGAATCGCCGCCACCGGAGGCGAGTCGGTGGTTCTCACGATCTGAAGCGCAGGCAGCGTGCGGGCCACCATGGCGAGGGCCAGCGGCGCCGCGACGAGCCACTGCACTTCCGTGACCGGCGTGTGCAACCACGAGCGCACCATCGCGGCGACGATCGCCGCGCCGCGCGCCGCGAGGATCGCGTGAAACGGCATCCATGCGATCGAAAAGCGCGGCATGCTGTGCGGGTCGAGCATGAAGGTGGCGAACAGCATCATCGGAAGAAACATCCCCGCGACGATCGCTGACGGCCGGTGCCTGTGCGCGACGAGGTCGACGAGCGCGAGCAGTGCCAGCGCGGAGAGCAGCGCCGGAAGCTTCACGCCGCGGAACGGAAGGACGAAGACGCTCGCAGCGACCTCGCCGAGCGCGGCCCGATCGGGGCTGCGCCACGAGTCGACGCGCGCGATGTAGTCGCCGTGCTTCTCCACCGCGCCTGCGTAGCTCTCCCACGAGCCCGTCGCGGCGACCGCCCCGCCGTAGCTCCCGACGACGATCAATGCCGCGAGCGCGAGCCCCGCGATCGCCGCACGGCGCGACGCGCGCCAGCAGAGAGCCAGCGCGAGCAGCGCCGGAAGCGCGCAGACGAGCACGTTCTGAACGCGGATCGACGATGCCGCGCCGGCGAGCGCCATGCCGATCACGAACGCACGCGGGCTCGAGTGCCCGCGAAGAAGCATCCCCGCCGCGGCGAGCGAGACGACGAGCGACGGCACGTCGCTGAACGCGCCGGCCCCGAAGAAGAGGACGTTAGGCGCCGAGAACAACAGGATCGCACCGGCAAAGGAGGTATTGAATCCGAACCCAACCGATCGCGCCATGAAGAACGCGACCGGAAAGAGCAGCGCGCCCGCGGCGAGATTCACCGCCCGCAGCGCCTCGAACTCTCCCGGCACGACGAGCGACACGAGCCGCGCGAGCCCGATGTAGAGCGGAAAGCCGGGGGGATGAGGATGGTGCCTTACGACGTCGAAGTCGCGAAGCGCGAGCGCGAAAAGCGATTCGTCCCAGTCCCACGCCGACCGCGCGCGCGCCCAGACACGGAACAGGGCGAACGCGATGCTCGCGGCGACGAGCAAGGCAACCCGTATCCTCGTCAGCGTGTCGGGACTCGAGTCAGGGTCGAGCGAACGACTCGGCGCTTCGGTCATCGTCCGGTCGACCCGCCACCGCTACTCGAGCATCGTGATCTTCTGCGCCACGAGGCGGTCGCCCACCTCGAGACAGCGGACCCGGATCTTCATCCCGACCTCGAGCTGACTCGCTCGCTCGACGGTTGCGGGAGCGACCGGAAGCAGCGGGTCGGCCGTGACGTAGCGCAGCGCGCCGCCTTCGGCCTCGATCTCGAATCCCTGCGCCTCGACGCGCTTCACCGTCCCGTCGATCTCGATCGCTTCGAGACTTACGTCCGGCTTCGGCGTTGACGGAATCGCCACCTTCGCCGGCGGAGGCGCGCCCTCGCCCGAGGCGCTCCGGTTGACGTCGATCGCGGTGATCCAGGGGGTCGCCGGATCGCCTTCGTCAGTCGAGCCGATCGTCACGGTCACATCGTCGCCGATCTCGAGATTCGCGGTCTGGTAGATCACTCCCTTGTAGAAGACGGGCGTGTCGCTGTCGCCGTAGAACGCGATGGGGCCGTGGTCGACGGTATCGATCACGATTCTTCCCGCGGGCGCGTCGACCGCGCGGATCACGCCGCTCACCCGGTCGCGCGGCTGATAGAGCGGAACGGCAGGCGGAGCCGGGGCGTGCGCCCCGGCCTCGCGCTTCGCGATCGACACCTCGCGCGCCCGGACCACGTCGTCGTCCATCTTCAGCCCGCTGACGACGACCACGTCGTCTTCGGCGAGCATCTCGATCCCTTCGCTTCCGGTCGCCGCGCGGTCGCGCGCGCCTGCCGGGAAGACGACCGTGCTCGATCCGAGCTCGACTCGATACGTCTCCTCGGAGTCGCCGCTCTTCGCCTCGAGCTCGAACGATTCGTCTCCCTCGTCGATCGAAACGATTGTGCCCTCGACGGACACGGAAGCCGGCTGCGCCGGCTCCTGCTGCGGCGGTGGCGGATCCCACAGCGGATACGACTTCATGCAGCCCGTCAGCGCCAACGCCGCGAGCACGACCGGAATCGCCTTAGTCATGGAATCCTCCCTCTGCATACAACGAGCGCCGACCCACTTCAGATTCTCCGGGACACTTCGCGCCCCTGGACGAACGTCTTTCGCACGACCCGGTCGTCGCCGATGAAGATCAGCCCGGCGAGGAGATCTTCGATCGATTCGGCGTGGACCGTGCGCGCCTCGAGCATCGGTGTCGCCTGGAGATCGAGAACGAGGAAATCCGCGTCCTTCCCCGCCTCGAGGCTCCCGGTGCAGTCGTCGAGCGAGAGTACGCGCGCGCCGCCGAGGGTTGCGAGATACCAGAGCTGGAACGGGTTGAGGACGTCGCCTCGGATCTGCTGGACCTTGTAACAGTCGGCCATCGCGTTGAACGGCGAGGGAGTCGTTCCCGCGCCGATGTCGCTCCCGAGTCCGACGAGCACACCCGCCTTGAGCAGCCGCTTCATCGGAAGCAGGCCGCTGCCGAGGAACAGGTTCGAGTTGGGGCAGTGCGCCACGCGACCGCCGCGCGCCGCGAGAAGCTCGATCTCCTCGTCACTCAGATGCACGCCGTGCGCGAGGATCGTCTTCGAGTCGAGTAGTCCGTACTGGTCGTACACCCCGACGTAGCTCGGCGCCTCGGGGAAGAGCTCCTTCACCCACGCGATCTCCGCCTGGTTCTCGGAGACGTGCGAGTGAACGTAGCACTCCGGGTGTTCCTTCTTCAGCTTGCCGGCGAGCTCGAGCTGGCGCGGCGTCGACGTCGGCGCGAAGCGCGGCGTGATGGCGTATCGGAGCGTCGGGTGCTTGCTCCATTTCTCGATGAGCGCCTTCGCTCCCTCGTACGACGCTTCGGCATCCTCGAGCAGGTACTCGGGGGCGTTGCGGTCCATCATCGTCTTGCCGATGATTCCGCGGAACCCTGCCGCCTCCGCCTCTTCGAAGAAGATCTCGGTCGCCTTCTGGTGGATCGTCGAGAAGATCAACCCCATCGTCGTGCCGTGGCGCAGCAGCTCGCGAAAGAGGAACGAGCCGACGCGGCGCGCGTGCTCGGGGTCGGCAAATCGCGATTCGGTCGGAAAGGTGTAACGCTCGAGCCACTCGAGCAGGTGCCCTCCGTACGAGCCGATCATCTCGACCTGAGGCGCGTGGAGGTGGGTATCGACGAATCCGGGGGTCATCAGGCTCTCGGAGCCGAAGTCGACCGTCTCTCCGGCGATCCGCTCGCTCCTCGTCTTCCAGTCACCGACCGAGACGATCCGCCCCTTTTCGACGGCGACGTAGCCGCCGCGGAAGTATTTCCACGCAGGCTCCGCGCCGTCGACGAACGGATCGCTGACGGGAGTGAAGACACGACCGCGGTAGATGATCATTGCGCCGCTATTTTAGTGCAGCGCGGGGGGAGCGGGGGAGTTGTTAGTTGTTAGACGATTGTGGTCAGACGTTCGAGGCTGGCACTCGAAGTTAGAAGTTAGAACGTTGAACGTTGAATCCAGAAAAGGATCTCTTCTGGATTCAACGTTCAAGTTCTAACTTCCAACTTCAAGCCTTTGAGCTTCCCGCCTTCGCTGCCTGTCTAACAACTAACAACTAAAAACTAACTACTTCTTCGCGACTTCGCGTCCGATCGCTTCGATCCCGCTCCGAAGCAGGGCGATGAACGCGTCGTCGGCCGGGGCCGCCGCGAGGGCGTCGTCGCATGCGCTCTCGACGTCGGCGGCGAGCTCGCTCACGCGCGGAAAGCCGTAGGTCCCGCCGAGTCCCGCAAGTCCATGGAAGTGGCGATGGATGAGGACCAGCGTCTCCCTGTCTGCGCGATTCGCGTCGAAGCGCGCGACGAGCTCGCGCATCACCACGAGGCGCTCGATCGCGCTCACACGGAACTGCTCGGCGAGCTCGGCCAGAAATTCGGGGTTCATTCCGTCCCTCCGAGGATCGCCCGCAGCTCGTCGGCGAGAGTCATGGGGTTGAACGGCTTGACGACGACGTCGAGCGCGCCGAGCTTTCGCAGCCGCTCGATCTCCGACGGTAGAGCCTTCGCGGTGAGGAAGATCACGGGGATCGACGCCGTCCGGGAGTCGTCGCGAAGACGCACGAGCGTCTCGACCCCGTCCATCTCGGGCATCATCAGGTCGAGCAGAATGAAGTCGGGGTGGCTGCTGGCGGCGAGCACGACCCCCGCCGCACCGGACGAGGCATCGGCGACTTCCATGCCGCCGACCCGGCCGAGGCTGAGCCTCACCACCTGCCGTACGTCGTCCTCGTCGTCGATGATCAATGCCTTCAAGCGATCTCCGGAAGCCGCAGCAGCTCTCGCACGGCTCCCCTTAGATCCTCGTGGTTCACTTTCGACTTCATCAGGAACTTCGTGGGGCCGAGCCTGAGGCGGTTGCGCTGATCATAAGTCAGGTCGGCTCCGGTGTAGACGAGCAATGGCATCGAGCGCCATCGTTCGTGCTGCCGGAGCTCGCCGACCACTTCGTACCCGTCGCCGTCGGGGATGTCGACGTCGAGAACCAGCACGTCGGGAGTCCGGTCGGCGATAAGTGTTAGGCCGCCGCGTCCCGACGTGGCGGTGCGGATCGCCACGCCGTCGCGGCGGAGGAGCGTTTCGATCACCTTGAGAAGCGGCTCGTCGTCCTCGACGACCACTACCTCGATCGAGGAGCGTTCCGCGACCGCGGGAAGCCGGAACCAGAAGGTGCTCCCCGCTCCCTCAGCGCTGCGAAGCCCGACCGAGCCGCCGTGATGCGCGACGATCGCCTTGGAGATCGCAAGGCCGAGACCGGTACCGCCGCGCCTGCGCGAATCGGAGGCGTCGACCCGCTCGAAGCGCTGGAAGAGCTTCTTCTGCGCGGAGGCGCTGATGCCGGTCCCGTGGTCCTCGACCGAACATTCGATCCAGCCGTCGAGCTGCTCGCTCGCGACGGTGACCTTCCCGCCGCGCGGTGAGAACTTGATGGCGTTCGACAGGTAGTTGATGAGCACCTGGACGATGCGGTCCTCGTCGGCGAGAAGCATCCCGTCGTCACTGCGGACTTCGATCTCGATCCCCTCCTGGTCGGCCATCGTCGCGACGTTCTCGAGCGAGCGCTCGATGATCGACTTCATCGTCGTGCGCTTCGGGTCCATCTCCATCCGCCCGCTCTCGAGCCGCTCGATGTCGAGGATGTCGTTGATCAGGTGGATCAGGCGAACGCTGTTGCGCTCGGCGACGCCGATCATCTCGCGCGCCTCCGCTCCCAGCTCTCCGAGAGCACCGGAGGCAACGAGGCCGAGCGCCCCGCGGATCGAGGTCAGCGGCGTGCGGAGCTCGTGGCTCACGGTCGAGACGAAGTCGTGCTTCATCCGGTCCACCTCGTAGCGCTTGGAGACGTCCATCATGTGCGCCGCATAGTAGGTCTGCGCCGCCTCGTCGAAGCTGAAGAGCGCGATCTCGAGCGGGAAGCGGTCGCCGCTGCGACGCTTGCCGACGAGGTCGGTCACGCTCCCGATCGCCTGCGCGTACTTCGAGTCGCGGATCTCGACGGGGGGCTGCTCGGGCTCGTCGAGCAGGACGGAGAAGTGACGGCCGACGAGCTCGCGCTCGTTGTAGCCGAACATCGTCTCGGCGGCGGGGTTGAGCGACTCGATGATGCCTTTCCGGTTCATCGTCATCACGCCGCCGAGCGAGTTCTGGATGACCGAGCGGACGCGTGACTCCGATGCACCCAGCTCTTCGATCGTCCGGTTCCAGAGGGTGATGTCCTTGGCGACGCCGAGGAATCCGACGATCGCCCCCTGCGCGCTCCGGAGCGGGCTGACGGCAAGGGTGAGCGTCAGGCTCTCCCCGTCGCGCCTGCGGTAGGTCCACTCCTTTTCCTCGACGATCCCCCGCCGCGCCTTGTCGACGAGCAGGTCGAAGCCGGTCAGCTTCGCCGTGCCGCCGCGGCGGATTTCGTCTTCGCGTCGCGGGAGCTCCTCGAAGCGCTGCATCAGCTCGATCGCGTTCCGCCCGATGACTTCGCTCGCCGCGAAGCCGAGCATCCGTTCCGCGCCTCGGTTGAAGACCTCGACGACGCCGTCGAGGTCGGTGGCGATGATCGCGACCTCGGTTGCGGCGTTGAGCACCGCCTGGAGCGCGTTGTGGCTCTCGGCGAGCGCGTCCTCGGAGCGCTTGCGCAAAATCACCGCGCCGAGCTGGCTCGCCGTCGCCGCGACGATCCTTCTGTAGCGTTCGATCTCCTCGGTCGCGCTGCTCGCGAAGAAGGTCATCACCGCGACTACCTCGTCATCGGCGAGGACCGGCACCGCGAGCGCAGCACGAAACCCGACGAGGCCGAAACCCGGTGTCTGGGCGATCGTCTTGTCGCCTTCCATGTCAGGGACGAAGAGTGGAGCGCGCGAACGGCGGACCCGGCCCGCGAGCCCTTCGCCCGACCCGAGCACGAGCGCGCGACGCTGGCGCGCGAACGCCTCGAGAAGCGGATCCTCCCGATGCCAGATCGCGCTGCAGTGAATCCGATCCGCGTCGCCGGGAACCCAGACCTCGCCGTACGACCAGCGGGCGATCTCGCAGAGCTCCGCAATCGCGTCGGTGAACGCCTCGTCGAGACTCCGCGCACGAGAGATCTTGAGCGAAAGGCGTTCGAGCAGGTGCGCCTCGCGCTCGGAGCGCTTCCGCTCGGTGACGTCTCTGACGATCACGACCCGCCGCGGCTCGCCTCGCGCGACGATGCTGCTCACGGAAATCTCCGCCTCGAACGGCTGTCCGGTGTCTCCGCGGACGGCATCGGTCTCGCGCGCTCCCGGACTCACGCGCTCGTTGTCGATTCCCGGAAGAAATTCGGAGAGCCGTCGTCCCGCGAGCGAGCCCGCCGCGACGCCGAAGAGGCGGCTCGCAGCGGGGTTCGCGACGTCGATCGATCCATCGGGCCTCACGGTGAAGATACCGTCGTTGACGTCTTCGACGAGCGAGCGGACGCGCCTCTCGCTCGCCTGGAGCTCGGTCGTCATCGAGTCGGCGAGCGTGATCGCACGGCGTCGTGTCGTCGCCAGCGCCCAGGCGACGCCGGCGCTCATCAGGCTCAGAATCGTGCCGAGCGCAAGGACGAAACCGGGGCGCCGATCCTCCGAGACCTGCAGCTGCTTCGCGGTCGCCTCGATCACGATCGTCCAGGGACGCCCGTACACGGGAATCGTCTGGGTGCGCGCGACGGCGACCGGAGCCGCAGGCCGCGGCCCGGAAACATAGAGCACGCGCGAATCGACGGCCGCGTCGCCGTCGTACACCGCGAAGTGCGGCATTCTGGAGTCGAGCGGCAGGTTCTTCATCAGCTCGTCGAACCGCCCCGCGATGTAGACCCAGCCGATGAATCCCGACAATTGATCCGACGCGGGGTCGGCATGCCCTTCGCGATCGAACACCGGAAAAACCATGACGAAGCCGGCGCTGGCCTCCTCGTCCTGCACGAGGTCGATCTTGTCGGAGATGACGGGGCGGATCGTGTCTCGCGCGGTGTCGAGGGCGAGGCGCCGCGGCACCGACGTCCGGAGGTCGTAACCGAGCGCGGCACGGTTGCTCTCGACCGGCTCGACGAAGCGGACGAGGTAGTACTCGCTGCGCTCGCCCGCCGGATGGATCGCCGAGCCGGGGTAGAGCGAGTCGGGCTGCGCCACAAATGCGTCGAGCTCCTCGCGCTTCACGCGCTGGATGAAGCCGGTGCCGATGAGCCCGGGATATCGTTTCTGCAAAGCGATCGACGAGACGAAGGTAAGCCACTCGCCGCGGTCGACCTGCTGGCTCGACGAGATGAACGCCTCGGTCGAGCGCAGCAGCTCCTCGTAGGCGAGCATCCTGCCGTTGATCTCGTTCACGAAATGCGAGCGGTACTCCTGGAAGCGCGCCTCGCGCGCCCGCTGCCGCGACTCGACCGCGAAGCGCGTGCCCCAGACCGTCACGCAGAACGGAATGAGGAACGCCGCCAGCGCGACCAGGGGTCCGCTCCGGAACAGGTCGAACCGACCGCCTACGTTCACTTCAGGATCGTCGTCGCGGACCATACGAAAAGCAACCTTGGGGCCAAAGTGCCGCCTTTCCGAAATTCCTGGAATCGCCGGCAGAGCCGGCGACGATGCACTCGACTCAGTCCTGACCGTGCCCGAGAAGACGTCCCGCGTCTCTCGCAGAGAGCGGCCGGCCCAGAATCTCGTCAAGATCGAGGCGCGACCTCGCTTCGTCTCGCTGCGAGCGGGTCATGTAGAGAGAGGAAAGGATCGCGACCTTCGTGCCCGCCAGCGCCTCCTCCGACCGGAACGCGCGGGCGAAGCGCGGATCGTCGAGCCCATCGACGCGGTCGTCGGCGATCACGAGCGCAGGCTGGTAGCGCCGCGCCTTATCGATGCACTCTTCCGCGTTCGCGGCAAATGCGAGGTCGCAACCAAGCTCGGCGAGAACCCGCTTCGCCTCGAGGCGCTCCTTCGATTCCGCACAGAGCAGGAGGACGATCGGTCCCTCTCTGCGGCCACGCCCGGCCCCGCGCTCCTCACGTGCGGCCATCGCCCGCTCCGAGCGTCGGTGCCACAGCTCTTCGGGAGCCACGAGCCAGAAGCCGTCCTTGTAGCCGCTCGTCGCGCGACAAAAACAACTGGTGCACGTCGGGCAGACGAGCGTCGGCTCGTCGACGAGGCAGTCACACCACGCCGCAGCGAGCGGGTCGTAGGGCGATCGGCAGTGAAGGCAGGTTGTGACGGTGGTCATTGCGACACGAACTTCCGTGTGTCATGGTTCCGCGCGCAGATTAACCCGAGATTAACCGGCCCCCGGCCCAGGGAGCGGTGTGGAGGCGTGCCGCGGTGCTAAACTCCGGCCATCGGAACGTGGAACGGTCGAATGACTCCCGCATTCTCGTCGTCGACGACGAGATGATGATCCGCCGGCTCCTCGAGCGCTCGCTCTCGTCGGAGGGCTACGGCGTGAGCACCGTGGGGAGCATCGCCGAAGCGTTAGGCGAGGTCGAGCGGAAGCCCTACGACCTGATCATTCTCGACCGGCTCCTCCCCGACGGCGACGGCATGGAGGCCTGCCGCCGCATCCGGGCGCGCTACCGCATGCCGATCATCATGCTCACGACGAAGGGACAGCTCTCGGACCGCGTCGAGGGTTTGGAAGTCGGCGCCGACGACTACCTCGTGAAGCCGTTCGAGATCGATGAACTGATGGCGCGGGTGAAGGCGCAGCTGCGTCGCGCGCGCGATCTTTCGGCCGACGACGACACGCAGCGCATCCGCGTCGGGCGCGTCACGATCGACCCGACCCTCCGCGACGCCGTCATCGACGGAAAGTCGGTCGGCCTGACCGCGAAGGAGTTCGAGCTGCTCCACCTGCTCGGCCAGCGCCGCGGCCGCGCGGTCTCGCGCGAGACGATCGTCGAGGAGCTCTGGCCCGACGAGGTTCCCGAGTCGGACAAGATCGTCGCCGTCTACATGCGGCGCCTCCGCCAGAAGATCGAGCAGAACCCCGACGCCCCGCAGCACCTCCAGACCGTGCGAGGGTTCGGGTACAAGTTCGAGTAGGGGTGGCGTAGTTCAGATCAGGAAATGAATGCCCCGCCGGGATCGTGTTCGAAGCCCACTTTCTTCATTCTTCATTCGACATTCGACATTCTTCATTTCGGTTTTCGCGCCTCCGCCAGAAACCGAAATGAAGAATGTCGAATGCAGAATGAAGAATTGAGAACGGAACCCCTGCTTCCAGGGCAATTCGGCTCCTACCCACCCGCCATCTCTCAATTCTCAATTCTCAAGTCTCAATTCGCCATAAAATAGGGCCTGCGAGAGGGCGTGACGGGCGTGAAGGGCGAAATCGGCGATTTCCTGGATTACCTGGCGTACGAGCGGAACGTGTCGGTCAACACGATCACGGCGTACCGCGACGACATCGAGTCGCTCGTCTCCTTCCTCTCGAACGATTACCTGAACGCGTCGCGCGATTCGCTCGACCTCTCGAAGATCGATCATCTGGCAATCCGCGCCTGGCTCGCGCACCTCGCCCGGCGAAAGCTCGCCCGTTCCTCGATCGCGCGGCACCTCTCGGCGCTCCGGACGTTCTTCCGCTTTCTCGTTCGCGAAGGGCTCGTCGCCACGAACCCCGCGCGCGGAGTCGCCACTCCGAAAAAGGAGAAGTATCTGCCGACGGTCCTCCAGCCGGCCGACGTCGCGCTGCTGCTCGAGCAGCCCGACCTCGAGAACCCTCTCGGCGTGCGCGACCGCGCCTGGCTCGAGCTCCTCTACGCCTCGGGGATCCGTGTCAGCGAGCTCGTCGGCATCGACCTGGACGACATCGACGTGCGCCAGCGGCTCCTGAAGGTCCGCGGCAAGGGATCGAAGGAGCGCATCGTCCCGTTCGGGCGCCAGGCGGAGGCGGCGATCGGCGCCTGGATGAAGGTGAGGCTTTCCCTGCTCACTCCCGACTCGGACGAAGAGGCACTCCTGCTCAACAATCGCGGCGGACGAATCACCGCGCGGAGCATCCGGCGCGGGCTCGCGCGTTACGTCCGCGGCGCGGCGCTCGCAGCGGGCGTCTCGCCGCACACCTTGCGCCACTCGTTCGCGACGCACCTCCTGAACGCCGGCGCCGACCTTCGAAGCATCCAGGAGCTGCTCGGCCACGTCTCGCTCTCGACGACCCAGAAGTACACGCACCTCGCCGACTGGCAGCTCATCGAGGTGTACAAGAAGTCGCATCCGCGCGCGTGACGACGCCTCATCGGCGAAGGCGGAAGGAGAACGCGCCAACCGTTCTCGCTCGCCATTCTTGTCATCAGGTCGCTGAAGCGGCCGGAGAATCGCACGTAGCCTGATCGTCGCGAGATCCTGAGGAAAATCCGGGCGCTGGCGCGGGCCCGGGCGCGTTCACGGGAAAACCGACGATCTCCTCCGGAGCGCAGATCACCCTCGCGGTCCCGTCCGTGAACGTGAACGGGCCCGCGCCCGCGCCCGGCCTTTCCGTTGCGCGGGCGCTCGGACCGATCCTCATTCCGCAATCCGCATTTCCAATGCATCTGCTACGCTAATCGTCCCGGCAACGGCCATGCTCCAGGCGATCGTTCATCACGGTTTCATCAAGGAAACCATCGAGTACTTCGCGGCGGTTTCAGGCCCGAGCCTCGACAAGCGCTTCTTCTTCGAGCAGACGGATGACGGGAACGGGTCGCGGGTGCGCTATTTCGCCGGCGGCTCGGAGATCGTTCTGTCCGACTCCCGCGTCGAGTTCACCGGGAACGGCGGGATCTTCGGCGAGTACATGTTCGGCGGGCACCTTCCGGTGCAGGACCTGCTCAACGACGAGGTGGTCAACCGCCTCGTCCTCTTCGGGACGACCTACGACCGCGACCGCCGCGAGCTTGCGTTCAACAACCAGACGAGCGGCGTGGAGAGCTACGACGACATCTTCTTCCACGGCAACGCCGTCTCGAACTACTTCTTCTTCATCGACGACCGCGGTTTCACGAAATCGGTCGCCGAGCGGCAGGAGCGGACACTTCGCACCGTCGGCAAACTGCTCAAGCGCTCGCGGAAGGTAGGGCGCGGAAACTTCCTCGACCTCGGCTCCGAGATCATCGAGACGCTCGGCGAGCCCAATTCGACCATCTTCCTCGTCCGCGTCATCCACCGGATGCACCAGCAGTTCTACAACGCCTCGCGCGAGGCCTACCTCGCGCGCCGCGGCTCGCTCGAGGACATCACGCGTCTGATCGAAGCCGATCTCGGCCCCGACTTCATCGACTCGTACCAGCGCGAGCGGATCCAGATCGACGTCATCTATCACCACAAGGAAAACCAGGAGCTCATCGACGAGTACAAGCGCGTCCTCGCGCAGAGCTCGTCGCGGAAGCTGACGCCGTCCGAGCGCGCGCGCCTGATGCGCCTCCGAACCCTCTCGCTCCGCAACGAGGTCCCCCTCTCGATCTTCGACATGCTCGAGGAGATCGTCCTGCAGGAAGAAGGGGGCGCGAAGCTCTCCCCGTCCGAAGAGCCCGACTACATCCAGTCGACGCGCGAGATCCTGGAAGGCTTTCTCCTCGGCAAGACGATCAACCGCAAGCTCTCCTCGAACGACACGCTCCAGCTCATGGAGAACAAACAGAAGGCTGCCGCGAACCGCGACCAGAGCTTCGAGGAGATCCTTCTCGACACGGGGCGCCTCATCGACGAGAGCGCGCGCGAGGACGAGGACTTCGAGCGGATGGAGTCGTTCGGCGAGCTGATCACCTTCTTCGACCGCTTCGACCACACCTCGACGCTCGTCAACAAGCTCGCGTTCATGGACGACGTCGAGTTCAGCGGCGAACAGATCCGCTCTCTGCTCGGCAACATGCACGAGTTCGAGACGCTCCGCCGCGGCCTCTTCCAGCAGCTGTTCATCGAGCCGGTGCTCGCCAACGAGTACACCCTCTCGTTCGGCCGCCGCAAGCTCTACTCGCTGATGATCGGCCTCATGGCGATCGACTCGAACGAGGCGAGCCTCGGAGACGTCGTCGAGGAGATCCGCCTGATCAACGTCCAGGAGCGTGCCTATTTCGGCCTCTATCGCGTCGCGCGCAAGCGGATGTCGAGCTTCTACCTCGAGCTCAACACCGTCGAGGGGCGCGAGACGTTCCGTCGCGAGATCTCAACCGAGGTCGACCGCGACCCCGACCTGCGCAACATCAGGAGCGCCATCGACGACGAGCTCCTCGAGAACGTCATCACCAAAATCCGGCTCGAGGCGTTCTACATCAACCAGATGCTCCCGAAGATCATCGACGAGCAGGACTCGCGCCTGCGGAACGACTTCCTCGTGAACTCCGGCCTCGACCGCTTCCAGGTCGAAGAGCTCGAGCAGGAGTACTTCGAGCTCCGCAACTACCCGCCCCACCTTTTGCAGACGATCCGCGAAGGCAACGTCGCCGCGGAGGAGGAGGAGAGCGGGGTGGTGTTCGGGTAGGGACCCGCGGCTGCGTCGGGCAAAAGCCCACGCAATCGCTGCCTTTGAATGCCAATCGTTCAGACACCGAAATGAGGAATGAAGAATGAAGAATGAGGAATGGAGATAGAGGCAACGGCCCGGACTCCGTCTTTCTTCTTCATTCCTCATTCGACATTCGACATTCTTCATTTCGGTTTTCGCACCCCGACATCAGCCTCGACCCTCGCTGTTCTGGTTCCCTTGAAAGGCTTCCCGCAATGACCAAGCCCAACCGCCTCATCGACGAGACTTCTCCCTACCTTCTCCAGCACGCCCACAACCCGGTCGACTGGCATCCGTGGGGCGAGGAGGCGTTCCGGCGCGCGCGGGAGGAGAACAAGCCGGTCTTCCTCTCGATCGGCTACTCGGCCTGTCACTGGTGCCACGTCATGGAGCGTGAGTCGTTCGAAGACGCGGACACCGCGGCGCAGCTCAACGCCGACTGGATCTCGATCAAGGTCGATCGCGAGGAGCGCCCCGACATCGACTCGATCTACATGACCGCGACGCAGATGCTCACCGGGCACGGCGGATGGCCGATGTCGGTCTTCCTCACCGCCGACGCGAAGCCGTTCTATGCCGGGACTTACTTTCCCCCCGAGGAGCGGCACGGCATGCCGAGTTTCCGCCGCGTGCTCTCGCACCTCGCGCACCTCTACCGCGACGAGCGGGAGAAGCTGGTCGAGGCTTCCGAGGAGATCCACGACGCGCTCGAGCGCTCGAGCGACGTCGCCGGCGCGCAGCACAGCCTGACTCACGAGGACCTCGACGCGGCCGCGCTGCGCCTCGCGGCGAACTACGACCGCGCCCACGGCGGATTCGGCGGCGCGCCGAAGTTCCCCCCTTCGATGGCGCTCGACTTCCTCATGCGCGTCGCCGAACGCAGCGACGACGCGTCGCTCCGCGAAATCGTCGTCACGACGCTGCGGAAGATGGCGCGAGGCGGGATCTTCGATCAGTTAGGCGGAGGGTTCCACCGCTACTCCGTCGACTCCCGCTGGCTCGCTCCGCACTTCGAGAAGATGCTCTACGACAACGCGCTCCTCGCACGCATGTACGTCCGGGGGTGGCAGTGGACGCGCGACGAGGAGCTCCGCCGCGTCGCGCTCGACACGCTCGCGTTCGTCGCGCGGGAGATGACCTCGCCCGAAGGAGGCTTCTACTCGACGCTCGACGCCGACTCCGAAGGCGAAGAAGGGAAGTTCTACGTCTGGTCGCCGGCAGACGTGAGCGAGGCGCTGGGCGACGACGCGGCCGCGTTCGCCGCGCTCTTCGACGTGTCAGCCGCGGGGAACTGGGAAGGGCACAACATCCTCAACCTCCCGCGCGACCCGGTCGACGTCGCCGCGGGGCTCGGCATCTCCGTCGAGCGTCTCGCCGCGATCGCGGCGAGCGGACGGCAGGCGCTCCTCGGGCGTCGCGCCGCGCGCGTGCGGCCGGCGCGCGACGAGAAGATCCTCGCCGGCTGGAACGGCTGGATGCTCGCCGCCTTCGCCGAAGCCGCCATGGCGTTCGACTCCGAAGCGCATCGCGACGTCGCCCGGCGCAGCGCCGAGTTCCTGCTCGGCACGATGTTCCTCGACGGGAAGCTGCACCGCTCGTGCAAGGACGGGCGCGTGAAGATCGGCGCGCTGCTCGAAGACGTCACGGGCGTCGCGTGGGGCCTCCTCGCCGCGTTCGAGGCGCTTCAGGACCGGCGTTATCTCGACGCCGCGCGGGCGCTCGCCGACGACATCCTCGACCGCTTCCTCGACACGGAGTCCGCGGGCTTCTTCGACACTCCCGACGATCACGAGCCGCTCATCACCAGGCCTCGCGACGTCTTCGACAACGCGACCCCCTCGGGCACCTCGGTCGCGATCGACCTGCTCCTCCGCCTCGCGATCTACTTCGCCGACGAGCGCTACGCGCGCGCCGCGAACGACGCGCTCGCCTCGGTCGCGCCGATTGCCCTCAAGCATCCCTCGGGCTTCGGCTTCGCTCTTTCCGCCGCCGAGTTCTCTCTTTCGCAGGTGAAGGAGATCGTCATCACCGGCCCCGCGGACGACGCCACGAAACGGGCGCTGCTCCGCGTCGTCGAGGAGGCGTACCTCCCCCACCGCGTCCTGATCGCCTCGGATCAGCCCGGCCTCCCGCTGACCGAAGGGCGAGACCCAGCGAAGGTCGCAGCCTACGTATGCGAGGGCTACGCGTGCTTCGCGCCGACGACGGAGGTGGGGGAGCTGGGGAGGCTGCTCGGCCTGTAATGCGGAAAGCGGTTTGCGGATTGCGGAAGGAAAGAAAACCGAAATGGAGAATGTCGAATGAGGAATGAAGAATGGAGAACGAGAAGCCCGGACACTTCGTGACGGTCTCACTTCTTCATTCTTCATTCCTCATTCGACATTCTTCATTTCGGCTTCCGAACCTCTGCACGCGCTCCGTGGTTAGGTCTCCCCATTCCGCACTCCGCATTCCCGCTTCCGCATTTCACAACGTCCGCGTCGCCCCCCCGTCCACGTCCAGCACCACGCCCTGGCAGTAACCGGCGGCGGGTGAGGCGAGGAAGGCGACGGCGCGGCCGATCTCGGCGGGGTCGCCGAAGCGCGCGACGCGGAGCTTCTCCGCCATCCGTCCCGCCGCGGCGGTGAAGTTGATCTGCTCTTCCCGCGAGAGCGCTTCTACGCGTGTTCGGAGTCGCTCCGTGAGGATCGAGCCCGGGTTGATCGCATTGACGCGAACGCCGTCGCGAACGCCTCGGTCGGCGAGCGCCTTCGTCAGGTTCAGAACGGCGGCGTTCACCGAGCCACCGATCGCGAAGTCGGCGCTCCCGGTGCGGCCGCCGATTCCGGAGATATTGACGATGCTGCCGTTGCGCTCGACCAGGTGCGGCCAGGCGGCGCGGCAGAGGCGCATCGCGCCGAAGAACTTGAGCGCGTAGCCGTCGGCCCAGTCGGCGTCGGTGAGCTCGAGGAAGTCGCCGCGTTTCGTCGCGCCGGCAACGTTGACGACGAGATCGAGCGCGCCGAAGCGCGCGACCGCGGCATCGACGACCGCGGCGGGGGCACCGGGCTCGCGCAAGTCGGCCGCATGGACCAGCGTTGCGGTCTCTACCGACGCCGCGAGAGCATCGAGCAGCTCGTGCGCCCGCGCGACGAGCACGAGCTTCATTCCTTCGCTTGCGAGCGTCTCCGCCACGGCGCGCCCGATTCCGCGGCTCGCCCCCGTGACGATCGCGACCTTCCCTTCGAGCTCCAGATTCATCGTCCCACCTCCTGAACGTCGACCGCAGAATCCCGCCTGCGAACCCAGGGTACCGTCACTCGCCTGCTACGGCACGCTCGCCTCCGCGCGCTTATCCCGCTTCGGCGCGGGGCGGCCCCTTGAGCTCGATCGTGTTCCCTTCCGGGTCCTTCAAGTAGATCGAAGGCCCGGTTCCTTCCGCGCCGTAATTCTCGTAGACGGGGCTGAGCTCGACGCCGTGCATCTCGTAATGGCGCCTGATCTCGTCGACATCGAACGGATCGACCCGCAGACAGAGATGATCGAGGTTGCGCCCTTCGGCTCCCGGCGGCGCGCCCCCCGCGCGGCCGAGCTCGCCGTCAGAGGAGACGAGGTCGATCATCGAAGCCCCCGCGCGGAGGTGGTGCAACCCGAGGCGCTCGACGCTCCGGTCGAAGCCGCAGCCGACGACATCGACGTAGAAGCGGATCATCGCGTCCGCGTCGCGCACGCGGATCACGAGGTGATCGATTCGCTGGATCTGCATGCGCTGATTATGAAGCTCGCCCGAGCGCAACGGCGTTACTTCGGCGGGAGGGTCTCGACGAACGAAAGGCCTCTTCGAATCCAGGCCCCGAGCGCCCGCTGCGTCGAGATGCCGTCGCGCGCCACGATCACGAAGCCGCGCATCGGACGTTCGGTGAAGTCGATCTTGCGCGCGTGCGGCTTGGCGAGCGCGTCTTCGTGAGATTCGGGGCCGACGCGCACCATCAGCTCGTCCTTGAGGATTCCGCAGACCATGTGCCCGTTCACCAGGAACGCGATGCCGCCGAACATCCGGCTTTCCTCGACATCGTCCCTCGACGCGAAAACGCGACGGATTCGTGCTGCAAGATCTTCGTCGTATGCCATCAGCGTTCTCTATTGTCCGTCATTCGGAGGCTCAGGCCCGCTCCACGCGGCAGTTATAGCAGCCGGGCTTCGCATTGTGGACGTGAAGGTAGCTCACCTCGGCGCTGGCGAAGCAGCTCATGATCGACGCTTCGAGCTCCGATCCTTCGACCACGTCGGCGCCGATCATCATCGCCGCGTCGTCGTACGCCCGGATCGAAAGGAGCCGATGGCGGAACATCGCCGGGATCTCGCCCGGTGCGGGTGTCGCTCGCTTCACCCCCTGGCGGACGAAGACCGGACCCGACGCGCGATACGGCGAAAGAACATCGTGGTGGAGAAACGGGAGAAGGAGCACAGTCTCGCCGATTTCCGCGTCCTCGAGGCTGACGCGGCAGGGAAATCCCGGCTTTTCGTCGACCACGACCCTGCGCGCCATCATCTCTTCGAGGTCGTCGTCGGACACGCCGAAAAGCGGCCCGAACTGGTCGTATGGCAGTGCTATGAGACGAAAGGTGCCGGGCATCGCGGGCCTCCGAGTGCAGGATGGCGCCAGCACCGCGACGGTTCAGACCGTCGCAGCGGACGCCAACCGGAGTCTAACACTCCGATCCGGGGCGTGACGGGGATGCAAGGGGGCAAGTTCGCGGCGCGTAGAATGGCGCCATGCGGGAGAGAGGATTCACGCTGATCGAGACGCTCGCGGCGCTCCTCATTCTCGCGTTCGTCCTGATGACCTCGCTGCTCGTCTTCACGCAGCGACAACAGCGGCTGCGACACGCCGACGAGACGATCGCCGTCTGGCAGGCACTCGCGAACGAGGCGGAATACGTCCGGCTCACGCCGTACTCCTTGATCGCGACGGGCTCGAAGCGCGAGTTCGAAGAGGGCTCGGCGCTCCTCGCCTCGCTCGACCGCGCGGAGACGAACGTCGAGGCATTCGACTGGAAGCCGGGCGTCAAGCGCGTCGTGCTCAGCGTGACGTGGAACGGCGGGACGAGACACGCGAGCCTCACGGTCGTTCGCGCGGCGGTGCCGGGAGGGCGGTTCTGGTGAGGCAGGCGAGAGGCGAGAGGCGAGAGGCGAAAAGCAGGCCAGAAGGCAGGCCAAAGGCCAAAGGTCAAAGGTCAAAGCAGGCAGCGATTCGCCTCGCCACGACGCTCGTTTCAGGTTCCGACCCGCGTTCCGCGGACGTCAGGCCAAAGGCCATAAGCCATAGGCCAAAGCAGACAGCGATTCGCGTTGCTGAGCCTGTCATTCCGCTTTCCGCACTCCGAATTTCGCATTCGGTTCCGCGCTTCGCGTTCCGCGCTTCGCGTTCCGCGGGTTACTCCCTCGTCGAGATGGTGGTGGCGGTCGCGATCTTCGGGATCTTTCTCGTCGTGCTGGTCGGATTGCAGGGGGAGTTTCTCAAGCACGATCGCGAAGTGCGTGTCGCGCTCTTCACGCATCCCGCTCCCCTCGCCGTGATGGCGCGTATCCGCCGCGACGTCCTCGACTCGCGCGGCTATCCCGACCCCGTGGGGAGCTGGTCGCAGACGCCCGAGACGCTGCTGCTCGACGTCTCGAGCGACGACGGCCCCCCGCGCGTGGTCGTCTGGGATTTCCGCGACCCGACGGTCGCGCGCCGACTCGAGCTCAAACAGGGAGGGGAGCAGGTCGCCTCGTGGGAAGCGCGCGCGGTTCCTCACTACGAGATCGACAAGTGGATAGCGCCCGACGGCCGGGTCGGCGTGCTCGTCACCGCAAAGGACAACAAAGGCAATGTCGTCGTCGACCAGATCGTCACGCCGCGCGCGCGCTGAGGAGGAGCGCGGCTTCGCGCTCCTGTCGGCTCTCGTGCTCTCCGTGCTCTTCTTCGCCCTCATTTCGCTCGTTCTCTGGGAATCGAGCCTCCGCTACCGGGCCGCGCAGACGTTCCGGGGCCGCATCGTCGCGCAGACGCTCGCCGAGAATGCAGCAGAGCTGGCGGCGCGAGGGCTCGCCGACGGCTCGGCCCTCTCGGCCACCGCCGAGATCGACGACGGGCTGATGGTGGCAACCGGCCACGCGTCGCAGGCCATCGACGGCAGCATCCGCTTCGAGATCGAAGCCGAAGGCTCGACGCGCGGCGTCCAGCCGGCCCGCGCCACCGTCACCATCCTCGGCGTCTTCGACAGCAAGGGAGTGCGGGTGACCAGGACGAGGCATAGCCAGTAACGGCAGGCGGGAGGCGAAAGGCGAGAGGCGATCAGCAGGCTGCCGACAAGCGCAGGCAGGTAGACGCGAAGTGCCGTAAAGGTCATCCCGGATGCGTGCTCATCGCCTCTCGCCTCTCGCCCTTCGCCTGTTCCTCGATTTGCCGCTATCATTCCCGCCGCTCACGCCTATGTCCAACTACGACTCCTCCGCCATTGAAGTCCTCACCGGGCTCGAGCCGGTCCGCAAGCGGCCCGGCATGTACACGACGACCGACCGGCCGAACCACCTCGCCCAGGAGGTCATCGACAACTCCGTCGACGAGGCGATCGCCGGCTTCGCGCACCAGATCGACGTGATCCTCCACGCCGACAATTCGCTCTCGGTCTCCGACGACGGCCGCGGCATGCCGGTCGACAAGCACAAGAAGGAAGGGGTCTCCGGCGTCGAGGTCATCCTCACCCGCCTCCACGCCGGCGCGAAGTTCTCCGAGAAGAACTACCGCTTCTCCGGCGGCCTGCACGGAGTCGGCGTCTCGGTCGTCAACGCCCTCTCGTCGAAGCTCCAGGTCTGGGTCCGCCGCGACGGCAGCGAGTACACGATGTCGTTCGCCGACGGCAAGAAGAAGCAGGAGCTCAAGGCGATCGGCACGGTCGGCAAGCGCAACACCGGCACGACGGTCCGCTTCTGGCCCGATCCCGGCTTCTTCGACTCGCCGAAGTTCAGCGTCTCCCGCCTCAAGCACTCGATGCGCGCGAAGGCGGTCCTCTGCCCGAAGCTGAAGATCCGTTTCACGAGCGAAGAGAACGCCGTCGACAACGAGGAGTGGTACTACGAGGACGGCCTCACCGAGTACCTCGTCTCGGAGATGAAGGACACGGAGCTCGTTCCCGAGCCTCCGTTCGTCCAGCACTTCAAGGCGGCGGACGAAGAGGTCGACTGGGCGGTCGCGTGGATCGCCGACGACGGCGAGCCGCTCGCCGAGAGCTACGTCAATCTGATCCCGACTCCGCAGGGAGGCACGCACGTCAACGGCTTCCGGACCGGCCTAACCGAGGCGATCCGCGAGTTCTGCGAGTTCCGGAACCTGCTGCCGCGCGGGGTGAAGCTCGCCCCCGAGGACGTCTGGTCGCGCTGCGTCTACGTCCTCTCCGTCCGGATGAACAATCCGCAGTTCCTCGGCCAGACCAAGGACCGCCTCTCTTCGCGCGAGACGGCCGCGTTCGTCTCCGGCGTCGCGCAGGATGCCTTCTCGCTCTGGCTGAACCAGAACACCGCGGCGGCCGAGACGATCGCGCAGCTCGCGATCGACAGCGCGATGGTCCGCCTCCGCACGGTGAAGAAGATCGAGCGGAAGAAGCTGACGAGCGGCCCCGCGCTCCCCGGCAAGCTCGCCGACTGCAGCGCGCAGGACCTCTCCCGCACCGAGCTCTTCCTCGTCGAGGGTGACTCCGCGGGCGGCTCCGCGAAACAGGCGCGCGACCGCGAGTTCCAGGCGATCATGCCTCTCCGCGGGAAGATCCTGAACACCTGGGAGGTCGACCCTGCCGAGGTGTTAGGCTCACAGGAAGTGCACGACATCGCGGTCGCGCTGGGCGTCGACCCCGGCTCGCCCGACGTCTCGGGGCTCCGCTACGGCAAGGTCTGCATCCTCGCCGACGCCGACTCCGACGGCGCGCACATCGCGACGCTCCTCACCGCCCTCTTCGTCCGCCATTTCCGCAAGCTCGTCGAGGACGGGCGCATCCACATCGCGATGCCGCCCCTCTTCCGCATCGACGTCGGCAAGAGCGTCTACTACGCCCTCGACGAGGCGGAGAAGCTCGGAATCCTCGAGAGGATCAAGGCCGAGGGAATCCGCGGCAAGGTGAACATCCAGCGCTTCAAGGGTCTCGGCGAGATGAACCCGCTGCAGCTCCGCGAGACGACGATGGCTCCCGACACGCGCCGCCTGATCCAGCTCGTCCTCCCCGCCGGCGGCGGCACCGAATCGATGATCGACATGCTCCTCGCCAAGAACCGCGCCCCCGACCGGAAGAGCTGGCTCATGGAGAAGGGCGACAAGGCGGAAGTGGTGTAGGAGCAGGCGAGAGGCGAGGAGGCGAGAGGCGATGAGCAGGCCAAAGGCCATAGGCCAGAGGCCAGAGGCCAAAGCAGGCCTTCGTTCAATTCCTTTGGTCTTCGACTGGGATCTAAGGCCGGTCGTCGCCATGCGACGAGCTATGCTCGATCCACGCGTTTCGCCAGAGAGTTGACGCCTGCCCTCTCGCTTTCCTTTCCAATACATTAGCCTAGGATTCACTCGTGCGGCGCTGCGCGCCGCCGCGAAAGCTTCGCTTTCGCCACATGCCTCCTCGTCGCCTTTCGCCTGCTTTGGCCCTGGCCTGCTCGTCGCCTCTCGCCTCCTCGCCTCTCGCCTCCCTCGTATACAATCCCGCCGCACTAATACCGCCATGACTGAGACTCTCGAACGCGCGCCCGGGGAGCTCGGGGCGAAGACCGGGGCGGTCGCGCTCCTGCTTTTCGGATCGGGGCTCTGTTCTCTCGTCTACCAGACCGTCTGGCTCCGCGAGATGCGCGGAGTGTTCGGCTCGTCGACGGCCGCGACCGCCGCGGTGATCGGCATCTTCATGGGAGGTCTCGGCCTCGGCGGCTACTTCCTGGGCCGTGTTGCGGACCGGAGCGGAAATGCGCTCCGCCTCTACGCGACGCTCGAGTTCGGCATCGCGCTCGCAGCTCTCGCGACGATTCCTCTGGGCGGGCTCGTGGAGCGCATCTACTTTGCGAGCGGCGGCTCGCTGCGCCTCGGTCTCGGCGGCGCGACCCTGCTGAGGCTCGCGCTCGCGGTCGTGCTGCTCGGGATTCCGACCGTGCTGATGGGCGGGACACTGCCGGCGGCCGCGCGCGCGGTCGTGGGCGAAGGTGACGCGGCGCGGCGTGCGATCGCGCTGCTCTACGGCATCAACACGCTCGGCGCGGTGGTCGGCGTCGGCGGCTCCACCTTTTTCGCCCTCGAGCATTTCGGCAACCGGGCAACGCTCGTGATCGCGGTGGTCCTCAACCTCGTCGTCGCCACCATCGCGCTCGCGACCTCGCGACGCGCGCTGTTCGGGAACATGGTCGCGGGCGAGCCTGCCGGAGTTCCCGCCCCGTGCGCCGAACGCGAAGCTCCTCCGCTCTTCACCTGGATCGCCGCGGGAGTCGCAGGCTTTTGCTTTCTCTTGCTCGAGCTGGTCTGGTACCGGATGCTGGCGCCGATCCTCGGCGGCTCCACCTTCACGTTCGGACTGATCCTCGCGGCGGCGCTGTTCGGTATCGGCCTCGGCGGGCTGCTTTACGCGCTCGTCTCCGACAACCGCCCCGCGACCCTGCGGCTCTTCGCGCTGACCTGCGGCCTCGAGGCATTCGCAATCGTGCTTCCGATCGCGCTTGGCGACCGGCTTGCGCTCGTCGCCGCGTACACGCGGAACTTCGACGCGCTCGGCTTCGGCGGCAGCCTCTTCGGCTGGGCGATCCTCTGCTCCATCGTCGTGGTCCCGGCGGCGATCGTCTCCGGCTTCCAGTTCCCCTCCCTCATCGCGCTCGCGGGTCGCGGGAGCGAGGCTGTCGGCGTCGACGTCGGCCGGGTCTACGCCTTCAACACGCTTGGCGCGATCGCCGGCTCGCTCGCGGGAGGCTTTGGGCTCATGCCGCTCATCACGGCGACGGGCTGCTGGCGTCTCGCGGCGTGGCTCATGATCGTCCTCTGCGGCGCGACGACGGCGATCGCGTTAGGCCGCAGGCATTCCGCGGTCGCGGGCCCGCTCGTCGCGACGGCAGCGCTCGTCATGCTCGTCATGTCTCCGGGGCCGACCGCCGCGTGGCGTCACGCTCCGATCGGCGCCGGGCGCGCGAACCTCACCGGGATGAGCAGGAACGACCTCATCGACTGGCAGCGCCAGCAGCGTCGCACGGTCCGGTGGGAAGCCGACGGCGTCGAGAGCAGCGTCGCCGTCACACAGAAGGACGGCTATGCGTTCCTCGTGAACGGCAAGTCGGACGGCCATTCGACTGCCGACGCCCCGACGCAGGTCATGGGCGGGCTCGTCGGCGCGCTGCTTCATCCGCGGCCGGAGAGGAGCCTCGTCGTCGGGCTCGGCACCGGAAGCACCGCCGGCTGGCTCGGCAGCGTCCCCGGAATGAAGCGTGTCGACGTCGCGGAGCTCGAGCCGGCGATCGCCGACGTCGCGCGCGATTGCGCGACGGTGAACCAGGACGTTCTCTCGCAGAAGAACGTGCACGTCTTCTTCGGCGACGCGAGAGAGATGCTCCTGGTCACGAACCAGCGCTACGACGTGATCTTCAGCGAGCCGTCGAATCCCTATCGCGCCGGAATCGCCGGGCTCTTCACGACCGAGTTCTACGCCGCGGTCTCCGGCCGGCTCGCGGAGGGCGGGATCTTCCTGCAGTGGGTTCAGGCGTACGAAGTCGACGGCGCGACGATCGAGACGATTCTCAAGACGCTCCATGGCGTCTTCCCTCACGTCCAGGTCTGGGAGACGATGAACAAGGACCTGCTGCTGGTCGCCACGCGCAAGCCGCTTCCCGTCGACGCGAACCTGATCCGGCAACGCGTCACGCAGGAGCCGTGGCGATCGGCGCTGGGCCGGGCGTGGAAGGCTGAAACGGCCGAGGAGGTGCTTGCGCACATGGTCGCCGACGATGCGCTCGCGGAGTACGTCGCGCGACACACGACCGAGCCGGTGAACTCCGACGACAGGAACGTGGTCGAGTTCGGCTTCGCGCGGAGCGTGGGTGCCAAACGCGGAAGCCCGACAGGCGAGCTGCGCTCGCTCGCGACGGCGCTCGGCATGCGCGACAAATCGTTCCGCGGCACGTACGACCAGACGCTGGTGGACAGGTTCCGCGCGACATCGCCGCTGATCGCCGGAGCCGATCCGATTCAACAGCGGGATCTCGCCGCGGCGATGGGCGCCTACCAGCAGCGGCGTTTCGCCGATGCGCTCGGCGCGTGGGAGCGGACAGGCCTCGTGCCGCAGTCGCACTACGAGACCCTGCTCGTCGCCGACTCGCTGGCGCAGACGCGCGACGTCCGCTGTCTCGACTACCTGGAGCAGCTCCGTGGATTCGATCCGGTCGACGCGCTCCTGGTCGAGGCGTTCTACCGCGCCTACACCGGCGACCCGGCCGCGGCGGCGCAGCTCATCGCGCGCGGCTTCGAGCTCCAGCGCACGTGGCCATGGGGGAACGATTCCGTCGTCGCGCAGGCCTACTTCGTCGCCGACATGCTCGTGAAGAGCGGTGACGCCCCGTCGATCGACCGGATCGTGAAGTCGTTTCTCGAGCCTTTCGCCGTCGCGCAGACCGAAGAGAGGCGGCGACTCTTCCTGCTCCTCGCCGCGAGGCGGTTCGAGCAGGAGCGATGCGGACCTCGGACCGTCGCCGCGCTCCAGCTCTTCGAGCCCGAGACGCCGTGGTACCGCGACTTCCTCGAGACGCGTTCCCGCTGCTATGCAGCCGCCGGGAGCCCTCTCGCGTCGGTCGCGCGCGAGGAGCTCGAGCAGTTCGTGCGGAACGAAGCCAAGCCGTTCGGCGCCGATCTCAAGTCCCGCGGCGCCGCGGCAACGAAGTAGGGCGCGTCGACAGGCCGCCTGTGATTCCGGTCATCGTCACCAGGATTCCTCGGTGCTAAGATTCCGGCACCAAAACCAATCAACTGAAGAAGAGAGGATCCGTATGTCACGATTCTTCCGTCTCGGGCGTCTGCTGTTGCTTGGCGTGTCGATTCTCTTCACTGTATCTCAGCCGCTGTTCGCGCAAAGCGCGACCGGCGGAATCAAGGGAACCGTCGTCGACACCGGGGGCGCCGCGCTTCCCGGCGTGACGATCACGGCGCACAATCCCGCGACCGGAGTGACGCGCGTGACGGTTTCAGCCGATCAGGGCGCGTTCGTCATGCCCCTCATGCAGGTCGGCACCTACGAGGTCACGGCCGACCTCGAAGGCTTCAAGAGCGCGAAGTACGGAAGCGTCGCCGTGAACATCGGAACCGACGCCCGCGTCGCGTTCACACTGCATCCCGCGCTCGCAGAGTCGATCACGGTCGAGGCCGAGGCGCCGGTCGTCGAGACGACGCGCACGCAGGTCTCGAGCGTCGTGGGCGAGCAGTACGTCGCGAACCTCCCGACGAACGGCCGCAACTTCCTCGACTTCACGCTCACGACTCCGGGCGTGGTCAAGGACGTCCGCCTCGGCGACCTCTCCTTCGCCGGCCAGCGCGGCACGCTCAACTCGCTCGTCGTCGACGGCGGCAACAACGACAACACCTTTTTCGGGCAGGCGCTCGGCCGCACCGGCTCGGGACGCGCCCCGTACCAGTTCAGCCAGGACGCGGTCCGCGAGTTCCAGATCAACAGCAACGCCTACTCGGCCGAGTACGGCCGCGCCGGCGGCGCCGTCATCAACGTCATCACGAAGTCGGGCACGAACCAGCTGCAAGGCTCGGCGTTCTACTTCGCGCGCGACGAGTCGTGGAACGCGAACGACTACATCAACGAGCTCAACAACCGGCCGAAGGGGATCTACCAGTACGACCAGTACGGCGTCTCGGTCGGCGGCCCCATCGTCCGCGACAAGCACTTCTTCTTCTTCAACTACGACGCGCAGCGCAACACGACGCCTAACCTCGTGGTCCTGAACATCCCCTCGGGGACGCCGACCGACGCCGACACGGTCGCGGGCATCGCGAAGCTGCAGCAGAAGGCGAACAGCTACGATCGCAATCAGGATCAGGACGTCTACCTGCTCAAGACCGACAGCTCCTTCTCCTTCGGCCAGTTCTCCTTCCGCTACAACCGGCAGGAGTTCACCGGGAAGAACTTCGAGAACGGCGGAATCACGAACGCCGAGGAGCACACCGGCGACTCGCTGGTGAACACCGACACCTGGAGCGTGTCGCTCGTCAGCCCTCTCGGCTCGAACCTGTTCAACGAGGCGCGCGCCCAGTACGCAACCGACTCCGAGCCTGGCAAGGCGAACAGCGACGACCCCGAAGCGGTGATCCGCCAGAGCGGCCAGACGGTCATCACGATCGGGCGCAACTTCTTCAGCCCGCGCGAGACGACGATCGACCGCTGGCAGGTGGCCGACTCGGTGACCTGGCTCCGCGGCAACCACTCACTCAAGGCGGGCTTCGACGTCAGCAACGACGATATCCTCAACTTCTTCCCGGGCAACTTCTCCGGCTCCTACCAGTTCGACACCATCGCCGCATACAACACCGGCAAGCCGTCGCGCTTCCTTCAGGCCTTCGCCGGCCCCGGAACGACCGGCCCGACGACCGAGCCTAACATCCGCGAGACGGCCTTCTACGTGCAGGACCAGTGGCAGCCGTCGTTCAACTGGACGGTCAACCTCGGCCTCCGCTACGACACGCAGGCGATCGAGCAGCCCGACGTCCGCAATCCCGACGCGGCGCTGCTCGCCGCCGGCTACGACACCTCGTACATCAACGAGGACGGCGACAACGTCGGACCGCGCATCGGCGTGGCGTGGGATCCGCGCGGCGACGGCCACACCGTCGTCCGCGCCGGCTACGGCATCTTCTACGGCCGCACCCCCGCGATCATGATCGGCACGGGCCACTCGAACAACGGCATCAACGTGCAGACGATCACCTTCACCGGCGCGCTGATTCCGACCTACCCGAACATCTACGACCAGATCCCCACCGGCGCGGTCATCCCGAAGCCGACGATCTTCGTCTTCGACCCCGACTTCGAGAACCCGACGGTGCAGCAGGCGAGCTTCGGCGTCGACCACGAGCTGACGAACGAGCTCGCCGTCGGCTTCTCGTACCAGTACGTGGAAGGGAACAACCTGCAGCGCTCGATCGACCGGAACATCGGGTCGTACGGAACCGTGACGACGCCGATCTCGACCGGCGGGTCGGCCACCTACGTCCGCTATGGAGGCGACCGCCCGTTCGCGAATTTCGGGCGCGTCATCGCCTTCGAATCGAGCGCCGACAGCAAGTACTGGGGAACGACGATCGAGCTCCGCAAGCGCTATTCGCGCGGCTGGCAGGCGAACCTTTCGTACACCTACAGCAAGGCGACGGACAACCGCCCCGACGCGACAGCCGTCGTGCCCGGCGGCTCGGACGACGCGAAGTACGCCCAGGACCCGAACAACCTCGGCGGCGAGTGGGCCTGGTCGGACAACGACGTGCGGAACCGCATCGTGCTCGCGGGCCTCTGGGACGTCGACAGCGTCGTGGGCGACCTCGATACCGGCTGGAAGCGCGCGCTGTTAGGCGGCTGGCAGATCTCGGGGATCGTCACCTGGCAGAGCGGCCAGCCCTACTCGGCCGTGGTGCTCTCCGACCTCAACAACGACGGCAACGCGCGCAACGACCGCGCGCCGGGAACGGCCCGCAATCAGTTCCGGCTCGACGACTACTTCTCGGTCGACCCGCGCATCACGAAGACGATCGCGCTCGGCGGCGAGACGCAGCTCCAGCTCATCGCCGAAGCGTTCAACGTCTTCAACGAGACCAATGTGAACCTCGAGCGCAACGTCTACTACGCGCTCACGAACGGACAGCTCGTGCCGCAGTCGAACTTCGGCACGCCGACCTCCTCCGCCGGGCCGCGCATCGTCCAGCTCGCGGCGAAGGTTCGCTTCTAGCAGTCGACGCCTTCCAGTCAACGAAGGGCCCGGCAACGCCGGGCCCTTCGCGTCTCGGGCGCGCTCGCCCCGGGAGCGGCACGTCACCGCCGCGCCGCGTCGTCGACGAGGCGAATGCCGAACCCGAGGCTCATCGTTGCGCGCGTGAGGTTCGCGAACCCGAGCGGTTTCTCGATGAACGCCACGCGCTCGAACCGAAGGTCCTCGATTCGCATGCGCAATTGCACGGCGCTGCTGAGTACCACGACGGGGAGCTGTGCCGTGCGAACGCTCGCGCGGAGCAGGCGGAGGAACTCCACCGAGTCGAAGAGCGGGCCCCGCACGTCGAGAATCACGACGCACGGCAGCTCACCCATCCGGCTCCGGCCGCTCTTTCCGTCGGGCAGCAGCAGCGCGAGCGCCTCGCCAGCGTCCGGGACGCGGACGATCGGGTTTGCCAGCCTCGCCGCGCGGAGCGCCTGCGTCGTCACCTCGGCGTCGGCCTCACACTGCTCGATGAGCAGAATCGTGTCCCGGTCGCTCACGAGGTCATCTCGAAGACCCGAGGCCTAACCGCCGGGAAAGTGAATGACTCCGTCGCTCTCGTCTGGAGGGTCGTCGTCACCGACCAGCGCTTCGAACCATTGTTGAACGATGTCGATCCACGACGGATCGGACGAAGGATCCGCCGCCCTCGCGACGGGAGCCGTCGCAAGCAGCAGCAGAAGCACCAGCATGCGCAGTCGCGCAGACAGACCATTGGTTTCCTTCACGACAAACCCTCCTTTTGCCGCGACGGCGTCATGCCGTCTCGGTTCGAATCGAGGAGGGCGCCCTCTGAGATAGGAGTGGCCGGCGGAACGATTTCCCTACCCTGGCCGTGAAAAATTGTTGCGACGGATCAATTCGCTCCCGATCTGAGCCTCTCCGCGAGCGCGCGCAGCCTGAGCCGGAGTGACTCGTTGTCGTCGCACCATCGTGCGACCGCGCGCGCGAGCGGCAGGTCGTCTCTTCGCTGCGACCGGCTCCCCTGCTGCTCCAGAAACGAGAGCCAGGCTGCCGCGTCACCTTCGAAGACGAAGAGAAGCACGACCCATGGTGCATCGTCGTCCGAAACGTCGAGTTGCTGCCGCTGCAGGAAGCGGTCATTGAGTGCGTATGCCGGCATGAGAACGAGCCTCCATTGGAGGAGTGCCGGAACCGCGGCCAAAGCATACCCGGCCGCGTTGCGTGGAGGCCTAATTCGCCTGCGTGAGCTGTAAGGTCACGGCCTCGCGCGCAATGCGAAGCGGCTCGTCGAGCGTCGTGCCGTTCTCCGCGGCGTCGCGAAGCAGCGTCATCGCCTCTGCAAGCTGTCCGCGGGCGCCGGCCGCTGCGAAGACCGACGCGACCGAACGCACCAGTTCGGCAGCGATGCCACCGCGATCCGTGCGCCGATAGAGCTCGACCAGATCGAGCCGGGCGAGCGCCGCATCGAGTGAAAGCCCGTGCACCTCGAGGGCATCCGCGATCGCTGCCAGCTCCCGCTCCGCGCCGGCGTCGCGCGATTCCCGAAGCGCGACATGCGCGAGTGCCCAGCGGGCACGAAGCGATTCCGTCGTCAGACCGAGCTCTGCGTAGCGCAGCGCCGCGTCTTCGATCTCGGCGCGCGCCGACACCAGTTCGCCCAGCTCCGCCGAACAGGTTCCCGCGTTCTGGATCGCACCGGCCGCGCCCGCGCTGTCGCCAAGCGCGGCAAGCCCGGGTGCGATCGACCGATACACGTCGCGCGCGACAGCCAGGCTTCCGGTCACGTGCTCGACGAACCCCAGCAACTGCCGCACGTAGAGCTCGCGTCGCGTGTCGCCGAATCGCGAGAAGACCGCGAGCGCCCGCGTACCGAGTGTCCGCGCCCTGTCGACCGCACTCTGGTCCAGGCAAACGAGTGCCTCGATGTAATCGAAGATCGCGAGCTCGTGCTCGGAAACGACGAGGCGCATCGCGGCCTCACGGCCACGCGCGATCGTCGCGAGACATTCGGGCAGTTCCCCGATTCGCCGGAGTGCGTTCGCCTTCTCGCGCAGCGCGACGACGACCACCGCGTCACTCTTTGCCTCTGGGAGCTCCGTCACGTCGAGCACCCCGTCCGCGAGCTCGCGGAGCCTGACGGGATCGACGTTGAGCAGCGCGTGCGCGGCACGGAGCAGCGCGAGCAACCCCTCCTCGGACGCGATCCGTGGTTCGCGGAGGAACTCCGCAACCGCGACACCCGACGCGAGGCGCTCGTGCAGCCATGAGTCGAACGCGAGCGACGGCTCGACACGAGGAAGCTCGGGAAGTGCCGCGAGCTCCCAGGCCAGCGGTTCGCACATCCCCAGATCGAATGCGACCTCGTCGGCGACGGCGCTGCACGTCGGACATGCAAAGAGATGCTTCGACATCGGTCCTCCATCGCTCCCGGTCAGCATCGAGCGGATCGCGTCGCGCGTCAGGTGCATCGCGCCTCCCCGGCAGCCGCCGCGCGGGCGCGCCTCAGCCCCTCGTGCACCAGCTTCTCCGCGTAACCGGGCGTCGTCCTGAGGATCACCGCGATCTCGCGCGTCGAATGTCCTTCGAGGTAGTGAAGCTCGAGGACGCGCCGCCAGCGCTGGGGTACCCTGCGAAGCAATTCCGCGACGCGAACGATCACGTCGACGTCGAAGGTCGTGCCGACGTTGTCCGCCGCCTCGAGCGGCTCCTCGTCGGTGCGCCGCCGCAGCCAGTAGCCGCGCGCCGCATTGCACGCCGCCGCGATGAGCCACGCTCGCTGATTCTCGATCTCGTGGCGGCAGCGGAGGAACGAGAGAAACACCTCGTGAACGAGGCCTAACGCATCGTCCACGGGGACGCCGAACTTCTTCGAAATGAGCGAGACGAGGAACTGCCGATACGCCGCATAGACCTCTGCAACGGCGTCATCCCCTGACCGGCGGGCCAACGGCTCGGTCATATCGAGTGGAGAGTATGCCGGGTCACGCGGTGGCGGCAAGCCATCAGAGGTAAGCTGCACCTCTCGGCGACTCGTGAGGCAGTCCCGCATCACCACCGTCGAACGGAGGTGGTGATGCAGGCTTGCCCGGCAAGTATCGCGAAATCGAGTACCGCGCGAAGCCGCAGGTCACCCCCGATATTGCAGTCAGTTAATGCCCCGGGTATGGAAACGCCCCGTCCGCGAGACTCCTCAAACGCTAACGCGTTACACCCTGGAGGAGTCCGATGGCAAACGGCACCGTGCCCCAACCAACAGAGTTTCCACTCATCTCGAGCTCCGAGGGCGGTCATCTCGACGACGGCATCGCCCTTTGCCTTTCCGGAGGCGGCTACCGCGCAATGCTCTTTCACGCCGGCACCCTCTGGTACCTGAGCGACGCCGGCCTGATCTCCAAGCTCGCGCGCATCTCGAGCGTGTCGGGCGGATCGATCACCGCCGCGGTCCTCGCGACGCGTTGGCGAAGCCTGGCCTTCACCTCCGACGGACGCGCCTCGGCGTTCGAGGAGAGTGTCGTCGGCCCATTGCGGAAGATGGCCGAAACGACGATCGATGTCGGCTCGATTCTCTCCGGCGTGCTCTGGTTCGGCTCGGTCAGCGACAACGTCATCAAGCACTACCGCAAATTGCTCTTCGGTGACCGGACGCTGCAGGACTTCCCCGACACGCCACGCTTCGTGATCAACGCCACGAACGTGCAGACCGGCTCGCTCTTCCGATTCTCGAAGGCGTACATCGCCGACTGGCAGATCGGCGTCTGTGACATGCCGCGCCGGCTCGTCGCCGAAGCAGTCGCCGCTTCGTCGGCGTTCCCACCCGTGCTGTCTCCCGTGACGCTCGAGTTCGCGCCGGGCGATTTCTCGCGAAACGCAGGCCCCTGCAATCGCCCGCCGCTCAACACGAAGGTGGTTCTCACCGACGGCGGCGTCTACGACAACATGGGGATCGAGACAGCGTGGAAGCGCTGCAGAACGATCCTCGTCAGTGACGCCGGCGGGCACATACTGACCGAGGACGAGCCACACGGCGACTGGGCGCGGCACGCCGTTCGCGTCAACGGAGTGATCGACTCGCAGGTTCGCGCGTTGCGAAAGCGCCAGGTCGTTTCGGCGTTCAAGAGTGGGATTCGCAGCGGTGCCTACTGGGGAATGTGGACCGACCCGGACGACTACCCCGCGCCGAGCCGCCTCACCGTGCCGAAGGACCGCGCCCGTGCCCTGGCTGAGACACCGACGCGCCTCGCCGCGATGTCGCCACAGCTGATCGACCGCCTCATCAATTTCGGCTACGCGATGGCCGAGCGCGCCATCCGGAGCTACTACGATCCGGGCGCTATCGCAGCGACGAAGTTCCCATATCCGGGCGGAGTGTGATTTGGAGTGCGGCGCCAACGGCGTCGCTTTCATGTTGCGCGCGCGAGGGGCCAATCGTGCGTCGCGAACGAGTTTCCGGCCTTGCGCCGAGTGAAGGCGGCGCCGTTGGTTTCGCACTCCAAATTTCGCAGGGTATGGATTCGCCCGTCCCCAGCCACTCCTCTCTCAAGAGGGCTCCGTCATGTCTGTCTCGTATGCCAAACCCGCCCGCCGCCCGCTGCAGATCTTCGGGCTCGATCCGATGATTGCGCGCACCGAGCGCCGTCAGATCACGCTCGACGTCGTCAACGAAGAGCTCGAGTGCGGGCCGCAGGGCTCGCGCATCCAGGTGATCGACTACGACGCCTCGACGCGCACGCTCTACGAACCGGTCGATCTCGACGACCGCAATGTCGTCATGAACGACGGTCTCACCCCGTCGGAAGCGGACCCGCGCTTTCACCAGCAGATGGTCTACGCCGTCGCGATGAAGACACTCGAGAACTTCGAGATGGCGTTAGGGCGCAAACTGCGCTTCAAGGGTGGCAGACGGCTCCGCATCTTCCCGCACGCCTTCGAAGGCGCGAACGCGTTCTACGATCCGCAGAAGGTCGCGCTCCTCTTCGGCTACTTCCGCGCCGATCCAGACGATCCCGGGCCGAACCTCCCGGGGCAGACGGTCTTCACCTGCCTCTCGCACGACATCATCGCGCACGAGACGACGCACGCCCTCGTCGACCGCCTTCGCGAGTATTTCGTCGACGCGACGAACCACGACGTCGCCGCGTTTCACGAAGGCTTCTCCGACATCGTCGCGATCTTCCAGCACTTCAGCTTCCGCGAGGTACTCGCCGATTCGATCCAGCAGACGCACACCAACCTGCGCAACCCGACGTCGCTCGTCGAGCTCGCCAAACAGTTTGGCTACGCCACCGGCAGCGGCCGCGCGCTCCGAGGCGCCGTCGACAGCGAGACGGGAGGCAAGCCAGATCCCGCGCTGATGAAAACGCTCTTCGAGCCGCACGACCGTGGCTCGATCCTCGTCGCAGCAGTCTTTGACGCCTTCTTTCGCGTCTACCAGCATCGCATCGGCGATCTCGTCCGCATCGCCACGGGCGGCACCGGCGTACTCCCCGCCGGCAACCTCCACCCCGACCTCGTGAACCGAATCGCGAAGGAAGCGTCGAAGACGGCGCAGAACATCCTGACGATGTGCATCCGCGCGTTCGAATACCTGCCACCCGTCGACGTCACCTTCGGCGACTTCCTCCGCGCGCTGGTGACGGCCGACTACGAGATGGTGCCGGAAGACGACGTCGGCCTCCGCACCTCGATGATCGAAGCCTTCCGGATCCGCGGCATTCATCCTCGGGGGGTCCGCTCACTCGCCGAGGATTCACTCCTCTGGACGCGGCCGGAGCGAACGATCACGCTTCCGATCAAACCGTTCGAGCAGCGCCTCGCCGAGAACGCGCGCGCGTTCGATCGCTGGGGAAAGACGGTTCCCGACGACACGAGCGGACCCGCGTTGAAGCGGTGGGCGGCCGAGCTGGTGCAGTGGGCGCGCAGCAACGGGCCGGCCCTGCAGCTCAGCCCCGACTACACGACGAGTCTGCAAGGCTTCCACACCGTCTTCCGCGTCGCGCCGAGCGGCGAGCTGATCGTCGAGCTCGTCGCACAGTTCGCGCAGATCGACAAGACGCCTGCCAGCGACCCCGCGTACGGTGGCATCCCCTTCCGTGGCGGAACGACCGTGATCGGCGGCTCCGACGGCACCGTGCGCTACAGCATCGCAAAGCCGATGGACGCCGAGCGCCGCGCCTGCCAGAAGTCGTACGTCGAGCAGCTCGACCGCGGAGACGCCGCCCTCGCCTGGTGCGACGACCACTACGAAGCGCGTCGCATGCGCGCCCGCACCAGCTTCGCCGCCTTACATCGGGGGCTGCGATGAACGCCGCCGCCGGCCTGTGTGGCGCAGGCACTCCTGCCTGCGCGCGGCGAGAAGCGCCGCATCGATGCGATTGCTCGCGAACTCTGTCGCCTTCGGCGATGCGCAGACAAGAGTGTCTGCGCCACATCGTCCCGGCGCGTCCGCATATCCCGGCACGCCGGCATCGCCCGGAGCGCTGGCACCCTGCCGGCTGTTCCGCCGGCTCCCAGCCGGCGTCCCCCATCTCCCACCCGCACCCCGAGGACCCCCACCATGCCTAACACGAAGAAGATCCAGATCCGCATGTACAACGTCGGCCTCGGCGATTCCTTCCTCCTCCGCTTCCCGGGCGACGATCGCGAGCACAACGTCCTCATCGACTGCGGCGTCCACCCGAGCGGCCCGGGTCCGTACACCATGGAGCAGGTCGTCGACCAGATCATCGGCGACGTCACCGACGGCGACGCAAAGCCGCGCATCGACGTCGTCATCGCCACCCACCGCCACCGCGACCACGTCCTCGGATTCGAGAACAAACGGTGGCGCGAGGTCGAAGTCGGCGAAGTCTGGATGCCCTGGACCGAGGACCCGAAGGATCCGCAGGCGAAAGAGATCCGCGACAAACAGTCGAAGAAGGCGATCGCGATTCAGAAGGCACTCAAGGCGATGGGCGCGCCGCTCGCCCTCCTGGAGATCGTCGACAACTCGCTGACGAACGCCAAGGCGATGGCAACGCTCCACGGCGGCTTCGCGAACAAGGCGAAGGTCCGCTACCTCCCGCCGAAGACGCGATCGAAGCAGAGCTTCCGCACTGATCTCCTGCCGGGCGTGACGGTTCACGCCATGGGCCCCTCGCGTGACCCCGACGTCATCCGCGACATGGACCCGCCCAAAGGAGGCGCCTACGAGCTCCGCCTCGCCGCCGCGAGCGGCAACGGCAACGGCTCCTCGGCAGGCCTCTTCGCGAAGAGCTTCGCCCTAACCGGCACGGAGCTGGCAACGCAGCTCGCCAGCTTCAATCTCACGAAGCGCAACCTGCGCGACCTCGAGAAGCTCGCCGACGAAGATCCCTTCGCCATCGCCGTTCAACTCGACAAGGCAGTCAACGGCACGAGCCTCCTCCTCATGTTCGAGTCAGGGGACGCGCACCTCCTCTTCCCCGGCGACGCCCAGTGGGGCACCTGGCAGAACGCCCTCGCCGACGCCGAGTTCCGCGAGCTCCTCGGGAAGACGAACTTCCTCAAAGTAGGCCACCACGGCAGCCACAACGCGACGCCGAAGGCCTTCGTCGAGACCATCCTCGAGAAAGGCGGTTTCTCCGCGATGGTCTGCACGCGAGAGACGAAGAAGTTCAAGAAGATCCCGCTCCCCTCGCTCCTCAAGGCGCTCGGCCAGAAGAGCAACCACCACATCGCGCGAAGCGACGAGACGGCGAGCGTGAAGGGGTTCAAGCGGGACGGGGATGTGTATACGGATGCGACGGTGGCGGTGTAGAGGGAGGAATCTCAGCTCATCCGGCGCCCCTCCGGGGCGCGTGAATTGAATCCGACCTGATCCGTTGGCGGCGCGTCGCTTGCCACCGGCTACTCTCCGCCACCCCTTCGGGGTGGTGAAGGCCTCCGGTCGCTTCCCACCCACCGCACGCCGAAGGCGTGCCAGACATTAGCCCCGGGTCGCCCCGCACCGCGGGGCGACCCGGGGTAGGCACGCCCCAAACATTCAGCACCCCGGAGGGGTGCCAGATCCGTTCGAACGATCAAACGCGTCGCCAACGCACACGAACCCCTGGGTATGAATATCCCCCCATCCCCACACTCCTCCAACAGCGAACCACCGCTACGAGGTCACAACATGCCAAACCGACCACCCGTAATCTTCATCCCCGGCTTCCCCGCGAGCGAGCTCGTCGACGCCGCAAACGACGTCGTTTTTCCGCCGTCGCTCTCCACGCTCGCCAGCCCGACGAAGAAGCAGCGCTTCCTCGACGCGATCACCGACCTCGCCCAGCTCCGCGCGGGCGAGCCGATCCGCGACACCTTCTTCGGCATCGAGAAGCAGGCGCAGTCGCTCTACGACATCCTGCGGCTTTACGGCTACCCGCTTGCCGACCCCGCCGAGTTCCGCGCGATCGGCTGGGACTGGCGCCGTGCCGTCGACGACGCGATCGTCCAGGCCGCGGTTCGAACCGCGATCCAGCAGATGTCCTCGGGCGGAACGAAGGTCCTCGTGATCATCCACTCCACCGGAGGCCTCGTCCTCCGCCAGCTCCTCGCCGCTGAGCCGGCCCTCGGCGCGAAGATCGGCCACATCCTCGCGTTAGGCGTTCCGTGGGCCGGGACGCTCAAGTCGCTCCGCTACCTCGTGAAGGGTCAGTCGACCGGCATCCCCGGCGCGCGCATCACCGCGAACGAATCGATGCGGATCATTCGCGGCGCGCAGGCCGCGTACGACCTCCTCCCGCCGCCACGCGACCTCGCAAACCCCGCCGACGTGCCGCCGTCGTTCGCGCGACAAGGCAACAGCAGCGTCTCGCCGATGGTCGCGACCGCGTGGATCCCGGCGAGCTGGCGAACGCGGATGGACCCGATGGCGGAGCGGGCGACGCGCCTCCGGCGGACGCCCGACTTCCCCGTCGCGAACATCCCGATCACCAACGTCGCCGGATTCGGTGCCGCGACCGACACACGCGCCGACCTCGTCCCGGGCGACGCCACCTTCAGCGCCACCGCCGAGGGAGACGGCACCGTCCCGCACGCCTCGGCAGCCTGGCTGCGCGGGCCTAGCGTGAGGAGCTTCTCCCTCCCCGTCGGCGTCTACCCGACCGGCGGCGTCCCGCTCTACCACGCGCAGATCTGGGACGCCCCCTCGATGTTCGGCCTCTTCGACGAGCTCCTCCTCGGCGCCCAGCCCGAGCCCTTCATCGTCGCCGCCCTCGACGCCGACGACGCCTCCATGGGCGGCCAGCGCCCGATGAAGGTCCACATCTCCGGCGCTCTCGCCGACGGTTCGCCACTCATCCCGATGAATGTCAGCTTCACCAACCTGAGGGTCCCGCTGTCGACCACGATCAACGGCCGCGGCACGATCACCATCCCGAAGGCCTCCCTGCCGATCGCCACCTCGAGCAACTTCGTGAGATTCAACGCGATCGTGACGTGGGCGGGCGGAGGGAGGCGGGAGGTGGGGTTGATGTATCAGAGGAGGTGAGCGCGGCGAGAGGAGCAGGGTGTCTGGTCCCGAGACTGTACTTCGGGCGACACCCACGTGCACTTTCGAGGCCTGACTCCAATGGCCTTAAGTTAAGCGATACGCGCACCGGGCGCTCGTCATCCCGAGCGCAGCGAGGGATCTGCTGACGACCATCTGAGCGCTTCCTTAGCGAATTCCCGCCGATATCGGGATGATTGTCGCTGAGGAAGCGGTCAGACGATGTGTTCGCAGATCCCTC
>JBAZBK010000026.1:0-78750 GCA_041671505.1 Thermoanaerobaculia bacterium | reverse complement strand
TTGAGCACCAAAGCGATCACGGTCACGTCAAGGCCACGCCGTCACCATCGTACTCAGTTTCTTACCTCAGGCGCTGCAGCGCGCGCAGTGGGCCGCTCGGAATGACGTTATGTCCGAAATCCGAACGTCAGTCCAGCCGCTTGATCATCTCGAACTGCCGCACGGTCTCGTTCGCGCCGATCGCCGCGAAGAATGCGTTCGTGCCGCCATCTCTCGCGTCGATGTTGAGGATGCGCATCGGCTTCGCGCAGCGTGCGCGCGCCGCGGCGACGAGGGCGGTTCCGATGCCGCGCCGTCGCGCGCGCCGCGCGACCGCGAGCTGGGCGAGATCGTTGGTCTTCGGGAAGAGCACGGCGCATCCCGCGAGCCCCGCATCGTCCCGCACCGAGAGCACCAGGCGTGGATCGCCGGCGCGCGCGACCGACTCGTCGCCGTTCTGCCACGACGGCTCGCTGTCGCGCATCGCTGCCAGCGCGACGGGGTCGAACGACGGCTCTTCGATGACAGTGATTCCTGCGCGTGACGAGCGGGCCATCGTGTCGAGCTCCCGGCAGCAGAGCTCGCGCGTCGTCTCGAATCCGGCGCCACGGTACGCGCGGATTGCCTTCTCGTTCGACTGCAGCACCTCGAGGAGGTAGTGCGTCGCACCCGCCTCCTGCAGCACCTCGGCGGTCTTCTCGAGCATCAGGGCGGTCAGGCGCCGGCCGCGGTACTCGGGGATGACACCCGTCCCGCAGTCGTAGCCGGTGACCTCGCCCCGCCAGCTGCCGATTCCGTTGAGGGTAAAGGCGACGAGACTCTCCTCGTCGCGGACGCCGACCGAGAGCTCCAGCCTCACGCCGCGGCGGCGCATCATCTCGCCGAGCCAGGCAGCGCTCGACGAAAAGGTGACCGCGTAGTCGCCGAACGCGAGGTCGAACGTGGCGGTGATGGTTTCGAACGGAGTCGCGGAGAGCGTGTCGATTCGCATGTTGTTCCGCCACGAGTATCCGACATCCCGTTCCCGGTCGCGTGAAACACATCGATGTCGGACGGGGCCGCCGAGGTGCCCCGGCTGGCCCGAGGCAGACCGGATTGCTACACTGACCGCTCACGACGATGAATGGCGCCCCCGGATCGACGAACGACCTGAACTCGGACCTCGGCTTCGGGTCGGTCGTATCCCGCGAAAGCCGCAACCGACTCCTCAACCGCGACGGGAGTTTCAACGTGAAGCGGTCGGGGCTCGGGGTTCTCGAGTCGCTCTCTCCATACCACTGGATGATGAGCACGACGTGGCCGCGGTTTCTCGCAGCGGCGATGCTGCTGTTCGTCTTGATGAACGCAATCTTCGCCGTCGTTTACATGGCCTGCGGGCCGGGTGCGCTCTCGGGGGCGTCGGCCGTCACTCCCGGCGAGCGCTTCGCCGAAGACTTCTTCTTCAGTGTCCACACGCTGGCGACGATCGGCTACGGCACCATGGCTCCCAGATCACTCGCCGCCAACATCGCCGTGTCGCTCGAGGCGGTGACAGGGCTGCTCGGATTTTCGATCGTGACCGGAGCGGTGTTCGCGCGCTTCGCGCGCCCCAGCGCCAAGATCCTCTTCAGCAACCGTGCGGTGATCGCGCCGTTCGGCTCCGGCACGGCGTTCATGTTCCGCATCGCGAACCAGCGTGCGACGCAGCTGGTCGGGATGGAGGCGAAGGTGATGTACACCCGGCGGAGGGCGGCAGGTGGGCGCGACTACGTTCCCTTGCCTCTCGAGCGGGAGAAGGTCGTTTTCTTTCCGCTGGCATGGACGATCGTCCATCCGATCACCGAGTCGAGCCCGCTCCACGGCGCGACATCGGAGAGCCTCTCCGGGGAGGATGCCGAGATCCTGGTGCTCCTCGGCGGTTTCGATGAGGTGTCGTCGCAGACCGTTCAGGCGCGGTCGTCGTACAAGGTGGAGGAGATCGCCTTCGGGAAGACGTTCCGAAGCATGTTCACGCCGAACGACGAGAGCGACTCGATCAGCGTCGACCTGCGCAGGATTCACGACATCGAGCTGGCGGGTGGGTGATTCGTGCGGTTTCTTCCGGCGTCGCGGAGGCCGGGCGGACACCGAAATGTCGGCGGGTGATTCGGGTGGTTTCCGATGGTGCCATGAAGCCTGGGCAGACACCGAAATGTCGAATGTCGAATGAAGAATGTCGAATGAAGAGACGGCAGCTCCGGGTCCCTCGTTTGGAGGAGCGCCGGTTCTCCATTTCTTCATTCTCCATTCTTCATTCGACATTCGACATTTCGAATTTCAAAGCTCACCCACGATTGCGGAACGGGTACCCGGCGCCCGTTCGGCATGACCTAACTGCCGGCCTGGACGACTTCCCGAATGAGCTACTGCAAGGTTGCCCGCGGTCACGAGTATCACGGCCCCTATCACGACAACGAGTACGGCTTTCCGCTGGAGAGCGACGACGAGCTGTTCGAGCGGCTGGTGCTCGAGATCAATCAGGCCGGCCTGAGCTGGCTCACGATTCTCAAGAAGCGGGAAGGCTTTCGAAGGGCGTACGACAACTTCGACCTCGTGAAGGTGTCGCGCTACGGAGCGAAGCAGCGCGCGAGGCTGCTCGACGACGAGGCGATCATTCGCAACCGGCTCAAGGTCGACGCCGCGATCGAGAACGCGAAGCGAATCCTCGAGATCCGGAAATCGCACGGCTCGTTTCGGACGTGGCTCGACGAGCACCATCCGCGAGAGAAGGCTGACTGGATCAAGCTCTTCAAGAAGACCTTCGTCTTTACCGGAGGAGAGATCACCGGGGAGTTTCTGCTGAGCACCGGCTATCTGCCTGGCGCGCACGAGCCGTCGTGCCCCGTGTACCGGCGCATCCTGAAGCTGGGGCCGGCGTGGAGAAGAAGCTAGTGCTGAGTGCAACGTGCTTGAGGCCGGCCGCGGAAGCGGCCGTTTCTAGTTAGCCCCGCCCGTCAGGGCGGGGTCGGCGCGTTCGTTGCCTTTCTTCGAGCCGCGTCAGCGGCGACCTCTGATGTCGAGCGCGTATGCGCAGCGTTCGTCGCAGGCACGACACCATCTAAAATGGCGCCGCCGACGCGGCGCCAAAGGCGATTCCCGATCGCTTCCCCGCCCTTACGGGCGGGGCTATCTAAAAACGGCCGCTCCCGCGGCCGCCGTTCCAGACACGTCGAACTTCACGTGATCATAATCCGAAGCACTCAGCACTCGTCACTCCGTGCCAACGACTTCGAGCAGCTGCTGGATTTTGTCGCGGTCGATCTCGGGGAGTCCGATGAACTCGACGCCGATCTCCTGCTTCCCGGAGGGGAGTTCCTGAACGTATACGACCTTCGCCTTCGCCGAGATGACCTCGGGGCGCGCCGAGATCAGGATCTCGAGCAGCGCGCCGACAGGGACGCGCTCGTCGGAGGTAAAGCCGCAGCCGCCGAGCCCTACGGTCGTCGTGGCGGCGAACTCTTCGATCTCCGCTCCGCCGAGCCTCTTGACGAGGACGGCGTGTTGCGAGGAGATGCGTGGGAAGCGTCGTAGCTCTCGGTCCATTGCAGGCCTCCGTCGCGGCGCCAAGTGCTGCGATGCGGACAATTTACGCGATTCCGCGACACTCCATCAAGTCCGGATGGCCGGCGCGCGAATCTCCCGGCCGTTTCGCGGGTTACGCCGGGGATGATCGTCATCGACGGGAAGGTATCGATCCCGGACGAGGAGATCCGCTTCGAGGTCAGCCGGAGCGGAGGCCCCGGGGGACAGCACGTCAACACGTCGAGCACGCGGGTGGCCCTCGTGTTCGACCTCAGCGCGAGCCGCGCGCTCGACGAAGTGATGAAGGCCACGATCGCCGCAAGACTCTCCACGCGGATCAGCGGCGAGGGGCTGCTCCGCGTCACCGTCCAGAAGCACCGGAGCCAGAAAATGAACCGCGACGAGGCCGTCGAACGGTTTGCCGCGCTCCTTCGGGAGGCACTCGCCGAGCGGAAGGCGCGCCGGAAGACGAAGCCGACCGCGGGATCGCGCGCCAAGCGCGTCGACGAGAAAAAGAAGCGCGGCAGCATCAAGAAGGCTCGAACGATCAGCTACGATGACTAGGGAACAGGCGAAAGGCGAGAGGCGAAAGGCGATGAGCAGTCAACACCGCAACGCTTGTAAGCTTGCTCATCGCCTCTCGCCTCTCGCCTCCCGCCTCACAAAAACACCATGAAACTCGCGCTACTCACGTTTCTCCAGTCGACCGCCATGACCGAGGCGGAGTTCAAGGCGATCCTGATGAAGGTCGTCGTATTCGGCACGATCGCGATGGCGATCGCGTCGTTTCTGCTCTGGATGTTCTGGAGAAATCTGGAGAAGGAATCGGCCGGGGGCGAAGTCGAGACCAGGCTTTCGACGTGGGTGCTGCTGGTGTCGCTGGTCGTGGTGCTGCTCGGGCTCTCGTTTATCGTCTACCGGCTCGCCTGAGCGGCTCGCGCCTATTTCACGTCGAGTCGCTTCCGCGCATAGGCCTTCATGTTCGTGACGTTGTCGAGCACGGCGACGGCGACGAGGTTCTCTCCCTTGCCCATCATCAGCTCCATCGAGTAGGTGAAGTACTTCCCCTCGAGCTTGGTGGCGTCGCCGAGCGGGACGCTCACCGATTGTGTCTTCTGCTCGATCCTCGAGATTCCGCCCTTGCCGTCGCTGACTCCGACGAACACGGAGAACTTTCCGGCGAGCGTCTGATCGGTCGGCAGGAGCGTGAGCGAGGTCGAGGGGATCTCGACCTCGATCGGCACGGAGTAGCGCCCGCGGCCGAGCTTCTTCCACGGCTTCGGCACGATTCGGATCTCCATGTCGCCCGGGCCGCCGTCGTAGTAGAGCATCGCGACGACGCGGTCGACCATCTGCTCCCGAGTCGTCTTCGGGTAGTAGGTGGTGCGGGTGCGGATCGAGACTCCCGGGCGCTTCGACCTGACGGCGAGACGGCGTTCGCCCGCGGTCGCGCTGGCGCCCGCGTGATAGCCGATCGAGTAGTAGGTGTCGAAATCGCGCTCGATCGAATCGAAGACGCCTTCGACGTTCGGGGTCTGCGCGAACGCGAGCCCGCCCGTCTTCGCGGCGACGAATTGAAAGGCGCTCATCTTGTTCATCGTCTCGAGGAACTGAGTGTCGGGGCTGCGAATGTCCTGGGATTCGACCGGCGAGTCGGAGAGGTCGGTTCCTGCCGACGCACTCAACATGTAGATGGTCACGCCGTTGGCGTTGGCCGCGCGGCTGACGATGTCGAAGAGAGTCGACTCGGCGGGAACGTGCGACTCGGGCGCGGAGACCGGGATCATCTCCCGCGACTGCTGGATCCGCGACTGAAAGTTCTCGTTGACGAACTGGAACATCTCGATGCCCGGGCGCATCGGGAACTCCTCACCGACGAAGATCATCGCCTTCTTCCCCTCGACGCCGGCAAGCGTCGCCAGGAGGCCGTTCATCGCGGAGACCTTGTAGCGAGTCTCGTTGCGGACCTGTTCCGCGTAGATGCGCGCCTGCGAAATGGAGTTCCTGTAAGCGTCCGAGAGCGAGATGCCGCTTCTCGGCTGGAGGGCGAGGTCGAGCTCGTTCTTGATTCGCTGCTCGACCTCGCGGCGCCGGAGAATGAGCGGGCCGCGCCCGGTGCTCTCGCCCGACAGGCGGATGAGCGCTCGCTCGAACTCGCTTACCAGCGAAGTGAACGGCACCTCCACGTGGAGACCGTTGCGCCAGACGGCGAGCATCGCCTGGTCGCCCGGGCGGAGCATCGTCCCGGTGAAGCCGCGGATCTGCTCGAAGACGCGGTTCCGATTGAACGGGTGCAGCGTCTCGGCGTCGATGTAGAAGATGAGCTTCCGGCTGCGCTCCTCGGGGATCGCCGCGATCGGTGCAGGGGCCTGTGTCGGCAGCGGCGCTGCCGCGACCTCCTCCCGCACCTCGCTGAAGTTGGTGATCTCCTGCGCCTTTCCCGATTCGAGGATCTCGAAATCGTCGCGCGTCAGGCCGAGCACCGGCTTGCCCTTGGAATCGGTGGCGAAGACGTCGACGCTCACGACGTTGACCTCGATCGTCTCCACGTAGAGCTCATCCTGCGGCTGCTGCTGCGCTGCCGCAGGCAGCGCAAGCGCGAGCGAAAGCAGGGCCGCGGTCGTCGATCTCATCGTCACGTGTTCCTTCGGTCCCAGTGTAGGGTTGTACGAATCCTGCCATTTGTTACGAAGGAGTGATCGTTTCCAATCGCCTCGCGCCGGCGCGGACCGGGCCGGCGAACACCGCGCACCGCCCAGGCGCAGGCATCCGTTAGAATTGCGCCCGTCATGGCAAAAATGTTCGTACCGAAAGAAGTCGCAGCCGGCGAGCGGCGCGTCGCCGCCACCCCCGAGACCGTGAAGAAATTCGTCAAAGCGGGCCTCTCCGTCGAGGTGGAGCCGGGGGCGGGCGAGGGCTCGTCGATCTCCGACCAGAAGTACGCCGACGCAGGAGCGACCATCGCTTCCGACGCGACGGCGTCGTGGGCGGCTGCCGACATCGTGGCCAAGGTTGCCGTGCCGGACGCCGACGAGGCGGGACGCCTCAAGGCAGGCGCGGTGCTCGTGTCGTTCATGGCGGCCCACCGGAATCTCGAGGTCGTCCGCCAGCTCGCCAGCCGCAACGTATCGACACTCGCGATGGAGCTGGTGCCCCGCACTACCCGCGCGCAGACGATGGATGCGCTCTCGTCACAGGCGAACATCGCCGGCTACAAGTCGGTCCTGATCGCTGCCGCGAAGCTCGGGAAGTATTTCCCGCTGCTGATGACGGCGGCGGGCACCGTGCCTCCTGCACGCGTCGTCATCATGGGCGCCGGCGTCGCGGGGCTGCAGGCGATCGCGACGGCGAAGCGGCTCGGGGCGGTCGTCGAGGTATCGGACGTCCGCGCCGCCGCCAAGGAGCAGGTCGAGTCTCTCGGCGGGAAGTTCATCGAGCTTCCGATGCAGGAGTCGGGCGACGGAGCGGGCGGCTACGCGAAGGAGATGAGCGAGGAGTTCCTCCGCAAGCAGCGCGAGATCGTGATGCAGCATCTCGCGAAGGCCGACGTCGTCATCTGCACCGCGCTCGTCCCGGGGAAGAAGGCACCGATTCTCGTCAACGACGAGGCGCTCAGGACGATGCGTGCAGGCGCAGTCGTCGTCGACCTCGCAGTCACCGAAGGCGGGAACTGCACGCAGTCGAAGGCGGACCAGGACGTGACGTGGAACGGCGTCCACATCCTCGCACCGTCGAACCTTGCGGCGACGATGGCTGAGGATGCAAGCGTCGTCTACTCGCGAAACGTCTATGCCCTCGTGATGAACTTCGTGAAGGACGGCAGCGTCGCGCTCGACCTCGCCGACGAGATCAACGCCGGCTCGCTGCTGACGCACGAAGGAACCGTGAAGCACGCGCCGACGGCGGCGCTGATGCGGTAGCTGGGGGGAGTTGTTAGTTTTTAGTTGTTAGTTGTTAGACAGGCGGCGTGAGTTGAACGGAGAGGCGGGATTCGCCGACTCTCGTTCGTGCCGCGAAGTGTCCAGTCAGCCGGAACCGTCTAACAACTAACAACTAACAACTCCAGCCTCACACCACCCCCGCCACCAGCGCGACGCCGATCAGCACGAGCATCACGCCGACGACGAGTTGCAGGGAGTGGAGCGTCACCTTCTTCACGAGCTTCGCGCCGAACCAGGAGCCGATGAACGCTGCGACGGTCGAGGCGGCGACGAGTTGCCAGGCTTCGGCCGGCAGCGCCGCGAATTTTGCGCCCCAGAACGTGGCGCCGTAAACGAGCAGTCGCGCCAGGTCGACGATGATCGCGCAGACGACGCCCGTCCCGATGAACGCCTCCTTCGACAATCCCGACTTGATGAGGAACGCCGCGCGCAGCGCCCCCTGGTTTCCCGAGAGTCCGCCGAAGAAGCCGGAAAGCGCGCCGCCGACGGGGAGGTACTTCCGGTCGAACGAGATTTTCGCAAGGCGCGGAATGAGGTCGAAGATCGAGAACGCGATGATGACGATCCCGATCACGATGCCCGCGACCGTGATCTCGCAGGAGCGGCCTCCCAGCGTCCAGCGTGACAGCGGCTCGACGCCTTCCATCGCCGCGAGCGCGATCGCACCCGCGAACGACGCGATCGCGGCCGGGATCCCGAAACGCGCGACGGCCTTCGCGTCGGCATAGCGCCCGACGAGGCCGAGCTTGAAGAGATTGTTCGAGAGATGGACCACCGCCGTCGCTGCGACCGCGATCGGGAGGGGAAAGACAAGCGCGAACGCCGGCATCAGGAGCGTCCCGAGCCCGAAGCCGGAGAAGAGCGTGAGGCCCGCCACCAGGAACGCTACAAAGGGGATGAGGATCCATTCCATTGCGGCAATTATCGCCTCCAGGCTGCCGAATTTGACGGGAGCGCCGTTCACCGGAACTTTTCTTGGACGTCCGTGCAACCCGTGAATAAAATGACCGTAGAGTCAGTTTAGTGACCAGTCGGTCAGTTCCCGGCTATCCATCATGGCTACCACGACACGAAGACACGCAATCGAAGAGTTCCGCCTCCAGACGATCCGCGAGGCGACGACGCGCGTCGTCGCAAGGCTCGGTTTCGCCGGGGCGACGATGCAGCACATCGCCGACGAGGCGCAGATCGCCAAGGGGACGCTTTACCTCTATTTCAAAGACAAGGAAGAGCTGCTCGATTCGGTGGTCGATTCGTCCCTGCAGACGCTGCGGGACGAAGTCGGTCGCGTGTTCGAGGCGAAACTCGGAGTCGAGGAGTCGCTGCGCGCGATCGTAACCGCGCAGTTCAGCTTCTTCGAAACGCACAGCGATCTGTTTCGCGTCTACCACGAGGTCTCCGGGGCGGGGAACTCCCGCCGCAACCGCGACTGTCATCCGCATTTTCAGGATTTTCTCGATCGTCTCGCCGCGATGTTCAAGCGCGCGATGGCGAAAGGGGAGCTCCGCAGGACGAATCCCGAAGGGCTCGCGATCTTCGTCGCCGAAGGGACGATCGGCCTCATCGTCAGGCACATCAGCGGCGGGCGGAAGACCTCGGTCAAGGACGAAGTCGAGCTCGTCGTCGGAACCGTTCTCCAGGGGTTGTTGCCCGGAAGGAGGAGTGAGTGAGGATTATCGCGTTGACGATGGCGGCGCTGTTCGCCATCCCGGCATTCGCGCAGGAGCAGGCGCAGGCCGCCGCACCGGCGCCGCTGACGCTCTCGGATGCTTTCCAGCGTGCGCTGGAGGTGAATCCGTCGGTCGGCCGCGCGCGCGCCGAAGTCGGCGTCGCCGAGGCGCAGAAAAGCTTTTACCTGTCGGCGATCATGCCGAAGATCGGTGTGAGCGGACGTCTCACCCGCAATAGCGAGGAAGTCTCGTTCAGCGGGGGCGAGGGTGAGCCCGACCGGACGCTGCTGGCCGAGAACGACTGGGCCTACCGCGTCACGTTGTCGCAGCCGCTCTTCGCGGGCAACCGCGAGCGCAGGGCATATCAGCAGGCGAAGATCTCGATTCTCAACGCACAGGAAGGGGTCGATCTGACCGAGGAGGACATTCTCCTCCAGGTCGCTTCGAGCTACCTCGGTGTAGTGCAGGGTGACGCCCTCGTCGGCGTCGAAAAGCAGAACGTCGACATCGCGGGCCGGCGGCGGCAGCTCGCGCAGGCTTTTCTCGATGCAGGGGAAGTGACGAAGGTCGAGACGCTTCGCGCCGAATCAGACGTGAAGGGCGCCGAGCGCAGGCTCACGCGCGCCGTCCAGCTTCGCGAGAACGCGGCGAGCAGGCTTCGACTCGTCCTCAACACCGACGAGTCGATCGTCGTGACGCCGCCCACGATCGGAGGCGCCGTGTTCCCCGGTGAGGCGGAGCTGATCTCCATGGCGCGCGAGCACCGCTCCGACCTGAAGCAGGCCGTCAATTCGCTCCAGATCGCGAAGCTCGAGGTCAGCAAGCAGCGCGGCTTCGCTCTACCGACCATAACGTTCGATGCCGCGATGATCGAACAAAAGGTCTCGTTCCCGATCGATTCCTACAACCAGGCGTCGATCAACTTCAACATCCCGATCTTTCAGTCGGGCGAGGTCGCAGCGCGGGTTCGCGGTGCGAAGGAACGCGAGAAGCAGGCGATGCTCGCTCTCGACGAGACGGAGCGCAAAGTCGTGGAGGACATCCGCCTCGCGATGCTCGACCTCGACTCTGCCGAGAAGGCGCTGGCTCTCGCGAAGGAGCAGCGCGCCGCGGCCGACGCCGAATACGCGCAGATGTTCGAGCTCTACCAGGCGCAGGAGGCGACGTCGCTCGACCTGCAATCATCCGAGAGCGCTCTGGCGGAGGCGCGCCGCGCTGAAGTCGTCGGAACGCTCGATCGCGATCTATCCCGGCTGGGTGTCTGGTACGCCGCCGGAATGCTCAAGGGATCAGTCATGACGGAGGTGCGCTAGTGCGCGTGAAGAAGCTCGGTTCGATGGTGATCACGGCGGCGCTCGTCGCCGCAATCGGATGCAGTCCGAAGGCGCAGCCGGCGGCGACGGCGTCCGCGCAGCTGCCCGCCGACGTCGCGAAGCTCGAAGCGGCGGCGACGGCTGCGAAGGAGACCGTCGCGAAGGCGGCGGAAGCGGGAGGCGTCGAGGCGCCTCAGGCAATCGAGACCGAAGGCAAGGTCGCGGTCACGGGCGAATTCGAGTCTCCCGAGGTTTCGAACGTCGCGGTCGCGATCACCGGTCGCGTCGCGCGTGTCGAGGTGGACAAGGGCGAGAGGGTCCGGCAGGGCCAGCCGTTGCTCGTCCTCGAGACGCAGTACCTCGAGCTCGACGTGAGGCGCGGCAAGGCCGAAGTGGCGCGCGCTCAGGCGATGCTCGACGAGGCGAAGCAGGATTTCGCGCGCAAGGAGCAGCTCCGCGCGAAGGACTCGGTGCCGCAGTCGACCTTCGACCGTTCGAAGGCGACGTACGAGCAGGCCGAGGCGTCGCTCGAAAGTGCGAAGGCGACGCTCGGAACGGCACAGCAGCGCCTGTACGACTCGGTGCTCCGCGCGCCGTTCGACGGCGTTGTGATGGAGCGGAAGACGGCGGCCGGCGAGCGGCTGAGCGAACGTCAGGACGTCGCATTCGTGCTCGCGCGCACCACGCCGCTGCTGCTCCGCTTCGATGTGCCGGAACGCTATCTCGCGGTCGTGAAGGAAGGCCAGGCGGTCCAGGCCCATGCCGATCCGTTTCCCGGCGAGTCGTTCGACGGGCGCGTGAGCGTCATCGGCCAGACGATCGACTCGAAGTCGCGCACCTTCTTCGTCGAGGCGAGCTTCCCTAACAAAGACGGCAGGCTCCGGCCGGGGCTGTTCGCAAGGGTGGAGTTGGATCTGAAGTAGGAATTCGGCGGATGCGAAACTCAGACGTTAGTGGAGGTTACCGGCTGGAGGCCGCTTGTGTGGCGCAGGCACTCCTGCCTGCGCGTCGCCGAAGGCGACCCTTCCATTCGTCAATCAGCGCCTCGACGAGGCGACGCGTTGCGCCGCGCGCAGACAGGAGTGTCTGCGCCACATTGTCCGCCGCTTCGCTCAATGTCCTGTCTCATGGGTTCCATCTCTCCGGGTATAGCGAGTACATATGCAAAAACTAGCTGAGATTTGTGTCCGCCGACCCGTCTTCGCGTCGGTGATCATCCTGTCGCTCGTCGTCGTCGGGCTCTTCTCGATTCAGAAGCTCGGCGTCGACCGCTTCCCGAAGATCGACTTCCCGTGGGTGACGATCACGACCGTTCTGCCCGGAGCCGCGCCGGAAGAGATCGAGACCGAGATCACCGACAAGATCGAGGAGTCGGTCAACACGATCAGCGGCGTCGATCAGCTGATGTCGATCTCGTCGGAAGGCGTTTCGGTCGTCACGATCCAGTTCGACCTCGAGAAGGATCCCGACGTCGCGTCGCAGGAAGTTCGCGACCGCGTCAACACGATCCTTCGCGATCTCCCCGAGGATGCCGATCCGCCGGTCATCCAGAAGATCGATCCCGATGCGATCCCGGTTCTCGCCGTTGCCCTTTCAGGCCCGGCGTCAGTGGGCGAGGTCACCGAGTACGCCGACAAGACGTTCCGTCGCAGGCTCGAGTCGGTTCTCGGCGTCGGCCAGGTGCAGCTCATCGGCGGCCAGGCGCGACAGATCAACGTCATCGTCGACACGGCGAAGCTGACGGGTCTGAATCTCACGGTCGCGCAGGTGGTGCAGGCGCTCCAGGCGCAGAACATTCAGATTCCGGGCGGGCGTGTCGAGCAGGGAATTCGAGACCTGACCCTCCGCACCTACGGGCGCGTGTCGAAACCCGAAGAGCTGGGCGACATTCCGATCACGAATCGTGAGGGCACGACGATCTTCGTCAAGGACGTCGCGCGGATCGAGGACGGCGTCGCCGAGCCGGAGACGATCGCGCGCGTCAACGGCAAGCCTGCCGTCGTGCTGCAGATCCTCAAGCAGTCGGGAACGAACACGATCGCGGTCGTCGACCGTCTCAAGGAGCGTCTCGACGCCCTCGCGCCGACTCTTCCGAAAGGTTGGGAAGCGAAGATCGTCCGCGACCAGTCGGACTTCATCCTCGCGGCCGTTCACTCCGTCCGCGAGCATCTAATCCTCGGTGCGATCTTCGCGATCGGCATCGTCCTGCTCTTCCTCCGCAAGTTCCACCCGACGGTCATCTCGGCGATCGCGATTCCGACGTCGATCATCGCCACCTTCGGCGTGATGTACTACTTCGGCTTCACGCTGAACATCATCACGCTGCTGGCGCTGACCCTCGCGGTAGGCATCGTCATCGACGACGCGGTCGTCGTTCTCGAGAACATCTTCCGCTTCATGGAAGAGAAGAACATGACGCCGGCGGAGGCCGCGGTCGAGGGGACGAGGGAGGTCGGCATGGCCGTCCTCGCGACGTCGCTCTCGCTGATCGCGGTCTTCCTTCCGGTCGCCTTCATGGGCGGCATCGTCGGGCGCTTCATGTACGGCTTCGGCGTAACGATGGCCGCGGCTGTCGCCGTGTCGCTCCTCGTCAGCTTCACGCTGACGCCGATGATGGCGTCGCGCTGGCTGACCAGGAAGGACATGGAGGACGACGAGTCGTCGCGCGAGAAGGGCTTCTACCCGGTGGTCGAGAGGACCTATCTCACGATCCTCAAGTGGGCGATGGCTCACCGCTGGGTGATCGTGGTGATCATGGGGCTCGTGTTCCTGTCGACCATCCCGCTTGCGAAGATGGCGAACAAGAACTTCCTGCCGAACGACGACGAGTCGCAGTTCAATATCAGCGTGCGGGCCCCGGAGGGGGCGAGCCTCGACACGACGCGCCAGATCCTCGAGTCGATGGCGGCGCGCGTGAACGCAATCCCCGAAGTCGATACGACGGTCGTGACGCTCGCGAGCGATCTTCAGAAGACGAGGAACTTCGGCGAGATCTACGTGAAGCTCAAGCCGGTCAAGGACCGGAAGCTCAGCCAGTTCGACGTCATGGGTGTCGTGCGACAGAAGGTGGTTCCGCAGTACGCGAAGCTCGACCTGCGCGTGCAGGTGGGGCTCGTCAACGCGTTCAGCAGCGGCGCGAACTCCGAGATCATGTTCTGGATCGGCGGCCCCGATTTCGAGAAGCTCGACGAGTATTCGAAGAAGCTCGTTGCCGTGGTGAAGGCGCAGCCCGGCGTCGCGGACGTCGATACGAACCTGATCGTCGGAAAGCCGGAGCTCGGCGTGCGCATCGAGCGCCAGAAGGCGGGCGACGTCGGCGTTCGCGTGCAGGACATCGCGTCGACCTTGAACCTGCTCGTCGGCGGGCAGAAGGTGAGTGACTATTACGAGCACGGCGAGCAGTACGAGGTGCACGTGCGCGCTGACGAGAAGTACCGTCGCGACGCGGAGGGCTTCCTCCAGGCGGAGATCCCGACGTCGAAGGGAGGCTCGGTGCGTCTCGCCGACGTGGTGAACGTCGTCGAAGGTTCCGGCCCCTCCGAGGTCAACCGCATCGCGCGCCGCCGGCAGGTGCTGATCCAGGCGAACATGCTGCCCGGCTACTCGTCGCAGAAAGTCATCGACGCGCTGCAGGCGGAGGCGGAGAGGCTGAAGATGGGCGAGGAGTACTCGCACGGCCTCACCGGACGCTCGCGCGAGCAGCAGAAGGCGGGAATCGGCTTCATGCTCGCGTTCGCGTTGTCGATCATCTTCATGTACCTGATCCTCGCGGCGCAGTTCGAGAGCTGGGTCCACCCGATCACGATTCTTATGGCACTGCCGATGACCGTTCCGTTCGCGCTGCTGTCGATCGTCGTGCTCAATCAGTCGATCAACATCTTCTCGTCGCTCGGAATCCTCGTCCTCTTCGGCATCGTGAAGAAGAACGGCATCCTGCAGGTCGACCACACGAACCAGCTCCGCGCGAAGGGGATGGAGCGGCTCGAGGCGATTCTCCACGCGAACCGCGACCGTCTCCGGCCGATCCTGATGACGACGCTCGCGTTCGTCGCCGGCATGCTGCCGCTCGTCGTCTCGAGCGGCACCGGCGCCGGAACGAACCGCGCGATCGGCTCGGTCATCATCGGCGGGCAGATGCTCGCGCTGCTGCTGACGCTCGTCGGCATCCCGGTCATCTACTCGATCTTTGACGACTGGGAGCAGAGCCGGATCTTCGCGAAGGCGTGGAACAAGGCGAAGGGGCTGTTGCCGGGACGGCGAGCTGAAGCGGCGGAGACCGAAGGATAGGGCGGGAGGCGGAGGAGAAGAAAGGCAGAACGGCAGAACGGCAGAGAAGAGTGAAGAGTTAAGAGAGAAGAGTTATGAGTTGGGGTGGTCCGATTCTGTAACTCTTTTCTCTTAACTCTTCTCTCTTAACTCTTCTCTCTTAACTCTTCTCTCTTCTCTGCCGTTCGTCTTCGCCTTTCGCCTCACGCCCCCGTCTATAATCCAGCTCACAAAGGAGCCCGTCATGCCGACCAGCGACGACCGCTATCCGATCGGGAAGTTCGAGCTGCCCTCGACGATCGACGCCGCGACGACGAAGGAATGGATCGACACCATCGCGGCGCTGCCGGGAGCGATCACCAGCGCGGTCGCGGGGCTCGACGACGCACAGCTCGCGACGCCCTATCGCGACGGCGGATGGACTGTGCGCCAGGTGGTGCACCACCTTCCCGACAGTCACATGAACGCCTACATCCGCTGCAAGCTCGCCGCCACGGAGGACGGCCCGACCATCAGGCCGTACGAGGAAGGGGAGTGGGCCGAGCTCGCCGACGGGCGCGAGGCCCCGGTCGAGATCTCGCTCCAGCTGCTCGACGCGCTTCATCGGCGATGGGTGCTTTTCCTGCGATCGCTGAACGACGTGCAGCTCGAGCGGACGCTCATCCATCCGGTGAGCGGGAAACACACGATCAGGACGATGTGCGGGCTCTACGCCTGGCACAGCCGGCACCACGTGGCGCACGTGGCGAGGCTGCGGGAACGGATGGGGTGGTAGGGGGCAGCTTCTTCATTCTTCATTCTCCATTCCTCATTCGACATTCTTCATTCCGGTTTCTGCGCGGCTGACGAAACCGAAATGTCGAATGTCGAATTAAGAATGAAGAATGAAGAAGTTAGGACCTGCCTGCCGGTCGCGCGTTCTCCGCGTTCCGCCCCTCCCTGTGACATCCGACACACCTCCGAGTGACGTCCCCCATCGATCATTGTTTGCCGCTGCGAGAGACTGCGCCGCGACGGGGAATCACCCTCGGAGGAGGAGTCGCATGACACGAGACTTCACGCTTTCCCTGGTAGGCGCAGGGGGCGACGGCGTCGTCACGATGGGCGACATGCTTGCGCGAGCCGGTGCGCGCGAGGGACTGAACGCGATGAAGACAGACGCGTACGGTCCGCAGATCCGCGGCGGCGAGTCGTCGAGCGCGGTTCGACTGAGCCCGGATCCCATCTATTCACAGGGAGATGCCATTGGCGTGATGGTCATCTTCAGCTGGGCGGGATTCTCGCGTTTCAAGTCGGAGATCACTCCGAGTGCGGATGCGATCATCTTTCATGAGGCGACCGATCCGGTTCCGCCCGAGTTCAAGCGTGGTGAGGGGATGGCCATCATCCCGGTTCCCTTCATCGAAATCGCGAAGGCGGCATCGGGAACCGGAGCGTCGAAGAACATCGTCGCCCTCGGCATGCTCTGCGGCCTGTTCCATCTGCCGGAAGCTCCTCTCCGCGCCTCCATCGAGCGCAGGTTCAAGAAGAAGGGCCCCGAAGTCGTCGCGTCGAACCTCGCCGCGATCGACGCCGGCGCGAAGATCGACTTCGCGGCTCTCGCCAGCGACATCCCCGATCTCAATGCTCGCATCGAAGCGAAAAAGCTCGACTACACGCCGGGCAAGCCGAAGCTCCTCATGTCGGGTAACGACGCGACCGCGATCGGCGCGATGTACGCCGGCTGCAAGTTCTTTGCCGGCTACCCGATCACTCCATCGACCGAAGTGCTGCAGATCCTCGGCGAGTGGCTTCCCCGCGTCGACGGTCGCGTCATCCAGACCGAAGACGAGCTCTCCGCGTTCGGCGCCGTCGTCGGCGCTTCGTTCGCCGGCGTGAAGTCGATGACTTCGACCTCGGGCCCCGGCCTATCGCTGATGACCGAGATGCTCGGTCTCGCATCGATCGCCGAGATCCCGTCGATCATCTACAACGTCATGCGCGGCGGCCCGTCGACCGGAATCCCGACGAAGAGCGAGCAGAGCGACCTCTTCCAGGCGGTCTTCGGCGGACACGGCGACATGCCGCGCGCCGTGCTGGCCCCGGCCGACGTGGAAGACTCGTTCCACTGCATCGTCGAAGCGTTCAACATCTCCGAGGAGTTCCAGATCCCCGTCATCATCCTCAACGATCAGCTCATCGCGCAGCGCATTGAGACGCTCGACGAGGCGTCGCTCGTCCACGAGATCAAGGATCGCAAGGCGCCAACCGAGGAAGAGCTCGAGGACTACAAGCGCTATCGCGAGACGCCGAGCGGCGTGTCGCCGATGAGCGCCCCCGGCATCGCGAAGGGGATCTACCAGACCAACGGACTCGAGCACGACGAGTACGGAAGCCCGAACGCCGGCTACCTGATGCACGAGCAGATGAACGCCAAGCGGTTCAGGAAGCTCTGGGGAATTCAGAGCAAGTACCACTTCGTGCGCCGCTACGGCCCGGAGAAGGCTTCGGTCGGAATCCTGACCTGGGGTTCGATGAAGGGCCCCGCGGAAGAGATCGTCAAGCGCGCCGCCGCACGCGGCCAGGCGGTCTCGGCGTTCATCCCGCAGATCATCATGCCGTTCCCGAAGAGCGAGCTCGACCAGTTCATCGCCTCGTGCGACCAGATCCTGATCGTCGAGCAGAACTACTCGGCGCAGTTCTACAAATACCTCAGGTCGTTCGCCGATCTGCCCGCGGGACGCACGCACGTCTACAAGAAGTCGGGCGGCCGGCCGATGACGATGGTGGAGATCGAGGCCGAGATGCTGAAGATTCTCGAGCCGGCGAGCGAGCCGGCGGAGGTGATGGCATGACCGAGACGACGACCTACAAGGCGAACGACTACAAGACGGAGCTCAAGCCCGTCTGGTGCCCCGGCTGCGGAGACTTCGGCGTGCTCAACGCGCTCTATCGCGCGATGGCCGAGCTCCAGCTCGTTCCCGCCGACACCGTCATGGTGTCGGGTATCGGCTGCTCCTCGCGTCTGCCCGGCTACGTCGAGACTTACGGAATCAACACCCTGCACGGCCGCGCGCTGCCGATGGCAACCGGCGTGAAGGTCTCGAGGCCCGAGCTCAACGTGATCGCAGTGGGCGGCGACGGTGACGGCATCGCCATCGGCGGCAACCACTTCATGCACACGGCGCGCCGCAACATCGACTTCACCTACGTCATGATGGACAACGAGATCTACGGCCTCACGAAGGGCCAGGCCGCGCCGACGACGCCGACGGGCGACAAGACGAAGTCGACGACCTACGGCAATCCGGAGCACTCGGTCGATCCGTGCGAGCTCGCGATCTCGTTCGGCGCCACCTGGGTCGCGCGCGCCTTCAGCGGCGACATCAAGCTCGTCGTCGACCTGATGAAGAAGGCGATCCAGCACAAGGGCTTCTCGTTCCTCAACATCATCTCGCCGTGCGTCACCTGGCGCGGGGACGACCAGTTCAAGGAAGTTCGCGCGAAGCTCGCGTATCTGCCCGCGGACCACGATCCCACCGACCGCGCGATGGCGCTCCGCTACACGCGCGAAACCGACAAGGTCACCTCGGGCGTGCTCTACGACGTCATCACCTCGTCGCTCGACGAGGAGCTGGAAGTGATTCACCAGAAGGCTCTGAAGGTCAAAGATCATCCGACCTTCAAGGAAATCGTCTCGACGTTCTATTGATCCTCCACAAACGTGTGAGTGAAACGGGCGGAGCCGCAAGGCTCCGCCCGTTTCCATTTGCGAAGCTTCGGGCGCTTGGATGAATCGAACGAGCCTGCCCGACGCGCGTTGTGTCGGGCCGACTGCCTCACATCGCTGTGTACCGTCGCTACTGGACTGTCACGGAGCGTCGTGCTAATGATCCAGGCCTCAACCATGGATCCCGGCTCACGACTCGGCCCGTACGAAATTCTCGAGCGGATCGGTGCGGGCGGAATGGGCGAAGTCTTCCGCGCCCGCGACTCCCGCCTGGATCGCGTCGTGGCGATCAAGATCCTGCCGCCCGAGTTCGCGTCGAGCCCGCGGTCGCGCGCGCGGTTCGAGCGGGAGGCAAAGCTGCTCTCGCAGATCAGCCACCCTAACATCTGCGTCATTCACGACGTCGGCGAGCAGGTCGATGCGGCGGCCGACCCGTCTGCGCCACCGTCCACGGTCCGCTACCTGGTGATGGAGTATCTCGAGGGAGAGAGCCTCGCGCAGCGTCTGCAGCGCGGGCCGATGCCGGTCGACCAGGTGCTGCGGATCGGCGCGCAGATCGCCGATGCGCTGGAGAAGGCGCATCGCGGCGGCGTCGTTCATCGCGACCTCAAGCCCGCGAACGTGATGATCACCCGCTCGGGAGCGAAGCTGCTCGATTTCGGCCTGGCGAAGGAGTCCGGAGTCCGCTCGAACGGGTCGAATCCCGACACCGCGGCGCCGACCGACCCCGTCTCCATCACCGAAGAAGGGAGGATGGTCGGAACGTTCAGCTACATGGCGCCCGAGCAGCTCGAAGGGCTCGACGCCGATGCGCGGACCGACGTCTTCGCACTCGGCGCGCTTCTCTACGAGATGATGACGGGGAAGCGCGCGTTCGTCGGCGCGTCGAAGATCAGCCTCATCGCGATGATCGCGGCGGGACAGCCCGCTCCGATGCAGCAGGTCCAGCCGCTGACGCCGCCGGCGCTCGAGCACGTGGTGCTCCGTTGTCTCGAGAAGAGTCCCGACGACAGATGGCAGTCGGCGCACGACATCAGGGTGGAGCTCGACTGGATCTCGCAGGCGGGATCGCGCGCCGGCTTTCCGGTGTCGCGCATCTTTCGCCGGCGACTCCGCGAGCGCGTGAGCCTCGGAATCCTCGTGTTCCTGTTTCTCGTGGGTGCGGTCGCAGTGCTGACGCTCGTCGACCGCACGGTGCGCGACGACGGCGCGCTGACGGTCGAACTGACGCCCCCCGCCGGCGAGCGCTACCTCGCCGCCGGCAATGCGGGCGGCCCCGCCGTGATCTCTCCCGACGGGCGGCGGATCGTTTATCGCGCCGAGAAGAACGGCGTCGGCTCTCTCTGGGTCCGCTCCATCGAAACGGGAGAGTCGAAGCCGGTGCCTAACACCGACGACGCCTACTTCCCCTTCTGGGCTCCCGATAGCAGGCGCATCGGCTACTTCAGCAGCGGAGGATTGCTCCGCATCGACGTCGACGGAGGGGAACGGACACGTATCGCCGACGCGCGAAACGGGCGAGGCGGGACATGGAGCCCCGATGGAACGATCGTCTTCGCGCCCGACGTCCAGTCACCGCTCGTGCGCGTCTCGGAGAGCGGCGGGGGGACCGCCCCTCTGACGAAAGTGGCCCCGCCGTTCTCGACGTATCGCTGGCCGTCGTTCCTGCCCGACGGAAAGCATCTGCTTTTCTTCGCCGCGAACCACCGTGATCTCACGCTTGCCAGCAACAGCATCTTCATCGCCTCGCTCGACGACCCGAGCCCGCGGCTGCTCCTCGCGAACGCGTCGAACGGCGTCTACGTCGACGGCTACCTCCTCTACGAGCGCGACCGCATCCTCTGGGCGCAACCGATGTCGACGACGGGCGACTTCAGCGGAACTGCGAAGCTCGTCGCGCGCGACGCGATGTTCGACGCCGACGTCTGGCGCGGAGGCTTCTCGGTATCCCCGCACGGGCGGCTGACGTACTTCAAGGGCGACGTGCGGATCGAGTCGGAGCTCGTTTGGCTCGACCGAAGCGGCGCGCAGAAGGAGACCTTCGGAACGCCTGCCAAGTACTGGGAGATCGCGTTCTCGCCCGACGGCACGCGTGCAGCCCTCTCGATCGGCGATCCATTGCGTCAGATCTGGCTGGCGGATCTGCCACGGGAGACGCGATCACGCGTGATGCTCGACCTGCCCTGGTCGGGAGGGCCGATCTGGAACCGCGACGGAAGCGCGATCTACCTGACCGCGATCGACAGCGGTACGAGCGTGATCATGCGCAGGAGTCTCGTCGACGGCTCGCAACGCGAGGTCGCGAAGTTCCCCGGCGTCGCGTGGGCCGCCGCGGTGAACGCCGATGAAAGCCAGCTCGTCGTGACCGACGAAACCAGGGGCGACCTGCTGAAACTGCACCCGGGCAAGCAGGAGGATGCGGTGCGGTTCATCGCCGACCAGCAGGCGATCGAGCACCAGGCAGTCGGCTCACCCGACGGGGAATGGATCGCCTACTGCTCGAACGAGACCGGCACGTTCGAATCCTACGTCGCGCGGATGAGCGACGCGTCGGCGAAGATCCAGCTGTCGCACGGAGGGGGAACGCAACCTGCCTGGCGAGCCGACGGCCGCGAGCTCTACTTCGTCGATCCGCAGGGCCTGCTCCACGCGATGCCCGTTGCATTGAATGGTGATGAGCTCGTACCCGGAGTTCCGAAGCCACTCTTCCACGTCGCGACAGGGCTCGGGATGAGCGCCACGCGAGTGTTCGCTCCGACCGGCGACGGCCAGCGCTTCCTCGTCGTCCGCCCGATCGAAACGGCCGCGCCCGTCCTTCGACTCGTGACGAACTGGAAGAGCGCGTTGCGCGACGCGGAACGCTGAGCGGGACCAGCGCAAGCAGTCGGCACATACGGATTGTGTCTACGTCACCTCAGGGCCTCCGGCACGCATCACGCGCTCCTCGCCTTGCTCTTCGTCGTTCGCCTCTCGACTCTCGCCTTTCGCCTCTCGACTCCCGAGGCCCACGAACATATCGGGCATTCGTCCTGATCGTGCCGCAGCGCAGGACAGTACCGCCGGCCGAAGTAGATGATCTGAAGGTGGACCTTCCCCCACGTCGACTCGGGAAAGACTTTCTTCAGGTCGCGCTCGGTCTGCTCCACGTTCTTTCCGTTCGAGAGCTTCCAGCGTGCGGCAAGGCGATGGATGTGCGTGTCGACCGGAAACGCGGGGACACCGAATGCCTGACTCATCACGACGCTTGCGGTCTTGTGGCCGACTCCCGGCAGCGCCTCGAGCGCGTCCATGTCGGACGGCACGCGCCCCCCGTGCTTCTCGACGAGGATCTCGGAAAGACGTTTGATGTTCTTCGCCTTACCAGGCGCGAGGCCGCAGGTCCTGATCTTCTCGAGAATCTGCTCGACGCCGAGGCGCGCCATCGCTTCGGGCGTCGGTGCGAGCGCGAAGAGGCCGGGAGTGACGATGTTGACGCGCGCGTCCGTCGTCTGCGCAGATAGAACCACGGCGACGAGCAGCGTGAACGGATCGCCGTGATCCAGGGGGATGTCGGGTATGGGGAAGAGATCGTCGAGGATCGCGGAGATTCGTTCGGCTATTTCGCGCTTGTTCATGGCTGGGGGTGTTCTTGATCCAGGTTGAGGTCGGGGTTAGGTGAAAAGTGAAGAGGTACGAGTGAAGAGAGAAGAGTTGAATCGCGAATTCCACCTGCGACATTGCTGCACGCAACTTTTCTCTCTTCACTCTTCACTTTTCACTCTTAACTCTTCTCTCGTCGTTTCGATTCTCTCCCGATCTCAGAACTCTGCACTCAGTACTCAGTACTCAGTACTCAGTACTCAGCACTTGTTTTCACGGATACCGATAGTGCCCCGTCACCGTCCACGCGAACAGCACGTCCTCGAGCTGAGGCCCCGCGCCGATGTTGTGCACCACGAGGTGTCGGGCGCCGTCGCGCGACTTCGAGTCGACGACGACGCCGATGTGCGGCACGCCGCTCGTGAGGTTCCAGGTCACGAGGTCGCCCGGCCGGTACGCAGCAGCGTCGCGCGTCGCCGGGAGAGACGCCCCTTTGCGCTTGAAGAACGTCATGAGGTTAGGCACACGCCGGTGGTCGATGTTCGTGTCGGGACGCGCGAGCCCCCAGATCTTCGGATACGACGAGAACGCCCGTCGCATGTCCTCGTGGACTTCCTTCTGCAAGTCGATTCCAGCCTTGCGGTAGGCGCGGATCACGACGTCGGTGCAGACGCCGCGGTCGGCAGCGACGTCGCCGCCCGGGTACGGAATGCGCGTGTACGTCGGGTCGTAGGAGACGGAGTGCCGCGTCTGCTCCATCGCGGCGTCGATGACGACGCGAGCCACGTCGCGCGGCTGTTGCGCATGGATGGGCGGGAGCAGTGACGCGAGCGCGACCGCGAACGCTGCGATTCGTCGACTCATGGCGCAATGATGCACGAGCGGCTCCCTCGTAGCCAAGGCGTCTCGCCTTGGCGAACGGCACAATCTACGCACGATGCAGCGGGGGCAAAGGCCGGACGCCTTTGCTACAAGGCTCCCTCGTAGCCAAGGCGTCCCGCCTTGGCGAACGGCACAATCTGCGCACGATGCAGCGGGGGCAAAGGACAGAGGCCTTTGCTACAAGGCTCCTCGTAGCCAGGGCGTCCCGCCCTGGCGAACAGGCAATGGCCGGAGGCCTTTGCTACGACGCAGCAGCTTGGTGGTAGGCTCGCCGCGGCGGAACCGAGGCGTTTCGCGCGGGGGCGGTGATGAGCAATATCTCGTTCGAGGTGCGTGGTGACGGCGTTGCCGTCTTGACGTTCGACGTCGTGGATTCGAAGGTCAACGTGCTGTCGAGCGCGCTCCTCGGCGAGTTCGCCGCGACGCTCGACCGGATCGAAACCGACGAGGCGGTGCGCGCCTGCGTGCTTCGCAGCGGCAAGGACGACACCTTCGTCGCCGGCGCCGATCTCGGCGAGATCAAGCACTTCACGCGCGCCGAAGACGCTTCGGCGTTCGTCAGGGAAGGGCACCGGCTGCTCGATCGCGTCGCGGCGAGCCGCAAGCCGTTCGTCGCCGCGATCCACGGCGCCGCGCTCGGAGGCGGGCTCGAGATCGCGCTCGCCTGTCACTACCGCATCGCCACGAGCCATCCGAAGACGCTGCTCGGGCTCCCCGAGGTCATGGTGGGGCTCCTGCCGGCGGGAGGCGGGACGCAGAGACTTCCGCGGCTGATCGGTGTCGTCCGCGCGCTCCCGATGATGCTGCTCGGCCAGCGCCTGCGCGCCGACAAGGCGGAGAGACTCGGGCTCGTCGACGATGTCGTCGATCATTCCGCGCTGCTCGACGAAGCGATCCGCGCGGCGTCGCGCTTTGCGGCGGGAGAGATTCACTCGCACGTCCCCGGCCTTGCGGTGAAGGTCGAGAACGCTGCGCCGATGCGGACGATCATCATCGCGCAGGCGAGGAAGCAGGTCGCGGGACGGACGCGCGGTCTCTATCCGGCTCCTCCCGCGATCATCGAATGCGTCGAGACGGGCCTGCGCCACGGCTTCGCGGCGGGGCAGCAGAAGGAGATCGAGCTCTTCGGAAAGCTCGCAGCCGGAACGGAGTCGAAGAGCCTCATCTGGATCTTCGATGCCATGAACGAGCTGAAGAAGCCGCGGAGCGAAGTTGTCCCCCGCGACGTTCGACAGCTGGCGGTGATCGGCGGCGGATTGATGGGCCAGGGGATCGCCGCTGTGTCGTTGTCGATCTGTCCGGTGGTGGTGAAGGACGTGTCCGACGCGGCGCTCGACAAGGTGAGAGGAAGCCTCGAGTCGAGCCTCTCGAAGCGCGTCGCCTCGGGGGCGATGCGCGAAGCTGAGGCCGCAGCCCGTCGCGAGCGGCTCACGCTCTCGGAGGATGCGGCGGCGGTGGCAGGCGCCGATCTCGTGATCGAGGCGGTCTTCGAGAACCTCGAACTGAAGCGTGGAGTGGTCGCAGAGACTGAAGCGGCCATCGATGACGACGCGGTCTTTGCGTCGAACACGTCGGCGATTCCGATCCGGGAGATCGCCGCCGGCGCGAAGCGTCCCGATCGCATCGTCGGAATGCACTACTTCAGTCCCGTTCCAAAGATGCCGCTGCTCGAAGTCATCGCATCGGACCATTCGTCCGATCGCGCGGTCGCGACCGCCTGTGCCTTCGGCACGGCGCAAGGGAAGACTGTCATCGTCGTGAAGGACGGGCCGGGGTTCTACACGACGCGCATCCTAGCGCCGTTCATGAACGAGGCGATCCTCATGCTCGACGAAGGTGCCGACATTCGTGCGCTCGACGCTGCGCTGAAAGATTTCGGATTCCCTGTCGGGCCGGTGACTCTGCTCGACGAAGTGGGGATCGACGTTGCGGCGCACGTTTCGGAAGATCTCGGCACGACCTTCGCTGCGAGAGGACTCGCGCCGTCGCCCTCTCTCCGGAGACTGCACGCTGCGGGCTTCCTCGGGCGCAAGAACGGTCGTGGCTTCTTCAGGTACGACGCGAAGGAAGGAAAGAAGCCGGTCAACGAGGAGATCTACGCGTTCTTCGGCGGCGCGACCCGTAAGAAGTTTCCTGCGAGCGAGATGGTCGACCGCCTTGCGCTGGTGATGGTGAACGAAGCGGTTCATTGCCTCGCAGACGGCGTGCTCGCGTGCCCGAGAGACGGAGACATCGGCGCGATCCTCGGTCTCGGCTTTCCTCCGACGAGAGGCGGACCGTTCCACTTCGTCGATGCGTCCGGCGCGGCGACGATCGTCGACCGGATGAAGGCGTTGGAGTCGCGGCTGGGCGCGCGGTTCCGGCCGGAGGAGATGCTGGCTGCGCACGCGAGAGACGGCAAACGATTCTACGAGTGAGAGTTGTGGAGTGAGGAAGCGAAGCGTCTGCGCCCGAAGCTCTGCTTCGGGCTGGAAGAGCGGAAGCTTCGCTTCCGCACTCCACATGCGTCCTCCCGATCTGACACTGTTGTCCTATCGAGAGGATCTGCGCGGCTTCAGAAGCCCCGGAAGTCCTCACCAGTGGGTCGTTTGCAGCTGGCACCATTTTCGCAAATACCTCGGGTCGGAGACGTACGACGGAGGCAGCCCATGCGCATCAGATCGCTCATCACCGCGGTTCTCATTCTGGCAGGAGCGCCGCTCCTCGCGCAGAACGCGCAGCAGTCCTACATCACCTACGACGACAGCGACTCGGTTCTGGTTCAGGACGACGGCAAGGAGGTCGACGCCCGCGTCAACCTTCCTGTCTATCCCGGCGACGAAATCCGCGCGGCGCAGCGCGGCCGCACCGAGCTGCGGCTCGCTGACGGCAACGTCGTCGCCCTCGACCGCGACTCCGCGGTTCGCTTCAAGTCGATGCTTCTCAACTTCGAAGAGGGCGGAGAGCAGACCGTCGTCGAGCTTCTGCGCGGACAGGTGGTCGTCTACCGCCGGTACGAGGGTAGCGAGCCGTTGCGTCTCGACACGCCGAATGCGAGCTTCAGCGCCGAGCGCGAGTCGATCTACGGCGTAGAGACGAACTCCCGCGGCATCGACGTTGCGACGGTCTTCCAGGGCTCCGTCGAGGTCAGAACTCCCAAGGGCTCGCAGGTTCTGAACGCGGGCGACCGCGTGAAGATCGACGTGACGGGAGTCTACGACCGCCGCGCGATCAGCAACGTTTCCGGGACGGAGTTCGAGCGCTGGTTCCTCGCGCGCGCCGAGCGCTACGCGAACAAAGAAAGCCGTCACCTCGACTCGAGTCTTGCGTACGCCGAGGATGACCTCAACGAGAACGGCCGCTGGGTCTACGTGAAGGATTACGACACCTGGGCGTGGAGCCCGTACGTTTCAACCGGCTGGCGCCCGTACTATCACGGCTACTGGGGCTGGGGCGCGAACGGATCGTGCTGGATCAGCGACGAGCCGTGGGGCTGGGTGCCGTACCACTACGGCAACTGGTCGTACGTCAACTACTACGGCTGGATCTGGTTCCCTGGCTATGTCTACGCCCCGGCGTGGGTTTACTGGGCCTGGGGTCCGAGCTGGGTGGGTTGGGTTCCCTGGGGTTACTACAGCTACTACTCCGGCTATTACCCCTGGCTCTACGACCCGCATTGCGACCCGTACGTTCATGGGCACTACGGATTCAGCGGTGGAATCACCGTCGGCGCGAGAGACCTGAGCGCGTACACCGTCGTCGATTCGCGAACGCTCTTCTCGAATCGTGTCGACCGGGCGGCGATGACGTCCGATGCGGTACGCGATCGCCTTGCGCGCGACGGCGGCAGAGCAACGTTTACGAACCAGCCGACACGAGTGAATCGTGCCGACTTGAGAGATCCGTCGACTGTCGTGGATCGGATCATCCGCGGCGGCCGCGACGGTAGCGGTACCGGCAGCGTGGGTGCGGGGTCCTCAGGGGACCTGACTCAGTTCTTCCAAAGGGACCCCGCACTTTCGCAAGACGTGAAGAACCGCGTGACGACGCGCGGAAAGGGTGAACGCCCGACGACTGCGACGAGCTCGCGCCCGGGAAGCCCGCTTCCTTCGGGCGGCACGACGAGCTCGACGGCGGCGACCAATCCGACATCTCCGCGAGGTGGCAGAGGCGGCGGTGGTGGATCGATCGATCGACCGACCACGAGCGGCAGCACGACGAGTGGCAGCTCCGCGAGCTCCGGCTCGGCGAGCGGCACCGTAAGCCCGCGTGGCGGAGGCTCGGGAACGCTTCCTCGTGGAGGCGGCTCGACTTCGGGTGGCAGCACGACTTCGGGTGGCAGCACGAGCTCCGGCAGCAGCACCTCGGCTCCGACGACCTCGCGTCCTCGCGACGCTGGCACTGCTCCGCGCAACCAGGACACGCAGACACCGGTCGAGGCGAGCCCTCGAAGCGGGAGTGACAACAACAGCGGTTCGACGGTCGACCGTTCCGGAGGCGGAAACGCCAGCAACTCCGGGACGGGGGACTGGCGGGTGAGAGGCATCCGAGTCGGCTCGGGGAGCTCGAGTCAGGGTGCCACTACAGCAGGCTCGACCTCGTCAGGGGGGACGACATCCTCCAGTCCGCGCACGGTGATCCGTGGCGGTTCTCGAGATCCGGTAAGCAGACCTTCGACTACGGGCAGTTCGACCAGCGCGACGCAGTCGCGCGGTGTCGTTTCAGGCGATTCGTGGCGCGGCGGAACGGGTGAGACCGTAAGGCGCGTGATCGGATCGATCGGCGGCGCGCGGCTTTCGCCGAGCGGCTCCGGTTCGTCGAGCAGCAGCGGCCGTGGCAGCAGCGGCCGCGGCACCAGCTCGGGCGGCACGGTCCGCGGCGGCAGCAGCGGCTCCTCCGGATCGCATCACGGAAGCAGCGGATCGGGAAGCGTCAGTCGCCCGTCGTCCGGTGGTTCCTCGTCGAGCGGCAGCAGCTCGTCACCTTCCTCCGGCTCTTCGGGCTCATCGCATTCCTCTGGATCGTCGGGCGGTTCGTCCTCGAGCGGGCGCTCTGGCGGCGGGGGCGGCACGATTCATCGCGGCGGACGCTAGAAAGCTCCGAGATCCTCTACGGGCCGGCGCGTGGCGTCGGCCCGTTTCCATTTCGCCGCCGAATTCACTGTTACAGGCCACTAGCCCCTACAATGGCCGCGGATGACGATCGCAATTCTCTTCGTAATCTATTGTCTCGAGGCGGGCGCGTTCTTCTCGATCGTCCCGTGGACCAGGTTCTGGACCTTTCATCCTTTTCTTCACTCGAACCCGACCCTTGCGATGCTGGCAGACAACCTCTTCATCCGAGGGCTGATCAGCGGCTTCGGCCTCGCACACTTCATCGTCGCGATCCGCGAGGTCGCCGCGATTCTCGAGCGCCGGCGATCGCAGTCGGGCGAGTGACGCCCGGGGCGCGCTATCATCTGAGCCGGTGGAGCGATGAAGAGCGTTCTGATCGTCGAGGACAAAGACTCTCTCGCGAAGATGCTTCTCGAGACGATGTGTGCCGAGGGGCTCGACGCGGAGTGGATCGCAAGCGGCGCGGAAGCGATCAGGCGCATCCGGAAGGGCGCCCGCTTTGCAGCCATCGTCACTGACCTCCGCCTTCCGGGAGCATCGGGCGCCGAGGTGCTTCGCGAGTCGAAAGAGGCTGATCCCGACTGTCCCGTGATCGTGATGACGGGCTACGGCACGATCGAGGACGCTGTGGAGGCGATGAAGCTCGGCGCGAGCGACTTCATCCAGAAGCCCGTCGACATCGACTACCTCGTGTTGCTGATCCGCCGCGGAATCGAGCGTCGCAGCCTCAAGTGGCAGAACCTGCTGTTGCGCGAGGAGTCGGAGAGCCGCCCGCGCTTCCCGGCGATCATCGGCGACTCCGAGGCGATGCTCGACGTTGCGAAGCAGGTTCGCCGCGTCGCTGACACCGACGCGACGGTGCTCCTGCAGGGGGAGACGGGAACCGGCAAGGAGCTCTTCGCCCGCGCGATCCACGAGCTGAGCAGCAGGCGCGACGGCCCGTTCGTCGCGATCAACTGCGCCGCGATTCCCGACACTCTGATCGAGAACGAGCTCTTCGGCCACGAACGCGGCGCCTTCACCGGCGCCTCGGGGCGGCAGCTGGGACGATTCGAGCTCGCCGACTCCGGCACGATCTTCCTCGACGAGATCGGGGAGCTCGGACATGGCGTGCAGGCGAAGATCCTTCGCGTCCTGCACGATCGGACCTTCGACAGGATCGGAGGCGCGACGCCCGTCGAGGTCGACATCCGGATCATCTGCGCGACGAATCGTGATCTTGCGAAGGCGGTGACCGACGGGCTTTTTCGCGACGATCTCTACTACCGGATCAGCGCTTTCCCGATCGTCGTTCCTCCTCTGCGGGCGCGCAGGGGGGACATCGACGCGATCGCCGACTACTTCGTCGGCAAGTGCGCGCGTGAGCTCGGGAAGCGCGGTGTGCGGCTCTCCGACCAGGCGCGCGTGCTGCTGCGCGACTACGACTGGCCGGGGAACGTACGCGAGCTCGAGAACTGCATCGAGCGCGCATTGATCCTGACCGACGGCGACGTCGTCGGGCCCGGAGATCTGCGTCTTGCGCCGCGCGGCGCGCGCCCCGAAGAGCTGCTCCGCCAGGCGTTCGATCTTTCCGGTCCGCTCGACGCCGCGGTCTCGCGTGTCACCTCCGCCGTCGAGGCGATCCGAATCCGCGAGGCGATCGAACGGTTCGCGTCACGGGCGGAGGCCGCCGATGCGCTCGGAATCTCGACGCGGGTGCTGGCCGCGAAGATCAAAGAGCTGGGGATAGAGGCGTAATTGAAAATTGAAAATTGAAAATTAAAAAACGAGAGGCAGCCGATCTGGCCCTTTCTTTTTCAATTTTCAATTTTCAATTTGTCTCTACCAGTGGTCCTCGACCACCTGCGGATACGCCCACCGGGCCTCGCGAAGCTCGTTCTCCAGCAGTTCGGCGTCGACCACTCCCGCGAGCTGCGGGATATCCCAGTTCGCGAGCCACATCGGGTTGGTGTAGGGGAGCACGGCGATGTGCTCGATCCTCGTGTCGAGGCCGAGCGCCTCGAACCGCGCGTTCATGTACGCGACGACTTCGCTCGCCGTCGGGAATCCGTCCTGGTTAGGCAAATGGCCTCCTTCGGAGAATTGAGAGTTCATGGTACCGGCGGTCGCCACCCGTGGCTCCGCCATCGCTCAATTCTCAATTCTCAATTCTCAATTCGCTCCGGCACTACTTCTTCAGGCTGGCAACCACCTTGTCGCGCAGAGCGTCGGCTTCCGCGATCGCCTTCTTCACGTCGACGGTCTTAACGATCCGGTCCTTCATCAGCACCTTGCCGTCGACGATCGTCGCGGTGACGTCGTCACCCGAAGCCGCGTAGACGATGGCCGATTCGATCGAGTAGACCGGCTGGATGCTCGGCGTTCCGAGGTTCATGACGATGATGTCGGCGCGCTTGCCCGTCTCGATCGTTCCGATCCGGTCAGCCATGTTCAGTGCCCGGGCGCTCCCGATCGTCGCCAGTTCCAGCGCGCCGCGTGCCGAGAGGGCTTTCGGGTCTTTGCGCAGCACCTTCTGCAGGCGTGCCGCGGTCGCCATCTCCTCGATCATGTCGAGATTGTTGTTCGACCCGGCGGGGCCGTCGGTTCCGAGGCCGACGTCGACGCCCGCCGCGGCGAAGACTCCGAGCGGAGCCAGACCCGAGGCGAGCATCATGTTGCTCTCGGGGCAGTGGACGACGCTCGCTCCGCGTTTCGCGAAGACGCCCGCCTCTTCCTTCGTCAGCCAGACGCCGTGAGCCGCGATGACATCGTCACCGAGGAAGCCGATCGACTCGAGATACTCGCCCGGGGTCTTGCCGTCGTGCGCCTTGGCGATCTGCGCCAACTCGTCTTCGGTCTCGGAGACGTGAATCAGGATCGGCGTGCCGTTCGCGGTCGCAAACGCGCGCACCGCGCGGAGGTGCTCCTCGGAAACGGTGTAAGGGGCGTGAGGCGCGATCGCAGCCGTGACGAGCGGATCTCCCTTGAACTCGTCCGCGAACTTCTTCATGTAGGCGAGACCCTCGTCCCACGTCTTGTTGTCAGGGGCGGGGAAGTCGATGAGCGTCTCGCCGGCGACGCAGCGCAGGCCGGCCTTCTTTGCCTCGCGGGCGATGTCGGCCTCGAAGTAGTACATGTCGGCGAATGTCGTCGTGCCCGACAGGATCATCTCCGCCGCGGCGAGACGCGTGCCCGCGCGGACGAACTCGCGGTCGACGTTCTTCGCTTCCGCGGGGAAGATGAAGTTCGTCAGCCAGTCCATCAGGTCGCGGTCATCGGCGATGCCTCGGAAGAGGGTCATCGGCACGTGCGTGTGCGCGTTGATGAAGCCGGGAAGGATCGCGCCCCCTCTGGCGTCGATCACTTCGGCTGCGCTCCACGCGGCGTCGACGTCCGCTGCAGTGCCCACCGCGACGATCGTGTTGCCCTTCACCGCGACCGCACCGTTCTCGATGTTCGGCCCCGCCATCGTCAGCAGCGTCCCGCCGCGCACGATCAGGTCGGCCCGCTGCTTCGCGGGGTGCGCCGTTCCTTCGGCGAATGCCGTGAATGGAACGAGCAGGAGTGCGAGTGAGAGCGTGCGGATCAGGCGGTTCATCAATCCTCCAGGCTGAACGAGAACGGACGGGGGAGCAGCGCGGAGAGCTTCATCGTCTCCGACTTCCCTTCGAGATTGGCGATCGTGACGTCGATGTCGCCGCAGTACTCCCAGAGGAGCTGGCGACACGGCCCGCAGGGGCTCGCGGGGTTCTCGCCCTGAGTCACGACGGCGATCGCCGTGAACTTCCGGTCGCCGGCGGCGATGGCCGTCAGCAGCGCGACCCGCTCCGCGCACACCGTGAGTGCGTAGGTGCAGTTCTCCACGTTGCAGCCGCGGTAGACCTTCCCCTCGGCCGTGAGGAGAGCCGCGCCGACTTTGTACTTCGAGAACGGTGCGGAGGCGTTCTCCCGCCCCATGCGCGCTTCTTCGATCAGTGCCTTCGTGTCCATCCGATTCTCGCCCTTTCCCGCGCCTGCCGGCAGCCTCGCTCCCGACAGCGCGCCCGGCGTCGTTCGGGTCGATCCCGAGCCGCCGGCCGCTTCGTCGCTTCCCCGCGCTCCAACCTGACGCTGCTCCGGTTCAACGCCACAGGCTCGACGAGATCCTGTGGATTCAGGGGTCGTTGATTCTAGCAGAGCGTGTCGGTATGGGGTTCCGACAGTGGAGGTTTCAACGGCGCGAATGGCGCAATTGAACAAGGAGGTGGGCGATCTGGAAACGCTTCGTTTCGGTCGGGGAGCGGCGCGATTTCGACCGACAACACGTTGGTCTTCATCTGTGTGAAGAACAAGTGCATGAACTGCTTACGGTTAGATGCGCGCGGTGAGGCTGATATTAATCAAGTCACAGGAAATAAATGATTTGCGCGATTTGCCCAACGAGTTGTGCAAGTTGCTCCGGTTGACCGCGCTTATGACCTTCCCGCGATTTTCACAGCGTTTTCCGCGCGTTTTTCCACAGTTCCTGTGTAAAGTCGAACGCTCCCTGTCGGATTACCGCAGGCGGCTCAATGCAGAAGCTCACGATCGTCGAAGGCTGGCCGTCCAGCGGGCCTGCGTCTGCCACGCCGTCGACGCGATTCACGATCTCATCCGGCAGAGCGTCCACCGAAGTTGTCGCCGGCTCACCCGCGTAATTGACGCTCGTCGACGCGATCGGGCCGGCGATGGCGGCGAGAGAACGAAGCCAGGAGGATGCGGGGACGCGGACGCCGAGCGTCGACGTCCCGCAGCTCGCCGCGATCGGCTCGCGAAGAGGGAGGATGGCAGTCAGAGGCGCGGGCCAGATTGCGTCGAGCGTCGCGCGGGTCGCGTCGTCGACGACGACACCGAGCTCGAGCGTCTGTTCGAGGGAGGAGCAGAGGACGAGAAGCGGCTTGTTGCCTTCGCGGTCCTTGCACTCCTGGATGCGCGCGATCGCGGCGCGGTCGCGGGCGGAGGCGTGGAAGCCGTAGAGCGTGTCGGTCGGAAGGATGACGACGCCACTCGCGGTCAGGACGGCCGCGATCTCTTCGATCGTTCGTCCGTCCGGCTCGCCGACGAAATGCCAGCGGATCGCAGCTGTCATCGGCCGGCTCGCGCGCCGCGCGCGCTCTTCCTTCCCGATTCCGCATCGCTCGCCGACAAGAGCTCGGCGGCGTGCGCTCGCGCGGAGGCGGAGACCTCGACGCCGGCGAGCATCCGGGCGATCTCGTCGACCCGTTCCTCGCGCGTGTCGAGCCGTGCGATCCGCGCGACCGTCCGTCCGGCGGACTCTTCCTTCCAGACGCGGAAGTGAGTCTCGCCGAGCCCTGCGATCTGCGGCAGGTGCGTCACGCAGATGACCTGGTTCGTTCTCGCGAGCTCGCGGAGCTTGCGGCCGACGACTTCAGCGACGCGTCCGCCGACCCCCTGGTCGACTTCGTCGAAGACGAGCGTCGCGTCGGTGGTGTCGGCGTGCTTGAAGAGCGCAGCCGCGATCGCGAGCTGGATGCGCGAGAGCTCTCCCCCCGACGCAATCTTCGACATCGGCCGCAGCTCCTCGCCGCGGTTGGGCGCGATGAGCACGTCGACCACGTCCCATCCGTCGGCGCCGAAGCCGATTCCGCGCCCGTCGACCTGCAGTCGCGAGTCCGACGATTCGTGAACGCCGAGCGCGACACGGATCGAGGTGCGCTCCATCGCGAGATCGCGCAACTCCTGCTCGATCTCTTTCTCGAACCGGGACGCGGCCTTCGCGCGCGCCTTCGACAGCTCCGCGCCGATCGAGCGCCACGCCGCGAACCGCTTCTCTTCCTCGGCGGCAAGGCGCCCCGTGGCCGCCTCGAAGTCGGCCAGCTGGTCGTGCTCGACCTTGATCGCCTCGAAGTGGGCGAGGACCTCGGCGACCGTCGCGCCGTACTTGCGCTTGAGCCGCTCGATCGTCGCGAGCCTCTCCTCGATGATGTCGAGCCGCGCCGGATCGTGGCGGATCGTCGACCCGAAGTGGCCGATGTCTCGTGCCGACTCCTGGAGGCGGTACCGGATGTCGGCGAGCTCCGCGGCGATTCGCCGGACGTCCTCGATCCCGCGCCCCAGCGGCTCGAGCGACTGCTCGGCGCGCGCAATCCGAGCGAGCGCGGAGTCCTCGTCCTCGTCGAGTGCGGCGAACGCCGCCGAAGTGGCCTCGGTGAGCTGCTGCGCGTTCGCGAGCATCGCGCGTTCCCCTCGAAGGTCGTCCTCTTCGGACGCCTCGAGCTTCGCAGCGGAGATCTCGTCGATCTGGTAACGAAGCAGGTCGAGCTTCAGCGCGCGGTCCTGCTCCGCGCCGCGAAGTCGCGAGAGCTCCGCCGCAGATTCCTTCCACGCCGCGTGGGCCTCGCGAGCGCGGGAACGAGTCGTGTCGAGCCCGGCGTAAGCGTCGACGAGCTCGCGAAAGCCCTGGCCGGCGATCCGGTCGTGCGACGCCTCCTGACCGTGGATCTCGAGGATCGGATCCATGCCGCGCTCGAGCTCGCGCACGGCGAGGATTGCGCCGTTGATCGAGACGCGACCGCGTCCGGTCGACGCGAGCTCGCGCCGGACGACGATGTCGCCCGCGCCGTTCGCGACCTCGACCTCGACTCCATACTCCTCGAACGTCGACGCCGCACGGGAGGGGAGATGAAAGATCGCCTCCGCCGACATCTTGTCGGCGCCGCTGCGAATCGACTCGGTCGAGCCGCGGGCGCCGGAGAGGAATTCGAGCGAATCGATGAGCAGCGACTTGCCGGCGCCCGTTTCACCCGTGAGCACGTTGAACCCCGGACCGGGCTCGATCTCGAACTCCTCGACGATGGCGAGGTTGCGGACCTTGAGATAAGTGAGCATTGCGATTGAGGGTAGGGGTGAAATTGAAAATTGAAAATTGAAAATTGAAAATTGAAAAACGGCAACCTGGTCCCCGCGAGAATCCGAACTTCAATTCCAGGGCGCTATTTTTAATTTTCAATTTTCAATTTTCAATTCCCCCTTCAAGCGAGAGCTTCTCTCAGCGCCCCCACCGTAATCCCGGGGGCTTTCATGTTCCCGAGCAGCGTGAGCGAAATCGATTCGGGATCGACGGTGAGGCTGGCGACCTCGCGAACGTCGTCGGCCGTCACCTGCTCGATGTGGCCGATGATCTCGTCGGGGCTGAAGTGCGTCCCGAAGTAATACTCCTGCCTGCCGATGCCTGACATCCGGCTGATCGTCGATTCGAGCGACAGCAGGATCGACGTCTTCAGCGATCGCTTCGCGAGCGCGAGCTCCTCGGCAGTGGCTCCGTCACGCCGGATCAACCTCATCTCCTCGAAGACGACGTCGAGCAGGCGCTTCAGGTTCTTCGGGTTCGTCGCTGCATAGACCGCCTGGTAGCCGCCGTTCAGGTAACCGTTGTGGTACGACGCGATCGCGTAGGCGAGCCCTTCCTTCTCGCGCACTCTCTGGAAGAGGCGCGACGACATCCCTCCGCCGAGCACGGCGTTATAGATCGCGGCCGCGAAGCGCGCGTCGGATTGCTGCGGCAGTCCGCGCGATCCGAGCAGCAGGTGGACCTGCTCGAGCTCCTTCTTCCGGCGCAGCACGACGTGCTGCTTCGGCGTCGGCGTCGACCAGTCGTATCGCTTCGCGGTGCCGTCGACGCGGCGGAACGCCTCGTCGAGAAACTTCACGATCTTCGCCGCGCTCACGTTGCCCGACGCGACGAAGATCATGTTCTCGGGATGGAACGTCTCCGCGTAGTGCGCCTCGATGTTCGATCGCGTCAGCCTGCCGACGGTTTCGTCGGTGCCGAGGATCGGGCGGCCGAGCGGGTGCCCCGGCCAGAATGTGTCGAGGAAGATCTCGTTGACGAGGTCGTCAGGGGTGTCCTCGACCATCTTGATTTCTTCGAGGATGACGCTCCGCTCCATCTCCATGTCGCCGTCGGTGTAGCGGGGATTGAGCACGATGTCAGTGAGGAGATCGAGCGCCGTCTCCGCCTGCTCGTCGAGGACGTGCGCATAAAACGATGTGTACTCCTTACCGGTGAAGGCGTCGACGTCGCCGCCGAGCTCGTCGACGACGAGTGCGATGTCGGCGGTCGAACGCGTCGACGTCCCCTTGAACACGAGGTGCTCGAGAAAATGCGAGGCGCCGCTGTTCTCGGCCGACTCGGCCGCGGAACCGCTTCGAAGATAAAAGCCGAGAGCGGCAGACCGGACGTGGGCGATCGGTTCAACTACAACCGTGAGGCCGCAGGGGAGTACCTCACGGACGACAGGGGGAGTCTTCATCGCCGGCTATTTTACGGGCAATGGAGGCGGATTTGTTTATGGAGCGGCGAGGCGAAAGGCGAGAGGCGAGAGGCGATGAGTAGACGATGGTCGGCGGTCTGCCTGCTGATCGCCTCTCGCCTCTCGCCTTATCGCCTGATTTGCTTCAGTTTCTCGGCGGAGCGGTCGTCGTCGGCGTTGCCAGCGCCTGCTGCTCGGCGGTGAGCTCGTTCACGGTGTACATCCAGGTCTCGTAGCTCGACTGGCCGAGGAACTCGATCTGGCTCGGACCGGTCTGGGGAGGGCGGACGCCGATGAACGGACCGCTGAATTCGTGAGGGTCGATCTTCGGAGGCTTTTCCTTCGGCTTCCCGTCGGGTGTCTGTCCCGGCTGCACCGGTCCACTCGGCCCCGACGGTTGCGGCACCGATCCCGGGACCCCCACCTGCTGCTGCATGGCGGGCGTCGGCGTTCCTTCGGGGACCATGATCCAGTCGAGCTCGCCCGAGAGCGGGTTGAGGTACGTCTTCCGCAGGACGCGCGGCATCGTCTTCTTCTCGAGCTGCTCGAGCTTGGTCGGAAGGCCGTTGTTCAGGCGCCGGTAGTCGTCGATCGCCTGCGCGTACTGCTTCATCGCCCAGATCGTGTGGAGCTCACGCTCGCGCCGGAGGACGTCAGACCACATCCGCGGAATGGTGAACGCGAGGACGACCGCCATGATCGTGAGGATCACGAGGAGCGCGACCATGGTGTAGCCGCGCTGCGCGGAGCGGGAATTGAAAATTGAAAATTGAAAATTGAAAGTTGAGCTGGCCGACGCGCCGGACTTCGACCGACGGGTGGCGCCGGTCAGCGCGTGCCCGGCTGGCCCATGGCTCGTTGGCATCTGCCTTTGTTTTTCAATTTTCAATTTTCAATTTTCAATTCGGTAGCTACAGCTCCCCGTACGGCTCTCCCATCAACGTCGAGCCTTCAGCGCCGCTCTTCACGTCGACGATTCCCGGCTCGGCGGGGCCGGCGGCGAAGTCGGTCTGCTGGTCGAGCTGGTCGAGGACTTCTTCGCGTACCTCGATCCAGGTTTCGGCCGACTCGGTGATCGGATCGGGGGGGATCTTGCGCATGTACTTCGCCTCCACGAGCTCCTGGAGGCTCGCAGGGTACTTCTGCTTGTCGGCGTAGTAGTCGTCGATACCCTTGCGCATCAGGGCGAGGTTGGCCTTGAGAACGCTTTCCGCGGCTTTCCGTCGCGCATGCTTGACGTTGACCACCGCGATTCCGGCGAGAATGCCGATGATCGTGACGACGACCAGCAGCTCGATGAGGGTGAAGCCCCTCTGGGCTTTGCGCGCGCTTACCATTCGTTGTATCTCGTCTTGCCGTCGAGCGACATCGCCGACGACTTCGAGCGGACGTCGAATACGTTGTTATCGTCGGAGAACGACGAATCGGCCTCGTCGGTCGAAGAGCGGGTGTCCCATTCCTTGAGCCCGGTCATCGGGTCTGTCAGGTCACGTTCGCGGAGCAGCTTGATTTTCCTGCCGTCGACGAGCTCGATCCCCTCGACGAGCTCCTCGAGCTCCTTCGGGTACTCGCCCTGCGTGACGTCGCCCGGATCCTTGAGCATGTTCCGCGTCCTGTAGTAGTGGTACTGATCGATCGCGCCGGTGATCTTCCTGATCCTGTCGCGCAGCTCGATCTCCTTCTGCCTTCGTATTCCGAAGCGCGCAACGGGGAGCACCAGCGTCGCGAGGAGGCCGATGATGGCCACCACGACGACGAGCTCCGCGATCGTGAATCCGTTGCGACGCATCGTCTCCTACTCTACGTGCGAGCGTCCGCCGGCGGTGACCACCGGCGACCTTCGCCCGTCGCTGCTGCGAAGCACGAGGTCGTCGAGCATCGCGAAGCCTTCGCCCGGCGCGAGGCCCTTCACGTTGATCAGAAGCACTTCGCCTCCGCCGTTGAAGCGGAGCGGCTGTGTCGCATCGGTCGAGATGACCCGGATCCTCCCGGTCGCACGGTCGATCGTGATCGAGGGAGGCGAGACCGGGTCGACGACGATCGCGCTGCCGAGCCCGACGTCGGTGACGTCGAGCGTAGACGTGTCGTAGAGGATGTCGAGCGACTCGGTGACGAGCCCGTCGAGATCCATTCCGATCACGCGCCACGTCTGCTGCGTCCCGAACGCGATCGGCAGCTTCACCGGCTCCATCCCGATGCGGGGCGAAAGCGTGTTCGCAACGGGGTCCTCCTCCGTAGCGGTGTAGCGCTTCTCGTCGTCGGGAGGCGGCGGGTTCGCTCCGGGAACGCCGACTCCGGGAACCTGGGGAGTCGGGGGAGTGGCGGGTCTGTTCGAGCCGAACGGGTTGCTCGGCCCTCCTCCCTGTTGCACGTTCGTCGGCGCCGACTGCGGCGTGTTCTGGTCACCCTGCGCCGGCGCGGTGGCCGGCGGCTGCTGGCGCGGGAAGGAGGTGAACGGATCGCCTTCCGTCCGCGACTCGATCCGCGGAGACATGCCGCGGAACGAGAGGTTGTTTTGCGTGCCGACCCACATCGGGACGAGGTCGTCCGCCGTGACGTCCGGGATGCGGATGATGTGAGGCGTCATCGTCAGCACGAGATCGGTCGTGAGGTAGTCGGTGCCTTCCTGCGTGAAGAGGCGGCCGATCAGGGGGATGTCGCCGAGGAACGGCGTAATCTTCTTGGACGTCGAATCGTCCTGGCGATAGAGGCCGGCGAGGAAGTTCGTCTCTCCGTCCTGCAGGCGGATGGTCGATTCGATCGTGCGCGTGCCGATGATCGGCTGGCTCGGGGAGTTGCCTTCGCCACGAACCTCGCCCGCGATGTTCGAGACCTCGACCGTCAGCTTCAGCGTGATCTCCCTGTTGTGATGCACGCGCGGCTCGATCGAGATCTTGATGCCGATGTCCTGGTACTGGTAGGAGGTGATCGGCCCCTGGTTCTGCCCGACGGCAGTCGACGTGTAGAGCGTAGACACCGGGATCGGCTGCTTCTGTCCGATGTGGAGCGTCGCCTTCTCTCCCTCGGAGATTCGCAGCTGCGGTCGTGCGAGCAGCTTGGCGTTCGTCTGCGACTTGGTAAAGGCGTACGTTGCGGTCGGAAGGGTGAACGACAGGTTGTCGGCCGTGAGGCCGCGAATCGTTTCGAGCGGGGCCTGCAGGATCGTGTTTCCGCTGCTGTCCTTCGGGAGCACGACTCCCTGGAGGCTCGCCGCGGCGCCGATCTCCTTCATCTTCGTCGCGTCGACCTGCAGCAGCTCGACCTGGATGACCACCTCGGACTTCGCCTTGTCGTTGGCCTCGATGATCTTCTCGGCAATGCGGACCTTGTCGGCCGTGTCGCGGATCGTGATCGCGTTGAGCGCCTTGAGCGGGAAGACGTTACGCGCCTCGATCATCGTCCTGACGACGTTCGTCACCTGCTCGGCGTCGCCGTTCGACAGGTAGAAGGTCTGGATGACCAGGTCCTCGTAGTCGCGGCGGGTCTGCGGGTTGTCAGGGATGACGATGATCGTCTTCTCGTCGAGCACCTTGTAGAAATGGTTGCCCGCGTTCATCACCCGCTCGAGCGCCTGCTGCGCCGTCACGTCGCGGAGCTCGATCGAGATCCGGTCGTCCTTGACTCCCTGGTCGAAGAGGACGTTGATCCCGAACGCGTTGCCGAGAGCCTTGTAGATGTCCTTGATGTTCGTCTCGGTCGGAAAGGAGAGGGAGATCGGCTCCTGCGACGACGGCTCGAGCTGGGGAGGCTGAGCCTTCCCCATCTCCTTCGCCTTCTTTTTCATGTCGTCGAACGTGCCGCGATCCTTCGCTCGCATTTCGAGGAGCTTTTGCTGGGCCTTGATCAGCTCCACGGACGCGTACTGGTTGGTGGCGTCGAGGCGGGCGGCGATCTCGAACTCGACCGCGGCCATTTCGAGCTGGCCCGCGGAGGCGAGCATCTTGCCCTTCTCGAAATGCGTTCGCGATGCCTCGAGCGTGGCGTTGTCGAGCGCGAGCTTGTACACCGCGTTGTCGGGGTCGACACGCAGCGCCTTCTCGAACTCGATGACCGCCTGGTCGTACTGCGACGTCGTCATCAGGCTCTGCCCGCGACGGTAGGCGGTGTAGCTGGTGCACGAGGTAAGCGAAAGCAGCAGCAGAATCGCCGCTGCCGGCTTGAACCTGTTCGTTGACTTCATCGTTGTCGTCATTCCTTCGTCTCTCAAACTACGAACCAGCCCGTCGAATCGTCACACTCAACCGCCGATCCGGACCCGCGTCACCTGGCTCGGGGGGAAGCCCTTGAAGCCGATTTCGACCGACTCGATGCCGATCCGCTTCAAGATGAACTCGCCCCTCGGCCCGAAGCTCTGCCCGACTTCGACGTTGAGGATCTCCGCGTCGCGCGAGAATACAGCAAGTGGTTTGCTCGCCGGCCCGAACGTTCCGAGCACCTTGTAGTGGAACGCCGGAGGCTGCGGCTTCGGCGGGGGCGGGGGAGGTGGAGCGATCTCCGGCAGCTCGGTCTCGCATGCCGTGCCGATGCCGTCACGGTCGATGTCCTGCTGATCGGGATTCTTCATCGCCGGACAGTTGTCGCGGAAGTCGGGGATGCCATCCTTGTCCTTGTCGGGTGGAGGCGGCGGCGGAGGCGGTGGCGGCGGGGGCGGCGGCTCCACGAACGTGAAGAGGCTTCGCGTGGTGGTGAAGGTCGCGCCTTCCTTGTCGAGCAGCTCGGTCGCGATCGGCGTGATGCCGCGGAGCGACGGCTGCTTCTTCTTCGTGTCGCCGCGACGCGACTGCGCGCCCGCGTCGCCGGCCTGCAGCAGGAGCGCGAGCGCGAGGGCCCCCGTTGCGATTGCGTGTCGTCGGATGGAGCTCACTTTGCCACCCTCTTCACGCGCGTCTGTTTCACTTCGCCCTTGAAGATCGTCCGCAGCCTGAGGTTCAGCCCGATCGTTCCGCTCGGATCGTCACCGTTGAACGCCACGGAATCGATGATGATGAACTCGTCGGAGAGCTCGAGCAGGTTGATCAGCTGCCTGAGCTGGAGATACGTGCCCTGAACGGAGAACGTGATGTCCATCGTCGTCGTCCCGCCGTCACCGCTCACGTCGCCGCGCGAGTAGCTGACGTTCTCGACGGTGAGGCCGCACTTCTCGACGAGTTTCCTGGTCTCCGTGATCAGGGTCGTCAGGCGCTTCTCCGGAGTCGACCACCACGTCTCGTAGACGGTGTTGATGGTCTCCACCATCGCTTTGTGCGCCGCGAGCTGCTGCTCGTAGTCGACGCGGCGCGCTTTCGCCACTGCCAGTTGTTCCTTCGCCTGGCCGAGGCGCGCGCGCGCGTCGTCGACGCGCTCCTCGTAACGCACGCGGTAGGTGAGGAAGAAGAGGGTGTTGAGAACGAGGAGCGCTCCGATTGCGAGTATCCAGGCGCGCCGCTGCTTCCAGAAGGCGATCACTTCGTCACCTCCCGGACCGGGCCGGAGGGCAGATACATCGTCGAGATCTCGATCCGGTGGGTGCCGTCGGGCTGCGCGTTGTCCGACGACGGGAAGGCGTTCTTGAACGCCGGATCGGCGTAGAGGCGGTCGAGGAGAGTCACGAGCCCGTCGCTCTTCCGCGACACGCACGAGAGCGATAGCTGGACCGTGCCGTCCTCTTCGACCGTCGGGTTGAGCGTCGTGAGCCGCACGTCACCCGGCAGGAGCGTCTCGAGCCGCTGCATCAGCGAGCTCCACGAGAAGACCCGCTCGCGGATCTGCGAATTGATGAAGCGCGCCTTCTCGTCGAGCGCGACCGTATCGATCGCCGCGATTCTCGCTTCCATCGATTCCGCCGTCTCCCGCTCGTGCGCGGTCTCCGTCTCGAGCGCCGCGATCTCCGTGCGCGCTTCCTTCGTGTCGACGAGGTAGTGCCACGCCGTCGCGATGTTGTAGCTCATCAGCACCAGCGCGACGAGCGCCGCCCCGCCAAGCGCCGCGTAGAAGACGCGGAAGTCGCGGTACGGCTTCGAAGCGAGGTTCAGGTGGATCGTCTTCATGCGGTGAGCGCTCCCCTGCACGCGATGATCCCGGCATCGATGTGCCCCGCCGTCGCAATCCCGGCCGTGTCCGCGAAGCGCGACGAAGTGAGCACCTCGACCTCGCCGCCGAACTCGCTCCTGATCGCGTCGAGCACCGAGCTCGTCACCTGTCCGTCTCCCGCCACGTAGCAGCGGCGGACCGGCGTCGACTCGAGCGTCTTCTGAAGGTGTGAGGCGGAGAGCCGGAGCTCCTGCTCGATCGTCCGCTCGCCGACCACGCTCCTCGATCGGATGAAGAGCGGCTCGCTTCCGCGAAACATCGCCGTCGTGAAGTCCTCGTCGCGGAGGTAGACCAGCAGCCGCCCGTCCGCCGGCGCTTCGGCCGACACGATCGCGTTCCAGACGTTGAGGCCCGACGACTCGATCGCGCCGACCGCAACTCCCGCGCCGCGGAACGCAGCCTCGATCGCCGCGAGAGACTTCTCGAGCGCGGAGATCACGAGCACCCGCGTTCCGTTGACGGTTCTCGTCGGAAGCGCGAGCCAGACGGTGCGCAGCTCGGCCGGGTTGAACGGAGTCGTCCGCTTCAGCGTCCAGTTCACCACCTCGTCGGCATCGGCGTGATTCCGCGGGAGATTGCCGACCTCGACGATGTTGATCCTGAACCAGCAGTCGGGGAGGAGGAGGGTCACGCGGTCGACGCGCCCCGCCTCGAACTTCATCTTCCCGATCGCGTCGACGAGCGATTTGGCGTCGTCGAGCGACGGGGTCAGCGTTGCCTTGCCGAATGTTCCCTCGTTGAGCCGCCACGCACCGAGCATGGCGAGCCGAGGCCGTGGCGAGCCTGCGGCGAGCCGCGCGAAGTGCAGCTGGCCCGCGTCGAGGATCGCGATGTCGTTGTATGCGCCTTTGCCCATGTCAGTCGACGAACGTCACCTTATTGATCTCGCGAAGAGTCGTCTTGCCCTCGAGCACACGCCTGACGGCCGCTTCGCGGAGGAACTCCATGCCTTCTTCCTTTGCAGCCTTCTTGATGTCCGACGCCGGGCGACGCTCGAGAATCATGCTCCGGATCTTGTCCGAGAGGTCGAGAAGCTCGGCGATCGCGAGACGCCCGTGGTAGCCGGTGCCGTTGCACTCCATGCATCCCGCCCCTTCGAAGAAGACGCGGTCCGACAGCTCCGGCGGAAGGCCCGAGTCGGCGAGCTCCTTCGCCGTGTGACGCACTTCCTGCCGGCAGTAGTCGCAGATCTTGCGGACGAGCCGCTGCGCGAGGACGCAGTTGAGCGCCGAGACGAAGTTGTAGAGCTCGACCTTCATGTTGAGGAAGCGCCCTAACACGTCGACGACGTTGTTCGCGTGGACCGTCGTGAAGACGAGGTGGCCCGTCAGCGCCGACTGCACGGCGATCTGCGCCGTCTCCTCGTCGCGGATCTCGCCGACCATGATCTTGTCGGGGTCGTGCCGGAGGATCGATCGCAGCCCGCGCGCGAACGTCAGTCCCTTGCGCTCGTTGACCGGGATCTGGGTGATCCCCTTCAACTGGTACTCGACCGGGTCCTCGATCGTGATGATCTTGTCCTCGGACGACTGGATCTCCGAGAGCGCCGCGTAGAGCGTCGTCGTCTTGCCCGAACCGGTCGGGCCGGTGACGAGCACCATGCCGTACGGCTCGCGGATGAACTTCCGCATCTTGTTGAGGATCTCGCCGTCGAAGCCGAGGACGTCGAGCCGGAGGTTCTTGAACTCCGAGTTCATCGACTCTTTGTCGAGGATTCGGATGACCGAGTCCTCGCCATGGACCGTCGGGACGATCGACACGCGGAAGTCGATCGTGCGCCCGGTGATGCGGAGCTTGAAACGGCCGTCCTGCGGCACGCGCTTCTCGGCGATGTCGAGCTCCGACATGACCTTGATGCGCGAGATGATCGTCGAGTGGTGCTTCTTGTCGATCGGGTCGAGCGCCTGGTAGAGCACGCCGTCGATGCGGTACTTGACGACGACCTCGTTGTCGCGGGTCTCGATGTGGATGTCCGAGGCGCGGCGCTGGATCGCGTTGAAGACGATCGAGTCGACGAGCTTGATGATCGGCGACTGCTCCGCCTGCGTGATCGTGTCGATCGTGAGCGTCTCGCCGCCCTCTTCGTCCTCGTTGATGATCTGAAGCTTGAAGCCTTCGGTCGCCTGGTCGAGGACGCGCTGGGTCGACTCCGATTTCTGGAGTTTTTCGCGGATCGCCGGCGCCGCGGCGATCTTGAGCCGGATCGGCGCGCCGAGAAGCAGCTCGAGCTCGTCGAGCCGGAGCACGTCGGTCGGATCCGCCACGACGATCGAAATGTGCCCGTCCTCCCTCCGCTCGGGGAGGAACTGGTAGCGGATCATCACGTCGAGCGGTATCTCCTGGAAGAGCGCGTGGTCGACGTGGAAGTTGTCGAGCTCGACGTACTCGAACCCGTACTTCTCGGCGATTTCGCGCGCCTTCAGGGCCTCGCGGGCCGCGTCCGTTGAACGGTATAGGATTTCGTCAGCCATTGACCTTCGACGAGAGTTGGAGAATCGGGAGATAGAAGGCGTAGAGGAGACCTGCGATCACCGCGCCGAGAACTACCAGAATGATCGGTTCGATCAGCGCGACCATGCGCGAGAGCTTCGCCTCGATGACCTCGTCGTAGAACTCGCTCGTGTTCGCGAGCATTTCAATGATCGCGCCGGTCGATTCGCCGACTTTGATCATCTCGATCGCCAGGTCCGACATGACCTTCGTGTCCTCGAGCGACTTCCACACCGGCTCGCCTTCGCGCACCTTCTGCGCGATGCTCCCGATCCGTCCCGCAACGAAGCGGTTCGTGATCGAGTTCGAAGCGATCTCGATCGCGGGAACCATCGGCGTGCCGCCGGCGAGAAGCGTGCCCATCGACTGCGTGAACTGCATGATCGCGAAGTCGGCCAGCACCCCTCCCACGAAGGGGACCTGCAGCTTGATCCGGTCGAGGAATAGTGCCCCGGCGTCCGATTTCGCGAACATTTTCGCGAGCGCGGCTCCCACCACCACGGCACCGATCACGAACACGATGTTGTCGCGCACCGCGTGCGAGAGCGCGATCGCGAAGGCCGTCGGCCCGGGGAGCTCCTGGTCGAATCCCGCGTAGAACTCCGCGAAGCTCGGAATGACGTACGTCAGCATCACGAAGATCATCCCGGTCATCAGAAGCAGCAGCACGGCCGGGTAGACGAGCGCCCCGATCACCTTCTTCCTCAGCGCGACGATCATCTTCTGGTACTTGATGAAGCGCGAAATGACTCCGGCCAGGTCGCCCGACTTCTCTCCCGCCCTGATCGACGTCGAGTAGATCGGCGGGAACATCGAGCCGAATGCCTCGAAGGCATCGGACAGGGCGACTCCCGAGGTGATCTTCTCCCGGATGTCGGCGAGAACTTCCTTGAAGCGCGGGTTCCTCTGCCGATCGAGCATGATCTCGAACGACTGCACGATCGGAAGACCCGCCTTCACCAGGGCGAGCAACTGCTGGTTGAAGAGCAGGAACCTGTCGGTCGGGATGCCCCGGCTCCTCGGCATGAACGTGTCGAGCGTCAGCTTCGACCGCTTTTCCTGGAAGATATGCATCCCCTGGCGCGCGAGCTCCTCGCGCGCGGCGTGAAGATCGAACGCGCGGACCTCGCGCTCGGCGATCTGTCCGTCGGGGGTTCCTACTTTGAAGACGTAAATTGGCATCCGGCTCGGTCCACGGATACGACGCACGCGGACCCCTAAACGTTTCGTCGGCGGCAGTTTACTAGAAGCGGGCGAGGAGGCGAGAGGCGAAAGGCGAGAAAGCAGGCCCATGGGGAGTGCGGAAGCTGGCGTCCCGCTCCGCGGGGCACTCCGCCGGTCCGGCCGACCGGCCTTGACCTCTGACCTGCCTGGCCCGCTGATCGCCTATCGCCTATGGCTTTCTCGCCATTACTATGATTCCCACCACTGACGTTCCCCGCTGCGGGATGAGGAGTTGGATGAACTCGAGGACTTTCGGTGTATCGCTGCTCGTCGTCGGCTCTGGTTTCTGCGCTCTCGTCTACCAGACCGTCTGGATTCGCGAGCTCCGGCTCGTATTCGGCGCCTCGACCGGGGCGACCGCGGCGGTCCTCGGCGTCTTCATGGCGGGGCTCGGCCTCGGCAGCCACATCCTCGGCCGGCGTGCCGACCGGAGCGACGATCCGCTCCGTTTTTACGGCCACCTGGAGGCCGGGATCGCAATTCTCGCCGCCTGCTCGCCTCTTCTCGTCGACCTGGTCAGCTCGGCCTACTTCGCCAGCGGCGGACGCCCAGCCCTCGGCGGGGTCGGCGCGACGCTTCTGAGGCTCGCTCTCGGCTGCATCGTGCTCGGCCTCCCGACCTTCCTCATGGGCGGAACGCTCCCCGCGCTCTCCCGGGCCGTCGAGTCGAACGACGACCTCTCTCGGCGCAGACTCGCGTTGCTCTACGGCGCCAACACGCTCGGCGCGGTGGCCGGCGTGGTCGTCTCGACCTTCTATCTCCTCGAGAGCCTCGGGAACCGGCTCACGCTCTGGTCCGCCTCCGCGCTCAATATCGTCGTCGCCCTCTCCGCCTACACGCTCGCCGCGATCTGGACCGCCAATCGCGCGACTGCAGGGGAGGGCGGTGAGGATGAGGACGGGGGAGCGCACCCTGCGCCGGCCGACCGCCGCCTCGCGCGGTTCGTCCTGGTCTCGGCCGCGATCGTCGGCTTCGTGTTCCTTCTGATGGAGCTCGTCTGGTACCGCATGCTCGGTCCGCTGCTCGGAGGGACGACCTTCACCTTCGGGCTGATCCTCGCCTTCGCACTCCTCGGCATCGGGTTAGGCGGACTCGCCTACGCCCTCACCGCGCGCGGCCGCGAGGCGACGCTGTACGCGTTTGCGATGACCTGCGGTCTCGAGGCGCTCTTCATGGCGATCCCGTACGCGGCGGGCGACCGTCTCGCGGTGTTCGCGCTGTTCTCGCGGATCTTCGGCTCGCTCGGTCTCGGCGGATACGTCTTCAGCTGGAGCGTGGTCGCCGCGATCGTCGTGCTTGTCCCGGCGATCATCGCCGGCTACCAGTTCCCGCTGCTGATCTCGCTCCTCGGGAAGGGGCGCGAGGCCGTCGGAAGCGACGTCGGCCGGACCTATGCGTGGAACACGGCGGGGGCGATCGTCGGCTCGATCGCGGGAGGCTTCGGGCTGATCCCGTTGCTCACCGCCGAAGGGACGTGGCGCGTTTCGATCGCGGTGCTCGTCGCGCTCAGCGTCTGGGCCGCACTGAGCTCGGCGGCACGGGAGCGGAGCTCTCGCGCCGTTCCGATCGCGCTCGTCATCGCGGCGCTCTCGGTCGGCGCGATCCTCGCGAAGGGTCCGACGGCGGCATGGCGGCACAGCCCGATCGGCGCGGGCCGCGCGTCGATCGAACCGGCCGATCCGAACGGCGTTCGCAGCTGGCTCAATGCGCGGCGTCGCGCCGTCGTCTGGTCGGCTGACGGCGTGGAGAGCAGCGTCGGACTCCAGGCCGACGACGGCTACGCGTTCTCGATCAACGGGAAGATCGACGGCCACTCGCGCTTCGACGCGCCGACGCAGGTCATGGCGGCGCTGGTCGGCGCCTTCCTTCATCCCGAGCCGAAGACGGCGATGGTCGTCGGTCTCGGCACGGGAAGCTCCGCCGGATGGCTCGGCGCGATTCCGTCGATGGAGCGCGTCGACGTCTCGGAGCTCGAGCCGGCGATCCTGAAGATCGCCGAGGCGTGCGCGCCCGTGAACCATGGAGTACTGAAGAATCCGAAGGTCCACATCACGATCGGCGATGCGCGCGAACATCTCCTCGCGGGGAAGGGGATGTACGACGTCATCGCCTCCGAGCCGTCGAACCCCTACCGCGCCGGAATCGCGAGCCTTTTCACAATCGACTTCTACCGGGCGGTCTCGAAGCGGCTTTCTCCGAACGGCGTGTTCGTGCAGTGGGTGCAGGCGTACGAGGTCGACGCCTCGACGATCCGGTCGATCTATGCCAGCTACGCGCAGGTCTTTCCCCGGATCGAGACGTGGGAGACGCAGAACGGCGACCTGCTCCTGATCGGGTCGTTAGGCCCGCTCCGCTACGACGCCGACATCCTCCGGGCGCGGCTTCGCGAGGAGCCGTACCGTTCCGCCGCGGCAAACGTCTGGAGAGTCGACAGCCTCGAGGGAGTTCTCGCGCACTACGTCGCGGGTACGACGACGGCGCGGGCGCTCGCGGCGGGCGCGATACCCAACACCGATGACAGGACGGTGGTCGAATTCGGCTTCGCCCGGGCGCTCGGCCGGAGGGCGCTGTTCGATCCAGCCGAGATCAAGCAGCTCGCGATTCGACTCAAGGACGACGTGCCCGCGCTCGATTCCGGCGTCGTCGACCGCGATCGACTCGCGGTGGAGCGGATGTCGATGGTGAGCTATTTCAACAACACGCCGGTGCTCGAGCCCTCGTACTCGCAGGAGCAGCTCGTTCGCCTCAACATGCATGCGAGCTTCGGGAGCAACGCCTATCAGAACGTTCTCGTCGGGTGGCGGATCGTCGGCGTGAAGGAGCCGGGAAGCCCGATCGAACGGCGCGTGGTCGCGGAGAGTTACGCGGAGATCGCGGACGCTGTGAGCGCGGAGCCGATGATCGCCCAGATCAGGCAGGAGCAGCCGATCGAGGCGGACGTCATCGAGGCGCGGCTTCGCCGCAGCGAACGGCGCTACACGCTCGCCGCTGACGCCCTGGAGCGGGCGTTCATCGCGTACCGGAGCGACCCGTGGCCGGGCCAGGCGATCATGGGCCGTTCGCTCGACCTCGCGATCCAGATCGGAGAGTGGGATCCCGACAAGCAAACTGCATCGCGCCTCTTCGAAGCGCTCGACGTCGACTTCAGCGCCGCCCTTTACCGGCAGAGGCGCTACTTCACCCGCTACGTTCTCTCGACGATGTTCGACCCCGAATGCACGCAGCCGCGCTCGCTCGCCGCCGTGCGCGCCTTCGAGCCCGAGCTCTACTGGGAGCGCGACTACCTCGAGCGCCGCGCGAACTGCTACGCGAAGGCGGGAGACAAGGCAGCGGCAATGAGGGCGAAAGCAGACGTCGAGACGTACGACAGGAATCGAGTCGTGACGCTCAGCGAGATGATGAAGGACGTGCAGTAGCCTGTAGCCAAGGCGTCCCGCCTTGGCAAGTTGTGTCGGTACGCAGGTCCTGTAGCCAAGGCGTCCCGCCTTGGCAAGTTGTGACGGTTGCGCGAGTCGCACGGTGGGCCAAGGCCGGAGGCCTTGGCTACAGGCGCACGTCGCGCAGGTCTGCGATGTAGCCAAGGCGTCCCGCCTTGGCAGGTTGTGTCGGTTGCGCAAGTCGCACGGTGGGCCAAGGCCGGAGGCCTTGGCTACAGGCGCACGTCGCGCAGGTCTACGATGTAGCCAAGGCGTCCCGCCTTGGCAGGGTGTGCCAGACGCGCAAGTCGCACGGTGGGCCAAGGCCGGAGGCCTTGGCTACAGGCGCTGCAAGCGCTACCTACGCGCGTTCGACACTGCGTTCGCGATGATTCCGAATGTACGCTTCGTACTTCTCGAGACGCTCGCGATTGCGCACGATATGGTCGAACGATTCCGCGTGCCAGACGCGCCTCGAAGGGAATGCCGCGCGGACGAAATCGAGCTTGAGCAGTTCCTTCGACGTGTAGCTCTTCCACGATTGTTCGATCTCCGAGAGGTCGACGTTGAGCGACGTCTTCACGAGTGCGTGCACGTGATTTGGGGCCACCACGTGCTCACCGAGCTCGTAACGAGTGCCGTCGAAGTGCCGAAGTGCCTGTTCGACGATCTCCTTCGCCTGCTCGGAGCGCAGCAGACATGATCCGTGGCCGGCATCGAGCCACCTCTCGAGCTGCCCGACGAATCGGCGGGAGTACTCCTCGAGATCGCTTTCGCTCAGCGGTTCCTCATGGCACGCCAGCCACTCGTCGCGTTCCGCTCGCAACAGCTCGAGGCTCGACGCGGGTATCGAATCGGCGAGTCGAAAGGTGACGAAGTAGAGCGCGCCGTCCTGCCTCCAGTGTGGAAGCGCGCCGCGTCGAACCCAGTACGCCTTCGACCTGTCGAGGAACCCCTCGTCGAACATGAAACCGAGGCTACCTCGGTGGTCGCGACCGAGGCAAACAGTTCGAATTGCGCGGGTCTGGTTCTGTAGCCAAGGCGTCTCGCCTTGGCAGGTCGTGATGGAGCGCAGGTCCTGTAGCCAAGGCGTCTCGCCTTGGCAGGTCGTGATGGAGTGCAGGTCCTGTAGCCAAGGCGTCTCGCCTTGGCAGGTTGTGTCAGTTACGCACGCCGCACGGGGGGCCAAGGCCAGAGGCCTTGGCTACAGGCGCGCGTCGCGCGGGTTTGCGATGTAGCCAAGGCGTCTCGCCTTGGCAGGTCGTACGAGTTGCGCAAGTCGCACGGTGGGCCAAGGCCGGAGGCCTTGGCTACAGGCCTTGGCTGTGACAAGACAGCAACGGCGCCCTTTCGGGCGCCGTTGCGATTCATCGAGGCTGCTGGCCCCGCGCTACTGGTCGGTCTGCATCGACGAGACGAAGACGCGCGGGAAGCCGAAGTTCGACGGCGGCCACTCGTCCTTGATCAGGCGCTCGTCGAACCAGACGTTAGGCGTACCGGTGTCGGACACGGCGCCCTGGATCAGGATCGACCCGAAGTAGTCGGCGTTACCCGGGCTGCTGAACGTCCCTTCGTTGTAGAAGACGCCGTTCAGCATCGGGGCGAGCTGGATCAGCGCGCCGTCGCGGTCGTAAAAGTTCCCCGTGCACTCGTCGGGAGTCGAAGCCGCGGTACAGGTTACCAGCGTCCCCCCGGGCGCGAGCTTCGGCCTGCGCAAAGCCGCCGTCGTCTTGGCTTCCCACCTGATCGACAATGGATCTCCGGGGTTACCCGAGGTCGGATAGACGAAGTTGAGGTACGGCTCGTGAGGCTCCGAGCATTCGACTCCGGGAGTCGCACAGGTCGGGAAGTAAGGGATGATGAACCACTCGGTATTCGCCGCGATTAGCGCCGGTGACGCCTTCGTCGAGCTGTTGCGCGTGATTGCCGCCGGATTCTTGGCGACCGCGTAGTCGAACGTCCTGGCATTGGGCAGCGTGAGGGACCACGGCAGTTCCTGGTGGTCCCAGATCCCGTTCTGAGCTCCAAACAGACCCTTACAGCCGGCCAGGGTGTTAGGGTTGCACGCTACGAGCGGGGTGGCGTCGAGGCGCTTGTACTCCTTGTACCCGGCCTTCGTGTTGTCGGTCTCCACTTCCAGGTAGCCGACGTCGCGGTACGTCTCACCCGGCATGTTGAAGTAGCCGGTCGGCCCGCCGACGCCCTTCGTGCCATAGTCGACGGCGTTCAGGTAGACGAATCCTTTCATTTGCATGCTTCCGCCGTTGATCGAGACCGCGGGAGTCAGCGTGCCGCCTCCGCTGTTCTGCGGATTGAGCGCATTCTTGGTATCGAAGAAATAGAAGCCGGGATTCGAGACTTTGCCGCTGCAGGGCGCCGTCGCCGACACCGTCGTGCCGCCGCTCGAGTCGACCCACTGGCGGAAGGTTTGCTGGCAGCCTCCCTTGTCCTGGAAGGTGTCGCCGCTCACCCAGCGGAGGTAATAGATATTCGACTGGTCGTCAGCCGCCATGGCGATCTGCTTCCAGAAGTTGTAGTCCATCTTCGGGAAGATGACCTCGCGGTAGTCGCTCCCGAGGCTGCCGTTGAACGACTGGAGCTGGAAGATATTCGACTGGCCGACGGCTCTGGCTTTGGTCGCGTTGCACGGATTGCAGGTTGGAGTGCCCGGAGCGTTTGTTGCCACGTTCGTCGTGGTGTAGTTGAGGATCGGTGTCGTCGTGTCGGGCATCTGCGCGATCGTCGAGCGGGCGCGGGCCTGGTACCACGGATCCTCCAGCTCACGTCCGATGAATTCGTAAAGCCATGGAATGGTCCCGTTCACGGGAGTCCACGGCTGATTCGGGTTCGTCGCGTCGGGTGGAACCTGCCAGACCTGGTCGGCAGCGGGAAGGCGAACATCCCAGCCGCGCTCGAAGTTGGCCTGCTCCCACGCGTTGTGCCACGGCACCGCGGTCGCACCGCGCTTCAGATAAATCGTGGTGTTCGCCGTGATCTTTCCCCAGTGGACCTTCATGTTGCCCGAGGTGTCGATCGAGGCGTTCGACTGGATCGGCCCCTGCGGTCCCGGGAAGGGGAACTCGGTGATGACGAACTTCATCGACCGCGTCGCGAGCGGGCGGCATTCGGTATCGGTCGTCGGGTCGCAGCGCGGCTTGTTGTACTTCGTCGCCGTCACGCGGATCGTCGCGAGGCCGAAGCGCGAGCCGCTATACCAGAAGCCGCGCCCTGCCGGAATGCCGCCGTCGGCGACGGTCCAGCCCGGATAGTCGAAGAGGAAACCGCCGTCGATCGGAGGGGCGTAGACCCTGATGTCGGTGATCACCCCGCCTTCGACGTTGTCGCAGTTCTGGCACCAGGCGCCGGCCGCGCCGTACGTCCCCGGGACGTAGGTCCCGTCGGGGACGGCGGCCGGGTCGGTGTTGAAGAGCGTGTTGTTGAAGTCGCTCAGCCAGACCGGCAGCGTCGTGTTGTTGATCAGGATGTCGGGGTTGTCTTCGGTGCCGAAGAAGCGGTCGTCGGCCGACTTCTTGTAAGGCTTGTCGAAGAGGCGCGCTGCCGACGACTTGTACCGTCCCTGGTAGACGAACGTGCCGTCCGCCTGCTCGAGCCTGCGAACGACCTTGATCGCGTCGTCGTTAGGCGGAGCGAGCCCAGCGTCCAATGCCCATTTCGGATCCTGGAACCAGTCGACGCAGACGCGTCCCGCCGCCTCGGCGACCTGCTGCGTCTGCACGTAGTTCCGGTGGTTCGTCGCGATCGCGGCCTCGGTCTCGCTGATCGCCACGAAGCCGAGCCCCAGCATCGAGAGCCCCACGATGACCATCAGCGTGACGAGGAGGGCCGATCCACGGTCCCGCCTCATCGTCCCGGTATCGTCAGTCGTATTTCTCATCGTCGATTGCTCCCGTTGCCCTTACAGGCAGCTGTTGAACGTCGAAGGCTCAGGCACGATCTTGCAGTTCTGATCGCTCGTGTCGAGCGAGGGCCGTCGATAAGTGACGCAGAAGGCGGTCACCGGACCCGTCACCGAGGCATTGGACAGCGTCTGGCTGAACATGAGCGTCACCGAGTAGTTCTCGCTCGACGCGTCGACCGTCGTCAAACCCGGACTCGGAACCGTGAGCACCACGACGCCGCTCGAGTCGTTGACGGTCGCCACGCCGCCGCCCGGGAACGCGACGGTCTGCAGCACCGTGCCGCTCGGCGTCGAGGTCGGATCCCAGGTGAGCTTGATGCCCGAGGGCTGAATCGTGAGAGGCGAGTCGCAGCCGTTGCGAAGGAAGACGTCGACCTCGCGGCGTCCCGCCGTGTACTGCACGACGAACGGATCGTTCGCGACCGCGGCGAGGCAGCAGCCGGTCGGCGTTGACTCCTCGATGAAGCGCGTGGTGACGTTCGTGCAGCCGTTCGTGTCCTTGACGAGCGCGAACGCGCGATAGATCTGCCCGTCCTCGGTGCCCGCGATCGGGAAAATGAACGGCGCCGCTGTGATCGTTCCGAGGTTCGCGATCGTCGTGTTGTTCAAATCAGTCAGGTAGACCTGGACCGAATCGATGTTCGTCCCGTCGATGACGATCGTGCTCAGGCCGCTCTGGACAAGGTAGCCGCTTCCAGGCGAGGTGCCATCTCCGTCGGCGTAGTCGGTGACGTCGAAGGTCGTCGTTCCGGATCCCTCGCACGGGAACTGGAAACTCGGCGACGGATCGCTCACGAAGGTGTAGTCCCCCGGGAGCTCTGGATCGTCGATTGCCGGGCACTGAAGCGCCCGGATCGTGTACTTGTAGGCGTATGTTTCGACGCCGACTCCGGGGGCCGCCGGGTGCTTTGCGATAAGGTAATCGCCCGCATTAGAGGTGAAGAGGACCCCGGTGTTCGGGGCCTTGTCGGTCCGCAGCCAGTTGGTTCCCTCCGGATCGACCTCGTAGGTCGGGAGCAACGGATCGGTGATGATCTCGCCAGACGTGTACCCGGTGCCGGCGCCCAGGTGCACGAACCGCTCGATTTCGAGCTGATACGTGTCGACGAGGATCTGGTTCGGAATCGGCGTCGCAGTATCGGTCTTCACCTTGGGCCAGACGAGATAGTTGCAGACCTCGGCTGCGACGTAATCAGTATTCAGGACGCAATCGGGTTTCCCGAGCAGTGAGATCGGAGCCGTGGGTGCCGCAACCGCCGACGAGCGTCCCTTGACGGCGTTCGTGCCGATTGGAGGGAACCAGGCCGTGTGGTTATCGTTGGGGTCGTTTGGCGAGCCAGCTCCGGGGCACGCCTCGACGGCGCGGATTCGGTAGTAGTAGTCGATGCAGTTGGGCGCGGTCTTGTCGACGAACGTCGCCGTCGTGAGGCCGACCGTCAGGATGTTGGGCGTGCCGGTGGTGACCGTCTCGTACTCCGACGGATCGTCCGGGTCGAAGTCCGGCTCCGTCCAGCGCCTGATCTCCCACGTCTGCAGCTCTCCCGGCCCGATCGGCTTCACGGGATTGGGGGTCGTGGTGCTGCCGTTGGTCTCGTAGCAGACGAGGTCGTTCTTGCCAACGACGTTGTCGAGCGGCAAGTTCCAGCTGAGGCTGATCTGGTTAGGCTGCTCGGCGGGGGAGGCGGGAGACGCGAGGTCGCCGCCCGATGCGCGCAGCACGGTCGCCGGCTGGGCTTTCGTCTTGTTCAAGCCGGTGAGGCCGCCGCTGATGTGGATCGTCTGGTCGTTGTCGGCCGCGGTGGTCGGGTCGTCGGCCGGGGTCGAGCCGAAGCCGTTGATCGCCGAGACGGAGAAGTAGTAATCCGCGGCCGGCGGAAGGTTGTCGACCCAGGCGCTCGTCACGGCGCCGACGAGCTTGACCTTCGTTCTCGCCGGTGTCGTGTCGTAGGTGATGCCGTACTGCTCGGTCGTGCCCTGGTCAGGGTTCTCCGCGGGGGCGTTCCACTCGACGTAGGCCATGCGGCACGCATTGACGCAGACGCGGAGCATTCGCGGCTTGCCGGGAGGTGACGCCTGCTGCTCGCGCATCCCCTGCTTGCCGAGGTTGCGCGGAACGACGAGAGACTCGACGGCGTAGGTGCGGTAACGCTCAGCGCGGGTGCCGGCTTCTGCCGGATTCGTGTAGGCCGGGTCGCGCGACTCGTTCATCGCGACGAGCTGGATGCGGACCGACCGGATCTGGGCTCTCACCGATCGAGACGCCGCGCTGGTCGCCGGCGTGTTCGCGTTGTACTGCCCGCCGCCCGGATCGGTGATCGTGAGCGGAGTCGTGCCGGTGACGTCGGTGTAGTAGGTGAGGGTCAGGTCGCGGATGGCGCTCGCGATCGGCGTCGACTGGACGACGCCCGCCGCGTTCAGGGAGAAGCGGTAGAGCGTGTAGGGGGGGAGGTTGCACCCCGCCGTGCAGAGGTCGACGTTGGGAATGTTGACGGCATTCTCCGCGCGACCGCCGGGGAACGTTCTCCGGTTGGGGACGTCGGCGAAGAAGGTGATGGTGTCGCCATTGCGCCCCGCGGGAATCGCGCCTCCTGCGTCGACCGCTTCGGAGCGCAGGGCGTAGGTGACGATCTCGTCGTTGCCGGTCGTGATCAGCGGGAACTGGACCGACTCGAGATCGCGCTCGCGTCCGTAGTCGTTCGCCTTGTCGAGGTCGTGGTCGAAGTTCGCGCGGAGCGTGATGGCGTGCGTTCCCGCGTATTCGATCTGCTCGTCGGGCTGCTGGAACGAGTTGACGCCCTCGAGCGTGCGCCAGGTGACGCCGTTGTCGGCCGTCGTGCCGTTGATCGTCGTGTTCCACGTCGGCTCGCTCGTGCCGCTGAGCCCCGTGGTGATGGCGGAGACGCGGTAGGTGAAGCCGTTGTAGATCACAGGGGAGACGGTCGAGCCGAGGCCGTACGTCGTGCTCGCTTTCCAGACGTTCGAGCCGACCGAGACGGGCACGCCGTCGCGGTCGTGGTCGAAGCCGGCCGTTCGAACGTCGGCGACGAGCCGGTCGAACGCGACGCGCGCGTTCTGCTGCATGTCGGCGCCTTCGACGCCGACCTTGAACACCTTGTTCGCCCGGTCGTAGATCAGGAGGGCGGCGACGAAGATGATCGCGAAGATCGCGGTCGCGACGAGTACTTCCGTCAGCGTGTAGCCGCGCTGGTTGCGTTCGGATGTCGGTTCGATTCTATGCATGGACGTCTCCTGATCCTTCGTTCGCGGGCTAGGAAGGCTTCCGGGTCTTCGTCGAGTCGAGGACCACCTGCCGGAACCTGATCCCCTCGCGCCACCTGACGAGCACGCGGACGCGAAGGACCGTGGCGTTTCCGGTCGGCCCAACCGTGAGGTTCGGCTCCGAGTCCGGGTACTTTGCGCGCGGCGTCATTACGATCGAAATCGACGGGTCGTTGAGCTTCGCTTTTCCCGAGGCTTCGTACAGCAGCGCGCGCCACTTCGAGAGCAGCCCGTTCGGGTAGCCGAGCTCGGTCGTCGCGCTCCGGACGTAGGTCGACCGGACGATGCTCGCGGGGTAGCGGCTTTGCGGCATGGTCGATGCGGTTCCCGCGGTATCGGCCGGGATCGTGGCGACTCCTGTCGGCGCGGTGGCGTCGGCCACGACGAATGCGCCGTAGAGGTCGGTCACGCCGAGCTCGGCGATGTCTTCCATCACGTCGGTGCCGATCGACACGGCCATCGTCTGCTGCTTGCCGCTGTAGACGTTGCCGGTGCCGAGGAAGAAGAGGGTGAGGACCGTGAGGAGGACGATCGCGAGGAAGGCGATCGCGATGAGCATCTCGACGAGGTTGTAGCCACGCTGCGCCGCGCGGCGGGCTTCGAGCTTCAGGTACGTTTCCTTCATGGTCGCTCGCTCCTACGACGCCGCGGAGTTGAACTGTCCCGTGATGCTGAAGGTGATCGTGATGACCTTCTTCGGGATCTTCTGGTCGGTCCGCATCCCGATGTTGCCTCCCGCGACCGGCTGGTTGCCGATGGTGCCGTTAGGCTGGAAGATCACGTCGTTGAGCGTGTCGTTGTCTTCGGGCGACGTGTCGGCGGGGAAGTTGGTCGTGAAGAAATAGACGGTCTTGTCGAGCTTGCCCGAGCCGATCTGCGCCCAGCTCCGCCCGCCCGAGGTCGGATGCGTCCGCTCCTCGTACAGCTTGTAGCTGCTCACGGCCGGCGCGGCGACGGTGTCGGTCTCGAAGCTGAGCTTCGTCCGGCAGTTCCGCGAGATCGCCAGCTGGCGGGTGTAGCGGATGTCGTTCGTCAGCTGCCGCAGCGACGTCTTGAGCTTGGCCGAACGCTGGTAGACGACGAAGTTCGGTACCGTCACGAGCGAGATCAAGCCGATGATCGAGATGACGACCAGCATCTCGACGAGCGAGTAGCCTCGTTCCCGCGGCTCCGTGGAAGCTTTGAATCTCATCATGGTGAAGACCCTTCCATGCAGCGCATGTGCCACGCAGGGAGAATTGCCGTTAACGCGCTGGTTCGGCTTAGTTTACGCTGCTTCGGCGCGTTGTAAAGCGGACCCGCGATTCGTCGCGAGTGTAACAAAACGACTCACTTCGGCCGCGGAGACGACATGAAGCCGGTAGCCAGGGCCTGGTGTAGCCAGGGCCTCTGGCGGTGGCAAGTTGTGTTCCTTGCGCATGTCGCACCGGGGGGCCAAGGCCAGAGGCCTTGGCTACAGGCGCGCTGATCGTACGAGCTCGGCCTGTAGCCAAGGCGTCTCGCCTTGGCAGGTTGTGTTCCTTGCGCATGTCGCACGGGGGGGCCAAGGCCAGAGGCCTTGGCTACAGGCGCGCTGATCGTACGGGCTCGGCCTGTAGCCAAGGCGTCTCGCCTTGGCAGGTTGTGTTCCTTGCGCATGTCGCACGGGGGGCCAAGGCCAGAGGCCTTGGCTACAGGCGCGCTGATCGTACGGGCTCGGCCTGTAGCCAAGGCGTCTCGCCTCGGCAGGTTGTGTTCCTTGCGCAAGTCGCACGGGGGGCCAAGGCCAGAGGCCTTGGCTACAGGCGCGCTGATCGTGCGAGCTCGGGCTGTAGCCAAGGCGTCTCGCCTTGGCAGGTTGTGTTCCTTGCGCATGTCGCGCGGGGGGCCAAGGCCAGAGGCCTTGGCTACAGGCGCGCTGATCGTACGGGCTCGGCCTTGTAGCCAAGGCGTCCCGCCTTGGCCGGTTGTGTTCGTGGGGCATGTCGCACGGAGGGCCAAGGCCAGAGGCCTTGGCTACATGTTCGCCCTGGCTACATCGAAGACGCCGCGGCCGGCAGCTCGATCGTCGCGACCGCTCCGCCCCCAGGCTCGCCCGTGAGTGAGATCTTCCCGCCGTGGAGCAGCACGATCTTCCGCGCCAGTGCCAGTCCAAGCCCGAACCCTTCAGGGCGGCTCGACTGAAACGGCAGGAAGAGCTTCGGCACCTCGGCGGGGTCGAGCCCCGCCCCGTCGTCAGCGACGTCGATCCGCGGCACCGGCTCCTCTCGAAGCGTGATCCTGACCGCGCCGCTCCCGTGCCGCTGGACCGACTCGATCGCGTTGCGGACGAGGTTCTCGATCGCCCGCGCGAGAATCGCACGGTCGCATCGTGCCGACGCCTTGCCAGTCACGCTGACTGGTGGGATTCCGTCGCCCGTCGCGAGTCGGCCGACGATTTCGTCGACGAGCTCGCGAAGGTCGGTTGGGTGGAGATCGAGCGACATCGGGCCCGAGTAGCGGAGGAGCCCCGCGACGGCGGCGGACAGGAGCGCCGCCTCCTTCTCTGCGGCGTCGATCTGCGCGAGCGAGCGTTCCTGGTCGTTCGATCTCCGCGCGAGGCGGAGATACCCGAGGATCGTCGCGAGCGAGTTGCGGAACTCGTGCGCGATCCCCGCCGAGATCTCGCCGACGTCGGCGAGCGCCTTCATCTCGCGGACGCGCGACTCGAGCACGCGGATTCCCGTCAGGTCGGTGAAGATGGCGATCGTGCCGAGAAGGCGCGCCTCCTCGTCGATCAGAGGCACGGTGGTGAGGCCGATCGTCAGCACCTCGCCGTCGGGCGCGGGGAGCGCAGTCTCCTCGCGGACGAGGCTCGTGCGCGCGGCGAACGATCGCTCGAGCGCGTCGACGAATCCCGACGCGGGAAGGAAGTCGCGCGGCGCGCGTCCGATACAGCTTGCGGAGTCGGAGAGGCGGAGAATCGACACGGCCGTGGCGTTCATGTCGACGACGGTTCCGCCGTCGCCCAATGCGAGGAAGCCGGAACCGAGGTTGCGGGTGAGCAGGGAGGTGAGGCGCTCGAGCTCGTCGGCGCGGTGTTTCTGCCGGTCGTGGAGAACCTTGAGCTCGGCCTCCTGGCTTCGCAGCGTGTCGATCGACGTCCGAAACGTGTCGAGCAGATAGCGGGTCTCGTCGGTCGACGAGTCGCGCGTGCCGAGCCGCTCCGCTTCCTCGAGCATCTGTTCGATGGGGTGCACGATGCGCGGGACGAAGAGGAGCAGCATGAGCGTTCCCGCGACGGTGCCGGCGAGGCAGATGGCCGCCACCAGCTTGAACACGCGCTGGTCGTCGCGCAGACGGCTCGGGTCGAAGCCGATGCGGACCCGCCCGACGCCCGTCTGCCGCTCCCGCAGCTCGAGGCCCGTCCACTCGGTCGGCGCGCCCCGCAGTCTGCCCGAGTCGGTATGGAGCTCGATCGCCGCGATCCCGAGGCGCGTCTGAACGTAGGCGAGCGTGGCGCTGAGCGAGCTCTCGTCGACGGCGATTCGCGGGTCGTCGAGCATTCCCGCCACCGCGTCGGCCGTTGCGTCCCACTGCTCGGCCTGCAGCTGCTCGACCCGTATCGAAAAGCGCTGCAACAGGACCAGCAGCACGAGAATGAAGATGACGAGGTAGCCGACGAGCACCCCGAGGAAGAGCTTGACGTCCTTGCGGAAACCGAGGCCGCTCAGAGAAGAACCGCGCCCAGATACCATTCGGCAAGTGTAGTCCCGAAGAAGAGGACGACGAAGACCGCGAGGCCGAGAAAGACGCCGAACGGGATCTGCGTCTGCCAGCCGTCCTTGCTTCCGAGCATCGTCGTGACGCCGAAGACGGCGCCGACCATCGATGCGAGGAAGAGCACAGGGAGCACGGCGATCCATCCCATCGTCGCACCGATCATCGCCAGCATCTTCGCGTCGCCCATGCCCATCCCGTCGATGCCGCGCACCGCGCGATAGAGAAGGTTCACGCCGTAGATGAGCGCGCCGCCGATCAACGCGCCGGCGAGCGACTCCCACCACACCTTTGCCAGCAGCATTCCGGGGTAGAGCTTGCCGAGGCTGAGCGCGCCGATCGCGATGCCGACCGCGATGCCCGGGATCGTCACGACGTCGGGGAGGAACTGCACGTCGAGGTCGATGAAGATCAGCACGATCGTCATCGAAACGGTCGCGGCGACCAGGAGCGCGCCGGGCGCGATCCCCATCCTCGCGAAGATCGCGAGGTAGAAGAGCCCGTTCGCCAGCTCGACGAGCATGTAGCGGCTCGAGAAGCGGGCGCCGCAGGCGCGGCAGCGGCCGCGGAGCAGGAGCCAGCTCACGATCGGGATGTTGTCCCACGGCTTGATCGTCGTCCGGCAACTCCCGCAGCGGCTCGCCGGGAAGACGATCGACTCGCCGAGCGGCCAGCGGTGAATCACGACGTTGAGGAAACTCCCGACGAGAGCGCCGACGACGAAGGCCAGCGTCGCCCAGAAGGCGCGGGGAACGTCGGAGAAGCTGGAATTGAGAATTGAAAATTGAAAATTGAACATGAGGACCAGCGCGGGTTCTGCGGCTAACGCTTCGAACGCATGCGTGATCATCGCCTCATTCTCAATTCTCAATTTTCAATTTTCAATTCGAATTTGGCGGAGGCGTGTCGGAATCGAACCGACCCTTCGACGCATCCGCGCCGAAACAACGGTTTTGAAGACCGCGGGAGCCACCAGACCCCATGCGCCTCCGTGCCGGGGCGAATGATAAGGCGGAATTGAGAATCGAGAATTGAAAATTGAAGAAGAGCTCGGAGCGCGGGTTGCGGGCTGGAGAACCGAAATGTCGAATGAAGAATGAGGAATGGAGAATGGAGAACGGAGAAACGAACTTAGGAGCCCGAGCCCGGTATTTCAATTCTCAATTTTCAATTCCGAATTCCGCCGCCTACTTCGTGTCGGTCAAAAACCCGATCTTCTTCGCGCCCGCTGCGTGGGCGGCGTCCATCGCGCGCACGGCGAAGTCGAAGGGGACCGTGTCCTCGGCGTTGATGAACACGACGCGGTCGTTCGGGTCGGGGCGAACAGAGGGGTGGCACTGCTTCGCGATCGCCTCGCGCAGCTTCGAGAGGTCGGTGGCGTCGTAGTCGGCGAGCTTGTCGGCATTGAGGAAGAAGCCGGTTTTCTTCACGTTGATCACCAGCTGCGGCATCGAATTCTCCGGCGGCGGGGCGGTCACTTCCACCTTCGGCGGCACCTCGACGTCGAGCCCCATCTGCAGGATCGGCTGCGCGACCATGAAGATGATCAGCAGCACGAGCACCACGTCGACCAGCGGCGTGATGTTGATCTCCGACTGAACGCTTCGCGGACCGCCGCTCGGGATGCTCGTAGCCATCGCTGCGTCCTATTTCCCTGCCGCGGCGCGGGCGATCTCCAGCCCGGGCGTCGCGCGCTCCGTGATGATCGCGACCGACGAGAACTTCGCCTCGTTCGCCGCCTTCATCACCATTCGAACCTTCGAGTACGCGAGCCGCTTGTCGGCTTTGAGCACCACGGTGCGGCCCGGATTCTTCTGGTTCTCCGCCTGGAGGTATGCCGGAAGGTCCCGATCGGGAACCCATACGTTCCGCACGAAGACGGTGCCGTCGGCCTTGATCGCGATCGTCAGGTCGTCGCGCTCTCCCGGCTTCTGCTCCGCGTGCGGGCCGTAGGGAAGGGCGACGTCGATGCCTTCCTGGAGCATCGGCGTGACGACCATGAAGATGATGAGAAGCACGAGACAGACGTCGACCAGCGGGGTGACGTTGATGTCACCGCGTACGTCGTCCAGACCGCTACCCGTCCCGAATGACATCGTGCGCCTCGCTCCCGCCTCAGGACTTCCGGTTCTTCAGGAAGTAGTCGACGAGCTCGGACGACGCGTTCGACATTTCGACGCTGAAGCGCTCGATCTTGTTCATGAAGGTGTTGTAGAGCCAGACCGAGGGGATTGCGACGCCAAGGCCGAGCGCGGTGGTGAAGAGCGCCTCCGCGATGCCGGCCGACACCGCGCCGATTCCGCCCGAGCCCGAGAGCGCCATTCCCTGGAACGCCGTGATGATGCCGAAGACGGTCCCGAAGAGGCCGACGAACGGCGCCGTCGCCGAGATCGTCGCCAGGTGGCCGAGCCCCTTCCTCATCTCCGCCGTCGTCCTGAGCGTTTCGCGCTCGATCGCGCGCTTGCCCGAGTCGACCACGTCGAAATCGGGTGGGAGATCGCCGAGCGACGATTCGTACTGGAACTCCGTCAGCCCCGCGGCCAGAACCTTGGCGAGATGGCTGTTCCGGAACTCCCTCCGCTTCGCGAAACTGATCGCTTCCTCGAGCTTGTGTCCCTTGAGCAGCGGCGTGATTCCAGTCGCGACTTTCAGTGACTCGCGCTTCGCCTTGTAGAACCGCATGAACCGCTCGATCGCGAATCCGACCGACCAGATCGACATGATCAGCAGGATGACCACGACCACCTTTGCTGTGTAGCCCATCTGGGCCCACATCCCGGCGATCGTGAAATGGCTTGCGTCCATCCCTTCCATGCTCTGTCTCCTCGCGCGCCGGCCTTCCGGCGCGACGCGCTACTGTAGTCTGAAATTCACCGTCAGTGAAAAAATGACCGGCACCGGCACGCCGTCCTGCGTCCCGGGCCGAAACTTCCACTGCCGGACGGCCCGGAGAGCTTCTTCGTCGAGCCCGTCGGGGAGCGGCTTGATGACGCGGACGTCGGAGACGTTCCCCGCGCGATCGATGATTGCCTCGAGGATCACCACTCCTTGGACGCGCGACCGGCGCGCGGGTTCCGTATATCCCGGCTCCACGCGAAAGATCACCTGGGGCGCCTTGACGTTGCCGCCCACCCTGAGCGCCTGATCGCCCGTTCCGCCGATCTGGCCGCCGAGGACCCCGCCGACGACTCCGCCGACCACGCCCCCCGCGACGCCGCCGACGACTCCGCCGGCCACGCCACCTTCTTCGCCCTTGTCGCCTTCCCCCTGGTCGGGCTCGACGTCGGGAAGCTTCTGCGCCGTGTCGGTCGGGGCGACGAATTGCTCGCGCGGCTTCTGCTGCACGACCGGCTTCGGCGTCGTCGATCCGCTCGTCCGGCCCGGAGGAGGCGGTGGCGGAGGAGGCGCCGACGAAACGAGGAAGGCCTCGATCGGCTTGTCGAGCACGTCATCGTTCCCGCTCGCGTACATCCCGGCGAGGACGAGTGCCCCGACCGCGATCGAATGCGCGACGAGCGAAATGAGCTGCGTCGCGATCGCTCCTTTCGTCTTCTGGAGATTCGCGGACTCGATCAGTGACGAAGTGAACATGAGGAGGGCCTTCGAGCCGAAGGTAGCAGAGGGGGAGGGGGAGGGCAACGCTAAACGCGGAACGCGAGGCCGACGGGAGAGCTCGAGCGGATCGGCGCGGTGAACCTCATGGTGAGGGGTTACCTGAATGGCCTTTGGTTCGCGGAGGAGAAGCCGAAGTTTGAAGTTAGAACGGTGAATGTTGAATCCAGAAAGGCCTGAACAGCTGCTTTCTGGGTTCTCAATTCAACGTTCATCGTTCTAACTTCGGCTTCTCCTCCCTTGAATCCATGCCATCGGGGTTACTTCTTCATTGATGACAGATGAAGAATGAAACGGCGCCGAGGAGCGCTGGCGTCCGGCTGGACCGCTGGCTTCCAGCCGGCAGCATCAGCAATGCTCCAGCGATGCCATCTCACGCGCATCGTGTCGTATCGATTGACGCCATCCGCAGGTCTGCGAAAATCCGAAATCCGAAATCCGAAATCCGAAATCCGAAATCCCGTCAGGAGCCTCAATGAAAACTCTCTACTCGGGCGCACATCTCGACCTCGTCGAGCGCGACACCTGGGAGTTCGTGCAACGTCGCTGCTCCGGAGTCGTCTGCGTCGTCGCGGTCACCGTGGCGGGTGAGCTCGTGCTCATCGAGCAACACCGGGAGGCGCTGCGCTCGCGCGTCGTCGAGCTCCCGGCAGGGCTCGTCGGCGATGAAGAAGGGGACGACGGCGAGGACTTCGCCGGCGCGGCGCGGCGCGAGCTCATCGAGGAGACGGGCTACGACTGCGATGCGCTCGAGCACATCGGGCGCGGCCCGAGCTCGTCCGGGCTCACCTCCGAGGTGATCGATTTCTATCGCGCCTCGACCGTGCGGCGGCTTCACGAAGGCGGCGGAGTCGGCGGCGAGGAAATCGTCGTGCACCTCGTCCCGCTCGCGGAAGTGCGCGCATGGCTCGCCGCGAAAGAGGCCGCCGGTTGTCTCGTCGACCCGAAGATCGCGGCGGCGCTCTGGATGAGCAAGCTCGATCGCGAGACGTGAAATTGAAAGGGGGAGGCGAAAGGCGAAAGGCGACGAGCTGGCGGATTGCCTCGCGAGTCGGGCTGGCGCTGTCGACGACGCCCGACTGTGGCAGGACAGTGCGACATCGGGCGCGCGTCAGCCCTTGAATGGCGTGCTCATCGCCTCTCGCCTTTCGCCTCTCGCCTGCGTCTTGCGTTTTGCGCCGCGTGGAATAGAATGCCCGCCGTCGCGCATTTTGCGGGACGATTCGCGTGTGTGTGGGGGGCCGTAGCTCAGTTTGGGAGAGCGCCTGAATGGCATTCAGGAGGTCGTGAGTTCGATCCTCATCGGCTCCACCAACGCGAATCGAGTCACCTGAAGGCGAACGCAGCGAATCGGACCGCGAAAGCGGTCTTTTTTTGTTTGTCCCGATGAGCGGCCACCTGGAGGCGAAGCGAGGCGACCGCTCGCGACCTGCCTGGCCCCTTCCGTCGCCGGCGTCGAGAACCGCCCGGTCCGGCCGGAACATCGCCCCTCGACGCCAGCCACCGCAGCGTCCCTCGCGACCCGCCGAGCGGACGCTTCGCCCCGCTCGCTCGTGAAGGCGGCGCAGTCTCCGGCTTGCACGTTTAGATCCTTCCAAAAACGTACCGATCATTCGGTTTGTCGCAAGTGCTGACGGCTCTGTGATTTCGGCGAATTCGCGTCTCACGCCGCTCCGTAGTGAGAACACAACCCATTGTGATCGTAGCCACTTAACGGGAGACAGGGGAATTGTTGCAGTTTTGTGCGGGTTTGCCCCGGCATCGTTTCGGAGGGGAATGGGGCGGAGGTGGGTGTCCTGACGATGGAATGCCTTTATGGGCGACTTGCACGAATACTGCTATCGAGCCACCAGCCTGCCGGAGCGGGAACGATTGGCTTTGTGCTCGGAGCCACTCCGCACAGCGATTCGTAAGCCCTCAAGCCCGTCCTTCTCGTCCCGGTCGTCCGCTGGCTCGCTGGTTTCATCCGCTGAACGGACGATTCTCCGGCTCTCACTCGCCCCGTCCGGAGACCTCTGCGTTTCGCACGATTCTGTAGCGAGGCGCGGATGCAGGACGAATCCGGCACTCTCCACTCAGTCGTTCCTACGTTGCGTCGCAAGGCGCGTCACTGCCCCGGAACCCCTTACTCGACGAAGGAGTACTTCATGCGCGTACCCACGCCCCAGGGCCGCGTTTCGGTTCTCATACTGATTCAGCTGCTGGCCGTGCTGGCAATGTCGGCCGAGTCGCCGGTGAGGCTGCTCTTCGATGAGCCGCTCCACCTGACGCGTCAGGTTTCCGACCCGATTTCGGGGACGACCTCGAGGCTGGAGGAGTACTGCGTCGGGAACCGCGTCGTCTCGATCCGGGACGCGCGGACTTCCATTGCCGACTACGACAAGGGGACGCTGACCGAGATCGATCGCGCGAAAGGGACCTACAGCGTGACCTCGTTCGATGCGATCGCGCGCGCGCTTCCCGAGCCCGCGGCCCCGTCGAATCGCAAGTCGGGTGTTCCGGCCTCTCCCGAAGTCGTCGACGCAGGTGTGCGTCCGGTGGGCAATCGCGCAGGACACGCATTCGAGGCGCGCATCGTCGACCCGCAGGCTTCACGAAAGGTCGAAGTCGTCGTCGATCAGCAATTGAAGCTTTCCCGGGAGGCCGTGGAAGTTCTCGTCGGTGCAGCGTTCCCTCTTCGTCGCTCCGCCGAGAGCGACATCGCGATCACGGCCGCCGGCCGCGATCGCGTCGCGGGTAAGGCGGGGTCAGGTCTTGAAAGAGATCACGCGCTCCCGCTCGAACAGACCGTGACGTGGGAAATCGACGGGGAAACGCTGCGCGTCGAGAACCGCGTCGTTCGCGTCGGCAGCGAATCGCCCCCGCCTGATCTGATCGCCATCCCCCCCGGCGCGCAGCTGGTCGAATCCGACATCGTCCTTCGAAAGAGGATGCTCGAAGAGCTCGACCGCCTGCCTAACACCGCCCCGACGCCCGCGCCGTAAGCCGATTCTCCGATTTCGAGGTAGAAGATGACGTCGTTCAACGCCGCCCGTGTGATCGCCCTGTCCGTGCTGTTGTCGCTTCCAGCCTCGGTATGCCTCGCGCAGCCGATCGCAAGTGACGATCTGGAAATTCGCGGCATGGCGCTCGAGATCGTGAACCCGGATGTGCAGGCAAACCTTGATACGCCGAGCTTCGTGCAGACGCGGTTTGGCGGCCGAATCAACGACGAAGTCACCGACCTTCCGGCCGGGCTCGTGGTCAAGGGCGAGCTCACGGGGCCAGGTCTCGCAGTTCCGATCCTGCTGCAGACGGCGCCCGGCCGAGCCTTCCAGCTTCCCGGTCTCTCTCCCGAGGGCACGTATTACCTTCAGAACGTTCGGCTCGAGCGGGACGGGCAGTTCCTGCAGTCGTCCTTCCCTTCGCTCGCCGTCATTCGCGTCGTCAATGCGCTAACGACCGAAGTCACGGTGAAGCAGCTCTCGGCGGAGGAGCTTCGGAGCAGAGGCATTCTCGTGGACTCGAGCAACTACGACGTCTACGAGTACACGTTCACCGTCGTGATCAACGGGCAGAGTGTCGAGATCCCTTTCCCTGTGATCGTCGACGCGCGTACGCACGAAATGATCCCGGTCGCCCAGGAGACCCCGTACGGGCTTCCGCCTAACACCGGCTACACGCCTCCCCGATGGGTGCCTCCGACCACTGTGTTCTTCGAGCTGCCTCCGGACGACGGGCAGCTCCCTCCGACGCCCCCTGAGCCCAAGGACAACGAGCAGGTGCGCCCTCGGCCGAGCATCCCGGCCGCGATCGTCATTCCGAGTGATTTCGCGGTGCTTCACCAGTTCTTTGCCGTCGCGCTGATCGTGCAGAACGGCGGAGAGGGGAGCGTGAGGCTCGATTCCATCACAGCCAACATCCGTCCACCGGCGCAACTCCGCGTCGCGGGCTCGAATCCTCCCGTTGCCTTCGGGCAGCCGATCACGATCGTCGACGAGAAGACGGGCGCGACGTTTCTCGTGGCGCAGGCCCAGGGGAGTGCCGAGTGGACGCTTGAGGCGCTCAAGACCGGAACCCACACGCTCGACATCGACATTCGCGCGACCTTCCAGTCACCGAACCAGCCGGATATCCCGCTTCGCGCGACTCCAAAAGCAACGATCGTCGTTCACGACCCGAGCTTCAACGTGACCTTCTCGCATCCCGATACGATCCGCGCAGGAGAGCCGTACTCGACGTTCGCGTTCATCACGAACATGAGCTCGAGCAGGCAGACCGTGCAGGTCAGCAGCGGCGTCCAGCCGTGTCCGGTTCCGATCGATCCGCTGAATCCTCCGAATGCCTGCCTGTCTCGAGGCGACATTTCGACCACGCTCAAGGATCTCGATCCCGGCGAGACGCGCACGATCGAGTACCTCCTCGTGCCGGGCATCACCGGGCAGGTCGTCGCCACGGCTGCCGCAGTTGACGGAGAGAACTTCACGACGGGAGTTCGGTTGACCCAGGGCGTGAGCGCCAGCGGGATTCCACTCTCTCCCGCCACCCTCGTCATGCCGTATTACTCGAGATTCCTGCCGAGCGGCCTGATCAGCGGGAACATGCGATTGCTCGGACTTGGATACAGCCTTGCGACGGCGCCGGTGAACCAGCAGACGGCGAAGTTTCCGCGGGTGATCAAGTCCGACGTCTTCCGCCGCGCGGTCGACCTCTCTCGGGCCGGCCAGCGCGCCTTCATCACGAACGGCACGGGCACGGAAGCCGCGCTCGCGAACCTCGCGCTCGACCTGCTTGGGAACGGCGACGGAAACGATCTCGCCGAGTGGGATCAGCTCCGGCGAGACGAAGAGGCGGGCCGTGTCGCTGCCACCTCTCTCGCCCGTGCTTTTGAGAATGCCATCCCTGCCTCGAATCGCACGCTCCAGCGCTTCATCGACGAGTTCGTCGAGGCGACGTCACATCGCGCTCCGTATTTTGCTGCGCTCGTTCATGGGCCGGCGACGGGTGCTGCGAGGCCGTACGCCGTGTCGGTCTTCCCCGAGGACAGTGTGGGCGGACGGCACGGAGGGCTCGACGTTCCGAGTGAAGCAGCCGGCGGTTGGAAGCGCACCGCATCCTGGGGCGAGCTCTCGGCGCTGACGCTGAGCGATTCGAATCCGACGAATCCTTCAAATGTCGAAGGCGGCGAATTCGCGCTGATCGGCAGGCCTTCGCCGAACTTTCACGTGGAGATTCTCGCCGCGACGACGGGTACGTTCACGATCGATCTCGTCTGGCCTGGTGCGAACGCGAGCGGGAAGTACCGGGCAAGCGTATCCCTGACTGCGACAAGCGACGGACAGAGATTCGTGCTCGAGGTCGCTGCCGGTGACCGAACGATTCGCGGCGACGTCGCTGGATCGGGAGTAGAGGTTCCACTGACTCCGCTCGAGCTCGTCGGAGCGCGACAGGATCTGCATCTCGACGAGACGGGACACAAAGTTTCCATCCTCTTCAACAGGCCAGTGCGCGTCGCCGTTGGTTCCGACGCGAAGCCGCTCGATCCCGCGAAGGCGTTCGAGGGAAGTGTCGATTACGTCGCAGAACTCCCCTCCACATTCAGTTACTCGGGCAAGCGCCCTGTCTGGGGCGCGGCGCTCCAGGAAGACGGACGCATCGTCAATCTCACGTTCGATCACGTCTTCTCCACGAATGCGTCGTACCGAATCAAGCGTGTCGCACCTGCCGCCGGTTCAGGATACCCGCTCGTCGACGCGCTCCTTGGAAGCGAAGTGACGTTCGGCGACGTGACGCCCATCGTCGACAACGATCGCGATGCGGCGCTCCTGTCCGGGCTCGTGCTCGGAGGAACCGGCGAGCCGCTGGCCCGCGCGCAGGTGTCGCTTCGTTACGCGAAAGACGGTGGATTCGAGGTGCCGCAGGTCGAGACGACCGACGACACTGGCCGCTACTTCTTCGAGTACGTCCCGAGGGATGTCGCGAACGGATACCCCGGTTCGTATGAACTGCGCGGCGTCGCCACGATCAACGGCGCCACCAAGGAGACGAAGCTCAATGGCGCGGTGAGGATTCCGAGGGAGGTCCAGGAAGTCAATTTGAGCTTCCTCGGCCGAGGGAATGCCGAGGGTTACGTGCGCTACGACGACGGCACGGTCGTCGCCGGCGCGCGCGTCGTCGTTGGCAGCACGATGTTCGGCCAGGTGCGCAAGGCGGAGACCGACGCGACGGGGCACTATCGCGTGACCGACCTCCCGGTCGGGCCGCTGACCTTCTCCGCGCAGGATGCGGAAGGCAACGTCACCTACGCGGCAAACGAGCTCAAGAGTGGCGGGCAGACGGTAACCCAGAATCTCTCGATTTATCGCACGCCGTTTCCGGGTGTCGGCACGGTGCGTGGCGTCGTCCTGCGCTCGGACACCGGCGCGGCGGTCGCGGGCGCCCAGGTCGGCGTCTACAGCCAGGGGTATCCGGTCCAGGGAGGTACCACCGACTCGTTAGGCCGGTTCGAGTTCGCCGGCGTGCCGGCGGGGCTCGTGACCGTGCTGGCAGCGGACTGGTCGGTATCGCGTGAGGCGGCCTCGGAGGAGCGCGATCTCGCGGCGGACTCCGTGTTAGACCTCGTATTGCGGCTGAGCGTACCGCCGCCCGGGGCCCGGATTGTCAGAATCCACGGCGACGTGGTGCGAGAGGATGCCTTCGATCCGACGAAGACCGAGCCCGTATCGAACGCGCTCGTGAAGATCGACGGCACGCTCACGGTGACTGCGGACGCGAACGGAAACTACGTCTACGAATCGATGCCGTCGACTGTCAGCGGTCGGTCCATCACTGCCTGGGATCCTGTCACCGCTCGAACATCGAGCGTGACGCTCGACCTTTCGGGCACCGCGACCGACTATTACGTCCCGATCCGGATCAAGGCCGGCAACTACGGGAAGGGCAGCGTCCGGGTGCTGCTTCTCGACGCGGCGGGGCGGGCTGTGACCGCGCCCTATTTCGTCCTCGAGCCGGGAATTCCGCCGGTCTACTTCGACTCGCTCGGGAACGGCGTCTACGAGCGGAAGGACGTGGATGCCGGACGTGCCGTCTCGTTCGTCGCGGTACCGTCGTCTCCCGGACCGGTCGACGAGTCGACTCCGGATCTCCGTCCCTTCGGGGATCAATCCGTCACCGGAAGCGCGCTGGTCGCGTTCCCCGGACATGTCGCTTCGGCGACGGTCCGGCTTCCCGGCCAGGGATCGGTGCGAGTCGGCTATGCTCCGCCGACTGAGCCTAACCAGGCTCTTGCGACGGGGCCGATGACGATCTCGTACCCCGTCTGGAACCATGCGGAACAAGTATTCGTCGCCCGATACCGCGACGCGAACAGCGGCACCGACGGAACGGGATTCGCGACCTTCTCGAAGGTCCCGGCGCTGCAGAATGTCGGCGTCGAGGCGTACCACCCGATCCTCGGGTACGCCTCCACGGGCGTGCGCCTGAACTTCGACGGCGACTTCCGGACGATCACGCTGCAAGCGGCAAGGCTTTCGACGATTCACGGCATCGTCTACGCGCACGACGGGATGACTCCGGTCGCCGGCGCGCACGTCCGGCTCTGGGACGGCCGCGTCGATCGAGGTACCGTCGACACGAACCCGGACGGCACGTTCGAGTTCGCCGCGGTCGCAGCGGGAATCGGCTTCGACGCGATTGCCGAAGTGTATGTGGCCGGAATCCGGCGCAACGGCATCGCCACCGGGAGTACGCCGACGACGGGAGGCCCGGTCGACGGCGTCGCCGTTGTCCTGCAGAGGCAGGGCTCGGTCGACATTCAAGTGAGAACAATCGACGGTACCCCTTCGCGGTTCGCGCGCGTCTGGGTGCGCGAGCTCGCGTTCCCGTATCGGTCCTTCGGCACCTCCCAGAGTCCGCTGTCGACCGATGCGAACGGACAGCTCGTTCTCGGCGGAATCTCCGCGGGCGACGTTCGGGTCTCGGCCTACGATCGCGATAACCCGGACCTTGCCGGTAATGGCAGCGGCCGCATCCGAGACGAGAACGACATCGCATCGATCTCGGTGACCGTCGGCAGCGAAGGCACCGGCACGATCGAGGCCGTGGTCGTCGATCCGAACACGACGCAGTGGGACCCGGTGCCCAATGCGGAGGTCGCTCTCTACAAGGGGAGCACGATCTTCGACCTTGCGACCACCGACGCGGCGGGCGGCGTCACCTTCCACGACGTTCCCGCCGGGCAGAGCTACACGATCCAGGCGTATTCGAAGATGCTCGCCCGATCGGGGAGCGTGTCGCCGTTTACGCTGCTCAGAGACGAGACCCATTTCGAACGGGTCGTCCTCGCGTTCAGCGGCAAGGTCTCGGGCACTCTTCGCGACGACGAGCCGGCTGCCGGCGATCCGCGAGAGGTGGCGGGCGCGCACGTCTCACTCTACGCTTCAGGCTACCAGTCCCGTGCGACGACGGGCGCGGGCGATGTTCGCGGGAAGTTCGAGTTCCTCGGAGTGCGCGAGGGGTCGTTCCGGCTCGAGGCGCGAGATCCGCTTTCGTGGCGGCTCGCCACGGGACAGGGATCGATCTCGCAGGTTTCGCCGAACGCGGTAGTCGACCTGACCCTCGAGCCGACGTCGACGATTCGCGTCTCGGTATGGCAGCCTAACGACGACGGATCGCGATCGTCGACGCCGGTGAGCGCGGTCGCGATCGAGGCGAGCCAGCTCGACGGAGCCATGCTGCGCTCGACGCAGGTCAACGGCACGCTCCTTCCGGGATGGCTTCGCGGGAAATCGATCGCCATCAGCGTGAAGGAGATCGGCGGGCAGTTCCGGACTGCGAGCGATTCGATCACGCTCCTGGCGGGCGAATCGCACCGCGACGTCGACGTCACTCTGCCGGCATTCGGAACGGTGCGCGCCTTCGTCCGACAGGACGGCACCCCGGCGCTGGGCGCGCGGGTCACGTTGCAGGGGAAGTCCTTCTTCACGAGTTCGACGGGCGTCGTAGTGTTCGAGTCGGTGCCCCTCGGACCATTCAGTATTCAAGCGAAGTCGTCCGACGAGCGTCTCACCGCCTACGCGAGTGGCACCCTCGCGAGCCAGACGATTCCGCACGACGTGACGCTCGATCTCGGCTCGTACGCGGCGATCACCGGCGTGGTGACGGCGGAACCCGGCGGCCCCTCGGTCGGCACTCGAGTCGTGGCAAGCATCAATGGATCGCTCGTCGATCAGCTGACTGACGCGAACGGTCGCTATTACTTCGGAGGCATCCCCGCGACGGGATCCGCCACCAGCCTGTGCCTGAGCTTCTTCGGTCCTGACGGTTTCACGCCAGGCGCGCCGCAGAAATGCTATTCGATCGACGCAACCTACGCCGGCCGGACGCTCCAATACGACGTCACGCTCGATGCCACGCGCCCGTACGTCGTTTCGATCGCTCCTGCGGACGGTTCCCAGGACGTCTCGCGCGATGCCGTCGTGCGCGTGACCTTCAGCGAAGAGATCCAACTCAATTCGGCGAACTACGAACTATGGCAGATCGACGTCGATCACGACGTGCAGGTGCCGATTGCGGTTACTCATCAACTGGTGGGCGGTGTGTCGACCGTGGTGCTCACCCCGTCGAGGGAGCTCGATAGTCAGAAGCTCCATCGGATCTTCGTCTCGAGCGACGTCAGTGATCGGTCGGGGCTCAAGCTTCCAGCGCCTCGCGGCGCCACGTTCATCACGACCGACTACAAGGGCCCGACGATCGTCGCTACCGTGCCCGACTACAACGCGCCGATCGCGCCGACGGGCGTGTTCAAGATCCGTTTCAACGAAGTCGTCGCGAGCGCCGAAGGCGGCTTCGGCGTCAGCTTCGTCGACGTCGCCTCGGGGACGGCACTCGGTGCGAGTTCAACGTTTGCGCTCGAAGATGGAGGGTTGACGCTGGCCGTCACGCTCGATGCCCCGGCCTTCCAGGCGGGGCATTCCTACGCAATGACCCTTCGCGGTGTGCAGGACTCCAACGGTAACCCTCTACTGAATGCGACGCGCACCTTCAGTATCAACGACACCGACGCCCCGACGCTCGTCCTGCAGCTCCGAACCGCGAACCGAGTCCCGGTTGCAGAGGCGACCTCGCTGATCGAACGCCTCGGATACAACGTTGCCGCGGTGAGCACGAACGCTGACGGTAGCGTCGCGACCGACATCGCACGGGTCGAGTTCGTCCGGAAAGACATCAGCGCGGGAGTCAACGACACCGCGGCTCCGTTCGAGTATGTCTTCGTCGCACCGCAGATTCCCGAGAGTGGTGCGGCCACGGTGATCCTCGAGGCGAGGGCTTACGACACGTCAGGAAACCCGAGCACTCTCGTGTCCGCGGAATGGCCCGTCACGCGCGACCTGGCGCCTCACAACGTCGTCGTGACGCCGACTCCCGCCTCGACCGCGTATCCGGGAGGCAAGCTCGACATCGAAGTGACCTACCGGGATGAGTCGCCTTCAACGGTGACCACACGTCTGATCGTCACCGGAACGCGCTCGAACGACCAGAGCTGGTCGGTCGCGTTGAGCAAGGCCGACGCCGTCACGTTCGAGCCCGGCCGCGCTCTCTTCCGTGTCAACGTTCCTTCCGATCTGAAGCCTGCCACCAACGTGGTCATGGCGGCGACGATCACCGACGTCGCGGGACAGGCGGGCAGCGGCGAGGCGCAGGCCGTCGTCGCGGTCGATCCGAATCCTCCCGAGATCGTTTCACTCAGCGTCGAGCCGCAACAGGCGGCGTATCTGCGCGGCGAGAAGTTCAGGATTCGTGTTCGCGCGCGCGATCTCGACAGCGGCGTCGCCGAGATGCTCCTGGCATTCGACGGCAAGTCGCTCACTCTGACTCAGGCCGCGTCGATCGACTCGACGACGAAGACCTGGGAGTTCCTCTCCGGCGAGATCACCGTTCCGGCGAAAAACGCCGACACGGACGTGACGATCGCGGCCACGGCCGGGGATTTCCAGGGGAACTCGTCGCCCAGCTCCACGGTGAATGTTCGCTACAAGGGGATCTACGACACGAATCCGCCGCAGGGCGCGTGGGTCTGTCCCATTGAAGACGCCGTGCTTCCTGCAAACAAGGGAGCGGTGGCGACGACTCTCCGCATGTGGGCGAAGGACGCGAACGATTTGAGCGTGACGTTCAGCGTGCCGGGCGTCGCAGGGCCGCTGACGGCGACGCGTGAAGGCTCGAGTGACTACTACAGCGTGGCGGCGAGCCTCGTGCCTCCCACGGATCTCGCCAGCTCGTACGTCATCGTCGGTCACGTGAGTGACGGCGACGGCGGATTCATCGTCGATGTCCCGATCTCCATCAGATTCGTCGACGTCGACGTCGACCTCAAGGACGCGGTCCTTGCGATCACCGAGAGCAACGTCGCGACGTTCGAAGGGAGGAGCGTCGCGGTTCGCGGCAGCGTGAATGCGACGACGCCCGCACGCCTCGTGCTGCACACACCGTTGCGGTTGAAGAATCTTCTCGTCCTCGACGGCGCCGTTGTTGACTCGCTGCCGTCGACGGCGTCGAAGCAGGAGATGGTCGACCTCCAGATCGCGGAGAACCTCTACGTCGATTGCGCGTCTCGAATCGACGGTGACGAACGCGGCTACGTTGGAGGCTGGGCTTCAGGCAACTCCGATTCGCGAGGCCGCACGGTCGGTAACACGAACGAGGGTGGAGCCTCGGCCGAAGCCTCGGCGTCGCACGGAGGATTAGGCGGCGAGGCCGCCGGCTCGACGAACGGCGGCTACGGGTCGCTCTCGTCGCCTGCCGATCTCGGCAGCGGCGGCGGCGGTAGCACAACCAATCCGGGGATCACTGGCGGTCAGGGCGGCGGCGCGATTCGCGTCGTCGAGGCGCCCGCGTCGACTGCGCGATTCATGATCGGCGGCCGCGTCAGCGCGAACGGCGCGAGCGGCATCGCGCGTGGCGGAGCGGGAGCGGGGGGTAGTGTGTACCTGCGAGCCGCGCGAATCCGCGTCGGCGCCGGAGCGCACATCGGCGCGAACGGCGGCGACGATGACGACCATTACCGCGAATCGCGCGGAGGTGGCGGCGGACGTGTCGCACTCGACGCCACCGAGTTGCTGGAGCTCGGCACGACGACGACGCGCATCGAAGCGCGCGGCGGGCGGAATGGCTCGAGTGGTGAGTCGACGCAGGTGGACGGCGGCGCCGGAACGATCTTCCTGCGCAAGCCCGGACAGTCGAAGGGCGATGTGATCGTGTCGTCGTTCGATTCGCGCTATCCGCAGTCGATGCACAAGACGATGGCGACTCCGCTCGTTGGCACGCTCGACTTCGACGTGTTCGCAGTCGGTCCGCGCGCCCTCGCGCGAGCGGATGCCGATTTGACGATCGCCGGCGTGACAAACGACAAGACCGTCGCGAGCGTCGATCCGACGGGCGTCCTCGTGCTCGTGTCGGAGACTCCCTCCCTCACGGTGAACACCATCCCCGCGGCGGGCAGTAACCTGCGCCTTGGCGCGAATCTCTTGGGTACGTACGATGCGACGTCGCAGGCGGGGATCCGCTCGACGACCCTGACCTGGTCGCTCGCGACCGGACAGCGCGTCGATCAGTACTTTGATTTTCCCGCGACCGTGACATTGGCGCCGATCTCATTTTCGGTGCCCGCGAACGCTCAGCTCGGTCAGGTGACGTTGCGTGTCCGTGTGCTCGACCGCGCCGGACGGCAGACCGAGCTCGCGCCGATGTCGTGGACTGTGGTTTCGAACGAGCTGCCGACAGGCACCGCCGCGCTCGCGAGCGGGACGCCCGCGGCGCTGTATCCCGGCAAGAGCTTCACGGTGAGGGTGCAGGCCTCGGACGCGGAGGGATTGGCTGAAGTCAGGCCGCGCGTCGTTGGCGCCGCGGTGGCGACGCCTTCTTCGGTTGCCGTCAGCGGAACGTCCGCGCTCGCGACGTTCAGTATCACCATCGACAAGAGCGCGACGGCGGATTCGACCGTGACGGTTGGCGCGACGGTGATCGATTCGCTCGGCGGGTCGACCAATACCAACGACGTGACAGTCGGAGTACTTGCAGACACGGGGACGCCGATCATCGCGGTGACGGGGCTTGCGTCAACTGGCATCTACTACGGTGGTCAGACCGTTCAGGCGACGATCACCGTGACTGACGAGGTGGGTGCGAGCGAAGTCGTCGTCGACTTCGACGGCGCATCGACCGTTCTGACGGGTAGCGGGCCGGTCTATGTGTTCACAAAGACGATTGACGGGGCGCTTCCCGAGCCGCGCACGACCGCGTTCCGCGTGACCGCGACCGACTACGCGAGTCACACCGCGCAGACCGACCCGGTGACGATCCAGCTTCGTCCCGACGCTGCGCCCACGATCTCGCTCGGCTCGGTCGTGCCGAGCACGACGCCGCTCGCCGGAGCGACGATCGGCGCGACGGCGTCGCTCACGGACGACGTCGGAGTCGTGAGCGTGACCTTCAAGCTGACGGGGGCCGTCACGTTCGAGCAGACGCGTCCGGTCAGCAACAAGACCCTGGCGAATGAAGTCTTCACGTACACGCTGCCGGCGAGTCTCGACGGAGGTGCCCAGATCCGCCTCGAGGCGATCGCGACCGACACCCTGGGACACGCGACCCCTGCGACTCCGGTCGATTTCGCGATCGCGACGGACACGACGAAGCCGGTGATCACGTCGATCACGGTGTCGGCACCACCGAGTGGAAGCGACTACACGAGCGGGCAAGTCATTCAGATTTCCGTCAGCGCGGTAGACGACGTCCATCTGCAGGGCATCACGCTGAGCATCTCGGGTGGCCCGGGCGGAGTGACGCAGTCGTCTGCCACCTCACCGTTGACGCTGACCTGGACAGTCCCTGAGTTGTCCTCATCGACCACCTTCACGATCGGCGTCAGGGCGGAGGATTCCGTCGGCAATCTCGCGACGGATAGTCGTTCGATATCCGCGCAGCCGCTTAACAATGCCGGAATTCCGAAGGTGGAGTTCACCTGTCCCACGATTGGAGCATTCCTGCCTTCCGGGTACTCGGAATTCTTCTTGACCGCGCGCGCCTCGGATGACGCCGGGATAAGGCTCGTCGAGTTCTTCCAGGCGGATCGCAGCTCGAGCCAAGGCGGAGAGCCGACCTGGATCGCCGTTGGTTCGGTATCGACAAGCGGTTCACCGCTCAGTTTCACCGCCACGTCCGCGAAAGTGACGTTGCCGACCGTGACCGTAGCGACGGAGGCGGAGTTCCGCGCTCGTGCCTGGGACTATTCGAACAATTTCCGCGACACCGTTGTCACGATCCAGGTGGTCCCGACGGTCGATCTCGCTACAAATGGCGAAAACAACTGGGCGTTGCTCGAGGACAAGTTCGTTGTATTGCGGGGCGGAGAGCTGGCGATCGATGTGCCTGTCGGGGCGGTGAGGAGGTTCGCGGGGCTAATCGTTCTTCGAAACGCCACGCTGACGCATTCTGCCGGCTCGGTGGGCGGACTCCGCATCGAGACATCGTTGGGTACGTACGTGGAGTGCGGTGGATCGATCGACGTGACCGGGCGCGGGTATGGAGCGAGCCAGACGTATCCAGGGGCGACTGCGCCGGGATATGCGACAGCCGGCAGTCACATGGGATACGGAGGCGTGGATAGCGTTCCGAACGGGACAACATACGGAAGTGTGTACCGGCCGGCAGAGGCGGGAGGCGGAGCGAATCGAGGCGGGCCGTCGCCTGGAGGCGGCGTGGTTCGGATAACGGCGGACCGCGTGAC
>JBAZBK010000025.1:0-87744 GCA_041671505.1 Thermoanaerobaculia bacterium | reverse complement strand
CTGGTCGCATGGGCTCAACGCGCGCTCTCGCTGCCGACTTTCGATCCAGTTTGCCTCTGGCTCCCGACTCAATCCACGCCCTCGATCTGAAAACACCGGTTGGGCAACACGCCCGTAAGCGCGGGGTCACGCGCGAGTTTGCATTCGCGCCGCGGCAGCGGCGCATTCTGATCGGGAGCGCGTCAGCGCGACGGGACGCGCCCGCAAACGAAACGGGCGACGCATCGCGTCGCCCCTGCAAAACCAAAACTGAGTTTCAGCCCCTACGCCACGCGCTCTACCGTCACCACCGCCGTCTTCTTCTCCTTCGGCTTCGCCCCGGGCGTCCGCGCGACGTAGCTGACGAACGCGACGACGAGCAGCAGGAGCGCCGCGGCGATCGCGACGATGAAGAACGTCGACGGGCGGCTGCTCTCTCCGCGCGCTTTCCTTCTCGCTTTCGACGACATCAGCCTTCACCCCTCGGACGGATGGGCTTCACCTTCCAGATCTCCTCGGCGTATTCGTGCAGCGTCCGGTCGCTCGAGAAGCGCCCCATCCGCGCGACGTTGAGGATCGACATCCGGGTCCACTGCTCCACGTCGTTGTAGGTGTCGCTCGCGCGCTCCTGGCAGGCGACGTAGAGATTGAAGTCGGCGCAATGGAAGTAGTAGTCGTCGCCGCGGAGCATCTGCGCGATCGGCAGGAAGGTGCCGGGGCTTGCCTTTTCGATCTCGCCCGATTCGAGCTCCTTGATGACGCGGTCGAGCTCCGGGTTCGCCTTGATGTACTCCTCGGGGCGCGCGTTGCGGTGGCGCAGGTCGACGATCTCCGGCGCGGTGTGGCCGAAGATGAACATGTTCTCGATGCCGACCGCGTCGCAGATCTCGACGTTCGCTCCGTCCATCGTTCCGATCGTCAGCGCGCCGTTGAGCGCCGCCTTCATGTTTCCCGTCCCCGAGGCCTCCATGCCGGCGGTCGAGATCTGCTCGGAGAGCTCACAGGCTGGGAAGATCTTCTCCGCGCACGAGACGCCGTAGTTGGGGAGGAAGAAGAGGCTGAGGTGCTTCGAGACCTTCGGGTCGGCGGCGATGATCTTCCCGACGACGTTCACGAGGTTGATGATCCTCTTCGCGACCGTGTAACTCGGGGCGGCTTTCCCTCCGATCATCACCGTGCGCGGCGTCGCGGGCTCCCACCCGTCGCGAATCCGCTGGTAGAGCGCGATCACGTGCAGCACGTTGAGCAGCTGCCGCTTGTATTCGTGGATCCGCTTGACCTGAACGTCGAACATCGAGTCGGGATCGAACTCGAAGCCATGGACCCGTTTGTACCAGTGGCCCAGCGCCACCTTGTTCGCGCGCTTCACGTCGCGCCAGCGCTCTCGCAGCGACGAATCATCGAGGAAATTCTGGAGCTCGGCGAGCTGCTCGAGATGAGCGATCCAGGTCGTGCCGATCGTCTCGGTGATGAGCGCCGAAAGGCCCGCGTTCGCCTTGAAGAGCCAGCGCCGCGGCGTGACGCCGTTCGTCTTGTTGCTGATCCTCCCGGGGAAGAGCTCTTCGAAGTCGCGGAACGTCGTCTCGCGGAGGATATCGGTGTGCAGCTTCGCGACGCCGTTCACCGCGTGGCTCCCCGTGATCGCGAGGTTCGCCATCCTGAGTTTCTGATTTTTGTCGTCGAGGATCGCCATCCGCTCGACGCGCGCGTCGTCACCTGGGTAGCGCAGCTTCACGTTCTCCCGGAGCCGCCGGTCGATCTCGACGATGATTTGCAGGTGGCGCGGCAGCAGGCGCCCGAAGAACTCCATCGGCCACGTCTCGAGCGCCTCGGGGAGGACCGTGTGATTCGTGTAGCCGAAGACCGACTGAGTCAGGTCCCAGGCGTAGCTCCAGTCGAGCCGGTGGTCGTCGACGAGCACGCGCATCAGCTCGGGGATCGCGACGGCCGGGTGCGTGTCGTTGAGCTGGATCGCCACCTTGTCGGGGAGCTCGTCCCACTTGCGCCCCTTCTTCTTGAGGAAGCGGCGGATGACGTCCTGGAGCGTCGCCGACGAGAAGAAGTACTGCTGCTTGAGGCGGAGCTCTTTGCCGGCGTACTGGTCGTCGGGCGGGTAGAGGACCTTCGAGATGTTCTCGCTGTAGTTCTTGTCCTCGACGGCGCGGACGTAGTCGCCGGTGTTGAAGCGCGACAGGTCGAACTCGCGGCTCGACTTCGCGGCCCAGAGCCGGAGCGAGTTCACCACCTCGTTCTTGTAGCCGAGGATCGGCGTGTCGAACGCCATGGCGTAGACGTCCTGCGTGTCGGCCCAGCGAATGCGGTCGAGCCCCTCTTCATCCTTGTAGTGGTCGATCCGGCCGAAGAACTTCACCGGGAAGAGGGCGTCGTTGCGGGCCACCTCCCACGGGTTGCCGTTGCGGAGCCAGTTGTCGGGCGCCTCGACCTGGTGGCCATCGACGATCTTCTGATTGAAGATGCCGTACTCGTAGCGGATGCCGTAGCCGTAGAAGGGAAGGCCGATCGTCGCGGCCGACTCGAGGAAGCAGGCGGCGAGCCTGCCGAGGCCGCCGTTGCCGAGACCCGCGTCGCGCTCGTACTCCTCGAGATGCTCGAGGCGGTAGCCGACCTGCTCGAGTGCGAGGCTGTACTTCGTGTAGGCGCCGAGGTTGAGGATGTTGTTGAGCAGCGAGCGCCCCATCAGGAACTCGAGCGACAGGTAGTAGACCCGCTTGACGTCGTTCTCGTAGTAGTCGCTCTGTGTCCGGAACCAGCGCTCCATCAACCGGTCACGGATGCTCAGCGCGAGCGCCTTGTAGACATCCCACGACGTGGCGGTGAACTCGTCCTTGCCGACCGAGTAGTACATCCGGTGGGCCCACGAATCGACGAGCGAAGGCACGTCGAGCTCGTGAAGAGTGGGAAGCGGGAAGGACCGTCTGGCGGGCGGATGATCCAGCGGATTGGGAAATGCCTTTCGTTCGTCCATGGCACTGGCGATTCTATCCGAGTCGGAGGGCGATGCTGACGCCTCCGGATGCCGGTGCTACCATCGTGGCGGAAGCTTCAATTGCGGAGATGAAATGAGCGCGGAACGAGGCGGTGCGCGGCCGCGGCTCGGCCTGTCGTCGATCTTCGTCCTGCAGGGGACGATCGGCCTCGTGCTGCTGGCGTGGGCGACGGTGGCGCTTCGCTCCGAGACTCGCGCGATCGTCCGGGGCCTCGGCGGCGATTTCTGGATCCTCGCGCTTCTCTTCGGTGTCACCGCGGCGGTGCTGCAGATCCTTCGCTTCGAGCTGACGCGCGACATGACGGTCGCGCTCCCGATCACCGTCCTGATCTGCACGTTTCCGCTCCTCGGTCCGGTGACGACGGCGTGGCTCGGCGTTCTGGCGGCCGCAGCGGGGAGATTCCCGGGCGTCCTTCGCGCACACGACGCGGCGACGCGGCGCGCGACGATCGCGCGAATCTACGGGTTCTTCTCCACCTACGGCGTCGCGGTCCTCGCGGGCGCGATGCTCTACGAGTGGCTCGGCGGACGGTTCGGCCGCGACCTCACGGTTTCGACGTCCGCCGTGCTGCTGCAAGCGCTCTGCGGACTCGTCCTCGCGGTGACGAATGCAGTCGTCATGATCCCGCCGGGCCGCGCGCTCGGCCTCGTTCCGCGAACGATGGCGAAGCTCTACGCGATCGACATCTCGATCTACCTGCTGACGCTTCCGCTCTCGATCGTCGCCACGCACCTGTACGGGACGATCGGATGGGTCGCGGTGGCGGCGCTGATGACGCAGCTCGTCATCGCCTACTCGGTCACGCGGAAGATGGCGATCGCGCAGAACGAGAGCCGCCAGCTGCTCCGCCGTCTCGCCTCGCTCACCAACGTCGGCCGCGCGATCTCGCTGACGACGACCGACAACCTGCTGATGACCGTCTACACCGAGTGCAAGAAGGTCATCGACACAGACGTCTTCTCGATCGCCCTGCTCGACGAGAAGAGCGGCGACCTGCAGCTCGAACTGCTGATCAAGAACGACGAGATCCTGCCGAAACAGACGATTCCGCAGGGACAGGGACTCAACCACTGGGTCGTTCGGAACCATGCGCCCCTGCTGCTCGCGCGGAACGACGAGGAGAAGTCGATCGGCGTCCAGTCGTTCGACGATGGCCTGCCGACACAGGCTTGGCTCGGCGTGCCGATGATCGCGCGCGACCGCGTGGTCGGCGTCATCTCCGTGCAGAGCTACGCGGTCAACGCCTTCTCGCGCGACGACGTCCTCCTCCTCACGTCGATCGCGAACCAGGCCGCGGTTGCGATCGACAGCGCGAAGCTCTACGAAGAGCTCGAGGACCTCACCTACGCACTCGAGGAGCGCGTGCAGGAGCGGACGAACGAGCTGCGCGAGACGAACCTCCAGCTCATGGCCGCCGATCGCGCGAAGAACGAGTTCCTCGCGAAGATGTCGCACGAGCTCCGAACGCCGCTCAACTCGATCATCGGCTTCTCGAGCGTGCTGCTGCAGACCTCGCTGGCGCAGCTCCCCCCCACGCTCTACAAGTTCCTCGAGAACATTCACGCGGCCGGCAACCACCTGCTCAGTCTGATCAACGACATCCTCGACCTCTCGAAGATCGAGGCGGGCAAGGTCGAGCTGCGACTCGAGACCTTCGACGTCCGCGACACGGTCGCCTCGGTCGACCGCGTGATGCGCGGCTTCGCGGCCGACGCGAACGTGACGATGTCGTGGGAGATCGAGCCCGACGTCCCGCTCGTGACGCTCGACGAAGGACGCCTGAAGCAGATCCTCTTCAACCTGTTGTCGAACGCGGTGAAGTTCTCCCCCGAGGGAGGTCCGGTGAACCTGTCGGTGAGGCGGCTCAACCGGCACGAGTCGCCGCTCGGCTTCGACTCGATTCGCGTCGAAGTCTCCGACCATGGCGTCGGCATCCCGCCGGCGGAGATCGACCGCGTCTTCGACGAGTTCTACCAGGCCGACCCGGCGCGCGCGGCCAGGCGAAGCGGCACGGGGCTCGGGCTCTCGCTGACGAAGAATTTCATCGAGCTCCACCACGGCACGATCGCCGTGCAGTCCGAGCCAGGCCGCGGAACGATCTTCACGCTGTTCCTCCCGGTCGACTGCCGCGACGCCGGCATCCTCCCTCCCCCCGCGACGGGGCCGGTGAGGGTGGTGCCGTACGTGAACTAGGCGAAAGGCGAGAGGCGACAGGCGAGGAGCAGGCCAGAGGCCATAGGCCAAGGGCCATAGCAGGCAAACGGCTTTCGTCGGGGGCGACCCGATGGGTCACCCATTCGCATTCCATGTGGAGTGCGAAAGCAAGGCTTTCGCGGCGACTCGAAGCGCGGCACGGCAGTCGTGACGCCAAACCGAACGACGTGTAGTCCTGAGGAGCTCACCCGAGAAGCGAGGGAGCGACGAAGGACCTCTCACGCTTCTACCGTCGCGCAACGAAGCCTGATCTGTCGCGCGGCTGAAGCGACGCCTGTAGCGGGAGCGCGCGCCTAACCCCCTCTGAATCCGGAAGCTACCGATATCTCGTCGCCGCGCGACGAAGAGCGCCGCAGTCCGAATCCGCAATCCGATTCTGCCCGCTCTGGCCTTTGGCCTATGGCCTGCTCCTCGCCTCTCGCCTATCGCCTCTCGCCTGCCCTTACAACAGCTTCCCTCCCAGCACCATCGACGCCACGGTGAAGTAGATGACGATGCCGGTGACGTCGACGAGGGTTGCGACGAAGGGGGCGGACGAGGTCGCGGGGTCGGCGCCGAGCTTCTTGAGCACGAGGGGGAGCGTCGATCCGGCGAGACAGCCCCAGACGACGACACCGACGAGCGAGAGACCGATCGTGACGCCGAGGTGGAACCAGTGCGGGCCGTAGACGTGGAAAACGTTGGCCCAGACGATGACGCGGAAGAAGCCGATCACGCCGAGGAACGATCCCATCGCTGCGCCTGCGAGCAGCTCGCGGTAGACGACGCGCCACCAGTCGGCGAGTGAGACCTCGCCGAGCGCCATCGCGCGGGTGACGAGCGTCGCCGCCTGCGAACCCGAGTTTCCGCCGCTCGAAATGATCAGCGGGATGAAAATCGCGAGGACGATCGCGCTCGCGAGCTCCTGCTCGAAGTACGACATCGCCGTCGCCGTGAGCATCTCGCTGACCATCAGGATCGCGAGCCACGGCGCCCGTTTCCGGATCAGCGAGAGGATGTGAATGTCGAGATACGGCTCGTCGAGGGCTGCGCTGCCGCCCAGTTTCTGGATGTCCTCGGTCGCCTCGTCTTCCGCGACGTCGAGGACGTCGTCCACGGTCACGATTCCGAGGAGGAAGCCCGCGGCGTCGATGACGGGGAAGGCGACGCGGTCGTGCTTCCGGAAGAGGGCGACCGCCATCTCCTGGTCGTCGGTCGCGTGCAGCGCGATGTAGTGCCGGTCGGAGATCTCGCCGACCTGCGTCGACGGATCGACGAGAAGCAGCTCGCGGATCCTGATGTCGTCGATCAGCACGCCGTGCTCGTCGAGCACGTAGACGACGTCGAGCGTCTCGCGGTCGCGCCCGAAGCGGCGGATGTGCGCGAGCACCTGCTCGACCGTCCAGTGCTGTTTGACCGCGACGTAGTCGGGCGTCATCAGTCGCCCGATCGACGACTCCGGGTATCCGAGCAGCTGGCTCGCGATCCTGCGCTCCTCGGGGGAGAGGAGATTCAGAACGCCGCGCGTGACCTTTGCCGGCAGCTCTTCGAGCAGCGCCGTGCGGTCGTCGGCCGACATGTCGTTGAGGATGTTGGCGACTTCGATGTCGCCCATCGCCTTGAGCAGCTCTTCCTGCGTCTCGAGCGGGAGGTACTCGAACGTCTCGGTGGCCGTTTCGCGCGGGAGCAGCCGGAAAATGACCGCCTCGTCCTCGGTGGAGAGCTCGACGATCGCGTCCGCGAGGTCGGCGACGTCGAGCTTCATCAGCTCCTCGCGCAGCTCGACGAACTTCCGCTCGCGCACGAGCTCCGCGAGGCGGTCGAACCGCTTCTGCTGCTCTTCGCGCTCGAGCTCGTCACGCTCGACGTCGAGTACGTCCGCCATGGCCGAAGGGTAACATCGAACGCGCGTCGCGCGGAGGCGAGAGGCGATGAGTAAGCGTCCGAACCGTGGCGACTCTCGCCAGCCTCGACACTCCACTTCTCCGGTGATCCGGTTTCGTTTCCGTCTCCTCGCGAGTCAAACCTGAAACGAGGAGGAGGTCACGATGAAGACCAGGGCACCGTTCGTTCTCGCCGCTCTCACGACTCTCGTCACTCTGCCGCTCCCGGCTGATTGCGGATGTGCAAACGCACCATGCGAGCAGACGACACTCCAGTCGGCAATCGCGCGAGAGGATCTTTCCGGAGCATTCGGCTCGTCGCTTGCGCCGATGGAGGCAGTCGCTCCTTCAGGGTCGATGTCGCTCGATTTCAATTCGGCGACCGACGGAGGCTCCGAGCTCGCCGCGGCGTTCCTGCTCGCGCTCTTCCTCTTTCCGTTCGTCTTCGCGTTCTCGAGGCTCGTCGCGTACAACGATCGGCTGGTGCTTCTGAGGATCGCGATGGCGGAATCGACGCCGCGTCGGCAACGACCGGCACAGGCGGCTGGGTTGAGAACCGATTCCGCACCTCTCCTCGGCGCTGGCGCGCCGAGCTAACGTTCGCGTCGCCGCTTCGCGGCTGATCAGGCACTGTGGGACTGCTCTGGCCTGTGGCCTATGGCCTCTGGCATGCTTCTCGCCTGCTCATCGCCTCTCGCCTCTCGCCTCCTCGCCTGCCTCAAAGCCGCCACGATCCCGCCGCAACATCCGGCGTCCGAGGCGCTACACTCTGACGCTATAGATCCCTTACCAACTGCAGCGAGGAGTCGTCATGCGGAACGCCGTCGTCGCCACCCTCTTCCTCCTCCTTCTTCCCGTCGCCGCGCACGCCGCGAGCGAGCTGACGATCGTCAGCTCCGGCCCGGCTGGAGAAGTCGGTTCTCTCGCCGAGGCGAACGAGATCCGGCTCGTCTTCTCCGAGCCGATGGTCGCCCTCGGTAAGATCCCCGATCCGCTGCGGATCCCATTCGTGAAGATCAAGCCGGCCATCAAGGGCACGTGGCGCTGGTCGGGCACGACGATCCTCATCTTCACCCCCGACCCCGACAAGCCGCTCCCGTACGCGACGAAGTACGACGTCACCGTCGACGCGACCGCGAAGGCGACGAGCGGTAACTCGCTCGCGTCGCCGTACAGCTTCTCGTTCACGACGCCGACGGTGAAGCTCCTCTCGACGAGCTGGTACCGCAAGGGAGGCCGCTACGACGCTTCCGTCATCGTGCTGATGTCCTTCAACCAGCCGGTGAAGCCGCAGGACGTCGCCAAGCACCTGCAGCTCCGCTACCAGTCGCACCCGTGGGAGGAGCCGCACCTCGACGAGAACGCCACGGCGTTCCTCGAGAAGAACGACCCCACCGCACTCGAGAAGTTCAAGGCGAAGATCGAGAAGACGCGCGCCGCGACGCAGGCGACCGGCCCGGTCGTCAACTTCCTCGCCGAATCGTGGGACGTGGAGCGTTACCCGAAGCGCAGCGAGCTCGTCGTCGTCGAATCGAAGCCCGGAATCCCGACCGACAGCTGGGTGCAGCTCGTCCTCGACGACAAGCTCCCTTCGGCTGCTGGAAAGGAAGTTCCGGGGAAAACGCAGGAGTACACAATCCAGCTCGAGAAGACGCTCTTCGTCGAGAATGGCGAGCACTGCCGCTTCCAGTGCGATCCCGATCGATGGAACGCGATCCGCTTCCGTTCGCAGGTGTCGCAGTCCGAAGCCGCGAAGGCCTTTTCCGTCACGGACGTGACGAAGTCGTCCGTGGAGAAGAAGGTGAAGCGCGCCGCCACGGGCGCCGGTGAAGAGGTCGAGTACGACGTCACCAACTGGATGACGCTCGAGGAGGCGGGCTTCGGCGCGCAGCCGCCCGTCACGACCTGGCGCGTGAAGATCGGCGAGGAGCTCACCGGCAACGACGGACAGAAGCTCGGCTACAACTTCGTCACCATCATCGAGAACTGGCATCGCTGCGCCTACGCGAGCTTCGGCGACGGTCACGGAGTCTGGGAAGCCGACGCCGGCGCGACGCTTCCCTTCTATTCGCGCAACTACAGGAAAGCGAAGCAGTGGGCGTCGCCTCTCACCGCCGACGACCTGATGCCGACGATCCTTCGCCTGCAGGAGGAGTCGTACTTCCGCATCCCGCCCGAGTCCGATCCCGTCGAGCGGAAGCTCGGCGTCACCGCCGACAAGGTGCAATCGCACGGCCTCGACCTCGCAGCCGCGCTCGGAACCTCGAAGTTCGGCGTCTTCTGGACCGCGGTCGAGCCCGACGACGCGATCGCCAAGGCGGCCGAATGCGACGAAGACCGGCCGACGCGCGCATCGATCGTCCAGGTCACGAACCTCGGCATCCACGTCAAGGACAGCCCGATCAACACCCTCGTCTTCGTAACGCGCCTCGACGACGGCAAGCCGGTCGCCGGGGCGAACGTCGCGATCCGCTCGCGCGACAACAAGCTCCTATGGAGCGGCACGACCGGCGCCGACGGCGTCATCATCGCGCCTAACACCGACTACCGCGACGAGGAGGACTACTGGAAGATCCAGTTCATCGTCACCGCCGAGAAGGACGGCGACTTCGCCTACGTCGGCAGCGACTGGGACGAAGGCATCAGCGGCTGGGAGTTCGGGCTCAACTATTCGCGCTACACCGCGAAGCCGATGCTGCGCGGCGCCGTCTTCGCCGACCGCGGCGTCTACAAGCCGGGCGAGGAAGTTCATCTCAAGGCGATCTTCCGCAGCGACACCGCGGGTGGGATGAAGCTCCTCCCCTCCGGCTCCGCCGTGAAGATCACCGTCACCGACAGCATGGGCGAGGAGGTCGACGCGCGCGACGTGAAGCTCGGCGAGTTCAGCAGCGCCGAGTGGACCATGGACATCAAGAAATCGGCGTCGCTCGGCGACTGGTCGATCAACGCCTCCGCCGCCGACCAGCGTGGCGAGATCTACGGGAGCTTCCTCGTCGCCTCGTACCGCCGCCCCGACTTCCGCGTCGACGCGACGCTTTCGAGCGCCACCGGCATCGCCGGCGATCCGATCGCCGGCCACGTCGAGGCGCGCTACCTCTTCGGCGGCACGATGGCCGACCGCGACATCTCCTGGTCGCTCCGCCGCTCGTCGTCCTACGAAGTCCCCGCGACGATCGCGGCGAAGTTCCCGCTCGAGCAGTGGAGCTTCATCGGCTATGGCGGCTACGACGAGGAGCGCGTCTCCGAGGAGAGCCTCGAGCAGGATGACGTGACGCTCGACGAGAAGGGCAACCTCGAGCTCGAGCTCGACACGAAGGCGACCCACCCGGTGCCGATGGTCTACACGCTCGAAGGGAGCGTCACCGACGTCTCGCGCCAGGTGATCGCGAACCGCGCCTCACTCATCCTGCATCCCGCCCCCTGGTACATCGGCGTCAAGCAGCCTCCGATGTTCGCAGACCAGAGGACCGGCTTCGACACGCAGATCGTCGCGGTCACCCCCGAAGCGCTCGTCACCCCGGGCGTCGACGTGAAGGTCACCGTCACGCAGCTGCAGTGGAACAGCGTTCGCCGCGCCGAGGGCAACGGCTTCTATACCTGGGACTGGGAGCTCAAGCGCATCGAGGCCGGCAGCTACGACGTGAAGAGCGAAGACAAGCCGGTGCCGCTTCATATCGACCTGAAGAATGGCGGCTACTTCGAGCTCGTCGCCTCGGCGACCGACGATCGCGGCCGCTCCACGAAGACCACGACCAACTTCTACGTCCTCGGCGAGGGCTACACCGCCTGGCGCCGCTACGACCACAACCGCATCGACCTCGTTCCGGAGAAGAAGAAGTACCGTCCCGGCGAGACGGCGCGCGTCATGATCCAGTCGCCCTGGGAGAAGGCGACCGCACTCGTCACCACAGAGCGTGAGGGCATCCGCACGCATCGCCAGTTCGAGCTGAAGTCGACCCAGCAGACGATCGACGTCCCGATCACCGAAACCGACATCCCGAATGTCTTCGTCTCGGTCGTCCTCGTCCAGGGACGATCGATGCCGCCGAAGGACGACGACCCGAGCGACCCCGGCAAGCCGGCTTTCCGCCTCGGCTACATCGCCCTCTCGGTCGAAGATTCGGCGAAGCGCCTCAAGGTCGACGTCAAGGCGAACCAGTCGGAGTACCGCCCGGCGACGAACGCGAAGATCAACGTCAACGTGAAGGACGCAGCGGGCAAGCCGGCGCAGGCCGAAGTCACGCTCTGGGCGGTTGACTACGGCGTGCTCTCGCTGACGAACTTCCAGACACCCGACATCCTCGGCAACGTCTACGTCGAGAAGTCGCTCTCGGTGTCCGACACCGACAGCCGCCAGCGCATCATCAGCCGCCGCGTACTGACTCCGAAGGGAGCTGACGAAGGCGGAGGCGGAGGCGCCGACGAAGCGGTCGGCGAGGTCCGCAAGGACTTCCGCGTCCTCGCCTTCTGGTTAGGCTCGGTCAAGACCGACAAGAAGGGGAACGCGACGACCGAGGTCAAGCTCCCCGAATCGCTGACGACATACCGGATCATGGCGGTCGCAAACGACAAGGCGAGCCGCTTCGGCAAGGGCGACAGCGAGATCAAGGTCAACAAGCCGGTGCTGCTGCGCCAGAACTTCCCCCGCTTCCTCTCCGCGGGCGACAAGGCGCTCTTCGGCTCGGTCGTGAACAGCCAGCTGGCGAAGGGCGGCCCCGCGACCGTGACGATCGAGAGCCTCGATCCCGACGTCATCTCGATCGACGGCGCGAAGACGCAGACCATCGAGATCGGACTGAAGGGAGTGCAGGAGGTCCGCTTCCCCGTCACCGCGCGCGGAGTCGGCAACGCCCGCATGCGGATGACCGTCAGGCTCCTCGGTGAGAGCGACGCGTTCGAGGACACGATCCCCGTCCGCATCCTGTCGCCGGTCGAGACCGTCGCCGCCTACGGACAGGCGAAGCCCGACGCGAAGGAGAGCGTCGAGATCCCGGCCGACGTCCGTCCCGACATCGGCGGCATCGACGTCGAGCTCTCGTCAACCGCGCTCGTCGGCCTCGGTGAAGGCGCGCGGTATCTGGTCGACTACCCGTACGGCTGCGCCGAGCAGCGCGCGTCGACCGCGATCGCGCTGATGCTCGCATCCGATCTCGGCGAAGCGTTCAAGCTGCCCGGCATCGCGCCGGCCGACATTCACAAGGTCGCGCAGGAGACGCTCGTCGACCTGGAGCGGTTCCAGTGCCCCAACGGCGGCTTCTGGTACTGGGCCGGCGAATGCTGGATGACCTCGCCATACCTGACGAGCTACATCCTTCACGTCTACCAGCGCGGCGAGAAGCTCGGCTACGACGTCAACGACGACGTGATGCAGCGCGCATACGACTACCTCGAGGCCGAGCTTGCGAAGGAGCAGCCGGTCAACGAAGGATGGTGGCCCTCCTACACGGCGTGGCAGGCGTACGCCATCAAGGTCCTCGCCGAAGGCGGGCGCAATCAGGACAGCAACATCAACAGAATCTACGGCTACCTCGACCGGATGCCGGTCTTCGGGCTCTCGCACCTCTACGACGCGCTCGCGGCGCAGGGCGAGACGAGCGGGAAGCGGGTTGACGAGCTGCGGCGCAGGATCTTCAACGCGATCCTCCCCGAGGGGGGCAGCGCGCACGTCGAGGAGCTGGCGGACGACTACCTGCTGCTGTTCTGGAACTCGAACGTCCGCTCGACTTCGCTCGTGTTAGGTAGCCTCGTCAGGAACAGCAACGACGAGACGCACGTCGCGAGCACGGTCAGGTGGCTGATGAACGTGCGCAAGAAGGGGCGCTGGGGCAACACGCAGGAGAACGCCCTGGCGATGGAAGCGCTCGTCGACTACTACAAGAAGTACGAGAGCGAGGTCCCCGACTTCTCGGCAGTCGTCACGCTGGGAGCGGAGGAGATCGCGCGTGAAGCGTTCAAGGGGCGCTCGACGACGGCGAAGAGCGACAGCTTCCCGATGAAGAGCCTCCTGGCAAAGGGCCAGGCGGGCAAGACGCTGCCTCTCACCTTCAATCGCGAAGGAACGGGAGTCCTCTACTACATCGCGCGCCTCCGCTACGCGTCGTCGATCCCCGCGGCGAGCTCGATGAACAAGGGCTTCCAGATCAAGCGCACCTACGCGCTCGAGAACGAGCCGACGAAGACCGGTACGACGTACAACGCGGGCGATCTCGTCCGCGTCACGCTCGAACTGAAGCTTCCGAAGGAGCGGCGATGGGTCGCCGTCAGCGATCCCCTCCCCGCCGGCTTCGAGCCCGTCGAGTCGTGGTTCGCAACCACGGCGCACGACCTGCAGAACGACCAGCGCTACGGCGAGGAGGCCGAAGAGCAGGACTGGATGACGAGCTTCCGCAAGGGGGGCTTCGACCACATCGAGCGCCACGACGACCGTGTCAACCTCTTCGCGACGCGCCTGTCGGAAGGGACACATGTCTTCTCCTACGTCGCGCGCGCCACGACGACCGGAACCTTCATCGCCTCGCCGGTGCAAGCCGAGGAGATGTACGAGCCGGAGGTGTTCGGACGGTCGAAGGCGGACATCGTGGAAGTAAAACCGTAGATGAGAGTACTGAGTACTGAGTACTGAGTACTGAGTAGAGGCGGTTGTTAGTTGTTAGTTGTTAGACAGCTCCGGCTGTAGGTTAGGCAATCGCAACACCGTTCGTCGCGAAGCGACGAGAGATCGGCAGCCCCCGGCTTCAGCCGGGGGTCACCGGTCGACCAACAGATTCCGCGCCGCGCAGCGGCGCAACATCGGTAGCCCCCGGCTTCAGCCGGGGGTGCAACGAAAGCGTCGCCGTTGGCGCCGCACTCCAAATGACTCGACGAACCAAACTACTTCTCGCTGCCGCACTCGGCATTCTCCTCGCCCTCGCCGCCTGGATCCGTCTCGGTCCGCTCCCGTACGGCTTTCTCGACCGGAAGCAGTTCGTCTCCACGCGCGTGCTCGACCGGCGCGGGGCGGTGCTTTACGAGACGCTCTCGGCCGCGGGGACGCGTGGCGACTGGCTCGAGGCGGATCAGCTTCCCGACAATCTCGTGTCGGCGACGATCGCCGCGGAAGATCATCGATTCTTCCGCCACCCGGGGGTCGATCCGATCGCGGTCGGGCGCGCGGCGGTGAAAAATGTCGTGTCGATGCGCGTCGTCGAGGGTGGGTCGACGATCACGCAGCAGGTCGTCAAGCAGATCCTGATCGCGCGTGGCGAGCGTGGCGGGCGCGGGTTCGGCGGCAAGCTTCGCGAGACGCTCCTCGCGCTTCGCCTCGAGCATCGACTCTCGAAGCGCGAGATCCTCGCGCTCTACCTGAACCTCGCGCCGTACGGGAACCAGTTCGTCGGCGCGCGGCGCGCCTCGCTCGGCTATTTCGGCCGCGAGCCTGCCTCGCTCACGCTCGCCGAGTCGGCGTTCCTCGCCGGGCTGCCGCAACGCCCGAGCGGCTACGATCCGTACCGCCGCCCGAAGAGCGCGCTCGAGCGCCAGAAGTCGGTCCTCGCCCGCATCGGGAGGCTCGATCTCGTGCCCTCCGACAGGCTCACCGAGGCGGAACGCGAGGAGATCAGGCTCGTTCGGGAGCTTCCCGACTTCGTCGCGCCGCACTTCGTCGCCCACGTCCTGCGCGGCGCGCCGGGCATGAGGACGATCGAAACGACGCTCGACGCGGAGCTTCAGCGCAAGGTGCAGGGAATCATCCGCGCGCAGAGGGCGAACCTCGAGGAGCACGGCGCGCACAACGTCGCGGTCGCGGTGCTGGACAACCGGAGCGGCGAGTGGCTCGCGTGGGAAGGCTCGGGCGACTACTTCGACACCGATCACGGCGGGGCGATCGACGGCGTCGTCACGGCGCGGCAGCCCGGCTCCGCGCTCAAGCCGTTCACCTACGCCCTCGCCTTCGAGTCGGGTTTCACCCCCGCGAGCGTGCTCCCCGACGTCCCGTCGCATTTCCCGACGCGCGAGGAGGGAGTTCTCTACAGCCCGCGCAACTACGACGGGAAGTTTCACGGCCCGCTCCTCGCGCGCCGTGCGTTAGGGGGATCGCAGAACGTCCCCGCCGTCGCGCTGGCTTCGAAGGTCGGCGTCCCGCCGATCTCCCGCCTCCTCCGCCGCGCCGGAATGACGACCTTCGACAAGACAGCCGATCACTACGGCCTCGGTTTGACGTTAGGCAACGCCGAAGTGCGCCTCGACGAGCTCGTCGCCGCGTACGCGTCGTTTGCCCGCGGCGGCGAGCTCGTCCGGACGACGATGTACAAGCTGGGCGCCGCGCAGAAGGAGACGAAAGCGCCCACCCGACTCGTGTCGGAGCGGACCGCCTTCTGGATCACCGACATCCTTTCCGACCACGACGCGCGCGCCTGGGTCTTCGGGCGCGGAAGCAGCCTCGACTTCCCCTTCCCCGTCGCCGTGAAGACCGGCACCTCGCAGGCCTACCACGACAACTGGACGGTCGGCTACACGGGCGCCGTCACCGTCGGCGTATGGGTCGGCAACTTCGACCGCGCGCCGCTGCGCAACTCGTCGGGAGTCACCGGCGCGGCGCCGATTTTCCGTGCCGTCCTTCTCGCCGCGCTCGAGAGCGTCGCCGGCCGACTCCCCGACGAGAGCGATCCGCCGATCGCCCGGCGCCCCTCCGATCTCGTCCGCACCGACATCTGCGCGCTCTCCGGCCTCCTCGCGACGGAGCGCTGCCCCGGCTCGCGCCTCGAGTGGCTCCCTCCGGGAGAGCCGTCTCAGAGCTGCTACTGGCACCACACCGAGGACGGCGAGGCGATCGTGGAATGGCCTCCCGAATATCTCGCCTGGGCGCGCGCCGCACACCTCGACGTGCGTCATCCCGAGCCCGGCGCCGAGACCGGCACGATCGCTTCCGCGGCGCCCGTGCCGCGCTCTCGCAAGCCTGCGCACGACGGCTTCCAGATCACCAACCCGCCGCACGGCGCCACCTACCTCATCGACCCGACGCTCCGCGCCGAGTTCCAGGCGCTCTCGCTCCGCGTCTCCCACGGCGGCGAGCCGCGCGAGGTGACCTGGAGCGTCGACGGGGAATCGTTAGGCAAGGTCCGTTCCGACCGCGCCCTTTCCTGGCCGCTCCGGCCCGGCGAGCACCGTTTCTCCGTTTTCGACGGACGGCAGCGGCGCGATTCGGTGATCGTCGTCCGCTGACCGATCCTTCCGGAGGCCTTCGGCCGACGGGGGTGTGGTATTTTCGTTCCGTTCATTCAGTATGGTTCGGACGGATGTCGACGGTCACGAACGCAGACGACCCATCGGGCGCTTCCCGCCTTCGCAAAGCGGCGGGCGAGTCCGAGCGACTCCTCGTCGATCTGGCGAGGCAGCGAACGCTGCGTGAAGGCGATTTCGAGGCGGCGGCAAAACGGATCACGACCGCCGCGACGCGCATCCTCGACGTCGATCTCGTCGGCGTCTGGTTCTACTCCCCGCAGCGCGACGCCCTGGTCTGCATCGACATGTTCGATCGCCGCGACCGCAGCTCGTCGCGAGGCATGCAGGTCGACGCGTGCAGGTTCCCCCGCTACTACGCGGCGCTCGAGGCGGAGCGTGTGATCGCCGCCGCCGACGTCCTGACCGATCCGCGAACGAGCGAGCTCTCCGCAGCGTACTGGGTTCCGTACGGGGTCACCTCGTCGATCGACGCCCCGGTCCGGGTCGGTGACGAGCTCGTCGGCGTCCTCTGCGCCGAGCACTTCGGCCCGCGGCGCGACTGGTCGGGCGACGAGGTCCACTTCGCGGCGACGATCGCCGACCTCGTCGCGATCGCCTGGGAGTCGTCCGAGCGGAAGCGCGTCGAGTCGGAGCTCGGCCGCCGTCTCGAGCTCGAGAACATCATCTCGCAGATCTCGAAGCAGATGATCGCGATGCCGCCGCAGGAGTTCGACCGCGCGATCGCCGAGGCTCTCGAGAAGATCGGATCGTTCGTCGGCGCCAGCCTCGCCTTCGTCGTCGAGTACTCGGACGACCTCTCGACGATCCGCGCCACGCACGAATGGTGCGAAGGGGGACGCAAGATCATCCCCGACGTGCGCGGCACCTCGACCGAGCCGTTCGCCTGGTGGCGTGAAAAGCTCGTCAGGCTCGAGACCGTCTACATTCCCAATGTCGCCCTGCTGCCGCCCGAGGCGTCCGCGATCCGCGAGATGGCCGAGCAGACCGACGGCCGCTCGTGCCTCGCGGTGCCGATCGCGCTCGGGCAACAGCTGCTCGGCTTCGTCGGCTTTCACAGCCGCTCGCCGCGCGAGTGGAGCAGCGAGATCATCGCGCTTCTCCGCTTCTCCGGCGACGTCATCGCGAGCGCGCTCGAGCGCCGCCGCTCGGATGGGCTCATCCGCGCGAGCGAGGAGCGGTACCGGCTCCTCTTCGAGCGCAACCCCGCGGGGGTTTTCCGCTGCGACGCCGCGGGGCGCATCCTCGACTGCAACCAGGCGTGCGCGCGGATCCTCGGCTTCGCCTCTCCATCGGAGCTGATGCGAATGAATCTGTCTCATCTCTTCGTGACGCAGGACGAGATGATGGTGGAGTTCCGCGACCTGCGCGCCCGCGGCTCGATCACGAACCGCGAGGTGGAGCTGCGGCGCCCCGACGGGGTGAGCAGCTGGGTCCTGGTCAACGTCGCGATCCGCGAGCTCGACGACGGGCGCGAGATCATCGAGGGCGGCGTCGTCGACATCACGGAACGGAAGCACGCCGAGGCGAAGATCGAGTATCAGGCGTACCACGACGCACTGACCGGGATGCCTAACAGGCTTCTCCTGCAGGACCGCCTCGAGGTGGCGCTCGCGCAGGCTCGGAGGCTCGATCGCATGCTGGGGCTTCTGCTCATCGACCTCGACGAGTTCAAGTTGATCAACGACACGCTCGGCCACCACGTCGGCGACAAGCTGCTGCAGCGAATCGCATCGCGCCTCCGCACCGCGGTGCGCGACGACGAGACGGTCGCGCGCATGGGAGGGGACGAGTTCACCGTCCTCGTGCCGCAGATGCTCGACGAGCGCCACGCGATCCTCGTCGCCGAGAAGCTGATCGACGCGGTCGCCGAGCCGATCGAGATCGAGGGACACTCGCTCTACCCGACGGCGAGCATCGGCATCGCGCTCTTCCCCAACGACGGCGCCGACGCGGCCACGCTCCTCCGGAGCGTCGACGCCGCGCTCTACCGCGCGAAAGAGCTCGGCAGGAACAATTTCCAGCTCGCCACGCCGGCGATGAACGACCGCGCCGCCGAGCGCCTCTCGCTCGAGCGGAACCTCCGCGTCGCGCTCGACCGCAAGGAGCTCGTGCTCCACTACCAGCCGCAGTGCGACCTTCGCACCGGCATCATCCGGGGCGTCGAGGCTCTCATCCGATGGAACCATCCGCAGAAGGGGCTCCTTCCTCCCGGCGCCTTCATCCCGGTCGCCGAAGAGACGCGCCTCATCGTTCCGATCGGCGAATGGGTCATGCGCGAGGCATGCGCACAGATGCGCCGGTGGCAGGAGAGCGGCCTTCCCCCGATGCGCGTATCGGTGAACCTCTCCCCGAAACAGTTCCGGAGAGGCGACCTCGCGCGGACCGTGAGGCAGGTGCTGCGCGAGACGGGCGTCGATCCGGCGGCGCTCGAGCTCGAGATCACCGAGTCGCTCGCGATGCAGAGAACCGACTGGACGATCGAGACGCTGCGCGAGCTCAAGGCCCTCGGCGTGCAGATCGCCATCGACGACTTCGGCACCGGCTACTCCTCCCTCGGATACCTGAAGGCCTTCCCGATCGACTGCATCAAGATCGACAGGAGCTTCGTCGAGCACATCGACACGAGTGAGAGCGACGCGGCGATCGTCTCGGCGGTCATCGCCGTCGCGAAGTCGCTGCGGCTCCGCACGATCGCCGAAGGTGTGGAGACGCCGAAGCAGAAGGAATTCCTCGAGCAGCGTGGCTGCGACGAAATGCAGGGATATCTATTGGCGAGGCCGCTCGACCCCGCCGCTGCGCTGGCGTTCCTGCGCGCGTGGCCACAACGGTGACGGGACGCGTAACAATCGGAGACTGAACGATGGCAAGAGGGCATCACAGGCGCAAAGTAGAACGGATCAGGCTGCTGCCGCACCTCGACGGCCTCGCCGGCAACGTGAAGGTGGAGCTGATCGAGCTCAGCGTCGGCGGCGCGAGGGTGCGCCACTTCACCCCGCTCCACGTCGGGCAGTCGGTCACCCTCCGCTTCCACTGGGACGAGGAGGAGATCGCGATTCCGGCCGGGGTGATCCGCAGCTCCGTCGACCGCTACGGCTCGACCCGCGTCTATATCTCCGGCGTCCGCTTCGTAAGTCCGGCCGACGGAAGCCAGCCTGCCGTGAGCCGCGCGGCGATCAAGCGCCTCATCGAAGGGTTCGTGAAGAACGCGCTCGACGAGCAGGTCCGCAACGCGAGTGGGGCGACTCCGGCGTGGGCGAGCCGGCTGATGCAGAGCGCACTCGCCGGCGAGGAGCTCGCGCCGTTCGCCGCGGGGGGCAACGACTACGCTGACGAGAAGGCGCAATCGCTCCGCGACGAGGGCTACATCCGCTACACCTTCGCGAATGGGAGATGGGCCAAGTCGAACACCTGGGAGTCGCAGCAGCCCGAGGACGGCTTCACGATCTGGCACTTCGAGGACGACGAACAGGTCGACTTTCTCTGCAAGGACTACGAGAGGGCCGACCCGTCGACGCGCGCGCTCATCCGCCTCTGCGCCGAGTTGAGCCTCATCGTCGACGACACGATCCCGCCGCAGCACTTCGTTCCGTAGGTGGCAGGGCGCCCTACGGTGTCCCGGTGAACAGCCCCCGCGCAGCTTTCATGCTGCACTTCTGATACTTGCTGTACGCGCTTGCCGCCGCTTCGACGACCGCGGCAGGCGACTCCCCTTTCGCGAACGACGTCACCGCGGCGTCGAGCGTGTAGGCCTCCGGGGCCATGAGGTTCGTCGTGAGCAGCAACGGGTGCGAGCCGCCCCGCGCGAGATGCGGCGAGAAGTAAGCCTGGCTCGCACACGCGAGCACGATCGAGCTCCTCGGCGGCGCCTTCGCTCGAGCTGCCGGCGAGCTCGCGAGCGAGAAGTCCATGAGCCCATCGTGCCCGACGAACGCGACGAGGTGCGCATTGCCGCCCGCGTGCAGCGCCTCGGGCATCCCGTCGACCGCGATCGCTTCCGCGTCACGTCCAGCCGCCATCCCGAGGAAGCGGACGATCGCGTCGCGGATGGTGCGCCCGTCCCACGCATCGGCGACGAGGAACACGGGGACCGTGCGCTTGCCGCGAACGATCTCCTTCTTCAGCACGATGCGCTCGAGCACGGGGCCGGCGCCGGGGCCGTGGGAGACGAGCGACCAGCCGGCGCGCTTCGGGAGAAACGTCTTCACCCCGAACGCGGCTCCCCAGTAGAGATTCGATTTCGGGTCCTGCCCGTTCCCGATCGCCTTCGGAACCGGAACGATCCCCTGGTACTCGTTGTCGCAGAGCGCGACGACGACGTGGATCACGATCGGACGGCCGAGCTCGAGCTCCGCATCGATTCGATCCTGAACGTCCTGTCCGCGCGACGCGCCCGCGACGTCCAACGCGGCGACGAACAAGACCGCGAACATCGGAAATCGAGACGACATCTAATCCGGGATCTCCGGTTCGACGAGCGCCGCCAGCTGCGCGAGCGACTCCTGCCAGCCGAGGTAACACATCTCCACCGGAATGAGCTCGGGGATCCCTTCCTGCACTACGCTCAGCTCGGTGCCGCATACCACCTTCCTGAGCGTCACCGTCGTCTGCATCTCTCCAGGCAGGTTAGGGTCGTCGAACTTGTCGGTGTAGCGGATCGTCTCGGACGGCACGAGCTCGAGATACTCGCCACCGAAGGAGTGACCGTTGCCCGTCGTGAAGTTGGTGAACGACATCCTGAATGTCCCGCCGACCCTGGCGTCCATGTGGTGGACCTTGCAGGTGAATCCGTAAGGCGGCAGCCACTTCGCCATCGCCTCGGGATCGAGGAACGCGCGGTAGACGCGCTCCGGATTCGCACGGAGCACGCGGTGAAGTCGGACGGTTCCGGTTGCCATGATCGATTCTCCTCGTAAAATCCCGTGGCTGTCGCGTCTCAGTCGCTGCAGTACGCCAGCGCGGCGGCGCGCGTTGACACGACACGCAGCAACACCTCGACTTCGCTTTTTGTGATCGCGCGATTCTAGCATGCGAGGTCGCGCGCGCTGACGGGCGGGGCCGGTGGATCGGGAGAAGGCGGCTCGAGCAGCCACGGCCTGCACCTTGACCACTGGCATGGGGTTCTGCCTCGCCGACCGCGCAGGCCCCGGCGGCACTAAGATACGAAGTGCCATGCGCGACAACGTGCCCGGCTGCGCGCTCATCATCTGCTTCATCTCGGTCTTCTGCGCGCTCCTCACGATCTGGAACCAGACGCAGCAGAACGACGAGCGCGAACGGCTCGACCGGATGAGAACGGTCCTCGCCGTCGTCACCGACAAAGGCGTCGCCACGTACGAGCATCGCGACTCGAGCTCCGACGGCCGAACTCAGAGCCACGTGGAGCTGGAGTACTGGATCCGCTTCCAGTGCCAGGTCGGCGGCGCCCTCTGCGAAGGAAGCCGGCTCTCGCTCTTCCCTCTCGACGAGAAGACGCTGTGGGAACGTTACGAGAAAGGCCGGCAATACGAGGCGCATTACGACCCCGTGCTGAACGAGTGCATCCTCGTCATCGACGAGGCGCCCGCGGGGCAGAGCACGATCAACATGAAGGTGCTGCTCGCCTGCGCGACCGTCGCAGCGATCTCTCTGTTCGTCTTTCTGGCAACGAAGTCGCGGCGCGAGCCGGGCACATGACTCGCGTCGTCAGCCGACACGTCTCGAATGCGCCACGCAGAGCGCCCGCCCCTCAGTCGCCCGAGCGAAAGCCCCAGACGCACAGCATCCCGGCTCCGAGAGCGCCGACCCAGGAAAGCCACACGGGAATCGCGACCGAACCGAGCTGAATCGGCGTCTCCGTGACTCCCCGGACGACATGCGCCAATGCCACCGCGGCGAAGACAGAAGCAGCAACCCTGTTGAATCTCATCCGCCGATCTCCTCTCGCACTACCGCCAGCTCCGTGAGCAGAACACGAAGGGAAGGAAAGCCCTCATCGTTCCTCATCGTTCACCACGCGTTCTCACCGACTGACATTCAGCACCTGACACATCGCTTCCGCGGTGGCACCGAGGCGCCGCCTTTTGGAACCCGTCGTTAGGCGTCGCGCCGCCGTGGCATGGCGCACGGAGCTCGCTGGCGTCGGATGGCGGGCGTGATGCGAAGTCTATCGCGGCTTTCGTGCGGCCCATGCTCCGAGAAGGCAGACCTGGTAGATTCGATCCACGTCTACGAATCGCGCCTCCGTCAGGAGCTGCAGGAGCCGCGTCTCGCTCACGAGCGAGTCTTCCACCGTCGCCCTGCGCCGGACAGTTTCCCGCACCGCTGGTGGCAGGCCTTGCAGCGATACGAACTCCAGCCACGCCTCGAGAGCCTGGCGTGCCCGACCCGACTCCAGGTCGCCGTGCAGTCCTGCCAGGAAGATCCACCCGCCGGGAACCAGCCTGCGCCAGATCCCTTCGAGGAATTGCAGCTTCGCCCCGTCGTCGGGTAGCAGATGCTCGACAAGCACGGCGGTCGCGGCGTCAAACGCCGGCTCGTCGGGAAGGGCGTCTACGGTTCCGACGACCAGGGCGACCCGCTCCGCTGCGCCGGCACCGTCCATTCTCGCGCGAGCGATTTCCAGCATGGGCTCGGCCGGGTCGACGCCGACGAACGACCAGTCGCTCTGGTTTGCCGCGAACCTGGCGAGCATCGAGCCAGTGCCGCAGCCGACATCCAGTACCCGAGCCCCCGCGCCCAGGCACGTTCGAAGATGCGACAAGAGGATCAGTGGCAGTTGCTCGTAGCCGGGGAAGACCTTTGCCATCGTCGCGTCGTAACGAGACGCCTCCTCGAACCGCTGCTGAATTTCGCTCTTCAACGTGCCTCCTTGGCCAATCTCCCGACCTGGCGCAGGCTTCGCGCCCGCTTACATCATCGTTACCTAACGTCAGGCCGAGGTTCTGCCGGCCGCGAAGCGGGCCGTCAGGCTCGTCGGCGGCCTGGCCGGCCGGGGTTCACTGCGTCACGTTGTACGCGGCGGCGGCAGGAGTAACGCGGCTGCGGGTTAAAGCCAAACTATAGACTTTGGGCCGTGACCTAAAGTCTATATTTTAGCTGTGACCCCAGGTGACCCGTGGAGCTCACGTCGATCGGATCACGTCGCCCTCGCCAGCAGATAGCAGCGGCGGCTCGGGTACTCCACTCCCTCGTAAGGCTCACGCTCCGTCCGCTCGAACACCTCGAGCCTGGCTGCGCGAAGCGCCTCCACGACCCGTGCAGGTTCGTGGAATCTGAAGTCGAGAGAGACAGGAGCGCCGAAGAGCTCATCGACGTGCACCACCTCGTCCCCGATGTGGAATGCGATGAATGCCAGTCCGCCGACGGTCAACTTCAGGCGGAGGTTCCGGAAGAGCGAATCGAGCTCGGACGGCGCGAAATGCACGATCGAGTAGAAGGCGACGACACCGGCAAAGCCGGCATCAGGAATGTCGAGTCGCGTCATGTCGCCGACGCGAAACGTCAGCTTCGGATTAAGACCCGAAGCGATGCGAATCATCGCAGGAGAGATGTCGATGCCCACCATCCGGACACCGCGCTCGTGCAGGTAGCCTGCAACGTGCCCGGGTCCGCATCCCAGATCCGCAACCTCGCCTCGACCAGTCATGCTCTCGGCAAACCGATCGAGCAGATGCCGGTCGAGCGGCTTGTGCAGCAGCTCGGTCGCCAGATGCTCCGCGTACGCCTTCGCCGCCGAGTCGTAGCTCTCACGGATGTCCATGATCGATCGCGCTTACCTTGGAATCACCGACTATCGCCACTTCGGCCCGCGAGGTTGTCATCTTGAGGGCGACCAGCCGCTCGATGGCAGGCAGCTCCCTCGCCTTCGAAACAGGGAATCGAACACCGGTACCCTCCGCATAACGGGGTGCTTCGGCAATGGCGTCGATCAAACGCGCCGGGAGCTTCGCACTCCGGGCGGCAGCGACAGCCTTCGCACCGAGCACGATTCCCACGAGGAAGCGGCCCGCCTGCGGAATGAGATAGAGGATGACGCGATCCCGCCTTCGAAGCCGGAGCGACCACCCGTACTTCGCTCCCGCGAAGTTCCACTGCTCGACGGCGGGCTCGAAGGTGAGCTTGATGCGGTTGATCAGATCAGTCCACGCATCCGCCGCGGGCCCGAGCACGTGGAGCAGCTCACCCTCCGCGGGCAAGGCAGTCTTTTCACCGAAGGCGCTGAGGCTCACCACCTGCTTCGTTCGTGCTGACGTGACCATTCCCGCGATTCGCCTGTCGGCGTTTGCGCATCGGTAAGGCGACGCGCCGACGGATCTTAGCACCTCGGTCATCGCTCCCGACTGGACGGCACCGCGCCCGCGACGAGGACTCCCAACCGTCACCCCCGGCTGTGACGGGAGTGCTCCGCGCCGCGACCAATGTTGGTCTAAGGTCGGCACGGGCTCCGGGGCGGCACGCCTCCTCTCGCCCGATCTCGCGGAGACAATACCTCATGACATCGACAGCCCATTCCGGCACCAACGCAACGAACGGCCTCTGGAAGGAGGCATGGACGCAGTTCCTCGAGCGCCATCCCTCGTGGGGCTCGACCGCCTCGCTCGACACGCTTCGCGAAAAGGAGCTGCGCCGCCTCGACGACGCGGGGCAGGTCTACCTCGACTACACCGGCGCGGGCCTCTACCCCGCGTCGCTCGTCGAGGAGCACGCGCGCCTCCTCGGCGCCCGCGTCCTCGGCAACCCTCACTCGGTCAATCCCGCATCGGTCGCCTCGAGCTCGCTCGTCGACGAGACGCGCCGCCGCATCCTCTCCTACTTCAACGCCTCGCCCGACGAGTACGAGGTGATCTTCACCGCGAACGCAAGCGGCGCGCTCAAACTCCTCGGCGAGTCGTACCCGTTCGCAGAAGGGGACACGTTCCTCCTGAGCTGGGACAACCACAACTCGGTGAACGGCATCCGCCAGTTCGCGCGCCAGCGCGGCGCGGAGTACCGCTACGTTCCGCTCCGACGCCCCGACCTCGGCTTCGACGAGGAGCGTCTCGCCGAGGAACTCGCACGTCCCGGCGGCGCGCACCGCCTCTTCGCGTTTCCCGCGCAGTCGAACTTCTCCGGAGTGCAGCATCCGCTCGAGTGGATCGGGCGCGCGCAGAGCGCCGGCTGGCACGTGCTTCTCGACGCCGCCGCGTTCGCGCCGACGAACCGCCTCGACCTCGCGCGCTGGCATCCCGACTTCGTCACGCTCTCGTTCTACAAGATGTTCGGCTACCCGACCGGCGTCGGCGCGCTCCTCGCGCGGCGCGACGCGCTCGCGACACTCGAGCGGCCCTGGTTTTCGGGCGGCAGCATCAACGTCGTCTCTGTGCAGATCGAGCGCTACATCCCCGCCGAGGGTGCCGCGCGCTTCGAGGACGGGACGCTCGACTTTCTCAGCATCCCCGCCGTTGCCGCAGGCCTCGACTTTCTCGAGCGCGCGGGGCGCGACGCGATCCACGACCGCGTCTCGATGCTGACCGACTTCCTCCTTGGCCGGCTTGCCGACCTGCGGCATCGTGACGGCCGACCGCTCGCACGCGTCTACGGCCCGCTCGGAACGGCGGGGCGCGGCGGCACAGTGTCGTTCAACCTGCACGACGCCGCAGGACATCCGATCGAACAGGACACGATCGAGCTACGCGCCGCGGAGGCGGGGATCTCGATCCGGACCGGATGCTTCTGCAACCCCGGCGCGGCCGAAGCCGCGCTCGCGCTTGACGGCGACAAGATCGGCGCGTGCCTCGATCACCTCGGCCCTGCCGCGCTTCAGCACGACTTCCGCTCCTGTCTCGGTGCGGCGACTGGCGCGGTGCGCGTGTCGCTCGGATGGGGATCGACCTTCGCGGATCTCTCCAGGCTGTTCGAGTTCTTGCGGAGGTTTACGGCGTAGGGCCGGGAGCGAGAATCTGCGACACGGCTCGCCGCGAAGCGGCGAAGGATCGGTAGCCCCCGGCTTCAGCCCAGTGTCCCTGATTTAACCGAGGAGAAGCCGAAGTTAGAAGTTAGAACGCTGAATGTTGAATCCAGAAATTGGATCAAACGTGCCATTTCTGGGTTCTCAATTCATCGTTCTGCGTTCTAACTTCTGGGTTTTCCCCTTAACTCAAGACCATTGCAGCTTCAGCAGGAGGAAAGGTCGCGAGATGAAGATCGCGCCGCTGACGCGGCGCGGAAATCAAATTGCGCGTCGTTTCCCCACGCTCACGCGTGGGGCTAGCTAGAAGCGGCCGCTGCCGCGGCCGTGGGGATAAGCTAGAGCCGCTGCACGCCACCCGAACCCGGAGGATCCATGCCCAACGAAGACAACTACTCCCGCGTCGACTACAGGCGCCTCATCGCGTGGCCCGAGAGGCTGCGGCGCGAAGGGCCGTTCTTCGAAGCGATCTTCGCCGAGGCGTCGCCGCGCCGGCTTCTCGACCTCGGTTGCGGCACGGGTGAACACTCGCGGCTCCTGGCCTCCGGCGGATTCGAGGTCGTCGGCGTCGATTCGTCGCAATCGATGCTCGAGAAGGCGCGCGGCGCCGAGCCGGTCGCGGGCGCGACCTTCGTCGATGGAGACATCTGCAATCTCGGCGCGTCGGTCGAAGGAACCTTCGGCGGCGCGATCTGCCTCGGCAACGTGCTCCCGCATATTACCGACCCACTCGCCATTGCATCATTCTTCGCCGGCCTCGCCGCGCGTCTCGTGCCGGGAGCCCCGTTCGTACTCCAGATCCTCAACTACGACCGGATCATCGACTCGGGAGAGCGCCACCTGCCGCTCAATTTCCGCGACGGGGACAACGGCGAGATCGTCTTCCTTCGACTGATGACGCCGCGCTCCGACGGAACGGTGCTCTTCTTCCCGACGACGCTCGAGCTTCATCCCGACGATACGGACAACCCGGTGCGAGTGAATCACTCGCGGCGCGTGGAACTGCGGGGCTGGAGGAGCGCGGAGATCGAAGCGGCGTGTCGCGCCGCTGGGTTCGCCGACGTGGAGCTGCTCGGATCCTACGCGCGCGAAGCGTACGACCGCGCGACGTCGAGAGATCTCGTCGTCGTTGCGCGGCGCTGATTTCGGGTGGGGGTTACTGCGAGGTGGGAACCAGATCTGTGCTCGACCGAGTAACGAGGGCTTGGCAATCGTAAGGTGAGACGGCTCGGGGGGAGACGGTAGTGCGGATTTTATGGACTTTTAGTTGCGGTATTACTTTTGGCGAGCTGCCAAGCCTCGTTTCTCGGTCGAGCACTTACTGTTTGATTGTCAGTATCGGCAGGCAAGGTTAAAAACTGATTAACGATTCGGTTTTTCTGCAAACGATCGGTGAACGAGCGGTCTGGATCGATGAAACGGGCGAAAAACGGCGCGCTTGAGGACCGCGAATCGCTCCGACTGATGCGGCCCGCGGGAGTTGTCGTTCCGAGAAGCGACTCCGCGGAGCGGGGGGAGCGACGAGGAACCTCGCAGGCTGGTACAGCCATGCAACCGGAGAGAGAGCCCTCGCGAGAAGACCCCATCTGTGCCAGCCTGAGAGGTCCCTCCTTCCTCCCCCGCTTCGCGGGGTCGGTCGTCGGGACGACGAGACGCGCGGGCGGCGGCAAAACGGGACACGTCACGCCGTGCCGCCGCGTTACTCGCGACTCCCCTCCCCCCCGATCGATTTCCCAATTCCGCGCTGACTCGCCTCGGCTATGATCGTCGGTGACTTCCGGAAACTCCTTCTGCGATGCGCCGCGCGATGCCGATCGTCCTCGCCTGCCTCCTCGTCGCCCTCGTTCTGCCGGGTGCGGCGACGGCTGACGAGCGTTTTCGCTTCGAACACCTCGGGCTCGACAAGGGGCTTCCTCACGAAAACGTCTACGCGGTGACGCAGGACCGCCTCGGTTTCATCTGGTTCGCGACCGAAGACGGGCTCGCGCGGTGGGACGGTGAGCGCGTCGTCACGTTCGAGCACGACCGATCCAACGCCGACACAGTCGCGTCGAACGACATCAGCCGCGTCATCAGCGACAGCGAGGGCTCGCTCTGGATCGCAACATGGGGCGACGGCCTCGACCGTTTCGATCCGATGACCGAAGCGGTCGTTCACCATCGCAAGGATTCCTCCGCGAGCGGTGTGCAGCTTCTCGACAACCGGATCCAGTCGCTTCTCGCGACCAACGACGCGATCTGGATCGGCACGCGCGCCGCAGGGCTCGCGCGTCTCGACCGGAAGAGCGGAGCGATCCGCGTCTGGAACAAGGACGGCGCCGCGGGTGAGGCACTTCGCGACGATCGCGTCTGGTCGATCGCCGACTCCGGGAAGGGAACGATCTGGGTCGGCACCGAGCTGGGGCTTCAGTCGCTCGACGTGACGACCGGAAAGGTGAGCTTCGTCGAGGTCGCGCGAGGGTCGGCCGCGGTGGCCGGCGATCGCGCGATCCGCGCCATCACCGTCGCGCGCGACGGTGCGATCTGGATCGGCACGCGCGACGGCGCGTTCCGGATTTCTGCCGACCGCACGACCGTCACGCCACTCGCGATCCCCGCAGCTCCGGTTGACGCAACCTCGAGCGGCGTCAACTCGATCCACGAAGACGCGACCGGCATCGTCTGGATCGGCATGATGCAGAAGGGATTGCTCCGTTTCGATCCCTCGACGGCCGAGATCACGCAGTTCCTCAACGACCCGCTGCAGTCGTGGAGCCTCGGCGGCAACGACGTGCGCGACCTCTTCGTCGACCGCGGCTCGATTCTCTGGATCGCGACGCGCGGCGGCGGAGTCAGCCGCCTCGACCTGAAGCCGCGGAAGTTCACGACGTGGACCTGGGAGGCCGACGCTCCCGACGGCATCTCGGGCCGCGGCGTGTCGACGATCGCGGGCGACGTGTCGGGCGCGCTCTGGATCGGCACGCACGACGGTCTCGACCGGCTCGATCGCGACGCGAGCACGTTCCGGCACTTCAACTCGGTGCAGGGAACCATCCCACACGGTGACGTCGAGTCGCTGACGTTCGACTCCGCGGGGCGGCTCTGGATCGGCTTCTTCCGCGCCGGACTCTGCCGCTTCGATCTCGCCGCTGGACGCTGCGCGGAGCGCTGGACGACGGGCGCGCCCGTGGGACGGAGGCTCAGCGACGACTCGGTGCGCGCGACGGTCGCCGCGCGCGACGGCACGCTCTGGATCGGCACCGCGAACGGGCTCGACCACGTCGACCCGCGAACGGGTGCCGTCACCTCGTTCGCGCACGACCCTTCGAACCCGAAGAGCCTGAGCGACAGCTACGTGCTGGCGCTGCTCGAGGACGCGAAGGGGCGGCTCTGGATCGGCACCGACAGTGGCGGCCTCGACCTCTTCGAGCCTGCGACCGGCACGTTCCGCTCCTGGCAGCGGACGCGCGCAGAGGGCGCGCTGCCGAGCGACCGCGTGCGCGAGATCTTCGAATCGCACAGCGGAACGCTCTGGCTCGGCACGTCGAACGGGCTCGCCTCCTTCGACCCGGCGAGCGACCGCTTCACGCCACTGGCGCCTAACCCGCCGTTCGACAGCTCGAACATCCAGGAGATCCGCGAGGACGAGACGGGGCGCCTCTGGCTCGGCACCGCGAACGGCCTCTCGGTCGTCGACCCGAAGAGCGGCCGCTCTCGCACCTACGGCTTCGGGGACGGACTGCAGAGCGCGATCTTCTTTCCCGGCGCGAGCTGGGGCTCGCCCGACGGGACGATCTACTTCGGCGGCGCGGCGGGCTTCAGCGCCTTCCGCCCCGACCGGATGCCCGACAACGAGGCGGCGCCGCCCGTCGTAATCACACGCGTGAACGTCTACGCGAATCCGCAGAAGTTCTCGCGCCCTCCGTGGACCTTGCGCGAAATCGTGCTCCGGCACGATGAGAACTTTTTCGCCGTCGAGTTCGCCGCGCTCGACTTCACCGCGCCCGAGCGCAACCAGTACTCGTTCCGACTCGAAGGGCTGAACGACACCTGGGTCGACGCCGGCACGCACCGGTACGCGAACTACACCTCTGTGCCTCCCGGGCGCTACGCCTTCCGCGTCCGCGGCTCGAACAGCGACGGCGTCTGGAACCGCGACGGCGCCTCGATCGTCATCGTCGTCACTCCTCCGTTCTGGGCCACAGTCTGGTTCCGGCTCGTCCTCGCCGCGATCGCGCTCGCCCTCTTCCTCGCGATCATCCGGCTCCGAACGCGGACGATCGAGCTGCAGAAGAAGGCGCTCGAGCGCACGGTCGAAGAGCGCACGCGCGACCTGCGCGAGAAGACGGCGCACCTCGAGACGATCACCTCGCTCGTCGAGTCGATCAACGCGGAGATCAGCTTCGACCGCGTCCTTCAGATGATCCTCGGCGTCACGCGCTTCCTCCACGGCGTCGAGATCGCGATCGTCTTCGTCTACGACAAGTCGTCCGACCTCTACCGCGCGAAGGCGGCGCTCGGCTGGGATCCGGCTACGGTCGAGGAGATCGCGCTGCCGCAGGATGAGATCGAGCAGCTCTATACCGCCGAAGCCGACGAGGTGCAGAAGGACGTCTTTCTCGCCGACCGCTCGGCGCAGAGCGCCTCCTTCCTGACGCTGCTCACGCTCCGCCTCCGCGGGCCCGAGCGGGTCGAGGGCTACCTCGTCTTCGAGGCGCCGGTGAAGCGAGGCGGCATCGCTCCCGACGAGCTCGAGCTGCTCGTCGAGATCCGCGGCCATCTGCTCTCCGCCTTCACCAAGGCGAAGATGCTCGAAGATCTCGCGCGCCTGAACGAGTCGAAGAACGAGTTCGTCGGCATCGCGGCGCACGACCTGCGCAACCCGCTCGGCGTGATCGTCGGCTGGGTGACGATGGTGATCAACCAGCTGAAGTCGGGAAAGATCGATCCGGAGCGGGCGATGAGCCAGCTCGAGAAGGCGAAGCTCGCCGCCGAGGCGATGGCGAGGCTCGTGAACGACCTGCTCGACATCTCGGCGATCGAGTCGGGCTCGATCTCGCTCGAGCGCACGGAGCTCGACCTCGGCGAGCTCATCGCGACCGCGGTTTCGAATCACGAGAAAGCCGCGGCGAACAAGAGCATCGCGATCACGGCGGTCGACACGGCGGGCCTCCCCCGGGTCAATGCCGACGCGGTGCGGATCGGCGAGGTGCTCGACAACCTGGTCAGCAACGCGGTCAAGTACACGCAGCCGGGTGGCACCGTCCGCGTCTCCTGCGAGCGGCGCGACGGCGACATCGTCACGCACGTCGAGGACAACGGCCAGGGGCTCGGCGAGGATGACCTGCGCGAGATCTTCCGCACCTTCAAGAAACTCAGCGCGCGCCCGACCGGCGGCGAGACCAGCACCGGCCTCGGGCTCGCAATCGTCAAACGGATCGTCGAGATCCACGGCGGCTCGATCTGGGTCACGAGCGAGAAAGGAAAGGGAGCGCGGTTCTCGTTCAGCCTGCCTGCGCGGACGTGAGACTGGACGTTGTTAGTTGTTAGTTGTTAGTTGTTAGTTGTTAGTTGTTAGTTGTTAGTTGTTAGTTGTTAGACGCGCTGCGGAGGCTGCGACCTTTGCCCACTGAAGTCCAGACAGCGTATCGTGTTATCCCAAAGGGCGGCGCCGATTCCTCCCGATCTAATCGAGTAGATGAACATGCTTGCAGCCCGTCTTGCGCTGCCTGTCTAACAACTAACAACTAACAACTAACACCCCCCAACATGACCAGAATCTACATCGCGTACACCGGCGGCACGATCGGAATGAAGCTCACGCCGCGAGGGTGGGCGCCGGCGCCGGGGTTTCTCGCCGAGCAGATGTCGGCGATGTCGGAGCTGCGCCACCCCTCGATGCCGGAGTATGTCATCGACGAGTTCGACGAGCTGCTCGACTCGTCGAACATGATCCCCTCCGACTGGTCGCGCATCGCCCGCAACATCGCCGACCACTACGACGCCTACGACGGCTTCGTCGTCATTCACGGCACCGACACGATGGCCTACACCGCATCGGCGCTCGCATTTCTCCTCGAAGGGCTCGACAAGCCGGTCGTCCTCACCGGCTCGCAGATCCCGCTCTGCGAGGTGCGCAACGACGGGCGCTCGAACCTCGTCACGAGCCTTCTCATCGCCGCGACGCAGCGGATCCCCGAGGTCACGCTCTGCTTCGGGCCGCGGCTCGTGAGGGGCTGCAGGTCGGTGAAGATCAGCGCCGACGGCTTCGACGCCTTCGACTCGCCTAACTTCCCGCACCTCGGGTCGGTCGGCGTCGACATCGAGATCGACTGGCCTTTGGTCCGGAAAGCATCGCCTGGAGGACTCAGGCTGCACGAGATCGGGCATCCGGTCGTCGGCGCGCTCCGCCTCTTTCCCGGAGTCACTGCCGAGCTCGCCCGAAACGTGCTGCAGCCGCCACTCCAGGGTCTCGTCCTCGAGGCGTACGGCGTCGGCAACGCGCCGGAGCGCAACGCCGGCTTCATCGCCGCGATCCGCGAGGCGGTCGACCGCGGCGTCGTCATCGTCGACTGCACCCAATGCCTCCGCGGCTCGGTCGATCTCGGCGACTACGCGACAGGCTCGGTGCTCGCCCGTGCCGGCGTCATCAGCGGCTACGACATGACCGTCGAGGCCGCGCTCACGAAGCTCGTCTACCTCTTCGGCCGCGGGCTGTCGTGCGAAGAGGTGAAGACGCAGATGCAGCTCGACCTGCGCGGCGAGCTCACGAGGTGACGCGCGTGCCCCACGTCGTGAAACATGGAGAGGTCGTTCTCGGCGAGATCGCGACGCTCGACGACGTGCGCAGGCTGCGCGAAGAGATCCGCGGCCGCGAGTACCAGTGGGGCGTCGTGTCGAATGCGCTCGACGTGGTGATCGACGCGAGCGAGGCTCCTCTCGCCTATCTCTCGCCGCGCGACCGCAGGATTGCGGAAGCGGAGATCGCGGGGATTCGGGCGGCGATCGAGGGGAGTTAGGTTCGGATTTCGGATTTCGGATTTCGGATTTCGGACTCGTTCTTCGCCTCGCGCCTGTCGTCGCCTCGCGCCTTTCGCCTGCGGATCGCGCAATCCCATGACAGCGAATGAACGCACTGACCCAGTTCGGTCACGATGCGGTGACGCGCGATTGCGCTGACGGGACCGCCCCGTATGCTCCCCGCATCACCTTACGGAGGCTGTCATGCGAAGACTCGTCGCGCTCGTCTCTTCCATCCTTCTCGCGGGGCTCGCCTCCGCGCAAACCACCTCGATCGACAAAGCGAGAACGCTCATGAATGAGAAGAACTATCAGGCGGCCCGCGCTGAGCTCGGGAAGATCGTCGCGAATGAGCCGGCGAATGGTCCCGCACTGCTCGAGCTCGCGCGCTGCACCCGCGCGCTCGGTGACTTCGACGCATCGATCGCCGCGGCAAGGAAGGCGCTCGCCATCCCGTTCCAGCCGCGCATCTCGCACCTCGAGATCGCGATGAGTCTCGCGGTGAGGGGCGACGCCGACGCCGCGATCGCCGAGATCGAGCAGATCGTCGCGATGGGCGCGAACAAGGGATTGCACGACCGCGTCGTAAGCGCGCCCGAGCTTGCGTCATTAAGAAAACACCCTAAGTTCGAAGCAGTCGTCGCGAAGCTCCTGCCGTGCGGCACACCGGAGTACCGCCAGTTCGACTTCTGGCTCGGCAGCTGGGAAGTGCGCGACCCGGCGGGCCACGTCGTCGGGCATAACGACGTCACGCTCCACCTCGACGGCTGCATGCTCATGGAAAACTGGAAGAGCGGCGCCGGCCACGCCGGCATGAGCATGAATTACTTCGAGCCAACCGACGGCAGCTGGAACCAGATCTTCATCGACAACGGCGGCGTTCCCTCCGGCTGGCCACCACTGAAAGGAAAGCTCGTTGACGGGAAGATGGTCCTCTCGACTCTTCAGGGCGTGAAGCCCGAGACGCGCTGGATCTGGTCGAAGACCGGCGACGGACGCGTGCGCCAGCTGGCCGAGCAGCTCGGCGACGACGGAAAGACGTGGAGCGTGATCTGGGATTCGTACTACGGGAAGGCGAAGTGAGGGAACGATTTCGGATTTCGGATTTCGGAGCTGAAGCTCGAGCAGACCATCGTCAATCGTCTCTCCGATCGTCGCGTAGCGACGACAGAACTTTGCCCCCGGTGACCGAGCCCCGTCCCGCGAAGCGGGAGGGCGAGGGAACCGGGGGTGCGCGAGGAATATGAAAACCGCCGCGTAGGGGCGGCAGATCTGGCGCCGCTATGCGGCGCGGAAAATTCGTGTCGCCCCACTCCCCCGGTGACTTCGTCCCGCCAGGCGGTACTCGCCACCGGGGGCTAAGATCGATCGTCGCTACGCGACGAGGGCGGCTCTCTGGCTATCGTTCTCCCTCAGTACGTCCGTCCGAAGTCGCGCCTCGGCGCGAAAGCTTCGCTTTCGGTCTACACATGACCGCATTGCCCTCTGGCCTACTCATCGCCTCTCGCCTTCTCGCCTGCTCCGGCCTTTGGCCTTTGGCCTGCTGATCGCCTCTCGCCTTTCGCCTCATCGCCTGCTCTGGCCTATGGCCTTTGGCCTTCGGCCTCCTCATCGCCTCTCGCCTCTCGCCTCATCGCCTGCTCTGGCCTTTGGCCTCTGGCCTGCCTTTCCCCCGTGCTAGCATTTCGCGCATATGGAGCCAAAGGGCGCGCGACGCGAGAGCATTCTCGACCTGCTGCACGATGCGGGCGGGCTGCGCCCGGGGAGCGTCGGGAAAGTTCACCTCGAGTCGAAGGTCCCCGAAGCCGATATCTATGGAGTAGCGACCTTCTACCACCTGCTCGCCGACACCGAGCACGACGTCTTCGTCTGTGACGGCCTCTCGTGCCGCATCGCCGGATGCGAGACGACGATGAGCGAGCTGAAGGCGCGCGGCGAAAAGGCGCGCTACGTCTCGTGCGTTGGCCGCTGCGATGCGGCGCCCGCGACCTGGGACCGGCGCGGTCGTCCCGAATCGCTCTCGCCCTCCTATTCGCCGTCGAGCGACAAACACGCGATCGACCTCGCGGCAGCCGACACGCAGAGCTACGACGCGCTCGGTCTCGCGCGCGACAAGGGCGCCGCGTGGGTCGTCACGGAGCTCGACAGCTCAGGAATCCAGGGACGCGGCGGCGCCGGCTTTCCCGCGGCGGTGAAGTGGAAGGGCGTCATCGCCCAGTCGGTGAAGGAGCGCTACGTCGTGCTCAACGCCGACGAAGGGGAGCCGGGAACGTTCAAGGACCGCGAGGTCATGCTTCAGCGGCCTCACCTCGTCATCGAGGGGCTCGCGATCGCGGCGCTGACGGTCGAAGCGCAGGAGATCTACGTCTACGTACGCGGCGAATTCGGGGCGGCGAGAGCAGCGCTCGAGGGAGCGCTCGCCGAGGCGAAGGCGCGCGGCGATCTCGACGACCGCATCCGCTGGCATTTCGTCGACGGCCACGGCGCCTACATCTGCGGCGAGGAGACCGCGCTGCTCGAGGCGCTCGAAGGGCGGCGCGGGATGCCGCGCATGAAACCGCCCTTCCCGGTCGAGTCGGGCTTCCGCGGCAAGCCGACGCTGATCCAGAACGTCGAGACGATCGCCTGCATCCCTGCGATCCTCAAACAGGGAGGCGCCTGGTTCCGCACGCTCGGGCGCACCGCTCCCGGATCGAAGCTCTACTGCATGTCGGGGCACGTCGCTAGCCCCGGTGTCTACGAGGCGCCGCTCGGCATTTCGATGCGCGATCTGCTCGATCTCGCCGGCGGCGCCGTCGGCACGCTCAAGGCCTTCTCTCCGGGCGGCGCCTCGAGCGGCTTCCTCCCGGCGTCGAAGCTCGACGTCGCGATGGACTTCCGCTCGCTCGCGACCGAGGGCTCGATGTTAGGCTCGGCCGGAGTCGTCGTTCTCAACGACACGGTCGACATGGTCGAGGCCTCGCTCGCCCAGGCTGTCTTCTTCGAGGAGGAGTCGTGCGGCCAGTGCTCCCCCTGCCGCATCGGCACGCAGATCATCCGCCGCGCGCTCGACCGCTACCTCTCGTCCGGCCGCGACCCGAAGGCGCTCGAGATCATCCCCGAGGTCTCGTGGGGAATGTCGGAAGCGAGCATCTGCGGGCTGGGGCTCGCCGCGTCGCTGCCCGTCAAGAGCGCGATGACGTGGTTTCCGAGGGAGTTCGGGATCGAGTAGAAGCAGGTCAAAGGTCATAGGTCAAAGGTCAAAGCAGGCCGCGTGGAGTGGAGCCTCCCCTCCTCCACATCGAGACTCCTGCGGTGCCCTCATCGTCGCGTAGCGACGAAAGACCTTTGCCCCCGGTGGCGAGTCCCGCCGAGCGGGACGATGCCACCGGGGGCACGCGCATACCCACATGCTCGCGCCGCGTAGCGGCGCTGGATCGTCCGCCGCTTCGCGACGATAAGCGTTCACGCTGCGATCCCCGTGTCACAATCTCTCAATGCGAACACGATCATTGCTCCTTCTCGTGACCTTCGCGTTGCTTACACTCCCCGCCTGCACTTCATCCGGGCAGTTCGCCTTCTACCAGGATGGCCACGCGAGCGACGGACCCGCGCTCGGTTCTGTGACACTGGCCTCGCAGCAGGCGGGCCACGTCACCTTCGCTCCCGCCAACTGCTACGCCGGCGACGAGCGTCAGTTCCTCGGCGGCGACTTCGTCGATGCGAAGGCGGAAATGAGCCTTAGGTTCGTGATCGACCCGCTCGACGGTCCCGCGGTGCGCGCGTTTGACCTGAAGGACCCCGACGATCGAAGCGTCGTCTTCCATCGCCGCGAGTGCCGCACGTTCCAATTCAAGATCGAGCGCACCGGCCTCACGGTCAACGACGTCGACGAGTACCGAATCTCGCTCGATCTCGATTGCGCGTCGAGTGCCGGCACACTCACCGCGAAGGTCGGCAGCGACAGCTGCCTCTGAGGTTCTCCATGGCCGAACCAGAAACGAACATCACCTACCGCATCGGCAACGACATCGACCTCGACGCCTTCATCGAGCTCTACCGCGCTTCGACGTTAGGCGAACGTCGCCCGATCGGGAACCGCGAGACGATGGCCGCGATGCTCGAACACGGAAACCTGACCGTCTCCGCCTGGGACGGCGAGCGGCTCGTCGGCGTGTCGCGTTCGCTGACCGACTTCGCCTACGTCGCTTACCTCGCCGACCTCGCGGTACACGCCGAGTATCAACGACAGGGCATCGGCATCGAGCTCATCGCGCGGACGCGCGCCGCTATGGGGCCCGACTCGTCGATCATCCTTCTCGCGGCGCCCGCCGCGGCCGACTATTACCCGAAGATCGGCTTCACCCATCGGCCGCAGGCGTGGATGCTCCGGGCAAAGGATCCGTTCCCTCTGTAGTCAAAAACGTCGTCTCGCGTCGGTACCCGCGTTGTGCCATCATCGGCGCACAACCGAACAGACGCATCTTCGAGATGAATCTCGAGCGGATCGGCGACAGCGACTGGCCGGGTGCAGGCGCGGTTCCGATGAAGTAGCATTAGGGCGATGGCTGACTCGAAGTTCGTGGTGATCGACGGCAACGAGACCGAGTTCCGCGAAGGCGAAACGGTCCTTCACGCGGCGCGCCGTCTCGGCATCGAGATCCCGACCCTCTGCCACGACGACCGCCTCGAGCCGGCGGGTGCCTGCCGCATCTGCCTCGTCGAAGTCGAAGGCTCGCGCCTCATGCAGCCCGCGTGCGCCTGCCGCACCTCGCCCGGCATGGTCGTCCGCACGAACACGACGCGCGTCGACCGCAACCGCCAGTTCATCATCTCGCTCCACCTCGCCGACACGGTCGCCGACCGCGAGGAGGCGGAGGACGTCTCGATCTCGAAGCTTCACACGTACGCTGAGAAGTACGGCGTCGCCGAAGGCGAATGGCCGCACGTCGATTCGCCTCGCTCCGCGCGCGAGCACGACGAGAACCCGTTCATCTCGTTCCGCCCCGACCGCTGCATCCTCTGCGCCGCCTGCGTCCGTTACTGCGACGAGGTCGAAGGAGTCAGCGCGATCACGCTCGCCCACCGCGGCGGCCGCACGACGATCGCCACCGCCGACCAGGTTTCGCTCGATCACACGACCTGCGAGATGTGCGGCGGCTGCATCGCCGTCTGCCCCACCGGCGCGATGACCGAGAAGCCGGCGCTCCTCTACGGCAAGCCGGAACGCGAGCTCGAGAAGGTCCGATCGACCTGCAACTTCTGCGGCGTCGGCTGCCAGATCGACATCAACGTCGATCGCGAGGCGAACCGGATCGTGAAGGTCACGAGCCCTCCGCCCGGAACGACCGTCAACGACGGCAACCTCTGCGTGAAGGGTCGCTTCGCGAACGACTTCGTCCATCATCCCGACCGCCTCACCGTCCCGCTCGTCCGCGAGGCCGACGGCACGCTTCGCGAGGCGTCGTGGGACGAGGCGCTCGATCGCGCGGTCCGCGGCCTCCAGGGAGTCCGCGAGAAGCACGGCTCCGATTCTCTCGCCTTCATCAGCTCGAGCCGATGCACCGGCGAAGAGAACTACCTCCTTCAGAAACTCGCGCGCGCTGGGTTCGGAACACAGAACATCCACCAGTGCGCCGCAACGTGACACGCCCCGACGGTCGCCGGTCTGGTGACAACGTACGGAGCAGGCGCGATGACGAACTCGATCCCGGAGATCCGGGACGCCGACTTCCTCTTCGTCATCGGCTCGAACACCTCTGAGGCACATCCGATCATCGCGATGGAGATGAAGCGCGCGGTGCAGCGCGGGGCGCGCCTCGCGGTCGCCGACCCGCGGAAGATCTGGATGACCGAGATCGCCGACTGGCACATGCAGCTCAAGCCGGGCTCCGACGTCTGGCTCCTCAACGCGATGGCGCACGTGATCGTCTCCGAAGGGCTCGAGAACCGCGAGTACATCGAGACGAACACCGAGGATTTCGAGAAGGTCCGCGCGGCGGTGCTCAGGTACACGCCCGAGGAGGCCGAGACGTTCACCGGCGTCCCAGCGCAGACGATCCGCGAGGTCGCGCGCGCGTACGCAACGACCAGGCACGCAGGCATCTACTACACGTTAGGCATCACCGAGCACACTACCGGCACCGACAACGTCTACGCCCTCTCGAACCTTGTCCTCATGACCGGGCACCTCGGGATCGCCTCCGCCGGCATGAATCCGCTGCGCGGGCAGAACAACGTGCAGGGAGCGAACGACGCGGGAGCGACGCCGGTCTTCTACCCCGGCTACCAGCGCGCGGCCGAGCCCGAGGTCAGGGCGAAGTTCGCGGAGGCGTGGGGGGTCGAGCAGCCGGAAACGAGGGGGCTCAACCTCAACGAGATGATGAAGGCGATGCAGCGCGGCGAGATCCGCGGCATGTACCTCATGGGCGAGGACATCGTCATCTCCGAGCCTAACGTCTGCAAGGTCGAGACGGCGATGAACGAGCTCGAGTTCGTCGTCGTCCAGGACATCTTCTTCAACGAGAGCTGCAGGTTCGCCGACGTCATCCTCCCCGCGGCATGCTTCGCGGAGAAGGACGGGGTCTTCACCAATTCCGACCGGCGCGTGCAGCGCGTACGCAAAGCGGTCGAGCCGCCGGGCGAGGCGCGCGCCGACTGGGAGATCCTCGTCGACGTCATGCGCCGCGCCGGGATGAAGCAGCCCGAATATGCGAGTCCGCGCGAGGTCTACGCCGAGCTGGCGTCGCTCTCGCCGAAGTTCGCCGGCATCTCGCACGACCGGATCGACCGCGAGGGAGGTCTGCAGTGGCCCGTGACCGGGCCCGACGAGCCGAGCACGCAGTACCTCCACAAGGGAGGCGTCCTGCGCGGCAAGGGGCTCTTCGTGGCGGTCGACTACCGCGCGCCGTTCGAGGAGGCCGACGTCGAGTACCCGTTGATCCTCTCGACGGGGCGCACGCTCTACCACTACAACGCGGCGACGCAGACCCGGCGCTCGTCGGGACTCTCGAAGAAACAACCGGAGGCGTTCGTCGAGGTGCACCCGAAGACGGCGCGCTCCATGGGCATCGACGACGGCCAGCTCGTTGACGTCGTCACGCGACGCGGTCGCGTGCGTTGCCGCGCGATGCATTCGAAGCAGGTGAAGCGCAACACGATATGGATGCCGTTCCACTTCCCCGCAGCCAGGACGAACGAGCTGACGACCGACGCAGGCGATGCCGTGACCGGAACCGGCGAGTACAAAGTCTGCGCCGCGAAGCTCGAGCCCGTTGCCGAGCACTCCCAGCACGTCTTTCCGGGCGCCTACCTCACGCCGATGGAGGCGGGGGAGTAGGCCAGTTTCTCAATTCTTCATTCCTCATTCTTCATTCGACATTTCGGTTTTCGTGATCGCACGGAAACCGAAATGAAGAATGTCGAATGCAGAATGAGGAATGAAGAAAGGAGGCGCGGCGATCGAGTGCCTCTGGCTGCACGGCTCGCTGCTACAGTCAGTCCGACCCCACCGTGAACGCGCCCGAGCCCGCGCCCGGCCTTACCGGTCTTCCTACTTCCGCGTTCCGCGTTTCACGTTCCGCGTTCCTACTCCACCTTCCAGATCTCCCGATGCCCGCCGGTGACGTGCGCCATGTAGCCCTCCATGGCGCTCTGGATCGCGGGATCGCTGCCGTACTTCTGGAACGACTGCTCGAATGCTTCGAGCGATGCCGCCTCGATCTCGAGGACGACGGTCCAGAAGGTCGCGCACGAATCGCTCAGGACGCGGGCGCCCGAGACGGTCTTCGCCCCCAGCATCACCGCGTTCGCGGCCTTGAGCTTCGCGACGAGTTGCTTCGCCTGTCCCGGATGGCAATGGAACACGTTACGGACGACGATCATGGAATCCTCCTTCAATTGTTGGGAACGGGCAAATTGTGACACGGCGGATTGCGAGAATAACGATTGGCGATTCCGGACGATTGCGGGGCCCGGGAAGGCCCGCACGCCGGAGGCGTGCCAGAAGGTAGCCCCGGGTCGCCCCGCTTCGCGGGGCGACCCGGGGTTGCGAGCACGAAATAAAGTTGCACCCCGGAGGGGTGCCAGAGGGACGGCATCGAGACGTTGGTCTGGCACCCCTCCGGGGTGCGCATTCGATGATCCGATGCTTTCCGGGGGTCGTCCCGCTTCGCGGGGCGACCCCCGGCTACCTTCTGGCATCCCTTCGGGATGCCTGCGCGTCTCGTGCAGAACCCCGAATCCCACCTCACTTCTTCATTCCGCATTCTTCATTCGACATTCTTCATTTCGGTTCTCGTTCGAAAAAGAAAACCGAAATGTCGAATGAAGAATGAGGAATGGAGAATGAAGAAACGAACGGCAGGGTGCCTACCGGTTCGCGATATCCACGTACCGCACCGATCCGCCTAACGTGACCTTCCGTGAATCGCCCGGCTTCGTCTCGCGCCCATCCAGCTCGACGATGCGCGCAACCTCGCCCGGCATCGCAATCTCCGGCGTCCCGCTCACGGCCCACACGGCGAACCGCTCCGCTCCACCGGCATCGACGAAACGAAGCGCGTGCGCGCCTTCGACTCCCGTCGCGACCGGCCCCGTGCAGTTCCAGCCGCCGAGCATCCGCGTCATCGTCGCGAAGGCGGCGTACGACTTGCGCGGCGTGAGCTCGCCTCCCGTCGGCTGCCACATCAAACCGTAGCCTCTCGCGACGAGCTGCCACCAGTAGACCCGTTCCGCCGCGCCGCTCGCGAGCGTCCAGAGATAAAACCTCACCAGGTAATCGGCCTGCCGCTCCTCGTCGACGGAGACCTTCGGCCCCGCGGGCGAATGCGGGCCTTCCCATAGCGGCCAGTTCACCTCGGTGATCCACGACCGCGGCCCGCACCAGCGCGCCGTCTCCGCGACCGCACGTGCCAGCATCGCCTTGCCTAACGAATCGAAGCCCGCTTGCGTGTTCTCCGGCGCGCCGCGCCGGTCGACGTAGAGGAGGCTCGCCAGAGCGTCGAACTCGACGCCGAGCCCCGGGCGGTTCAGCAGCGCCGCGCTCGCGTGCATTTCGAAGTCGATCACCGCCGGGCCGATCAGCGTCGCGCCATACGGCCTGAGCGCCTCGGCTGCCCCCCGCACGAGCGTTACCCACTCGCGCTCGCTCCAGACGCCCCACTTGCTCCGGTTCACCGCCTGGCCGACCTGGAACCGCGACCCCCACTTCGAGAAACGCTCGCCTAACAACGCCACCGCGGCGCGCCATCGCGCAGGGTCGCGCACCAGGTCGCGATTCTGCGGCAGCGCGAAGGTGATGTCGCATCCGCGCGCGTGCAGCGCCTCCGCGAGCGCAGCTTCCTCATCATGCGATTCCTGCCACGGGTTGAGCCGCATCAGGACGTTCTTCACCCCCAGCTCGTCGAACGCATGCAGCAGCGCCTCGGGGCTCTCGGGGAGCGGGCTGATCGCGATGCCGATGCCGTCGAACGCCACCGGCTCGCGCCAAAGCTCGCCGCGGAGCGTGCGGTAACGCGCCCAGACTCGCGGCGCGGCGAGCACCCCGCGCAGGAGGCCGCGGACGAGGCCCGGCGCGTCGCTGATCCGCGCCATCGTCTTCGCGAAGCGGCCAGCGTGCTGGTACGGCTGGTCGGAGAGGTGATCCCAGACGACCCGGTCTTTCGCTCCCGCACCACTCTCGGGGAGCGGGATGTGAGCATGAAGTCCGTAAGGCCGCGACGCCGCGAGCGGGCCCGTCGAGATCTTCTTCGTCCCCTGCTTCAGCGAGGTCTTCGCGCGGAACACATTCTGCGCGAGCCGGCCGAGCGCGAGCTGCGTCGACGTCGCGTCCGGTCCCCAGTAGGCGCGCAGGAGTCGATCGTGATCCTCAGGGCGGAGGATGTTGAGCCGCGAGAGGTCGCGCAGCCGGTCGGAGAGACCGATCCGGTCCCGCTTCCGCGCGCGGTTGAGGTCGATGACGGCGACGTCGTCGCGTCCGACCGTGCCGTCGGCCCGCGGCCTGAGGAAGACGTTGCCGACCGAGAAGTCTCGATGGAAGAGATTCGCGTCGTGCATTCGCGCCGCGGTTGCGCCGACCGCGTCGAGCGCCGATGCGGTGTCGAGACCGGGGAATTCAGTCGCCGCGGTTCCGGTGTTGAGCGCGCGCGCGAGGTAGCGGAACTCGAGTCGCCCGGCAAGATGCTCGCAGACGAAGTACGAAGGGCCTTTCGGATCGATGGTGACGGCGAGGATGACCGGGCGCGCGGTCGAGACGCCGGCGGCCTCGAACGCGTGCGCCATGTCCCACGCCTTCGCGGCCTTTGTGACATCGAAACGACGGCGCATCCGGTCGCGCCACCCTCGGTTCCGGAACTGCTTGACGACGACGTCGACCGGCCCCGACTTCGTCTGCAGCACCACGCGATAGAGATAGTTGCGCGCCCAATGGACCGTCTCGACGGCATTCGCCGGGTCGAGGACGAATCGGACCCCTGCCTCGAGATCGACCGGCTCGAAGCGCGGGTCGACGAAAACGTCCATGCCGTCGATGACGACAGGCTTCGCGTGCCCGCGCTGATTCTCGTCCGCCATTCCGCGCCATCATGTCCAAGCGACGGCGATTTTGGAAGAGGCGGGCCGGGCCGGCACGGCCCGGAATTGAGAATTGGAGAATTGAGAATTGAGAGATGGCGGACGGCGAGCTTCGTGAACGTGAACGCGCCCAGGCCCGCGCCCGGCTTTTCCTGCGCCGCTACGCGGCGCGTTCAATCGATCGCACACGCGTCCCCCGGTCCCGCGAAGCGGGACCGGGGGCTAAGATCGGCCGTCGCTACGCGACGCCTCGACGGCTCATTCCCTCTTCTCGACCCCGACTGCTACGGGCGATCGCCTGCTCCTCGCCTTTCGCCTCTCGCCTTTCGCCTTTCGCCTGCTTTGACCTTTGACCTTTGACCTGCCTTACACTGCTGCCTTATGCGATACAAACTTCTGGGGCGCAGCGGAGTGCGGGTTTCCGAGCTCGCGCTCGGCACGATGACGTTTGGCGAGGAGTGGGGCTGGGGCGCGACGCGAGACGAGTCGAAGAAGATGTTCGATGCGTTCGTCGAGGCGGGAGGCAACTTCTTCGACACGGCGAACCGATACACCGAAGGGACGAGCGAGAAGCTGCTCGGCGAGTTCATCGCAGCCGATCGCGAGCGCTGGGTCGTCGCCACGAAATACACGCTGCAGACGCGCCTCCACGATCCGAGCTTCTCGGGCAACCACAAGAAGAACATGAAGCAGGCGCTCGAGGCGAGCCTCAAGCGCCTCGGCACCGACTACGTCGACCTCTACTGGCTCCACGCCTGGGACTTCACGACGCAGGTCGACGAAGTGCTCCGCGGCCTCGACGACCTGGTGCGGCAGGGGAAGATCCTCTACATCGGAATCTCCGACACCCCTGCCTGGATCGTCTCGCAGGCGAACACGATGGCCGACCTTCGCGGATGGACGCCGTTCACCGCGCTGCAGCTCCGCTACTCGCTCATCGACCGCACCGCCGAGCGCGATCTGTTGCCGATGGCGCGCACGTTCGACCTCGCCGTGACGCCCTGGAGCGTAATCGGCGCCGGCGTCCTCTCCGGCAAGTACAACGACCCGACGTCGCAGGCGACGGGCCGCGCGAAGGAAGGCGCCGCGAAGATCGATCGCAACCTCGCCATCGCGAAGGAGGTCGCCGCAATTGCCTCCGAGCTCGGCGCCTCCTCGACGCAAGTCGCAATCAGCTGGGCGCGCCAGCAGCGCGGCGTGGTGATCCCGCTCCTCGGCGCGCGCAACCTCGAACAGCTGCGCGACAACCTCGGCACGCTGAACGTGACACTGAGCAACGAGCAGATGTCGCGGCTCGACAAGGCGAGCGCGATCGAGATGGGCTTCCCGCACGAGTTCCTCACGTCTCCGGGCATCAGGGACCTCGCCTTCGGAGGCACGTTCGACATGATCGACAATCATAGGAAGGCGTAGGCGAGAGGCGAGAGGCGAAAGGCGAGAGACGAAAGGCGAGAGGCGATGAGCAGGCCCGGCGTTTCGTAGCGCCGGCGTCCCGCCGGCAAGGCCGCTGGCGTCTCGCCAGCGGCCACCCCGCGATTCCTGCTCACCGGCGTCCCGCCGGCAAGGCCGCTGGCGTCTCGCCAGCGGCCACCCCGCGATTCCTGCTCACCGGCGGGACGCCGGTGAGCCTGCCCGCGAGACGCGGGCGCTACGAGCCCGCGCCGCCGACTGTTATCCCCCTCTAAGGAATTCAAACCGTTTCGGTCGGATTTAGGGTGATACGCCCGCGAATCCGGCCCCGAAACCGTCCGCGGCTCACCCCTGAATCGAAAGAAAAGGAGACATCGAAACGATGCCGACCACGCTGGAATCCACTCATTCGTTCGTCGCGGCGAAAGAAGCAGGCCGCGTTCCCTTCAAGGTCAAGGATCTCGCCCTCGCTGAGCTCGGCCGCAAGGAAATGACGCTTGCCGAGCACGAGATGCCGGGCCTCATGTCGCTCCGCGAGCAGTACGGCAAGACGCAGCCGCTCGCTGGCGCGAAGATCATGGGCTCGCTCCACATGACGGTGCAGACCGCCGTCCTCATCGAGACGCTCGTGCACCTCGGCGCCGACGTCCGCTGGGTCTCGTGCAACATCTTCTCGACGCAGGACCACGCCGCCGCAGCGGTCGTCGTCGGCCGTCCCGAGACGGGCGGTACCGTCGCAAATCCGAAGGGCACTCCCGTCTTCGCCTGGAAAGGCGAGACGCTCGAGGAGTACTGGTGGTGCACCGAAGAGGCGCTCGTCTGGCCTGACGGCTCGGGCCCCACGCTGATCGTCGACGACGGTGGCGACGCGACGCTTCTGATCCACAAGGGCGCCGAGTTCGAGAAGGCTGGAACTATCCCCGCCTTCGACGAAGCGAACGACCCCGAGGAGTGGGGCGTGATCCTCGACGTGCTCCGCCGCTCGATCAAGGCCGACGGCCAGACCTGGACGAAGGTCGCGAAGGGAGTCCGCGGCGTCTCCGAGGAGACGACGACCGGCGTCCATCGCCTCTACCAGATGCAGGAAGCGGGCACGCTCCTCTTCCCCGCGATCAACGTAAACGACTCGGTGACGAAGTCGAAGTTCGACAACATCTACGGCTGCCGCCACTCGGTGGTCGACGGCCTGAACCGCGCGACCGACGTCATGATCGGCGGCAAGGTCGCGGTCGTCTGCGGCTTCGGTGAAGTCGGCAAGGGTTGCGCCGAGGCGCTGCGCGGACAGGGCGCGCGCGTCATCGTGACCGAGATCGACCCGATCTGCGCGCTGCAGGCGGCGATGCAGGGCTACGAGGTCAAGGCGCTCGAGTCGGTTCTCGAGCTCGCAGACATCTTCGTCACCGCGACCGGCAACAAGGACATCATCACTGCCGCGCACATGGCGAAGATGAAGCACCGCGCGATCGTCGCGAACATCGGCCACTTCGACAACGAGATCGACATGGCCGGCCTCAAGAAGACCCCTGGCGTCAAGCACCACAACATCAAACCGCAGTACGACGAGTGGTTTTTCGCCGACGGCCACAGCGTGCTGATCCTCGCCGAGGGACGCCTCATGAACCTCGGTTGCGCGACGGGCCATCCTTCGTTCGTCATGTCGACCTCGTTCACCAACCAGGTGCTCGCGCAGATCGACCTGCACAAGAACGCCGACAAGTACGAAAAGAAGGTGTTCGTCCTCCCGAAGGCACTCGACGAGGAAGTCGCCCGCCTTCACCTCCCGCACCTCGGTGTCGAGCTGACGAAACTCACCGAGTCGCAGGCGAAGTACCTCGGCATCCCGGCCGAGGGGCCGTACAAGCCGGAAAACTACAGGTACTAGGCGCGAAGCGCTTCGCAACGGAATTGAGAATTGAAAAAGGCCGCCGGAAGGCGGCCTTTTTCGTTGTGCCGGGATTGAGAATTGATGGTGGCCGGACATTCCAATGTCCGGCGCGGCGCGCAGCGCCGAGGGATTCGTGTCGACGGAAGCGCTCGGACCTGCGTGAGCAGGAACCGCGGCGGATTGGAATCCGCCGCCACGAGCGCCGGCCTCAATTCAGCCTAACCGGCCGCTTTCGCGGCCGCGGTCCCTTCAGCCATTTGTCGAGAAAGTCGTTCACCTGCTGCTGGATGGGGGGCGTGACGAAGAGCGGGTCGCCGTGACCGGCAAACGGCACGAGGATGAGCTTCGAAGAGACGCCGGATCGCTTGAGCGCATCGTGCAGGATCTGGCTCTGCTGCCACGGAACGAGGCAGTCGGAGCGGCCGTGCAGGAGCAGGAAGGGCGGGTCGTCGGGCGTGACGTAGGTGATCGGATTCGCGGTCGCCGCCTTTTCGGGGCAGAGCGGAAGCGTGCAGCCTAACAGCAGCGACGGCGGCTCGGTCGGATCGTCCGGATCGCCGGGGATGCACGACAGCGCCTGTTCCTTGAGCTTCGTCAGATCGCTCGGGCCGAAGTAATCGACGACCGCCTGCACCTCGCTCGAGTAACCGCCGTTGCCGAGCCCGATCCCTTCGAGTGCGGTGACGCCATGGCTCGTGCCGAGCACCGCGCCAATGTGCCCTCCCGCGGAGAGCCCCATAACGCCGATGCGGCCGGGGTCGAGATCGAAGCGGCCCGAGTTCGCGCGCAGCCAGCGCACGGCCGCCTTCGTGTCCTCGACCTGCGCCGGCCAGATCGACTGCGGCGCGAGACGGTAGTCGACGTTCGCAACCGCGTAGCCGCGGTCGACCTGTACGACCGCGAGCCCCTGGTCGCGCGTGCCGCTCGTCCACGATCCGCCGTGCACCGACACGATGACGGGAAACGGCCCGTTTCCCGACGGAATGAAAAGGTCGAGCTTCAGCGACTGACCGCCCACGTTCGCGAACTCCATCGCGTAGTAAACCGAGGCTTCGGGGTGAGAGACGGGGCTGGCTGCCGCGGCCGGCAGGGCCAATGCGGCGGTGAGGCTGGCAAACAACAGCAAGAGGGCGCGATTCACGAGTCTTCCGACAGTCCGTCAAGGACAGGTATTCCGGCGAGGAGGTGAGTTGTTCGAGCCATGCGCCGCTGCGCGGCGCCGTAACGGCCGGAGGCCACTACCACCAGACCGAGTCTCTCAATTCTCAGTTCTCAATTCTGAATTCTTAATTCGCGCCCCGCGCGACCGCGCCTGCGCGACGAGCCCGATGATGCTGCCTCCGACGATGAGCGCGGCACCCCCGGCGACGCGCGGCGTGAGCGGCTCACCGAGGATGAGGACGCTAAGCGCGATCGCGATGGGGACGTTGCCGTAGTAAATGATGCTCGTCGTCGACGGCTTCAGGCGCGTCGTCACGCCGACCCAGAGCCCGTGGCCGACGAAGGTCGAGCCGAGACCGAGGAAGGCGAGTCCTGCCCAGTCGATGGGGCGAAGATCCCATCGCGCCATCGGAAGGAAGAGGAGAAAGAGCACGAGGGCAACGGCGAACTGGCCGAATGCGCGGACAGGCGACGACATGTGCGCCCATCGCTGGTGAAGGATCGGCAGCGTCGCGTAGAAGAATCCAGAGAGGATGCCGAGGAGCATGCCGAGCGTCGAGTCGTTCGTCAGCGAAAACTCCGGCACGGTGAGCGTCGCGCCGGCGAGCGCGAGCGCGACCGCGAGAGCGTCGATGACGCCGAAGCGCGCGTTGCCGAAGATCGCACCGAGGATCAGGAGATGGATGCCGTAGGTCGAGAGGCCGATCGTCCCGATCGCCGCCGACGACGCCTTGATCGCGAAGAAGTAGGCGAGCCAGTGCGCAGCGAAGCAGCCGCCGATCACCGCGAGGCGCGCGAGGTCGGCGCGGGGAAGGGCGCGAAGCGCGGCGCGGTCGCGCATGACGAGCCCGATCCCCGTCGTCGCGATCACGAGGCGGACGATTCCGATCGTGAAGGGGTTCGCCGAGATGTAGCGGATCACGACCGGGATGCAGGCGAAGAGGACGATCGCGATCGCCGCTTCGACGAAGGTCTTCGAGGTTACCTCGCGCGCGGGAGTCACGGGCAGGAGTCTACCGAAAGGCAGGTCAAAGAAGAGAGGCTAGAGGTCAAAGGTCATAGGTCAAAGCAGGCAAAAGGCGAGAGGCGATGAGCAGGCCAGAGGCCAAAGGCCCGAGAGGCCGCGGGAAGTGTCGATCGCATGTTCGCTTGTAGAACCGAGGCAGGAGTGAGCGCCCGCGGCACACGCTCTTCGCCTCACAGTTTGGACGCGAGCCAGAAGGCGTTTCCGGCGATGACCGCGGCGGGAAAGAGCAGGCGCACCAGCGCTCCGGTGAGGTTCCCGCTGAAGCCACCTGCCTCGTCGAGCTCCGGAAGCGGTGTGAGGCTGTCGACCGGCACGCCGCTGTCCCGCCTCGCCGGATCGTAGAGGAGCATCTCTTCCGCATCGTCGGTGATCGAGTCGACGTCGGTCGTGCTGGTCGACGCCTCCCGCAGCTCGCCCTCCAGCGTCCGGTACTCGTGGATCACCTCGAATACCGGCCTCTTGTTGACCGTCATGTTCGTCGGGCGCGTCTCCTTGTACTTCGCGAAGACCGTGACACCGCGGCAGAGAATCGCGCTCTTTCGCATGCCGTAGCGGAGAGCGGCGAGCGTGATCCCGAGGCCGATCGCCGGGAAGATCAGCACGAACAGCACGCCGAGGCCGAACATACCGCGCCGCATCCCCTCGATTCTCGATCGCGACGGATCGCGTTTCAGGTACTCGACGATGACGAGCGCGCCTGATTCGAGGTCCTGGTCTCCCGATGCATACGAGACCCCTTCGTACTGACGCGCCGCGACCGAGTAGCTGTAGTGCAGCGCCCAGATACGCGTCTTGTTCTCGCTCGCATTGGTCCTGACGACCTCGGTGACGACGCCGTTCGTACGCATTCGCTCACCGCGGAAGGTGATGGACGGGAGATCGGCGTTGGCGACGAAGAGCCAGAAAAACGGAGTCGAGAAGGCGAGCACGAAGAAACCGATCTGAACTCCGGCGTTCAGCATCAGCGCGAGCCGGCACGAGAGCGGCACGCTGCGAGGCGGCGCCATCATGCGGAGCGCGTGCTCGTACGCCTTCTTGTCCATCGATTCCGATATTCTGCGCCAGGGGGTCGACGAATGCGAACCCCGCTACGAGGTGCGAGCACGCAACCAGTGGCAACGGCCTCTGGCCGTTGCTGCGGAGGCCGGAGGCCTCCGCCACGAAGCGCGAACGCTTCGCTTTCGCACTCCATGTGGGTCGCATATCCTTCGCGAATGCGAACTGCCATCGTCCGTGAGGTCAGCCCGTCGATCGCGCTCTGCGAGTTGACGCACCTCGAGCGCCAGCCGATCGACTTCGCCCGCGCCGCGGCGCAGCACGAGGAGTACGTCGCGGCGCTCGAGTCGCTCGGCTGTCGCGCCATTCGCCTTCCCGCACTCGACGCGTACCCCGACGCCGTCTTCGTCGAAGACTGTGCAGTCGTCGTCGACGAGCTCGCCGTGATCACGCGGCCCGGCGCCGACTCACGCCTCGGCGAGACCGCGAGCATCGCGGAGACCCTTCGCCCGTTTCGGACGCTCGCGTTCGTCGAGTCGCCGGCGACGCTCGACGGCGGCGACGTGCTTCGCGCGGGACGACTGATTCGCGTCGGGAGAACGGCGAGGACGAGCGATGAAGGAATCGCGCAGCTCCACAGCATCCTTGCGCCGTTCGGCTACGACGTCGGCCCGGCGGAGCTCTCCGGATGCCTGCACCTGAAGACCGCCATCACGCCCGTAGCTCCGAACCTCCTGCTGATCAACGCCGCGTGGGTCGATCGCGTGCAGTTCCCCGGCTTCGAGTTCATCGAGGTCGACCCCGCCGAGCCGTTCGCCTCGAACGCGCTCCTCGTCGGCGACGCGGTGATCCTGTCGTCGGCGTTCCCGCGCACGCGCGCACGACTCGAAGCGCGCGGCATTCGCGTCGTCACCGTCGACGCGACCGAGCTCGCGAAGGCCGAGGGCGGGGTGACCTGCTGCAGTTTGCTGGTGGGGTGAGGGCGCTGCAGAGCTGAAAGGCGGCAGTCTGCCACTTCTTCATTCTTCATTCCTCATTCGACATTCGACATTTCGGTTCTCTCTATCTGGCGAAAACCGAAATGAAGAATGTCGAATGACGAATGAAGAATGGAGAAACGAGAGGCCGCCGTGAGCCTGCGCCACCCTCCCCATACTCCTTCCTCCCCGCCCCCGCTACAATCTCCCTATGTTGAAAATTCAGGCTGTCCCGGCCGTGGCCCTCGCGTGCATTCTTTCCTCGTTCGCAACCACCCGCGCCTCCGCGCAGACTCCCGATCGCGCCGAGCTGATGAAGAGCCCGAAGTACGCGACGAAAGACGTCAAACCGACGCTGAAGACGATCGCCGTCGATGAGCTCAAGGCGGCGGTAAAGGTGATCTCGGGACGAAGCAGCGCCCTCTTCGGCTTCAACGCGGCGTCGATCGAGGTGCATCTCCCCCGGATCGACAACAGCGTCTACGCGCTCGACAAGTGGGACACGCCGAAGCTTCTCGACAATCGCGGCCGCGAGCTCGCGTTCGAGAAGGAGCAGGGAATCTACGACCACCGAACCTTCTCCACCGAGATCCGCGTCACCGACTCGAGCGGGAAGCCGAAGCAGTTCGCGAAGGCGGTCGGCTCGATGACGATCACGTACCCGCTCGCGATGAGCAGCGTCTCGATCAGGAAAGGTGAGACGGCGAAGGGGGCCGAGTACGGAGTCGTTCTCGATGGTCCGTTCGTCAAGGTATACACGGGCTCGATCGCCGAGGCCGCGTTCGGCAGCGACATCGAGACGGTCCGTGCGTATGACAAGGCGGGCAAGCGGCTCGAGCGCGTGACGGGCTATTCGTCATCAGGCTTCGACGACGGCGGGAACTATCGGCAGTGGGCATATCAAGGCGAGGTTGCGCGGGCTGACGTCGACGTGATCTCGAAACGCGCAGGGCTGAAGATCGACTACGAGATGCCGCCTGCGCCGCTGCTGCCGGACTCCATGGCCGGGCACTCGTCCACCGCACCCGCGACGGTCGAAGAGACGCCGGGTGGAAAGTTTACGCTGACCGAATTCAAGGTCATCCCGCCTGCGGCGCTCGGCGGCTGGACAGACTACTCGGTCGAAGAGGCGAAGAAGGCGCTCCTCGCGAACTACGACGTGCGCGAGGCGAACTTCGATGCGCTGCAGCGAGCCGCGACCGAAGGCGAGGCCGACGTGATCCGCCTTTGCCTGGTCGCCGGGGTCGATCCCAACGCGCAGGCTTCCGGGATGACACCTCTCATTCTCGCCGCCTCCTTCGGCCACCTCGAAGCGGCCCGAGTGCTGATCCTCGCCGGTGTCGACGTCGACGCGAAAGACGAAACGGGTTCGACGGCGATCCTCAGGGCCGCCGGACGCTGCGACGCAACCGAGCTCGTCGAGCTGCTGATCAAGGCGAAGGCCGACCTCAACGTGAAGGCCAAAGGCGGCGCGACACCGTTGATGATGGCGAACGCGGTGAAGTGCACGGACAACGCCGCCGCGCTGAAGAAGGCGGGAGCGAAGTAGGGGCAGTACTACCGTCCCACCTCCGCGTCCCAGTTCTGCACGATCGTCAGGGCCGACTTGTCCCGGTCGAGCTCGCGCACGGCGACGAAGCGGCCATCGGGAGCGAGATCGTAGCCGCGCTCGAGCGTCACGCCGATCGCGGCGCCCGAGAAGACGCGCTCAGGGGCGCCGATCGCAACTCCTGCCGCTCGCGATATCGGGATCCGCCACAGCTCGTCGTCCTTCGTGTAGTAGAGCGCGTTGCCGTCCTTCGCCCATCGCGGCTCCGCGCCCCCTCCAGTCGTGATCTGCCACTTGCCGCGCGTGTCGGGGAAGCTCGAGACGAAGATCTCGAGCGCGCCCGACTCGTTCGACTCGTAGGCGACGAATCGGCCGTCAGGCGAGACGTGCGGATCGAAGGTCCGTTGCGGCGTCTGCAGCACGGTCGTGCTGGCGCCTCCGTCGCTGGATATGACCGCGATGTCGTCGTCGGCCTTGAGCGACCTGGTGCCGAAGACGATCGTGCCGTCGGGAGCGAACGACGGGTGCGAGCCTTCGATCAGCCGCTTCTCCGCCGCCGTCCCGTCGACGGGCCGCACCCACACGCCGTTGTCCGGGCTCAGCCAGTCGAAGCGCATCCTTCGCGACCACGACAGCAGCTTCCCGTCGGGCGACCACGACGCATAGCGGTCCTCCGCCTTCGAGAAGGTGAAACGCGTCCGCAGCCCGCGCGCGCTGTCGAGCAGCCAGATGTCCTCGTTGTCCTCCCCTTCGAGCGCCGCGACCGCGATCGTTGCGCCGTCGGGCGAGACCGCCGGGTCGGCGAGATTCCGCATCGCCTGGCCGATCGCCGCTCCCGGCACACCGGCCGCCGAGATCCACATCAGCTGCGACGCCTTCGAGCGAACGCTGCTCACGTACGCGAGCGTGCCGTCAGCTGATACCGACGCGTGCGCTCCGTCTTCGACGACGAGGAACGCCTCTCCCGTCGTCTTCTTCGTGTCGAGGTCGAACGGGATCGCCCAGACCGACACCGCGGCGTCGATGCCGGAGAATCGCGAGAGGACGATATGTCCCGAAGACGAATAGCTCGCCGAGGCGCCGCCCTCGCTGCCCAGGTGAAAGATCGCGCGCCGCTTGCCGTTCTCGATGAGAAGCAGCTTATCGGCGTCGTCGCCCGCGGCGTGCATCGCCGTGAGAATCGTGCGGCCGTCGGGGAGGAACGCGACGCCGTGGAAGTCGACCTCGCCTTTCTCCGGCTCGACGAGAAGCCGCAGCTCGCCGCCGCCTGCAGGAACCGTGAAGATGCCGCCGCGCCACTGCGCGAGGATGATCCTGTCGTCGGATCCCCACGCGCCTCCGATGAACGGCCGCTCCTGCGGAAGCGGGCAGATCGCGCGCGGCGCATCGTCGCCGAGCGTGCTGCGCCAGAGCCTGTCGCCTTTCGCGAAGACGAGAGTCCTCGAATCGGGAGACCAGAATGGGATCCTGCCTCCGTCGCCTCCCACGACCCGCTTCGGCTCGACCCGCTCGAGATGACGCACCCAGAGCGCGCCATCCTTCTCGTAGGCGATGCGTCGTCCGTCGGGCGAGATCATCGGGATGTCGACCCAGTCGGCAGTGACCGCGTGAGCGACATCGAACCGCGTCACGAGGCGCGGGTGCTCCGGAGCGCGCTCGCCTCGAAGAAGCACGTATCCGGCGACGATGCCGAGCATCGCCGCGAGTATCCAGGGAAAGAGCGCGATCATCGTGCTGCGCTCGGGCTCGCCCTTCGTCGGGTCGGTGACGATCCAGCCGACGCGAAGCGCGTCCTGGAGCTCGAGGCGCGCGTCGCCGATGTCGCGCAGCCGGTGCTTCGCGTCTTTGACGAGACAGCGGCGGATGAGTCGCCGCACGGCCTCGGGCACTTCCTCGGGGAGCTCCGAGAGATCGGCCTCCTCGCGCAACACCGCCGCGAGCGTGTCGGTGACCGTCTCGCCGCTGAAGAGCCGCTTCGCGGTAAGCATCTCCCAGAGCGTCGCGCCGAAGGCCCACACGTCGGCGCGGCGGTCGACCCGCTTGCCGCGCGCCTGCTCCGGCGCCATGTAGGCCGCGGTCCCCATGATCACGCCTGCCCCCGACGCAGTCTTCACGATCGTCGGCGATTTCGTGTCGTCGTTGCCGCCCGAGATCTCGTCGGGCTCGAAGACTTTCGCGATGCCGAAGTCGAGAACCTTGACCTCGCCGTCGTCCGACACCTTCACGTTCGCCGGCTTCAGGTCGCGATGAACGATCCCTTTCTCGTGCGCAGCCTCGAGCGCCTCGGCGATCTGCATCGCGATCTCGAGCGCTTCGCGCGGGGGAAGCGGCCCGCGGAGGATGCGCTGCGCGAGCGTTTCGCCCGACGCGAGCTCCATGACGAGCAGCATCCGGCCCTCGTGCTCCTCGAGGCCGTAGATCGATGCGATGCGAGGATGGTTGAACGATGCCAGGACGCGCGCCTCACGCTCGAAGCGAGCGAGGCGGTCGGCATTCTCGACGAACTCGTCGGGGAGGACCTTGATCGCGACCTCGCGCCCGAGCCGCGTATCACGCGCGCGCCAGACCTCCCCCATCCCTCCCGCACCGATGAGCGAGAGAATCTCGTAGCCGCCTGCGGTTACGCCCGGTTTGAGACCCATTGGATTGGAGAACGACCTAGGTAGTTCAAGTATAGAAGGGCTGGGAGGGATGCGCGAGGGGGACGGGGAAGCAACGTCATCCCGAGCGCAGCGAGGGGGGCGGGGAAGCAACGTCATCCCGAGCGCAGCGAGGGATCTGCTAATCGACTCAACTGACCGATTCCTCTGCAGCAGTTCAATCCACGGCCCAGATCACAAGCCGCCACGAAGGAATCGACCAAGTGAGCTGTTCAGCAGATCCCTCGCTTCGCTCGGGATGACGGGGGAGGCTGGCGACACTCCACTGCATGCAACGCTTCTCGGTCAATCGCGATGCCACCTGAGTCCGCCAGGTTTCATCCGGAGAAAAGCTTCCTCCGACAGATCACTCCGTGCCGGGTTTGCGCTTTCGATCAGTTCGATCTTCTTCTCGCGGCGCCAGCCCTTGATCTGCTTCTCTCGCGCAATCGCTTGTGTCGGGTCATCCCATTCTTCGAAGTACACGAGCTTCGTGACTCTGTATCGCGCGGTGAACACCGAGCCTTCCCCACTCCGATGTTCAGTCAGCCTGGCGAGGAGATCATTCGTGATCCCGACGTAGATAGTCCGAGAAGCGCTCGACAAAATGTAGACGAAGTAGACCCGTCGCACCGGGGAAACGTACCTCGGCGAACGAGCGCATTCAAGATCTCCATCCTCGCCATCGCGCTCAAGACGTCATCCCGAGCGCAGCGAGGGATCTGCTAATCGACTCAACTGACCGATTCCGCTCCAGCAGTTCAATCCACGGCCCAGATCACAAGCCGCCACGAAGGAATCGATCAAGTGAGCTGTTTAGCAGATCCCTCGCTTCGCTCGGGATGACAGCCCCACCGCACTCCACCTCCCCCTACTTCCCGATCTGCGTCAGCAGCGCTTTCACCGCGGCCTCGAGCTGCGAGTCGCGGGCGGCGGCGTCTTCGCCGAGGGCACGGCGGACCTCGACGTCGACGGGGCGCGGCGCCATCTCCATCGGCTCGCCCTTCGCCGTCGTGAGCGTCACGAACGGGATTCTCACGACCGTTCCGTCGATCGCCCGGTAGTTCGAGGTGTAGATGATCCATCCGGCGGTCGGCTCGCCGACGATCTTCCCGAGCCCCATCGCGCGGTATCCCTCGCTGAAGTCCTCGGCGTCCGAGAGCGAATGCTGGTTCGTGACGAGCACCGTCGGCCGTTCGAGCGACCGCTGTCCGAGAAGCGTGCGAGCGGGCCCCGGCGCATAGCCGCGCAGGGCCATGTTGAGGTAGTGCCGCCGCGACAGGATGTCGAGCGCGTAGGCGTTGACGAAGCCGCCGTTGTTGTTCCGGATGTCGAAGACGATTCCTTCGCGCGTCATGTTCTCGGCATCGAGGTCGGCCATCAATTGAAGAAGCGACTCGTACCCCATGTCGAGCATGTGGACGTAGCCGAGCCGGCCTCCGCTCAGCGCCGCGACGAGCGCGCGGTTCTTCTCGACCCACTCGCGGTAGAGAAGATCCTTCTCTCCTCCCTGGTTCAGCGGCTTCACCACGACGTCGCGCCTCGCCTTCTCTCCTGCGCGAGGAGCGAAGGAGAGCTTCACCTCGCGGCCGACGCGATTGTCGAGCAGCCTCTCGAGCGCCGTCTCTTTCGAGAGCGCCACGCCGTCGACTGCGACAAGAATGTCGCCCGCCGTGATCTTCCGCGTCACCGTCGCGGGCGACATCGGCACGACGCCCGACACCGCGAGGACTCCTTCCTTTTGATAGCGTGCGCGGTCGAAGCGCATGCCGAGGCGGGCAGTGGTTCGAGGCGGCGTGTCGCCGGAGCGGACACCGAGATGCGAGGCATTGAGCTCGCCGACCATCATCGACAGGAGCCGCTGCAGCTCGGTCTGCGTTCGCGTACCAGTCACGATCGGCGCGAACCGCGCGCGCGTCGCATCCCAGTCGACGCCGTTCATCTTCGCGTCGTGGAAATGGAGATTCTGCCAGCGCCATGCCTGCTCGAAGACGATCTGTTTCTCCGTGTCGAAGTCGATCTCCATGCCGGCGCTGACCGAGAGCGATTTCGGCTGTTTCGACTCGAGAGACACCGACGCGATCGAGCCGTCCTCCAGGTACCAGACGCTCTTCGAGTCACCCGAGAACTGGACCAGCGACTTCTCTCCCGCAGTCGACGTGAGCTGCTTCACGACGGGCGGATCCTTCGCCAGCTCGTCGAGCGACCAGGCGTAGATGTTAGGCGCGCCTTCGGCCGACGCGATCATCGCCAGGTTCTTTCCGTCCGGGCTGAGGGCGATCGAGTCGACGTCGACCGCGAGCGGGAGCAGCGCGAGGCGAGTCCGGATCCCCTCCATGATTACCTCGACAGCGGGAGCGTCCTTCTTCGCCGCCTTCGCGTCAGCGTCGCCCTTCTTTTCGTCGTTCTTCGCTCCCGAAGCTGCGTCGGCGTCCTTCTTCTCCCCATCCTTGAACAGATCGCGGAACTGCTCCTCCCGGAACTTCGGCGTGCGCGGCACGAGGTCGACGCGCGCGACCTGACCCGGCTCGGTTCGCTGCCCCGAGGCGAAGTAGAGCGACTTTCCGTCGGCGCCCCAGGCGATGGAGTCGCCGCCCGTATTCGCGACGAAACTCGCCTGCAGCGGAGCGCCGCCGGAGACGCGCGCGACGTACGCGTTGCGGAAGTAGCGGTCGCCGGTCGACATCCAGGCAAGCCACGCGCTGTCGGGCGACCAGGCATAGACGCCGGGAGCGCTGATCGGAGGGAGGAAGTCGATCTTCCCCGAGGCGACGAGCCGCTCGGCCTTCGTGGCGGGGTCGACGACGCGAAGCTCGCTCCCGCCGCGAAGGAACGCGATCGATCTTCCGTCGGGAGAAAAACGCGGACGGATGTCGAGTTCGCTCGTCGTCAGGCGCGTCTCGCTCCGCGAGACGAAGTCGTAGACGACGATCCCGGCGTTGCCCGCGCGGGTGGACACGTACGCGATCTTCCGGCTGTCGGGCGACCAGGAGACGTGCATCTCCGGCTCGGCGCTTCGAGTGACGCGCGTGGCTTCGCCACCGTCGGCGGCGGAGACAGCGAAGACCTCGCCTCGAACGGTGAAGGCGGCCTTCTTTCCGTCGGGCGAAATGGCGAGCTCGTCGATTCCGCTCGTGAGCTTGCGGAACTCCGCGCCGCGCGCCGCCGGTGCGCCGCGAAGCGAGACTGCGATCGGCGTCGCCGCGCCCGCCGCGGCGTCGACGGTCCAGAGCCGGAAGTCGCGCTCGAAGACGATCGCTCGGCCGTCGCGCGAGATCGACGGCCAGATCAGCCGGCCGTCGGTGAAGCCGGTGAGCTGCTTCGCTCGCCCCTCGAGATCGGACGACCAGAGATTCTCCGCGCCGCTCCTGTCGGACGTGAAGAAGAATGAGCGGCCGTCGGCGGCCCACATCGGCCAGAGCGACTTCGCGCCGCGATCGACGACCCGTTTGAGGTCATGGCCGTCGTTCTGCGCGAGCCAGATTTCCGACTCGTCGATGTGGCTGTGTCCGCGGCGCCACCACTGCGCGAGCCCGAAGCCGCGAGCGTTCACGAGAACCGCGCTTCCGTCGGGCGACGGCGATGGGAAGTACTCCGCGGTATAGCGCTCGGCGACGAACGGCATCGGCGTGCCGCCCGATGCGCGGACGCGGTAGACGTCGCTCATGCCGGACACCTCGGCGGTGGAGGTCGTGAAGTAGATCCAGCCGTCGGACGACCAGGCGTCGAGCTGCTCGGTCGCATCGTCGAACGTTAGGCGATCGAGACCGCCGTTGGCGAGCGTGAGGACGTAGATATCGCCGTTTCCGGTGCGGTCCGACATGAAGGCGAGCCGCGCGCCATCGGGCGACCAGACCGGGCGCCGGTCGTCGGCCGCGTGCGCTACGAGGAGCCGCGCGTCGCCGCCTGCCCTGGGAACGCTCCAGATGTCGCCTCCGCTCGAGAAGGCGATTTCCGTGCCGTCTGGCGAGATCGCCGGCTGTGAAAGCCAAGCCTGCGATTCAGCGACGGCGGAGAGGGTAAAGGCGAATGCGACGGCGATTGCAGCGATCGTTTTCATCGAGGTCCTCGTGAGGCCAAAGCCGCCGAGGATTGTATCTATTCGCCTGCCCGAGGGGCTCGGGAGGGTGTTGCAGGGAAGGAACAATTGGGAGGTCGCGCGACGATGGCGCCCAGGCGAACCGACCTCCAGGGCGCAACGCGATGTCATCCCGAGCGCAGCGAGGGATCTGCAAAAGGAATAGCTGACCCCTTTCCTCAACAACCTCCCGAGCGGATGACCGAATACGAATTGCGACTAAGGAATCGATCGCCTGAGTCGTCTAGCAGATCCCTCGCTGCGCTCGGGATGACGTTGTCACCCGCGATGGTTCGCATCACGAATGAGGGTCCCCTCTCACCGCCTAACCGCCCTCGCCCTCTCTTTGCCGCACAGCGCGCCTTCGTAGCAGGGAACGCCGACGCTCAGGGAACGAGCCCAGGAATCGGTGACGAAGAGCCGTCCGTCTGGCGCGAAGGCGAGCCCGGAGGGCGTCAGGAACCGCGCCGTGCTGCCCAGCCCGCCGTCGACTCCCAGGTAGCTGCTGGCATCGAACTGCGCGAAGCCGCCGGGCCCTCCGGCCGCAGTCGTCACGCTGCCGTCGCGTTCGACGACGCGGATCATCGACCCCTCGCTCACCCATGCGCGGCCGCGGGCGTCGACCGATACGCCACCGAGCCAGGAGAACCTCGCGGCCGCGCCTCTGCCGTCCGCGTTGCCGGCCACCGAGGGCGCTCCCGCGATCGTCAAGACCTGACCCTCCGGCGTGACCATTCGGACCGTGTGGCCATACGACTCGGTGATCCAGATCTCTCCTTCAGGGCCGCAGTCGATTCCAATCGGATAGTTGAACACGGCTTCCATCGCGGGGCCGTCGTGGTTGCCGTTGGTCCCGTGCACCCCGGCGATCGTCGAGACGACGCCGTCGAGGCCGACACGGCGCAGCACATTGTTGTTCGTATCGGCGACCAGTGCCGCGCCGTCCTTCGCGACCGCGATGCCGCTCGGCCAGAAGAACATCGCTTCGTCGGGCCCGCCATCCGCCCAGCCGAACCAGCCGTTCGCTCCGCCGATCTGCCTCACCGTGCCATCCTCGGAGATGCGCCACACACAGCTCTTGTCGAGATCCGTCGCCCAGATCGTTCCGTCCGGGCTGACCGCGACGTCGTTCAGCCTCGCGAAGGGGCTCGTGCCGCTGCGCGGTGCGACGACCGTCGCGCGCCCGTCCGGCGTGACGCGGACGATGCGGTCCCAGTCCGCCACAATCGCATTTCCCCGACGATCGACAGCGACACTCTCGGGCTCGCGAAAGGTCCCCGGATCGCGCTTCGGCGACGTATCGGTCCAGGCGGTATGAGAGCCGGCAACGACCGTCGCCTCCGTCGTCGAGTCGAGTTTCCAGACGACACCGTTGAGATCCGAGGCATAGACGGTACCGTCGCTCGAGACAGCCACACCGCGCGTCGCGCCGGGAATGGTTCCGATCGTCGTCACCACGCCGCCCGACGTCACCCGGCGGATCGATCCGCCATCGGCGACGAGCAGCGTTCCCGCCGGCTCCATCGCGATTTGCGACGGCAGACCGAAGTGGGCGTCGCGACCTGTTCCGTCGGCCGTCCCGCCGAGATATGGCGCGTCGGGCCGCCCGGCGATGGTCGTGACCACCCCGTTCGGTGCGAGCCGTCGGATCGTCCGGCCTGTGTAACTGCGACCGTAGAGAAATCCGGCGTCTGCAATCCAGATCGCGCCGTCGGCGGCGACGGCTACACCCGACGGATAGCTGAATCTCGCAACGCCCGCGGCGCCGTCTTCGAGACCGACGCTCCCCGCTCTCCCGGCGATCGTCAAGACCTGACCCTGCGGGTCGATCCTCCGGATCGTCTGCCCACACGGCTCCACGCCGTAGATCGGCTCGTGCAGGTAGCCGGTGTCGGCAACGATGATCGATCCGTCGGACGCGACAGCGACCGCAGACGGGAAGCAGAATCGCGCGTCGCTGCCGGAGCCGTCGGCGGTTCCGAATTCAAGCGGCTTGCCCGCAATCGTCGTCACCTCGCCCGAGGCGGAGACACGGCGGATCGTCTGCGTTCCGGTGTCGGCAACGACGAGGCTTCCGTCGGGCGCGATCGCGATGCCGCGCGGCGACTGGAAAAGCGCGCTCCGTCCGCCGCCGTCGGCGTGGCCCGGAACGCCTAATCGACCGGCGAGCGTGATCGTCTCGCCGCGCGCGTCAACGCGCCGGATCGCGTGGTTCTCCGAGTCGGCGACGAAGATGTTGCCCGCGCCATCGGTCACGATGCCGCGCGTTCCCTTCATCAATGCGTGTCCGGCGACGCCATCGAGGGAGCCCCGGCCTCCGGTGTAACCCGCGAGGGGCCGGAAGACGAGAGGCGCCGACTCGCAGTCGACTTCGACCGTGATCGCGGCATCGGCTGCGGTCTCTCCAAAGCCGTCGCCAAATGCGCGGATCTCCGAGAAGCGGATGTTTACCGGCGCTCCCGCGGCAGGGGGAATTCGAACGAGAACCTCTCCGAGAGCCTCGCTGGCATCGACCGGCCCGCCACGCATAAGGATCGTCGTCCGTGCGCCTTCGTCGCGGCGGCCGATGATCCACTTCGGGGTCGCCGGCGTCTGATACACGCCGACGAGCTCCGCGCCGTCGACGGCGAGCTCGAACTGCAGGTTCGCGACGGACCCAGGCGCGCTGACGCTGAACGCGACCCGAGCGAGCGAGCCGCACTGCGCCTTCACCGCGGGACTCCGCAACTCGGCGCCGCGCGTGGTTACCGCGCCGAGCAGAAGCGCCATTCCGATGGCAATCGATCGCACCGTTCCCATTCCTTCAGTATGTACGCGCGCGGCGCAGTCAGCGTTGGTGCATTCGTGGTAACGGCCTCCGGCCCTTACGGTGCCGCGAAGCGGCACAATGTCATCCCGAGCGAAATGTCATCCCGAGCGAAGCGAGAAGACGTCATCCCGAGCGAAGCGAGGGATCTGCTAAAGCAACTGACCGCGTCCTCAACAACGGCTCGCGCGAGGATCTGAACACGAGTTGCTGTTGAGGAATCGGTGAGGTGGATTGTTCAGCAGATCCCTCGCTTCGCTCGGGATGACACCGCTGCTCGGGACGACGTTCTGCTCGTGGCGGCGCTGGCGCGCCGCCGCGGAGGCGGGGACGCCTCCGCCACCAAGGGCTACCGCCTCACCTCGCCCGCTCGTAGCACCACTGCTCCGCCGCTTCGCCGTCCCCCTCGACCTTCGCGCAGAGCTTCGCGCCGTCGCGCCAGTAGGAGATGTGCTGACGAGAACGGCAACTGCGAGCGCGAGTTTGCGGGTCATCACCGAATCCTCCCTGTTTGAACGCCGGCTCTCGAGCGGGACCAGAGAGAGTCTGGCACCGCGTGGCGCGCGTCACCGGTCACAGCGCCGCAAATTTGGGGGCTGCGAGGCCGCTGCGACATAATGACTCCATGCCGACGAGCCCCTCCCGAATCCTCCGCGCGGTCGCCTTTGCGGCTGACCGCCATCGCTTCCAGCGGAGGAAGGATCTGGAGTCGTCCCCGTACATCAACCACCCGATCGAGGTAGCCGAGGTGCTGGTGATCGAGGCCGGGGTCGACGACGAGGCGACTCTGATCGCCGCGCTGCTTCACGACACGGTCGAGGATACCGAGACGACGATCGAGGAGATCCTCGAGCGTTTCGGGCCGGAGGTTGCAGGCATCGTCGCCGAGGTCACCGACGACACGACGCTGCCGAGGAACGAGAGGCGGCGGCTTCAGCTCGAGCGCGCCGGCAGGGCGTCGAGCGAGGCGAAGCTCGTGAAGATCGCCGACAAGATCTGCAACATCCGCGACGTGGCGACGCGTCCTCCGACTGGATGGTCGCTCGAGCGCCGGCGCGAGTACGTGCTCTGGGCCTCGTCGGTCGCGAAGGAATGCGCGGGACTCGTGCCTCACCTCGACGACCTCGCGGAGAACGAGCTCGCGAGGGCGATGACGGTGCTCGGCAAGGGCTGAACGCGACACGGGGGGTGCGCGCGAGGTTGATGGGGCGCTGCGTGCGTCCGCGACCGCCACTCTCGTTCCGCAAGCCGCCCCACATGCCTGCTTTGGCCTCTGGCCTTTGGCCGCTGGCCTGCTTTTCGCCTTTCGCCCCTCGCCTCTCGCCTTCAATTACAATCTGCTCGACACGATGCGAACCCTCTACTTCGACTGTTCGGCCGGGATCGCCGGCGACATGGCCGTCGGCGCGCTGATCGACCTCGGGGTCGACGAGCGGATCGTCCGCGATGCGCTGGCGAAGCTCCCCTTCGACGGTTACGAGCTCCGCATCACGCGCGACAAGCGCGCGGGGACGACCGGCACGCGCTTCGACGTGCGGCTCATCGCCGACGAGTCGCGCGCCCATCGCGGTCTGAATGACATCCTCGAGATCGTCCGAGGCCGCGGCCTCGCGCGGCGCGCCGAGGAGCGAGCGGTGTCGATGTTCCGGAAGATCTGCGAGGTCGAGGGAAAGATTCACGGAGTTCCGGCGGAGAAGGTCCACCTGCACGAGGTCGGTGCGATCGACTCGATCGTCGACATCGTCGGGGTCGCCGTCGCGCTCGACGCGTTAGGCTTCGACGAGATCCGCGGCTCCGCCGTTCACGTAGGTTCAGGCCGTGTCGACTGCCGCCACGGCTCGATCCCGGTACCGACGCCGGCGGCTTCGGAGCTGCTGAAGGGGATTCCGAGCTACCAGCTCGACGTCCCGGGAGAGTTCTGCACGCCGACTGGCGCGCTGATCCTCGCGGAGTACGGCGCCGGCTTCGGGCCGCAGCCGCCGATGCGCGTCGACCGGATCGGCTACGGGCTCGGCGGGCGCGAGGTGAAGCGCTTCCCTAACGTGCTTCGCGTCTTCGAGGGGGAGCTGATCGATGCCGCATCGGCGGGCCGCGTCGTCGTCGTCGAATGCGACCTCGACGACTCGACTCCCGAGGTGCTCGGCTTCGCGATGGAGCGGCTCTACGAGGCGGGAGCGCTCGAGGTGACCTTCCAGCCGCTGCAGATGAAAAAGAACAGGCCGGGGACGCTGCTTCGCGCGATCGGCCGCCCCGAGCAGCGCGACGCGATCGCGGAGACGATCTTCCGCGAGACGTCGACGATCGGCGTGCGGTTCGTCGAGATGGGGCGGATCGAGCTCGAGCGCGAGATCGTCACGGTGTCGACGGAGTACGGCGAGATTCCGTGCAAACGGAGCTCGCTCGCCGGACGGACGCTGAACCTCGCGCCGGAGTACGAGGCGTGCGCGCGGATCGCGCGCGAGCGCGGCGTGCCGGTGCGGGAAGTGCTGGCGGCGGCGCTGGCAGCAGCGCGGAACCACTGACGCCTGTGTGGCGCAGGCACTCCTGCCTGCGCGCGGCGCGAAGCGCCGCTTCTGAGGCTATTGCGCGGACTGAGGGGACGTAGCGCGCCGCTTCTCAACCCAGGTCGCCTTCGGCGACGCGCAGACAGGAGTGTCTGCGCCACAGAAGCCTGCCCTCTCGCCTTCCGCCTAACTAGCGACCACCCGATTCCGCCCTTCGCGCTTCGCGCGATAGAGCGCCTTGTCGGCGAGCTCGACGAGAGTGATCGCGTCGGCTCCGGTCGACGGCACCATCGCGGCGACGCCGATCGAGATCGTGAGCAGCCGCCACGCCAACTCGCCGCCGTGCGGGATCGCGAGCGACTCGACCTCCCGTCGCAGCTCGCCCGCGATTTCGAGAGCGCTCGCCGCGTCGGTGCCTGAAAGGACGATGGCGAACTCCTCGCCTCCGTAGCGCGAGACGATGTCGGTGGGGCGGCGTCCCGCCTCGTGCAGCACCGCGGCGACGCGGCGAAGCGCCTCGTCTCCCTGCTGGTGCCCGTAGGTGTCGTTGTAGCTCTTGAAGTGATCGACGTCGACGAAGACGAGCGCGATGGTCGCGCCGTCGCGCTGGCAGCGGCCCCACTCGCGCTCGAGCACGCGGTCGAACTCGCGGCGGTTCGCGATCTTCGTCAGGCTGTCGACCCGCGAAATATCCTCGAGTCGCAGGTTTGCCTCTTCCAGCGCGCGCGTCCGCTCGCGCACGAGCGTCTCGAGCTCGCGCTGCCGGTGGCGCAGTCCGCGCACGCGGCCGACGTAGATCGCCAGACCGAAGAGGAGGAAGGCGACGACGAACGTCGCCCTGACGACCATCCGTTCGTACCAGCGAGGCTCGACGACGATCGACACGCGCGCCGGGGTGTCGCTCCACACCCCCTCGCGGCTCGCCGCCGACACTTCGAACACGTAGTTGCCCGGCTCGAGCTTCGAATACGACGCCGAGCGCTCGCGCCGCGTCACCCAGGCGTCGTCGTAGCCGACGAGCCGGTAGCGGAACTCGAGACGTTCCGGCGACGCGAGGCTCATCCCGGTGAAGCGGATCTCGAGGCGGCGGTTCGCGCTCGAGAGCTTCAGTTCCCCTCCGGTCGCGCGCGGCTCTCCGTCGACGTCGACGCCTTCGATGATCACCGCGGGCGGACGCGGATCGGGAATCACGCGCCGCGGGTCGACGATCGCAGCGCCGCGCAGCGTCGGGAACCAGATCTCGCCGCTCGCCATCTTCCATCCGGCCGGCTGGGAGCCGCCGTTGCACTCGGTGTTCTGCATTCCTTCGCCGCGTCCGAACGGCACGGAGTGGAGCTCGGGAATCCGCTTCGCGACGAGATCGTCGATCTCGCGCTTCCAGACGAAGAAGATGCCGCGGTTGCTCGACATCCAGAGTCGCCCCATCCCGTCGTCGATGACGTGGTAGACGACGTCATCGTAGAGGCCGTGCGCCGAGTCGACGACGTCCGCGGTCTCACCCCGAAGACGGATGAGCCCCGAGCCGCGTGTGCCGATCCAGAGCGAGCCGTCGGGATCCTCGAGAAGCGACCAGGGACGGTCGGAGGGAAAGCCCGACGCGACGTCGAAGAGCCGGGTTCGTCCGTCTTTGATCCGGAAGAGCCCGCTGCCGTGCGTCGCGATCCACATGCTGCCATCGCGCGTTTCCGTAATGAAGAAGACGGCGGCGATGCCACTGGGACGGCCGAGATCGATCGGCTCGAATCTCCCGCTCGCCCAGCGCGTCACCTCGCCGCGAGGATTGCCGATCCAGACCGAGCCGTTGCGCGCGGAGTAGATCGCGCGGATCGACAGCCCGCTCACGCGGGGCTCCGACGAAAAGAGCTCGATCGTCTCGCCTCGGATCCGCGCGACGCCGTGCCGCGTTCCGGCCCATATCGCCCCGTCGAGATCTTCCGCAAGGGAAAGGACGATGTCGGATGGAAGTCCGTTCTTCGTCGTGAACGTGCGCCGCTCGGCGCCGCGGATGCGCGTCAGGCCGCCTCCGAACGTTCCGACCCAGATCGTGCCGTCGCGCGACTGCAGGATCGCGCGAGTGACGTCGTCGCCGAGACCATCGCTGCGGTCGAACGTCCGCACGAGCGCCGGCTTCACGCTGAGCAGTCCGCCGCCGCCGGTTCCGAGCCAGAGACCTCCTTCGCGGTCGACGAACGTCGCGCGAATCGTGTCGCTCGGAAGGCCGTTGTCGTAGCGATAGGACGTGATCGAATCGCCGCGGCGGCGGCCGAGCCCCTCGAACGTGCCGATCCAGAGGGAGTCCTCGCCCTCGGCGAGGGCACGCACCGAGGAGCTCTCGAGCTCCCACCCGCCGACCTTCTCGAAACGATCGCCGACGAGGCGCGCGAGCCCGGCGTCCGTGCCGACCCAGAGCACGCCGCGACGGTCGCGGAGGATCGCACGCACGCCGTTGCTCGGCAGCCCGTTCGTCGTGGTGTAGGAGATCACCCCTCCCGCCGAGTCGAGATGCGCGAGCCCTTCGGTCTCGAAGCCTGCCCAGATCGAGCCGTCGGCCTCGGTGAGAAGCGCCCAGACCGCGCGGCCCGCGAGCGCGCCTAACCGATCGACGGAGACCTTGCCGTTCGAGACGGCGGCCAGGCCCTCCTGCGTGCCGACGAGCATCGTCCCGCCACGTTCGGCGAAACTCCAGATCGCGTCACTGGGAAGACCGTCCTTCGCCGTGATGCGGCGGAAGACGCCCTTGTCGAGAACGACGACCCCGCCCGTTCCCGTGCCAATCCAGATGCGGTCGTGAGAGTCGGCGAAGAGCGTCTGAACGATGTTGTCGTCGAACACCGTCGGATTCGTCTTCGAGTTGAAGAGGTCGAATTTCACGCCGTCGAAGCGCGCGACGCCGCCGTAGGTGCCGAGCCAGAGGTAACCGTCGCGCGTCTGCGTGATCGCCGAGACCGAGTTATGAGGCAGCCCGCGGAGCGCGTCCCAGAGCTGCACGGCGAATTCGCGGTTCACGCGAGGCGCCGCCGAGGCGACCTCGACGATCGTCAGCAGGAGCAGAGCGGCAGCCCAGCCCGCGAGCGCTCTCCGTGAAGCCATGTCGAATAGAGTACCGAATCGCCCGTCACCGCGTTGAATCGAAGGTTAGGAACATCGCGGGAGACGGGGTCACACCTCGAGATTATAGTTTGCCGAAACACACAAGAAGTGGAGGCCCGTCGTCGGATGCAACCCCGTCCCATGCCGTTCATCGTCGGCTCGCCACGCTCGGGCACGACGCTCCTGCGCCTGATGCTCGACGCACAGTCGACGCTCGCGATCCCTCCGGAGACCGGCTTTCTCGACGCCGCCGGCGGGTGGACTGCCGGAGGAGACGAGCTGCGCAATCAGTTGGTCCAAACTCTGACGAGCTATCCGGCCGACGCTCCCGCCTGGCCCGACTTCCATCTCTCCGCAATCGAATTCCGCGCGCGTCTCTTCGAGCTCACGCCATTCAACGTGGCGGAGGGCGTTCGTCTCTTCTACCGGATGTACGCGGAGCGCTTCGGCAAGACGCGCTGGGGCGACAAGACTCCGATCTACTGCCGACGGATCGAGCAGATCGAGCGGCTCCTCCCCGAAGCGCGATTCGTTCACGTCGTCCGCGACGGACGAGACGCGGCCGTGTCGCTCCGGCGCCAGTGGTTCTCCCCGGGCGACGACATCCGTCTGCAGGCCTGCTACTGGAGTGACAACGTCACCGCTGCGCGCAGCCAGGGTCGTCGTTGTCGCCAGTACATGGAGGTGCGCTACGAGTCGCTGATCGAGGACCCGGGGATGGTCCTTCGCGAGATCTGCGCGTTTCTCGACCTCGACTTCGAGCCGCAGATGCTCCGGTGGTACGAGCGCGCGCCGGCGCGGCTCGCAGAGCACCTGGAACGCCGGAACGCCGACGGCTCACTTCTCGTCACGCACGAGCAGCGGCTGCTGCAGCAGGCCGCGACGACGCAGCCTGCCGATTCCGGGCGTATCGGCGCCTGGCGGCGGCAGCTCACGCGGGAGGAGGTGCTCGCCTTCGACGCGGTGGCGGGAGACGCCCTCCGAGCGTTCGGCTATCCGGTCGACGACGTGCGTTGAACGCCTCGTCAACTCAGCGGCGCGACTTCAACCAACGCGACAGGAAGCCACCAACGGTCTCGGCAGATGCAGCTTCGAGCGCTGGCTTCGCGGGTGCGTCACCCTCATCGCGCGCGCGGGGCGTGAGTCCGCGCTCGGCACGATCGAGCTTCCCGCGGAGAGCGTCGACCGCGAGCGCGAGCGCGTCGTGGCTCTTCCGGAGCTCGCTCCAGCCGTAGAGACCCGGCACCTTCGTCTGGACGCTCAGCCATTGGAGGTATCCGACGACCGCGTCGCGCTCGGCCGCATCGTCATTCCCGCATGGCCGGCTCAACGCATCGGCGTAGATTTCCTCGTACGCATCGACGACCGGATCGATGGCCGCGTCCCGGCGCACCGCATCACGGACCTGCGCCGCCCCGGATGGATCGTATTTCGCGATCTCGAGGCGCAGGGACTCGGTCGTAAGCGTCGTCGTCAGCGTACTCGCACCGAAGTTGCGCCTCCGGAGCGAATCCAGATTCTCCGGCGTCACGAGGCCCGCCACCCCCTGCGGGTCGGCCACGATCACCGCGCACCCGGTCGCCATCGCCTCGAGCGCGGAGCGCGCGCGCGCAAAGACGATGTCGTAGCCGCGCAGCAGGCTTCCCGAGTCACTCACGACGCGCCCCGAGGCGTAGCCGTTGATCGAAAGCTCGACGCCGAGCGCAGAGCACGCCTCGCGCGCGAAGAGGCCGAAGTTCTCCTCCGTCGCGTGCCCGTTGAATACGAGCGCGCGGCGCGGCACGTCGGGAAGCGGCTCGCGCGGCGGGAAGCGGGAGAGATCGACGAAGTTGTACAGAACCGAAACATCCTCGGGCGCCACTCCACACTCGAGCACGAGCCGCTCGCGTACCAGATCGTCGACCGCCACGTGGCGACGGATCCGCGGATGGCGCGGCGGGGCTTCCTGCCATGGGAGGAAACCGTGGCAGACGTAGACCGCGGGGATACCGGGGAAGCGGGCGATCGCGGCCATCGTCTCGAGATGGTGCTGCCCGTGTATCACGTCGGGGTGCTCGCCGATCGCGCGAAGGTCGTTCGTCACCGGAATCGCAGCGTCCCGGAGATCGTCGGCGACGTCGCCTAACTGCGGGCTGAAGGCCATCGGCTCATGGCCGCGCCGCTTCAGAGCGATCGCGAGGTCGCGGACGTATAGCTCGCTTCCCGAGCGCCACGCGAGAGTGTTGTTGGTCAGAAGGATGCGCATGGCGACCGCAGCGCGGCGAGCTCGCGCAGCCCCTCTGCGATCGGGACGACGTGATCGCGGTATCGGATGAGCTCGGCGTACTTTCCCTCCCTGACCCGCGCCTCGCCGTGCTCCTCGTAGAACGGCCGCTCGTGAAGAAAACGCGCGTCATCCCACGCGGGCCTGGGGATCCGCGTGAGCACTTCGGTACGGAAGGCGTCGCGGCCATACTCGGCGAACGCCCATTCCACATCGGCGGCCAGCTCGCGATAGCGTGCAGCCTTCTCGAGCTTTCGCGCGAACGCCGCGTCGTCGAGAACGAAGAAGCGCGTCTCTTCGCCCGGCGACGCGAAGTCGGGCCGGCCGACGAGCGGGAACGACCAGTTCTCGATCGCGCGCCCGGAGCGTTGCGACGCGAGCGCGACTGCAGCGTCGATGACGAGCCGGCAAGCGTCGTGAACCGGGTTGTAGCCTTCCCAGCCGTCACCGGCGACCGACGTGATGTCGTGCTCGACCAGCTCGGCGGCGATGGCATCGGAGAGGCCCCGAAAGAGTGCGACGTCGCCCGAGAGGATCGCGTCGTATGCCGCGCGGTCGGTCATCGCGCCGAAGACGCTGCCGCGGATCGCGCCCGCGTCGCGAAGGATCGCCTCCGTGGAGGCGAACCGGCCCGCGCCCGTCGGTCCCGATCCGTCGGTCATCACGAACGTGAGGGGCTTCGCGAGCGTCAGCCAGCCGTCGACCCGCAGCTCATGGCCCGGATGGCCGACGACGAGTGCTTCGCGATGCTCCCTGGTCATTCGACCGCAGAGTCTACATCCCTGGGGTGGTCCGCTCCACGTCCGCGAGCGAACGCCGGAGCCGCCGGCTGCCGGCGGCATCGCCGGCTCCTCGGAGAGTCCGAGGTCATCGAGGGACACAGACTACGATCCGTGCCCGTCGCGGCACGCGGAACGGAGCGGTCGCGGTCGCGGACGCGGTCGCGGACGTTACTTCTTGTCCTTGTCCTTCTTGGGCTTCTTGGTCTCTTTCTTCCGCGCGTTGTTTCCCTTGGCCATGATTGCCTCCTGAAGGTGTGACTCGATACGACTCTGGTCGAAGTGTGCCGCCACGCGCGGCACTGTATCGGAACGATGGTAGCACGCGCCTCACGCGAGCGATCGCTCGTCACGTGCGCGGCGGCTCGCCCATCTTCGACGCGTTGAACTCCGCCGAGCCGCGGCGCGCGATGCTCAGCGTCTTCCAGCCCGCTCCGACGAGGTGCTTCGAGAGAAACACGATCTGGCCTGAGTGATAGGCGTAGTGCGTCAACTGGCGGTTGATCGCCTCGACGACCGAGTGCGGCTTCGAGCGGATGACGACGATGCGCTCGAGGTCGTCGGCGCTGATCCCCTCGAGCGCACCGAAGAGGCAGGCCCAGCCCTCTTCCCATCGCGCGAGCAGCGCTTCGCGGGAGAGGGCGTCGGGATCCTCGAACTCCGCGTCGCGGTTCCGATCGGCCTTCTCTCCGTCGGTCGTCAGGAAGTCGGTCCAGCGGGAAATCATGTTGCCGGCGAGATGGAGCAGCAGCGTCACGATGCTGTTCGACTCCGGGTCGAGCCGGCGCGACCAGAGCTCGGGTGGCACCTGCGCGATCGCGCCGTCGCACTGCTGTCTGATCTCGTGAAAGCGTTTGATCGCGTCGGAGAGGTAAGCGTTGCCGTCCATTCGAGGGCTCCTTCGGTTGGTGTCTGTTTCGATCCGGCTATGAACTCAGGCGAGCGTCGCGCCCCGCTCGGCGAGCAGCGCGCGGAGCACGGAGCGGTGACAGCGGCTCTCGTGCTCGCAGTAGCAGCCGACTGCGAGCGGCGTGGTGTGCGAGAGGGCGACGAGAAGATCGAGCAGGCGTGCGCGCTCCGGCTTCGCGAGCTCGGCGCGGAAGCGACGCACGAACGTCCGCCACTCGGCGTCGGTCGACGCCGCGCTCGCCGACTTCACCAGCTCCTCGGAGGGAGAAAGCTCGGGAAGCCAGACGTCGTAGAAGTCGCGCGAGGCGTGCTCCGCTTTCGGCACGCCGCGCGGAGGGCGGCGAACGGTTCCAATGCGGAGGCCTTCTCCCTTCGCGCGCGGATTGCCGAGTCGGACGATGCTGATGGCCATGAAACCTCCCGGGTTGTGCCCAATGGACTTAAGTTAAGCGAAATCCCAGCGAAAGCGCCGTCATTCCGAGCGGCCCACTGCGCCGGCGCAGCGCCTGCGGAAAGAAACTGCAATCCGCCGCGAGGCTCGCGCCATCGTCCACGAGCGCACGGATTGTCATCCCGACGACCGAGCGGCGCGAGGGAGGAGGGATCTCGCAGGCTGGTACAGTTGAGGTTCGTCGCAAACTCTCTGGCTCATGGCATGTGAGTACCAGCCTGCGAGGTCCCTCCTCCTTCCCCCGCTTCGCGGGGTCAGTCGTCGGGACGACAACTCCCTCGGGCGTCACAAGTCGGGCAGTTTCTTGGAAGCGAAGCTCGGAATGACGCCGGGCCGCTGGGCAAAGCGAAATCCTTAACTTAAGGCCATTGGGGTCGTGCCTCTTGATGGCGAAATCACCACGGCTTTCCATGTGTGTGCAGGAGCTCTCCATGCCGCTACTTCGACGGCGTCTGCCGCGTCGCGTCGACCTTGCGGAGCTGCGCCTTCGACGGGAGCTCCGCGAGAGTCCCGGTGAGATGGTCGCCGTCGATCGTGTACGACCAGAGTGCATGCACGCGCGGCGTTCGGATCTCGGCGCTCCACGACGCGTCACCGGCGTCCCAGGTCAGGTCGAACTCGCCCATGGGAGCGGCCTTCCCGTCGACGATCTTGCTCGCGTCGAGGTGAACTTTCGGAGCGCCGTCGGACGGGAGAGGCGTGAAGAGGTAGACGATCGACTCGTCCTTGCAGGCGGGCGCGAGCTCGCGGTTCGTGCAGATCGAGGTTCCGCGCCATTCGCCGAGAATCGAATCGGCCGGCCGCGGATCGCCACTGAGCGACGCCGCAGCGGCGCCAGCGAAGCAGATGATGACGAGCGCGCGAAACGATCCAGCTATCCGCATTCGTGAGAAGACCCGGGAACGAGAATACATGCCGACCCGTCGGTTCGTCACGTTACGGAGCGAATGCGGGTCTGCAGCGGAGTGATGGTGACCCCGACGAGATGATCTCGTTTCTTCACCATGGCGGTCGTGGATCGAGTTTATAGTTCGGAGCCATGCCGCGCGTAGCGCTGCGCCTCGCCCTTCTCCTTGCGTCGCTCCAGGCCATCGCGGCGATGCCGGCTCGAGCCCAGTTCGTGGAGCGAGTCGAGGTCGCGGTGGCGAACGTCGACGTCGTCGTGACCGACAGGGACGGAAATCCGATCCGCGGGCTCACGAAGGACGACTTCGAGCTGTACGAGGAAGGGAAGCTCCAGGCGATCACGAACTTCTCGGTGGTCGACAGCGCGTCCCCCGCCTCTTCCGGTTCCACGGCCGCCTCGCCGGAGGCTCCAGTCTCGCAGTCAGCCGACGCGCGTGCGGCGCAGCCGCGCCTCGTCCTCCTTTTCGTCGATATCGCCGAGATCGAGCCGTCGCGACGGGTAAAGTTCTTCGAGGGCGTTCGCGCCTTCTTCAAACAGGCGCTTCGTCCCGGCGATCTCGTCTGCGTGCTCACCTGGATGCACAGAGTGCGCGTCTCGCTCGAACCGACTGCCGATCGGGAAGCGCTCAAAGTCGTGCTCGACGCGCTGGAGACGCCGTTCGGGTCAAAGGAGAAAGAGATTGCGGATCGTCTCGCGGAGCTGCAGATCCAGCAGGCCGCGCGGGACGAGGCGCTCTCGAGGGCGCTCGGAATCGCTCCGCTCACCGATGCAGCGGCGGAGGCGGACTTCCAAGCCTTCATCATCGACGAAGAGCGATGCACGTTGATCAAGCGAAAGGTGCGCGAACTGCGCAATCTGCTCGTCTCCTTCTCACGGGTCGAGATGAAGAAGATGCTCGTCTTCGCGGGCGACGATCTTTCGTTGCGCCCGCGCCGCGACTGCGATGCACGGACGGAGATCGACCAGCTCGCCGACACCGCGAATGCGTATGGCATGACGATCCACGCGTTCCACCCCCCTGGGATGCGTGACAGCTTCGTCACTCCCGACCGAGGCGGCTTCCTCCCCGGCATGAACGCACAGGCTCCGCTCGCGGCCGGCTACGGACGCGCCTTCGACGAGGCGGGAGGATTGCTCGCGCTCGCGAAGCGGACCGGGGGGCTGAGCGCGCTGGGGCCGCAGCAGAGTGCGCGGTTCCTCGAGCGCGCGGCGCGCGAGCTCGACGTCTACTACTCGCTCGGCTACAGGATCACGTCACCCGCGGACGACAAGCCGCGGGCGATCAAAGTGACGGCGAAGAACAAGTCGTACCACGTCCGCGCGCGAGAATCGGTCGTACACCTCTCCGAGGCGAGCCGCATTCGCGACCTCGTGACGACGAACCTCTATCTCTCCGTGCCCGACGAATCGAAGGGCCCCGCGTTCGACGTCCGGATTGGAGCGCGGAAGCGTGACGGGCGATTCGTGCTCGTTCCGGTGGAGCTCGCAATCGACCCGAAGGCGCTGGTACTGCTCGAGGACCACGACGGTCGCGTACGAGGCGGGTTCACGGTCTTCGTCACCTCCGGGCGCGAGCTGGGCGACGCAAGTGACGTGAGCGCGATGCGGCAGCAGCTCGATTTCGACAACCCGGACGCTCGTCAGCTGCCTAACCCGATCTCGTATTCGTTCACCGTGCGAGTCAGACCCGATACGCGCAAGCTCTCCTTCGCCCTGCAGGACGGCACGTCCGGCGACCTCGGGACGAGAGTGGTAAGGCTGCAGGCGGGGCAATGAGAGCGGTGAGGAAACCGGGGTCATGGCGAATGGCCTGAAGTCAAGAGAGGGAATCCGAAGTTAGAACGTTGAACGATGAATTGGGAACCCGGAAACCACCACCCGGAGCCCCTTTCCGGGTTCAAACTTTAACGTTCTCCGTTCTGACTTCAGGGTCATGTTCATGAATCAAGGCCACTGGTCAGGACGTCCCGCCATCGAGACGCCTGGCCCTACGTTCTCGCGCAGGATGCAGTGGCACTGTGGTATACCGAAGTCGGCCGCGTCGCTTTGTGGCCACCAAGGACGGTGCAGCATGGGAGATTCCTCACCGAAGTCGAAGAACAAACAGAAGCAGCAGGACAGCAGCAAGAAGAAGAACAGTGCAGATGCGGCGGCGAAGAAGCAGGCCCCGCCCACCCCGACGTTTGCCGGCAAGAAGTCCGGCAAGTAGCACAGGCACGAAGCGCACGCGCGAGCAGCAGGTCGTCACTCGACGAACGACGGAGCACGGATGAAGATCAGAGCTTCGATCTTCCACCGCTTCTGTGATTTCCCGTCTCCAGCCGATGCGCGGAGCCATGACCCTTTCGCCTGACCCCGTCATCAGCCGTGAGAACCGCCTCCCCGAGCCTCCCGTGCCGGGCCCCGATTCGCCCGCGCCTCATCCAGCTCGATAGACGTCGGTGTTCAGGTACTTGAGCCCCGAGTCGCACATGAGCGTGACGACGCGCGCCGTCGGCCCCAGCTGGCGCGCGACACGGATCGCGGCCACCACGTTGGCTCCGGATGACGTTCCTGCGAAGAGCCCTTCTTCCCGCGCGAGGCGTCGCGTCATCGCCTTCGCCTCCTCCGTGGATACCGCCTCGATACCGTCCATGAGCGACGGCTCCCACAGCGGAGGCCTGTAGCCGATCCCCACGCCTTCGATCTTGTGCGGCCCCGGCTCGCCACCGAGCAGCACCGACGACTCCGCCGGCTCGACGGCGACGATCCTCACGTCGGGCTTCAGCCGCTTCAACACGGTGGCAACGCCACGAGACGATGCCCCGGTGCCGACGCTGTGGACGAAGGCGTCCACCTTTCCGTCGGTCTGCCGCCAGATCTCCTCTGCGAGCGGGAAGTAGCCCGCGATGCTGTCGTGATTGTTGAGCTGGTCGGTCCAGTATGTGTGCGGCTCAATGCTGATCGCACGCGCGGCCTCGATCATGTCGAGGATGAGCTTGCGCGTCGTGCGCCCTCCTTCGCTCGGCACCAGCGTCAGCTCCGCGCCTAACGCAGCCATCTGGTCGAGCTTTTCCCGGCTGAACGCGTCGGACGTCACGATCCGGATCGGGTACCCCTTCGCGGCACAGACGAGCGCGAGCGACGCGCCGGTGCTCCCGCCCGTGTACTCGACCACGGTGTCGCCAGGCTTCAGCCGGCCGTCAGCCTCCGCGGCCGAAATGACCGCCTGCGCCATCCGGTCCTTCATGCTTCCGGTCGGGTTCTCCCACTCGAGCTTCACCAGCACTTCGCCCGCCTCGGGCGGAACGACTCTGCGAAGGCTCACGATCGAGGTATTTCCGATGGCCCGAAGAATGTCCACGATGACTTCCTCCCTGCGCCGGCCCTCGCGTCCGACGGGCCACACCGAAGAAGCATAGCTCCGGATGAAGGCACCGTGGCCCCGAGACGGACATTGCGCTTCGCGCTGTTGCTGCAGAAAGGAGCCGACCGAGACGACCGCGCCTCCGGAAGGAGCGACGAAGAACGCTGCGCGCGCGCTGCGCGAAGGCGCATGGCATCGATAACCGGGGATTCGAGGGAAATCAAAGCACCGACCGCGCTCCGCCCTCCCCTCGCCGTTTCCGGCGCATCGCTTCTGGATTACTCTCTTCATTCATGCGCTACCTGACTCGGAACCAACTGCTGACCGTTTCCGGCGCCGCAGTGGCGAGCGTCGGCTCAGGATTTCTCCACGGGCGCGGCGCCGTGCTCCCCTTCGCCATCTCCGCCGTCGCTCTCGCGACACTCGCATCGGTCGTGGGCCTCGCCACCGAGCAGCTCGGCGAGCGCTTCGGCCCGGGCGCGACGGGCGTCCTCCAGTCGGCGATCGGTAACCTTCCGGAGCTTTTCGTCGGCATCTTCGCTCTGCGCGCCGGTCTCGTCGCCGTCGTTCAGGCGGCGGTGATCGGCTCGATCCTCGCCAACAGCCTTCTCGTACTCGGCCTCGCCATCCTCGTGGGAGGCCTGAAACACGGAACGCAGCGCTTCTCCTCCGAGCAGCCGAAAGTCATTGCGACGCTCCTGTTGCTGGCCATCGCGGCGCTCACGCTTCCGACGCTCGTGCACGAGCTTCACACGCCGGCCGAGGCGCATGCGGACGCGCTGAGCATCGCGTGCGCCGTCGTGCTGCTCATCGTCTTCATCCTGAGCGTCCCCTACTCGCTGAAGAGCGAGCTGCCGAAGGAGATGGAGAACGCGAATCCAGGCGTCAGGCCGCCGCACGCCTCATGGCCCCTTCCGATGACCATTGGTGTCCTGGTCGCAGCGGGAGTGGGTGCAGCCTTCGTTTCCGACTGGTTCGTCGACGCACTGGAGCCGGCGATGGCGATGCTGCACCTGTCGCAGGCCTTCACCGGGCTGGTCGTCGTCGCGATCGCGGGCAACGCAGTGGAGAACGTGGTCGGAATCCAGCTCGCGGCGCGCAACAAGCCCGACTACGCGGTGAGCGTGATCCTCAACAGCTCGCTCCAAGTGGCGCTCGCGCTGATCCCGGTGCTGGTCATCCTGAGCTTCCTGTTCAGCCCGCACCACCTCACGCTGATCATGCCGCCGCTCCTCGTCGTCGCGCTAGGCTTTGCCGCGGCGCTCGGCGCGGTGATCGTCTACGACGGCGAGTCGGTGTGGCTCGAAGGCGTCGCCCTGATCGGCCTCTACGGGATCATCGCGGCGTCGTTCTGGTGGGGATAGGCGAAGGGGGTCACACCGAGGAACTGGCGGTGATTGTCGATCACCTCGAGTGCCAGCTCGGTATTCGTCGCGGGAATGCCTCGCGACACGGGTACTACACCGTGACGAGCTTTGCGCGGAAACGTCTCCGGCTGCCGAATCGACTCGACGGAGAGATCAATGATGATGCGAATTTCGGATGCCGGACCACGCGCCGCCGCGACTGAATGGACGAACGCGAGCGGAGGTGCGCTCAACGAAGAGAAGGTCGCTCGGTGGACAGGGACTCGACAGTTTTCTTCGACAACGCCACGTAGCGCTCTGGATCTTCGACCGCATACCAGGTGAATCCATGCTTGCGGCTGAACCAGATATGTCCGCCGAGGCCCAATACTCCTTGATGTATCCACGCCACGAGAATGCACCAGTGGCCGATGACGATGGAGAGCACGGCGTAGATGCACGGATGCAGCAGCATCTTCGCGACCAGTTTCCATCTCGGCCAAACCAGGCGCCAGGTAATCGCGGCCAGGAAGAGCATGGGAATCGTCGACAGCAAAACGTCGAAGACGATCGAATCGGTGCTCTTCGACGTGCCCTTCCTCTTTCTTTACGCTGCGAACCAACCTGCGCCGCTATTTCTTCTTCGCAATCCGCTTCAGAAGTTCCTTCGCCAACTCGAGTTCGGGATTCATCTTCAGCGCCGCCTCGAGGCTGCGTCGTGCCTGACGATTCTCACCGAGATGGTAATAGCAGGACCCGAGATTGTAGTGCGCCAGATCGTTCGAGTAGTTGAGCTCGATACTGCGAAGGAAGGCCTCCTTCGCGTCCTGCCAGTGCTCCCACCGCAGCAGAGTCAGGCCGAGGTTGTAGTAAGCGAGATCGTCATCGGGAACGAGCGTCAAGTACCGCTTCCAGAGCTCGGTAGACTCTCTCCAGTTCCCTTTCCTCCCCTCGGAGACCGCCGCATCGAGCAGGTGCCCCTTCACCTCGCTCGGCTTGCGGTGCTCGAACCCGGGGAGGCTCCCAATGGCCCCATCCGACAGACTGGAAGGGTCGAAGAGCACCCATAGCGCCTCGACGAGCCGCGTGGTCGCCAACTCGACAGCCGCCCCCCGCTCGCCCGAAGCCGCGAACGGGCCCAGCGCCTCGCCGCCTACGTCGGCGTGAGTCGTGACGGTGAGGCGGTCGAACGACTGTCTCGGCCCTTTTCGATAGACTTGAATCGAGATCGTTGCATCCGCCTCCTCTGCTGCCTTCACGAGGACGATCGGCCGCCCGCGCGCGAGTTTGGACACAAACAGCTGCCGAAGTGAAACATTCGAATCGGGATCGATGTAGAGCCGGAGCTGCACGTCCGAAGCAAGGCGATCCGCTGAGAGAGAAACGGCGGACAGGACGAGGAGCAAGCTTGCGCAGGACATTGTCACGACCGACGAGAGAAGTATCGGTAAGAATGCACCGCTTCGTTTCAACCTGTCCCCCTTCTCGCGTGTGCCGAAGTGGCTTTCGACGTTTCACGTAGCATGAACCGCGCCATGATCAGACGCAGTCCACGTGGCCTCAGGCGCGACTGACGACGCCATGGGGTGAACCTGATTGACCACCGAAGGGTACGCGGCGTCTCCGAAAGGGTACAGAAAGCTATTCCCGGCCTAACGACCGGCGCTCAGCCGGCCCGGCGCGCTCCGCTGATAATACAACTCAGGTGAACCGTGACGCGCGACGGGATTGGTTGCAGCGCCCTTGTCAGACCGCCGCTCCTCGGGGCCGCAGCTTCTCTGGAGACTCAGGTCAAAGACGTAGCGCGACTGGATTCTCTCTGCCACGACGATGTGTACAGGGTTCGCAGCAACCGAAATAGGACAGTCACATTCGCTTCCAAGTACGGTCCGATCCTGAACCCTGATATCGGTCGCCATTCCAGCTCTACGGAACGACTAACCGCGGATCAAACGGAAAGGGTCTCGGCGTACCAATTGTCGCTCGAGCAAACTCCGCGTGATTGGGATTCAACATGTAGTTGAACTCTTCGGGAACGACCACGCTAGGAACTTTGAGCGCAACGCTTTCTTTACGGTAGGCCCATGCGTCGCCAAGTGCCTGAGTCGCTGCTGGCGGCGGCTCGTCCTTCCAGTTTGGCGGTAATGCCGACGATTCCAGAATCGTGACAAGGGACTCGGGCAATTCGATGGGAATCGCAGTGTATGCGGGAAGAACGCCGCTCGGAAGGTGCACCAGCGTCTCGACGAGCGCAAGAGAAAGCGTTGCCGATGTATACACCACCGGCGTCCCGACGCTGTTCCACCGACCGCCGACGGCCGCAGCACCCTCTCCATCCCACGCGGATGCAGAATACTTGGTCTTGGTAAGGCGCCAGATCCTCAGCACTACGTGAGAACTCCGTGTTCGAGACGGTCGATCAGCGCCTCAACCTCTCGTGATCCAAGGTCAGTTTGGGCGAGGCGGAATGGGGACGCGCCACCGAGGGCTCTTGCTGACGTTCGAAACCAAGTCCGTGCAGCGTGGACATCGCCTTCGAACAGCTCAAGCGCCTTCGCAAAGAGTCTCGTAACCCGCAGAAGGCGATCGGACTCTTCCGGAGCAAGCCGACCCTGTTCCTTTCGACGGTGAAGGGTCCGAGGCGCAATCGCCACAAGCTCTTCGATATCGCTCGTTGAGAACAACGTGTTCTTCTGAAAGCGGACGAGTGTTTGAACTGGTAAACCCTTTGATACCAACGTCAGGAGCTTCTTCGAGTCAAACACCTTGAGCCCGACGAGAGAAACGAACAGATAGGGTGTCGCATGACCAGACTTTGCGAGTTCCCAGTACGATTTGATGTCAGCGGATCCACCGCGGGCCTTTTCGACGAGTAGCGCCTGATCCATTTTGATTCCTGCCATCTGGCATTATAGGTTCTGCCATCTGGCCTGTCAAATTTCCCGCCCAAGCGAACGTGTCCCCGACCGCCTAACGCCCGGAGCTCAGCCGACCCGGCGCGCTTCGCTGATGATACAACCTACGGAGACCGTGATGCGCGACGGGATCGGCTGGAGCGACGAGACTGTGTGAAAACTCCTGGCACGTGGATTGCCGGTCCACCGAGCATGTCGGATTCGTGCGAGATTTCGCCTAACGGACCACTGCCTCCCTGAGGCCATCGCGATTGCAACGCAGAAAGTCCACTGATTGGCGCGCTTCGCGGGTTTTCACACGTTCTCGCGACCATGTTAGACGGCGCTACTCTGAACCAAGCACGGTGACAAACTGCGTATCCATGTTTGTGACGCTCAGAAGGCCCCAAATTCGCTTTTCCGCGGCGGCGGTCACCTCGATGCGGAGGTAGGCTCCGCCGTCGAAGGGTGGCAAGCTGAGCGACGAGAGCTCCAGGTACCCGGGGTTGAGTTCATTGGAATCGACCAGGGAGTACTCGCGACTGAAAAGTGGAGCACCTTCCGTTTGAGCATCCGAGAAGTATCGGACCGTGACCTTCGAGTCGTACCCATCCTGGGAGTAGATTCGGAGCGTGTGACGAAACCGCGGATCTGCCGGTACGCGTGCAAAGCGAACCACGTTGGAGTGCACCGTTGACCAACGAACCACGGGGATCGTAGTCCCGAAGTTGAGGCCCGCCCGTGATCTGTCGAACACCCGTAATTGGAGAGCAAGGAACGGGAGGTCCTGGTGCGTGATTTTGACGTTGTATCCCGGAGAGCCGTCCGCGTTTTCCGGAATGGGAATCGGCTGCGAGGTCGACTTCGCGGGCGCCCAAAACGAGATGCAGGGCACCGCCACGGCGCACACTGGACTCAGGCTGATGGGAGTTGTGGAAGAGTTATAAACGACAAACTCGCTCGCCCAGATCGACCCTTGCGCACCTGGATAGTCCGCGACGAAAACAGGAAGCAATACGTCTTCGGTGAATTCGTCCGCGGCCACACCCAGGTGCAAACCGACGAGCAGCACACCGAAAAGTGCCAATCCAATGCGTTTCACTAGAATCTCCTACCCTGCGCCGTCTAACGTACAGAGCTCAGGCGCGAAGAGGCGGCCGAGCTGCCCGAACAGTTTACGACACATGGTGTGCCGCGTCTTCGTCGCCTGCGACTAGTTAGGCGGTGCCTCCGCGACATTGCCGAATGACTCATTCTTGAGTATGCCAAGAGCACGTGCAACTGCAACGAGAAGGACCGCAGTGGCCGCAGCGAGAGCCAACTTGTTTGCGAGCAGCCGATCAGACTCTGCCGTCGCTCGACTTATCCACGAGGGAGAGCACCACCAGATGAGTTCCGAAAATCCCGTGGCGAGGAAGGCCAAGCCGAGCCACCGACTGACCTTGGCATGAAGCGCAAGCCCAACCAGCGCGGTGATGAGGCCGAAGCACCAGTAGACTCGAGTTTCAAACAACTCCTTCCTTCTCTCTTCCCACTCCTGAATCCCTTGGCGAAGCGTCGCTTCACTCTTGAACGGCTCTTCTTCTTCGAACCGCCATTCTTCCGGAGGCTTCCCTGCGTTCTGTTTCTCTGCAGCTTTGACCGCCTCATGGATGGGACGGTAGCGGGAAAGCAACTGCTGAATGTCAGTCGCCGATGAGATCGCACCTTCTGCCTCATCCTTGAACTCATCCATGACCGAGGACTTGGGCTCCAGCCAGAGATGATAGATGTGGCCTGTGACGTAGATATCGATGAATAGGAATGCTACGAGAAACAGCACTCTTTCAAATGTTTTCATTCGTCACCTGGGTCGTCGCATTTGCGCCGAATCATGCCTGCACCGCCGAACGCTAGCGCTCAGCCGCCGCGACGCGGCCTCGCTACCCGAACAGTTTACGCCGCCTTGAGTGCCGCGTCGCGGTCGGCTGCATCGGATAGTTAGGCGTGGCCGCCTCCACCCGACGCCTGAATATCTTCGGCCACGAGTTCAATGAGATCCTCTACCGTGGAAACGCTCGCCAGGCGCCCGCCACCTAGCCTGACTCCAAGCGAAGCAGAGAACACCTCCGCCTCGTGGGTTGAAACGCGGCTGAGTGGAAATCCGAGGTCTCGCTCGAGGTTCATGAATGGATGCAGCCTCGGAAGAGGTCTGATCAAGTGCTGTTCCAGGAACGAGCGAACGCGCAGCGCGGCCTCGGCGGATCGTGGCTCGGAACCGTAGTAGACCTCCGCGAACTCTGAAGGGCTCAAATCCTCGTCCACAACGCGACGACGGCGGGCAATCAAGAGGCCGCCGCCCGTCCAAGCTGCGAAAGCCGCCGTCTTTAGGGCGATCTTCACGAGGTGACTTGGGCCATCGTAGGTGAACTGCTTTCGGTACGCCACCGTCACCCACCAGAGCACGATTCCGACGAGTACGAGGACACCGCCCAGTAGCGAATAGTATTTTCTCATTCCACGCCTAACGCTAGCGCTCAGCCGCGACGACGCGGCCTCGCTACCCGAACAGTTTACGCTACTTTGAGTGCCGCGTCGTCGTCGGCTGCAGCGGACAGTTAGGCGTTTCCGCTACACCGGCAAGAGGAGCTTGCCGTGCTCTCCGAGTAGACGTTGCAAGCTGTAGTCCCCCGCCAGGTGAAGCGCCCCTACCACAAACACCGCAGACCGACCTCGGTCGATGGCGGCGAGAATCTGCGGAAGCCAACGGCGATTCCGATCAGGGATGAGAGCACGATACGTCACTGGGCTTAACCTGATCTGGGTCTGGAGTTCTTGCGTTAGCGTAGCAGCGTCCCCGGCTTGCCACGCTTCATACAACCGTTGAACATGAGGTCCCGCGAGATCAGGGTTGGAAACGACAAACTCCAACCGGTCAATCTGCTCGGCTATCGGCGCCACGTCGAAGGCTCGCAAAGCTTCTATCGATTCCAAAACGAACGGCAACTTTCCTGCACGTTTTGCGGCATTCCAAAGCTGGCGGTCGACACCCGAATCCAACCTGTAGCCGGCTCGGTGAATCAGATGCACTCCGATGACAACCGTGACCCACCACGGCTTGAATTTGGGGAGAAGGCCAGAGAGGTCAAGGTCGGCGCACAAGTCAGAAACCCTATCGAATAGATCACTCGAAATGTGCTCGCTGATTGAGTCATCGCCCGGATATCGTGCATATTCCGGTTCGGAAGCGTTTTCGAGGTCGCTCTCGAAAATGCAGTCATCCGCCGAAGCAACTGTCGAGAACAACGCGGAGGGTAATCGCACGCCATCCGGCAGAAAGTGGACCGTGCCACACACGAACACGTCAGAACCAGATACACGAAATAACATGCTTGTCCCAGAAACGCCTAACGCTAGCGCTAAGCGGTTTCAACGCGCCTGCGCTGCCGCAACAGCCTGCCAAACTCTAAGTGGCGCGTTGAAATCCGCTTGAGCGCCTAGTTAGGCGGCACCCTTAGCAGCGGACTTGCGGAATTTCTTCTCTCGCGGCAGTGCAGCGATGACCGACCGAAGCAGAGTGTTCACAGACTTGGAATCGTGAAAGACGGCAGCAACGTCGGGCTCAAGGACAACCGCGATGGAGTCTTTCATTTTCGCGGCAAAGCGGTTCGGTTTCGACTTGGAATAGTCGAAATCATACTCAGCCCGAAGATCTGATCCCTGAGGTCTAGCTGTTTTCTTCATGCTTTCGTCGCTCGCGAGGGGTTGCCGTTCTGGCCGAAATGATTCTCACCATCTCGTCTCGCTCCCTAAAGGATACCAAGAGAAGTCGATGCCGGGCAGAAAACCCCACGAGAATCTCGCGATCTTCGCCTTCCGAGTGGGTTAGATCGGGAAATATCCTCGCTCGCGCATCGTCGAAGGCAGTCACGGCCTCCTCGAATGAGACTCCGTGCTTCTCGAGATTCAACGCTGCTTTCCGGATGTCCCAACCGAAGTTCACGCGCCCATTCTACCCCACGTCCATCGGCACCGACTGGGGCGCGCGCAACTTTGCCCGGTGCCGCCTAACGCCAGCGCTAAGCCGCTTCAACGCGCCCGCGCTGCCGGAACAGTTTACGACACCTGGTGTGGCGCGTAGAAGTCGGCTTGAGCGCGTTGTTAGGTGGCCGTCAGCGCCAAGCGCAAACTCTCCGTTTGCTGGAGGATTTTCCTCGTTACGAGAGAGGTAGGAACTTTCCCGATCACCTCTCGAATGATGCGCTCCACGGCGGTTTGACCCGCGACTCTCATGAGTGGGAACCGGTCCCTATCAACGGAGGTTGCGACCCGCCCTTGCTCATCTCCAACCCACACGTTTTGAGCAACGACTCTCGTGGACAAGGAAATGGGAGGAGCCTTGCCCGAGGTACCTACGATCGGCCACGGGTTGGGTATTGACTCTCGGCTCGTGTAGACCAGAGCCACGTACGGCCAGTTTGGCTGATCTCGTCCAAGGAGTCCGATTAGGATCAGGTTCAGGAAGTACGAGGAGACAAAAAGCACCTCGGCGCGATGCGTTGCTCCATCTACGGGGATCGCCACGATGTCGCCAACCTGCACCATGCTCGACACGATTCTTCCCGGATCCCCGGCCACCTAACGCCTGCGGTTCACCCGCGAGGACGCGCACGGGACATTCTAACAGGTTGGAACACTTGAGACGCGCGTCCTCGTCGGGTGCAACCGCTTGTTAGGCAGCCCCTCGACAGCGCGCTTAGCGACCTTGCCAAAGCCCACCACTCTTCGCTCCATCGGTGCTTTGCGGTACCATGATTGGGATGGAACACTTGACGCTGGACTTGGAGCAAGAGGTCGACGGCCGCTGGCTCGCGGAAGTCACTGAACTTCCTGGGGTTATGGCCTACGGCGCAACCGAGCGCGAAGCCATGGACAGGGCCAAGGCGCTTGCGCTCAGGGTTCTCGCCGACCGATTGGAGCACGGGGAAACCGTGCCTGAACTGCGTGAAGTGTTCGCCCTAGCCCGATGACCAACTGGCCATCGACTCGGGCCAACCGTCTCCTTTCTGCATTGCTTCGAATCGGGTGGTCGCTAGAACGCCAGAGTGGGTCTCACCGAACACTCTCTCGGTCCGGATTTCCGAATTTCGTTTTCGCTTTCCACGAAAATGAGGAGATCGGACCACGAATGCTGGCCCGAATTGCGAAGCGAACTGGGCTCACGCCGGACGATCTCTAGCGCGTGCCGCGGGCTGCCTAACGGCTGCGGTTCACCCGCGTGAACGCGCACGGGCTATTCTAACAGGTTGCGGCACCCGTGGCGCGCGTTCACGTCGGGTGCAACCGCTTAGTTAGGGCGCGCCGACGAGGGCGTTTCGTCTTGCGCCTCCGACGCTCCTAGTTCCCCTGTTTCTGCGTAGACGACGCGTCCGCTGCGGAACCAAATGCCGTCCGACTGAGGTGACGTGATTTGCTTGCGGAGATCTGCCTTCAGCGTGGCGGGGTCCACGGCACGCCACTCGGTATCTGGCCAGCCAATCTCACCGTCCGTAACCACGTTTGGCAGGGAGCTTCGCAGGGATCCGGTAGGAATCCTGAGTCCCAGCACCTGGTAGTAACCCTCCGCCGGCGGTTGGCCGGGATCATCGGCGTCATTCAGCGGATGACGAAAGTGTACGTGCACCGTCACCCAAAGATCTTCGAAGCCGGGGGGACACGGCGGCAGAGAGGTGTCTTTCCTTCGAAATGGATTACGCATTCCCTCGCGCCCTAACGCCCGCTGCTCAGCGGCAGCGGCGCGCACGACAAACTGTATCACGCAGCGATGCATGGTGCTGCGCGACGCTGTCCGCTGGAGCAGCTATGTTAGATGGCGGTTTGGTTCGTGCTTTTGGGCGACGCAGGCTAGGGAGACGACGAGAAAAATTGCCGCGTTGCCGACGAAGAAAGCGGCTCCCGCGCTGGGCTCCTTGATGGCCTCACGACCGACGAAGGCAAACGCGGCAAGCCCCACGAGGAACAGGCAAGCGAAAAGCAGGCGACTGGGGCGCATCAAAGCAGCGAAATACACGACGACGCCGACGACCGCCACGGACAGGATGACTACAGGTTTGATCGAATCTGGGAGCTGCTTCCCGGTTGGAGTACAAATTTCGGTGATCGCTCCTGCGATTACCTGAAGTCCTCCGAACACGGGGTAGACCGCGGAGACCGCCCAAGCCCACCAACTTGCTCTCGTGAGATGCAACTCGATCTCCGCCATCTAACGCCAGCGCTAAGCCGCTTCAACGCGCCCGCGCTGCCCGAACAGCTTACAGCACATGGTGTGGCGCGTTGAAGTCGGCTTGAGCGCGATAGTTAGCCGGATCATTCGTCACACGTTCGCTCAGATACGAGTTCCAGCGCGTCCATGACTTGCTTCGGGATTGACACCCCAAAGCTGATCTCTCCGGTGACCATGATTCTTTCAGGCGGTTGACTGGAGCGCGTACGGATGGAGTCTTCGCGGGAAGCAACGTCCATCGTCCAGGTTGTGTCCACGGGCGCGTCGTCGTGCGTGGTCACGACCTTCGGGCTCTTCATTACTCCGATGACGACGTCGGCTCGTTCGACGGAATCGACAAAATGGAATCCTAGCGACCGACCGCGGGCTGCTTTGCGAATTGCTTTCGTTAGGGCCGGGTCGGTCTCAAATACTCCCTCGTTCGCTCTCTGTTCGATGTAAACCGTTCGAAAGCACCGAATCTCCGCCGATGCCTTTTCGTTCCAAAAGTACTCCACAGTTGCCGTTCTGCAACCGGTGGCAGCGAGAAGTAACAAGAGAAGCGTGACGTTTTTCAAGATGATGGTGTTCCCTCGATCCGGCTAACGGCTGCGCATCAGCGGTGCGGACGCGCACGGGATACTCTAACACGTTGCGATGCATGGTGTTGCGCGACCGCATCCGCTGCATGCGCTTAGTTAGGCCGTCGCCCGGGCAAGCTACTCTTGC